>NZ_JASZYB010000001.1:0-1446709 GCF_030317205.1 Variovorax sp. J2L1-78 | reverse complement strand
CCTCGATCTCGGCGAGCAGTTCGGGTGACGCAGCTTCGGTGTCGGCCGCGCGGAACAGCAGCCCGCTGCGTTCGGACGCGCCGCCCGCCAGCGCGCCGCCGCTGCCGAAGGGCACGCAACTGGCGAAGGCGAAGCGCGGCATCAGCGCGCGCAAGGCGGTATGCGCCGCGAGCACCCGGTCGCCGGGCAGCCAAGCCACAGCGAGCAGCGACCAGGGCAGCTCGGCCTTCGCAATCTGCACCGCCGCGTGCTTGAGTTCGGGCTGCTTCGAATCGGGGCAGAACACCGGGGTGCTCAGGGTGTTGACGCCGGCCAGCCGCTCGCCGGCGCTCGACCGGCCGCTCAGCGCCTCTTCGCCCCAGTGCATGGCGATGAAGCTCTGGCCCGGGCCGATGTCGGTGCTGCCCTGCGCCGGCAGCACGATCGCGCCGCGCTTGGATGCGACCTGCACGAGGTCGCCGTCGCGAAGCGCCCGGTGCACCATGTCCTGCGGGTGCATCTGCACGACCGGCTCCGGCACGTGGCCGAACAAGCGGCCCAGCGTGCCGGTGCGGCTCATGCCGTGCCACTGGTCGCGCAGCCGGCCGGTGTTGAGAGAGAGCGGGTAGCGCGGTTCGCGCGCTTCGGCCACCGGCTTGTAGGCGACGTCGTAGAAGCGGGCGCGGCCGTCGGGTGTGGGGAACACGCCGTCTTCGTACAGGCGGGCCTTGCCGAACTGGCGCCTGACGGCCGGCAACGCGGTCGCGTTGCCGTTGTCATTGCCGCCGCAGGCCGTGTCCGCAGGACACGGCCATTGCTGCGGACCTTGTGCGTCCAGAATGGGCCAGCTGAGTCCGGTGATGTCCAGGTCGCGGCCACGCGTGCTCTCGCGGTGCTCGTTCCAGATGGCTTCGGCACCGGCTTCGGCGTCGAGGGCGTAGGGGAAGAGCGGCGTGACGCTGCGCGGCGGCAGCACCGCTTCGAGACGCTGCGCGAAATCGGCGACCGCCGACCAGTCGTGCCGCGCCCCGCCGGGGGCGGGCACCGCTTGGCGGACGCGCGAAATGCGGCGCTCGCTGTTGGTCACGGTGCCCAGCTTCTCGCCCCAGGTCGTGGCCGGCAGCAGCAGGTCGGCGTAGGCGCAGGTCGCGGTGGTGGCGAAGGCCTCCTGCACGACCACGAACTCGCAGCGCTCCAGCGCGCGGCGCACGGTGGCCTGGTCGGGCATCGACTGCGCGGGGTTGGTGCAGGCGATCCACAGCGCGCGGACCTCGCCGTCGGCCGCGGCCTGGAACATCTCGACCGCGGTCTTGCCCGGTGCGGCCGGTACGTCTGCCACGCCCCACAACGCCGCCACCTCGGCCCGGTGCGCGGGGTTGGCCAGGTCGCGGTGCGCGCCCAGCAGGTTCGCCATGCCGCCGACCTCGCGGCCACCCATCGCGTTGGGCTGGCCGGTCAGCGAGAAAGGCCCGGCACCGGGCCGGCCGATTTGCCCGGTCGCCAGGTGCAGGTTGATCAGCGTCGCGTTCTTCGCCGTGCCCGACGACGACTGGTTCAAGCCCTGGCAGTACAGGCTCAGCGTGGCGGCCGAGGTGGCGAAGAGGCGTGCGGTTTCGAGCAGGTCGCGCGCATCGATGCCGCAGACCTGTGCCACGCGCTCGGGCGTGCAGTCGCGCACCCGCGCCGCCAGCGTATCGAAGCCGCTGGTGTGCGCTGCGATGTAGTCCGGGCGGGTCCAGCCTTCGCGCAGCATCAGGTGCAGCAGGCCGTGGAACAGCATCACGTCGGTGCCGGGCTGGATGGCCAGGTGCAGGTCGGCGATCTCGCAGGTGTCGGTGCGGCGCGGGTCGACCACGACGATCTTCATCGCCGGGTTCGCGCGCTTTGCGTCCTCGATGCGACGGAACAAAATGGGGTGCGCCCAGGCCGTGTTGCTGCCCACGATGAACAGGCACTGCGCGTGGTTGAAGTCGTCGTAGCAGGCCGGCGGCGCGTCGGCGCCCAGCGTCTTCTTGTAGCCCGCGACCGCGCTGCTCATGCACAGGCGCGAGTTGGTGTCGATGTTGTTGGTGCCGATCAGGCCCTTGGCCAGCTTGTTGAAGACGTAGTAGTCCTCGGTGAGGAGCTGGCCCGAGATGTAGAAGCCGACGGCGTCGTGGCCGTGGTCGCGGATCACCTGGGCGAACTTTGCGGTGGCGGTGTCGAGCGCGGCGTCCCAGGTGATGGCCGCAGGCGCCGTGCCGCGTTCCGCGCGCCGCATCGGCTGCAGCAGGCGCGTCTGCATCGTGACCGCGGCTGTCGCCGTGAGGTGCAGCGTCGAGCCCTTGGTGCACAGCCGGCCGAAGTTGGCCGGATGGTCGGGGTCGCCGCGCACGCCCGTGATCTGCGCGCCGGCGGACTCGATGATCACGCCGCAGCCCACGCCGCAATAGGGGCAGGTGGACCGGGTTTCCCGCGTCGCGCCGTGCATGGACAGGCCGAGGCTCATGGCGGCTCAGGCGTTCTCGCCGAACATCAGCGTGTCGCGGATGCCCTGCACGCTGCTGCCGTCGCGCAGCAGTTGCAAGTACCAATTGCCGTCCACCGTGTCGCCGTAAAGGCAGGCGCCGACCAGCTTGTCGTTCTTGATCACCAGCTTCTTGTAGACGCCACCCGTGGGGTCGCGCAGCACGATGGCCTCGGTGCCTTCGCCGCCCATGAAGTCGCCGGCGCTGAAGAGGTCGATGCCGGTCACCTTCAGCTTGGTCGAGGTGAGCGATCCCATGTAGCGGCCGTAGCCCATCTCGGCCAGGTGGTTGGCCGCAACGCGCGCTTGCTCGAACAGCGGCGCGACCAGGCCGTAGGCAATGCCGCGGTGCGCTGCGCATTCGCCCACCGCGTAGATGCGCGCGTCGGTCACGGTCTGCAGCGTGTCGGTGACGACGATGCCGTGCTGGCAGTGCAGCCGCATCGATTCGGCCAACTGCACGTTGGGGCGGATGCCCACGGCCATCACCACCAGGTCGGCCGGTTCTTCGCTGCCGTCCTGGAAGCGCACCGCGCGCACGCGGCCCGCGCCGTCGTCCAGCAATGCCTGCGTGTGGGCACCCAGGCGGAACTTCAGGCCGCGGTCTTCGAGCGACTGGCGCAGCAGGCCGGCCGCCACGTCGTCGAGTTGGCGGTTCATCAGCCATTCGCTGACGTGCACCACGGTCACGGTCATGCCGCGCAGCATCAGGCCGTTGGCCGCTTCCAGGCCCAGCAGGCCGCCACCGATGACGACCGCGTGGCGGTGCGTCTTGGCGGTCTCGATCATGGCCTGCGTGTCGGCGATGTCGCGGTAGGCGATCACGCCCTCCAGCGTGTTGCCCGGCACAGGGAGCACGAAGGGATGGGAGCCGGTGCACAGCAGCAGGCGGTCGTAGGGCGCCTCGGTGCCGTCGTCGGCGCGCACGATGCGCCGCACGCGGTCGACCTCGACCACCCGGCGGCCCGCATGCACCGTGATGCCGTGCTCCTCGTACCACGACCAGGGGTTCAACACGATCTCGTCGAGCGACTGCTCGCCCGCCAGCACCGGCGACAGCAGGATGCGGTTGTAGTTGGGATGCGGCTCCGCGCCGAACACGGTGATGTCGTAGAGCGCCGGGTCGATCTTGATCAGTTCCTCGAGCGTGCGCACGCCGGCCATCCCGTTGCCCACGAGCACCAGCTTCTGCTTTTTCACGCGCATGTCCATGGCGGTTCCCGGCATGCGGCGTTCAGGCCGCCTTCTCGACGTGGCCCTGCCGCGTGTAGAGGAAGTCGATGACCGCCTTGCGGTAGTGCACGTAGTCGCGGTCCTCGGCCAGCTCGACGCGGTTGCGCGGCCGTGGCAGGTTCACCGGCAGCACCTCGCCGATGGTGGCCGAGGGGCCGTTGGTCATCATCACGATCTTGTCGGACAGCAGCACCGCCTCGTCCACGTCGTGCGTGACCATCACGACCGTACTCTGCGTCTTCTGCACGATGGCCAGCAGTTCGTCCTGCAGGCGGGCGCGGGTCAGCGCGTCGAGCGCACCGAAGGGCTCGTCCATCAGCAGCACCTTGGGTTCCATCGCCAGCGCACGGGCGATGCCCACGCGCTGCTTCATGCCGCCGGAGATCTCGCCGGGCCGCTTGCCCGTGGCGGGCGTGAGGCCGACGAGCGCGAGCGCCGCGTCGGTGCGGGCCTTCAGCTGCGCCTTGCTCTCGGTTGCCGCGAAGACACGCTCCACGCCGAGGTAGATGTTCTCGTAGCAGGTGAGCCAGGGCAGCAGCGAGTGGTTCTGGAAGACCACGGCGCGCTCCGGGCCGGGGCCGGCGATTTCCTTGTTGGCGCACAGCAGCGTGCCGTGCGTCGGTCGGGTCAGGCCCGCGATCAGGTTCAGCAGCGTCGACTTGCCGCAGCCCGAGTGGCCGATCAGCGCGACGAACTCGCCCTTGGCGACCGTCAGGTGAATGTCGCGCAGGGCCTGGAAGCTGCCCTTGGGCGTCTTGAAGGTCTGCTCGACGCTCTGGATGTCGATGAACTTGGAATCATCATTCATGACTTCACCTCTTCGAACGTGAACGCAGTGGCGATCTTGATGAGCGCGAATTCGAGCACCAGGCCGACCACGCCGATGACGAAGATCGCGATGATGATGTTGGCGACGTTGAGGTTGTTCCACTCGTCCCACACCCAGAAGCCGATGCCCACGCCACCGGTCAGCATCTCGGCCGCGACGATCACCAGCCACGCGGTGCCGACGGCCAGGCGCACGCCGGTCAGCATGTAGGGCAGCACGGCAGGGAAAAGGATCTTGGTGAGGATCTTCCATTCGGAGAGGTTCAGCACCTTGGCCACGTTCATGTAGTCGCTCGGCACGCGCTGCACGCCGACCGCGGTGTTGATCACCATCGGCCAGATCGAGCAGATGAAGATGGTCCAGATGGCCGCCGGGTTGGCGCCCTTGAAGACCAGCAGGCCGATCGGCAGCCAGGCCAGCGGCGACACCGGGCGCAGCAGGCTGATGAGCGGGTTGAACATGCGCGAGAGGAACTCGAAGCGTCCGATGGCGAAGCCCGCCGGGATGCCGACCAGCGCCGCCAGGCCGAAGCCCATCGCCACGCGCTGCAGCGACGACAGCACGTTCCAGCCCACGCCCTGGTCGTTCGGCCCCTTGCTGTAGAACGGATCGGCGAACACCGTCAGCGCCTGCTTGCCCGTGACCAGCGGCGAGGGGAAGCCGGTGGTGCTGTTCATCGCGATCAGCTCCCAGACCAGCAGCAGCAGGCCGAAGCCGGCCAGCGGCGGCAGCACGCGCATCCAGAAGGCGCGCAGGTCGATCGGCTTGCGGGGCGCAGTCTGCACCGGCGCAGGCGCCGCAACGGCGGCGGCCTTGGCTGGTACGGCGGCCGACGCGGTGGCCGGTGTGGCGAGAGGCACATGGGCCTCCAGGGGGGAATGAAAGACGGCGCTCACCATGGTGTTCTCCTCAGGCCTTGACCTTGAACGAATCGGCGTACTTGGCCGGGTCCTTCCCGTCCCACACCACGCCATCCATCAGCTTGCTGGTGCGCATCGGCGAGGCGGGAACGGGCGTCTTGGTGGCGGTGGCCGCCTGCTTGTAGATGTCGACGCGGTTGATCTCGGTGGCCACCTTCAGGTAGTCCGGGTGTGCCTTGAGCAGCCCCCAGCGCTTGTGCTGCGTGAGGAACCACATGCCGTCCGACAGGTACGGGAAATTCACCGCGCCGTCGTTGTAGAACTTCATGAAGTTCGGGTCGTCCCAGCTCTTGCCCATGCCGTTGACGTAGCGGCCCAGGATGCGCTGGTTGATCGCGTCCACGCTGGTGTTGACATAGCTCTTGTCGGCGATCGTCTCGGCCATCTTGTTCTTGTTCTGCAGCCCGGCGTCGATCCACTTGCCGGCCTCGAGGATGGCGGCGGTCACGGCGCGCGCGGTGTTCGGGTACTTCTTGACGAAGTCGGCCGTGGTGCCCAGCACCTTCTCGGGGTGGTCCTTCCAGATGTCCTGGGTGGTGATGGCCGTCACCCCGATGCCGTCCATGATGGCGCGCTGGCCCCAGGGCTCGCCCACGCAGAAGCCGTCCATGTTGCCGATGCGCATGTTCGCCACCATCTGCGGGGGCGGCACCACGATGTTCTTCACGTCCTTGAACGGGTCGATGCCGGCCGAGGCCAGCCAGTAGTACAGCCACATCGCGTGCGTGCCGGTCGGGAAGGTCTGGGCGAAGGTGTAGTCGCCCTTTTCCTTGGCGATCAGCTTGGCGAGCGAGGGCGCGTCGACCGCGCCCTTGTCGGCCAGCTTCTTCGACAGCGTGATCGCCTGGCCGTTGTTGTTCAGGGTCATGAGCACCGCCATGTCCTTCTTCGGGCCGCTCAGGCCGAGGTGCACGCCGTAGACCAGGCCGTACAGCACATGGGCCATGTCGAGGTCGCCATTGACCAGCTTGTCGCGCACACCGGCCCAGCTGGCTTCCTTGCTGGGCACGATCTTCACGCCGTACTTCTTGTCGATGCCTAGCACCGAGGCCATCACCACGCTGGCGCAGTCGGTCAGCGGGATGAAGCCGATCTTGACCTCTTCCTTCTCGGGCTTGTCGGAGCCCTGCGCGTAGGCGAGGGCGCGCAGCGCGGGGTCGATGCCGGCGGCACCGACAGCGGCAGCCTGCAGCACGCGGCGGCGGCTCAACTTCGTTTTCAGCAGATCGGTCATGGGGCGAACTCCGGAAGGAATGGCAAGGCCAGAGACAAACAACAAAACAAAAACAAAAAAGGCGTCCGCGTCGCGCCGAAGCTGCTGGGAAGCGAGCTTCGACGGACACGGACGCCTTTGTCCGGTTCGGTGGGAGACACCCCGCGTTGGATGCCGCCTGCCTGAAGACCTACGTCGGTCTATGCACGGTGACATGCAAGCGGTGTGCCAGCAGTCGAGAATCTGTTTTTGCTACTGAAGTTGTAGCGACGAAGCAAGGTCTGGCTGGGGGCGGGGGCTCATTGGATCGACCAGCCTTGTGCAGCACGCTTGTTGTGCGATGCACCAATTGCGCTCAGGGCTTCCCGTCCACGGGCAGGTACTCCGCCATCGAGAGCACCGATTCGGCCACGTCGATCAGCCGCCGGTTCTGGTTCATCGCGGTTTGGCGCAGCATCTTGTGCGCTTCGGCCTCGCTCAGGCGGCGGTGCGCCATCAGCAGGCCCTTGGCCCGCTCGACCAGCTTGCGTTCGTTGAGCGACGCACGCACGGTGTCGAGCTCGTCGCTCATGGCCTGCAGGCGCAGCGACTGCTCCTGGACCATGTCGAGGATCGAGCGCTCCAGCTGGCGGCCGTACGGCGGTCCGCCGGCGGCGGGCGAGGCGGCGAGCAGCGGCGTGGCCGGCTGGTCGAAGAAGGCGGCTGGCGAGGCGGGCGGCGCGTGAGCGAGCTGCGCCAGCAGCGACTCGTGGGTCTGCAACTCGCCGCGGGCGCGGCTGATCTTGGCGATACACAGCTGGTGCAGGTCCGCCGCCAGCCGCTCCTCGACCGTCTGCATGGCGTCGATGCGCCGCGTGCAGCAGTCGAACCACACCGGGCTCAGGTTGGGGTCGAGCGCCACGCCGGCGGGCGCGGCGCAGGCGATGCGACGCAGCCGCTCGAGCTCCGCCGTCTGGGCCGGCGGCAGGTGGGCCAGCCACTGCGCCTCCAGCTCGGGGCCGGAGAACTCCGAGAAGACCTGAAAGCAGCGCTCCTGCGATTCGATCAGATGCAGCCATTGCTGCTGCCGTGCCGCCTCGTTGCGGCCGGACGCGAAGGCCGCAGCACCGCAGGCGCGCTCCTGGCCGGCGAGCTCCTTGCCCTGCATGAAGTTGAACATCGCCACCAGCAGGCGGGAAATCTCGGGGTCGGTCGCGCCATCGGCGGCCTCGAACACCACCGCGAGCAGGCCGGCGATCACCTTGACGAAGGCACCCGTCGCCTCGGCGGCCGGCATCTGCAGGGCACCGATGCGCTGGCGCAGCGCCGGCAAGGCGTCCAGGCCCGGTACCACCCACGCGATGCGGCTGAACAGCCGGGCACTGTTGCCCAGGCGGCGCGGGTCCGCTTCGAGCGCGTCGAAGCATTCGCGCACCGCCTGCTCGAGGCCGGCGCACTCGGCGATCTGCGCAGTCCGTTCGGCGGCGAAGCGCTGGCCACCGGAGGCCAGCAGCACGTTGGAGATGCCGCGCTCGCGCTGCAGGGCATGCACCAGCCGGCCGATGGTGCCGACCAGCGCGCTGGTGCGCGACAGCTGATCGAGTTCGTCGATCTCGCTGCGCAGGGCGGCGATCAGGAAGCTCAGTCCGGATTTCATCGTGTCGTGGGCGTTCCGAGGGGCGGGTGAAGGGGCATGCAGCAACATCCATGCCCCGCAAGCGCGCGCATCCTACACTCGCGGCCATGCTCGTATTGGGAATCGAATCGTCGTGCGACGAAACCGGCGTGGCGCTGGTCGAATGGGAGGGCGCGGCCGTGCCGCGGCTGGCCTCGCACGCACTGCACAGCCAGATCGCCATGCACCAGGCCTACGGTGGCGTGGTGCCCGAACTCGCGAGCCGCGACCACATCCGCCGCGTGCTGCCACTGACGCAGACGGTGTTCGACGAAGCCGGCAAGCGGCTGGCCGATGTCGATGTCGTCGCCTACACGCGCGGCCCCGGCCTGGCGGGCGCATTGCTGGTCGGCGCTGGCGTGGCCTGCGCGCTGGGCGCGGCGCTGGGCAAGCCGGTGCTGGGCGTACACCACCTCGAAGGGCATCTGCTGTCGCCGTTCCTGAGCGAAGATCCGCCGGAATTTCCCTTCGTTGCGCTGCTCGTGTCGGGCGGCCACACCCAGCTGATGCGTGTGGACGGCGTGGGCCGCTACGAGATCCTGGGCGAAACCATCGACGACGCCGCCGGCGAGGCCTTTGACAAGTCCGCTAAGCTGATGGGTCTGCCGTACCCCGGCGGACCGTGGCTGGCCAAGCTGGCGGAGCAGGGCGACCCGGCGGCCTTCAAGCTGCCGCGCCCGCTGCTGCACAGTGGCGATCTCGACTTCTCCTTCGCGGGCCTCAAGACCGCGGTGCTCACGCAGGCCAAGAAGCTCGGCGACCAGCTCGACGTGCGCAAGGCCGATCTGGCGGCATCGACGCAGGCCGCCATCGTCGAGGTGCTGCTCAAGAAGAGCCTGTCGGCGCTGGCCGAGACTGGCCTGAAGCGCCTGGTGGTGGCCGGCGGCGTCGGCGCCAACCGGATGCTGCGCCAGCAGCTCGACGCCGCCTGCGCACAGCGCGGCGTGCGGGTGCACTACCCGGAGCTGCACCTGTGCACCGACAACGGCGCCATGATCGCCATGGCCGCCGCCATGCGCCTGCAGGCCGGCCTGCAGGAAGCGACCGAGGCCTACGCCTTCGACGTCAAGCCGCGCTGGCCGCTGGACAGCCTGGTGCAGACCGCGACCCCCGTCGCCACGGCCACGTTCACGGGCTAGCGGCCGCCGCGGCCTGGCGCGGGTGGTGCGGCTGTCATCCGGTCGACATCCACCGGTCTCCCAATCTTGTACATTTGGAAACGTTCGTAACTTAGCGAATGACAAATGTGGGCGCGTCGATGCGGGCATCTCGCCGTTGCCATCGCGGGCCGACCGGGGAGACATTTTTGAGGTTTTTTGGCAGGGCCATCGCGGCCGGCGCGCTCACCTTGCACGCCTTCTTTCTACCGACGACAGCCCAGGCCCAGGGGACACCGGTCACCTTGGCGGGCCTGGCGTTCTCTGGCGACGCGGCCAGCCTGGACCAGCGCTTTCCGTATTCCCGCGCCTATGAGAAGGGCCTGGAGCAGGCGGGAGACCGGGCCTACGCACGCATCCAGGCGAACATCGCTGCGACGCCGCCCCGGCATCTGACCATCGCGCCGGGCATGATCGAGGAGCTCAAGGGCCGCGACCAGGCGATCGTCACCTCGCTGGTGGTGAATTCGGAGACGGTGTCGGTCGAGCACTTCGGCAGCCTGCGCAAGCTGTTCGTGCTGATCCGTGCACAGGCGCTGTTCTTCGACTTCAAGACCATGACCGTCGTCCGGTCGTATCCGCTGAGCTTCGCGTACATCGATGTCTTCGACCGCGAGCCCACGAAGGCCGAGGTCCTCGCGCGGGTGCAGGCCGTGTACGAAGGTGCCGCGAACAAGCCGGGGATCTTCGTGCGCTATGCCAACGTCCTGGCCGATGCGACGCTCCCGTCGCAGGTGCCGCGCCTGCTCAAGGTTTCCAAGGTCAGCCTGGACCCGAGCGTCATGGCCAGCCTGCCGCCATACCTCAAGAGCGAGCCGGGCATGGCCGAGACGTGGGCCGCCGACATAGTGAGCGAGGCGATTTCGACCCGCGCTGGTGTTCCGCTGATTCCCTATTCGCAAGGCTACGCCGTGGGCAACGTGTTCGCCATGCGCGTGTCCGACGGCACCGTCTTCACCTTGAAGCTGCCCGAGCCCGACTACACGATCGCGGTGGATCTCACCGGCATCAAGAAGGTGAAGTTCGGCTCCGTCGCGGCCGGCGACAGCTTCGTCTACGGCACCTACGCCACGATGAAGATCGAGCAGCCGCTGATGGGCACGGCCTACCTCCACACGGCGCTGAAGAACGGCGAGACCAAGGTCGTCCCCGCCACGCAGACCTACGTCGACGACTTCCCGGCGTACTACGACTCGTGGAACGGCCTGTTCACGCGGTTGGCGACGGCGGTCGCCACCAAAGACATGGGTTGGGTGAAGGCGGCAGCCGCAGCACCCGACATCGAAGCACAGATCCTGAAAACCAACCTCCTGATGTCCCAATGCAAATAACTCGCTCACTCATGGCCGTCGTCCTGGCGTGCTTCGCTGTCGCTTCGGTGGCCCAGGTCCAGCAGGCCCGCGGCAAGGCGTCGGTCACCTACCCCGGCCGGTCGGTGTCGGCCGACGACAAGGCCCGCGCCACGCAGGCGGCGCAGCTCAAGGCGATCGAGTTCTACTACGCCGAAGCCGGCGAGTCGGAGAGCGAGAACTTCGATGTCGTGCGGGAGAAGATCCTGGCGAACCCCGACCGGTACATCCTTGAATCGACCGTGCTGGGCGAAGAAGACATGCCCGACAAGCGCCAGTACACGGTCGCTGTTCGCGTCTCGCTGAACGTGGCCAACCTGCGCAACCTGGTGAAGTCGAACTCCGCCGTCGCCAAGGCGGGGGCCGCCGAGAAATCGCAGCTGGTCTTCGTCTTCGTCTCTCGCGAGGTGGCATCGGTCAAGTCCTTCGACGACCGCGTCTACAAGCGCGTCGACCAGAACGTCAGCGTCAATGCACGCGGTGCGACCAGCGCCAAGGGCACCGAAGGCGAGTCCATCCGCGGCAACCAGATCAGCACCAACGAGTCGACCTCCGCGACGGCCGACTTCTCCGCGAACCGCAGCCGCAGCATCGAGACGGGTGGCAGCACGGTCACGCGTGCGAGCGAAGCCACCTATCGCCTCTACCCGAGCGCCAACCTGAACGTCGTCTTCACCGGCATGTTCGCCCGCGCCGGCTTCGAGGTCATCGAAGCGGGCATGGCCGAACCGGCCACCGGCGGCCGCTTCTCGGTGGCCAAGGTGGAGGAGGACTACCAGACCGGCAACGACCTGAAGTCGGCCACCCTGCAATCCATCGCCGCCGGCATGCGCACGGCCGGCGTGCCCTACGTCGCCCTTGGCACGCTGGACATCGCCCCGGCCGGCAAGGACCCGGCCACGGGCCTGGTGCGCGTTGGCGTGACCGTCAATGCGAAGGTCTACAACGTGTCCAAGGCCATCCCCTCGACCCAGGCGGCCGTCGGCCCGGTCCAGTACGCCGGCGTGGGCCCCGACGAATCGACCGCACGCGGCAGCGCGCTCACGCAGGCCGCGAACAACGCCGCGCGCGAGCTCACCAGCCAGCTGACGGCCAAGGGCATCCAGTAAGCCGGCCCGCCTCGCTCTTCCAAAACCAACCGCATCTTTCGAAAGACAAAACAATGAACAAGCTTCAGATCGCCATCGCTTCCGCCATCCTCGCTCTCGGTGCCGGCACCGCAGCGCACGCACAGTTCTCCATGCCGTCGATCCCCGGCGTGAAGGGCCTGGGCGGCTCGGGCGGCGCCTCGGCCGGTGACCTGACCGGGCAGCAGGATTCGCTGGTGCGCGGCTACGTGGCGGCGAACAAGGACGTGCTGAACGCCAACAGCCTGATGGCCGAGGCGCTGGGCCTGAAGACGGCGGCAGCCACGTCGGCCGCGACCTCGGCGTCGCTGACCGAAGGCGCCACCAAGGATTCGCTGGAAGAGTCGAACAAGGCGGTTGCCGCATCGACCAGCGCCGTGGCCGCCGAAATGGCGAAGAAGCCGGTGCTGGACGCGAATTCGAAGGCGTTGTATTCGAAGGGCCTCGTGCTCCTGGGTACCGGGACCACCAAGCTGGTCGCCGTGGGCAAGAACGTGTCGACCATGGGTTCGAGCCTGAAGAGCGCGTCTCCGCTGCAGTTGCCGAAGCTCCAGTCGGCGGTCTACATCGTCTCCAACTTCCCCGGTTCGATGTCCAACGTCGGCGGCGCACTGCAGAACGCGATCGCGTTCGCGCAGAGCCAGGACATTCCGGTGCCGACCGATGCCAACGATGCCCTCAAGGCCCTGTGAACATCGGCTGATCACTCATGCGTCCACTTCTTCGTATGACCGCCGTCGCTGCGGCGGTGCTGCTGGCTGCCTGCAACAAGGCCGAGCCTGAAAAACCCGCACCGGCGCCCACGCCGATGAGCGTTGCGGCGCCGGCGCCCGATGTCGGCAAGCTGTCGAACGTGCAGACCACCGCGCAAGGCTACGGCGCATCGCCGGGCGAGGCGGTGGCCGAAGCCATGAAGCTGGCCATCCTTCAGGTCAACGGCGCCGCGGTGCAGTCCGCCAGCGTGAACGTCAAGTTCGGCCTCGACGTCAGCCTCGGCCAGGACGCCGCTTCGCTGCGCGGCAACGCGTTTGCCGATGCGGTCACGCAGCGCTCCGGCGGTGTCATCCAGAACTTCAAGCTGGTCGAGATGAAGGAGCCGGGCGTGCTCGGCGGCCAGCAGTACAAGGCGACCATCGAGGCCCGGATCGCGAAGTTCGAGGCCTCTGCGGAGATGCAGAAGGTCAAGCTGGTCATCGGCCAGATCCGGTTCGACAGTGCCAGCCTCCCGATGGGCGACCGCTCGGTGCCGTCGGCGGAAGTCGCAGTGACCCTGCGCCAGCGCATCAGCGACGCGCTGGTGCAGACGGGGCGTTTCGCGGTGCTCGACCGGGAATTCAGCCCCGACATCCAGGGCGAGCTCGACATGATCTCCTCGGGTCAGGCGCCCAGCGCCGAGCTCGCCAAACTCTCGCAGGCCGCGAGCGCGGATCTCGTCTGGAGCGGGCGCGTCAGCAACCTGGCCTACAACCGGCATGCGCGCCAGCTCAGGACGAGCGAGCGCGAGCTGGTGAGCTACTCCGGCGGCTGGGCGCTGACCCAAAAGCTGGTGAACGTGGCGACACGGCAGGTGATGGCGTCGGACGCGCTGCGCGGCAGCGCGCCCTCGACGGAAGCCACCACGCTCGGGCGCGGCGTGGACGGCGGCAAGGTGCTGGAGGACATGAGCACCGACCTGGTCAACCAGGTCGTGACCTCGGTGCTGCGGCGGACCTTCCCCGTGACGGTCGTCTCACGGGACGGAACCAACGTGGTGCTCAGCCAGGGCGGCCAGGCGCTCAAGGAAGGCGCGCGCTACGCGATGGTCACGATGGGTGCCGAGATGAAGGACCCGCAGACGGGCCAGAGCCTCGGCCGCGTCGAGTCGCCGTGCTGCGAACTGGTGATCGAACGCGTGACGCCGAATCTGTCCTATGGCCGGCTGGAGAATGTGCGTTCGAACCTGGATCAGTTGCCACAGGGTGGCCTGCAACTGCGTGCCGAACTCAAGGGTGCGGTGCTCGCCAAGGCGCAGCCCGCCGAAGCGGTTGCGGCAACGGGCGGCGCAGCGGCGCCCGCCGCGCCGGCACAACGGCCCGCCCAGGCGCGCCCGGCGGTTGCGCCCTTGGCGACGCCTGCCACGCCGTCCAAGAGCGACGATAAGTGGTGATGACTTCAGGAGCGCGCAGCCACCTGCGTGCCTGAGGCGCGCGTCGCCGGGCCGGTCGCTCAGCCCGGCCGCTGGGCCGTCTTGCGCAGGCTGGACGGCCCGGTGCCCGTCCACCGGTTGACGGCCCGCCGCAGGCTGCGCGCGCTGGTGTAGCCCGAGCGTGTCGCCACTTGGGTCAAGGACGCGTCCGACTGCGTCACCAGCGTCAGCGTGCGGATGCGCCGGTCGTCGGCGACCAGTCCGCGGAAGCTCAGACCCTCGTCGCACAGCCGGCGGCGCAACGAGCGCTCGCTCATGTTCAAGGCGCGGGCCACCTGCGCCAGCGGCGGGGGGGCGCCGTGGTGCCGGCGGATGATCTGGGCCACGGCCGCACCGATCTCCTGGACGGGCTGGGCCGACCGGGCCGCCTGCAGCGCCTCCTGCATCGCGCGCGCCACCGAGGGCTCGGCGCAGGGCAGGGGGTGCGCTTCCCCGGCAAAGACCAGCCGGTTGGCCGGCCGCTCGAACTGCGGCATCTGTCCGAAGGCCTGCTCGTAGGCGGCCGTGGCAGCCGGCCGTGGCAGGGCCAGCTCAACCGACAGCGGGCGGCAGGCCGGGCCGACGATCTGGCGCGCCAGCGACGCCAGCGAGGCCAGGGTGTAGGTCACCAGAAAGCGCTGCAGCTCCGGGTCGTGGAACAGCGGCTGGGCCACGACGCAAAAGTGCGTCGCGGTCGATTCGCCGTGCAGCGACAGCAGGCAGCCGGCCGGGCGCGGGAACGCGATCAGGAATTCGAGCATCCGCTGCAGGTTCTCGCTCGCCATCATCCCCAGGCCGACCTTGCCGAGCGACACGACGTTAAGCGCCTCGCCGATCTCCAGCCCCAGGTGGGGATTCGGCAGCAGCACGAGCGCGCGCCGGATGGCCTCGGCGCACTGCCGGTACGACACCTGCAGCACGGGGGAGTCCAGATCGACCAGGTCGAAGCCCAGGCCGCGCAGGAGGCCGGACGGGTCCTTCGCGCGGGCTCGTGCATGCGCCACGAGCAAGCGCAGCACGACCGGCGCGATGTCGGCGCGGTGCTCGACCTCGCAGGCCGTGGCAGCGCCACCGGCGGCGGCGTGCAACGCAAGGGCGGGGCGAGGGGATTCCATGGCCCCGATGCTAGAGAGGCGAGCCCTCGGTCAATTGGGCGATGTTGGCCGGATAAGTCCTCTATTTCGTCACTCGTGCCCTCTTGGAGGGCGCCTTGCCCACCGAAATAGAAGGGTGACTGTCGCACCTGTCTGCGGCCTCTGTGGCCGTTGGCCATGGGCTGGGCCTCGTGCGCATTCCTGGAACCAACATGAACCTGAACTTGATGTCGAACCGGAAGAACGCTCAGTTTCTCGTTGCGCCCGCCATGGGCGTGCTTGGCGGTGCGGCCTGTCTGTTCCTGTCCTCGGCGAGCCTCGCGGGTGGGGCCTGCTTCGTGGCGCTGACCGGCCTGGGCGCGGCGGCGGGCTGGTTCGCCGTGAAGGCACAGCGGTCGACCGACGAGTCGCTGCGCCTCTACTTCGTGGGACACCGCGCCTTCAGCGCCGACGTGGCGCCGGTCTGGTCCGGCCAGATCGAAGCCTCGCGCAGCCAGATGGAAACGGCCATTGCCGCGTTGAGCGAACGCTTCGCGGCCATCGTGCAGAAGCTCGGGACGATGCTGTCGGACTCCGGCAGCGGTGGGGGCCAGACGTCGGACGCCGCCGCCGCGGCGCTCTATGCGGACAGCCAGGAACAGCTCCAGGCCGTCGTCGCCTCGCTGCGCGACGCCATGCAGAGCAAGGCGCAGATGCTCGACAAGGTGCAAGGGCTGCAGATCTTTGTCGGCGAACTCCACGAGATGGCCGACGGCGTGTCGCGGCTGGCCCAGCAGACCAACCTGCTGGCCATCAACGCGGCCATCGAGGCGGCGCACGCGGGCGAAAGCGGCCGCGGCTTCTCGCAGGTGGCGCAGGAGGTGCGCGCGCTGTCGCGGGCGTCCGGCGAGACTGGCCGCCTCATCGCCAGCAAGACCGGCGCGATCCGCAGCGCCATCGACGAGGTGCGCAGCGTGGCCGAGGTGACGCGTTCGCAGGAGCAGCAGGTCGTCTCCGCCTCGGAGGCGCGCATCCGCGACGTGCTCGCGCAGTTCCAGGGCCTGACCGGCTCGCTGGCCGATTCGGCCGCCTTCCTGCGCGAGGAGAGCGTCGGTATCCAGGCCGAGGTCAACGACGCCCTGGTGCAGCTGCAGTTCCAGGACCGCGTGAGCCAGGTGCTGGCGCACGTGCGCGACAACATCACGCGCATGCCGACCGTGGTGCAGGACCACTGCGATGCCTGCGAGCGCGACGGCGACCTGCAACCGCTGGAGGCGGCGGGCCTGCTCAAGGAACTCGAGGCCACCTATGCGATGGCCAGCGAGCGCGACATCCACCAAGGCCCCGGCGGTGCCAAGGCATCGGCCCCGGCCCCGCAGAACGAGATCACTTTCTTCTAGAGGACTCCCATGGCAAAGACCATCCTGATCGTCGACGACTCCGCTTCGGTGCGCCAGGTCGTCGGTATTGCGCTCAAGGGCGCCGGGTACGACGTCATCGAGGGCCGCGACGGCCAGGATGCGCTGACCAAGCTCACCGGCCAGAAGGTGCACCTGATCGTCAGCGACGTGAACATGCCCAACATGGACGGCATCACCTTCGTGAAGAACGTCAAGGCCATGCCGGCCTACCGGTTCACGCCGGTCATCATGCTCACCACCGAAAGCCAGGAAGCCAAGAAGCGCGAAGGCCAGGCGGCCGGCGCCAAGGCCTGGGTGGTCAAGCCCTTCCAGCCGGCGATGCTGCTGGCAGCGGTCGAGAAGCTGGTGCTGCCATGAGCGCCCGCTCGTCGCTCGCTCTGGAGGGCGAGCTCACCATCTACGGCGCGGCGGAACTGCAGGCGCGCCTGATCGCGGCGCTTGCCGATGCGCCCGAGGGCCTGGACATCGACCTGGCCGGTGTGACCGAGATCGACAGCGCCGGCGTGCAGCTGTTGATGGCGACGCACCGCGCAGCCCAGGCCAGCGACCGCAGCGTGCGGCTGCGCGCGCCCAGCGAGGCCGTGCGCGACGTCCTGGACCTCTTCGACCTCGTGTCCTTCTTCGACATCGCGGCGGCAGCGCTGCCGCTGGGAGAGCCCGCATGAACATGGACGATGCCCTCCAGACCTTCTTCGTCGAATGCAGGGAACTGCTCGAGGAGATGGACGCCGCGCTGCTCGGCGTGCTGCAGGAGGACGACCCCTCCGACTCCGTCAACGCCATCTTCCGCGCGGCGCACACCATCAAGGGGTCGGCCGGCCTGTTCGGCCTCGACTTCATCGTGGAGTTCGCCCACGTGGCCGAGAGCGTGCTCGACAAGGTGCGCGCCGGCGCGCTGCCGCTGGACGATGCGATGGTCACGCTGCTCCTGGCCTGCCGCGATCACGTCGGCAGCCTGGTCGATGCCGCGGCGGCGGGACACACCGAGGCCGACGACGACCTGACAGCGCGCGCCGCACCGCTGCTGGTGGCGCTGCACCGCCACCTCGGCAGCGAACCGGCCCACGCGCCGGTGGCGGCATCATCGACCGTGGCGGCAGCGTCGAGCGGCACCGAAGCCGACCCCGCCCATTGGCACATCTCGCTGCGCTTCGGCCCGGACGTGCTGCGCAACGGCATGGACCCGCTGTCCTTCCTGCGCTACCTCAAGAAGCTGGGCACCATCACCGCCATCGCCACCTTGCCGGATGCACTGCCGGCGCTGGCCGAGATGGAGGCGGAGTCGTGCTACCTGGGCTTCGAGCTCGCATTGCAAAGCACGGCGGACCGCGCGGCCATCGAAGGCGCCTTCGAGTTCGTGCAGGACGACTGCGCCGTGCGCATCGTGCCGCCGGGCAGCCCGGTGGCCGACTACCTCGATCTGCTCGGCGCCGAGGGTGCGCAGGAGATGGGCGAGATCCTGGTGCATTGCCGCAGCCTCACGCGGGCGGTGCTCGACGCGGCGCTGGCCGGTGCGACGGCCGATGCGCCCTCGGGCGAGCCACCCGTCGCCGAGGTCCAGGCCGCCGGCGCGACCGCCGAGGCGGCGGCGCCGCGGCAGCGCGCGGCCAAGGACGCGAAGGCCGGCGAGACGCAATCGGTGCGCGTCGATGCCGACAAGCTCGACCGCCTGGTCGACCTCGTCGGGGAATTGATCACTGCATCGGCGACCGCCAGCGTGGCGGGGCGTCACCTGCAGAACACCGCCCTTCAGGAGGCGCATTCGACGCTGGTGAGCCTGGTGCAGGAAGTGCGCGACAGCGCGCTGCAACTGCGCATGGTGAAGATCGGTGCGACCTTCAGTCGCTTCAAGCGCGTGGTGCACGACGTCTCGCGCGAGATCGGCAAGGACATCGCGCTGGAGATCCACGGCGAGGACACCGAACTGGACAAGACGGTGGTCGAGAAGATCGCCGACCCGCTGACGCACCTGGTGCGCAACAGCATGGACCACGGCATCGAGAACGCGGCGCTGCGCGCCGAACGCGGCAAGCCCGCGCGCGGCACGGTCACGCTCAACGCGTACCACGACTCCGGCAGCATCGTGATCGAGGTGAGCGACGACGGCGGCGGGCTCTCGCGCGACCGCATCCTGGCCAAGGCGGTGGAACGCGGGCTGATCGAGCCGGGCAAGCCGCTCAGCGATCCCGAGATCTACGGCCTCATCTTCGAACCCGGCTTCTCCACCGCCGAACAGGTGACGAACCTGTCGGGCCGTGGCGTCGGCATGGACGTGGTCAAGCGCAACATCACCGCGCTGCGCGGCGTGGTCGGCATCGACAGCCGGCCCGGTGAAGGCGCGACGGTGACGGTGCGCCTGCCGCTCACGCTGGCCATCATCAACGGCTTCCAGGTCACCGTCGGCAACGCCGTGTTCGTGCTGCCGCTGGAGGTGATCGAGGAGTGCGTGGAGTTCACGGCGGACACGGGCCACGACTACGCCGAACTGCGCGGCCAGGTGCTGCCCTTCATCCGGCTGCGCAAACTCTTCAAGGTGGCGGGTGCGCCCAGCGCACGGCAGAGCATCGTCGTCGTCAAGCAGGGCGCGCAGCGCTTCGGCCTGATCGTGGACCGGCTGCTCGGCGAGGCGCAGACCGTCATCAAGCCGATGGCGCCGATGTTCGCGCACCTGGAAGGCATCAGCGGCTCCAGCATCCTGGGCAGCGGCGAGGTCGCGCTCATTCTCGACGTGCCCATGCTGCTTCGGCAGACGCAAAGCACGAAGCCGGTCGAGAGGCCCGGCACCCCTTCGTTTTCCTGAAACTTCACCAAGGACGGTTCGCCATGTTCTCAAATCTGAAGATCGGGGTGCGGCTGATTGCCGGCTTCCTGATCGTTGCCGGCATCAGTGCCATCGTCGGCGCCATCGGCATCTCGAACGCCTCGAAGATGAACGAGAAGGCGGACGACATGTACGCCATGGAGCTGATGGGGCTGTCCTACATCAAGGAGGCCAACATCGACCTGATCTCGATCGGTCGTGCGCGCAGCAACTTCCTGCTGGCCACCTCGGAAGAAGAACGCTCCCGGCACCTGGCGTCGATCGCCAAGAGCACCGAGTCGCTCAAGGCCAACATCGGCAAGGGCCGTCCGTTGTTCACGTCGGACCGTGCCAAGGAACTGTTCGCTTCGTTCGACAAGGTGTCCGACGACTACCAGCGCGAGATGAAGCAGGCGCTGACGATGGCCAGCGCCAAGAAGCTGGCCGACCGCGACGAGGCGCTGAGCCAGTCGCTGGACAGCGTGCGCGCCAAGGCCAACACGCTGGACGACTACCTGGGCGAGCTGACCCAGCAGAAAGAGGTGCGCGCCAAGGCGGCCGCGGAAGAGACCACCACGCTGTACGAGAGCGGACTGCGCCTGATGCTGGGCGTGATCTGTGGCGGCGTGCTGATCGGCATCGCGCTGGGCTACATCATCAGCCGCAGCGTGACGCGGCCATTGGCCCGCGCCGTGGACGCCGCGAACCGGCTGGCCGAGGGCGATCTGACGGTGGCGGTCGAGGCCACGTCGCGTGACGAGACCGGCCAACTGCTGCTGGCCATGCAGAACATGGTCACGCGCCTGTCGCAGGTGGTAGCCGAAGTCAACGGCGGCGCCGAATCGCTGGCCAGTGCCTCCGAGGAGGTGAGTGCCACAGCGCAGTCGCTGAGCCAGGCGTCCAGCGAACAGGCGGCCGGCGTCGAAGAGACCAGCGCGTCGATGGAAGAGATGACCGCCTCGATCTCGCAGAACACCGAGAACGCCAAGATCACCGACAGCATGGCGACCAAGGCGGCGGCCGAGGCCAGCGAAGGCGGCGAAGCGGTCAAGGCCACGGTGGCAGCGATGAAGCAGATCGCCCAGAAGATCAACATCATCGACGACATCGCCTACCAGACGAACCTGCTGGCGCTCAATGCCGCCATCGAGGCGGCGCGTGCCGGCGAGCACGGCAAGGGCTTCGCGGTGGTGGCAGCCGAAGTGCGCAAGCTGGCCGAGCGCAGCCAGGTGGCGGCCCAGGAGATCGGCACCGTGGCCACGTCCAGCGTGGAGCTGGCCGAGCGCGCGGGCAAGCTGCTCGATGCGATGGTGCCCAGCATCAACAAGACCTCGGACCTGGTGCAGGAGATCACGGCGGCGAGCGAGGAGCAGTCCTCGGGCGTGGGCCAGATCAACTCGGCGGTGAGCCAGCTGAGCCAGACGACGCAGCAGAACGCGACGAGCTCGGAAGAGCTGGCGGCCACGGCCGAGGAGATGAGCAGCCAGGCCGAGCAACTGCAGCGCACGATGAGCTTCTTCAAGCTGGGCGGTGCCAGTGCAGCGGTGTCGGCACGCAAGCCGATCAAGGGCACCGTGGCCAAGGCACCCAAGCCGATGGTCACCAGCCGCAAGAGCGGCAGTCCGAGCCTGGCGCTGGCGGGTGGCGAGCTGGTCGGCGTGGACGAGAGCCACTTCGCCCGTTACTGAAAGGACGCGTGATGAACACCGCTGCAATCCAGAGCCGGGGCTTGGCCCCGACACCGGCCGCGATGGCTGCCCCCCCCGAACCCCTGCAGTACCTGACCTTCATGCTCGGCGGCGAAGCCTTCGCCATCGGCATCCTGGCGATCAAGGAAATCATCGAGTACGGCCACTTGACGGAGGTACCGATGATGCCCGCGAGCGTGCGCGGGGTGATCAACCTGCGCGGCGCGGTGGTGCCGGTGATGGACCTGCAGGCGCGCTTCGGCCGCCCGGCCAGTGCTGTGACCAAGCGCACCTGCATCGTGATCGTGGAAACCGCGCCGACGGATGCAGCCGACGACGGCCAGGTCATCGGCGTGGTGGTCGATGCGGTCAGCGAGGTGCTGGAGCTGCCGGCCTCCGACATCGAGCCCCCACCGAGCTTCGGCTCGGCCATCCGCAGCGACTTCGTCTGCGGCATGGCCAAGGTCCGCGGCAAGTTCGTCATCGTGCTCGACGCCGCGAACGTGCTGTCGATCGAGCCTGTTCTCCTTGAAGCTAGAAGGCATCTATGTTCTCCAACATGAAACTGGCGACCAAGCTCTTTGGCGCCTTCGCGATCGTCCTGGCCTTGATGGCGGGGCTCGGCTTCTACGCCATCGTGCAGCTTTCGACCGTGAACGGCTCGACGATCGACCTGGCGACGAACTGGATGCCGAGCATTCGGAATTACCTGTCCATCAAGTCGGACATGAACCGGGTCCGGGTGCTGGAATACCGCGCCATTCTTGCGGATGACCCGCCCGCCATTGCGCAAGTCCGCACTGAACTCGACAAGCAGAACACCAAGGTGCAAACGTTGGTGGATCAGCAGCGCGCGCTCGTGAGCACGCCCGAGGAGCAAAAGCTTTACCAGACGTTCACGAGCGCGCTCGGGGCGTTTCTGGCCGAGCACCGCAAGGTCATCGACCTCGCGTCGGCGGGGAACGACGGCGAAGCCACGAAAACCATGCAGGGAGAGTCGCTCAAGCAATACAACCTGCTGCGCGAGACGCTGGACAAGCTCTCGGACACGAACGTCGAAGGCGGTGACGCAGCGGCTGCGTCGGCCGCGCAGACCTATGCCACGGCGCGCATGTATGTCGTCGGCGCGTTGATCTTCTGCGTGATCGTGGCGCTGTTGATGGCGTGGACCATCACGCGCAACATCACGCGCCCGATCGGCGTGGCCGTGGAGATCGCCAACAAGCTTGCCCGCGGCGACATGTCCGTGCAGATCGACGTGCATGGCAAGGATGAGACCGCCCAGCTTCTGCAGGCCATGAAGGATATGGCGGCCGTGACGGCGAGCAGCGTGGGCGACGTGGTGCGGGTGGTGGGCGGCATGGCGCAAGGCGACCTGACGCAGCGTGTGGATGGCCAGTACCCGGGGATCTACGACGAGTTGAAGACCTATGTGAACACCACGGCCGACAAGCTGGGCCAGGTGGTGGCCGAAGTCAATGGCAGTGCCGAGTCGCTGGCCAGTGCCTCCGAGGAGGTGAGTGCGACGGCGCAGTCGCTGAGCCAGGCGTCCAGCGAACAGGCCGCCGGCGTCGAAGAGACCAGCGCGTCGATGGAAGAGATGACGGCGTCCATCTCGCAGAACACCGAGAACGCCAAGATCACCGACAGCATGGCGACCAAGGCGGCGGCCGAAGCCAGCGAAGGCGGCGAAGCGGTCAAGGCCACGGTGGCAGCGATGAAGCAGATCGCCCAGAAGATCAACATCATCGACGACATCGCCTACCAGACGAACCTGCTGGCGCTCAATGCCGCCATCGAGGCGGCGCGTGCCGGCGAGCACGGCAAGGGCTTCGCGGTGGTGGCAGCCGAAGTGCGCAAGCTGGCCGAGCGCAGCCAGGTGGCGGCCCAGGAGATCGGCACCGTGGCCACGTCCAGCGTGGAGCTGGCCGAGCGCGCGGGCAAGCTGCTCGATGCGATGGTGCCCAGCATCAACAAGACCTCGGACCTGGTGCAGGAGATCACGGCGGCGAGCGAGGAACAGTCCTCGGGCGTGGGCCAGATCAACTCGGCGGTGAGCCAGCTGAGCCAGACGACGCAGCAGAACGCGACGAGCTCGGAAGAGCTGGCGGCCACGGCCGAGGAGATGAGCAGCCAGGCCGAGCAACTGCAGCGCACGATGAGCTTCTTCAAGCTGGGCGGTGCCAGTGCAGCGGTGTCGGCACGCAAGCCGATCAAGGGCACCGTGGCCAAGGCACCCAAGCCGATGGTCACCAGCCGCAAGAGCGGCAGTCCGAGCCTGGCGCTGGCGGGTGGCGAGCTGGTCGGCGTGGACGAGAGCCACTTCGCTCGCTACTGAAAAGACCACTGGGAAAATCATGAAACTCAGCCTCAAGCTCCCTTTGGTTTTTGCGTTCGTGCTTGCCCTGGTTCTCGCCGCGGCCCTCTACGGCATCAGCAGCCTGAACCAGTCGGTGAACAGTTATGGAACGGTGGTTCAGGCCAGCCATGACAACGAACGCGCCGTAGGCGACCTGACCATCGCCTTTAAGTTGCAGGTTCAGGAATGGAAGAACACGCTGCTGCGTGGCAAGGAGCCCAAGGATCTGGACAGGTACTGGGGCGCCTTCTCCAAGCTGGAACAGGAGGTGGCCGCCAAAGCCAAGAAACTGCAGGCCGTGCTCCCCCAGGGCGAGAGCAAGTCGCTGGTGGACAAATTTGTTCAGGCGCACGCCAAGATGGGTGAGAGCTACCGCAAGGGGTTCGATGCTTTCAAGGCCGCTGGCTTCGACCCCACAGTGGGCGACGCTGCCGTGCACGGGATGGACCGCGAGCCCGTCCAGCTGCTGGATGAAGCAGGCGACAAGATCGCCGCCGACAGTGCCGCAGTTTCGACCCAGGCCGGAGTGGACGGCAAGCGTGCTACGACGCTCAGCTTGGTCCTGATGCTGTTGGCATTTCTCCTTGGGATCGGTGCCAGTGTCTGGTTCAGCCGAAACGTCATCAGGCAGCTTGGCGGCGAGCCGGACTATGCAGCCGATTTGCTGCGGCAGGTGGCGAACGGCGATCTGAACGCCGATGTCAGGCTCAGGAAGGGCGACGAGCACAGCATGCTGTTCGCGGTGCACCAGATGGTTCTGCGCCTGAAGCAGGTGATCGAAGGGCAACGCTCTGTCGTAGACGCTGCGAATCACGGCAGGTTCGACACGCGCGTCGAACTGGCCGGGCTTCAGGGCTTTCAGAAAGAGATGGGCGAAGGCCTGAATACGCTGGTCATGACCACCGGCGACAGCATCAACGATGTGGTCCGCGTGATGGGGGCGATGGCGCAGGGTGATCTCACAAAGACCATCGAGAAGCCCTACCAAGGCTCGTTCGAAGAGATGAAGACATATGTGAACGACACGGTGTCCAAGCTCTCGCGGGTGGTCAAGGAGGTCAATGGCAGTGCCGAGGCCCTGGCGGGAGCGTCCGAAGAAGTCAGCGCTACAGCACAGTCACTGTCACAGGCGGCCAGCGAGCAGGCGGCCGGCGTCGAAGAGACGAGCGCGTCGATGGAGCAGATGACCGCCTCGATCTCGCAGAACACGGAAAACGCCAAGGTCACTGACGGCATGGCCAGCAAGGCCGCAACCGAAGCCAGCGAAGGCGGCGAAGCTGTCAGGGCCACGGTGCTGGCGATGAAGCAGATCGCCCAGAAGATCGGCATCATCGACGACATCGCCTACCAGACGAACCTGCTGGCACTGAACGCGGCGATTGAAGCCGCCCGTGCCGGAGAGCATGGCAAGGGCTTCGCGGTGGTGGCCGCCGAAGTGCGCAAGCTGGCAGAGCGCAGCCAAGTCGCGGCACAGGAGATTGGTGAGGTGGCCGGTTCCAGCGTCGAACTCGCTGAGCGCGCGGGCAAATTGCTCGACGCGATCGTGCCGAACATCAAGAAGACCTCTGACCTGGTACAGGAGATCACGGCGGCCTCGGAAGAGCAGAGTTCCGGTGTTGGGCAGATCAATTCGGCGGTGACGCAGCTGAGCCAGACCACGCAGCAGAACGCGTCGAGCTCGGAAGAGCTGGCCGCGACGGCCGAGGAAATGAGCAGCCAGGCCGAGGAACTGCAGCGCATCATGAGCTTCTTCAAGCTCGACGGTGCGACGGTGGTGTCGTCGGTGCGCAAGGCGAGCAGGAGCACGCCCATCCGCGTCGCCAAGCCGGTGATGGCCGGCCGCAAGAGTGCAGGTCAAAGTCTGGCGCTGGCGGATGGTGACCCGGCCGGCGTGGACGAGAGCCACTTCGCCCGCTATTGAGGACACCGAGATGAGCACTGCTGCACTTCAGAGCCGGGCGACCGGTGCAAACAAGGTCGCGACCCTGGTGGCCGCGCCCCCCGAGCCCCTGCAATACCTGACCTTCATGCTGGCCGGCGAGATGTTCGCCATCGGCATCCTGGCGATCAAGGAAATCATCGAGTACGGCCACTTGACGGAGGTGCCGATGATGCCCGCGAGCGTGCGCGGGGTGATCAACCTGCGCGGCGCGGTGGTGCCGGTGATGGACCTGCAGGCGCGCTTCGGCCGCCCGGCCAGTGCTGTGACCAAGCGCACCTGCATCGTGATCGTGGAAACCGCGCCGACGGATGCAGCCGACGACGGCCAGGTCATCGGCGTGGTGGTCGATGCGGTCAGCGAGGTGCTGGAGCTGCCGGCCTCCGACATCGAGCCCCCACCGAGCTTCGGCTCGGCCATCCGCAGCGACTTCGTCTGCGGCATGGCCAAGGTCCGCGGCAAGTTCGTCATCGTGCTCGACGTGGCGAACGTGCTGGCCATCGAAGATTTTTCCACCCTGGTCGATCTCCCGGCCTGATTCACGCCGTCACAACGTCAAGACAAGCAAAGGCTCCCCATGTTCAATCAAATGCGTCTCGCGACCCGCCTCGGGTTCTGCTTTCTCGTCGCACTGGCGGCACCGGCGGTGCCGTGGGCACTGGCGCAGGCGCAGGTGCTATCGGCCGGGGCCGCATGGGCGGTGGCGGGCGTCGCCGCCATTCTGAGCATGCTGATCGCCGCCTCGGCGACGGCCGACATCACCCGCGCCGTGAAGGCCGCCGGGGACGCCGCACGTCGATTGACCGAGGGCGACTTCCGGGAGTCGACCGAAGCATCGGTCACGCCGTCGACCGAGCTGGGGGCGCTGCACGCTGCGCAGCATGCGTTGCTGGAGAAGCTCAAGCGCGTGATGTCCGAACTGGGGCGCATGTCGCGGGAGCACGATGCGGGCGACATCGACGTCGTGATCGACACCGGCGGGCTGCAGGGCGAGTTTCTGCACATGGCCAGCGGCATCAACCAGATGGTGGGCGGCCACATCGCAGTCAAGAAGAAGGCCATGGCCTGCATCGCCGAATTCGGCCGCGGCAACTTCAATGCGCCGCTGGATGCCTTCCCCGGCAAGAAGGCCTTCATCAACGACACCATCGAGCAGGTGCGCCGCAACCTGATCGGCCTGATCGCCGAGATGAACCGCATGTCCACCGAGCACGACAAGGGCGACATCGACGTCTTCATCGATGCGTCGCGCTTCGACGGCGATTTCCGCGCCATGGCCGAGGGCATCAACCAGATGGTCGGTGGCCACATCGCGGTCAAGAAGAAGGCCATGGCCTGCATCGCCGAGTTCGGCCGCGGCAACTTCAACGCGCCGCTGGACGCCTTCCCCGGCAAGAAGGCCTTCATCAACGAGACCATCGAGCAGGTGCGCTCCAACCTCCAGGCGCTGATCGTCGATACCAAGCTCCTGGTCGAGGCCGCCACCGCCGGCCGGCTGGACATGCGGGCCGATGCCAAGCTGCACCACGGCGATTTCCGGGAGATCGTCGACGGGATCAACAGCACGCTCGACGCCATCGTGGAGCCGGTGAACGAGGTCAGCCGTGTGCTCCACGTGATGGCGCAGGGTGATCTGACCCAGGTCGCGCGCACGGACTTCAAGGGGCAGTTGCAGTCCCTCTGTGAAAGCGTCAATGCCACGGTAAGCAAGCTGGCCGAGGTGGTGGCCGAAGTCAATGGCAGTGCCGAATCGCTGGCCAGTGCCTCCGAGGAGGTGAGCGCGACCGCCCAGTCCTTGAGCCAGGCGTCCAGCGAACAGGCGGCCGGCGTGGAAGAGACCAGCGCGTCGATGGAAGAGATGACGGCCTCGATCTCGCAGAACACCGAGAACGCCAAGATCACCGACAGCATGGCGACCAAGGCGGCGGCCGAAGCCAGCGAAGGCGGCGAAGCGGTCAAGGCCACGGTGGCAGCGATGAAGCAGATCGCCCAGAAGATCAACATCATCGACGACATCGCCTACCAGACCAACCTGCTGGCGCTCAATGCCGCCATCGAGGCGGCGCGTGCCGGCGAGCACGGCAAGGGCTTCGCGGTGGTGGCAGCCGAAGTGCGCAAGCTGGCCGAGCGCAGCCAGGTGGCAGCGCAGGAGATCGGCACCGTGGCCACGTCCAGCGTGGAGCTGGCCGAGCGCGCGGGCAAGCTGCTCGATGCGATGGTGCCCAGCATCAACAAGACCTCGGACCTGGTGCAGGAGATCACGGCGGCGAGCGAGGAGCAGTCCTCGGGCGTGGGCCAGATCAACTCGGCGGTGAGCCAGCTGAGCCAGACGACGCAACAGAACGCGACGAGCTCGGAAGAGCTGGCGGCCACGGCCGAGGAGATGAGCAGCCAGGCCGAGCAGCTGCAGCGCACGATGAGCTTCTTCAAGCTGGGCGGTGCCAGTGCAGTGGTGTCGGCACGCAAGCCGGTCAAGAGCGCCGTGGCCAAGGCGCCCAAGCCGATGGTCAGCGGCCGCAAGAGCGGCAGCCAAAGGCTGGCGCTGGCGGGCGCCGACGTGGCGGAGGTGGACGAGAGCCACTTCGCGAGCTATTGAGTCGCCGACCATGCAAGCGATGGCGCCCGCTCTCCTGAAACGATCGATCCTGGTCGTCGACGACAGCGCCGTGCAGCGTCAGCACGCTGTGACGCTCTGCCGTGCGCTCGGCATCTCGGCGGTGCACGAAGCGGCCGATGGGCTGGAGGCGCTGGCCGCGATCGAGGCGCTCGATGTGATGCCGGGCCTGCTCATCGTCGATCTCGAGATGCCCAGGATGGATGGCATCGAACTAATCGAGGAGCTGCACCGGCGTGGCGTGCATGTGCCGATCGCACTGGTGTCCTCCCGGGAGCACCCCCTGATCGAATCGGTGCAGGCCCTGGGCCATTCGGTCGTGGCCGGTCTGCGCAAGCCGCTGACGCACGAGAACCTGGTGACCGCATTGAGCGCCGGCAGCTCGTTTCTTGCCACGATCCCTTCGCGAAGCCGCCTGCTGCGCCTGCCGATCACCGTGGCGATGTTGCGCCAGGCGATTGCCGAGCGCGCCATCGTCCCGCACTTCCAGCCGAAGGTCGATACGCAAAGCTGTGCGCTGCAGGGCGTCGAGGCGCTGGCGCGCTGGTCGCACCCCACGCTCGGCATGGTTCCGCCGGACGAGTTCATCCCGATCGCGGAGAGCACGGGCCTGATCCACGCGCTCACGCTGTCGATCATGGAACAGGCCTTCGCGCAGTGCGCGGACTGGAACGAGCAGGGCCTGGTCCTGTCGGTGGCCATCAACCTGTCGCCGAGGCTGCTCGTGCATCCGGAGATCGTGATGCAGATCTGCGAGCTGCAGCGGCGCTACCGGCTGCGCGCCGAGCAGGTGATTCTGGAGGTCACCGAAAGCTCGGTGGTCGATGCCACGGGGTCCGCGCCCGGCGTGCTCGCGCGCCTGCGGCTCAAGGGCTTCGGGCTGTCGATCGACGACTACGGCACCGGCTTCTCGTCGCTGCAGCAGCTCACACGCATTCCCTTCACCGAACTGAAGATCGATCGGGCCTTCGTCTGCGGCGCGCACCGGCGCAAGAGCATCCGCACCATCCTCGAATCGGCCGTCGAGCTGGCGCACCGGTTGCAGCTTGCGACGGTCGCGGAGGGTGTCGATGCCGTTGACGACTGGCGGCTGCTGCAATCCTTTGGCTGCACGCAGGGCCAGGGATGGCTCATCGCGCCTGCGATGACGGGGCCGGAATTGCAAGCCTGGGCGGCAACCTGTCAAGAACGCTTGGCGCCGTTGCAGGCGCTGGCACATCCCTCCTCGCCATGAACAGCCAGTCCATCTCCGACCGCGACTTCGCCAACTTCCAGCGCTTCATCTTCGACGCGGCGGGCATCACCTTGTCGCCGTCCAAGAAGGCGCTGGTCTGCGGACGCCTGGCCAAGCGGGTGAGCGCGCACGGCCTGGATGGCTACGCCGCCTATTTCGCCCTCCTCAAGAAGGGCGATGCGCCCGAGGAAGTGCAGACGGCCGTTGACCTGCTCACGACCAACGAGACCTACTTCTTTCGCGAGCCCAAGCACTTCGACCTGCTGCGCGCCGCCGCGACGGCCCACACCGGCCCCGGGCCGTTCAGGGTGTGGAGCGCGGCGAGTTCGAGCGGCGAGGAGGCCTACAGCATCGCGATGGTGCTGGCCGATTGCCTGGGCGAGCGGCCCTTCGAGGTGCTCGGGACGGACATCAGCACCCGCGTGCTCGCCCGCGCCCGCGTGGGCCACTACCCCGAACAGCGCGTGCGGCAGATCCCGCAGAACTACCTCAAGAAGTACTGCCTCAAGGGCATGGGCGATCAGCAGGGCACCTTGCTGGTCGACCGCTCGCTGCGCCAGAAGGTGCGCTTCGCGCATGCCAACCTCAACGAGCGGCTGCCCGATCTCGGGCTCTTCGACGTGGTGTTCCTGCGCAACGTGCTGATCTATTTCAACGGCGAAACCAAGCGGCAGGTGGTGGCACGCGTGCTGGGGCCGCTCAAGCGCGGCGGTTTCTTCTTCATCGGCCATTCGGAGAGCCTCAACGAGGTGAACACCGACGTCGTGCAGATGGCGCCCGCGGTCTACCGCAAGCCCTGATGGCCCGGCACGAAAACGCTACCGAATGAAATCCATCCAGGTTCTCGTGGTCGATGACTCGGCGGTCGTGCGCCAGGTGCTGACGGCCCTGATCGACGCCACCCCGGGCATGGAGGTCATGCACGCCGCAGCCGATCCGCTGCTCGCAATGGAACGCATGCGGCGGCAGTGGCCGGACGTGATCGTGCTCGACGTCGAGATGCCACGCATGGACGGCATCACCTTCCTGCGCAAGATCATGACGGAGCGCCCGACGCCGGTGGTGATCTGTTCCACGCTGACCGAGCAGGGCGCCAAGACCACGCTGGAGGCACTGGCCGCCGGCGCCGTGGCCATCGTGACCAAGCCCAAGCTGGGCCTCAAGCAGTTCCTGACGGATGCAGCGGACGACCTAGTCACCACCGTGCGGGAGGCCGCCCGGGCCAACGTGCGGCGGCTGGCGCCGCGGCGCGAGGCCGCACCCCTGCAACCGGTCGCCAAGCTCACGGCCGATGCGATCCTGCCGCCGGGTGCCGGCCGCGCCATGACGCAGACCACCGAGCGCGTGGTGGCCATCGGCACGTCCACCGGCGGCACGCAGGCGCTCGAGGAGGTGCTGACGGCGCTACCGCGTGTGTGCCCGGGCATCGTGATCGTGCAGCACATGCCCGAGAAGTTCACGGCGGCGTTCGCCAGCCGGCTCGACAGCGTCTGCCGCATCGCCGTCAAGGAAGCCGAACACAACGACCGCGTGCTGCCCGGCCGCGCGCTGATCGCCCCGGGTGGCAAGCACATGGTGCTGCGACGCAGTGGGGCGCAGTACCACGTGGACGTGGTGGACGGCCCGCTGGTGAACCGGCACCGGCCCTCGGTCGACGTGCTGTTCCGTTCGGTGGCCAAGTGCGCCGGCGCCAACGCGGTGGGCATCATCATGACCGGCATGGGCGACGACGGCGCGGCGGGGCTGCTCGAGATGCACAACGCCGGCGCGCGTACCGTGGCGCAGGACGAGGACAGCTGCGTCGTGTTCGGCATGCCCAAGGAGGCGATCAAGCGCGGCGGCGTCGACAAGACGGTGACGCTGTCGGCGATCTGGCGTGAGATCGGCGCCTGAAGCCAGGCGCCGCTACGGCTTTTCCTCGGTGCTGCCGTCGGCGTCGAACACCATGCCGGGCCGGTACTTTGCCGATTCCTTCTGCAGCCGCTGGAACTCGGCCGCGTAGGTGCCCGCGAGCTGGGGCCAGCGGCGGAACAGGTTGAAGTTCTCGGCGTTCTGCTGAGCCCCGGCACGGGTGAAGTTCATCGAGCCGAAGCCCACCGTGTCCTGGTCGATGACCACGAACTTGTGGTGCATGACCGGGTAGCGCGCGTTGATCCACAGCGGCACGCCGTGGTTGTGGAAGTAGGTTGCGCTCGAATAGCGCAAGCTCACCTGTGAGCGGTCGAGCACGACGCGCACGTCGAGCCCGCGTTCACGCGCCTGGTCGATGGCTTTTGCGAGGACCGACGAGGTGAAGTAGTAGCCCGCGATCCAGACACGCTGGCGCGCCTGCGCCATGGCCTGGGCGATCGCGCGATCGGTTCCGTCGTCGGGGGAGAAGAAGACCTGGACCTGGGCACCCGCCGAAGGCGCCGGCAACGGGACGACGGTGGCGGTGGCGTGCGCGTGAGTGACCGCAACGGCCAGGAGCGCCCAGGCGCAGGCGAGGGTGGTCCCCCGGAATGGCGTCATGCGATCTTCCCTGAATGAGCGGCAGCGGGTGTGCCGGACCGCCCATTGTCGCGGCCGCCGCGTCGAACCGGTGCGCGTCAGGCCGGCAGGGCCATCGCAGCCGGCTGCGTCTTCGGGCTCGCGAACGAAGGGAGAGGCAGCACGTCGAGCAGGCTGCGCCAGAGGCGCGACCATTGCGGCCAGTCGTGGCCGCCTTCGGTCGTGAACACATGACCGTCGGGCAGCACGTCGGCCAGCAGCTGATGGTTCGCGGCAAAGCGGTCGGCCAGGCCGTAGCCCAGGTACAGCCGCGGGAGCATGCCGGTGGAATCCGGGTCGGCGTATTGCTGCAGCCAGGGCCAGAGCTTGCGGTCGATCTCGTCGTCGGTCGGGGCTTCGGGCGCTTTCCAGGCGCGCAATCCACCGGCCTTCTGGATTTCGGCGCCGATCGGCCGGCGGCCCAGGTAGGGCGCGAGGACGACGATGCCGTCGACGAGGCCAGGGCGGCTCAGTTCATGGGTGAGGGCACCGAAACCGCCGATCGAGATGCCGACCAGCCAGATGGTGGCGTAGCCGGCGCTGCGCGCGGGGGCCAGCACGTCGTCGCTGAGCCGCTGCACGAAACTCTGGTCGTAGTAGTACGACACGTTCGCGTCGACCAGCATCACGTCGGCCGCCACGTCCCGCTCGCGTACGGCGCTGACGAAACCCTCGCGCTCGAACTCTTCCGGCTTCAGAAAGGCACCCGGCAGGAACACCAGGAGCGTGTCCGAACGCTGACCTGGCTTGGCGGTCTGCAGATGTGTGTCCAACGGGGAGCCCCTTTATGTCGAGACCCCGCTGAACACGGGCTTTTCAGCGGAAGCGCGACCTCGAATTAAGAAAATAGTTTTGTAAAACAATCACTTGGCGTGATCTTTTACACACCTTTCAGATTGAAGCATAAAAAAAGCCGGCCACAAATGTGGCCGGCCGGCGTATTGGGGGAAAAGTGTAAGTAAAAGCGGCGAGACGCCGCCTTCACGCCGCCCCTCAGTTGATGGCGAGCGGCTGCACCTGGCTCACCGGCACGACCTTGCCCAGCTTGAGGGTCAGGACACCGTTCTCCAGCTTTGCGTCGCTGGCGGTGACGTCGATGGCTTGCGGCAGTTCGTAGGCGGCCTTGAAGGGGCGCTTGGCATCGGCCTTGGTTTCGATGCGCACGACAGGGCCTTCGATGCCGATGCTGAGGTCGTCACGCGACAGGCCGGGCACGTCCAGGCTCAGCGTCCAGGTCTTGTCGTCCTGCTCGACATTGAGCGAACGCTGCGGGCCGCTCGGGAACGTGTCGTTGACGAAGCGTTCGAAGCTGCGGTCGAGGGCGCGAGGGACGAAGCGGGCGGTGCGGACGGCGGGTGCGAAGAACATGGTGAGACTCCTGAAGATGAACACAATGGGGACAAGAAAGGTGTGTCCCGTACACTGCGCGGCCGTTCAACATGAGTGCCGCTTGCCACCTCATCTAGGCATGCGCGCACGCGTTTCAAGAGAATGAATCAGAGCTTTATTTGGCGCCGTCGGGCCTTGAAATTCGCGGCCTCGGCGCTATGCGTGGCGGTCGCCGCGCCCGCGGTGCAGGCCCAGCCCGCGGCCCCCATCCGCCTGGCCCTGATCGAGAGCATGAGCGGCCCCTTCGCGAACACCGGCGAGGCCGTGTTCCGCAACATTCTCTGGGCCGTGGAGCGCGTCAACGCCCGCGGCGGGGTCAAGCTGCCGGGCGGTGCCCGCCTGCTGCAGCTCGACCGCTACGACAGCAAGGGCCAGAACGAGGAGGCGCTGTCGGCACTGCGCGCCGCCATGGACGACGGCGCGCGCATCGTATTGCAGGGCAACTCGTCGGCGACGGCGGCGGCGCTGGTCGACGCCATCGACAAGAACAACGAGCGCGACCCGTCGCGCCGGGTGATCTTCCTGAACTACTCCGCGGTGGACCCGGTGCTGACCAACGAGCGCTGCAGCTTCTGGCACTTCCGTTTCGACGCGCACGCCGACATGCGCGTGACGGCGCTGATGGACGTGGTGAAGGATGACGCGTCGCTCAAGCGCGTCTACCTGATCGGCCAAGACTACAGCTTCGGCCAGGCCGTGCTGCGCGAATCGAAGCGGCAGCTCACGGCGTTGCGGCCCGATGTGCAGGTGGTCGGCGACGAACTGCATCCCATGGGGCGGGTGAAGGACTTCTCGCCCTACGCCACGAAGATCATCGCCAGCGGCGCGCAGGCCGTGATGACCGGCAACTGGGGCAACGACCTGACGCTGCTGGTCAAGGCGGCGCGCGAGGCCGGCTTCAACGGCAGCTTCTACACCTTCTACGGCAACGCGCTGGGCGCGCCGGCGGCCATCGGCGACGCCGGCATCGGCCGCGTGATCGCGGTGGCCGACTGGTTGCCGAACGTGCAGACGGCCCCCTCCGAAGCCTTCTACCAGTCGTTCCGCGCGCGCTTCCCGAAGCCGTCCGAAGACTACGTGCACATGCGCATGCAGCTGCTGGTCGAGTCGCTGGCCCAGGCGATCGAGCGCGCCGGCAGCACCGACACGGTGGCAGTCGCGCGGGCCCTGGAGCGGGCCGACGTCACGCTGGCCGGCCAGCGCGGCCGCATGCGCGCGGCGGATCACCAGTTCCAGCAGCAACTGGTCGTGGGCATGATGGACAAGCAGGGCGCCCCCGGCGTGAAGTTCGACGTCGAGGGCTCGGGCTACGGCTTCCGCGTCGTGAAGACCGTGGCCGCCGAGCGTGCCGAGATGCCCACCACCTGCAAGATGCAACGCCCCTGAGCGGGCCCGGAGAACCCAGCATGCGCCAAGCCATCCTCGACCTCGAAGCCTCCAAGATCCGCGAAGTCGCCAACGCCGGCATCGGCCGCGACGACGTGCTCGCCTTCTGGTTCGGCGAGAGCGACGAAGTCACGCCCGAGGTCGTGCGTCAGGCCGCGATCGATTCGCTGCAGCGCGGCGAGACCTTCTACGCCCACAACCTCGGCCTGCCCGAGCTGCGCGAGGCCATCGCCGGCTACGCCAGCAGCCTGCACCCGCGGATCGACGCGTCGCGCATCGCCGTCACCTCCGGCGGCGTGAATGCGCTGATGCTGGCGGTGCAGGCGCTGGTCGATGCGGGCGACGAGGTCGTGGCCGTGACGCCGGTGTGGCCCAACCTGGTGGCGCAGCCCGCCATCATGGGCGCCATCGTGCGCACCGTCGCCCTGAAGCCGGTCGACGGCGAATGGACGCTCGACCTCGAGGCGCTGCGCGCCGCCATCACCTCGCGCACCAAGCTGCTGATCGTCAACGCGCCGAACAACCCGACCGGCTGGACGCTGACCGGTGACGAGCAGCGCGCCATCCTCGACCATTGCCGCCGGGCCGGCACCTGGATCCTGGCCGACGAGGTCTACGAGCGCCTGTACTTCGAGCCGACGCCCAACGGCTGCGCGCCGAGCTTCCTGGACGTGGCCGCGCCGGACGACCGCCTGGTGGTGGCCCACAGCTTCTCCAAAAGCTTCCTGATGACCGGCTGGCGCCTCGGCTGGCTGGTGCTGCCGCCGGCGCTCGTGGACGGGATGGGCAAGCTGATCGAATTCAACACCTCGTGCGCGAGCGTGTTCACCCAGCGCGCGGGCGTGGCCGCGATCCAGCACGGCAAGGACATCACGCCGCGCGTCGTGGCCCACCTGAAGGCCTGCCGCGACGTGCTGGTGCCGTTGCTGGCGGCCGTGCCCGGCGTGCAGGTGGCACCCGCCAGGGGCGGCATGTACGCCTTCTTCAAGCTCGACGGCTTCGACGATTCCCTGGCGGTCGCCAAGCGCCTGGTCACCGAAGCCGGCCTGGGCCTGGCGCCAGGCAATGCGTTCGCCCCGGAGGCGCAAGGCTGGCTGCGCTGGTGCTTCGCGTCGAAAGACCCGCAGCGCCTGGTTGAAGGCGTCCGTCGCCTCAAAATCTGGCTTGCCGCCTGTTCGTGAAACACCGCGGAACCGGCTTCGCCGGGCCGCTGGTGTTGCCCCCGGTAGGGGGTGCGGAGCGCTACACGCAGTGAGCGCGACCTGGGGGCGAGCCAAGGCAGGCTATAATGCTGGGCTATCCGCCGCAAGGCACACGGTGCGTGCAGTTCCAGCGCACACCGCAAGTCAAACTATTTGGAACGAAGGAAATCATCATGATCGCAGCCTCCATCAAGGCCGAAGTCGTCAAGGACAACGCCCGCGCCGCCAACGACACGGGCAGCCCCGAAGTGCAAGTCGCACTGCTGACCGCCCGCATCAACGAGCTCACCCCTCACTTCAAGACCCACGCCAAGGACCACCACGGCCGTCGCGGTCTGCTGCGCATGGTGAGCCGCCGCCGCAAGCTCCTGGACTACCTCAAGTCCAAGGATGCCGACCGTTACACCGCGCTGATCGCCAAGCTGGGCCTGCGCAAGTAATTCGAATCGCATGCAAAAAACGCCTGGGTTAGTCCGCTAGCTCAGGCGTTTTTTACTTCGCGAACAAGTTTTCGGAGCGACAGAACAGAGCGAAGCTGTGTCATTCCAATGGGGTTCGTGCCGAGCCTCGCTGGAATGGCATCGTGTTCTGCGAAGCGCTCCAACCCCTGCGGGTGCTGCCGATACGGTGGTTCGCCGCTCTCAAATCAGGAGCAAACATGAGCCTCTTCAACAAAGTCACCAAGTCCTTCCAATGGGGCGACAAGACCGTCGTCCTGGAAACGGGCGAAATCGCCCGCCAGGCCAGCGGCGCGGTCAAGGTCGACATCGACGGCACCGTCGTGCTGGCCACCGTGGTCGCCTCCAAGTCGGCCAAGCCCGGTCAGGACTTCTTCCCGCTGACCGTCGATTACATCGAGAAGACCTATGCCGCCGGCAAGATCCCCGGCAGCTTCTTCAAGCGCGAAGCCAAGCCGAGCGAACATGAAACCCTGACCAGCCGCCTGATCGACCGCCCGATCCGCCCGCTGTTCCCCGAAGGCTTCCTCAACGAAGTGCACGTGGTCATCCACACGCTGTCGCTCAACCCCGAAGTCGACGCCGACATCGCCGCCATGATCGGCGTGAGCGCCGCGCTGTCGGTCTCCGGCATTCCGTTCAGCGGCCCGATCGGCGCGGCCCGCGTGGGCTACATCAACGGCCAGTACGTGCTGAACCCGGGCCAGACCGCCCGCAAGGATTCGCAGATGGACCTGGTCGTCGCCGGCACCGAAGCCGCCGTGCTGATGGTCGAGTCGGAAGCCCTGCAGCTGTCGGAAGAAGTCATGCTGGGGGGCGTGGTGTTCGGCCACGAACAGGCCAACATCGCGATCAACGCGATCCACGAACTCGTCCGTGACGCCGGCAAGCCGGTGTGGGACTGGACGGCACCGGCGGAAGACGAAGCCTTCGTTGCCAAGGTCAACGGCCTGGCCGAAGAGAAGCTGCGCGCGGTCTACCAGATCCGCAGCAAGCAGGCCCGCACGCAAGCCCTGCGCGAAGCCAACGCCGGCGTGATGGCCGCGCTGAAGGAAAGCGGCGAGCCTTTCGATGCGGGCAAGGTCAACGACCTGCTGTTCGCGATCGAATCGAAGATCGTGCGCAGCCAGATCCTCGAAGGTGAGCCGCGCATCGACGGCCGCGACACGCGCACCGTGCGCCCGATCGAGATCCGCAATTCCGTGCTGCCGCGCACCCATGGCTCGGCCCTGTTCACCCGCGGTGAAACCCAGGCGCTGGTCATCACCACGCTGGGTACCGAGCGCGACGCACAGCGCATCGACGCGCTGGCCGGCGAGTACGAAGACCGCTTCCTGTTCCACTACAACATGCCTCCCTTCGCCACCGGCGAAGTCGGCCGCATGGGCTCGACCAAGCGCCGCGAGATCGGCCACGGCCGCCTGGCCAAGCGCGCGCTCGTCGCCGTGCTGCCGTCGAAGGAAGAATTCCCGTACACGGTGCGTGTCGTCTCGGAAATCACCGAGTCGAACGGCTCGTCGTCGATGGCCTCGGTCTGCGGCGGCTGCCTGTCGATGATGGACGCCGGCGTGCCGATGAAGGCCCACGTGGCCGGCATCGCCATGGGCCTGATCAAGGAAGGCAACCGCTTCGCGGTGCTGACCGACATCCTGGGCGACGAAGATCACCTGGGCGACATGGACTTCAAGGTGGCCGGCACGACCAACGGCATCACCGCGCTGCAGATGGACATCAAGATCCAGGGCATCACCAAGGAAATCATGCAGGTTGCCCTGGCGCAAGCCAAGGAAGCGCGCATGCACATCCTGGGCAAGATGCAGGAAGCCATGGGCGAAGCCAAGGCTGAGGTCTCGACCTTCGCACCGCGCCTGACCACGCTGAAGATCAACCCCGAGAAGATCCGCGACGTGATCGGCAAGGGCGGCGCGGTCATCCGCGGCCTGCAGGAAGAAACCGGCACGACGATCAACATCGACGAAGACGGCACCATCACCATCGCCTCGACCGACCCGGAAAAGGCCGAGTTGGCCAAGCAGCGCATCGAGCAGATCACGGCGGAAGTCGAAATCGGCAAGGTGTACGAAGGCCCGGTCACGAAGATCCTGGACTTCGGCGCGCTGATCAACCTGTTGCCCGGCAAGGACGGTCTGCTGCACATCAGCCAGATCGCGCACGAACGCGTCGAGAAGGTCACCGACTATCTGAGCGAAGGCCAGATCGTGAAGGTCAAGGTCCTCGAGACGGACGAGAAGGGGCGCGTCAAGCTGTCGATGAAGGCCCTGACCGAGCGTCCGGCCGGCATGGAATTCCAGGAACGTGCACCGCGCGAAGACCGCGGTGACCGTCCGCCGCGCAACGACCGCGGCCCGCGCGAAGACCGTGGCGACCGCGCACCGCGTGGCGACCGTCCCCCGCGCTTCGAAGAGCGTGGCAACGGCGGCGAGCAAGCGCCCGAGCAGGGCGCCGCACAGCCGGTGTCCGACGCGAACCGCGGCGGCGACCAGCAAGGCTGAGAAAGAAGAGGGCGGTGCGAGCCGCCCCATCTTTCCCTTCCCACGATGAAAGCCATTGAAATCACTTCGTTCGGTGCGCCGGACGTGCTGCGCGTCGTCGATCGGCCGGACCCGGTGGCGGGCGAGGGCGAACTGCTGATCCGTGTCGCGGCCAGCGGCGTCAATCGCCCGGACGTACTGCAACGCACCGGCAACTACCCGGTGCCGCCGGGCGCGTCCGATCTGCCGGGCCTCGAAGTGGCCGGCGAGATCGTCGCTGGCGACGCCAAGGCGCTGGCCGATGCCGGCCTGGCGATCGGCGACCGCGTCTGCGCACTGGTCGCGGGCGGCGGCTATGCCGAACTCTGCGTGGCGCCTGTCGCGCAGTGCCTGCCGGTGCCCAAGGGCTGGAGCGACATCGATGCCGCCTCGCTGCCCGAGACCTTTTTCACCGTCTGGAGCAACGTGTTCGAGCGCGGTCGCCTCCAGAAGGGCGAGACGCTGCTGATCCAGGGCGGCTCGAGCGGTATCGGCGTGACCGCCATCCAGCTCGGCAAAGCCATGGGCGCGACGGTCATCGTCACGGCCGGCAGCGACGACAAGTGCGAGGCTTGCCTCAAGCTGGGCGCCGACCACGCCATCAACTACAAGTCGAGCGACTTCGTCGCCGAGATCAAGCGCATCACGGACGGCCGGGGCGTCGACGTGATCCTCGACATGGTCGCCGGTGCCTATGTGGCGCGCGAGATCGACTGCCTGGCCGAAGACGGCCGGCTGGTGATCATCGCGGTGCAGGGCGGCATCAAGGCCGAGATCAACGCCGGGCTGGTGCTGCGTCGCCGCCTGACGGTCACGGGCTCGACCCTGCGTCCGCGCTCGATCGCCTTCAAGGGCGCCATCGCGCAGGCGCTGCGCGACAAGGTGTGGCCGCTGCTGGAGAGCGGCGCGATCAAACCTGTCGTGCACAGCACCTTCGCCGCCATCGGCGATCCCAGCGGCGGGGCGCAGGCCCATGTCCTGATGGAATCGAACCAGCACATCGGCAAGATCGTGCTGAGCTGGTGAACAACGGAACAAGACGACGATGACCCCACGGAAGCTGATTGCCGGCAACTGGAAGATGAACGGCAGCCTGTCGGCCAACGACGCGCTGCTGAAGGCGCTGCTGCAGGGCGTCGGCACGCCGGGCTGCGACGTCGCGGTGTGCGTGCCGGCACCGTACTTCGCGCAGGTGCAGTCATTGGTGGCGGGCTCGCCCGTCGCGCTGGGCGCGCAGGACATTTCGGCCCAGCCGCAAGGCGCCTTCACCGGCGAGCAGTCGGCGGCGATGTTGAAGGACTTCGGTGTGCGCTACGCCATCGTCGGCCACTCGGAGCGGCGCCAGTACCACGGCGAAACCGATGACGTCGTGGCGGCCAAGACGGCAGCCGCGCTCGCCAATGGCATCACGCCGATCGTCTGCGTGGGCGAAACGCTCGCGGAGCGCGAAGCCGGCCGCACGGAAGAGGTGGTGAAGCGCCAGCTCGCCGCGGTCATCCACGTCAACGGCCATTGCATCAGCGAGATCGTGGTGGCGTACGAGCCGGTCTGGGCCATCGGCACGGGCAAGACGGCCACACCCGAACAGGCGCAGGGCGTGCATGCCGTGCTGCGCGCACAGTTGCACCACGCGGCGAGCGAACACGCCGCGGGCATCCGCATCCTCTACGGCGGCAGCATGAACGCGGCCAATGCGGCGGAACTGCTCGCCCAGCCCGACATCGACGGCGGTCTGATCGGCGGCGCGTCGCTCAAGGCGCCTGACTTTCTACACATCATTGCAGCCGCACGCTGAGTCGCGCGCGGCAGATCCTTAGGAGAAACAACGAATGAACATGGTCCTCAACATCCTCGTCGGTGTGCAGATGCTCACCGCGCTGGCAATGATCGGCCTCATCCTGGTGCAGCACGGCAAGGGCGCCGACATGGGCGCGGCCTTCGGCAGCGGCAGCGCTGGTAGCCTGTTCGGTGCCAGCGGCAGCGCCAACTTCCTGTCGCGCACCACGGCAGTCCTCGCCGCGGTGTTCTTCGTGTGCACGTTGCTGCTGGCCTACTTCAGCCATGCGCGGCCTGCGTCGGGCGGCAACAGCCTGCTCGAGCGCGCGGCCATCGGTGCGCCTGCGCCGGCTGCATCGGGTGCTGCGCAGATTCCGGCCGCTGGCACGCCGGCTGCGCCGGGCGCCAGTGCACCGGCTTCGGCACCTGCCGCGCCCGCTTCCGGTGCAACGCAGATCCCGACGAAGTGATCCACGCAAATCTGTGTGCATTCATTGCAGCAGTGCACTGAAAACAACTGCATTTCAGGGTAAACTCTAAAGCTGTCCGGAAAGCCAAAACCCTCTGGGTTCCTCATGCCATCCGGGCAGCAAAAAACCGCGGTCGTGGTGAAATTGGTAGACACGCTATCTTGAGGGGGTAGTGGCGAAAGCTGTGCGAGTTCGAGTCTCGCCGACCGCACCAAATCTCACCGGCAGAAGGCAGCCATCGCGCTGCTTCCTGTCGGTGTCAAGCGGTGATAGAACCCCCTGATGAACCTCGATTCCTACCTCCCCGTCCTGTTGTTCATTCTGGTCGGCATCGGGGTCGGCATCGCACCCCAGGTTCTGGGCTACATCCTTGGTCCCAATCGGCCCGACGCGGCCAAAAATTCCCCTTACGAGTGCGGTTTCGAAGCGTTCGAGAACGCCCGCATGCAGTTCGATGTCCGCTACTACTTGGTGGCCATCCTCTTCATCCTGTTCGACCTGGAAATCGCCTTCCTCTTCCCCTGGGCCGTCGCGCTCAAGGAAGTGGGTCCGGCGGGCTTCTGGGCGGTCGTGATCTTCCTGGCCATCCTCGTCGTGGGCTTCGCCTACGAATGGAAAAAGGGTGCGCTTGACTGGGAATAGCCGGAACTCGGCAACAAGGTACAGCCATGGCCATTGAAGGCGTTTTCAAAGAAGGCTTCGTCACCACGTCCTACGACTCGGTGGTGAATTGGGCCAAGACCGGCTCGTTGTGGCCCATGACCTTCGGTCTGGCCTGCTGCGCGGTCGAAATGATGCATGCGGCCGCCGCGCGCTACGACATCGGGCGCTTCGGCGCCGAGGTGTTCCGCGCCAGCCCGCGCCAGTCCGACCTGATGATCGTGGCCGGCACGTTGTGCAACAAGATGGCGCCGGCGCTGCGCAAGGTGTACGACCAGATGGCCGAGCCCCGCTGGGTGCTGTCGATGGGCTCGTGCGCCAACGGCGGCGGCTACTACCACTACAGCTACTCGGTCGTGCGCGGCTGCGACCGCATCGTGCCGGTCGACGTCTACGTGCCGGGCTGCCCGCCCACGGCGGAGGCCCTGATCTACGGGATCATCCAGCTGCAGCAGAAAGTGCGCCGCACCAACACCATCGCCCGCGCCTGAACGGGACCGACATGACAGTCTTTGCGATCGATCCCGGTGCCCTGAAGGACACCATTGCCGCGGCCCTTGGCGACAAGGTCAAGAGCATCAATGTGGCGCTCGGCGAGGTGACGCTGGTGGTGAAGGCCGCCGACTACCTGGCCGCCATGCAGACCCTGCGCGACGCGCCGGGCTGCCAGTTCGAGCAGCTCGTCGACCTCTGCGGCGTCGACTATTCGTCGTACCGCGACACCGAATGGGAAGGCCTGCGCTACTGCGCGGTGTCGCACCTGCTGTCGGTAAGCCTGAACCAGCGCGTGCGCGTGAAGGTGTTCTGCGCCGACGACGATTTCCCCGTGCTGCCGTCGGTGATGCACCTGTGGGCTTCGGCCAACTGGTTCGAGCGCGAAGCCTTCGACCTGTTCGGCATCGTGTTCGAGGGTCATGAAGACCTTCGCCGCATCCTGACCGACTACGGCTTCATCGGCCACCCGTTCCGCAAGGACTTCCCGCTGTCGGGCCATGTCGAGATGCGCTACGACGAGGCGCTCAAGCGCGTGGTCTACCAGCCGGTGTCGATCGAACCCCGCGAAGTCACGCCGCGCGTGATCCGCGAAGAGAACTACGGAGGCCTGCACTGAGGCTTCGTGCCACGGTGATTCAACATGGCTGAAATCAAGAACTACACGCTCAACTTCGGTCCGCAGCACCCGGCCGCGCACGGTGTGCTACGCCTGGTGCTCGAGCTCGACGGCGAAGTCGTCCAGCGCGCCGACCCGCACATCGGGTTGCTGCACCGCGCGACCGAGAAGCTCGCCGAGCACAAGACCTACATCCAGTCGCTGCCCTACATGGACCGCCTCGACTACGTGTCGATGATGTCCAACGAGCATGCCTATTGCCTGGCCATCGAGAAGTTGATGGGCATCGAGGTGCCGATCCGCGCGCAGTACATCCGCGTGATGTTCGCCGAGATCACGCGCCTGCTGAACCACCTGATGTGGCTCGGCTCGCACGGCAACGACTGCGGCAGCTCGACCATCCTGATCTATGCGTTCCGCGAACGCGAAGACCTGTTCGACATATACGAAGCCGTCTCGGGCGCGCGCATGCACGCGGCGTACTTCCGCCCGGGCGGCGTCTACCGCGACCTGCCGGACACGATGCCGCAGTACAAGGTCAGCAAGATCAAGAACGCCAAGGCGCTCGAGCGCATGAACGAGAACCGCCAGGGTTCGATGCTTGACTTCATCGATGACTTCACGAAGCGTTTCGTGAAGCACATGGAGGAGTACCACACGCTCCTGACCGACAACCGCATCTGGAAGCAGCGCACCGTTGGCATCGGCGTCATGACGCCCGAGCGCGCGCTCAACCTCGGCCTCACCGGCCCGATGCTGCGCGGCTCCGGCATCGCCTGGGACCTGCGCAAGAAGCAGCCGTACGACGTGTACGACCGCATGGACTTCGACATCCCGGTCGGCAAGACCGGCGACTGCTACGACCGCTACCTGGTCCGCATGGAAGAGATGGCGCAGTCCAACCGCATCATCAAGCAATGCGTCGACTGGCTCCGCGTGAATCCCGGCCCGGTCATCACCGACAACCACAAGGTGGCAGCGCCGGCCCGTGAGTCCATGAAGGGCAACATGGAAGAGCTGATCCACCACTTCAAGCTCTTCACCGAAGGCTTCCACGTGCCCGAAGGCGAGGCGTATGCCGCCGTCGAGCACCCGAAGGGCGAGTTCGGCATCTACCTGGTCAGCGACGGCGCCAACAAGCCGTACCGCCTGAAGATCCGCGCGCCCGGCTTCGTGCATCTGTCGGCGCTCGACGAGATGACGCGTGGCCACATGATCGCGGACACCGTCGCCGTGATCGGCACCCTGGACATCGTGTTCGGAGAAATCGATCGATGAGCAATCCCAGCACCCCCGCGGCCGCGAAGCCGCTGTCTGCCGCTGCCCTGGAACGCTTCGCGCGCGAAGTGGCCAAGTACCCGGCCGACCAGGCGCAGTCCGCCGTGATGGCCTGCCTGTCGATCGTGCAGCAGGAACAGGGCTACGTGAGCCTCGAAAGCGAGAAGGTCGTCGCCGACTTCCTCGGCATGCCGCAGATCGCCGTGCATGAGGTCACGACCTTCTACAACATGTACAACCAGCAGCCGACCGGCCGCTTCAAGCTCAACGTGTGCACGAACCTGCCGTGCCAGTTGCGCGACGGCGTCACGGCGCTGAACCACCTCGAGAAGAAACTCGGCGTCACCATGGGGGGCACGACCGACGACGGTATGTTCACGCTGCAGCAGAGCGAATGCCTCGGCGCCTGCGCCGATTCGCCGGTGATGTTGGTCAACGACCGCACCATGTGCAGCTTCATGAGCAACGAGAAGCTCGACCAGCTCATCGACGGCCTGCGTGCCTCGTCGAAGGGAGACGCCGCATGACGCCCGAACAAGTCCTCTCGCAGTTCCGGGCCACGGGTGTCCAGACCTGCTTCCATGACCGCCACATCGGCGCTCAGATCTATGCCGGCCTCGACGGCACCAACTGGCGCCTGGCCGACTATGAAGCGCGCGGCGGTTACCAGGCCCTGCGCAAGATCCTGACCGAGGGCCTGACGCCCGACCAGGTGATCGCCGAGGTCAAGGCTTCCGGCCTGCGCGGCCGTGGCGGCGCGGGCTTCCCGACCGGCCTGAAGTGGAGCTTCATGCCCCGCCAGTTCCCGGGCCAGAAGTACCTCGTCTGCAATTCGGACGAAGGCGAGCCGGGCACCTGCAAGGACCGCGACATCCTGCAGTTCAACCCGCACATCGTGATCGAAGGCATGGCCATTGCGGCGTACGCGATGGGCATCAGCGTCGGCTACAACTACATCCACGGCGAGATCTTCCAGGCCTACGAACGCTTCGAAGAAGCGCTGGAAGAGGCGAGGGCGGCCGGTTACCTCGGCAATGCCATCATGGGCAGCACGTACAACTTCCAGTTGCATGCGGCCCACGGCTTCGGCGCGTACATCTGCGGCGAAGAAACCGCACTGCTCGAATCGCTTGAAGGCAAGAAGGGCCAGCCGCGCTTCAAGCCGCCGTTCCCGGCGAGCTTCGGCCTGTACGGCAAGCCGACCACCATCAACAACACCGAGACCTTCGCGGCGGTGCCCTGGATCATCCGCAACGGCGGCCAGGCCTACCTCGAATGCGGCAAGCCGAACAACGGCGGCACCAAGATCTACTCGGTGAGCGGTGACGTCGAACTGCCGGGCAACTACGAGGTGCCGATGGGCACGCCGTTCTCCAAGCTGCTCGAACTCGCCGGTGGCGTGCGCAAGGGCCGCACGCTCAAGGCGGTGATCCCGGGTGGGTCGTCGTCGCCGGTGCTGCCGGCCGACATCATGATGGCCTGCACCATGGACTACGACTCCATCGCCAAGGCCGGCTCGATGCTGGGTTCGGGTGCGGTCATCGTCATGGACGACAGCCGTTCGATGGTCGAGTCGCTCAAGCGCCTTTCGTACTTCTACATGCACGAATCCTGCGGGCAGTGCACGCCGTGCCGCGAAGGCACGGGCTGGATGTGGCGCGTGGTGGACCGCATCCACAACGGTCACGGCAAGCAGACCGACATGGACCTGCTGAACTCCGTGGCCGACAACATCCAGGGCCGCACGATCTGTGCACTGGGCGACGCTGCGGCGATGCCGGTGCGCGCCATGATCAAGCACTTCCGCCACGAGTTCGAGGCGCTGATTCCGGGCTACGTCCCCAAAGTGGCCGCCAAGGCCTGAGGGACCGGGAAAACATATGGTTGAAATCGAACTCGACGGCAAGAAGGTCGACATCGTCGAAGGCAGCATGATCATGCATGCGGCCGACAAGGCGGGCACGTACATCCCGCACTTCTGCTACCACAAGAAACTCAGCATTGCGGCCAACTGCCGCATGTGCCTGGTCGACGTGGAGAAGGCGCCCAAGCCGATGCCGGCCTGCGCCACGCCCGTGACCCAGGGCATGATCGTCCGCACCAAGAGCGAGAAGGCCATCAAGGCCCAGCAGTCGGTGATGGAGTTCCTGCTCATCAACCACCCGCTCGACTGCCCGATCTGCGACCAGGGCGGTGAATGCCAGCTGCAGGATCTGGCCGTGGGCTACGGCGGCTCTTCCTCGCGCTACGAGGAAGAGAAGCGCGTGGTGTTCCACAAGGACGTCGGCCCGCTCATCAGCATGGAAGAGATGAGCCGCTGCATCCACTGCACGCGCTGCGTCCGCTTCGGCCAGGAAGTCGCCGGCGTGATGGAGCTCGGCATGATCCACCGCGGCGAGCATTCCGAAATCACGACCGTGATGGGCGAGACCGTCGACTCCGAACTCTCGGGCAACATGATCGACATCTGCCCGGTCGGTGCGCTCACCAGCAAGCCTTTCCGTTACAGCGCCCGCACGTGGGAGCTCTCGCGTCGCAAGTCGGTCAGCCCGCACGACTCGACCGGCGCCAACCTGATCGTCCAGGTCAAGAACCACCAGGTGATGCGCGTCGTTCCGCTGGAGAACGAAGACGTCAACGAATGCTGGATCGCCGACCGCGACCGCTTCTCGTACGAATCGCTCAACAGCGACGAGCGCCTGACGCAGCCCATGCTCAAGCAGGGCGGCCAATGGCAGGCCGTCGATTGGCAGACCGCCCTCGAATACGTGGCCAACGGCCTGCGCCAGATCAAGACCGACCATGGCGCGTCCGCCATCGGCGCGCTGGTCAGCCCGCACAGCACCGTCGAAGAGCTGGCGCTCGCCGGCGCCCTGGTGCGCGGCCTGGGCAGCGAGAACATCGACTACCGCTTGCGCGCCGCCGACTTCACGCCGGCCGGCGGCATCCGCTGGCTCGGCACCTCGATCGCGTCGCTGTCGAACCTGCAGCGCGTGCTGGTCGTGGGCTCGAACCTGCGCAAGGACCATCCGCTGTTCGCGCAGCGCATCCGCCAGGCCGCCCGCAAGGGTGCGGCCGTGAGCGTGATCGCCTCGGCGAACGAACTGGCTTCGCGCGACGCGTGGGCCATGTCGCTCGCCGGCGTGACGACCGTGGCCGCTGGCGGCTGGGTACAGGCCCTGGCCGACGTGGCGACGGCCATCGGGGCAGAGAAGGGCGTTTCGGCGCCTGCCCAAGGCAACGCGAGCGACGAGGCCAAGGCCGTCGCGCAATCGCTGCTGGGCGGCGAGCGCAAGGCGATCCTGCTCGGCAATGCCGCGGCCCACCATGCCGACGCATCGCGTCTGCTGGCGCTCGCGCAGTGGATCGGCGAACAGACCGGCGCCAGCGTCGGCTACCTCACCGAAGCCGCCAACACGGTCGGCGCCCAATGGGCGAACGCACTGCCTGGCGCGAACGGCCTGAACGCCGGCCAGATGCTGTCGGGCGGCCTGAAGGCCGTGCTGCTGCTCAACAACGAACCTGAATTCGACTCGGCGGCGGGCGCCCGTGCGGCAACTGGCCTCGAGCATGCCCAGATGGTCGTGACCCTGAGCCCCTTCAAGGCGAACCTCGCCATCAGCGACGTGCTGCTGCCGATCGCGCCGTTCAGCGAAACGCCCGGTACCTTCGTCAATGCCGAAGGCCGGATCCAGAGCTTCCATGCCGTGGTCAAGCCGCGCGGCGAAGCCCGTCCGGCCTGGAAGGTCCTGCGCGTGCTGGGCAACATGCTCGGCCTGCCGAACTTCGATTTCGAAACCGCGCAGGACGTGCTGGCCTCGGTGCGTGGCGCCGACGCCGGCGCGACGCACATCGCTGCCGACCGGCTGTCGAATGCAGCGCCTGCCGGCGTCGACTTGTCGAAGGCGGCGGTCGATGCCGCAGCGCCGGTCACGGCGTCGATCTACCAGCTGGACGGCCTCGTGCGCCGCGCCACCTCGCTGCAGCTGACCGCCGATGCGCGCGGTGCTTCGCATGCGGCGCTCGGTGTGTGGCCCGGCCAGCATCCGGTCCTGGATGAGGTGACGGCATGATCGATTCCATCTACGGTTTCGGCCAGGGCCTCATCGGCGCACACTGGTGGACCGCCGGCGGCTGGCCGGTGCTCTGGGCACTGATCAAGATCATCTGCGTGCTGCTGCCGCTGCTCGGCGCCGTGGCCTATGCGACGCTGTGGGAGCGCAAGTTCCTGGGCTGGATCCAGGTCCGCCATGGCCCCAACCGCGTGGGGCCCTTCGGCCTGCTGCAGCCCATCGCCGACGCACTCAAGCTGCTCACCAAGGAACTGATCAACCCGACCGCCGCGTCGCCCGGGCTGTTCCGTCTCGGCCCGATCATGGCCATCATGCCGGCGCTCGCCGCCTGGGTCGCGATTCCTTTCGGGCCCGAGGCGATCCTCGCGAACGTCAACGCTGGCCTGCTGCTGATCATGGCGATCACCTCGATCGAGGTGTACGGCGTGATCATCGCCGGCTGGGCCTCGAACTCGAAATACGCCTTCCTGGGCGCGCTGCGCGCGTCGGCCCAGATGGTGAGCTACGAAATCGCCATGGGCTTCTGCCTGGTCGTCGTCATCATGGTGACGGGCAGCCTGCACCTAGGCGACGTCGTGGCTTCGCAGGGCAAGGGCATGGGCGTGAACATGGGCCTGGGCTTCCTGTCGTGGAACTGGCTGCCGCTGCTGCCGATCTTCGTGGTCTACGTGATCTCCGGCGTGGCCGAGACCAACCGCCACCCCTTCGACGTGGTCGAAGGCGAAGCGGAAATCGTGGCTGGCCACATGGTCGAGTACTCGGGCATGGGCTTCGCGATCTTCTTCCTGGCCGAGTACGCCAGCATGTGGCTCGTGTCGATCCTGGCCGCGCTCATGTTCCTGGGCGGCTGGCTGTCGCCGATCGGCTTCCTCGATTTCATCCCGGGCTGGATCTGGCTGGGCCTGAAGACCTTCTTCGTGCTCACGCTCTTCATCTGGATCCGCGGCACCTTCCCGCGCTTCCGCTATGACCAGATCATGCGTCTGGGCTGGAAGATCTTCATTCCGGTCACCCTGGTGTGGCTGCTGGTGGTCGGGGGCTGGATGCAGACGCCCTGGAACATCTGGAACTAAGCGGAGAACCCCACGATGTCTTCAGCTGTTGCTGCTTCCACCTTCTCGGTCAAGGACTTCCTCAAGAGCTTCATGCTCACGGAACTCCTCAAGGGCATGGTCCTGACGGGGCGCTACGCGTTCCGCCGCAAGATCACGGTCCAGTTCCCCGAGGAAAAGACCCCGCTGTCGCCGCGCTTCCGCGGCCTGCACGCGCTGCGCCGCTATGACAACGGCGAAGAGCGTTGCATCGCCTGCAAGCTGTGCGAGGCCGTGTGCCCGGCGGTGGCGATCACGATCGAATCCGACGTGCGCGACGACGGCTCGCGCCGCACCACGCGCTACGACATCGACCTGACCAAGTGCATCTTCTGCGGCTTCTGCGAAGAGAGCTGCCCGGTCGACTCGATCGTCGAGACGCACATCCTCGAGTACCACGGCGAGAAGCGGGGCGACCTGTACTTCACCAAGGAAATGCTCCTGGCCGTGGGCGACCGCTACGAAAAAGAGATCGCTGTGAACAAGGCAGCCGACGCGAAATACCGTTAACGGCAGACGCCCCAAAGAAAAATTCCATGGACGTCAAGACAGGCTTCTTCTATCTGTTCTCGCTGGTGCTGCTGTTCGCGGCCTTCCGAGTCATCACGGCGCGCAATCCCGTGCACGCCGTGCTCTACCTGATGCTCGCGTTCTCGCAGGCATCGGCCGTGTGGCTGCTGCTGCAGGCCGAGTTCCTGGCCATCGTGCTGGTGCTCGTCTACCTGGGCGCCGTGATGGTGCTCTTCCTGTTCGTCGTGATGATGCTCGACCTGAACATGGACAGCCTGCGAGAGGGCTTCTGGAAGCACTTCCCGCTGGCCGCGCTGGTCGGTGTGGTGATCGCGCTCGAGATGGCCTACGTGCTGATGGGCGGCTTCCGTGAGATGCCCGCGGCGGCGCAGGCGGCCATGACGCAGGGCGGCTCCAACACCAAGGCGCTGGGCATCCTGCTGTACACGGAGTACCTGTACCCGGTGCAGATCGCCGCCGTGATCCTGGTGGTGGCGATGATCGCGGCCATCGCGCTCACGCTGCGCCAACGCAAGGACACCAAGTTCATCGATGTGAGCGACCAGATCCACGTGAAGGCACGCGACCGCATGCACCTCGTGAAGGTCGACGCCACGCGTGCGGCACCGCCGCCCCCGCCGGCCGAGCCTGCACCTGCCGCACCGGAGAAGAAGGCATGACACTGACCCTCTCACATTACCTGTCGCTCGGCGCGATGCTCTTCGCGATGTCGGTCATCGGCATCTTCCTGAATCGCAAGAACCTGATCGTGCTGCTGATGTGCATCGAACTGATGCTGCTGGCGGTCAACATGAATTTCGTCGCCTTCTCGCACTACCTGGGCGACATGCACGGCCAGATCTTCGTGTTCTTCATCCTGACGGTCGCCGCGGCCGAGTCGGCCATCGGCCTGGCGCTGCTGGTGCTGCTGTTCCGCAACAAGTCGAGCATCAATGTCGACGAGCTCAACACGCTCAAGGGATAAGGCTTTCTCATGAGCGCAACACTTTCCGCATCCACGCTGCTGGCGGTCCCGATGGCGCCGCTGGTCGGCGCAGCACTGGCCGGCCTGTTCGGCACGAAATTCGGCGGCAACCACATCGGCCGCAAGGTCACGCATTCGCTGACCATCCTCGGCGTCGCCATCGCCTTCCTGATCTCCGCGATGACGCTCAAGAGCGTGGTCGTCGACGGCGCGCGCTTCAACGCCACGCTCTACGAATGGATGATCGTCGGCGGCCTGAAGATGGAAGTCGGCTTCCTGGTCGACGGCCTCACGGCCATGATGATGTGCGTCGTGACCTTCGTGTCGCTGATGGTCCATATCTACACCATCGGCTACATGGAAGAGGACGAGGGCTACAACCGCTTCTTCGCCTACATCTCGCTGTTCACCTTCTCGATGCTGATGCTCGTCATGAGCAACAACATGCTCCAGCTGTTCTTCGGCTGGGAAGCGGTGGGCCTGGTGTCGTACCTGCTGATCGGCTTCTGGTTCAACAAGCCGACCGCGATCTTCGCGAACATGAAGGCCTTTCTGGTCAACCGCGTGGGCGACTTCGGCTTCATCCTGGGCATCGGCCTGATCGCCGCCTACGCCGGCACGCTGAACTACGGCGAAGCCTTCGCCAAGGCCGACGACCTGGCCAAGCTGACCTTCCCGGGCACCGAGTGGATGCTGGTGACCGTGATCTGCATCTGCCTGTTCATCGGCGCGATGGGCAAGAGCGCGCAGTTCCCGCTGCACGTCTGGCTGCCCGACTCGATGGAAGGCCCGACCCCCATCTCGGCACTGATCCACGCGGCGACCATGGTGACCGCCGGCATCTTCATGGTGGCACGCATGTCCCCGCTGTTCGAGCTGAGCGACACGGCCCTGAGCTTCATCCTCGTGATCGGCTCCATCACCGCGCTCTTCATGGGCTTCCTGGGCATCATCCAGAACGACATCAAGCGCGTGGTCGCCTACTCGACGCTGTCGCAGCTGGGCTACATGACGGTGGCGCTGGGCGCCTCGGCCTACTCGGTGGCCGTGTTCCACCTGATGACGCACGCCTTCTTCAAAGCCCTGCTGTTCCTCGGCGCCGGCTCGGTGATCATCGGCATGCACCACAACCAGGACATCCGCTGGATGGGCGGCGTGCGCAAGTACATGCCGATCACCTGGATCACCTCGTTGCTGGGCTCACTGGCGCTGATCGGCACGCCGCTGTTCTCGGGCTTCTACTCGAAGGACAGCATCATCGAAGCGGTGCACGAGAGCCACCTGTGGGGTGCCGGCTTCGCCAACTTCGCGGTGCTCGCAGGCGTGTTCGTCACGGCCTTCTATTCGTTCCGCATGTATTTCCTGGTGTTCCACGGCAAGGAGCGCTACGACCAGAACCCGGACGCGCACCACGACGATCATCACGCGCACGACGACCACGGTCATGGCGATCATGGCCACGGCCATGACGCGCACAAGCCGCACGAGTCGCCCTGGGTGGTCTGGCTGCCGCTCGTGCTGTTGGCCATCCCCTCGGTCGTGATCGGCTTCCTGACGATCCAGCCGATGCTCTACGGCGAGTTCTTCAAGGACGCGATCTTCTTCAACCTGGACAAACATCCGGCGATGAAGGAAATGGAAGAAGCCTTCCACGGACCGCTGGCCATGGCGATCCACGGCCTGACCACGGCGCCGTTCTGGCTGGCCCTGGCGGGTGTGGCGCTGTCGTACTACATGTACATGATCAACCCGGCGCTGCCGGCGGCGATCAAGCGTGCCTTCGGCCCGGTGTACCGCCTGCTGGAGAACAAGTACTACCTCGACTGGATCAACGAGAACATCCTCGCCCGCGGCGCACGTGCATTGGGCACGGCGTTCTGGAAGGGCGGCGACCAGGCCCTGATCGACGGTGCCGTGGTGAACGGTTCCTGGAAGCTGATCGGCCGCATCGCCGGCGTCGTGCGCTGGATGCAGTCGGGCTACATCTACCACTACGCCTTCGCGATGCTGCTGGGCATCTTCGTGCTCATGACGTACTTCGTCTGGTTCAACAAGTAAGCGTGCGCGCTGGAGAAAAAGAAAAATGGGTTTGTTGAGCCTTGCCATCTGGGTGCCGATCGCCTTCGGCGTCCTGCTCCTGGCCATCGGCCGTGACGACCGTGCCAACATGGTCCGCTGGATCGCGCTGGTCGGCTCCCTCGTGAGCTTCCTGGTCACGATCCCGCTGTACACGCGTTTCCAGCTCGGCACCGCTGCAATGCAGTTCGTCGAGAAGTTCAGCTGGATCCAGCGCTTCAACGTGAGCTACCACGTGGGCGTCGACGGCCTGTCGCTGTGGCTGGTGCTGCTGACCGCTTTCATCACCGTGATCGTCGTGATCTCGGCCTGGGAGGTGATCACCGAGCGCGTGAGCCAGTACTTCGGCGCCTTCCTGATCCTGTCGGGGTTGATGATCGGCGTGTTCTCGGCGCTCGACGGCATCCTGTTCTACGTGTTCTTCGAAGCCACGCTGATCCCGATGTACCTCATCATCGGCATCTGGGGCGGCCCGAACAAGATCTACGCCGCCTTCAAGTTCTTCCTGTACACGCTGCTCGGCTCGCTGCTCATGCTGGTCGCGCTGATCTACCTGTACAACAAGTCGGGCGGCAGCTTCGACATCCTGACCTGGCACAAGCTGCCGCTGGAAAGCGGCGCGCAGAGCTTCCTGTTCTTCGCTTTCTTCGCGGCCTTCGCCGTAAAGGTGCCGATGTTCCCGGTCCACACCTGGCTGCCCGATGTGCACGTCGAGGCGCCGACCGGTGGCTCGGCCGTGCTGGCCGCCATCATGCTGAAGCTGGGTGCCTACGGCTTCCTGCGCTTCTCGATGCCGATCGCGCCCGACGCCTCGCGCGAATGGGCCTGGCTGATGATCGGCCTGTCGCTCATCGCCGTGATCTACGTCGGCCTGGTCGCGCTGGTGCAGCAGGACATGAAGAAGCTGGTGGCGTACTCGTCGGTCGCCCACATGGGCTTCGTCACGCTCGGCTTCTTCATCTTCAACGAGCTCGGCGTGTCCGGCGGCATCGTGCAGATGATCGCGCACGGCTTCGTCTCGGGTGCGATGTTCCTGGGCATCGGCGTGCTGTACGACCGCGTGCACTCGCGTCAGATCGCCGACTACGGCGGCGTGGTCAACACCATGCCCAAGTTCGCCGCCTTCGCGCTGCTGTTCGCCATGGCTAACTGCGGCCTGCCGGGCACCGCCGGCTTCGTGGGCGAGTGGATGGTGATCCTCGGCGCGGTCAAGGCGAATTTCTGGGTCGGCTTCGGTGCGGCCACTGCGTTGATCTTCGGCGCCGCCTACACGCTCTGGATGTACAAGCGCGTCTACCTGGGCCCGGTGGGCAACGACCATGTGAAGGAGCTCAAGGACATCAACGCCCGCGAGTTCCTGATGCTGTCGCTGCTGGCCATCGCCGTGCTGTGGATGGGCCTCTTTCCGAAGCCTTTCACCGACGTGATGGATGCCTCCGTGGTCGACCTGCTGCGCCATGTCGCCGCGTCCAAGCTTCCCTGAAATCCACGCTGACAAGAGAACGAGATGATTGACAAACTCAGCTGGATGGCGATCTACCCCGAAGTGCTGCTGCTGGTCATGACCTGCATCATCGCGCTGGTCGATCTGTCGACGACCGGCGCCCGCCGCACCCGCACCTACATCCTGACCCTGCTCACGCTGGCGGTGGTGGCAGTGCTCACCGGCCTGAATGCCTCCAACGGACGCACGGTCTACGGCTTCGGCGGCATGGTCGTGAGCGACCCGATGGGCAACTGGCTCAAGTGCTTCGCGACCCTGGCCCTGATGGTGACGCTGGTCTACGGCCGTCCCTATGCGGCCGACCGCGGCATGCTGCGCGGCGGCGAGATGTTCACGCTCAGCATGTTCTCGCTGCTGGGCGGATTCGTGATGATCTCGGGCAGCAACTTCCTGATGATCTACCTGGGCCTGGAACTGCTCACGCTCTCCAGCTATGCCCTGGTGGCGCTGCGCCGCGACAACGCGACCGCCAGCGAAGCCGCCATGAAGTACTTCGTGCTCGGCGCCATGGCCAGCGGCTTCCTGCTGTACGGCCTGTCGATGATGTACGGCGCCACAGGTTCGCTCGACGTCAACGAGGTCTTCCGAGCGATCGCGAGCCGCAAGGTGAACCACCAGGTGCTGGTGTTCGGCCTGGTCTTCGTGGTGGCCGGCCTGGCCTTCAAGGTCGGCGCCGCCCCGTTCCACATGTGGGTGCCCGACGTGTACCAGGGCGCGCCGACGGCGATCACGCTGCTGATCGGCGCCGCGCCCGAACTGGCGGCCTTCGCCATCATCATCCGCCTGCTGGTGGAAGGCATGCTGCCGCTGGCCATCGACTGGCAGCAGATGCTGGCGGTGCTGGCCGTCGCCTCGCTGCTGGTGGGCAACCTGGCTGCCATCGCGCAGACCAACCTCAAGCGCATGCTGGCCTACTCGACCATCTCGCAGATGGGCTTCATGCTGCTGGGTCTGGTGGCGGGCGTGGTCAACGGCAGCACCTACAACGCGCAGTTCGCGTACAGCGCCTCGATGTTCTACGTCGTGACCTATGTGCTGACCACGCTGGCGAGCTTCGGCATCATCCTGCTGCTGGCGCGCGAAGGCTTCGAGAGCGAAGAGATCACCGACCTGGCCGGCCTGAACCAGCGCAGTCCGCTGTACGCCGGCGTGATGGCCATCGCGATGTTCTCGCTGGCCGGCCTGCCGCCGCTGGTTGGCTTCTACGCCAAGCTGGCCGTGCTGCAGGCGCTCATCGCGTCGGGACAGGCCATCTACATCGGCCTGGCCGTGTTCGCGGTGATCATGTCGCTGATCGGCGCCTTCTACTACCTGCGTATCGTGAAGGTCATGTACTTCGACGCACCGGTCACGGCGACCACCGTGTCGGCCCCGCGCGACGTGCGTGCGGTGCTCACGGTCAACGGCGCGCTGATCCTGATCCTCGGCATCGTGCCTGGTGGCCTGATGACGCTGTGCGCACAGGCCATCGTGGCCACGCTGGCGAACTGACGGCGGCGTGTCGCAAAGCGCCTCCGTCTGGCTGGTCCTGCTGCTGGCCCTGGTGGCCGCGAACCTGCCGTTCCTGAACGAGCGCTTGCTCGCGGTGCTTCCTGTCGGCACCGGCGGCAAGAAGTCGCTGGCGATTCGGCTGGCGGAACTGGTGCTGCTCTATTTCATCGTCGGCGGCATCGGACTGCTGTTCGAGCGCCGGGTCGGGCAGATCGCGCCGCAGGGTTGGGAGTTCTACGCCATCACCGGCGCACTCTTCATCGTGCTGGCCTTTCCCGGCTTCACCTGGCGCTATCTGCTCAAACACAGGAACTGACCCCATGGACGACGCGCATCTGAAGGAAGAGGGCATCGCGAGCGAGTCGCTCTTCGAGGGCAATTTCCTCCACGCCAAGCGCGACACCGTGCGCCTGCCCGACGGCCACACGGCGACGCGCGAGTATGTGATCCATCCCGGCGCCGTGGTGGTGGTGCCGTTGCTCGACGACGGCCGCCTCGTGCTCGAGCGGCAGTACCGCTACCCGGTGGGACAGGTGATGACCGAGTTTCCGGCCGGCAAGCTCGATGCGGGTGAATCGCCGCTGGTCTGCGGCCAGCGCGAACTGCTGGAGGAAACCGGCTACACCGCGCGCGAGTGGGCATATGCCGGCCTGATGCACCTGGCGGTCGGCTATTCCACGGAGATCATCCACATCTTCTTTGCCCGCGGGCTGACGCTCGGCGATCGCCAGCTCGACCATGGCGAGTTCGTCGACGTGTTCACAGCCACGCCGCAGGAGCTGTTCGACGGCTGCCGCGACGGCCGGGTGACCGACGCCAAGACGCACAGCTGCATGCTCTGGCTGCAGAACGTCCTGTCGGGCGTGTGGACGCTCGACTGGCAGACCCTGCCCGCCGCGAACGGCGACTGATAATTGCCGGCATGAAGGTTCTCGACCTCCAATGCCAGCACGGCCACGCCTTCGAGGGCTGGTTCGCCTCCAACGATGCCTTCGACGAACAGCGCGCGACCGGCCTGGTTGCCTGCCCGATCTGTGGCGACACCTCCGTCACCAAGCTGCTGTCGGCGCCGCGCCTCAACCTGAGCGGCGCGAAGGCGCCGGAAACCGCATCGGCATCGGCCAACGCCGTGGCCGCACCGGATTCACCCGAGGCGCGGTGGATGCGCGCCGTGCGCGAGGTGATGGCCAAGACCGAAGATGTCGGCGAACGCTTTGCCGACGAGGCGCGTCGCATGCACTACGGCGAGACGGCCGAACGCGGTATCCGCGGGCAGGCCACGCGCGAGCAGACCGAAGCGCTGCTCGACGAGGGCATCCCGGTGCTGCCCTTGCCGCTGCCCGCGGCGCTCAAGGAAACCCTGCAGTAGCGCCAGCGCTCGAACTCAGGCCGTGAACTGCAGCGCCGCCAGCCGCGCATAGACGCCGCCTTGCGCCACCAGCGTGGCGTGCGTTCCCTGTTCGACGATGGCGCCGTGGTCCAGCACGACGATGCGGTCCGCTTTCTGGACGGTCGCCAGCCGGTGGGCGATCACCAGGGTCGTGCGGCCCGCCATCGCCGATTCCAATGCCGCCTGCACCACGCGCTCGCTCTCGGCGTCCAGCGCGCTGGTGGCCTCGTCGAGCAGCAGCAGCGGCGGGTTCTTGAGCATCGCCCGCGCGATCGCGATGCGCTGGCGCTGGCCGCCTGACAAGCGCACGCCGCGCTCGCCCAGGAAAGTGTCGTAGCCCTCGGGCAAGGCCTTCAGGAAGTCGTCGGCGTAGGCGGCGCGCGCGGCGGCGTACACCTCGTCGGCGCTCGCGTCCGGACGGCCGTAGCGGATGTTCTCGAAGGCGCTGGTCGAGAAGATGACCGCGTCCTGCGGCACCAGGCCGATGCGATGGCGCAGGTCCTCGAGCGCGAGGCTGTCGAGCGGCACGCCGTCGAGCGCGATGCGGCCGGTGCCGGGGTCGTAGTAGCGCAGCAGCAGCTGGAAGACCGTGCTCTTGCCGGCGCCGCTCGCACCGACCAGCGCCACGGTCTCGCCCGGCGCCACCTGCAGGCTGAAGTCGCGCAGCGCGGGCGTGAGCGGTCGCGAGGGATAGTGGAAGGTCACCGCGTCGAAGCCGATGCCGCTGCCGGCCGGCGGCACTGGCGCCGCGGCCGGTTGCGCCGGCGACGCGATGGCCGAGCGGGCGTGCAGCAGCTCCATCAGCCGCTCGGTGGCGCCGGCGGCGCGCAGCAGGTCGCCGTAGACCTCGCCCAGCACGGCGGCCGCGCCGGCCAGGATGATCACGTACACCACCGTCTCGCCCAGGTGGCCCGCGGTGATCGTGCCCTGCAGCACCGCCTGCGTGCCCTGGTACAGGCCCCACAGCAGCGCGGCCGAGGTCGCGATGATGATGAAGGCGACCAGCACCGAGCGCGCCTTGGCGCGGCGCACGGCGGTGCGGAAGGCGTTGTCGGTCGAGGCATCGAAACGGGCCGCCTCGCGCGCTTCTGCCGTGTAGCTCTGCACCACGGGGATGGCGTTCAGCACCTCGGCCGCGATGGCGCTCGAATCGGCCACGCGGTCCTGGCTGGCGCGCGACAGCTTGCGCACGCGGCGGCCGAACCACATGCTCGGCAGCACGACGAGCACCAGCACGCCCAGCACCTGGCCCATCACATAGGGATTGGTCCACACCAGCATCCCCAGCGCCCCGATGCCCATCACCGCGTTGCGCAGGCCCATGCTCAGCGACGAGCCCACCACCGTCTGCACCAGCGTCGTGTCGGCCGTCAGCCGCGAGAGCACCTCGCCGGTCTGCGTCGTCTCGAAGAATTGGGGGCTCTGGCGCAGCACGTGCGCGTAGACCGCGTTGCGCAGGTTGGCCGTGATGCGTTCACCGAGCCAGCTCACCGTGTAGAAGCGCGCCGCCGAGAACAGCCCGAGCGCCACGGCCACGCCGAAGAGCGCGAAGAAGTGGTCGCGTAGCGCCATCGTCTGCGCGCCGCGGTCGGTGGTCACCAACCCGCCGTCGATCAGCCGCCGCAAGGCCAGCGGGAACACCAGCATGGCGCCGGCCGCCGCCACCAGGAAAACAGCCGCCAGTGCGATCTGCCAGCGGTAGGGCCTGAGAAAAGGGAGGAGGCCCGACAGGGATTTCGGGGAGCCTTTGGCAGGCGTGCGGGAGACGGAGACGGACATGGGCGCCGATTCTACTTACCGGTTGCCCTTGCAAAGGTCGCCTTGACAGTAATTGCCTAAGCAACTAATATCGCGCCCCGATGAACGATCCCCATTTGCCCGAGAAGTCCGCGGCCGGCACGGCGCCCTTGGCGGTGCCGACCTTCTATTCGGCGGCCACCTACCGGTCCGAAGAGAGCGTCGGCTACCTGATGCGGCGCATCATGACGGCGGTCGGACAGGCCGTGGATTGCCAGATTTCCGAACCAGGCGGCCCGACCTACCCGCAATGGATTCCATTGCACAAGCTCGAGATGGGCGCCGCCACCACCGTGGCCGAACTGGCGCGCGAATGCCTGCTGGATGCCGGCGCGATGACCCGGCTGCTCGACCGGCTCGAGGCCAAGGGCCTGTGCCGCCGCGTGCGTTCGCTGGAGGACCGCCGCGTCGTCAACATCGAACTGACCGACGAGGGCAGGGCCGCCGCACAGCAGGTGCCGGAGGTCCTGAGCCGGGTGCAGAACGAGCACCTCGCGGGCTTCAGCGAAGCCGAGTGGGAGCAGCTCAAGAGCTACCTGCGTCGCATCCTCGACAACGCACAGGCCCTGGCGGCCCGTGGAGAAAAGAAATGACCCGTCCTCCTTTCATGTTCCGTCGCGGCGCGGCGCTTTCGGTCGCTGCGGCCGTTCTGGTCGTGCTCGCCGGCTGCGCCGACATGTCCGGCATCGCATCGCAAGCCAGGCTGCGCGATGCCGACTCGCTCGGCCTGAAGGCGGCGCCGTTCACCACCGGCACCAGCGAGGTCGACGCCCGCTGGTGGCTCGGCTTCGGCGATGCGCAGCTCGATGCGTTGGTCGACGAGGCGCTGGCCGGCAGTCCGAACCTCGCGGTGGCGCGGGCGCGGCTGTCGCGTGCGCAGGCCGCCATCGCCACGGCCGAATCGGCCGACCGGCCGCAACTCAACGGTTCGCTCGACGCCACCCGCCAGAAGTTCAGCAGCAACTACATCTACCCGGCACCGCTCGCCGGCTCGATCCAGGAGGTGGGCACGCTGCAGCTCAACGGCAGCTGGGAGATCGACTTCTTCGGCAAGAACCGTGCGGCGCTCGACAGCGCCCTGGGTTCCTCCAACGCCGCGGCCGCCGAGGTCGATGCCGCACGCATCCTCCTGGCCAGCAATGTCGCGCGCGGCTACATCCAGTGGGCCCGCCTGAACGACCAGCTGGCGGTCGCCAGGCGCACCCTGGCGCAACGCGACGAGACGCTGCAGCTGGTGCGCGACCGGGTGTCCGCCGGCCTGGACACGCGCCTCGAACTGCGCCAGAGCGAAGGCGGCCTGCCCGAGGCGCGCCAGCAGATCGAGGCGCTCGACGAGCAGATCGCGATCGCGCAGCACGCCCTCGACGCATTGGTGGCACGCCCCGACGCCACGAAGCCGTTGAACCCGCCCAGCCTGGCGTCGCTGCACGCCGTGGCGCTGCAGCCCACCATCCCGGCCGACCTGCTCGGGCGGCGCGCCGACATCGCCGCCGCGCGCTGGCGCGTCGAGGCCGCCACCGGCGACGTGGCCGGCGCGAAGACGCAGTTCTATCCCAACGTCAATCTCACCGCCTTCGTCGGCGTGCAGAGCCTGGGCTTCGACAACCTCCTGAAGTCGGACAGCGCGCAATGGGGCGTCGGCCCGGCCATCCGCCTGCCGATCTTCGAAGGCGGGCGGCTGCGTGCCAACCTGCGCGGCAAGGCGGCCGACCTCGATGCCGCCATCGAGAGCTACAACGCCAGCGTGCTCGATGCGGTGCGCGACGCGGCCGACCAGGTGAGCAGCGCGCAATCGGTGGTACGCCAGCAAGCGCAGCAACGCGAGGCACAGACTGCTGCCGAAGGCGCCTACGAGATCGCCGTGCAGCGCTACCGTGCCGGCCTCGGCAATTACCTCAACGTGCTGACCGCCGAGTCCACCGTGCTGGCGCAACGCCGCCAGGCGGTCGACCTCGCGGCCCGCGCGCTCGAAACCCAGGTCGGCCTGGCGCGCGCGCTGGGCGGCGGATGGCAGCCACCCGTCGCGGTCGCCGCCTCCGGCAAGACCGCCACCACGCACTGAAGCGCGAGCGCGCACAACGTTTTTTTGCGCCGCCACCCAACGCCCGAACCCGAAGGACACTGACATGGACAACAACAACACAGTCGCCACCGCTGCAGCACCCGCCCCGGTGGCGAAGGCCGGCAACCCGAAGCGCCGCCGCGCGCTCACCGCCCTGGCCGCGGTCGTCGTCGTCGCCGGCGCAGGGTGGGGCCTGTACGAATACCTGGTGGCCAGCCACTACGAAGACACCGACAACGCCTACGTGCAGGGCAACGTCATCCAGATCACGCCGCAGGTCACCGGCACCGTGCTGTCGATCATGGCCGACGACACCGACTTCGTGAAAGCCGGCCAGCCGCTGGTGCAGCTCGACCCGGCCGACGCCCGGCTCGCGCTCGCGCAGTCCGAAGCCGCGCTGGGCCAGGCCGTGCGGCAGGTGCGCACGCTCTACGCCAACAACGGCTCGCTGGCCGCGCAGGTCACGCTCAAGCAGTCCGACATCGCCAAGGCGCAGAGCGACATCGCCCGCGCGCAGGACGACCTGAAGCGTCGCCAGGCGCTCACCGGCAACGGCGCGGTGTCGAAGGAAGAACTCAACCATTCCGAGACGGCACTCGCCAACGCGAAGAGTGCGCTCGCCGCCGCGCAGGCCGGTGTCGTGTCGGCCCGCGAGCAGCTCGCCAGCAACCAGTCGCTGACCGAAGGCACCAGCGTCGAGCAGCACCCGAACGTGCTGGCCGCCGCCGCCAAGGTGCGCGAGTCGTGGCTCGCGGTGCAGCGCGTCGCGCTGCCGGCGCCGGTCGACGGCTACGTCGCCAAGCGCACGGTGCAGCTCGGCCAGCGCGTCGCCGCGGGCACGCCGATGATGTCGATCGTGCCGCTCAACCAGCTGTGGGTCGACGCCAACTTCAAGGAAGTGCAACTGCGCAACATCCGCATCGGCCAGCCCGTGAAGCTCACGGCCGACCTCTACGGCAAGAAGGTCGAGTACGACGGCAAGGTGGCGGGCCTGGGCGTGGGCACCGGCGCGGCCTTCGCACTGCTGCCGGCGCAGAACGCCACCGGCAACTGGATCAAGGTGGTGCAGCGTGTGCCGGTGCGCATCGCGCTCGACGCCGAACAGCTCAAGGCCAGCCCCTTGCGCGTCGGCCTGTCGATGGACGCCGAGGTCGACGTGACCGACAAGGGCGGCAAGGCGCTGGCCGATGCACCGCGCAGCACCGCCTTCGCGCAGACGCAGGTGTATGCCGATGCCGACCGTTCTGCCGAGGCCGACGCCGACGTCGCCCGCATCATCGCGGCCAACCTCGGCCGCCCCGTGAAGCCGCTAAACGACACCCCGTCGAGGAGCGAGGGCCAGCCGTCGACAAGCCTGCACCCCGCCGCACAGAACGGGCGTGGCGCCACGCTGGCCATGGGCCGGGCCGCGCGCGGCTGATCGGCACGTCGCCATGGCCACCAACGCTGCGCCACCCGCCGCCCATCCGCCCCTGGAGGGCTCCGCGCGGATCCTCGGGACGATCGCGCTGTCTGCCGCGACCTTCATGAACGTGCTCGACACGTCGATCGCGAACGTCTCGCTGCCCGCCATCTCGGGCGACCTGGGCGTCAGCCCGACCCAGGGCACCTGGGTCATCACCAGCTTCGCCGTGGCGAACGCGATCGCCGTGCCGCTCACCGGCTGGCTCACGCAGCGCTTCGGACAGGTGCGCCTGTTCCTGCTCAGCATCCTGCTGTTCGTGATCAGCTCCTGGCTGTGCGGCCTGGCGCCGAACATGACCACGCTGATCCTGTTCCGCGCCGTGCAGGGCTTCGTCGCGGGGCCGATGATCCCGTTGTCGCAGACGCTGCTGCTGGCGAGCTACCCGCGTGCATTGGCCGGGACGGCGATGGCGATGTGGGCCATGACGACGCTGGTCGCGCCCGTCATGGGGCCGCTTCTGGGCGGCTGGATCACCGACAACGTCTCCTGGCCGTGGATCTTCTACATCAACATCCCGGTGGGCCTGCTGGCCGCAGGCATCACCTGGTCGATCTACCGCAAGCGCGACAGCCAGATCAAGCGCCTGCCGATCGACGGCGTCGGCCTGGCGTTGCTGGTGCTCTGGGTCGGGGCCATGCAGCTGATGCTCGACAAGGGCAAGGAACTCGACTGGTTCCATTCGCCGGCGATCGTGACGATGGCCGTGGTGGCGGTGGTGGGCTTCGTCTTCTTCATCATCTGGGAGCTCACGGACGAGCACCCGGTGGTCGACCTGTCGCTCTTCCGGCGGCGCAATTTCTGGTCGGGCGCGGTGGCGACCGCGGTGGCCTACGGGCTCTTCTTCGGCAACCTCGTGCTGATGCCGCTGTGGCTGCAGCAGTACATGGGCTACACCGCGACGCAGGCCGGCATGGTGCTGGCGCCGGTCGGTGCGTTCGCGATCGTGCTGTCGCCGCTCGTGGGCATGACGGTGGCCAAGGTCGATCCGCGGCGCTACGCGACCTTCTCCTTCCTCGTGTTCGCGCTGGTGCTGTGGATGCGGTCCAACTTCAACACGCAGGCCGACATCGGCACCATCATGATCCCGACGATCATCCAGGGCATCGCGATGGCGTTCTTCTTCATCCCGCTGGTCACGCTGACGCTGTCGGGCCTCACGCCCGACCGCATTCCGGCCGCCTCGGGGCTGTCGAACTTCCTGCGCATCACGGCGGGCGCGATCGGCACGTCGGTTGTCACGACCGTGTGGGACAACCGCGCGACCGTGCACCACGCGCAGCTGGCGGAGTCGATCAACCCGGGCAACGCGACGGCGATGGCGACGATGAACAGCCTCGGCAGCAGCGGCCTGAGCGCCGACCAGGTGCTCGCGCAGATCAACCGCCTGGTCGACCAGCAGGCGTTCATGCTGGCGTCGAACGACGTGTTCTATGCGTCGGCTGTGCTGTTCGTCTTCCTGATCCCGCTGGTCTGGCTGGCGCGGCCGCAGATGGGCGGCAGCGGCGGCGATGCGGCTGCCGGCGCGCATTGATCGACACCTGACACTGCGCTGACAGCCGTGCGTCCACAACGCGCGCAGGTTGCAGTGCAGCATAGGCATTTGCCCCAGTAGGCACGGGGGAGGGGGTCGCCAACAATGCGGACGCGCTCAAGGTGGGCGCGAACAGACGCACCGCATGACCGACCTTTCTTCCCAGCCTTCGGGCTCCCGCGCGAGATGAGCGACATCATTCTCGAGACGCGCCAGCTCACCAAGGAATTCAAGGGATTCACCGCGGTCAGCAAGGTCGACCTCAACGTGGTGCGTGGGTCGATCCACGCGCTCATCGGCCCCAACGGTGCGGGCAAGACGACCTGCTTCAACCTGCTGACGAAATTCCTGGAGCCCACCTCCGGCGCCATCCTGTTCAACGGGCAGGACATCACGGGCGAACGACCGGCGCAGATCGCACGGCGCGGCATCATCCGCTCGTTCCAGATCTCGGCGGTGTTCCCGCACCTCACGCTGCTGGAGAACGTGCGGCTCGGTCTGCAGCGTGCACTCGGCACCTCGTACCACTTCTGGAAGAGCGAACGGTCGCTCAAGCCGCTCGACATCCGCGCGCGTGCGCTGCTGGCCGAGGTCGGGCTCGAAGACCTCGCCGACGAACTCACGGTGAACCTGCCCTACGGTCGCAAGCGTGCGCTCGAGATCGCGACCACGCTCGCGATGGACCCGGAGCTGATGCTGCTCGACGAACCCACGCAAGGCATGGGCCATGAGGACGTGCACCGCGTGGCCGAGCTCATCAAGCGCGTGTCGGTGGGCCGCACCATCCTCATGGTCGAGCACAACATGAGCGTGGTGTCGACCATCGCGGACACCATCACGGTGCTGCAGCGTGGCGCCGTGCTGGCCGAAGGGCCGTACGCCGAAGTCTCCAAGAACCCGCTGGTGATGGAGGCCTACATGGGCACCACCGACGGCCAACTGCAAGGCGCGCACTGATGTCGGCACCCGCACTCCAGATCAAGGACCTGCATGCCTGGTACGGCGAGTCGCATGTGCTGCACGGCGTGGACATGGTCGTGCAGCCCGGCGAAGTCGTCACGCTGCTGGGCCGCAACGGCGCCGGCCGCACGACCACCATGCGCGCCATCATGGGCCTCGTGGGCGCGCGCAAGGGCAGCATCCAGGTCAACGGCGTCGAAACCATCGGCATGGCGACGCACCGCATCGCGCACCTCGGACTGGGCTACTGCCCCGAGGAACGCGGCATCTTCGCGAGCCTGTCGGCCGAAGAGAACCTGTTGCTGCCGCCGGTGCTCAAGGGCATGGGGCCGGGCATGTCGATCGACGAGATCTACGCCATGTTCCCCAACCTGGCGGAGCGCCGCCACAGCCAGGGCACGCGCCTGTCGGGCGGCGAGCAGCAGATGCTCGCGGTCGCCCGCATCCTGCGCACGGGCGCCAAGCTGCTGCTGCTCGACGAGATCTCCGAGGGCCTCGCCCCGGTCATCGTGCAGGCGCTGGCGCGAATGATCCACATGCTGCGTGGCAAGGGCTACACCGTGGTCATGGTCGAGCAGAACTTCCGCTTCGCCGCACCGCTGGCCGACCGCTTCTACGTGATGGAGCACGGCCGCATCGTCGAGACCTTCGGCGCGTCGCAGCTCGAAGCCAAGATGCCGGTGCTCAACGAACTGCTCGGCGTCTGACGTTCCGCTTTCTTTCACGACAACAGCACGGAGACAAATCAATGAAAAAAAGATTGAGTGCAATCGGCCTGGCAACTGCATCATTGCTTCTGGGGGCCACGGCGGTGCATGCCCAGGAGAAGGTCAAGATCGGCTTCGTCACCGACCTGTCCAGCCTCTACGCCGACCTGGAAGGCAAGGGCGGCATCACCGCCATCCAGATGGCAATCGACGACTTCGGTGGCAAGGCCCTCGGGCAGCCCATCGAGCTGCTCACGGCCGACCATCAGAACAAGGCCGACGTGGCCGCCTCGAAGGCGCGGGAGTGGATCGACACCGCCGGTGTGACGATGGTCTTCGGCGGGACCAACTCCGGCACGGCGCTGGCCACCGCCAAGGTGGCACAAGAAAAGAAGCGCGTGTACTTCAACAACGGCGCGGGCACCTCGGCGCTCACCAACGAGCAGTGCAGCCCCTACACGGTGCACTACGCCTACGACACCGTGGCACTGGCCAAGGGAACGGGCGGCGCGGTGGTCGACAAGGGCGGTAAGAGCTGGTTCTTCCTGACTGCCGACTACGCCTTCGGCCATGCGCTGGAGGCCGACACCTCGACGGTGGTCAAGGCCAAGGGCGGCACCGTGGTCGGCACCGTGCGGCATCCGCTCAACGCATCGGACTTCTCGTCCTTCCTGCTGCAGGCGCAGAACTCCAAGGCCCAGATCCTGGGCCTGGCCAACGCCGGCGGCGACTTCATCAACGCAGTGAAGGCGTCGAAGGAGTTCGGCATCAACAAGACGATGAAGACGGCCGGCCTGCTGGTGTTCCTGAGCGACATCCACAGCCTGGGCCTGAAGAACACCGAAGGCCTGCTGCACACCACCAGCTGGTACTGGGACCTGAACGACGACACCCGCAAGTTCGCCGCCCGCTTCTTCGAGAAGACCAAGCGCATGCCGACCGACGTGCAGGCCGCCGACTACTCGGCCACCACCACCTACCTGAAGGCCGTGGCCGCAGCCAAGACCACCGATTCGGACAAGGTGATGGCGCAGCTCAAGAGCATGAAGATCGACGACTTCTACGGCAAGGGCCAGATCCGCGCCGACGGCAGCTTTATCCACGAGATGTACCTGGTCGAGGCGAAGTCGCCCGCCGAATCGAAGAAGCCCTGGGATTACCTGAAGGTGATCGCCAAGCTGCCCGGCGAACAGGTCTTCACGACCAAGGCCGAGACCAAGTGCGCCCTCTGGAAATGACCCGCCCGTCACGACGCCTGCACCCCCGCATCGACCGCACCCCCTTCATCCAGGAGACACCATGAAACGCACCCTCATCGCCACCGTCTGCACGCTCGCCGTCGGCCTCCTCGGCGCCGCTGCGGCGCAGGCCCAGGCCACCGACAAGGTCAAGATCGGCTTCATCACCGACATGTCGAGCCTGTACGCCGACGTGGAAGGCAAGAACGGCGCACTGGCCATCCAGATGGCCATCGACGACTTCGGCGGCAAGGTCAACGGCATGCCCATCGAGCTGCTCACGGCCGACCACCAGAACAAGGCCGACATCGCAGCGTCGAAGGCGCGCGAATGGATCGACACCCAGGGCCTGACGATGCTCTTCGGCGGCACCAGCTCCGGCACGGGCCTGGCCATGGCCAAGGTGGCCCAGGAGAAGAAGCGGGTCTTCATGGTCAACGGGGCCGGCAGCTCGGCGCTGACCAACGAGCAGTGCACCCCGTACACCGTGCACTACGCCTACGACACCGTGGCGCTCGCCAAGGGCACCGGCAGCGCGGTGATCGCACGCGGCGACAAGAACTGGTTCTTCCTGACCGCCGACTACGCCTTCGGCCACGCGCTCGAAGCCGATGCGAGCAAGGTCGTCAAGGAGAAGGGTGGCACGGTGGTGGGCGCCGTCCGGACGCCGCTCAACACCTCGGACTTCTCGTCCTTCCTGCTGCAGGCCCAGAACTCGAAGGCGCAGGTGCTCGCCCTGGCCAATGCGGGCGGCGACACCATCAACTCGATCAAGTCGGCGCGCGAGTTCGGCATCACCAAGTCGATGAAGATGGTCGGCCTGCTGGTGTTCGTCACCGACATCCACAGCCTGGGCCTGAAGAACACCGAAGGCCTGCTGCTCACCACCAGCTGGGACTGGAACCTCGACGACAAGACCCGAGCCTTCGGCAAGAAGTTCTTCGAGAAGACCAAGCGCATGCCGACCGACATCCAGGCGGCCGACTACTCGGCCACGATGACCTACCTGAAGGCATTGCAGGCCACCAAGACGACCGATGCCGACAAGGTGATGGAGTACATCAAGAAGACGCCGATCGACGACTTCTACGCCAAGGGCTACGTGCGCCAGGACGGTCGCTTCGTTCACGACATGTACCTGATGGAAGTCAAATCGCCCGCCGAGTCGAAGCAGCCGTGGGACTACTACAAGGTGGTGACCAAGCTCAAGGGCGAGGACGTCTACACGACCAAGGCCGAGTCGCGCTGCGCGCTCTGGAAGTAATTGGCCGCCCCTTCCGCGCGGCCGGGCGCGGAGCGCCGTGAATCCGAAACCCGATCGTTGTTGTTGAAGCGTCTTCCATGAATATCTCCATGCCGGCCTTGTTGAGCCAGCTCCTTCTGGGGCTGGTCAACGGCTCGTTCTACGCGATCCTGAGCCTGGGGCTGGCCGTGATCTTCGGCCTGCTCAACGTGATCAACTTCGCCCACGGGGCATTGTTCATGCTGGGGGCGGTGCTCAGCTGGATGGCGATGGAGTATTTCGGCATCAACTACTGGGTGATGCTGCTGGCTGCGCCGATCATCGTGGGCCTGTTCGGCGTGCTGATCGAGCGGCTGCTGCTGCGCTGGATCTACAAGCTCGACCACCTCTACGGCCTGCTGCTCACGCTGGGCCTCACGCTGCTGATCGAGGGCGTCTTCCGCTCGATCTACGGCGTGTCCGGCCTGTCCTACGACGCGCCCGACGCCCTGTCGAGCGCGACCGACCTGGGCTTCATGGTGCTGCCCAACTACCGCGCCTGGGTGGTGGTGGCGTCGCTGGTGATCTGCTTTGCCACCTGGTACGTCATCGAGAAGACCCGCCTGGGCGCCTACCTGCGCGCAGGCACCGAGAACCCGCGGCTGGTCGAGGCCTTCGGCGTCAACGTGCCGCTGATGATCACGCTGACCTACGCCTTCGGCTGCGCGCTGGCCGCCTTCGCCGGCGTGCTGGCGGCGCCGGTGATCCAGGTGTCGCCGCTGATGGGGCAGAACCTCATCATCGTGGTCTTCGCGGTGGTCGTGATCGGCGGCATGGGCTCGATCATGGGCGCCATCCTCACCGGTCTGGGCCTGGGCGTGATCGAAGGGCTCACCAAGGTGTTCTATCCGGAGGCCTCCTCCACTGTCGTGTTCGTGATCATGGTGATCGTGTTGCTGATTCGTCCGGCCGGTCTGTTCGGCAAAGAGAAATAAGAAGCGCGGTATGAAGAAGCTCTCCACTGTCATCTACCTGCTGCTGCTCGTTGCATTGCTGGTCGCGCCTTTCGCCGGGGCGTACCCGGTGTTCGTGATGAAGCTCATGTGCTTCGCGCTGTTCGCCTCGGCCTTCAACCTGCTGCTGGGCTACACCGGCCTGCTGTCCTTCGGCCATGCCGCCTTCCTGGGCGGCTCGGCCTACGTGGCCGGCCATGCGATCAAGGTCTGGGGTCTGACGCCCGAGCTGGGCCTGCTGGCCGGCACGCTGGCCGGCGCGCTCATGGGCTGGCTCTTCGGCGTGCTCGCCATCCGCCGGCAGGGCATCTACTTCGCGATGATCACGCTGGCGCTGGCGCAGATGATGTTCTTCGTTGCGCTGCAGGCCAAGTTCACCGGCGGCGAGGACGGCCTGCAGGGCGTGCCTCGCGGCAAGCTGTTCGGCCTGATCGACCTGTCGAACGACCTCACCATGTACTACGTGGCGCTCGTCGTCGTGGTCGCGGCCTTCCTGCTGATCGTGCGCACCATCCATTCGCCCTTCGGGCAGGTGCTCAAGGGCATCAAGGAGAACGAGCCGCGCGCGCTTTCGCTGGGCTACGACGTGGCCCGCTTCAAGCTGCTGGCCTTCGTGATCTCGGCCGCGCTATCGGGTCTGGCGGGTTCGCTCAAGACGCTGGTACTGGGCTTCGCCACGCTGTCCGACGTGCACTGGACGGCGTCAGGCCAGGTCATCCTGATGACGCTGGTGGGCGGGCTGGGCACGCTGTCGGGGCCGATCGTCGGTTCGGCGGTCGTGGTGCTGCTGGAGAACAAGATCGGCGAACTGGGCAACTTCCTGGCGCGTGTCACCACGGTCGACTGGTTCAACACGCTGGGCGAGTCGGTCACCATGGTCACGGGCCTGATCTTCGTGATCTGCGTGTTGGCCTTCCGCAAGGGCATCATGGGCGAGATCATCGCCTTCATCGAGCGGCGGCGCGGCAAGCGCGCCTGAGCGGGGCCGATCGCGCTGGCGGCGCGTCGCGCCTCAGGTCGCGCGGTGCAGGGCGCGCACCAGGTCCGACTGGGTGATGATGCCGACGAGCCGCCGCTCCGCATCGATGATGGGAATGTGGTGGTGCCCGCCTTCCGAGAAAAGTGGCACCAGCTCCGACACCATCCGTCCCTCGCTCGCCACGCGCACCTCGCGCGTCATGATCTGGCCGACCGCGTCGGGCTTGTCGTCGTGCGAGACGCTGCTGCGCCGCACCAGGCTGCGCAGCCGTTCACCGATGCCGTCGTGCCGACCGATGTCGGCATGCCGCATGAAGTCGGCGACGGTGACGATGCCGACGATCCGCTGGGCGCGGTCCACCACGGGCAGGGCCTTGACCTTGCGTTCGCGCATCATCGACCACGCGTCCTGCAGCGAGGTGCCGAACTGCACCGAGAGCGGCTCGCGCGACATGATGTCGCGGCAGCGCAGGGCGCCGAAGCGTCGGGCGTAGGCCGCGGCCTCGGCGTGCTGGAGCAGGGCCTCGAGGTCGTCGCGGCTCACGTCGAGCACCTGGTTGTAGTGGGCGAGCGCGGCGTCCAGGTCGGCCGCACTGAAGCGTGACCCGTGGGGGACCGGCGTCGCCGACGGTGGCCGCTGGGCATGCGGATAGCGCCGGCCGGTGAGGCTGTTGTAGGCCACGCCGGCCGCGACGAGCAGCAGCGAGTTGACCAGCATGGGCGACAGGGCGAACTGGAAACCCGTGGCCCCCAGGGCGGTCAGCAGCGCCGTCGCCCCGCCGGGCGGATGCAGGCAGCGCAACGCGAACATCAGCGCGATGGCGGCCGCCACGGCGACCGCGCCGGCCCAGGCCGGGTCGCCGATCAACATCGCGCAGGCGGCACCCACGAGGGCCGACAAGGTGTTGCCGCCAACCACGGCCCAGGGCTGCGCGAGCGGGCTGGCCGGCGCCGCGAACACCAGCACCGCGCTGGCGCCCAGCGGCGCGACGAGCCAGGGTTGCGGCGCGCCCGTGCCGATCCACCAGCGGCTGATGAGCGCCGTGACCAGGATGCCCAGGCCGGCGCCGGCCACGGCACGCCAGCGCTCCGTCGAGTCGGCGAACACGCGCTCCGGTCGCAGTCCGCTCAGGATCTGGCGCAGGCGGGTCTGAGCGCGGAGCAGCGATGGCGTCATGGGGTAGGTCTCTTCGGGGCCGTTCGGTCGCGGCGCGTGAGGATGCCACAGCCCGCGTGTCTCCCAGATTCCTCCGCAGTCGCTGCCGATCATGCGGCATGCATTTTTTCAAATTTCGCCTGCTGGGCGCGGCCACGGCGGTGGCCGGCGCACTGGCAGCACCGGCCGCCTGGGCCATCGATCCTTTCGCCGTGCGCGACATCCGTGTGGAGGGCCTCCAGCGCGTGGAGCCCGGCACCGTCTTCGCCACCGTGCCGCTGCATGTCGGCGACACCTACACCGACGAGCGCGGCTCGGCATCCATCCGTGCGCTGTTCGAGCTCGGGGTCTTCAAGGACGTGCGCATCGACGTGCGCGACGGCACCTTGATCGTCATCGTGGAGGAACGCCCCACCGTGGCCGACGTCGACTTCGTCGGCGCCAAGGAGTTCGACAAGAAGGCGCTCATCAAGGCCCTGGCCGAGGTGGGCCTGGCCGAAGGGCGCGCTTACGACAAGGCGCTGACCGACCGCGCCGAGCAGGAGATCAAGCGCCAGTACGTGAGCCGCAGCCTCTACAACGCCACGGTCGTGACCACCGTCACGCCGATCGACCGCAACCGCGTGAACCTGAGCTTCAACGTGACCGAGGGCGAACCCGCACGCATCCGCGAGATCCGCATCGTGGGCCAGCACGCCTTCTCGGAGGACACGCTGCTGAGCCTGTTCGACCAGGACAGCGGCGGCTGGATGAGCTGGTACACCAAGTCGAACCAGTATTCGCGCACCAAACTCAATGCCGACCTGGAGACGCTGCGCTCCTACTACTTGTCGCGCGGCTACATGGAGTTCCGCATCGACTCCACGCAGGTGGCCGTCTCGCCCGACCGCGAAGACCTCAGCGTGACGGTGAAGATCACGGAGGGCGAGCGCTTCGTGGTCGCCGGTGTGCGGCTCGAGGGCGACTACCTGGCGCGCGAGAAGGAGTTCCAGACGCTGCTCGACGTCCGCGTGGGCGAGCCCTACAACGGCGAGCAGGTCACGGCGACGACCAAGGCCTTCACCGACTACTACGCGAGCTTCGGCTACGCCTTCGCCAGGGTCGCGGTGCAGCCGGAGATCGACCGCGAGCGGCGCCGCGTGACACTGGTGCTCAAGGGCGAGCCGCAGCGCCGCGTGTACGTGCGGCGGGTGAACATCGGCGGCAACAGCCGAACGCGCGACGAGGTGATCCGGCGCGAGTTCCGCCAGTACGAGGCGAGCTGGTACGACGGCGACAAGATCAAGCTGTCGCGCGACCGGGTGGACCGCCTGGGCTACTTCACCGACATCGACATCCAGACGCAGGAGGTCGCCGGCTCGCCGGACGAGGTTGATCTGGTGGTCGACGTCAAGGAGAAGCCCACCGGCAGCCTGCAGCTGGGCGCCGGCTTCTCCACCTCGGACAGCGTCACCGTGACCTTCGGCATCACGCAGGAGAACGTCTTCGGCTCGGGCAACTATCTGGGGCTGTCGGTGAGCCTCGGGTCGTACAGCAAGGCGATCTCGCTGTCGGCCACCGACCCGTACTTCACGCGCGACGGCATCTCGCGCACGGTTTCGGCCTTCTACTCGACGTCACGGCCCTACTACGACGTGGACGGCAACTACGAGCTGGTGCACGAAGGCGCATCGATCAAGTTCGGCGTGCCTTTCAACGAGATCGATCGCGTCTTCTTCGGCATCGGCCTGGAGAAGTACCACTTCGACCCCGGCTCCAACGGCACGACCACGACGGTGGATGGCACGACCTACGACACCGGCGTGCCGCAGTCCTATGGCGACTACTTCGGCTGCAGCCGGGACGCCAGCAGCGGCGTGGTCACGAACTGCACGAAGGCGGGCGTCTGGGGCATTCCGCTGACCGTGGGCTGGTCGCGCGACGATCGCGACAGCGCGCTGGTGCCCACCAAAGGCCGCTTGCAGTCGGCCAACCTGGAGCTGGGCATCGGGGGCGACATGCGCTACCTCAAGAGCGACTACCAGTACCAGCAGTACTTCGCGCTCAACAAGCAGTACACGTTGGCGGTCAATGGCCAGCTCGGCTACGCCAAGGCGCTGGCCGGCCAGACCTACCCCGTGTTCAAGAACTTCTACGCCGGCGGCCTGGGCTCGGTGCGCGGTTTCGAGAGCAACTCGCTCGGGCCGCGCGACAGCGTGACCGACGGCGCGCTGGGCGGCACCCGCAGGGCGATCTTCAATGCCGAGCTGAGCACGCCCTTTCCGGGCGCTGGCAACGATCGCACGCTGCGCCTCTACAGCTTCTTCGACATGGGCAACGTGTTCGCCGAGCGCAGCGCCGGCCTGACCGATGCGCAGTGGAAGGCACAGCAGGCCCTGCGGGCGTCGGTGGGCCTGGGCATCAGCTGGATCTCGCCGCTCGGGCCGTTGCGGGTGGCCTATGCCATTCCCGTGAAGTACCAGAAGGCCGACGATGCGAACGGCATCGCGAAAGACCGGACGCAGAGCTTCCAGTTCCAGATCGGCACGGCGTTCTGAGCCAGCGGGCTCAGGGGCTCAGGGCAGGCGATCGAGGAGGTCGCCGATCAGCTGCGCCAGCGCGACCCCTGCGTGCCAGAGCGCTTGCAGGGTGCGCAGGAATTCCATGGGTGAGTGCTGAAGAGGCTGTCCGCGTCCGGGGCAGTCGGCGCTAGATCAGCGGACGTTGCAGCGTGCCATGCGACGAAGGCGGTTGTGATGCGGGCCACGCCGACCTGTCGGACGTGGTGTCGAGCGCGCCCTGCAGCCGGTACAGCAGCTTGATCCAACCCAGTGCGAGCGTGCCGCTGGCGCTGCTGAACTGCTGCGAATAGAGCATGAGCTGCTGGTAGCGCTCCAGCACGTCCAGCTCCGAGCCGGAACCGTTCTGCTGGCGCGCGAGCGCATCGTCGAAGGCCTGGCGCACGGCGGTGGCTCGTGCTTCCAGCGCGGCGGTCTTGGCGCGCTGTTCCTGCAACTCGCTCACTGCGGCCGCGACTTCCGCCTGGGCGCGCTCGATCACGCTGTCGACGTAGCCGCCGTCCACGCGCGCTGGCGACGCGGCGGCGATGGCATGCAGCGCCTGGGCCAGCACGACGTCCTGCCGTTCGAAGACCCAGTCGGCCGGCGTCTGTTCGGGGAGGCTGGCGTTGAACCGTGGCAGCGGCTGTTCGGTGCCGGCCGGTGCGACCAGGGCTTCCAGGGCCGTCGTGTCCATCCCGCAGCGTGAAGCAAGCAGCGCGATCAGTGTCGCGCGCTGATCGAGCAGAGTGCGCTCGGCGGCCATCGCGTCGGCCATGCGCCGTTGCAGCACCGAGCGGTCTGCGTCCGAGAGTTTGCCGCCGCTCATCAGCTCGGCCTGGCGACGCGTGGCCGCCATCGCTTCGCGGATGAGCTCGACGCCGATGCTGTCGACCCTGGCGCTCACGTACGCTGCGGCCACCTGCATCTCGATCGGCAGGGCGAGTGCGTCGCCTGCGACCATGTGCGTTGCCGTGGTGTCCGGATCGCTGCCGCCATGGTGGCGTGCCGCCAGGATGAGCGCGTTGAGCGCGTCGTCCTGGAAGCCCAGCCACCAGACCTCGGATGCAACGGGGCCTGCGTCGGCGGTGCGAGTCGCCGGTGGGCCCAGCGCCGTCGCGACACCGCGTTGCATCGGCGTCGGCGACATCGCCAGATTGGCTTCTGCGCCGATGGCCACCGACAGGCCGAGCAGGGCCACGAAGGGAAGGGGGATCCGCATGTGCGCCTCGCGGGCTCAGGGCTGGCGCCCGGGCCGGACCATCGGCGGGCCGCTCTCGTCGTCCTCGCTGCCGCGATCCGGCGTGGGGCCCGGCGGCCGAAGCGCCTGAGGTGGTGGTGGTGCGTGAAATGGCGGCGGGGGCGGCAGCATGACGCAGCCGCTCAGTCCCAGGGCGGCCGTCACGGCCAGCATGCAATCGCGTCTTTTCATCACTCGACTCCTTCTTGAAAGGCTTCGACTGTGCGCAGCGAATGCGGAGGAAATTGGGAAGGCGGAGCCGGCCTGCGCGAAGACCGGATCAGGTGTCCGGCGTCTCCAGCGAGAAACCGATGCCGTAGACCGAACGGATCCAGTCGTGGGTCGGCGAGAGCGCGGCAAGCTTGCGGCGCAGGTTCTTGACGTGGCTGTCCACGGCGCGCTCGGTCACGTCGTCGACCGGCTCGTAGGCCAGCTCGAGCAGTTGCCCGCGCGAGAAGATGCGGCCGGGGTGGCGGGCCAGCGCCTGCAGCAGGCGGAACTCGCGCCGCGTCAGGTTGAGCGGCTCGCCATGCAGGCTGGCGCTCCACTGTTCTTCGTCGAGCGTGAGGGCGCACGGTGGCGTGTTGGACACCGCCGCCTGGGCCGTGCGGCGCAGCACGGCGCGCACCCGCGCCACCACCTCGCGCGGCGAGAAGGGCTTGCAGATGTAGTCGTCCGCGCCCAGCTCGAGGCCGATCAGCCGGTCGACTTCCTCGGTGCGCGCGGTGAGCATGATCACCGGCGCGTCCGAGCGTGCGCGGGCGCCGCGCAGCACGGCCAGGCCGTCGAGCCGCGGCAGCATCACGTCGAGCAGCGTCAGGTCGGGCGGGGCCGCCTGGATGCGCGCCAGCGCGAGCTGGCCGTCGGCGATGTGTTCGGTGTCATAGCCCTGGTGCCGCAGGTAGTCCTGCAGCACCGATGCGATGTCGGGTTCGTCTTCGACGATGAGGATGCGTGTCATGGTGCGGGGCTCAGAGGAAGGGTGACGATGACGCGAAGCCCGCCCATCGGCGATGGCGACGCGTCGATGCTGCCGCCGTGCTCCTCGACGATGGTGCGGCAGATGGACAGGCCGAGGCCCGAGCCACCGGTCTCGCGGCTGCGCGATGCCTCGCCGCGAAACAGGCGGTCGAACAGCCGCGGAACCTCATGCACCAGCGGGCCGGGCGCGCTGTCGTCGAAACGCAGGTGCAGCAGGCCGTCGGTGGTGCTGCCTTCGACACTGGCGCTCAGTCGCAGGCTGCCGCCGGCATCGGTGTAGTTGAGTGCGTTTTCCAGCAGGTTCATGAAGACCTGGTGCAGCCGCGGCGCGTCGCCACGCATGGCCAGACCGTTGTCGACGCTGCCCAGTCGGCGCGTGTCGACCGCGATGTCGCGTTGTGCGAAGCGTTCGCGCATCGTCTCGACGGCCTCGGTCAGCAGCATGAAGGGGAACACCGTCGCGAACGCGGCGGTGCCGTGCGTGGTCACGTCGTCCGGCTCGCGCATGCTGCTGCGCAGGTCGTCGACCAGCTGGCCGAGACGCATCACCTGACGGTGCAGGCGCAGCGCGGTCTTGTCGTCGAAGCGGCGCACGCCGTCCTGCAGCGCTTCGATCTCGGCGCGCATCGCGGCCAGCGGCGTGCGCAACTCGTGCGCGACGTCGGCCAGCCAGGCGCGGCGCGAGGTCTCGATGGTGTCGAGCCGTTCGGCCATGGAGTTGAAGGTCTGGCCGAGCAAGGCGATCTCGTCGGTGCCATCCACCCTCACGCGGGTGTGGAGACGGCCATGGGCGATTTCCTGTGCGGCGCGGCTCAGTCCGTCGATCGGCGCGAGCCAGCGGCGCGCCACCAGCCACGACAGCAGCAGCGCCAGCATCAGCCCGACCAGGCCGGTCCAGGCGAGGAAGCCCGATTGGCGTGCCAGGAACGCACGATCGACCTGGCCTCTAAAGACGGCGGGCGGCGCCAGCACGAGGTAGCCGATGACGCGGTTGCGTTGCATGAGCGGCAGGCGCGCCGCGTCGGCCGGGTTGACACGGGCGCCGGCCACGTAGCCGCCCTCGGCGTCGGTCACGCCGAGGTGTTCGAAGATCATGTCGGGTCCGCCGTTCCCGCCCTCGTCGAGCGGCGGCGGCGGGAAGGCGCGCTCCTGCAGCGGCAGCAGGCCGTCGCCGGGCCCGCCGGGCGGCGGGCCGGACCGGCCGTACCACGGCGGCAGGCGGCGCCCGTCCAGCTGTGCACCGGCCACGTCGCGCTCGCCCCACTGCAGACGCGGCCAGATCAAGCCATCGCGCCGCAGCGACTCCCAGTTGCCGTCGGCGGCGTATTTCTTCTGCAGCCCCTCGGCCAGCCAGGTCATCCGGCGGATCTGGATCTCCGCGGCGTAGGGCCCGAGGCCGCGCTGCAGGCCGACGATCGAGAAGGCGGTGAAGATGAGGAGCAGCAGAACGAGCAGCGTCGCGAGCGCGAGGAAGATCTTTCGGGACAGCGTCAGGCGAGGTAGAAGAGGGCGGCGCACAGGAATCCGTTCGAAGGGCGAGGTGCGCTGCGGGCGGCGCATCGACAGGGCCGAGGTAGCGACGCGATCTTGCGGGGCAATTGCGGAGAGATTGGGGAGACGCCGTGCTCACCGCGGCCGCCAGCGATTCTCGGGAGCGCACGAACACGCCAGGTGTCGCCCGTGTAAAGGCGGCGTGAAGCCGGATGGACAGGTGCTGCTACAGCTGCAGCCGCGCTGCGTAGCCCGTCATTTCCAGGTAGCCGCGCCCGACGCGCCGGCCCTGGTCGTCGAGCAGTTCGCTCAGCCCCTCCCAGTACACCGCGCCGGCCGATCCTCGGCTGTCGAGTTCCTGGTCGTCGAGCAAGGCCCGCACCGTGAAGCGCCCGGCGGGCGTGTCGATGCGCCACTGCACCGGGTAGGCGGCGCGCGTGCGCGGGCTGGTCCAGCGCCGCTCGGCGTCGAAGCGCACCGTGTCGGCGCCGAAGCTGCGCGCCTCGCCGCCGCGCGGCCGCCACGAGCCGCCGCCCCACAGCGCGCTGCCGTCGGCGCGCCGCAGGTGGAAGGCGGTGAGCGCGCTGCCATCGTCGAGGTTCATGCCGATCCAGTCCCAGCCGACGGCCTCGGGGTGCATCAGCGCCTCGCTCCATTCGTGGTCGAGCCAGGCGGTGCCCGCCACGTCGAAGCCCTGGCCCTGCACGGTGAGGCGACCGCGCGTGGCGAGCTGCGGTTCGCTGTAGTAGTAGCTGGCCTGCTCGGGTTGCGGCCCCTTGCGCGACAGGCCGGCGCTGCCCTGCAGCAGCACCGGCTGGGTCGGCGTGAAGTCGAGCGCCAGTGCGAAGTCGCCGGCGGGCAGCCGCGCCTGGTAGCGGCCGTCGGCGCCGCGCTGCAGCGTCCAGTCGCGCAGGCGCACATCGGTGTCGGTCTCGCCGGCCTGCGCGATGCCGAAGCCCGCGCGCGCGATGCGCTGGTCGTGCAGCAGTTTGAGCCCCTGCAGGTCGGTGACGGCGGCATGCGCGAACACCAGCTGCTTGGCCGCGAAGGCCGAACGCATGGCCTGCGTGTCGTCCACGCGCGAGCGGAAGAAGGTCAGCTGGAAGCCGAATTCGCGCGTGCCCGATTGCGCGTGGCCCGTGATGTACCACCACTCGGTGCGCAGATCGGGGTGGCTGCCGAAGTCGCGCGGAAATTGCAGCGCACGTGGTGGCAGCGCCCAGGCGGCGGGTGCCGACAGCATCGCCAGCAGCAGGGTGCGGCGATGCATCGGGGTCATGCGAGCGCGCGGCCTTGGGCCAGGTAGCGGGCCATCTCGTCCTCCGGCACCATGCCGCCGCCGGTGGCCCACACGAGGTGCGTGGCGCGGCCCATCCGCGCTTCGGACAGCCCCATCCGTTGGCGGTAGCCCTGCGTCTCGGTCAGCACCTGCACCATGCCGGGCAGGCCGGCCACGGCGGAGGGCTCGAGCTGTACGCCTTCGAGCGCGTCCATCTGCGCGATGCGTCGGTACAGCGTGTCGTCGCCGACCGTGATGTAGCCATCGATCAGCCGCTGCATCGCGCGCCCGACGAAGCCCGACGGCCGGCCCACGGCCAGGCCGTCGGCCGCGGTCACGCCGTCGATGCCGAAGTCCTGCACCGACACGTCCTCGTGCAGGCCAGTGCGCACGCCCAGCAGCATGCAGGGCGCGTGCGTGGGTTCGGCGAAGACGCAGTGCACCGCGTCGCCGAAGATCAGCTTCAGCCCGAAGGCCACGCCGCCCGGCCCGCCGCCCACGCCGCAGGGCAGGTAGACGAAGAGTGGGTGCTCGGCATCGACCGCAAGGCCTTCGGCGACCAGTTGCTTCTGCAGCCGCTCGGCGGCGACCGCGTAGCCGAGGAAGAGGTCGGTCGAGTTCTCGTCGTCGACGAAGTGGCACTGCGGGTCGGCCTCGGCCTGGCGGCGGCCTTCGGCCACGGCGGCGCTGTAGTCGGACGCGTACTCGACCACGTGCACGCCGTTCGCGCGCAGCCGTGCCTTCTTCCAGGCGCGCGCGTCGGCCGACATGTGGACCGTGACATGGAAGCCGAGCTTGGCGCCCATCAGGCCGATCGAGAGGCCGAGGTTGCCGGTCGAGCCGACGGCGATGCGGTGCTGGCCGAAGAAGGCGCGGAAGGCGTCGCTGTCGAGGCGCGCGTAGTCGTCGTCCTCGTGCAGCAGGCCGGTGGCCAGGGCCAGGCGCTCCGCATGGGCCAGCACCTCGTAGATGCCGCCGCGCGCCTTGATCGAGCCGGAGATCGGCAGGTGGCTGTCCTTCTTGAGCCACAGCGCGCCCTGTGGCGCGATGCCGGCGTCGCGGCACAGCACGGCCTGCATCGCGGGCAGCGCGACGATGCCAGATTCGATCAGCCCGCCGGCGGGCTGCGTCTCGGGGAACACGCGCGCGATCCACGGCGCGAAGCGCTGCAGCCGCGCGCTGGCCGCGGCCACGTCGGAGGCATCCAGGCCGACATCGGCCAGGGCTTGCGCCGTGGGCGCGATGCCGGGGTTGAACCAGCTCAGTTCCTTCAACGCCACGAGGTCGTCGATGAGCGGGATGGCGTTGCGCCATTCGGCGGCACTGCGGCCGCCCAGGGTGTTGTCGTCGTTCATTCAGTTTCTCTACGGATCTCTACCAATCTTCCTTGACCGCCAGCACGGCGTCGCGCCCGGCCGCCGCGCGGCCTGCCAGCCAGGCCGTGAGCGTACCGGCTGCAACGACTGCGGCGCACAGCGCCACGAGGCGCCACCAGGGCACGAGCAGGTCCATCGTCCAGTGGAAGCTCTGCGGGTTCACCACGTGCACCAGCACGACCGACACCGCCAGCCCCAGGGCCAACCCGGCGACCGCGCCGATGGCCGTCCACGCCGCGCCTTCGCCGGCGACCACGGCCAGCACCTGGCGGCGCGTGAAGCCCAGGTGCGCCATCAGCCCGAATTCCTTGCGCCGGGCCAGCACCTGCGCGCTGAAGCTCGCGGCGATGCCGAACAACCCGATGGCGATCGCCACCGCCTGCAGCCAGTAGGTGACCGCGAAGCTGCGGTCGAAGATGCGCAGCGAGGTCGCGCGGATCTGCGCCACCGACGACAGCTCCATCGCATCGCCCAGCCCCGGCTCGTCGGCCGCGAGCTTTCGTACCGCCGCCTGCACCTCGCCCTCGGCCGCGCCGGGCGCGAGCCACAGCGCCACGTCGCTCGCGCTGCGGTCGCCGGTCAGGCGCTCGAAGTCGCGTGCGTCCATCGTGAGGGTGCCGAACTGCCGCACGTAGTCGCGCCACACGCCGGCCACGAAGAACGTCGACGTCGTGCCAAGTGCCTGCGCGAGTGGCGCGAAGGTGGTGCCCGGCCGTGCGCCGTACAGGTCGACCATCGCCTCGCTCACATAGATGCCGATCTGCCCCGCGGGCACCGGCAGCGCCTCGCCGACCAGCGGCAGCGTGCGCGCCGCGCCGCCGTCCTCGAAGCTGCGGCCGATCAGCGAGACGGCCGGGCGTGCCGGGTCGAGCAGCAGCGGGCGCAGCCGCAGCGTGCCGGTGCGCGCCACGCCCGGCAGCTGCGCGAGCCGCTGCACGAAGGCGGGCGTGAAGGCCGCGTCGTCGCCGCCGGTGCTGCCAGTGCTGCCGGCCACGCGCAGGTAGAGGTCGGCCGGCAGCACCACGTCGAGCCACCGCGTGACCGAATCGCGGAAGCTCGCGACCATCACCGTCAGCGCCACCGCCAAGCTCAGGCTCGCGACCACGCCGCTGACGGCGACCGCCGCGGTGCCGCGCATGCGGCGTGCGCGCTCGATGGCCAGCATCGGCAGGACGCGTTGCGCAAAGGCCGGCGCGATGCGGTCGTACAGCAGCGCGATGAGCCAGGGCAGTGCGGTGATGCCGCCCACCAGCAGGAAACCGACCGACACATACGCGGCGACCGGGATGTCGGCGATCGGCGGCAGCCTCGCGAGCACGACGCCGATCGCCAGCAGCGCCAGCGGCACGATCCGCCCGCCGCGCTGCGGCGCCGTGGCGCCCAGGCCCTTGAGCGTCTGCGCTTCCGGCAGCGACTGCGCCGCGCGCGCCGGCCACCAGCCGCCGACGCCGGCTGCCGCGATGCCGAGCGCACCGTAGAGCAGGGCGGCGCTGCTGTTCCAGCGCAGCGTGGGCGCGACGCCCGCGAAGTAGCCGCCGCCGAGATCGCCGCCCAGCACCTTCAGCGCGAACGCGGCCAGTGCCGCGCCGAGCGCGATGCCGGCGATGCTGCCGACCGCACCGAGCAGCAGCGATTCGGCCAGCACCAGCCCGAGCCGGCCGCGCGGCGTGAGGCCCAGCACGCCCAGCAGCGCGAACTGCTGCGCCCGCTTGGCCACGCTGAGCGCGAGCACCGAGAACACCAGGAAGGCGCCGGTGAAGAGTGCGACCAGCGCCAACACCGTGAGGTTGACGCGGTAAGCGCGCGAGAGGTTGCTCACGCGCTCGGCCGCGTCGCCAGGCTCGGCGATGCGCACGTTCGTCGGCCAGCCGGGCGCGGCTTCGAGCGCGCGTGTGAAGGTGGCGCGGTCGATGCCGTCCGCCAGCCGCAGGTCGATGCGCGTGAGCTGGCCGATGCGGCCGAACAGTTCCTGCGCGGCGCCGATGTCCATCACCGCCAGGGCCGTGCCGCCGGCCGAGACGCTGCCGGCGATCTGCACCTCGCGGCGCTGCGCGCCGAGTTGCAGCGTGACGCGTGGCACCGTGTCGCCCAGCGCCGTGCGCGCGGCGGCGTTGAGGAAGACCTGGCCCGGCGCGAAGAGCGAGAATCGCACCGAGCCTTCAGCCGGCACCGGCATCAGCGCGGGCGCAAGCGTCGGCAGCACCAGCGCATCGACACCGACGATGCGCAGCGGCAGCCGCCGATCGCCCATCAAGGCGGTCGCAGAAACCTCGATCACCGGGCTGGCCAGCGCGACCTGCGGATGCCGCGCCACACGCGCGAAGAGTGCCTCGTCGAAGCTGCCTTGCGCGGCGCGCAGTTCCAGGTCGGGTTGGCCGTTGACCGAGCGCACGGCGCTGGAGAACTCGTCGAGCGCCGAGGCGTTGATGAGGTGCACCGAGAAGGCCAGCGCCACACCCAGCATCACGGCGACGACGGCGGCCGCGTTGCGCCACGGGTGATGCCGCAGTTCCTGCCAGGAGAAGGTGAGAAGCAGCGCGCGCATCGCTCGATTGTGGCCCGCCGCATCGGACGCCATGCCGCGATTGTTTCGTTCCCGGGAACACCGTGGTTCCTTTTGGCCCGTGTTGCACGCGGGTGTGCGGCCGACAATTCATCCCAACAGAGCAGCAGACGCAACCGGGTTGAAGACGCTGATCTGGGTGAGCTAGGCACCGAGCGTGGTGGCCGCCCCCATCAAGAGGACGGCGCCCCCCGATACCGGTTCGAAATTCATCCAAACTTTTGAAGGAATCATCATGAAGACCACGCAACTGAAGACCTCGCAATTTCTCGGCGCTGTCTTTCTTTCCATCCTCGGCGTCTCCACCGGTGCCCAGGCCGAAACCTACCAAGGCGTGCAGACCGTGAGCTCGGCGGTGAGCCGTGCCGATGTGGCCTCGCAGGCCCGTGCTGCGGCCCGTGCCGGCGATCAGTTCAGCGAAGCGTCGTACAGCGGTACCGCGCCCGTGGTGAACTCGGGCCTGACCCGTGACGCCGTCCGCGCCCAGGCCAGCCAAGCCGCTCGCCAAGGTGATATCTACAGCGACGCGGCGCTCTATGGGTTCCCGGCACCGACCATCGGGCAGGCCGACCGTGCCGCGGTTCGTGCACAGGCCCGTGAGGCCGCACGCAACACGACGGCCGTGCCGCTCTGACCGGGTCGCCAGCGTCGCTGGTTTCAAACGAGGCCGCCGTCGAAAGACGGCGGCCTTTTTTCATGCCCGGGGGCGTGCACAGCGGCGGAGGTGATCCGCTAAGCTTCCTGCATGATTTCACTGCCCACCTACGACGATGTGGCCGCCGCCTCCGAACGGCTGGCGGGCCACGCCCACCGCACCCCCGTGCTGCGTTCATCCACCGCCGACGCGCGCTGGGGTGCACAGTTCTTCTTCAAGTGCGAGAACTTCCAGCGCATGGGCGCCTTCAAGTTCCGCGGCGCCTTCAATGCGCTGTCGCGCTTCGACGCGGCGCAGCGCAAGGCCGGCGCCCTCGCGTTCTCATCGGGCAACCACGCGCAGGCCGTCGCGCTGTCGGCCCGGCTGCTCGGCATGCCGGCCGTGATCGTCATGCCGCTGGATGCGCCAGCCGCCAAGGTGACGGCCACGCGTGGCTACGGTGCCGAGGTGGTGACCTACGACCGCTTCACCGAAGACCGCGAGGCGATCGCCACGCGCCTGGCGACCGAACGCGGCATGACGCTGATCCCGCCCTACGACCACCCGGACGTGATCGCCGGGCAAGGCACCGCGGCCAAGGAGCTGATCGAGGAGGTCGGTCCGCTCGATGCGCTCTATGTGTGCCTGGGCGGCGGCGGGCTGACCAGCGGCTCGGCGCTCGCGGCCCATGCGCTGTCGCCGGGCTGCAAGGTCTACGGCGTGGAGCCCGAGGCCGGCAACGACGGTCAGCAGTCGCTGCGCGCCGGCCACATCGTGCGCATCGAGACGCCCAAGACCATCGCCGACGGCGCCCAGACCCAGTACCTGGGTGCGTACACCTTCGGCATCATCCGCCGCGACGTCGCCGACATCCGCACGGTGAGTGACGCGCAGCTGATCGATGGCATGCGCTTCTTCGCCGAGCGCATGAAGATGGTGGTCGAGCCGACCGGCTGCCTGGCCTTCGCCGGCGCGGTGGCCGATGCGCCAGCGCTGCAGGGCGCGAAGGTCGGCGTGATCGTGAGCGGGGGCAACGTCGACCTGGCGCGCTATGCGGCCTTGCTCGGCGGCGCCTGAACGCTCACTCGCCGATGCCGTCGGCGCGTAAATGCAGCACGCGATCGGCGCGCGCCGCGGCGGTCTCCGAATGCGTGACGAGCACCAGTGACGCACCGTGCTCGCGCGTCTGCGCGAGCAGCACGTCCATCACCTTGGCGGCGGTGGTGGGGTCGAGGTTGCCGGTCGGCTCGTCGGCCAGCAGCAGGGCGGGGCGGTGCACCAGCGCGCGCGCAATGGCCACGCGCTGCAGCTGGCCGCCGCTCAACTGCTGCGGCAGCCGCGCGCCGAAGCCGGCCAGGCCAACCACCTCGAGCATGCGGGCCACGCGCGCGTCGTCGCGTTGCTTGAGCAGCATCAGCGGCAGCGCCACGTTCTGCGCCACGTCCAGGTGCGGCAGCACGTGGAAGGCCTGGAAGACGAAGCCCACGTGGCTGCGGCGCCAGAGCGCACAGGCCTCGGCGTCGAGCGCGCCGATGTCGGTGCCGTCGTGCACGATGCGGCCGGCGTCCCAGTGGTCGAGGCCGGCCATGCAGTTGAGCAGCGTCGACTTGCCGACGCCCGATTCGCCGACGATGGCGACGAACTCGCCGGGCGCCACATCGAGCGAGACGTCGGCGAAAACGGTCGCGTCGCCATAGCGCTTGGCCAGGCCTTCGACATGCAGGGTCATGGAACTTCCAGGATGCGGTCGACCACCTGCGCGGTGGCGTCCGGTGCCTCGGCGGCGATGACGTGGCGCTGCGGCATGCTGCGCAGCCAGGTGATCTGGCGCTTGGCGAGCTGGCGCGTGGCGGCGATGCCGCGCTCGCGCAGTTCGGGCATCGGGAACATGCCGTCGAGCGCTTCCCAGGCCTGGCGGTAGCCCACGCAGCGCATCGACGGCAGGTCGGGGTCGAGGTCGCCGCGTGCGCGCAGCGCCTGCACCTCGTCGATGAAGCCCGCGGCCAGCATGGCGTCGAAGCGTTCGGCGATGCGGCCGTGCAGCCAGGCGCGCTCGGTGGGCTCGAGCGAGACCAGCAGCGAACAGACGGGTCGACCGGGTGCGGGCTCGGCCCTGCCGGCCGCATGGAAGTGCGATAGCGGCTGGCCGCTGGTGTGCCAGACCTCCAGCGCCCGCTGGATGCGCTGGCTGTCGTTGGGCGCAAGCCGCGCGGCGGTGGGCGGATCGACCTCGGCCAGGCGCGCATGCATCGCGGGCCAGCCATGGGCTGCGGCGTCGGCTTCGAGCATGGCGCGCACGGCCGGGTCGGCTGCGGGCATGGCGTCGATGCCGTCGGCCAGCGCCTTGAAGTACAGCATCGTGCCGCCGACCAGCAGCGGCAGGCGGCCGCGTGCCGCGATCTCGCCGATGAGGCGCGTCGCATCGGCCACGAAGGCCGCGGCGCTGTAGGCCTCGCGCGGGTCGCGGATGTCGATCAGGTGGTGCGGCACCGCGGCGCGCTCGGCTGGCGTGGGCTTGGCGGTGCCGATGTCCATGCCGCGGTAGACCAGCGCCGAATCGACGCTGACGATCTCGACCGGCCGGCGCGCCGCCACGGCCAGTGCGGCGGCGGTCTTGCCTGACGCGGTGGGGCCGGCGATGGCGGCGTAGCGCAAGGCGCGTTCAACCATGCTTCTGCACCACCGTCCACGCCAGCAGCGCCACGCAGACGCTCCAGAAACCCATGCCGTAGGTCAGCGGCAGCACGGTGCCGTCGAGGTGCGTGCCCAGCCAGCCGCCGACACCGAAGACGGCCAGCATCATGACGAAGCCGTTGAGCGCCGACGCTGCGCCCGCCGCCTGCGGGAACGGGCCGACCGCGCCGCTCTGGCCGCAGGGCTGGTGCACGCCGTGGCCCAGCATCATGAGCGTGAGTGGGCCGACGATCGCCGCCGTCGAGTGGATGCCGGCGAAGGCCAGGCCGGCCATCAGCAGCCCGCCCGACAGCGTGAGCACCGCGCCGCGCGCCACGCTGCGGCGCACGCCATGGCGCGCCAGCCAGTAGCGGCAGACAAAGGTGCCGCCGATGTACGACAGCGAATTCCACAGCATCACGAGCCCGTACTGCGTCTTCGTCAGGCCCAGCACCTGGATGAACACGAAGGACGAGGCGGCCAGAAAGGTGAAGAGCAGCGCGTACGACGCGGTCGTGAGCGCGCAGAAGGCCAGGAAGGTCGGGTGGCGCAGCACCGTCGCCCAGGTGCGCACCAGCGTGGCGGGCTGCAGTGCCTGTGGGTCGCGGCGAGCCAGCGATTCGTCGAAGCGCCAGGCGACCAGCCCGAGCGCCACGGCGCCGAACAGCGCGGGCACCAGCAGCGCGACGCGCCAGCCGGCCAGGTCGGAGACCAGCCCGCCGATCGGGGCGCAAAGACATGCGATCACGCCCAGGCCCGTGAGCGCACGCGACATCACGCGCGCGCCGTCGGCCGGTTGGTACAGGTCGCGCACGATGGCGCGGGCCGCCATCACCGACGCGCCCATGGCCGCGCCCTGCAGCGTGCGCCAGCCGATCAGGAGCGCCATCGACGGTGCCAGCGCCGCGCCGACCGCCGCGAGCACATAGGCCGCCAGGCCCCACAGCAGCACCGGCCGGCGGCCGAAGCGGTCGGACAGCGGGCCGAGCACCAGTTGCGACAACCCGAAGGCAAGCAGGAGGGCGGTGAGCGTCAGCTGCGCCTGCGCCACCGGCGCACCGAAGCCGGTGGTCAGCGCCGGCAGCGCGGGCAGGTAGAGGTCGGTGGTGACGGGCTGGATGCCCAGCAGCAGCGCCAGGGTGAGGACGACCAGGGCGGGCGGCATGCCGAGGGCAGGCCGCGCGCTGGATGAGACGGCCGGTGCAGGCGAAGAGGGCGGCATGCGCCAGAGGGTAACAAATGACACGCACCCCGGGCGGGGCGTGGTCGGCGCGCTCAGATGGCGTGCGCGTTGTCGCCGGCGACGTCGGTGGAGCCCGGCGGCTTCATGCGGAACAGCTGCGACAGGGCCGCCCGGTACTGCGCCGCGCCGACCGAGTTGGTGTTGTGGTGCGAGCCGCCCTCGACCAGCACGAACATCTTGGGCACCTTGGCCGCTTCGTAGAGCTTGCGGCCCAGCGTCGGGTTGATCAGGCTGTCGGCCGTGCCGTGCACCACCAGCAGCGGTGCGCCGATGTCCTTGACCTTGCTGATGGCCTCGAAACGCTGGGTGATGAGCGCGCTGAAGGGCAGCCAGCCCCACTTGAAGCTGCCCACCACGTCGGCGATCGAGGTGAAGGTGCTCTCGACGATGGTGCCGCTCTCGTCGTTGACGCTGGCGGCCAGGTCGATGCCGATGGCGCCGCCCAGCGAGTGGCCGAAGATGTAACGGTGCTGCTGCGGGTGGCGGGCGGCCAGCCAGGTCCAGGCGGCGCGGGCGTCCTCGCGGGCGGTGGCTTCGGACGGCAGGCCGGCCGAGCTCTTGCCGAAGCCGCGGTAGTCGATGGCCAGCACCGAGAAGCCGAGGTCATGCATGCGCCGCATGCGCGGGGCCGAGCCGGCCACGTTGTAGCGGGCGCCGTGCAGGTACAGCAGCACGGGGGTGTCGGCCGTTTCAGGTGCGCCGCCCAGCCAGAGCCCATGCAGGCGGGCCGGCTCGCCGGTGACGTTGGACTTGAAATCGATCCAGACGTGGTCCATGCCCTCGGTCATGGCCTCCGAATTGCCCCAGCTGCGGTCGCTGGGCTGGAAGATCCACTCGCGCTGACGCTCGTCGAGCGTCGAGCAACCGCCTGCCAGCAGGGCGAGGGCCGCGGTGGCCGTGGCGAACAGGGACCAGTGTTTCATGCGTGGGCAGACAGACAGGCGATGACGTCGGAAAGTTCCGACAGGGAGCCCATGCAACGTGCGTGCCCGCTCGTCCGATGACGATCGGAAACCCCGATATAACTATTGTTACCGGCCGCGCAGGAAAAGCCCGTCGAGCTCCCGCACCGAGAGCTGGCGCCAGGTCGGACGGCCGTGGTTGCACTGGTCGGAGCGCTCGGTGGCTTCCATCTGCCGCAGCAGGGCGTTCATTTCGTCCACGGTCAGCTTGCGGTTGGCGCGCACCGCGCCGTGGCAGGCCATGGTGCCGAGCAACTCGTTCTGGGCGCGCTGGACCACGGTGCTGGCGTCGTGCTGGGCCAGTTCGGCCAGCACGCTGCGCGCCAGCTCCACGGGGTCGCCATCGGCCAGCGTCCCCGGCACGGCGCGCACCGCCAGGGTGCGTGGCGAGAAGGGCGTGATCTCCAGCCCCAGCGTCGGTAGCACCCCGGCGCAGGCCTCGGCCGTGGCGACTTCCTGGGGGGTGGCGGCAAAAGTTGCGGGAATCAGCAAGGGCTGGCTGCTGATCGCGGCACCATCGAGCTGGGTCTTGAGCCGCTCGTAGACGATCCGCTCATGCGCGGCGTGCATGTCGACAATGACCAGGCCCTGGGCGTTCTCGGCCAGGATGTAGATGCCCTGGAGCTGCGCCAGGGCACGGCCGAGCGGCCAGACCGGGGCGGTCTCCGGGTCGGGCGCTGGCGCCGCCGGGGTGCCGGCGGCGGGCGTTCCGGGGACGAGGTCGGCCCAGGTCCGTGCGGTGACCGGCGCCGCCGGGGCTGCCGCGGGCGCGCCGGGCCACATCGCGGCGGCGTCGCCGGTGCCGCGCTCGGCGGCGAAATGCATCCGTGGCTGGGTCCAGGCGGGCAGGGCCGGTGCCGGGGCGGGCTGGGGAAACAGGGTGGCGGCCGCCGGCGTTTCGGCCTCGCCGGCGCGCGGCGCGGCCAGCGCCTTCTCGACCGCCTGGCGCACCGCCTGGTGCACCTCCCGGCCGTCGCGGAAGCGCACCTCGATCTTGGTCGGGTGCACGTTGACATCGACCCGGGCCGGGTCGATGGTCAGGTACAGCGCATACACCGGCTGGCGCTGGCCGTGCAGCACGTCTTCGTAGGCGCTGCGCACGGCGTGGTTGAGCACCTTGTCGCGCACGAAGCGGCCGTTGACGTAGAAAAACTGCTGATCGCCGCGCGCGCGCGCCGCGTCGGGAATGCCGGCACGGCCTTCGACGCGCACCGCGCCCAGCAGGTGTTCGACCGAGACGCTGCGCGCGACGAAGTCGTCGCTCAGCGCGTCGGCCAGGCGTGGGTCGCGGGCGGCGGTGGCGCGCCATTGCTCGACCAACTTGCCTTCGTGCCACACGGCGAAACCGACGTCCGGCCGCGCCAGCGCATGCCGGCGCACGGCCTCGACGCAGTGCGCGAGTTCGGTGGCGTCGGTCTTCAGGAATTTGCGCCGGGCCGGCGTGGCGTAGAACAGTTCCCGCACCTCGACCGTGCTGCCCACCGAACGCGCTACCTGACGCAGCTCGCCGGTGCGGCCGTCGAGCGCATAGGCCGCGTCGGCGCCCCGGGCGCGCGAGTGCAGCGTGAGTTCGGCGATCGAATTGACGGCGGCCAGCGCCTCGCCGCGGAAGCCCATGGTGCCGACGGTCTCGAGGTCGCCTAGGCTGGCGATCTTGCTGGTGGCGTGGCGGCGCAATGCCACCGACAGTTCGTCGCGCGGAATGCCATGGCCGTCGTCTTCCACCGAGATCAGGCGCACGCCGCCGGCCGACAGCCGCACCGTGACCTGGGTGGCGCCCGCGTCGAGCGCGTTGTCGACCAGCTCGCGCACCACGGAGGCGGGCCGCTCGACCACTTCGCCGGCGGCGATCTGGCTGATCAGCTCGTCGGGCAACTCACGGATGGGGCGGCGGGCGCTGGCGTCGCCGCCGGGTGGAATGGGCAGGGAAGAAGGAAGGGCACTCACCGGGGCATTCTAGAAGTCGGCATCGGGATAATGCGCCGCATGGACATCGTGCACTTTCTTCTGGATTTCATCCTCCACATCGACAAACACCTCGAGGCCTTCGTGATCGCCTACGGGCCTTGGGTGTATGCGCTGCTCTTCGCCATCGTGTTCGTGGAGACGGGCGTGGTGGTCATGCCCTTCCTGCCAGGCGACTCGCTGCTCTTCATCGTCGGGGCCTTGTGCGGCATCGGCCTCATGAGCTTTCCCATTGCCTGCGTGGTGCTGACCGCGGCCGCCATCCTGGGTGACCAGTGCAACTACAGCATCGGCCGCTATTTCGGGCCGAAGGTGTTCCAGTGGGAAGACTCGCGCTTCTTCAACAAGAAGGCCTTCAACCAGGCGCACGGCTTCTACGAGCGCTATGGCGGCGTGACCGTCATCCTCGCGCGCTTCATGCCCTTCATCCGCACCTTCGCGCCCTTCGTGGCCGGCGTGGCCGAGATGAACCGCGCCAAGTTCACGATGTTCAATGTCGTCGGCGCGCTGATCTGGGTGCTGGGCATCGGCACCGCCGGCTACTTCTTCGGCAACCTGCCGCTGGTGCGCGAGCACCTCGAGAAGATCATCTGGGGCCTGATCCTCGTGCCCGGCCTCATCGCCATCTTCGGCGCCTGGCGCGCCGGCCGCGCCGAGAAGGCGCGCGCCGCAGCGCAACCTCAACCCTGACCCCCAAAAGAAGAAAGCGCGCTCGAGGCGCGCTTTCGACTGTTCCAGAGATACCGCGGAACCGGCTCCGCCGGTCCGCTGGTATCGCCCCCGGTGAGGGGGTGGGCGGCTACACGCAGTGAGCCAACCTGGGGGAGAGGCTAGTACCGGGGGCCGTTGTTCGGGTAGTAGGACCGTTGTTGGTTGCGTTGGTCGGCGTTGCGGCCGACTTCGTTGCCCACCAGGCCGCCGATGGCCGCGCCGCCGACGGTCGCCGCCGTGCTGCCGCCGATCGCATTGCCGATCAGGGCGCCGCCGACGGCACCGCCCGCCACGCCCAGTTGCTGGTTGGGGCCCGTGCCGGCGCAGCCGACCAGGGTCATGAGGGAAGCGGCAGCCGCCGCGCTGATCCAGAGACGTGTCTTCATGGTGTCCACCTTTCGATGATGTGATGACGCCATTGTCTGGACCGGCCGGGCGAACCCTGTAGGAACAAGCCGCCGCTGCCTGCGCGACGGCGCGCGCCATCGCTGCGGGACAGGCTGGCTCACAGCTGACGGCTGCGCGCCAGCGGCGGGTTCTGCGCGAAGTAGCGCTGGATGCCGCGCATCAGCGCATCGGCCAGGTTCTCCTGGTACTGCGTGCTGCGCAGCTTGGCTTCCTCGTCGGGGTTGCTGATGAAGGCGGTTTCGACCAGCACGCTCGGGATGTCCGGCGCCTTCAGCACCGCGAAACCGGCCTGCTCGACGCTGCCCTTGTGCAGGCGCGCCCCGATGTTGCGGATCTCGCCGAGCATCGCGCTGCCGAGCTTGAGGCTGTCGTTGATCTGCGCGGTGGTGCTCATGTCCAGCAGTGCGCGCTGCACCTGCACCTCGTGCTCGCCGACGTTGAGCCCGCCGACCTTGTCGGCCTGGTTCTCCTTGTTGGCCATCCAGCGCGCGGCGCTGCTGGAGGCGCCCGACTGGCTCAGCGCGAACACGCTCGCGCCGCTGGCCGCCGGCGTGGTGAAGGCGTCGGCATGGATGCTGACGAACAGGTCGGCCTGCACGCGCCGCGCCTTCTGCACGCGCACGCCCAGCGGCACGAAGAAGTCGGCGTCGCGCGTCAAGAAGGCGCGCATCGGGCTGCCGTTGACGCTGGACGCGTTGATGCGCTCCCGCAATCGGTGCGCCACCTGCAGCACGATGTCCTTCTCGCGGGTGCCGGCCGGGCCGATGGCGCCCGGGTCTTCGCCGCCGTGGCCGGGGTCGAGCGCGATGATGATGATGCGGTCGGTGCGGCTGGCGGTGGCCGTGGCGGGCGGTGTGTTCGTCGGCACGGGTGGGGCGGCCGGTTTCAGCGGCGCGGTGGCCACCACCGGCGGCAAGGTCGGCGGCGCGACCAGCGACGGCGCCCCCGAGGTCTGCGGTGCCGGGCGGGCCGACTGCTGCGCCATCAGGTCACCCAGCGGGTCGACGCCGGGCGGGGCCGCGCGCGTGGGGGCAGGCGGCGCACCGAGCGTGGCCAGATCGCGCGGCGCGATGCCCGCCACGGCGGTGTCGCCGCTGCCTGCGCGGGGCGCATCGCGCAGGCGCTCGGCAATCAGCGCCTCCATCGGGTCGACCGGACGTTCCGGGTACAGGTCGAGCACCAGCCGGTGCCGGTACGCGGCGATCGGCGCGAGCGAGAACACCTGCGGCTGCACCGCCTGCTTCAGGTCGAACACGATGCGCACCACGTTCGGTGCGAACTGGCCGACGCGCAGTCCGTTGATGAAGGGGTCGCCGGGCTTGATCTTGCCGACCAGGTCGCGCAGCGCCGGGTTCAGTTCGATGCCCTGGATGTCGACCGCCAGCCGCGGCGGGCTGCCCACCGTGAGCTGCTGGGTCTGCAGCCGGCCGTCGGATTCGATGGTGACGCGCGTGTAGTCGTTCGCGGGCCAGACGCGCACCGCCATGATGGTGGCGCCGCGTGCGATCTCCTGCACGCCCAGCAGCAGCACCAGGCTGCCGGCCTTCAGGAAGGTCCGGCGCGGCGATGGGGTCGAGTGCTGTGCCTTCGTCATGCGGCAGCGGTCGCCAGCAGCGTGTGGCCGCGCGGCGTGCCGGCGGTCAGTTGGACGGTGCGGGTGTCGTCGGTCATGGCTTCGATCCTAAGGGTGAGGTCCGCGGGCGGCAGATGGCCCGCGGCGTTGTCCGGCCACTCCGCCAGCTTGAGGCCGGGGCCCGCGAAGAGGTCGCGAAAGCCCGCGTCTTCCCACTCGCGCGGGTCGCTGAAACGGTAGAAGTCGAAGTGAAAGATGGGCAGGCCGTCGGGCGCCTCGTGCGGCTCGACGACGGCGTAGGTCGGGCTCTTGATGCGGCCGGTGATGCCGAGCGCGCGCAGCAGGTGCCGCACGAAGGTGGTCTTGCCGGCGCCCAGGTCGCCCTGCAGCGCGATGAAGGCGTCTCGCAACGCCGGGCTCGCCGCGAGCGCGCGCGCGAAGGCTTCGGTGTCGGCTTCGCCGTGCCACGTGAGGGTCGTGCTGGAAAGGGAGCCCACGGGTCGTCCTGGTAGGAATGAGGGATGGTTGCCTGGCGCTTGGAACTGCTCCAGCCGGTCCCCATCCCCAGGCAGTTCGGACGGTCACCGCTCGGAGCGCGGTACTTCGGTCCAAAGCTTAGCAGCACGGCGTCAGGCGGCATCGCGGTCGCGTACCTGGACGATGGCTTCGGCCCGCGTGCGCACGCCGAGCTTGTCGAAGATGCTGGAGACCTGGTTGCGCACGGTCTTCTCGCGCTTGCGGAGCTGGCGCGCGATGGCCGAATTGTCGAGCCCCGCCACCACCAGGCGCAGGACCTCGCGCTCGGCCGGTGTCAAACCGGCCTCGCTGGCGGCGGCGTCGGCCGCGGGCATCGCCGCCATCTGCAGGAAGCCGGCCACCTCCGCCAGGAAGTGCGGCCACGCGGGCTCGCTGTCGAGCAGCACATGGTTGTCGCTGTCCAGCGGAACGAAGCGCGCGCCCGGAATCAACGCGGCCAGCTGGCGGCCTTCGTCGAACGGCACCCGCGCATCGCCCCGCGCATGCAGGACCAGCGTGGGCACCTGCAGGCGACACGCCAGATCGGACACGTCCACGCGATGGAAGGCCTCGAGCGTGCGCGCCGCGTTGTCCGCGCTCGACGTCAGTCGCTCGAGCTCGTTCCACCACTGGTGCTGCGCCGGTGTGCCGCCCGGAATGAAGAGGTTGGTGAACACCTGCCGGAAGGCCGGGTTGTCGCGTCCCCAGCCCAGCCGGATCAGGTTCACCAGCGTCTGGGCCTCGAGCCGGTCCTTGTCGCCCGTGGCGCGCACCAACGCCCCGCGTGCATAGGCGCCCACCAGCACCAGGTGCGACACCCGCTCGGGATGGCGCAGCGCGTAGGCGACGGCCACGGCGCCCCCCTGCGACATGCCGATGAGCGGGAAGCGCCGCAGCTTGAGGCTGTCGACCACCGCTTCGAGGTCGCCCACCCAGGCATCGAGCGACAGGTCGGACACCTCGCGGTCGGACAGGCCGCAGCCGCGCTGGTCGTAGCGGATGTAGGTGTGATGGCGTGCGAGTTCGGCCAGCCAGGGGCGCCACACCGGGCTGGCCTGGTCGTGCTCGACATGGCTGAGCCAGTGCGCGGCGCGAACCAGCGGCGGACCGGAGCCGACCGATGCGACCGCGATCCGCGTGCCGTCCCTTGCCGTGCAGAAGCGGAGCGTCTGGCGGAACTGCATGCCGCATTATCCGGCGCCAGGCTCCCGTGGACACCGCGCAGATGGGACAGGCAGCCCACGAACAGCGCGCTTTCGTGGGCCGCGCGGGCGTGCGCGGGACATCGCCCCCATGCGCGGCGGGCGCGGTTCTCGAATGATGCAAGCACGTCGATCCGACGCATCACCCCAGAGGAGCCGCCATGTCATCCACCCCCGCTTTCACCGACACGCAGCGCTACGCGAGGACGATCGAGGCGTCCAAGCGCGTGCGCTGGGACATCGACCGCGACGTCATCCGCGGGCGCGAATTCCATCTGGCCGACCGTTTTCTTCCGGAAGGGCTCTCGCTGGCCGATGAGCTGCCCTGGCTGGATGCGCGCGAGAAGCTGTTCATGAGCCAGGTGCAGGGCCGGACCTACGCCCACATGTTCGGGCTCGTCGAGCGCTTCATCGGCGCCAAGATGCTGGAGGTGAGCCGCGACCACTGGCTGGGCGACCAGACGGCGCTCGAGGCCATCGTCCGCTTCACCGACGAGGAACTGAAGCACCAGGCGCTGTTCCGGCGCATCGAGGCGCTGGTGGCGGCCCGGATGCCGGCCGGCTATCGGTTCGACGTCGCGCCCGACGATGTCGCGGGTTTCGTACTCGGCAAAAGCACCTGGGCGGTGCTGGCGCTGACCTGCCACATCGAGCTCTTCTCCCAGGCCCACTACCGCGCCAGCATCGAGGGCGCGGAGGGGCTGTCGCCGCTCTTCAAGGATGTCTTCCTGTACCACTGGAAGGAGGAATCGCAGCACGCGATCATCGACGAACTGGAGTGGGTCCGCGAGGACGCGAAGCTCGCTTCGGATGCCGAGCGCGACCGGGCGGTGGACGACCTGATCGCGCTGATCGCCGGCGTCGACGGCATCCTGCAGGCGCAAGCCCGGTGCGACGCGGCGTACTTCCTGCATGCCTGCGGCATGGACGATGACGACGAGCGGGCGGCCGACGTCCATGCCGTGGTCCTCAAGGCGTATCGCTGGCAGTACATCGTCTCGGGCGCGGGCGAGCCTCGCTTCCAGAAGGTGCTCGCCAGTCTGGTGAGCGCATCGCAGATGCAGCGCATCCAGGCCGCGCTCGCGCCATTGGCCCATGCCGTGCCGCGCGTCGCCATGGCCATGGCGGCATGAAGCCGTGGCCTCAGTGGATGACCTTGTCCGCGCGGTTCAGCACGGCGCGCGGAATGGTCAGGCCCAGTTGCTTGACGGTCTTCAGGTTGATCAGCAGCTCGAACTTGGTCGGCTGCTCGATCGGCAGGTCGGCCGGGCGCGCGCCCTTGAGGATGCGGTCGACATAGCGCGCGCCGTCCTTGCCCTCGGTGCCGTAGCCGGGGCCGTAGGCCATCATGCAGCCGTTCTCGGCGTAGTCGCCCCGCGCGCAGATGGTGGGAAGGCCGCGCGCCAGGGCGAGGTCGGCGATGAGCTTCTGGTTGGAGTTCGCCACCGGGTTGAGCGTGACCCAGACCGCGCCGCTCCTGGAGCGCACCGCCTCCGCGAAGGCCGTCGCATAGTCCGACGCCTGGCTGGTCGGCATCGACACCAGCGTCAGCCCCAGCGTGCGCGCCGGGTCCTGGCTCGCGTCCCACTGTGGAATGGAACCGGGCGCCTGCGGGTCCCACATCACGGCGATGCGCGTGACCTGCGGCAGCACTTCCTTCAGCAGCTCGAGCCGCTTGCCGCTGAGGATGGCCGCGACATTGGTGATGCCGGTGCTGTTGCCACCCGGGTGCGCGAGGCTCTTCGCCAGGCCGATGGCGATCGGGTCGGTCACGCCCATGAAGACGATCGGCGTCGTGGTGGTGGTGCGCTGCGCCGCCTGCGCGGCGTTGGACGTGACCGCCACCAGCACGTCGATGTCCTGGCGGAGCAGCTCGGCCGCCAGGCCCGGCAGGCGCTGCAGGTCACCGCTCTCGTGGCGGTACTCGATCAAGATGCTCTGGCCTTCGACATAGCCCAGGTCGCTCAGCCCCTTGCGAAAGGCGGACAGGCGTGGCGCATCGGCACTGGCGGAGACGGCAGCCAGGTAGCCGATGCGCGGGATGCGCCGCGTCTGCTGCGCTTGCGCCCCGTCGGCCCACAGCGGCACGAGCACGCCCAGCACCGCGCAGAGCCACCGGCGCGTCGTTCTGCCGAGCGGGGTTGGGAAGACCATCTGCGAGGCATTCTGCGCCGCCGCGAGCCTCGCGGAACACCACGGTCGCGCTAGGCGCATCGGCCATGCGGCCTACCCGCAGCGCCTTCCCATCGCGCGGCACGGCGGGTCCAATCACGGGCGTGATGTCTCTGCCGGACTCCTCGCCCCATCCGCTGCCGGACGCGCGCGCGTCGCCCTCGGGCATGAAGCGCCTGTGGCTGTGGTCGCCCGCCACGCGCGAGATCCATCGCGGCCGGCTGTTTCGCCGCTACCTGTTGCTGATGCTGTTCCTGGTGACGATGGTGCTGGGCGTCTCGAGCGCGATCGGGCTCTATTTCTCCTACCAGGAGAACAAGTCCGCGTTGGCCAGCCTGGAGAAGGAGAAGGCCATCAGCGCCGCGTCGCGCATCGAGCAGTACGTCCAGCAGCTCACCCAGCAGCTGGGCTATGCGTCCCTCGCGCAGCTCGATGCGTCCGACCTGGAGGCGCGCCGCACGGAGTTCTGGCGGCTGCTGCGGCAGGCACCCGAGGTGACCGACATCGCGCAGCTCGACCGTCGCGGCCGCGAGCAGATCGCCGTCTCGCGCCTGGGGCTGGACACCATGGGCTCGGCCATCGATCGCTCCGCGGAGCCGGCTTTCCGCGAGGCCGTGGCCGAGGCCCCGTGGTTCGGCCCGGTCTACTTCAACCGCGACACCGAGCCCTACATGACGGTGGCCATCCGCGCCGGCGGCGACCAGGGCGGCGTGACGATCGCGCAGCTGAACCTGAAGTTCATCTGGGACGTGGTGTCGCGCATCCAGGTGGGCCAGAACGGCAAGGCCTATGTGGTCGACCGCGACGGCCTGCTGGTGGCCCATCCGGACATCGGGCTGGTGCTGCGCAAGACCAGCGTCGCCGCACTCGCGCATGTGCGCGCAGCGGCACAGGGCGGTGCGCAGCACGACGAGGCCATGGTCTCGCAGGACCTGCAGGGGGCGGCCGTCCTGACCTCGACCGCGCTGATCCAGCCGCTGGGCTGGCGGGTTTTCGTGGAGCAACCGATCTCGGAGGTGTACGCCAAGCTCGATGCCTCGATCCTCCGGGCGGTGCTGCTGCTGCTGGCGGGCCTCGCGGTCTCGGCGCTGGCCGCGTCGCTGCTCGCCCGGCGCATGGTGCAGCCGATCCGCACGCTGGCGCGGGGTGCGCGGCGCATCGGCGAAGGCGAACTCGACCAGCAGATCGTGGTGAACACCGGCGACGAACTCGAGGGCCTGGCCGCGCAGTTCAACCGCATGTCGGCCCAGCTGCGCGAGTCGTATGGCGAGCTCGAACGCAAGGTGGCGGTGCGCACCGCCGAACTGAGCGCATCGCTCGAGTTCCAGACGGCCACGGCCGAGATCCTGCGGGTGCTGAGCCGGTCGCCGACCGATCTGCAGCCGGTGCTGGAGGCCGTGACGCAGCGGCTGCTGACACTCTGCCGCGCGCAGGGCTGCCGGATCTGGCTGCCGGAAGACGACGGCCTGCTTCCTGCGGCCGGCCACGCGGGCCACCTCGATGATGTCGATCCGCGCCCCTTGCTGGCCTTCGACGACCCGGCCCTGGTCGCGCGTGCGTTTCGCGAGGCGCACACGCTGCACGCCGATGGTCCCGCGGCGGACCGGCCGGCCCACGACGGCGTCGGTTCCGCCCTCGCGGTGCCGATGCTGCGCGAAGGCACGGCCGTGGGTGTGATCGCCGTTTCGCGCGACGCACCGGGCGGCTTCCCGGCGGCGCAGGTGCGCCTGGTCGAGACCTTCGCCGACCAGGCGGTGATCGCCATCCAAAACGCGCGCATGTTCCGCGAGATCGAAGAGAAAAGCCGGCAGCTCGAGATCGCCAACCGCCACAAGTCGGCCTTTCTCGCGAACATGACCCACGAACTGCGCACCCCGCTCAACGCCATCATCGGTTTCTCCGAGGTGCTGAGCGAGGGCCTGTTCGGCGACATCAACGAGCGGCAGCTCGAGTACCTGCGCGACATCCATTCGTCCGGTCGGCACCTGCTCTCGCTGATCAACGACGTGCTCGACCTCTCGAAGATCGAGGCGGGGCGCATGGAGCTGGACTTGAGCTGCTTCAACCTCGGCCTGCTGCTGGACGATGCGCTCACGCTGGTGCGCGAACGTGCGCAGCGCGCCGGCCTGTCGCTGTCGGTCGAGGTCGGGCCGGGGCTGGAGGAATGGATCGCGGACGCGCGCAAGGTCAAGCAGGTGGTGATCAACCTGCTGTCGAACGCGCTGAAGTTCACGCCGCCGGGCGGCAGCATCCGGCTGTGCGCACGCCGCGCCGATGTCGACGCGCAGCCGATCGCCGAACTGAGCGTCTCCGACACGGGCGTGGGCATCGCGATGGAAGATCAGACCATCGTCTTCGAGGAATTCCGCCAGGGCGGTGGCGATCGGGTGCGCAAGGCGCAGGGCACGGGCCTGGGCCTGCCGCTGTCGCGCCGTTTCGTCGAACTGCATGGCGGCCAGCTGAGCCTGACCAGCCGGCTGGGCGAGGGCTCGACCTTCCGCTTCACCTTGCCCCTGCAGGGCCTGGAGGTTCCGGCGTGAGCGCGGCGGCGATCCTGATCGTGGACGACGTCGACCGCAACGTCCGGTTGTTGGCCGGCATCCTGGCGGCGCGTGGATTTCGCACGCGCACCGCGGACTCCGGCGAGGCGGCCTTGCGCTGCATCGCGGCGGACCCGCCGGACCTGGTGCTGCTGGACGTGATGATGCCCGGCATGAACGGCTACGACGTGTGCCGCGCCATCCGGGCCGACCCGTCGTGCGCGGTGTTGCCCGTGGTGCTGGTGACCGCACTCGATCCGGAGCAGGAGCGGGTCAAGGGGCTGGAGGCGGGCGCGGACGACTTTCTGAGCAAGCCGATTCATCAGGCCGAACTGATGGCCCGTGTGCGTTCGCTGCTGCGCGTCAAGTCGCTCTACGACGAGGTCCAGCGGCAGCGCCTCGAACTGCAGGCCTGGAACCGGACGCTGGAACAGCGCGTGGAGGAGGGCGTGCGTCAGCTCGAACGCGTCAGCCGTCTCAAGCGCTTCTTCTCGCCGGCCCTGGCCGAAGCCATTCTTGCGGGCGGCGCCGACGACCCGCTGCGCAGCCACCGGTGCGAGATCACCGTGGTCTTCCTCGACCTGCGCGGCTTCACGGCCTTCACCGAGACCTCCGACCCCGAAGAGGTGATGGGGGTGCTGGGCCAGTACCACGCGGCCATGGGCCGGCTGGTGCTGGCGCACGAGGGAACGCTGGAGCGCTTCTCGGGCGACGGCATGATGATCTTCTTCAACGATCCGCAGCCACTGCCCGATGCGCCGCAGCGGGCGGTGCGCATGGCCATCGAGATGCAGCGCGCGATGATGGTGCTCAGCACCCAGTGGCGTCGCCGCGGATACGACCTGCACATGGGCATCGGCATCGCGCAGGGGTTCGCGACGCTTGGCGGCATCGGCTTCGACGGCCGCATCGACTATGGGGCGATCGGCACCGTGACGAACCTGGCCGCGCGCCTGTGCGGCGAGGCGGCGGGCGGGGAGATCCTCATCTCGCCGCGGGTCCGGGCCGCCGTGCAAGAGGCGCAGGACAAGGAGGTGGGGGGTGTGCGGTGGCGCATCGAGGATGCGGGCGAACTGGACCTGAAGGGCTTCCACCGGAAGGTGCGCGCGGCGCGCGTGCTGGGCGTGGGGTCAGGGGATGCGAGCGATGCCGAATGAGACCCGCACCTGCCACGCCGGCGGTCGATGGATGTGCTGGCCGCATGTCCCCATGACGGCCAGCCCCACCCGGCGGTCAGCGGGCCACCGTGCCGTCTTCGGCCTGCGCGCTGGTGATCACGGCCAGCCCGCCGTGGCGGATGCGCTCGACCTCGGCCACGAAGGCCGGGCCGTGGCGCATCTGTTCGAAGACCGCCAGCTGCGCGCGGAAGGCCGGCGCGTTCGGGTCGAAGTTCTCCTGACCCGCCACCTGGGCCATGCCCGAACGGATCCAGAGGTTCAGGTCGGCGGCGACCTCGGCGCTGGTCAGTGCGCCGGTCGGCGTCGGCGCGGGTCCGACGCGCAGTTCCTGCGGCGCCGACGCTTCGGCGCGCGCGGCGATGAATTCGCCGATCACGTCGTCGCGGCTGGCCGCGCTCACGGCGTGCAGCGGCGCGCCCACCCAGGCTTCGGCCGGGACGGTTTGAGCGAAGACGGGCGCGACCAGCGCCAGGACAGAGATGCTGAGAATTTGCTTGGCATTCATGATGTGTACTCCGGATGTGCGTGCGGTGAGCGGGGATCGCTGCCGTCACGGATGTCACTGTGCCGATCGGCGGCCGAAAGGGATGTGAGCCTGCTCACAGCTTTCGACAGGTCGTGCCGACGTGGTGTGCGATGACACCCGGTCGCTCCAGCCTCGCGCTCAGTCGCATCGCGCTGCTGGAAGGCCTGTCGCCGGCGCGCCTCGATGCGCTCGCGCAGCGTTGCCGGTGGCAGAACGTGCCGGCCGGCAAGTCGCTGCTGGTGCGATCCGAAGCGCTCAGCGACGTGTACTTCCTGGTCTCGGGACGCCTGCGTGTCACGACCTACGCCACCAACGGTCGGCAGGTGACCTTTCGGGACTCGACCGAAGGCGAGTACTTCGGCGACATCGCGGCCATCGACGGCAAGCCGCGCAGCGCAGACGTCGTGACGCTCAGCCCCTGCGTGGTCGCGGTGCTCGACCCCGCGGGCTTCCTGGCGTTGCTGCGCGAGGAGCCCGACGTGGCCCTGCGCGTGATGCGCGGCCTGGCCGCGCGGGTGCGCGAACTGTCCGAACGGGTGATCGACCTCAGCACCGTGGGCGTGCCGCAGCGGCTGCACGCGGCGCTGCTGCGCCTGGCGCAGGCCGCGGGCGTGGTCGACAACCGGGCGCGGATTGACCCGCTGCCCACGCACCTCGAACTGGCGAACCAGATCAGCACGGCGCGCGAGCAGGTCACACGCGAACTCGGCATCCTGGCGCGGTCCGGCGTGGTGGAGAAGGACGGTCGGGCGCTGGTCGTGCGTGATGTGCGCCGGCTTCAGGGGCTGATCGAGGCTCCCGCCTCGATTCCTACAATCGGCCGGTGACCGGCAACCCTCCACTCGTTCATCGGATTCAGGCCTGGGCCCGGGAACTGGGCTTTTCCCGGATCGGCATCGCGGGCATCGACCTGTCGAGCGCTGAGGCCGGCCTGATGCAGTGGCTGGCCGAGGGCTTCCATGGCGAGATGCATTACATGGCGGCCCACGGTGCGCGCCGCGCCCGGCCGGCCGAGCTGGTGCCGGGCACGGTGTCGGTCATCACCGCGCGCATGGACTACCTGCCGCGCGCCACCTCGGACGACTGGCAGGCGGTCGAATTCGATCGGCTGACGCGGCCCGGCGAAGCGATCGTCTCGCTGTATGCGCGAGGCCGCGACTACCACAAGGTGCTGCGCGGCCGGCTCGCGAAACTGGCCGAGCGCATCGCGCAAGAGGTGGGGCCTTTCGGCCATCGCGCCTTCACCGATTCCGCGCCGGTCATGGAGGCCGAACTCGCCGCGCGCAGCGGCCAGGGCTGGCGCGGCAAGCACACGCTGGTGCTGGACCGCGATGCCGGCTCGATGTTCTTCCTGGGCGAGATCTACATCGACATGGCATTGCCCGAAAGCGCACCGGTCACGCCGCATTGCGGCAGCTGCAGCGCGTGCATCGACGTCTGCCCGACCCAGGCCATCGTTGCGCCGCAGCGGCTCGACGCGCGGCGCTGCATCTCGTACCTGACCATCGAGCATCCCGGCGCCATTCCACTGGAACTGCGCGCGCCGATGGGCAACCGCATCTACGGCTGCGACGACTGCCAGCTGATCTGCCCCTGGAACAAGTTCGCCAAGAAGAGCGCGTTGCCCGATTTCGATGCGCGCGACGGGCTCACCGGCCGAATGCTCGCCGACCTGTTCGCGTGGACCGAGGACGAATTCCTGCGCCACACCGAAGGCAGCCCGATCCGCCGGATCGGCCACGAGCGCTGGCTGCGCAACATCGCCGTGGCCTTGGGCAATGCGGTGCGGGCCGGGCAGGGCGAGGGGGCCGCGGCGCTTGCGTCAAGGCTCGAGCACCCGAGCCCGCTGGTGCGCGAGCATGTCGCGTGGGCCCTGGCACAGTCCGTCTGAAGACGCGCTATTCGTCGTGCGAATCGTGCGTCGCGGCCGTGCCCGCGCGCCAGTAGCCCGACGCGCGGATCCACTTCGGGTTGGCACGGCATTCGTCGATCAGGTGCGCGCGCAGCGCCTTGGCATGGGCCGATTCGCAGCCGATCCAGGCATGGAAGGCGCCGGTCGGCAGACGCGTGGCGTGCAGCGCGGCCAGCAGCGGCGGCGTGCCGGCGGCTGCGCGGGCTTCGTTGCGGTGCACCCAGCTGATGTCGACGTCGGCCGCGCTCGGCAGGTCGACATGGTCGGCGGCACTGTCGACTTCGGCCAGCACGACGGCGCGCGTGCCCTTCGGCAGCTCGGCCAGCCGCCGCGCGATGGCCGGCAAGGCGGTGTCGTCGCCGATCAGCAGATGCCAGTCGAATGCGGTCGGCACGATGAAGGAGCCGCGCGGTCCGCCGACGCCCAGGCGCTGGCCGACGGCCGCCTGTTCGGCCCAGCGCGTGGCGGGGCCGGCTTCGTGCAGCGCGAAGTCGATCTCCAGCGTCTGCGCCATGGCGTCGAAGTGGCGGGGCGTGTAGTCGCGCATCGTCGGCTTGCGGCCTTCGGGCCAGATCGGGCCGTCGGGCCCGGCGGTCGGCAGCGTCAGCGCGCCCGTGGCTTCGTCGGGAAAGAAGAGCTTCACATGGTCGTCGAAGCCGGGGCTGGTGAAGCCTTCGAGTGCGTCGCCGCCGAGCGTGACGCGCACCAGGTGCGGCGTGACGCGCTGCACCGATTGCACCGTGAGTTCACGGAAGCGCAGCGTGTGGCGCACGCGCTGCGGCGTGCGGTCGGGAAGGAGGGCGGTGTCGTTCATGGTCAGATCTGTTCCAGTTGTTGGGCCGCGTGGTCGAGCACGGCGGCGAAGGCGTTCGCTTGCTCGGGCGTCAGCGCTTCACGCGACAGCCGCATGCGCATGGCGAGCTTGAGGTTCTCGATGGCGCGCGTGACCTGCGGTGGCCGGCCGCCTCGTGGGCCGGCGCCATCGACGCCGCCCTGCATGCGCGCCAGCATGGCGTCGGCGGTGGTGCGGTTCTCTTCGAGGAAGGTGCTGCCGGCCGCGGTGATGCGGTAGCGCTTGCGGCCGCCGGCATCGGCTTCCGCCACGCTGAGGTAGCCCTGTTCTTCCATCAGCGTGAGCGTCGGGTAGACCGTGCCCGGGCTCGGGCTGTAGGCGCCGCCAAGGCGGTCCTCGATCGACTTGATGAGTTCGTAGCCGTGGCTGGGCTTGTCGGCGATCAGCTGCAGCAGCACGAAGCGCAGGCCGCCGTGGCCGAAGATGCGGCCGCCGCGCGGGCCGTCGCCGTCGCCGCGGTGGCCGCGGCCGCCACCCAGGCCGTCGTCGTGCTCGCCGCGGCGGATGCAGGCGTGGTGATGGCCGTGGGCAGGGTGGTGGTGGTGAGAAGGGTGCATGACATCTATTCCGTTGTATCGTATTTGATAACGATATATCTAAATAGAGTCTAAGTCAACCTTCGCCGGCGCAAGACGCCGCTCGGCGTCCGTCACCGAGAGACGAGGTCTCACCGGCGCAGGGCGGAATCCCGGTGCTCGACGATCTTGCCGTTCTCGATGCGGAACCTGTCGAACCGGATCGACGTCTTTCAGGTCGTTGTCAGGGCCTGCCGGACCATCGCACTGTCGACGACCTGCTCCATGCTCAGGATCTTGCCGTCCTGGAGCCGGTACAGATGCGCGAAGGTTGCGCGCATCGACTTGCCGGTCTTCGCATAGGTGCCGGAGTACACCCCGAACGCCGCGACGCGATCGCCGTCGGCCAGGTAGGTGTGGACCTGGGCCTTGTAGCCCACCCACTCGGTGGCCAGCCGGCGAAAGACCCCGTCGAAGATTTCCGCCGGGCCGGTGTAGGTGCCGGCGTAGGGGAAGCCCGCCGCTTCGGTCCAGGTGGCCTCGGGGGCCAGGGCGGCGAGCAGGTGCCGGCCGTTCTCTTCCGGCGGACCTTCGTAGGTGGCGCGGATGACGTCCAGGTGGGTGGTCATCGCCTCAACCCCACTTCATTTCGCCTTTGGCGACCTTCGCCCCGATCTGCAGCGCGACGCCCATGCCGGCCGTCGGGTAGCGCTTGCTCATGGCCGCGATGAGGGCGGCGCTGTCGGCGGCCTTGGCCAGTTCTTCCTCGAACGCCACGAGGTAGTCGCGCGTGTAGACGATCGCCGATGCGTTCGTCGCGGCGCCGGGTGCCATGTGGCCCGGGATCACCACGGCCGGCTTGCGGGCGGCCATCGCATCGAGCGTCTTGATCCAGGCGCGGCGACCCTCGGCGCCCGGGGTGTCGGCCGTCCACACGTGCACGCCGGAGAACACCAGCACGCCACCGAAGACGGCGTCGAGCGACTTGACTGCCAGGTAGCGGCGGTTGGCGAGGCCGCCGGCATCGACGATGTCGATGGACTGGCCTTCCAGCGTGATCGAGGCGCCGTCGAACGCCTCGGGCATCACGATGTCCGACAGGGCCTGCGGGCCGTTGTCCTTGAGCTGGGGCCCCCAGGTCGCCAGCTTCTTCTCGACGCTGCTTTGGATGGCGGCGATGGTGGCCGATGCCGCGATGACGCGCGCTGCGGGAAAGGCCGCCTTGATCGGGCCCAGGCTGAAGTAGTAGTCGGGATCGCTCTGGCTGATGTAGATCGTGGTCAGCGTCTTGCCGCTGGCCTTGATCGCTTCGACGAGGGCCTTGCCGTCGGGCAGCGTGAAGCCACCGTCGATCAGCACAGCCTCGCGCGCGCCGGAGAGGAGGACCGGGGCACGGAAGAAGCCGTGTTCACCGGCGGGGAAATGCTGAAGGGTCAGGGGGGTCGATGCAGCCATGGCGTTGTTCACTCCGAAGATGGCCGTCGCGACACCCGCGGCGGCGAAAGTTTGAATCAGTTCTCTGCGTGTTGTCATCGTGTTGTCCTTTGGGAAAGTCAAAAGAGGTTTTCAGCTGCGTTGCAGCTGGCTGATCAGTGCGCGTGGATCGGCGTAGGCGGCACGGGCATCCACCTGCCAGCGCTTCGCGCCGGACTCGGCGATCAAGGTCGGCACGCCGCGCGCGCCGAACTCCCGCATCAGCGCCTGGCCCCGGCCCACGCGGGCCCGGTCGGCGGCGACCAGCGCCGCGTCTGGTTGCGCAAGCCGCGCGGCCGGCTGCGCGAGCCCCAGCCCTGCCAACAGCTCGGCCAGCGTCGTGAGCGCGGTCACGTCCTTCCCGTCGACGTAGCGCGCGTGCTGAATGGCTTGAAGGGTTTCGAGTTCGCGCGCCGGGTCGGTCAAGGACACCGCGGTCAGCGCCAACATGGCGGGACCGCTGTCGAGGGGCCGCTGGCGATCACCGAGCACCTGCTGGCGATAGCGTTCGGTGAAGCGCTGCCCGGTCAGCTGTCCGATACGCTGGTCGTTGGTCCACGCGAAGGCCGCGAAGCCGTCGTCCATCGACCGCGCACCTCCCCCGGCGAACAGGCCGGTGGGCTGCAGTTCGACGGCGATGCCAGGCTCGCCGGCCAATGCCGACAGCGCGGGCGCGGCGCCGTAGCACCAGCCACACAGCGGGTCGAACAGGTAGTGCAAGGTGATGTCCATGGGCTTGTCTTTCGTAGAGAGTCCATCGTAGGCAGCCCACATTGATTCTTAAATACATACGTGATAAACACACTGTGTGCTTAAAACAAACAGTCAAGGCGAAAGTGGCCCGGACGGCCTGGGCAACCTCCGGCGGCTGGCTTACTTCGTGGCCGTGGTGGAAACCGGGTCGTTCACCGCTGCCGCGGAGCGCCTGGGCATCACCAAGGCAGTGGTGAGCCAACAGGTGGCCCGACTCGAGCGCGAGTTCCGCACCTCGCTGCTGGTGCGCACCACGCGCAAGGTGCAGGCCACGGACGTGGGCCGGGCCTTCTACGAACGGTGCGCGGTGGTCCTGCGCGAGGCGGCGCATGCCTTCGACGGTCTGGCCGAGCGGTCGGCGGAGCCCTCCGGCACGCTGCGGCTCACCGCGCCCATCGACTACGGCGTCGGTGTGGTGGTGCCGGCCATTGCCGCGTTCACGAAGCGCTATCCCGCGTGCAAGGTCGACGCCGTGCTCAGCGACCAGACGCTGGACCTGATGTCCGGCAACATCGAGATGGCCATCCGTGTCGGATGGCTGACCGAGACGAGCGAGCAGGCGCGAAAGATCGGCGCCTTCCGCCAGTTGCTCGTCGCGTCATCGTCCATGGCCGGGCAGCTTGCACGACTCGACACTCCGGCAGACATCGCCGCGCTGCCCTTCGTCGCCAACACCGCCTTGCGCGAGCACTTGCGGTGGACCTTCTCGTCGGACGAGGTCGAGGCCCAGATGGTGCACGTGCAGGCCTCCATCTTTCTGGACGCCACGCTGGCCGTTCGCGAGGCCGTGTGCCAGGGCGCGGGGCTGTCGGTGCTGCCGGACTATGCGGTCGCAGCGGACCTCGCCGCCGGGCGGCTCATCGAGGTGCTGCCGCGCTGGCGCCTGCCTTCCGGCGGCATCCATGCCGTGTTTCCGGCGGCGCGCTTTCGCCCGGCGAAGGTCCGGGCGTTCGTCGATCTGCTGGCGGAGCGGGAAGCGTCGCGACGATCGACGCCCCTCTGAACGCGCGTCTCGGCGGGCGCGGCGTTTACTCGCGTTTCAACCGCTGACTTCCCTGCGCATTGAAAATCCCACTTCGGTGACGCCCGTCTCCGATGTCGCAAGGGTCTGGCCACCGTGCATGCGTGCAATCGCCGCGACGATGGCCAGGCCAAGTCCGTGGTGCTCCGACGAATCCGTACGAGACCGTTCTGCCCGGAAAAATCGTTCGAAGAGATGGGGAAGCATCTCGGCGGGGACCGGGTCGCCGCGATTGGAAACGCTGACCCAGACCTCGTCGGGTCGTGTGTCGATCGTGACCGCGATGGTCGAGCCCGGTGCTGCATACCGGCTCGCATTGCTCAGAAGGTTCGACAGCGCCCGTCGCACCAGCCCGGTGTCGATGCCCAGGCGCGCATCCCCGCGCACGGTCACTTCGAGCCCCGCTTCTTCCAGCTTGGCTTCATGGAAATCCAGCACGCTGCGCACCTGGTCGGCCAGGGCTACAGGGGCCGACCGGCGCGCGGTGGCCCCGCGGTCGGCCTGGGAGAGGAAGAGCATGTCGATCACGATGACGGACACCCGTCTGGCTTCCTCCAGCGCGGAGAACAGGACATTCCTCAACTCGTCGGCGGACCTTGGCCGCGCCAGCTCGACCTCCACCATGCCGATCAGGTTGGCCAGCGGCGTGCGCAGTTCGTGCGCAACGTCTGCGTTGAACGACTCCAGTTGGCGGTAGGCCTGTTCGGCACGATCGAGCACCGCGTTGAACTGCACGACCCAGGGCGTGATCTCGGCGGCATAGGGCGCCGGGTCGATGCGCTGGCCCACGTGTTCGGGGCCCGTGGCTGCCGTCTGTGCTGTCAGCCTTTTCAGGGGACGCAAGCCCCTGCGCACCAGGAGCGCGCCGGTCAGCGAGATCATCGCAGCGCCCAGCGCCACGGCGCCCACCAGGGTCCATGCGAGTCGCGTCAAGAGCCGGGCGTCCTCCTGGACGTCGATCCCGAGTTGGAGATGCATCGCTGCGCCTTCTGGTTGCCTCTTTCCGTCGCTGGGCATCCACAACCAGCGCGCCGAGGCCCGGTGGGGCGTGCTGGCGTAGACGATCTCGTCGTTGCGACGCAGCACCAGACTGATGTCGGGGTGGGTCGAGAAGAAGTCGTCGAGCTTGTGGCGGAGTTCGTTGCGCAGGGGGTCATCCGCGGACTCCTGGATCAGATGCCTGATCAGCTCGGCCTGGCGCTCGAACTCGCTGCTTTGCTTGACCTGAAAACTCCAGGACGTGACGGCATAGATGGCGACGCAGACAAGGCTCAGGCCGATCAGCGCCTGCACCGCGAACCAGCGTGTCAGCGCCCCCTGAATCGAACCGGTGCCTGGCGGCGGATGCTGGGTCGTCCCTGCGGCCGATGCCGTGATCGCAGCCGCGGCATTCCCGTTGCCTCGGGGGTGACTGGCCGCCTCGGTGGCGGTCACGATGGGTCATCCCGACGGCTCTCGAGCACGTACCCCATGCCGCGTACCGTGTGAAGCAGCTTCTCCTTGAAGGGGTCGTCGATCTTGCTGCGCAGCCGTCGGATCGCCACCTCGACCAGGTTGGTGTCGCTGGCGAAGTTCATGTCCCAGACCTGCTCAGCCAACTGGGTGCGCGAAAGTACATTGCCCTGGCGTCGCATGAGCAGCGACAGCAGGGCGAACTCCTTGGCGGTGAGCTCCAGGCGCTGGCCGTCGCGCATGGCCTTGCGCGCGATCATGTCAAGGCTCAGGTCCTTCAACGCGTAGCGCGACACCTCGTGCAGCGTACCGCGGCGAAGAAGGGCCTGGATGCGTGCGAGCAGCTCGGAAAAAGCGAAGGGCTTGGCCAGGTAATCGTCCGCGCCGCTCTGCAGCCCTCGCACCCGATCCTCGACCTCGTCGCGTGCGGTGAGCATCAGCACGGGCATCGCCTTGGATCGGCGCACCGCCTCCAGGACAGCGAAGCCATCGATGCCCGGGAGCATCACGTCCAGCACCAGGAGGTCGTAGTCCCCCTCGATTGCAAGCGTTCGCCCCTGGAGGCCCGTGCGTGCAAGGTCGACCAGAAAGCCGCTCTCACTGAGCCCCTTCACAAGATAGTCACCAAGCTTCTGTTCGTCTTCGATCACCAGGAGTCGCATCGCCCGATGGTAGGGGCGCAGACGCACGCGTTCCATTACTTCTTTGTAATCCTGAAGTCGCCCGAATGAAGGGCTCGCTTTCTAAAGTTCTTTCATGCCGGTCGGCAGGCCAGCATCTCCGGGTCGATGTCGACCCTGGTGAACCAGGCGTTGAACAAAGCAAAGGCACTTCATGAAGAACTTTCAAGTCCTCTCACTCACGCTCACGTTGAGCGTTGTTGCGGCCGTTGCGGCGCCGATGGCGGCGTTCGCAGGGCCCGAGCATTCCGCACCGACCGAAGCTGGCGTCGTGTATCACCCGGATGAGGCCGGGCCGGGCAGGACGCGAGCCGAGGTGGCTGGCGAACTCGCCAGTGCACAGGCGACGCCCGAGTGGGCGAGCATGCTGCGCTGGGGTGTGATGGGGACGCCGGTGGCGGGGACCGGCAAGTCGCGTGAACAAGTGTCGGCCGAGCTGCAAGCCGCACAGAAGCAGCCGGACTGGGATGCGGCATCGCGCCTCGGCACCTCGCTGTCGACGCCCGCCGGCAAGCTGAACACGGTTCAGGCCGACGCTCGGCCCTGAGCGCACCGACTTGAACTTGCGAGGATCCATGTCCCATTCATCGTCGGTCCGTTGGTTGGCTGTCTTTCCTGTGGCCGTGGCGTTTGCCACGGCGGCAACCCTCGGCACCACGGCTGTCGCTCAACCTGTACCCATGCCCGCGCACGATGGTTCAGGCTCGGCCGAGCAACCCACGGCGTCCTCCGTGGCCTTGCGCTACCACTCAGCGCTCGAGGGCTACCGCCCCTTGGCCGACGAGAAGGCCATCCCCTGGAAGGAGGCCAACGATACCGTTTACCGACGCGGCGGATGGCAGGCCTATGCCAAGGAGAGCGCCGGACCCCGCACGGTGGCGCCGGCATCGTCCGCGGGCGGTCACGCGCCAACCGATGCGCAGCCGGGCCACGGGATGCCCATGTCGGCCATGCCCGGCATGGCGGGTGCGCCTGCGACGAAGGACACGCCATGAAGCGGGCGCTGCGTTCGACGGCGGTCGCCGCTGCGGCAGTTTTCCTGGCTGGCTGCGCCTCGGTCGGCATCGACGAGGCCCTGAAGGACACGAACACCCACGCACAGCGCTTTACCGGTGGGAACCTGGCGCTGAGCCGGACGCCGGAACAGCGCGACCGGCGCGCCGAATTGGCCCAGCAACTGCTCGCGACACCGCTGTCCCAGGACGACGCGGTGCAGCTCGCCCTGACCAACAGTCCGGCCGTCCAGGCCTTGATGGCCCAGAGTTGGGTCGACATCGCCGCAGCGAACCAGACCAGCCGCTTGCCCAATCCGATCTTCACGTTCGAGCGCATGCGCCTGAACAGCGAGCTCGAGCTGGGACGCCTGCTGTCCTTCGGGCTGGTGGATCTGATCCTGTTGCCGCAACGGTTGTCGATCTCCAGGAGCCAGGCCCATCAGGCGAAGCTGCAGTTGACGGGCGCTGTGGTCGACCACGTCACGCAGGTCCGGCAGGCCTGGGTCCGCGCGGTCGCCGCCCAGCAGTCGCTGCACTATGCCGAGCAGGTGAACACGTCGGCGCAGGCCAGCGCCGAGCTGGCTCGCCGCATGCAGCGCATCGGCAATTTCAGCAAGCTGCAGCGTGCGCGCCAACAGGTGTTCTACGCCGATGCCACCACGCAACTCGCGTCCGCGCGGCATGCCACCACGGCTGCGCGCGAGGAACTGATCCGTGCGCTGGGTCTGGACGACGCCCAGGCGGCGAAACTTGCCTTGCCCGCACGCCTGCCTGATCTCCCCAAGATTCCCCGCGAGGCCAAGGAGGTCGCGGCCACGGCGACCGAGCAACGGCTGGATGTTCAGCTCGCGCGTGCCCAACTGGACCTTGCAGGCCAATCCCAGGGCATCAGCCTCCTGTCGACCTTCATCGACGTGGAAGCGGGTGCCAGGCGAGACACGGTCTTCGACAACGCCGAAGGCAGCAAGAGCAACCGACGCGGCTTCGAGCTCGACATCCGGCTGCCGCTGTTCGACGGGGGATCCGCCCAGCGTGACGCGCTGAATGCGCAGTCGCTGGCTGCGGCCAACCGTTACGACGCCACGGTGCGCGGTGCCTCCTCGCAACTGCGGGAGGGCTACTCCGCCTACCGCACGGCCTATGACATCGCCAAGCACTACCGCGACGAGATCGTGCCGCTGCGTCAAGCCATGGCCGACGAGAACGTGCTTCGCTACAACGGCATGCTGATCGGCGTCTTCGAACTCCTGGCCGAGGCGCGCGACCAGATCGCCGCCGTCACCAACGCGATCAACGCCCAGCAGCAGTTCTGGCAGGCCGATGCCGCACTTGCCGCGTCGGTCATGGGCAAGCCCACCGCCACGGGCGCCGCGATGGCCAGTTCGGGGAGCGAAGGCGCCTCCACAGGTGCCGCGCACTGAGCCTGCTTCGGCCGTTATCCAACCCATTGAACAACATGACAAACAGACGCAATTTTCTGAGCGGCGCGGGTGCGCTCACGGGCGCCGTTGCCGCAGCCGCGGTGAGCAAGGTCGCGATGGCCGCGCTGCCGGAGCCTGTGCTGCAGACCAAGCCCGACACCATGGCGCCGTTGGTGCCCCCGAGTGGGCGCCCCTACAACCCGGTGGTCACGCTCAACGGGTGGACATTGCCTTGGCGCATGAACAACGGCGTCAAGGAGTTCCACCTCGTGGCCGAGCCGGTGGTGCGCGAAATGGCGCCAGGCTTCAAGGCGAATCTGTGGGGCTACAACGGGCAGTCGCCCGGGCCCACCATCGAAGTGGTGGAGGGCGATCGCGTACGCATCTTCGTGACCAACAAGCTGCCCGAGCACACGAGCGTGCACTGGCACGGCCAGCGCCTGCCCAGCGGCATGGATGGCGTCGCCGGGCTGACCCAGCCGGCGATCCGGCCCGGCAAGACCTTCGTCTATGAATTCGTGGCGCGCCGCCCCGGCACCTTCATGTACCACCCGCATGCGGACGAGATGACGCAGATGGCCATGGGGATGATGGGCTTCTGGGTCACGCACCCGAAGGCCGAACATCCGCTGATCGAGAAGGTCGACCGCGACTTCGTCTTCCTGCTCAACGCGTACGACGTGGAGCCCGGCAGCGCGACGCCCAAGATCATGACGATGGCGGACTTCAACATCTGGTCCTGGAACAGCAGGATCTTCCCGGGCATCGATTCGCTCAACGTCCGGCTCAACGACAAGGTGCGCATTCGCATCGGCAACCTCACGATGACGAATCACCCGATCCATCTGCACGGGCACGAGTTCCTGGTCACGGGGACCGACGGCGGGCCGACGCCGAAGTCCTCGCGTCACTACGAAGTGACGACCGACGTGGCGGTCGGGCAGATGCGCCAGATCGACTTCCTGGCAGACGAGGAGGGGGATTGGGCATTCCATTGCCACAAGAGCCACCACACCATGAACGCGATGGGCCACGACGTGCCCACCATGATCGGGCTGGACCACAAGGACGTGGCCAGGCAGATCTCGTCCCTGGTGCCGGACTACATGGTCATGGGCGAGCGGGGCATGGCCGACATGGCCGAGATGGAAATGCCCGTTCCCGACAACACCGCACGAATGATGACGGGCGAAGGACCGTTCGGATCGGTCGAGATGGGCGGCATGTTCAGCGTGGTCAAGGTGCGCAGAGACCAGAAGGCCGGCGACTACGCCAATCCTGGATGGTTCAAGCATCCGCCCGGCACGGTGGCCTACGAGTTCGACGGTGCGATTCCCGAGCCCGCACGCGGGCGCCATTCGGGCGCTGCGGCCATGCCTGCTCAGAACATGCCTGCAAAAAACATCGAGGTACAGATTCGCAAGCCCGTGGCCGACCACGGAAAACATTGACGGCCCGCATGGCACCCGTTCGCAACCATCCCATTCATCCACCAAGCAAAAGGAAAATCATGAACCACACGATCCGAACAGCCGCTCTCGCGGGTCTCTTCGCCCTCTGGGCCTCTGCCGCATCGGCATCGGGCACGCACGCCGGTGGGCACGACGAGGGTGAGGCCATCGGCAAGCCAGGCGTTGCAGCCAAAGCCAAGCGCACCATCAGCGTGGACATGACGGACGCGATGCGCTTCACGCCCTCCGACATCACGGTCAGCCAGGGTGAAACGATTCGATTCGTCGTGAAGAACGCAGGCCGGGTGAAGCACGAACTCGTGCTGGGTACGCAGAAGGAACTCAAGGAGCACTACGCGGCCATGATGAAAAACCCGGAGATGGAGCACGCCGATCCCAACATGGTGACCCTGGCTGCCGGCCAGACCGGCGAGGTCGTCTGGGAATTCACCAAGGCTGGCAAGGTCGACTTCGCTTGCCTGCAGCCCGGTCACTACGACGCGGGCATGAAGGGCGCCGTCAACGTGACCAAGGCCGCCAAGTAATGCAGGCACGCCCGTCCCGGTCGAGCAGCGGCCGCGACGGAAGAATCAATTCGTTCCATCCAAGGAGTTCCCATGTCGAACATTCACCGCATCCGTTTGGCGGTCGCTGCCGCCTTCCTGTTGTCCGGCGCGGCCATCGCGCAGTCCTCGACGTCCATGGCCGATACGCCAGGCATCAACAAGACGGCGCCAATGGCTCCTGGCGCCGATGCGGCTGCGGCCTCGGAGTTCAGCGAAGGCGAGATTCGCAAGGTCGACAAGGACAACAAGAAGCTCACGATCAAGCACGGTCCACTGAAGAACCTCGACATGCCGGGCATGACGATGGTGTTCGGGGTGGACGACGATGCGGTGCTCGAAAAGCTCGAGGCCGGGGCCAGGGTCAGATTCCAGGCAGAGAAAGTGGACGGCAAGATCATCGCTACCAGGATCGAGGTGCTCCGCTGAACGCGCAAGCGGCCGGCTGGCGGGTTCAATGATCGCGTGTTTGGCCGTGTTGCAACGAGGGGGGCGCACATTGGCTTCTTGATGCACCGATAAGTGTGTCGTCAAGCCAATGCGCTCCGAGCGCATTGCCTACTCGGCGAATACCGCTGCGGTCGAGCCCTGTGAATCGGGTCGATGCGTTCAGCCTTCTTGGGGCGCGGCGGTGGCGTCGTGAAGGGTGGGGTAGTCGGTGTAGCCGCGCTCTTCGCCCTGGTAGAAGGTCGAAGGATCGGCCGCATTCAACGCAGCGCCGTTCCTGAGCCGCTCGACCAGGTCCGGATTGGCCAGGAACGGCGTGCCGAATGCGATCAGATCGGCCGATCCCGAACGAAGTGCCGCGGCGGCACGCTCGGCGTCGTAGCCGCCGTTGGCGATGTACTTGCCGCCGAATCGGCGCTTCAGTTCGGCGAAGTCGAACGGGCCCGTGCCCAGTTGCATGACATGCAGGTACGCCAGCCCATAGGTCCCGAGCATCTCGGCTGCGTGGCCGTAGGTCGCCTGCGGATCGCTGTCTTTCTTGGCGAAGCCGTCGAAGAGGGGCGACAGACGGACGCCGACGCGGTCCGCCCCGAAAACCGGCGTCACCGCTTCGACCAGGTCCTGGATGAAGCGGACGCGGTTTTGCACCGATCCGCCGTAGGCGTCGGTCCGCGCATTGGTGCTGTCGCGCAGGAACTGATCGATCAGGTAGCCATTCGCGCCGTGGAGCTCCACGCCATCGAAGCCGGCCGCCTTGGCGTTTTCGGCGCCTTGGCGAAAGTCGGCGACCACGCCTGGAATCTCGGCCAGCGTCAGCGCCCTCGGCGTCTCGTAGGGTTGGAGCCCCGTGGGGGTGTAGAGCTCGCCATCCGCCTTGATCGCAGACGGCGCCACGGGCAACGCGCCGCTGGCCTGGACCGAGGAATGCGACAGCCGGCCGACGTGCCAGAGTTGCAGGAAGATGCGTCCACCCGCCGCATGCACTGCGTCGGTCACGCGCTTCCAGCCGGCGACCTGGGCCGGGGTGAAGATGCCGGGCGTTCTCGGGTAGCCCTTCGCCTGTGCCGAGACCTGCGAGCCTTCCGAAATGATGAGGCCGGCGCCGGCGCGCTGGCGGTAGTACTCGGCGGTCGTCGACGTGGCAACGTCGCCTTCACCGGCGCGGCTGCGCGTCATCGGTGCCATCACCAGGTGGTTCTTCAATGGCAGCGGACCCAGGTGCGTGGGGGCGAACAAGGGGGCGAGATGGGTGGAGGTCATGGATGCTTTCTGGTGACTGGGGAAGGCGGATCGATCGAGCGTTCGAACTGCGTTCAGTTCGTCTGGCGAGTGCCGGGCAGTCGCCCGCTGTTGCGAAGCGCGGCGCCGATGCGCCGGATCTCCTGTTCGCCCTGTGCAAGGGCGGCTTCGCTCGTGTGCACCGAGTAGTGGCCCATGACCAGGTCGTGCGGATGCTTCACGGCCGAGCCCAGCACGAAGGACGTGTCGCCGTGGGCCACGAAGTCGATGGCCTGCTCCGATTCCTCGAACACGGCGAGTTCACCCGTCGCGACCATGCCGCCCGCGTCGAGCCGACCGGTGTCGACCGCCAGCCAGGCCACCGTGTGACCTTCGGGCGTCGCATAGGTCCAGCGCTCGCCGTCTTTCAGGCGGACGGCCAGGTAGTTCATGTCCGCGGGGGCTGGCACCGGGCTTTTCGCTGCGCCGTAGCGTCCGAGCAGCACGCGCGCCGGGCCTTCCCGGGGGATGTCGGCAGGCGCCAGGTAGAGGCTCTGCGCGGGTGCGTTTTCTTCTGCCGCGGGCAGCGCCACCCAGAGCTGGAAGCCCAGCATGGGCGAGCCCGCGACCGGCGCGCCGGTGTGCCACACGCCGTTGCCCGCGCGCATCCACTCCACGCCGCCGGCGGGCAGCACGCCCTTCTGACCCGTCGTGTCTTCGTAGGCCACGTCGCCTTCGCGCAGGAAGGTCAGCGTGGCGATGCCCGAATGGGGGTGCATGCCGAAGTTCTGCCCCGTCAGCGCCGTGGAGCGGACCAGGTCCAAAAACACGAAGGGCTTGAGGAATTCGCCGAGGTCGCCCGGGCTCATGAGCCGAGTGATCGGTCCGTGCGCGTTACCGCGGGTCCGGTGGACGATGGCACGCGTGTCGATGCGGGTGGCAGTGGTCATGGAGCGATGTCTTCTTCGGTGAATGAGGGACCTCTGGGGTCGATGGAGGAAGAATAGGATCGCCACCATTGAATGACTAGGCGGTGCAATTGGATTGAACTGATCCGTTTTTCAAAGTAATCTGCGCCATGGTGGATCTGAACGACATCGCCCTGTTCGTGCAGGTCGTGCGCAGCGGCAGCTTTGCGGGGGCCGCGCGCCGGCTCGGCGTGCCGTCCAACACGGTGAGCCGGCGCGTCCAGGCGCTCGAAGCGCAACTCGGCACGCGGCTGCTGCAGCGCTCCACCCGCAAGCTCACCCTCACCAGTGCGGGCGAGGCCTTCCAGGAACGCTGCGCCAGCGCGGTGGACGGATTGATCGACGCGGGCCAGGAATTGATGACCGGTCACCACGAGCCCAGCGGCCTGGTGCGTGTCGCGGCGCCCGCCGATTTCTTCGACTTCTTCCGGATGGAATGGGTCGCCGACTTTCTGGCCGCCCATCCGCGGGTCCGCCTGGACTTCGTGCTCAGCGACGCGCGGGCCGACCTGATTGCCGAGCGCATCGACGTCGCGTTCCGCGGCGGCGTGCTGCGGGATTCGGGTTACGTCGGCCGTCAGGTGCTGCGCGACGGCAACGACGTGCTGGTGGCCAGCCCGGCCTACCTGGCTGCCCGCGGCGCACCCGACACGCTGCAGGACCTCAAGAACCATGACTGCGTGAGCTTCGCCCATCCCAGCGGGCACGCGACATGGCGCTTGACGGGGCCCGATGGCGTCGACGAAGAGGTCCAGGTCGCCGCCCGCTTCAGCGGCAACACCGCGCAGGCGCTGCGCCGGGCGACGGTGGCCGGGCTCGGGATCGCACTGCTCCCTCATGCGATCACGGCCTTCGATCTTCAGGCGGGCCGGTTGGTGCCGGTGCTGCCGCACTATCGATGCGTGGGCTACGGCCTGAACGTGCTGTACCCGAGCCGGCGGCATCTGCCGCTGGCCGTGTCGGCGTTCATCGACCTGGTGGTCGAGAAGCTCGGTGCGATGGAGGCATCGACGGTGTCGCCGCGCCCGTGACGGCGTTTCGAACCACCCGCCACGCGGCCTGATCAGGCGGGTTGCGGCATCCCGTCCGGCGGTGCGGCGGCCGGACGCGTCGACGCATCCCCGTCCTCGACGCGCAAGCGCGGCAGGAACTGCGGGTACTCGCGCTGCATGTAGCCGATCACGCCTTCGCGCACCGCGCAGCGCAGGTCGAAGGCGAGCGAGGACGAGGCCGCGGTGCACAGCACGCGTAGCTGCATGCTGCGCTCGGTGGCGTCGGTCACTTGCAGGTTGAAGAAGCGACCGTCCCATTGCGGCGCTGCCTTCACCAGGCGTTCGACCTCTTCACGCAGCGGCGCGAGCGGCATGCCGTAGTCGGCGTAGATGAAGACCGAGCCCAGCAGCTGCGAGCCGGTGCGCGTCCAGTTCTGGAACGGCTTCTCGATGAAGTAGCTCAGCGGCAGGATCAGCCGGCGGTCGTCCCAGATCTTCAGGACGACGAAGGTGCCGGTGATCTCCTCGACGCGGCCCCATTCGCCCTCGACCACCAGCACGTCGTCGATGCGGATCGGCTGCGCCAGCGCGATCTGCAGGCCGGCGATCAGGTTGCTGAAGACCGGCTTGGCGGCCAGACCGGCCACGATGCCGATGACACCGGCCGAAGCCAGCAGGCTGGCGCCGACCTGGCGCGCGCCCGGAAAGGTCATCAGCATCATCGCGGCGCCGGCCACCAGCAGCACGCTGTTGGCCGAGCGCGCCAGCACGCGGGTCTGGGTGAGCACGCGGCGCGCCTGCAGGTTGTCGGCCGCGTCGTAGGGGTGCTTGGCGATCAGGCCGTCGGCGAAGCCGTTGACGGCGCGCACCAGCACCCAGGTCGCCATGGCGATCAGCAGCAGACCGTTGACATGCCGGATGCTGGCGATGAAACGCAGGTCGTCGGGCGCGGCCTGCCACACCGCCTGCAGGGCCAGCAGCGGCAGCAGCGCCTGCGCCGGCCCCTTGATGTTGACGAGCAGGGCATGCAGCACCGGCATGTGGCGTGTCACCCGCTGGAGCACCAGACTGGCCACGCGGTGCAGCAGCAGCGCGAGGAAGACGGCGATCAGTGCGGAGACGAAGGGCGGGAACCACGGGTGGCCGAGCAGCATGTCCTTGGTCATCGTTCAGGGGGTCCTTTCAGGGGGGATTGGCGTCGGGGTCGTCGAGGGACTGCAGGATGCGTGCCGCATCGTCGCGCAGCTGGCTGGAGATGGCCGTGGCGAGGTCGAGCCGACGCAGCAGCCAGGGGCTCACGTCGTTGTCGAACGGGTCCGGCAACGGGATCGGCCCGGCCAGGGCCGTGGCGGGCGGGCTCTCGGGCAGGTCGCTGCCGGCGATCGGGGCGCTGCCGATCGTCGCCTCGATGCGTGCAGCGGTGCGTGCGAGCGGGCCTTCGATGTCGGCCGGCGTGAGCCGGTCGCGCCGCAGCACCAGCATCGACTTGACTGCGCTCAGCTGCGCGAGCAGCTGATAGCTGTGGGCCTGCAGGTGTTCGAGCGGCGCGATGGGCGGGCGCACGGCACGTGGTTCGGACAGCGAGCGCTGCGTCGCCTGCACCAGCGCCGAAAGGCTGTCGAAGGCTTCCTTGCGAGCCAGTCGCCATTCGAGTTCGGGGCTGGTGTCGATCGCGTGCAGCTGGCCGAGGCCGAGCGCGAGCCGCGCGTGCCGTGCCTGCGCCTTCAGCGTGCGCGCCACCAGCGACGGGATCTGGCTGCGTTCCCACGACGGCAGCACGTAGCAGAAGGCCCAGGCCAGGGCCGCGCCGATCAGCGTGTCGGCCACGCGTTCGAACAGCGCGAAGGTGGGTGTCGCGCCGACGTTGAGCATGTGGGCCTGCACCAGGCCCAGCACCGTGGCCGCCACGGCGGTGATCAGGTAGCGCCGCACCGCGAAGCCGTGCGCGATGGCCTGCGCCACCACCGAGGCGACCAGCATGCCCATGGCCGAGGGGTGCGTCGACAGCAGCGCCACCGCGAAGACGCAGCCCAGCAGCGTGCCGGCCACGCGCGCGTTGCGGCGCTCCAGCGTCTGCGACAGGCTGCCGCGCAGCACCACCACGATGGTCAGCAGGATCCAGTAATCGTGCGAGCCCCAGGGCAGCAGCAGCGCGATGCCGTAGCCGGCCCCGATGGCGAGCGACGCGCGAATCGCGTGGCGCAGCGGCGGGGCGTCCCAGCGCCACAGCGTGCGCAGCGGGCGCCAGGACCAATCCGTCGGGCTCACGAACATCTGCCAGTTGGCGCGCACCACGGCCAGGTCGGGCGCCACGTCGCCGCGCGCCATCGCCACCAGGCGCAGCACCTCGTCGTTGATGTGGCCGATGCGGCTGGCCAGGCCACGGGCGAGCATGGCGGCGGTGGGGCCGGACGCGCCGTGCGCATGCGCAGCGTCCGGCGCGAGATGGATCGCCGAGAGCTGCGGGCGTCGGTCGGGCACCGGTTCGGGCGTGCGCCCGAGCAGCAGGGCGTCGGCCAGGGCGGCGGTCTCGTCGGCCAGGGCTTCGAGCACGCGGCGCATCGCCATCAGGGCCGGGGCGTGCGCGGGGTTGGACTGCAGCGCTTCCAGGTCGAGTTCGCTGGCGAGCAGCTGGTCGCGCATCTCCAGCACGATCACCAGCATGCCGGCCAGACGCTGGCGGTAGGCCGTACGCGGCGACTCCAGCACGATGTCGCGCGTGGCCTGCAGCTGGTCGGCCAGCGCAGCCTGTTCGCGCAGCAGGCGGCCCAGCAGCGGCGCGGGCACTTCGCGCACGTCGCCCGACTCCTCGCGCGAGCTGAACTGGCTGGCTTCGGTGCGCATCAGCGCCGCCAGCGACAGCAGCACGTCGGCCATGGCCTGCACGCGGTAGCGGCCGTTGAGCGCGAGGTTGGCAAGCACGGCGTACACCACGTACAGCCCGGCGCCCAGGCCGAAGATCATCGTGCGATACAGCGCCTGGTCCAGCCCGTCGGGCTTGGGCGTGGCCATCGAGAAGATCATCGAGAACATCACCGCGACCGCGATCGGGATGCCGCGCTTGCCCCAGGCCATGGCGGTGAAGGCGAGGAAGGTGGCGGGCACCAGCAGCAGCCCAAGGCGAATGGGCGCGGCGTGCAGCATCTGCACCGCGAAGAACAGCGGCAGGCCGATGAGCGGCGCCGGCAGCATCTGCCAGAACTTGCCGCGGCGCGGGCCCGGGAGGTCGGGCGGCGCGGTGACGATCACGCCGACCGCGGCCGAAGCCGCCGCCAGGGTGCCGAGCCAGGCGTGCACGCCGGCGGAGATGAGGAACAGGCCGAGCGCGACCGACAGGCCGTTGGCGATGTAGTGGCTCAGCCCGACGCGCAGGGCGGCCCGGCTGCGCTGGACGGCGGCGCGCGGCGCCTGCATCAGTGCTCGGCGGCGTCGCCCTCGGCGGGCGGGACGGGAGCGTTGTCGGCCGCCGGGTCGCGGCGGATGCGGGTGAGCTTGCGCGATGCCGGGGCGGCGGCCGGCGCCGGGGCCGCGTCGGCCGCGGATGCGTCGTCGCCCGCGATGGTGCTGCGGGCGTAGATGTCGGCCGATGATGCATCGGCGTTGGGTGCGATCGAGGCCGACACGGCGCGGGCGCGGTCGCTCGCGCGCATCTTGTCGTCGAGACCGGCGAACTTGGAATACTGCGACAGCAGCGGCACCAGCTGGCCGTAGATGCGCGGGGCACCGGCCAGGCATTCGCGCTGGTCGAGGAACTCGGGCTCGCCGGTGAAGTTGCCGATCAGGCCGCCGGCCTCGGTCACCAGCAGCGAGCCGGCCGCCACGTCCCACGGGCTCAGGCCGGTCTCAAAGAAGCCATCGGTGAAGCCGGCGGCCACGTAGGCCAGGTCGAGCGCCGCGGCGCCGGGGCGGCGCAGGCCGGCCAGCTTGGGCATCAGGTCCGACATGATGGCCAGGTACTGCTTGAAGTTGTCGCCGGTGCGGAAGGGGAAGCCGGTCGAGATCAGGCACTCGTGCAGCTTGGTGCGCTTGGAGACGCGGATGCGCCGCTCGTTCATGTAGGCGCCGCGGCCCTTGGTCGCTGTGAAGAGGTCGTTGCGGCTCGGGTCGTAGACGACGGCCTGCTCGACCTTGCCCTTGACCGCCAGCGCGATCGACACGCAGTAGACCGGGAAGCCGTGAATGAAGTTGGTGGTGCCGTCGAGCGGATCGATGATCCAGACGTAGTCGGAGTCCTTGGCGCCGTGCTCGGTGCCGGATTCTTCCGCGAGGATGCCGTGGCCCGGGTACGCGGTCAGCAGCGTCTCGATGATGACGCGCTCGCTGGCGTGGTCGACCTCCGTGACGAAATCGTTCACCTGCTTCTGCGAGATGCGAACGGCTTCGACGTCGAGCGCGGCACGGTTGATGATGGCACCGGCGGCGCGGGCGGCCTTGACGGCCACGTTGAGCATGGGATGGAGGTTGGGCGACGACATGAATTGTGGGAAGAGCGGGCGAGGGCACGGGGCCCCGGGAAATGCGGCCCGGCGATGCGGGCGGCGAACGATGACCTATTTTCCCATAACCCGCCGGGCCGCACCCCGGGGATGTCGAATCCGGGCTGTTCAGGCGCCTTCGACGATGACGAAATCGGCGTCGGCAACGCGCTGCCGAATGGCCTTGGCAAGCCCGTATTCCTCGCTTTGATAGCACGCACTAGCGGTCGCCACATCGGCGAATTCGACCACCACGTTGCGCTCGCGCGCCACGCCTTCCATGCACTCGGCGGCACCGCCGCGCACCAGAAAGCGGGCGCCGAATTTCTCGAAGGCGGGCCACGCCGCCGCCAGATAAGAAGGATATTCCGCCGCGTTGTGCACCGAGACCCGAACGATCCAGTAACCCTTTGCCATGTCGATCCTTCTTTCATTCATTGGTAGAGAGAACGCACGATAGCGCTGGCACATCATTTTGAAAAATGAATAATCGAGATTCAAATCATCTTGAAAAGAGAACATGGATCTCGGCGACCTGCAGATATTCCAGGCGGTGGTCGAAGCCGGCAGCGTGACGCGGGCGGCCGAACATTTGCACCGTGTGCAGTCCAACGTGACCACGCGCATTCGCCAGCTCGAACAGAAGCTGGGTGTCGCCCTGTTCATCCGCGAGGGCAAACGGCTGCACCTGTCGCCGGCGGGCTGGCAACTGTTGCCCTATGCGCAGCAATTGCTGGCGCTGGCAGCGCAGGCGCGCGAAGCGGTGTGCGACGACCGACCACGCGGCCCTCTGGTGCTGGGCGCCATGGAAAGCACCGCCGCCGTGCGCTTGCCGGGGCCGCTGAGCGAGTTCGTCAAGCGCTATCCCGAGGTCAAGCTGACATTGAAGACCGGCAATCCGCAGCAACTCGCTGCCGCCGTGTTGGCTGGGCGCATGGACACCGCCTTCGTGACCGGGCCGATCGCAGAGGGGCCCCTGGAGCGGGTGCCCGTGTTCTCGGAAGAGCTGGTCATCGTCGCCCAGGCCGGGCATGCGCCCATCGGCAAGGCACACCAACCGCTGCCGCCGGTCATCGTGGCTTTCGAACCGGGGTGCCCGCACCGTGCGCGGCTCGAGGCGTGGTACGCACGGCGGGACGGCATGCCCCTGCAGACCATCGAAATCACCTCCTACCACGCCATGCTGGGCTGCGTGGTGGTCGGCATGGGCATTTCACTGCTGCCGCGCGGTGTGCTCGCCACCTTTCCGGACCGGGACCGCCTGAGCCTGCACCCGCTGCCGCGCGGCGAGAACCGCGCTTCGACCGATCTGATCTGGCGCAGCGGGGCGTTGTCGCCCAAGATCACAGCGCTGCTGCAGTTGTTGAAGCCGGCCCGAGCCTTGCGGGCTGAGACCTTGGCGGGCTGAGACAATCCGCGCCCATGCGCACCCGCTTCATCCTGATCCAGACCAGCCACGCCGGCAACGTCGGCGCCGCCGCCCGCGCCATGAAGACCATGGGCTTCGGCGACCTCGTGCTGGTCGCCCCGCGCTGGGCCAACGTGCTGCGGCGCGAAGAGACCATCCAGCGTGCCAGCGGCGCCCTCGACGTGCTGGCCAACGCCCGCATCGTCGACACGCTCGACGAGGCGCTCGACGGCGTCACGCATCTGTGCGCCACCGCCATGATCCCGCGCGACTTCGGCCCGCCGACGCGCACGCCGCGCGAGCACCTCGAGCCGCTGGCCCAAAGCGACCCGCCGCAGCACGTCGGCTTCCTCTTCGGCTCCGAGCGCTTCGGCATGCGCAACGAGGACGTCTACCGCTGCAACGTGGCGCTGAGCATCCCGGCCGATCCGAACTTCGGCTCGCTCAACCTCGGGGCCGCGATCCAACTGATCGCCTACGAATGGCGGCTGGCGCTGGGCGGCTTCCCGGTGACCGAGTCTGTGGCGCCCAAGCAGGCGGCCGACGCCAAGGCCGTGGCCGGCATGCTGGCGCACTGGGAACGCTCGCTGGTGCAGATCGGCTTTCTCGACCCGGAGGCGCCCAAGAAGCTGATGCCGCGGTTGCAGCAACTCCTCAACCGCGCGCAGCCGACGCCCGAAGAGATCCACATCCTGCGCGGCATCGCCAAGGCCATGGCCGACGTGAAGACCCCGCCGTCGGCGCGCCCCGACGGCGGGGCTTAGACTGCGCGCCCGCTGTCCTTATACCGACAACAACCATGCTTTCGCGCCTGCGTTCCGACATCCAGTGCATCCTCGACCGCGACCCTGCGGCCCGGACAAGCTGGGAAGTGATCACCCTGTATCCCGGCTTCCATGCCGTGGTGCTGCACCGCGCGGCGCACTGGTGCTGGACGCACGGGCTCAAGTGGGTCGGCCGCTTCGTCTCGCAGTTCTCGCGCTGGGTCACCGGGATCGAGATCCATCCCGGCGCCAAAGTCGGTGAGCGCGTCTTCTTCGACCACGCGATGGGCGTTGTCGTCGGCGAGACCGCCGAGATCGGCGACGGCTGCACCATCTACCAGGGCGTGACCCTGGGCGGCACCTCGCTCTACAAGGGCACCAAGCGCCATCCGACACTGGGCCGCGACGTGGTCGTGAGCGCCGGCGCCAAGGTGCTGGGCGGCTTCGTGGTGGGCGACGGCGCCAAGATCGGCAGCAACGCGGTGGTCATCAAGCCGGTGCCGGCCGGCGCGACCGCGGTCGGCATCCCGGCGCGCATCATTCCGTCGAAAACCGGTGCCAGTGCCGACGTGACCGGCAGTGATCGCAAGTTCTCGGCCTACGGCATCACGCTGGACGACGATCCGCTGTCGCAGGCGATGCGCGGCCTGATCGACAGCGCCAAGGGGCAGGAGCACCAGATCGCGCTGATCTGGGAAGCGATCGAGAAGCTCTCGTCGAGCACGCCCGACAAGGGCGACTGCATGCCTTGCGACGCGGCGCGCGAGGAATGCTTCGAGGCGGAGAAGCTGACGCAGCTGGTCGGCAAGTGAGCCGACCCGCTGCGGCGGCTCACATGCCGACGTAGTTCGGCCCGCCGCCGCCCTCGGGGGTGACCCACACGATGTTTTGCGTCGGGTCCTTGATGTCGCAGGTCTTGCAGTGCACGCAGTTCTGCGCGTTGATCTGCAGCCGCTCCTTGCCGGCGTTCGCCTCGTCGGGCACGAACTCGTACACGCCGGCCGGGCAGTAGCGCGCCTCGGGGCCGGCGTACTCGGGCAGGTTGATGCGCGTGGGCACCGTCGCGTCCTTCAGCGTCAGGTGCGCCGGCTGGTTCTCTTCGTGGTTGGTGTTGCTGATGAACACGCTGGAGAGCCGGTCGAAGGTGAGCTTGCCGTCGGGCCGGGGGTAGGCGATCTTCTTGCACGCGCTCGCGGGCTTCAGCCGCGCATGGTCCGGCTCTGTGCGGTGGATGGTCCAGGGGATGTGGCCGCGCAGCACGAACTGCTCGATGCCGGTCATCACGGTGCCCACCGTCAGGCCCTTCTTGAACCACTGCTTGAAGTTGCGCGCCTTGTTCAGCTCGGTGTGCAGCCAGCTCTTCTCGAAGGCCTCAGGGTAGGCGGCGAGCTCGTCGTGCTGGCGGCCCGCGGCCACGGCCTCGAAGGCGGCTTCGGCCGCCAGCATGCCGGTCTTGATCGCGGCGTGGCTGCCCTTGATGCGGCTCGCGTTCAGGTAGCCGGCTTCGCAGCCGACCAGCGCGCCGCCCGGGAACACCGTCTTGGGCAGCGACAGCAGGCCGCCGGCCGTGATGGCGCGCGCGCCGTAGCTCAGGCGCTTGGCCGGCTTCAGGCCCTTGTCCTGGCCTTCGAGGTACCAGCGGATGTTCGGGTGCGTCTTGAAGCGCTGGAACTCCTCGAAGGGGCTCATGTGCGGGTTCTGGTAGTCGAGCCCGACCACGTAGCCGATGATGAGCTGGTTATTCTCCGCGTGGTAGACGAAGGAGCCGCCGTAGGTGTCCGAGGGCAGCGGCCAGCCGGCCGTGTGGATGGCCAGGCCCGGCTCGTGGCGGGCCGGGTCGATCTCCCACAGCTCCTTGATGCCGATGCCGTAGCTCTGCGGGTCCTTGCCGTCGTCGAGCTTGTACTTCGCGATCAATTGGCGGCCCAGGTGGCCGCGCGCGCCTTCGGCGAACACCGTGTACTTGCCCAGCAGCTCCATGCCGAGCTGGAAGTTCTCGGTCGGCTCGCCGTCCTTGCCGATGCCGAGGTTGCCGGTGGCCACGCCGCGCACCTTCCCGTCGTCGGTGTAGAGCACTTCGGCGGCCGGGAAGCCGGGGAAGATCTCCACGCCGAGTTCCTCGGCCTGTTGCGCCAGCCACTTCACCACGTTGCCGAGGCTGACGATGTAGTTGCCTTCGTTGTGGAAGTTGTGCGGCAGCAGGAAGTTGGGCGTGCGGGTCGCGCCGGTCTCGCTGAGCATCAGGAAGGTGTCGGCCGTGACCGGCTGGTTCAGCGGCGCGCCCTTGGCCTTCCAGTCGGGGATGAGTTCCGACAGCGCGCGCGGGTCCATGATGGCGCCCGACAGGATGTGCGCGCCGGGCTCCGAGCCCTTCTCGAGCACCACCACCGAAATCTCCTTGTCGTTCTGTGCCGCGAGCTGCTTGAGGCGGATCGCGGTCGACAACCCGGCCGGCCCGCCACCGACGACGACGACGTCGTACTCCATGGATTCGCGCGGGCCGAACTGGGCGAGGATTTCGTCGTGGGTCATGAGGTCTGTTCGATAATGGTTTTTGGACGCATCGGCACGTGAAATGCTGCCGAACAATGAAACATTTTATGCGGCGTCATTCGGCGGCCCCTGTCGTCCAGGGTCGCCAGTGCAAGGGGCAGGCGGTCGCCTTCGCGACTGGCCCCCGCGGGTCCGCCAAGCCATCCTTGCCCCATGAAGATCGAAATCCCCGAGAAGAAGAAGCTGGTCTACGAGATGTCCATCGCCATCCGCTGGGGCGACATGGATGCGATGGGCCACCTCAACAACGGCAGCTATTTCCGTTACATGGAGACGGCGCGGATCGACTGGGTGCGCTCGATCGGCTTCGAACCCGACCCGAGCGGCGAGGGCATGGTCATCGTCAATGCCTTCTGCAACTTCTACCGCCAGCTCGAGTACCCGGGCGACGTGCTGCTGAAGATGTACGCCAGCGACCCTGCACGCACCACCTTCGAGACCTGGGCCACCATGGCACGCGCCGACGCGCCCGAGGTGATCTGCGCGGCCGGCGGTGCGACCACCATCTGGGTCGATTTCCCCAGGCAGAAGGCGATGGCGCTGCCCGAGTGGCTGCGTACGCTGGTCAGCGCCTGAGCGTTCAGCACTGGCCGTGCGACATCGGCGCTCAGTGCGCGCCGACCGACACCATGACCTGCAGCGGGCCGGACTTCTCGAAGAACATCGTCATCTCGTAGCTGCGGCCCCATTGCAGCGGCGCCTTCAGGTTGCGCAGCACCATGTGCGGCTTGTCCTTGCCGAAGTCGAGCTTGTCGGCGGGGGCGATGTCGATGGCCTTGAGCCGCTTGGCGGATGGCGCGTCGCTGCTGCGGAATTCCACCGTCTCGGCGTAGGGCGTGCTGGCGCGCACCAGGCGGTCCTTGCCGCGCACGCTTTCCATCGTGAAGTAGATCGGTGCAGAGGCCAGCTGCCCTTCGGGCGTCGGGTCGGCCCACGGATGGATCAGCGTGAAATCCGCGCCGTAGTACTCGTGCGTCGCGGCAGCGATCGGCGAGAGCGCCAGCGTCAGCAGAAGGGCGCGCCGCAGGGCGGACGCGATGCGGGGGGAGCGTTGGGTCGTTGTCATGGTGTCGGGGGTGAGAGAAGTGGCGTTCGGAAGCTCAGTGCGAGAAGGACATCGAATAGCCCCACGCGTCGAGCCGGTCCGGCATGGCGTTGAAGGCGAGGGTGCTGCGCGTGGCGCCGCGGTTCATCGGCACCTCGTGCAGCAGGTAGCTCGGGAACAGCAGCAGGTCGCCCGCGGCGGGCGTCGGGCCGATCCATCGTTCGGCGTTGAAGGGGCCGGTGGTGCTGCGCGGGTTGGCATTGCTGAACACGTAGTCGCGCCCGCCGAGGCTGCGGATGAAGGCGGTGTTGCTCGCCGGCTCGCAGGCGCTCAGGTAGAGCACGCCCGAGACGAAGCTGTTGGCGTGGTTGTGCACCGCCTGCTGGCCGCCGGACTGCATCACGTTGAGCCACATCTCCTTGATGCGCCAGTGCAGCGCCTCGCCGAAGAGCAGCGTGCCGAATTCGCGCAGCGGTGCATCGAGGCGCTGCGCCACCTCGCGCAGCAGCGGTGCGTCCTGCGGCGACAGCAGGCGGCTGTGCGACAGCGCTTCGGAGCGATGGTTCGCTTCCGAGAGGTCGCCGCCGAGCTGCGCATGCAGTCCGGCGACCAGCGTGGTGTCGATGCAGCCCTCGACGCGCATCACCGGCGTCGGGAAGAGCTCGAAGACCTGCGCGCGGGGTGGAGCGGATGCCATGCGTGCGATCAGCCGGCGATCGCGACGATGCGCGAAATGGTCCAGAAGCTCGCCAGCGCACCGATGCCGTAGAGCGCCGGCCGCTTCACCGCGAGCGCGAAGGCATGGCGCCGCAGCAGCACCGTGAGGCCCCACGCCAGCGCAACCACCATCAGCTGCCCGGCTTCCACGCCGAGGTTGAAGCTCAGCAGCGCGAGCGGGATGTTCTGCTGCGGCAGGCCGATGTCCTTGAGCGCGCCGGCGAAGCCCAGCCCGTGGATCAGCCCGAACAGGAAGGCCACCAGCGCGGGCCAGCGGCGGCTCCAGGTCTGCCGGTCGTTGAGTGCTTCGGCCGCGACCAGCACGATCGACAGCGCGATGGTCGCCTCCACCGGTGGCGAGCGCAGCGTCAGCCAGCCCAGCGCGCTGGCGGCCAGCGTGAAGCTGTGCGCCAAGGTGAACGCCGAGATCGTGCCGATGAGCCGCTTGTTCAGCCCGACCAGGAACAGCAGGCCGATGACGAACAGCAGGTGGTCGATGCCGCTCAAGATGTGCTCGACGCCGAGGAGGCCGTACACCTTGGCGAGCTCCAGCCCGCCGCGCTCGTCGCGCGCACCGCCGAAGAGCTGCACGCTCGGTTGCGAGCCGCTGAGCGTGTGGACGCTCTGCTGGCCGTCACGCCAGTGGATGCGAACGAGCGCCGCCGAGTAGGCCTTGCCCACGCCGTCGATCGACAGGGTGCCCGTCATCGGCCCGGGGCACTGTACGGTTTGCGCGTCGCCCACGCAGCCCTCGGGCCAGGTCGGCGTGAGTTCCTCGGCGACCGGCCGGCTCTTGCCCGGCGCGCCCCAGGACCAGACGAACTGGCCCGCGCCGACCTCACGCATCGTCATCTCGGCGATGCTCATCTCGTGCGCGCCGGCGCCGGCCGCGTGCCAGCCGATGGCCAGCACGAACAGGGTGCGCAGCACAAATCGCCAGACGGTCGTCATGGCTTCGCACCCTCAGTGCGGATCGCGTACTTCTTGCTCATCTCGTGCACCGCGTCCGACGTGCGCTGCGCCATCGTGTCGTCCTTCCAGTCCTGGTGGACCGAGTCCTTCATGTCCTCGAACTTCGCGGTCGCGCCGGGCTTGATCGCCTCGACGCGGACCACGCGCAGGCCGGCGCTGCTCGGCACGGCCTGCCACTCGCCGACCTTGAGCTGGGCCAGCTTGTCGGCGAAATCGCTGCCGTAGCTTTCGACCAGGTTCGTGTGCGGGCGGTCCTTGAAGACGCGCAGGTCGCTCTGCGTGTCGCTCTTCGCGGTGCCGTTCAGGGCGGCGGCGAAGGTCTCCAGCGCCTCGGGCGTGCTGTCGCCGATCACCACCGCTTCCATGAAGTCGTAGCGGGCCGGCGTGTCGTAGCGGTCGCGACGCGCCTCGAACCACGCCCGCAACGTCGGCTCGTCGATGGTCGGCAGGGTGATGCCGCTGCGCGCGATGCTCATGGCCTTGAAGATCACGCGCTCGCGGATGGTGCTGTCGCCGCGGTCCAGGCCGAGCGACAGGCCTTCGCGGTAGAGCACCTCGTTGTCGACCCAGCGGTCGATCAGCTTCTGCATGTCGCCGGGCGACGGCTCGCGCTGCATGCCGGCCACGAAGATCTCGCGCACTTCCTTCTGCACGTCGGCACCCACGACGATGGTCTGCGGGTCTTCGCGGCGGGCGTTGAGCACATGGTCGACGCCGAACAGCAGCAGGCCGAGGAACAGGAAGTGAAGCAGCGGCTCGCGGGCTGCGCGTTTCAGGGCGTTGGAAAGGTCCATGGGTGGGCGATCGGTCGGAAGGGAAAAGGGGTGGGAAGGTGGCGTGCGTTCAGGACGCCGGCGCGGTGGTGCGTGCGGCGTGGGCGCACCGCGCGCCGATGCCGTCGAGCGCGGCGGTGACGGCCTCTGCGCGGGCCGGGTCGCTGCCGCGCAGGGCGTTGGCCATCGCGACCAGGGGCTCGCAGGCAGGGCGGAATTCGGGGCTCTGGCGCAGCAGGCCCATCAGCGGCTTCTGCACGCGCCGCAGCATCTCGCCCGGGTCGGCGACGGGGCGCACGGTGGCACCGAACGCGAGGTAGAGCCGGCGCGCGGCCCAGTAGGCCTGCATGCGATCGGCCTCGGCATCGCGCGGCTGGCGCAGCAGCTCCGTGGCGTGCGGTTGCAGTTCGCCCAGCAGCTGCATCAGCCGCTCGCGCGGGGTCGAGGGCGGGGCATAGGTGGCCCAGGGGGCCTGGTGGACGACCACCGGGCGGTCGTCGGTGTTGGCGGTGGCGCCTCGGGCGAAGCGCGCGAGTGTTGTCGGCCCGGCGAGCACGCTGCCGACCACGGCGAACTCGTCTTCGAGCCGTGCAGCGGCCTGTTGCGACGGGCCGGCAGATTGCGCGAGCCGGGTACGCACGGCTGCGAGGTCGATGGCCGGATCGTCCGGCCGTGCGATCAGCCCCAGCACCGGCGTGTCGAGGCTGTTGCTGGCCATCACCGCGATCGCGTCCGGGTACACGGCCAGGAAGGCCGCGACGATGCTGCGCAGGGTGTCGAGGTCCATCTGGTGCAGTGCCAGCCACTGGCAGAAGACGCCACCGGGTGCCAGGCGCGCGCGCACCGCGGCGAACTGCTCCACCGTGTAGAGCGCACCGGCGCCGCTGCGCGCGGGATGGAACAGGTCGGCCACGATCACGTCGTAGTGCGCGTCGGACGCCTGCACGAAGCGCCGCGCGTCGGCCGACACGGTGTGCAGCGGCTGCAGCGGCACGGGGGCGGCCGGCGACTTCGCGAACAGCGCGGCCGCCGCGATCACCTCGGGCAGCAGCTCCACCGCGTGCACCTGCAAGCCCGGTTCCTGCGCCGCGGCGGCCGCGGTGAAGCCGGTGCCCAGCCCCAGGAAGAGCGCCTGCCGGGGCGGCGTCGTGTGCAGCAGCAGCGGCAGTTGGGCCAGGCGCCACTCGACCAGGCCGCTGGCGCTGCTGCCTTCCTGCGCGCGGTTGTTGATGCGCAGGCGCGCCACGCCATCGGCGTCGGCCACCACGCTCACGGCCGCCATCACGCCGTCGTCGTAGCTCAGCACCCGGCCGCCGTCGGGCACGTCGACGAAACGCAGGCTCGCGCCCCACAGCAGCGTCGCGCCGGCCATCGCGGCGATCGCCACGGTCTGCGGACGCCGCCAACGCACGGGCGATTGCAGCAGCAGGTAGCCCGCGACCATCAGGGCCAGACCGGCCGGCGCACCCAGTGCGGGGATCAGCCACACGCCCACCAGCGCCGGGGCGAGGGCCGCGCCCGCGGTGTTGAGCGCCAGCGCGCGTCCGAGCGGCAGCCCGCCGGACTGCGCTTCGATGCACAGGTGCGTGAACAGCGCGCCCATCACCAGCGTCGGCGCCCCCATGGCCGCCGCGGCCGCCAGCGCTTCACCGGCGAGCGCACCGGCCGCGCCGGGGCCCATCCAGCGTGCGGGCCAGGCGCACAGCGCATCGGCCCCGCCGAGGGCCAGGCCCGACAGCAGCACCGTGGTCGCCAGCGCGAGCAGCAGCCGGTCGCGTAGCTGGCGCGGATCGCCGGCACGATGCGCCAGTCGCTGGTAGATCGCTGCACCCGCGGCCGTGCCGAGCAGGTACATGGCGAGCAGCAGTGCGTAGCTGTAGACGGTGCTCTCGGTCACCTGGCTGAGCACGCGCACCGCGAGCACCTCGTAGCCGATGCCGAGCACGCCGGTGGCCACCAGCAGGGCGGGCACGCGGCGGCCGGCTGTCGATGGCATCGGCCGGTCGGCCACCGTGATCGGTGTCACCGGTGCATTGCGCCACAGCCACCAGGCCAGCACCGCGCACAGCGCATTCGCCGCGGCGCAGAAGAGGGCGGTGCGCAGCAGGCCGACATGGGGCATGAGGACGAACACCGCCAGCAGCAGGCCGAGCACCGCACCGAAGGTGTTGGCCGCATAGAGCCCGCCGAGGCGGCTGCGCGCGGTGCTCAGCTGGCGCTCGAGCGCGGGCAAGGTGGCGCCCATCGCCGCGCTGGCGGGCAGCAGCAGGAGGAACGGAAAGAGAAAGGCGACCGTCCAGTGCCGCAGCACCGACGGTTCGGGGCCGATCAGCCGCGCCGTGGCGTCGATCAGCGAAGGCATGGTCACGGTGAGGGCCAGGCCCCACGCCAGCAACAGCAGCTCGCAGCCGGCGTACCAGCGCCCGGGCCAGCGGCTGCGTGCCAGCGTCCGGCCCAGCATCTGTGCGCCCATGGCGAGGCCGCCGAAGAAGGCGGCCAGCACGGCCAGCACGGCCACGATCTCGTGGCCCATCGCGGCACCGAATTCAGCGGTCCAGACCATCTGCCAGGCGAGCGCGGCCGCACCGGACAGCACCATCAAGAGATGAGCAATGGGGAGTTCCATGCGCGCGCCGTCCCCGCGCGGCGCGGCGGGAATTTCAGGGGGGACGCTGAGCATGACGCTGCGTGCTTCTTCGGACAAAAAGGCACGGCAGACACCTTGTGTCTGCCGTGCCGATGCGGGACGGGCCCGTGTCGCTTACTTGATGCCGGCGACCTTGACGGTGTTCACGACTTCCACGAACACCGGGTTGGCATAGAACCAGAGATCCGACCAGCCGGCGACGTCATAGCTCGAATACTTCGTGCCATTGAGCGTGCGCATGTGCGCCGGGCAGGCCGCGTCGCTGCAGGGGATCTTGCCCGGGAGCGTGCCGTCCGACGGGTTCGAGACGAAGTCGAGCAGCGGGTTGCCGTCGGCATCGGTCTCGAAGGGTGTCGCGGCCGGCAGGTTGGTGCCGCGCAGACGGAAGTACTGCGATGCCTTGGCGGCCGGAACGATGTAGCTCATCATGCGCGTGCCGTCGGCCTGGGCCGTCCAGTTCGTGCTGTTGAACACCTTGGCGACCTTCGCCGTCTTGTTGGTGGCGGCCTTCGAGCCCAGCGCGCCGGCGTAGTTCGCCGTGTCGGCCGGGTCGACCATGCCCGTCACCATCCCGTTGATCACGTCCACGTGGTCGAGCACCGGCGCATTGAGCGGCTGCGTGATGTTGACCTGCTTGAGCGAGGGGTTCGGGAACGAATACGGCGCGTTGTTGGTGCCTTGCGGGTCGCGCAGCACCACCGTCACCACCAGGTCCGTGCCCGGGCGCACCACCAGCTTCTCGCCCATGGTTGCGCAGCCGTTGATGCGCACGTCGCCGTTGGCCGCCGTGGCGTTCTGGCCGGCCTTCTCGTACAGGGCGTTGCCCGCGTTGCGCGGCAGGCCGGGGTTGGCGGCGCAGACCGTGAACGACAGGCGATCGATCAGCTGGCCGTTGGCGACGAAGCTGTTGCCGCTGCGCAGGCCGTCGATGATGCCGCCCGCCGTGAGGTTGTCGCTGCCCTTGCGGACCATCACGTAGTCGCGGGTGTACTCGCCGGGGAAGAAGTCGGAGGTCGTCTCGCGCTGGTCGGCGCCGAAGCTGCCGCGGTTGTGGTAGTCGGAGCTGGCGAAGAAGAACCAGTTGCGGCCTTCGCCCAGCAACGCGTCCCACACGCCGCCGACGGTCGCCGCGTAGACGCCCGAGCCGCCGTAGGTGCCGCCGCCGACGGCACCGGTGCCGTAGCTGCCGCGGTTGCCTTCGGCCTGGTGGCCGGGCATCGACTCGAAGCCGAAGGCGATCTTCGGTGCCGCGTTGTTGAAGTTGCGCAGGTGCTCGATGTTGAAGCCGTTGTTGCCGGTCGGGTTGTAGGCGCCCGCACGCTCCAGGTGGGCCGGGACGAAGTAGCTGGCGGTGGGCGCCTTCTCGTTCATCCACTTGATGCCTTCCACGGTCTTGAGGTGACCGAGGTTGGGCGTGGTGCTGCTGTTGGTGCCGGTGATCTTGCGTGCCGTGGTGTCGAGCAGGTTGTTGTTGTTGCTGCCGCTCACGGTGCAATCCCACTGGTTCTCCGCGCCGCGGCTGGTGTCGCTGTCGCTGCGGTCGAAGCAGTACTCGTACTGCGCCTGCAGGGCGGCATTGCCGCCGGCGGCGGTCGACGGCCAGGGCAGCTGACCCGGCAGCACGTTGGTCGAGACGTGCTCGTGGCCGGGCGCGTTCTGCTCCACGCCGATCCAGATCGGCTTGTTGCGGGCGCGGCTCTCGGCCTCGATCACCGGGTATTGGTATTCCTTGATTTCCTGCCAGCGCCACATCTTCTTGGGCGTGTCGGTGCCGTCACCCTTGACGTCGGCGCGGCCATTGGGCAGCGTCGCTTCCCAGGTCTGGTTCGGGCCCTTGCCCGTGCCGACCGGCTGACCGCCGCTCGGGTAGGTGTTCGGCGGGTACGGACCGGTCGTGCTCGTGGTCAGACCGAGTGCGGGCGCTACCGGCTCGAACGGGTCTTCGGCCAGCGTGCAGTTGCGGGCGCTGCTGCCGCCGTGGTCGGCCTGGACGAACCAGTCGAGGCCGAAAGTCTTGACCGACTTGTCCACCAGCTTCTTCACCGACAGCGCGCCGTCCGAGCAGGTCGTGTGGTTGTGGAAGTCGCCGGCGACGTAGGTGCCGCTGGCCTTGGTGTCCGCACGGTCGGCGGCCCGGGCTGCGCTGAAGGGAAGGGCGGTGATGCTGGCCAGGGCGACCAGCGCCAGTGCCGTGTCGCGCAAAGGGAAAGGAGTCTTCATGAAAAAATGTCCGCGTTCGTTCGTGTGAGGGGGCGGTCGGGCTCAGGTCTGCTTCTGGTCGCCGAGCAGGCGGAACTTGCCGCCGGTGAACGACAGGCGCGAGGTGAAGGTGACCGAGGTCGTGTCGACGTCCGTGTTGGTCAGCGTGGCGGTCAGCGTGCACACGTTGGCGGCGTCGCAGCCATTGATCGTGACGGCCGACAGCTTGACGGCGGGGAAGGACGACAGCTGCGTCGAGAAGAGCAGCAGCGCGGCGGCTTCCTGCGTCAGGGCGTCGCGCACCTGTGCCTTCGAGTAGCCTGCATCGAGAAAGGCGTCGTCGTAGTTGTCCAGGAAGGCCGTGTTGGTCAGGCCGCCGTAGCTGTTGAGGGACGCGAGGCCGGCGCCGAAGTCGGTGGCGAAGGCCGCCTGCCGGGCGGCGTCGTTCGGAGACGCACCGGTCGGCGGGGGCGTGGTGGCGACGTTGTCGTCTCCACCGCCGCCACATGCGGCCAACAAGGCCAGCATGCTGCTGGCGAGCAAGAATCGAAAGCGGTGACCTGGGCGCATGGCGAATGCCTTTTCTCTTGATGGCGTGTTGTTTGAAGGGCGATTTCTTTTCGGGGCGCGAGCGGCGCGGATCCGAGAAGTTCATCCTATTTTTCGACTGTTACAACGCCATGAATTTGCAACGCCTCGGAACTTTTTCTTGGAACTTTCTTCGCCAGCGATCGATCGCGCATCGGACGCGTGCGCTGTGCGCTGCGCCAGGCGGTGTGTGGCATTCTTCGCCCGGCCGCTCCGGCCTGCCCTCTGTCCCTTCCTCACGCGACCATGCAGCGATTCACCATTTCTCTGGACGACGAACTGGCGCAGCAGTTCGACGCACTCATCGCCGGCAAGGGCTACGTCAATCGCTCGGAGGCCGTGCGCGACCTCATTCGTTCGGGCGTCGGCCGCGAGACGCTCGAACATGACGCGGCGGCGGGAAAGGCGGTCTGGTGCGTCGCGACCGTGAGCTATGTCTACGACCGGCACGAACACACCGTCATCTCGCGCCTGCTGGAACTGCAGCACGCACACCATGACCTCGTCGTCACGAGCCTGCGAACGCACCTGGACCACGACCACTGCATGGAAGCCGTCGTGCTGCGCGGGCCCATCGCCGCTGTGCAGACCTGTGCGGAGCTGCTGCTCGCCTTGCGCGGTGTTCGGCACGGCAACATCCACCGCGTGCCGCTGGCCCGATCCAGGCCGCATGCGCACGGTGCGGCCGGCACGCACACGCACCTCAAACCACTGAATTGATCCCGTACGTCTGCAAGAGGGCGTCATGCCGACGTCACTGTTTGTATGAACAATCTGCGCTTTCTCATACAGACAGAGGGACGGGATGAAACGCAGACAGGCACTGGCGCGACCGGTGCTCCTGGGTGTGGCTTTCGCTGCCAGCGCAGCCTGTGCGCAGCAGAGCCATTTGCCCGAGGTCGAGGTGCGTGGCCCGCGCGATGCGGCCATCGGCTCGGCCGACAGCGCCAGCGAAGGTGCCGTCGAACGCGAGTCCTACCAGACGCGACCCAAGCTGCGGCCTGGCGACATCGTCGAAGCGGTGCCCGGCGTCGTGGCGACCCAGCACTCCGGTGACGGCAAGGCCAACCAGTACTTCCTTCGCGGCTTCAACCTCGACCACGGCACCGACTTCGCCGTCAGCGTCGACGGCATGCCGGTCAACATGCCGACGCACGGCCATGGCCAGGGCTTCGCGGACCTCAACTTCCTGATCCCCGAACTGGTCTCGGGCGTGCGCTACCGCAAGGGGCCGTACTTCGCCGACGGCGGCGACTTCTCGCTGGCGGGGAGCGCCACGCTGGACTACTTCGGGGCGCTCGACGCGCCCTTTGCCGAGTTGAGCTTCGGCGCCAACAACTTTCGTCGGCTGCTGGCCGCAGGCTCGCGGACGGTGCAGGACCAGACCTGGCTCGGTGCCATCGAGGTCGAGGGCAACGATGGTCCGTGGGGCGTGGCCGAGAACCTCCAGAAGGTCAATGCGGTGCTGCGCTATGCGCAAGGCTCGCCGACGCGCGGGTTCAGCCTGACCGGCATGGCCTACAAGAGCCGCTGGACCGCCACCGACCAGGTCCCGCAGCGCCTGATCGACAGCGGGGCGCTGTCGCGCTTCGGCTCGCTCAACCCCAGCGACGGCGGCAAGACGGAGCGGGTCAGCCTGTCGGGCAAGTGGTTCGACAAGGGACCGGACGGCGAGACGACGGTCAGCGCCTATGCCATCGACTACCGCTTCAAGCTCTTCTCGGATTTCACCTACTTCCTGAACGACCCGGTGAACGGCGATCAGTTCGAGCAGGTCGACCGCCGCCACATCTTCGGCGCGCAGGCGGCCCGCACCCTGCCGACCCGGTTCGGCGGGCTCGATGGCGTGCTGAGCATGGGCGCCAGCTGGCGGGGCGACCGCATCGGTCAGGTCGGGCTGTATGCGACGCAGGAGCGTGAGCGGCTCGGCACCGTGCGCGACGACAAGGTGTCGCAGGACCTCTTGTCGGTGTACGGCCAGCAACTGGTCTACCTGACCGACCGGCTGCGCGGCTACGTGGGCCTGCGCGGCGATGTGCTGCACTACGACGTGCAGGGGCGCGAGCCGGTCTATGGCGCGGCCAACAGCGGCCGCGGTCACGATGCCTTGGCCAGCCCGAAGGCGGGCCTGGCGTTTGCGCTGACGCCGCAGCAGGAGCTCTACCTGAACGCGGGCGTCGGCTTCCACAGCAACGATGTGCGCGGCGCCACCATCACGACCGACCCGGCCTCGGGCTTGCCGGCGGACCGCGTGCCTGCCCTGGTCAAGGGCACCGGTGCCGAAGTCGGTTGGCGCCTGCAGCCCAGCGAGGACTTCACTGCGACGGTGGCCCTGTGGCAGCTCCAGCTCGATTCCGAACTGGTCTACGTCGGGGATGCCGGTTCGACCGAAGCCGGCCGCGCGAGCCGCCGACGCGGGGTCGAGGCGACCTTGCGCTGGAAGCTCGATCGGGCATGGCGCCTGGAACTCGACGGCGCCTTGTCGCGCGCCCGCTTCCGGGGCGAGGCGCCGGAGGGCGAAGGCAACTACATCGACAACGCGGTCGAGAAGGTGCTGGCCGCCGGCGTCACTTACGTCCAGGGGCCGCTCACGACATCGCTGCGGCTGCGCTACCTCGGTCCGCGCGCGCTGGACACGCTGAACACCGAGCGCTCGAAGTCCTCGACGCTGCTCAATCTCGGGATGCGCTATGCGGTCAACCCGCATCTCACCCTGGGGCTCGACGTGTTCAACCTCGCGGGCAGGAAGGGCAACGACATCGAATACGCCTACGCGTCGTGCACGGCCGGCGAGGTGGCCGGCGGCACCTGTGGCGGCGGCATCGACGACCGCCATGTGCACCCGATGGAGCCTCGCAGCGCCCGGGTCAGTGCGCGCTGGACCTTCTAGGCCGGCTGCAAGGTGATGCGCGCCTCGAAGCCCCGCGCCGCGCCCGGGGGCGGCGACAGCAGCTCGAGCCGCCCGCCGTGCTTCTCGACGATGGTGCCGACGATCGACAGGCCGAGCCCGTAGCCGGCGCGCTCCGCGCTGTGCCGCACATGGCGCAGCTGCAGCGTGCGCAGTTCGACGTCGGTCACGCCCGGTCCGAAATCGCGCACGACGAGGCGGCCGGCGGCGTCGACCTCGATCTCCACCGCGGCGCCCTGCGCGTAACGCAGCGCGTTCTCCACCAGGTTGCGCAAGGCGATCGCGAGCGCATCGACGTCGCCGAGCGCGACCGGCGCGTCGCCACTGTCGGGCACCTTCAGGCCGAGCCGGTCGATCGCGGCCGGGTCCTGCCAGAACTCCTGCGCGACCGTGGCAGCGAGCTGCGTGAGGTCGACGCGCTCGCGGGTGAAGGACGCGCCCGACTCGGCCCGCGAGAGCTGCAGCAGCTTTTCGGTGCGGTGGCTGAGCGTGCGCAACGCGTCGAGCGCGGCCACCACGTCGTCGCGGCGCAGGTCGTGTTCCAGCGCGGTCTGCAGCCGCAGCCTTGCCGCCGCCAGCGGCGTACGCAGTTCGTGCGCGGCGTTGGCGGCCAGGGCGCGTTCGACGTCGAGCGCCTGGGCCAGCCGTTCGAGCAGGCGGTTGACGTGGTCGCCCACGGTCTGCAGCTCGCGCGGCAGGCCGGGCAGGGCGAGGGGCCGCAGGTCGTCGCCGCCGCGCTGGCCGATCTCGGTCGCCATGGTCTGCAGCACCTGCAGCTCATCGCGTGCGATCTTGCGCAGCACCAGGGCCAGCAAGGGCAGTACCGCCCCCAGCGGGATGATGAGCCCGAAGAGCGTGCGGTTGAGCGCTTCGCGCCGCTCGTCCAGCGGGTCGGCCACCTGCAGGTAGAGCTTGCGCGCGGGATGGTGCACCGTGTAGATGCGCCACGCCTCGTCGTTGGCGAAGCCGCTGGCCAGCGGCACGTCGAAGGTGTTGCCGGGCGTCTCGGCCGAGCGCAGCAGCACGCGCCCGCCGGGCTCGACCACTTGGAACATCACCGCCGCGTCGGCGAAGGTCGGCGTCGGGGCGATCAGCAGGCGCCCACCGGCGGCTTCGCCCTGGCGCCGGTCGAGCTCGTCGAGCGCGATGTCGAACATGCGGTGCGACACTTCGACCAGCTCGTTGTCGAAGTTGAAGTTGATCTCGCGGTCGACGTACCAGACCACGCCGATCACGCACAGCAGCCAGACGCCGCCGACCCACAGGATCAGCGTGCGGATGAGCCGGCCGGCCAGCGTCTCGCGCGGCTGGGGCGCCGCCGTCGCGCTCACGGCGCGTCGCCGCCCGCGGCCACCAGGCGGTAGCCCAGCCCGCGCAGCGTCTGGATGTGCTCGCGGCCGAGCTTGCGGCGCAGCCGGCTGATGAACACCTCCAGCGTGTTGCTGTCGGCCTCGTCGTCGAAACCGTAGAGCGCGTCCTGCAGGTTGTCGCGGGTGTGGATGCGGTCGGGGCGCGTCGCCATCACGCGCAGCAGCGCCCATTCCTTCTGCGTCAGCGTCACCGGCACGCCGCGGCTGCGCACCAGTTCGCGGGCGAGGTCGATCTCCAGGTCGCCCAACTGGACCACCGGTGCCGTCGACGTGCTGCGGCGGCGCTCCACCGCACGCAGCCGCGCCAGCAGTTCGCCGGGGTCGTAGGGCTTGATGAGGTAGTCGTCGGCGCCCGCGTCGAGACCGCGGATGCGGTCGGTCACCTGGTCTTTGGCGGTGAGCACGATGACGATGGGGCGGTCCTTCAGCGCGCGCACCTGCGGCAGCAGCGACAGCCCGTCGCCGTCGCCCAGGTGCAGGTCGAGCAGCACGGCGGCGTATTGGGCGCCATGCAGCGCCGCACTCGCCTGCGCGAGGCTGGGCACGGCGTCGACCACGAAGGCCTTGGCCCGCAGGTAGCCGCAGACCGCTTCCGACAGGGCGATGTCGTCTTCGACGAGCAGGACGCGCAAGAAGGTCTCCAAAAAGCAGCGAGTCTAGAGCCTGGGCGACGCGCGGCGCTTCAGGCTGGGTTCATGCGGCGCCGATAGCCTCGGGCGCCATGACTCCTGGGCATCTGGGCGCGCGTTCGCGGCTCCTTCTCTCCGCCGTCCTCGTGCTGCTGCTGGTTCTGCTGTGGGACGTTGTCGGCCTTGATTTGACGATGGCCCGGCTCGCCGGTGGCCCGAACGGCTTCCCGCTGAGCGACGACCCGACGCTGGTGCTCTGGCTGCACGAGATCCCGCGATTTCTCAGCTGGTTCGGGCTGACGTTGCTGGCCGTGGCGATCCGTTGGCCTTTCGCGCTGCTGCGCCGCTTGACGCGGCGCGAGCGAATTCAATTGACGCTGACCGTGCTCGCGTCGGTGATAGCGATCTCGCTGCTCAAAAACAGCAGTCGCACGAGCTGTCCGTGGGATCTGGCCGAATTCGGCGGCACTGCGCGCTACGTGTCGCACTGGGCGTGGGGTGTGAACGACGGCGGCCCAGGCCGCTGCTTCCCGGCCGGCCACGCCTCGGCGGCCTTCGCGTATCTGGGCGGGTGGTTCGTCTTGCGGCGCTCGATGCCGCGCGCCGCCTGGGCTTGGCTCGCCGCGGCGGCCTGCTTCGGACTGGTGCTGGGCCTCGCGCAGCAATGGCGCGGCGCGCACTACATGAGCCACACGCTGTGGACGGCGTGGGTGTGTTGGATCACGGGCTGGGCGGTCGACGTGGTCTTCCATCATCGCCGACGGCCGGCCCCCGATCCGCAGGCAACGCCGAAGCTGAACGAAAGCTGAGCGCTTCGTTCAGGCTGATTTCAGTCCTGCTTTCCAACATCGGAAGATGACCGTTTCTTCCGACGCCGCGGACCGCGTGCACCCGGCCGCCGCCGGCCCTGGCTTTGCCGCCCCCGTCTCCCCGCATTGGCCCGACGCGCTGTTGAAGTTCGACGCGTGGCTGTCGCGCCCCCGCTCCGCCCGGGCGGTGGTGGCGGCGCTTTCCGTCTATCTGCTGCTCGCCGCCAACTGGCCGCTGTGGCTGGAACTCTCGCGCATCGGTGGTGCCCCCAGCGTGTACCTGCGTTGGGTGGGCGTGATGGCGCTGCTCGCCGGCTTCGGCACGGTGGCGGTGCTGTCCCTCACGGCATGGACGCGCGGCATGAAGCCGCTGTGGTTCGCCGTGGTGCTGTTGTCCGCGATCGCGCAGCACTACATGCTGACCTACCACGTCGTGATGGACCCGACGATGGCGGCCAATGCCATGCAGACGGACTTCCACGAGACGCGTGACCTGTTGAGCTGGCGCCTGGTGTTCAACGTGCTGCTGGTCTGCGCGCTACCGGCCTGGGGCCTGCTGCGCGTTCGCCTCCTGCCGATGCGGCCGCTGTCGCAGCTCTGGCGCAACGCGATGCTGTGCGCGGCGGCCCTTGCGGTGGTGGCGGCGAGTGCGGTGGTGACGTCGCGCGAGCTGGCGCCGCTCATGCGCAACCACGTCACGCTGCGCTACATGATGAACCCGCTCGCCAGCCTGTATTCGGCCAGCGCGGTGGTGCTCAAGCCGCTCTTCACGCACAGCCGAAAGCTGATCCCGATCTCGGGCGGCGCGGCGCTGGGCGCCAGCTATGCGGCGCAGCGCAAGCCGCCGCTCTTCGTCGTCGTCGTGGGCGAGACGGCGCGGGCCGATCACTTCGGGCTCAACGGCTACGCGCGCAACACCACGCCCGAACTCGCCGCGCGGCAGGTGATCAGCTGGCCCAACGTGCATTCCTGCGGCACCAACACACTCGCCTCGGTGCCGTGCATGTTTTCGCACCTCGGCAAGGAAGGGTACGAGGGGCGCAAGGACGACTACGAGACCCTGGTCGACGTCGCGCAGGCCGCAGGCCTCGCGGTGCTGTGGATCGACAACCAGGCCGGCTGCAAGGGCGTGTGCGTGCGCGTGCCCACCGTGTCGGCATCCGAGGGGCTCGACGCGGCCACGCGCAGCGCGCTGTGCGACGGCGACGAATGCCTGGACGACGTGATGCTCAAGAACATCGACCAGCGCCTGGCCGCGCTGCCGGCCGAGCGCCGCGATCGCGGCGTGCTGCTGGTGCTGCACCAGATGGGCAGCCACGGACCGTCCTACGCCAAGCGCTCGGCGCCCGACACCAAGCGCTTCATGCCCGAATGCACCACCAACGTGCTGGCCGACTGCAGCCACGGCGAACTGATGAACGCCTACGACAACTCGATCGCGCACACCGACCGCTTCCTGGCGCGCACCATCGACTGGCTGCAGGCACAGTCGCAGCGCTATGACACCGGCATGCTCTACATGAGTGACCATGGCGAGTCGCTCGGCGAGTACGGGCTGTTCCTGCATGGTCTGCCGTACAACATCGCGCCCGATGTGCAGAAGCACGTGCCGATGGTGGCGTGGTTCGGCGATGGCCTGAAGGCGCGCGAGCACCTGTCGGCCGCATGCCTGTCGAAGGGCCGCGACGCTGCGCTGACGCACGACAACCTCTACCACACCGTGCTTGGCGTCATGGACCTGAAGACGCCGACCTACAAGCCGGCGCTCGATGCCTTTGCGGCCTGCCGCGGGCCGGCCGCCTGACCAGCTACTTCTTCTCGCGGGGCACACGCCCCATCATGAAGAACTCGTTGTTGGGCTGCATGCCGGCGAAGCTGGCCATGCGGTTCGACAGGCCGAAGAAGGACGTGATGGCGGCGATGTCCCAGATGTCCTCGTCGTCGAAGCCGTGTACGTGCAGCGCGTCGAAGTCGGCATCGTCGATCTCGTGCGACCGCTCGCTCACCTTCATCGCGAAGTCGAGCATCGCGCGCTGGCGCGGCGTGATGTCGGCCTTGCGGTAGTTCACCGCCACCTGGTCGGCCACCAGCGGCTTCTTCTCGTAGATGCGCAGCAGCGCGCCGTGTGCGACCACGCAGTAGAGGCACTGGTTGGCGGCGCTGGTGACGGTCACGATCATCTCGCGGTCGCCCTTGGTGAGCGAGCCATCTTCCTTGAGCATCAACGCGTCGTGGTACGCGAAGAAGGCGCGCCATTCGGCGGGCCGGCGGGCGAAGGCGAGGAACACGTTGGGCACGAAGCCGGCCTTCTCCTGCACCGCGAGCACGGCGGTCAGGATGTCGTCAGGCAGGTCCTTCAGTTCCGCCATGGGATAGCGCGGCGCTGCCGGTGCGGTGCGAGAGGGCATGGTCTGTCTCCTTGTAGGTAGGTCGTTGGCGGACATCATGCCTCGGCGAAGCCCTTGGCCGATTCGCGCCAAACATTGGCCGACTTCATCGGTGGGAAGTGCTCCCGTCCGATTGCCTCGACGCCGTCGCAGTGCCATGCTGGTCTCATAACAACACGGCGGCCTCGTGCTGCACATCCATCGATGACTGACGTTCCCTCACCGGGTCGGCGCGGATTTCTGCGCCGGTCCATCGCTATCGTTCCCGCGGCCGGCGCCTTGACGGCGACCGGCTTCGTGGCAGGCCAGCAGGTCGCAGCACAAGCCGCTTCGGCCCCCGCGGCAGCGGCTTCGCCGCCGTACACCCCGGTGTACTTCCATGCCGAGGAGTGGGCCTTCATCCAGGCGGCGGTGGCCCGGCTCATTCCCTCCGACGACACCGGCCCCGGCGCCATCGAAGCCGGGGTGCCCGAGTTCATCGACCGGCAGATGGAAGGCGCCTTCGGCCAGGCCGCGACCTGGTACATGCAGGGCCCGTTCGTGCCGAGTTCGCCGCTCTTCGGCTACCAGGGCAAGATGCTGCCGCGCGAGGTCTACCGTGCCGGCATCGCAGCGACCGATGCCTGGTGCAAGCAGCAGAAGGGCGGCAAGCGCTTCGCTGAACTCGATACGGGAACGCAGGACGAGGTGCTCAAGGGTCTCGACGGCGGCACCATCCAGTTCGCCGAGGTTGGTGCCAAGGACTTCTTCACCTTCCTGCTGCAGAACACCAAGGAAGGCTACTTCAGCGACCCGATCCATGGCGGCAACAAGAATGCCGTGGCCTGGAAGATGATCGGTTTCCCCGGCGCCCGCGCCGACTTCCTCGACTGGGTCGACAAGCCCGGCGTCCACTATCCGCTGCCGCCCGTCAGCATCAACGGGCCGCAGGGCTGAGGCGCGCGACATGGCCACCATCAAGAAACCCAGCGTCGACGCGGTGCTGGTCGGCTTCGGCTGGACCGGCGCCATCATGGGCATGGAACTCACCGCCGCGGGCTTGAAAGTGCTGGCGCTGGAGCGCGGCGAGAACCGCGACACCGTGCCCGACTTCGCGTATCCGCGCATCACCGACGAGCTGAGCTACGGCATCCGCGGCAAGCTGTTCCAGAACCTCTCGAAAGAGACCGTCACCATCCGCCACACGCCCGCCGACGTGGCCGTGCCGTACCGGCAACACGGCTCCTTCCTGCTGGGCGATGGCGTCGGTGGCGCCGGTGTGCACTGGAACGGCCACCACTGGCGTGCGCTGCCGGCCGACCTGCAGCTGCGCAGCACCTACGAAGCGCGCTACGGCAAGAAGTTCATCCCCGAAGGCATGTACCTGCAGGACTTCGGCGTCACCTACGACGAGCTCGAGCCGCACTTCGACATGTTCGAGAAGATCTGCGGCACCTCGGGCAAGGCCGGCAACCTCAAGGGCCAGATCCAGGCCGGCGGCAACCCCTTCGAGGGCTGGCGCGCCAACGAATACCCGCTGCCGCCGCTGGCATCGCCCAACAGCGCCGTGCTCTTCGAGAAGGCCGCGCGTGAACTGGGCTACCACCCTTTCCCGCAGGCCGCGGCCAATGCGTCGCGGGCCTACACCAACCCGCACGGCGCACAGCTCGGCCCGTGCAACTTCTGCGGTTTCTGCGAGCGCTACGGCTGCTACATGTATGCCAAGGCGTCGCCGCAGACCACGCTGCTGCCGACGTTGATGAAGCGCTCGAACTTCGAGCTGCGCACCCGTTCGCACGTGCAGCGCGTCAACATGTCGCCCGACGGCAAGCGGGCCACCGGCGTGACCTACATCGACGCGCAGGGCAACGAGGTCGAGCAGCCCGCCGACCTCGTGGTGCTGTGCGCCTACCAGATGCACAACGTGCGCCTGCTGCTGCTGTCGAACATCGGCAAGAAGTACGACCCGGCCACGGGCGAGGGCGTGGTGGGCCGCAGCTATGCGTACCAGTTGAACGGCGGCGCGACGCTGCATTTCGACAAGGACCAGCCGATGAACCCCTTCGTCGGCGCCGGCGCCAGCGGCCATGCGATGGACGACTTCGACGGCGACAACTTCGACCACGGGCCGCTCGGCTTCGTCGGCGGCGCGACCATCAACTGCATCAACACCGGTGGCCGGCCGATCCAGCAGTTGGCCCTGCCGGCCGGCACGCCGACCTGGGGCGCAGCCTGGAAGAAGGCGGCCAAGGAGAACTACGTCTACCAGACCAGCGTCGGCAGCCAGGGCTCGGTGATGGCCTACCGCGACAACTACCTCGACCTCGACCCGACCTACAAGGACGCCTTCGGCCAGCCGCTGCTGCGCATGACCTTCGACTGGAAGGACAACGACATGGCGATGACCGCCTTCATCGGCAGCAAGGTCGAGCAGATCGCCAAGGCCATGGGGCCCAAGCACATCAGCATGGGCTTCAAGAAGAAGGGCGACCACTACGACGTGCGGCCCTACCAGTCGACCCACAACACCGGCGGTGCCGTGATGGGCACCGACCCCAAGACGAGCGCCATCAACCGCTACCTGCAGGTGTGGGACGTGCCCAACGTGTTCGTGATGGGCGCCAGCGCCTTCCCGCAGAACTTCGGCTACAACCCGACCGCCGTGGTGGGCGCGCTGGCGTACTGGTCGGCCAAGGCGATCCGCGAGACCTACCTGAAGAACCCGGGAGCGCTCGCATGAACGCCGCCACGAAGACGCGCCTGCGCGTGACCGGTTTCGGCATCGTCGTCGCGGCGCTCCTGTCGACCTGGGCCTTCGGGCAGAAGGCCAGCCCGGTGACGGGTGGCATGCCTGCGGCACCGGTGGTGGCGACCACCGGTGCGAGCACCGCCGTCTCGTCCGACCCGACCGTCGAACGCGGACGCTACCTGGCACGCGCTGGCGACTGCGTCAGCTGCCACACCGGCCCGTCGAACGTGCCCTTCGCCGGCGGCCTGCCCATGGCCACACCCTTCGGCACCATCGTGTCGAGCAACATCACGCCCGACAAGGGCGCGGGCATCGGCGATTACACCGAGGCCGACTTCGCCCGCGCGCTGCGCGAGGGCGTGCGGCGCGACGGCCAGCATCTGTACCCGGCCATGCCATATCCCTCGTTCGCCCGGCTGAACGACGAGGACATGCATGCGCTGTATGTCTACTTCCAGCAGGGCGTGGCCGCCTCGGCCGACAAGCCGCCGCCGACCGACCTGCCGTGGCCCTTCAGCATGCGCTGGCTCATGATGGGCTGGAACCTGCTGTACCTCGACAAGGGGGTCTACCAGCCCGACAGTGCGCGCAGCGCCGAATGGAACCGGGGTGCCTACCTGGTGCAGGGCCTGGGCCACTGCGGCGATTGCCACACGCCGCGCAGCCTGGCCGGCGGGGTCAAGGCCGCCAACGAACGCCAGGGCGACAGCTACCTGGCCGGCACGCTGATCGACGGCTGGCTTGCGCAGCCGCTGCGCCACACCGAGCGCGGCAGCGCCGCGCAGTGGTCGACCGACGACATGGTGGCCTACCTGCAGACCGGCCGCACCGCACACACCGCGGCCTTCGGCCCGATGGCGCAGGTGGTGCAGAACAGCACGCAGTACATGCGCCGCGAAGACCTGGCGTCGATCGCCACCTACCTGCAGTCGATCGGCACACCACCGGCGACACCGGCGCCGCTGCAGGCGGCCGTGGTGGCCGCGGCCACGGCGCATCCGAGCACGCAGGCGCTGCGCGCCGGCACGGTCGAAGGCGCGGGTGGCATGGTCTACCTCAACAACTGCAATGCGTGCCATCGCTCGAGCGGCGCGGGCGCCGATGGTGTCTTCCCCTCGCTGGCCGGCAACAGCGTGGTGAACGCGAAAGACCCGACCTCGCTGATCCGCATCGTGCTCGCCGGCTCGGCCATGCCCAGCACCGAGTCGCGGCCGTCGGCGCTCGCCATGCCCGGCTTCGGCTGGCGCCTCGGCGACGAGAACGTCGCGGCGCTGCTGAGCTTTGTGCGCAGCAGCTGGGGGAATCGGGGCGAGGCGGTCACGCCGGCGCAGGTGGCGAAGGTGCGCAAGGAGATCGCGCCACGGTGATGCACGGCGCATCACAATGCGCCGCATGGAACTTCTGAAGACCCTGGGCCTGTTCGTGGTCACCGCGGTGGCCGAGATCGTCGGCTGCTACCTGCCGTACCTGTGGCTCAAGCAGGGCCGCTCGGCCTGGCTGTTGGTTCCGGCCGCGCTCGCCCTGGCGCTGTTCGCCTGGCTGCTGTCGCTGCATCCGACCGCCGCCGGGCGCGTGTACGCCGCGTACGGTGGTGTCTATGTCGGCGTGGCCGTCGTCTGGCTCTGGGCCATCGACAAGGTGCAGCCGACGCTGACCGACTGGATCGGCGTCGCGGTGAGTCTGCTGGGCATGTGCATCATCATGGCGGGGCCGCGGCTCGCGCGCTGATCGCCAGGCGGCCCGGCGATCAACGGCATCGACACGAGCCGTCGGCGCAGGCCAGCACGATGCGCTCCTGCCGCGCAAGGGCTTGCGCCCGCTTGCGTCGCAGCGTCAGGGCCTCGAGCTCCTGCCGCTCAGAACAGAAGCCGTCGTACGGCGGTAGTTTTTTGCGATCAGCGCCGCACCCACAAGGCAAAGGCAGGCGAGCATCGCAAGCGCATTTCTGGCCCCCTGCGTGAATGTGGCGACATCGACGCCCGACAGACCCGCACCGCCATTCCCGAGAATCATGCGCTGCGAACTGTAGGGCAGCCCGGCCAGCGCCACGCTCAGTGTGAGGGCGGTTCCCGTCATGATCCCGGTGTTCTGCAGGGTCGAGCGCACACCGTTCGCAATGCCCCGGCGCTGCGGCGCCACGCTTTGCAGAATCGACGCGTTGTTGGGTGTCACGAAGCTCCCGATACCCAGGCCCAGCATCCACAGGCAGGCGGCCAGCGGCCCGGCACCGATGGCTGGCTGCAGCATGCCCGCCAACAGGAGCAGCGCACCTGCGGCGAGCAGCAGACCGCTCACGCAGAGGACGTCGGGCGAGAAGCGCCGCGTCAGGCTGCCGGCGATGGGCGCGGCCATCAGCATCCCCAGCGCGACCGGTGCGATGCGCATGCCAGCCTCCGATGGCGCCAGGCCTGCGCATGCCTGGAGATACAGGGCCACGAGCAGCAACGGCGCGGCCTGCGACATCGACAGGAGCAGGATGCCCGCGTAGGCCGTGCGACGCCCCGAGTCCCTGAACAAGGCCGGGTCGACCAAAGGGCTGGCCGCGCGCTGTTGAATTCTGATGAACACGAGCAGGGCGCCCACCCCGGTGAGCATGAAAGCCCACACCGGCGTGCTTGCCCAGCCGCGCGTTCCGGCCATCGAGAGCGCATAGATCACGCCGCCGAGCCCCGCGAGCGACAGCAAGGCGCCGGCCCGGTCGAAGCGCTCGGCCTTGGACATTGCCGCGCTCTTCGGCAGAACCCGCCACGACCATGCCAGCACGCCAAACCCGATCGGCACATTCAGCATGAAGAGCACACGCCAGCCCCACCACGACACGACAAAGCCGCCGGCCAGCGGTCCCAGGACCTGCGCCAGCGCAGCCACCATCGCGAGCACGCCGAGCGCCAGGCCCACCCGCTTGCGGCCGAATCCATCGCCCACCAAGGCGCTGGCGTTGGCCATGACACCGGCCGCACCCACCGCTTGGCAAATGCGAAAGAGCAGCAGGGCGCCGAAGCTCGTCGCGGCCGCACAGGCCGCACAGGCCACCAGGAAAAGCCCCAGACCCGAAAGAAAGAGCCGACGCCGCCCCCACAGGTCGGCCAGCCTCCCGAAGCTCAGGATGAACACGGTGCTGACCAGCATGTAAGACAGCAGAATCCAGCTCGCCTGCGACGGCGATGCCTGCAGGCTGCGCGCCACCGAGGGCAGCGCGACGTTCAGCGCGCTGAGGTTCAGGAAGCAGAGAAACGCACCGAGGCTCGCAACAACCAGCACCGCCCACGCGGCCCTTTCCTGGTCTTGCGGCGCCGCTTCACTCATCGCTCTTGAAGCCCGATGCCTTGACGATGGGGCGCCAGTACTCGCGGTCTTCATTCATGAGGCGCGTCACCTCGGCGCCGGGCAGCCCGGTTGCGTCGAGCCCGATGCGTTCGAGCTGGCCGCGCACCTGCGGGCTGCGCATGGCGGCCAGGAAGGCTTTCTCGAGCGTCGCGACAACATCCTTCGGCGTGCCCGCCGGCACGAAGGCGGCATAGGACGCGTTGGCGCGATCGAAGGCGTCGTAGCCGGCCTCCTTGACGGTCGGCACATCGGGCAGCCAGCTCAGCCGCTTCGTCCCCGCGACGCCCAGAATGCGCAGCTTGCCCGAGCGGTGCAGCTCCATCTGGCTGGCCAGTGCATCGGCGCCCAGTGGCACATGGTCGCCGATGATGTCCGTCGCCAGCGGCGCGCCGCCCCGGTAGCTGACGGCCGCGAGCGGCACGCCGATGGCCTTCGACAGCTGCCACAGGCTGAAGTGCAGGCCGCCGCCGAGGTTGGTGATGCCGACACTTCCCTGCGCGGGGTTCTTCTTGACCCACGCGACGTATTCGGGAATCGTCTTGTACGGCTGGTTCGCGCCAGTGGAAACGACACTGGGCACGTTGGCCAGATGCGCGACGGGAATGAAGTCTTTGTCGACGTCGTAATTCAGCCGCGCGTAGGTCATCGGAAACAGCACGAAGGGCGGTGTGGCGCCGATGAGGATCGTGTGGCCGTCGGGCCGCGCGGTCTTCACCGCCTCGATGGAAATGCGCGTGGACGCACCGGGGCGGCTCTCCACCAGAACGGGCGCCTTCAGCGAGCCGCGTAATTCCTCCGCGATGGAGCGCGCCAGGTTGTCGAGCGCGCCACCCGGCGGAACACCGATGATGAGGCGCACGGGCGCGTTGTCGGCGTGCGCGCCGGCGCCGGCCAGGGCGATCGACGCGCCGAGCACGAGTGTCTTCAGGAACGAGGTCATGGTGTCTAGCTGCTGGTTGAAAAATCGGCGGGAGAAAAAAGAAGACGTCAGAAGGCCACCACGGGCAGCGGATTCGCCGGCCGGTGCGCGGCTTCGAATGAGGCGGCGGCCTGCAGCAGCGACCCGTCTTCGCGGAAGCGGCCGACCAGCTGCATGCCGATGGGCAGGCCATCGCGGTCCGCGCCGCAGGGCAGGCTGATGGCGGGGTGGCCGGTGAGGTTGAACGGCATGGTCCAGGGGAACCAGTTCGCCCGCACCTCGGCATAGGCCTTGCCGTCGATCTCGATGCTGCCGAACAGGTCCTGGTCGATGGGCAGGGCCGTGCGCGACAGCGTGGGCGTGAAGATGAAGTCGTGCGTCTCCAGCCGCGCCTGCACCTCGCGAAACAACGCGGTCCGCGCGAACATGGCCTGCTGGAAGGCAACGCCATCCACATGCTCGGCCAGCGCCAGCTGCTTGAGCAGCGACGGGCTCATCTGGTCGCCGTGCGCCGCGGCCATGGGCGCGAAGCGGCCGCGCCAGCTGGTGTGGTTGATCACGCGCCACACGGGCTCGACGTCGAAGCCTTCGCCCGACATCGGCTCCAGCTCGGCACCCATCGACGCCAGGGTCGCCAGAGCGGCCTCGAAGGCGGCTGCAACGTCCGCGGCGATCGGCCGCCCCGCGGGCGCGGCGCAGAAAAGAATGCGCTTGCCGCACAGGTCGCCGCCGGCTTGCAGCTCGTCGAAGTAGCGTTGGGCCGGCACGCCCAGAGACCAGGGGTCCGACCCGTGCGCACCGGTCATGGCCTGCAGCATCAGTGCCGTGTCGGCCACGTTGCGCGTGGTGGGCGTCACATAGGTGTAGTTGCCGAACGCGTCCTGCACCTGGCTGTGGGGCACCACGCCCAGGCTCTGCTTCAGGCCGACCACGCCGTTGCACGCGGCGGGAATGCGCGTCGAGCCGCCGCCGTCGGTCGCAATGGCGAGCGGCGCGATGCCCGCCGCCATCGACACGGCCGCGCCGCCGCTGGAGCCGCCGCTCGTGCGCGAGACACTCCACGCGTTGCGGGTGCTGCCGAACAGCGGCGCATCGGTCAGGCACTTGGCGCCGAATTCGGACGAGGTGGTCTTGCCGATGAGGATGGCGCCGGCCTCGCGCATTCGCGCCACGGCCACCGCATCCTTCGTGGGAACATGGTCGCGGTGCAGCAGGGAGCCGTAGGTGGTCCGCACGTTCGCGGTGTCGACGATGTCCTTCACCGTGAAGGGCAGGCCATGCAGCAGGCCCGGGGCCTCGCCTCGCATGAGCGCCTGTTCGGCTTCCTTGGCTTGCTGCAGGGCCTGCTCATGGCACAGCGTGATGAAGCAGTTCAGCTGCGGTTGCAGCGCATCGGCACGGCGCAGCACCTCTTCGACGATCTCCACCGGCGAGAGCTCGCGCTGCGCGACCAGCTTGCGCATGGTTGTTGCAGGCATCTCGCAGATCTCGGACTTGGGGAGATGGACGGGAAAATTTTTCATGCGCAAATGATTGATGCGCCGCCACATGGCGTCCAATACTGTTTTCTTGAAAAGGCATATGCACAGCGTATGGCTACGCCAGACCTCCGAATCCTTCGCTATTTCGTGGCCGTTGCCGAGGAGCGCAGCGTCGGCAAGGCGGCGCGCCGGCTCAACATGGCGCAGCCGCCGCTGTCGGTTCACATCAGGAACCTGGAGGCGGCGGTGGGCGCCCCGCTGTTTCGCCGGACGGCGCTCGGCATGGAAATCACCGATGCGGGTAATGCACTGTTCCGGCGCGCGAAAGAGGCATTGCTGCTGGCCAACGAGGGCTTCGACGCGGCACGCGCCATCGGCTCGGGCAGCCGGGGCCGGCTCACCATCGGCACCATGGTCGTGCTGTCTTACCTGGTGCTGCCGCGGCTGGAAAACGAGTTGCGGCGCAGGCTGCCGGAGGTGGAGATCCAGTACGTGGAGCTGAACGCCGTCAACAACGTCTCGGCCCTTACCAATTCGGATGTGTCGGTGGCGATCTGCATTCCTCCCATTGTGCAGGCGGGCATTGCTGCCGAGCGCATCGGCAGCCAGCCGTTGATGCTCGCGGTGCGCGCCGATTCACCGCTGGCGCGACTGGCCAGCATTCCGCTGGCGCGCCTCTCGGGCCTGCCGCTCATCGGGCTGCCCATGCCCGAGGGCGACGTCGACAAATCGGTCGTCGCGTCGCTGCTGCGGCGGCACGACGTGAGCATGCCGATTGCGCAGCGGGTCGAGACGATGGTGTCGGCATTGGCGCTGGTCCTGGCGGGGAAGGGCGTGGCGATATTGCCTGCCTGCGCGCAGATCGGGCGGCCGCCCGGGGTGGTGTTCAGGGCTTTGCGCCATGTCGATGCGCGGATGGAGATTGCGGCCTCCTGGCGGAGCGATTGGGACAGTCCGCTGATCGAGCCGTTCCTGGCCTGTGCACGAGCGTCCTTGCAAGGACCGACGTAGATTCAAAGAATCCGCTCATCTGGCCGAAGACCTCCTCGCCAGTGGCGAGAGATTCCTTCTGCGAACGTCCAACACACGACATCACTGGGGCACCAGGCCGGCCGCCTTCACCAGCTCGGCATGGATCCGGATCTCCTCGCCGATGACCTGGCCGAGCGGCTTGACGTCGTCGACGGCGGGTTCCATGCCCACTTCGAGCAGCTTGGTCCTGGCGTCGCCTCGGAGCATCGACTTCACCGATTGGTTCAATCGGTCGAGGATGGGCTGCGGTGTCCGGGCCGGCGCCAGCAGCCCGATCCAGGCCGACAGCACGACGTTGTCGACGCCGCCTTCACGCAGTGTCGGAATGTCCGGTGCCGACACGGCGCGCTTCTCGCTCAGCACGCCGATCGGGAACAGCTTGCCGGCCTTGATGTGCGGCAGCGCCTCGGGCAGCGGCGCGAACGCCATGTCGACCACGCCGCCGATCAGGTCGGTGATGGCCGGCGCGCCGCCCTTGTAGGGGACGTGCAGCAGCCGGGTGCCGGTGCGGCTCTCGAACATCAGGCCCGCCAGGTGCTGCGGGCTGCCGTCGCCCGAGGACGCATAGGTCAGCGTGCCCGGCTTGGCCTTGGCGGCCGCCAGCACGTCGGCCGCGGTGGCGAAGCGCGTCTTGTCGCGCACCACCAGCACCATCGCCTGGTTGACTAGCTTGGTGACCGGCGCGAAGTCGGTCTCGGGGCTGTAGGGCAGGGTCTTGAAGATGCTCTTGTTGGTGGTGAGGAAGGAGGCTGGCGACACCATGATCGTGTAGCCGTCCGGCGGCGCCTTCGCCACCACCGGCACACCGATCTGGCCGGACGCGCCGGCCCGGTTGTCGACCACGAAGGGCTGGCCCAGGTCGGTCGATAGCTGCTGGCTGACCATGCGCGCCACCATGTCGACGCTGCCGCCGGCCGGCAGGGCGACGATGACCTTGACGGGGCGGCTGGGGTAGCTGTCTTGCGCCCAGGACGGTGATGCAAGCGCCAGGCTGGCGATGGTGCCGAGGGCCAGGACGAGGGGGCGGGGAGAGAGCATGGGTCGTTCGCTTTCAACAAAGAGATTGATCGGGACGCTTTTCAGCGCTTGGCCAGCATCGCGTCCGGCGCCGCTGCCCCACGCTGCGCGCCGGTCATCAAAAAGTAGCCGTAGGCCGCGGCCATCAGCACGAGAAACAGCAGCGTCAGCATGCCGTTGAACCAGACCATGGCGCCCAGGCAGACCACGCCGAGCCCGAGCGCGATGGCCGGGAACACGGGGTAGAAGGGCGCGCGGTAGGTGCGCTCCAGGGCCGGCTCGGTATGGCGCAGGCGGAACAGCGCGGCCATCGACACCAGGTACATCACGATCGCGCCGAGCACCGCCATGGTCACGATGTTGGCGGTCAGCGTCTGGCCGCCGAAGCTCACCCACTCGTCGCTGAAGATGGCCACGATGCCGATGACGCCGCCGGCCAGCAGCGCGCGGTGCGGCGTGTTGAAGCGCGGGCTGAGCGCGGCGAAGTACGCAGGCAGGTAGCCGGCGCGCGCCAGCGCGAAGATCTGGCGCGAGTAGCCCATGATGATCCCGTGGAACGAGGCCACCAGCCCGAACAGGCCGATCCACACCAGCATGTGCAGCCAGCCGCTGTTCTCGCCCACCACCACCTTCATCGCCTGCGGCAGCGGGTCGTTGATGTTGGCGAGCGTGCGCCAGTCGCCCACGCCACCGGCGAATACCATCACGCCGAAGGCCAGCACCACCAGCGTGACGATGCCGGTGGTGTAGGCGATGGGAATGGTGCGGTGCGGGTCGCGCGCCTCCTCGGCCGCCATGGCCGCACCCTCGATGGCCAGGAAGAACCAGATCGCGAAGGGGATCGACGCGAAGATGCCCGAGATGGCCGCGCCGTTGAGCACGTCGCCGCCGGCCCAGCCGTGGGCCACGAAGTTCGCCATCGACCAGCCCGGCGCGACCACGCCCATGAACACCAGCAGCTCGAAGATGGCCAGCACCGTCACGAAGAGTTCGAAGGCCGCCGCGATACCCACGCCGATCCAGTTGAGGCCGATGAAGAGCACGTAGGCGCCGAGTGCGAACCACTTGGGGTTGACCGCCGGAAACTGCACGTTGAGGTAGGCGCCGATGGCCAGCGCGATGGCCGGCGGCGCGAAGACGAACTCGACCAGCGTGGCGAAACCGGCGACGAAGCCGCCGGTCGGCCCGAAGGCGCGCCGCGCATAGGCGAAGGGCCCGCCCGCGTGCGGGATGGCGGTCGACAGCTCGGTGAAGCTGAAGATGAAGGTGGTGTACATGGTCGCCACCAGCACCGTGGCGACCAGGAAGCCGAGGGTGCCGGCGGTGTTCCAGCCGTAGCTCCAGCCGAAGTATTCGCCGGAGATGACCAGCCCGACGGCGATCCCCCAGAGCTGGAAGGGGCCGAGCACTTTCTTGAGACCTGTCGTCACGGGCTGTTCTCCTGGGTTGGCTACCCAGCACCCCAGTGCAAAAACAGTGCCACGGCGGGCCGTGGCCTGGCGCGGCGCCCGATCAGCCCGCCCGCGTCGCGATCAGCACGGCGTTGGTCCCACCGAAGGCAAACGAGTTGGTGAGCGCATGTCGGAGATGCGGCGCCGGCCGCGCAGCACCCCGCACGAGGTCGAGATGGACGTCGGGGTCGACCTCGCCCCGATCCGCCATGGCGGGAAGCCGGCCATGGGTGAGGGCGCGCAGGGCCACGATCAGTTCCACCACACCGCCGCCGCCCAGCAGGTGGCCGTGGAGCGGTTTGGTCGAGCTGATCGGTACCGCGCACCCGAAGACCGCGGCCACCGAACTCGCCTCGGCCGCGTCGCCGGCCTGGGTGCCGGTGCCGTGCGCATTGATGTAGCCGATGTCCGCGGGCTGCAGGCCGGCGTCGGCCAGGGCGGCGCGCAGGGTGCGCACCTGGCCCGACGGGTCGGGCTGGGTCATGTGGGTGCCGTCGCAGTGGGTCGCATAGCCGGCGAGCGACCATTGCACTGCGGCGCCACGCGCCTGGGCGTGCGCGGTCGATTCGATCACCAGGGCCGCCGCGCCTTCGCCGAGCGCGAAGCCGGTGCGGTTCGCCGCGAACGGGCGGCAACTGGTGCCGGGGTCGTCGCCCGGCGGCGCGGTCACGCGCATCGCGTGCCAGCTCGCCAGCGTCCCGGGCGTGAGCATCGCTTCGTGCCCGCCGACGATGGCGACGTCGATCCAGCCGCCGCGAATCGCCCGCATCGCTTCGCCGATGGCCACCGCGGACGAGGCGCAGGCACAGGCATAGGACAGCGCCGCGCCGCGTGCGCCGAAATGCAGGCCGATCTCGGCCGCCGCGGCGTTCGGCATGGTGGTCAGCACGGTGGTCGGCCGCACGCGCTGCGCATCGGCGTACAGCCCGCGGGCCGTGGCGTCGAAGCTGGCGCTGCCGGCCATGCCGCTGCCCCAGTAGACGCCGAGACGATCGCCGTCGAACGCCTGCGCACCGAGCCCGGAGGCCGAGAAGGCGGCGCGGGCGGCCGCCATCGCCATCGCCGTGCCTCGGTCGAGCGGCAGGCGTGACCGGCTGCGCTCGCTGTCGTCGAAGTCGCACGCCGCCACGCCCATCGTGAAGGGCTCCATGCGCGGCAGTGCCACGGTGTGCGAGCGCACCGCCGAACGCGTGTTGAACAGCGCGTCGTCGAAGGCCTCCAGCGTGCCGCCCAGGGGCGTGATCAGGCCCAGCCCGGTGACGGCGATCTGGCCGGTGCGCGGCGCCGGCCGGCGTGGCGCGACCGCGGCTGCGGCGTAGGGGTCCCTCATGCGTGTGCGGCCAGCGGTGGGAGCATCGTGACGGGCTGGTCCAGCATCTCGTCCACCACGCTGCACAGCTGTTCGAGCGTGATGCCGGCCTCGCGCGGGTCGAGCCGGTCTTCCGGGATGCGAAGCTGGAAGGCGTCCTCCACGGCGAAGACGAACTCCATCAGCGCCAGCGAGTCCAGGCCGAGGTCGACCAGCGTCGTGTCGGGACGGATCTGGTCGGAAGGGATCTTGAAATCGCCTTCGAGGATGGCGGCGATGCTGTTGAAAACGGGGGATGGCATGCGAAGAGACTCCTGCAGGTTCAAAGGCGAGCCGCGCCTTCAGGCGGTGTCGTGCGCGAGCGCCGCGGCGAACGCGGTCGTCGCACGGACGACCTCTTGACGGTCGTTGTCGATGGTGATCATGTGAAAGCTGTTGCCCAGCACCACGGCGCGGAACGAGCCGCAGCGCAGGCCGCGTGCCAGGAGGGCCACGTTTCCGACGCTGGCCACCTCGTCATCGCGGGCGTGCAGCACGAGGGCGCGGGCGCACACGACCTGGTCGAGGCGCGCGCGCACATGGCGCCGCAGGCGGTCGTGCTCGCGAAGATGGCCGATGTCGATCACGGCGCTGCCGGCGCGCGAGATCCGGCGCGCCGCGAGCTCGCGTGCGATCCAGGCGCGCACCCGCTCGTTCTTGACGCCGTAGGGTGGGCATTCCCGGTAGCGCCAGAAGCGGCCGAGGGGGGTGTAGAGCGCCAGCGGCAGCAGCGCATGCAGCCGCGAAATGGCCCAGCCGTCGAAGCGCAGCGGAGTGGACATCAGCACGAGCGCATCCACGCGTGTGCCGCAGCGGATCGCCGTGCCCAGCGCCAGCGTCGCACCGGCGGAGAGGCCGACGAGCATCACGCGCGCATGCGTCGCACGGAGTGCGTCGACTCGGCGTTCGACGGCGTCGATCCAGCACGACCAGGGCGCCGCGGTCTGCACCGTGGCAGCGGGGTCGAAGGCATAGCCGTCGATGCGCGGCGCTTCGACGGTGTAGCCGAGGCTGCGCAGCGGGGTCTCCACGGCACGCAGTTCTTCGGGCGTGCTGCACAGGCCATGCAGCAGCACGATGGCCGTGCGCGCGGTGGCCGAAGGGTCCCCGTGCAGCGCCTCGGACCAGGCATCGCGTGCGCTCATAAGGCAACCTTCGCCCTGCGGGCTGCGGTGCGAGCGCCTTCGGGCGGCCGGGCGGCACTCATGCCACAAACTCGAAAGTCATCGCCGGTTTATCGTTCCCGGGCCCTGACCGAGCGCTGACATGCCGTTTGTGGTGTTAATCGCCTGCCTGATAGCCTTGGCGCATGCGAATTCTGGTGGTCGAAGACGATGAGGTTCTCAGCGACGTGATGGTGCGCAGCCTCACCGACGCGGGCCACCGCATCGACCTGGCATCCAGCCTGGCCGACGCCGATGGCCTGTGGCAGGTCCAGGTCTTCGATGCCGTGCTGCTGGACCTGAACCTGCCGCAGACCTCGGGGTCGGTGCACGCCATGGCCAACGACAGCAGCGGCCTCGTGGCCTTGCGCAAGGCGCGGGCGCGGGGCGATCGCACACCGGTGCTGGTGCTGACCGCACGCAACCGGACCGAGGAGCGCATCGCGGGCCTCGACGCAGGCGCCGACGACTACCTGGGCAAGCCTTTCGATCTCGCGGAGGTCGAGGCGCGCCTGCGGGCGCTGGTACGCCGCGCCAAGGACACCGAGGACTACGTGTCGGTCGCCGAGCTCCACCTCGATCGCAAGCTGCGCCGGTTCAGCATCGGTCGCGACACGCTCGAGCTGCCGGCGCGCGAGTTCGAGGTGCTGGTCGAGTTGATGACGCCGCCCGGCCGGGTGGTGAGCAAGCGGACCCTCTCCGACAAGTTGTCGAGCTTCGACGAGGCGCTGGGCGACAACGCGCTGGAAGCGTTCATTTCGCGCCTGCGCAAGAAGCTCATCGGCAGCGGTGCCGGCATTCGCACGCTGCGCGGCATCGGGTACCTGGTGGAACCCGAGACCTGAACCCCCGCCGGCCCGACTCGGCGCATGGCAATAATGGCTGCTTCCAACTCTGCAAGGAAGCTCTCGTGCGATCCATCTTCAAGGCGACCCTCGTGTCGCTGTGCGCCATCTCCGCCGTTTCGGCCCTGTCTGTCGCCTCGGCCCAGAGCGCCCCGGTCACCACGCCCAGCGGCCTGATCTACCAGTCGCTCAAGGAAGGCAGCGGCACCTCGCCTGCGGCCAGCGACACCGTCAAGGTCCACTACCGCGGCACCTTCCCCGACAGCGGCAAGGAGTTCGACAGCTCCTACAAGCGCGGCGAGCCGATCGAGTTCCCGCTCTCGGGCGTGATCCCGTGCTGGACCGAGGGCGTGCAGAAGATGAAGCCGGGCGGCAAGGCCAAGCTGGTCTGCCCGCCGAACATCGCGTACGGCGCGCGCGGCGCCGGCGGCGTGATCCCGCCGAACGCCACGCTGAACTTCGAGGTCGAGCTGCTCGCCGTCAAGGGGCGCTGAGGCGCTTGAAGGCGCGCTAAGGGGCGGTCAGCACGCGCGGCGCGCGGCCCAGCGTGCCCGTCACCAGTGCGGCGCCCACCACCAGGGCGCTGCCGAGCAGCATGGCGCTCGCGATGCCGCTGCCATCCACCACGAGCCCGCCGAGCAGCGCGCCCGAGGCGATCGCCACCTGGAAGGCGGTCACCAGCATCGCCTGGCCCGCTTCCGGCGCTTCGGGCAGTGCGTTCAGCATCCAGCCGGTGGCGGCCACCGGCACCATCCCGAAGGCGACGCCCCAGGCCAGCACCACCGCAGCGCCGGCCAGCAGCCCGTCACCCACCATCGTGGACATCGCCAGGGAGGCGGCCAGCAGCACGGCCGTGGCCAGCAGGCCGAGCCGCGGGCTGCGCGCCACCAGGTGCCCGCCGATGAAGTTCCCGATGAAGCCGGCAGCGCCGTAGGTCAGCAGCAGGGCGGTCACGAGCACGGGCGACAGGCCGAACACCGCCTGCAGCAAGGGCTTGAGGTAGGTGTAGGCCGCGAAGTGGCCGGCCACCAGCAGCACGATGGCGCCCAGGCCGACGCGCGACAGGCGCCGGGTCAGCGGCAACAGCAGGTCGCGCGGCCGGATGGCGCGTGCGGCCGGCAGCGCCGGCAGCAGCCACAGCTGCATCGCCAGCACCACCACCGTCAACGCCGCCGACACGGCGAAGGCCGAGCGCCAGCCGGCGACGCTGCCCAGCAGCGCCCCGGCCGGCACGCCGAGCACGGTGCCTACCGAGATGCCGGCCAGGATGATCGACATCGCACGGGCCTGCGCCATGGGCGGCACCAGCTGCGTGCCGACGCCGGGTGCGAAGGCCCAGAAGCCGCCCACGCACAGGCCGAGCAGCAGCCGCGCGGCCAGCATCGTGCCGAAGTTCGGGGCGAAGGTGGCCAGCAGGTTCGACAGCAGCAGCAAGGTGCTGAGCGCGATCATCACGGTGCGCCGGTCGAGCCGGCCGGCGGCCACCGTGAGCGCCGGTGCGGCGATGGCGGCGAGCACGCCGGGCATGGTCATCATCAGGCCGGCCGTGCCGTCGGACACGTTCAGCCCGCGCGCGATGTCGGTGAGCAGGCCCACCGGCAGGAACTCGGTGGTCACCATCACGAAGGTGCCGACGGCGATCGAGCCGACCGCGAGCCAGGCGGCGCGCGAGGCGTCGGCCGGGGTGGTTGCGGCCCGGGCGGGCGGCGCGTCGAGCAGGTCGTCGCAGGTGGTGCAGGAAGAGGAAGAAGGCGTCATCGGGAAGGCAGGCCGCAGCGTGGCGAAAGGGCCTCGCAGTGTGGTCGCCCTGCGCGATGAGACCAAGGGGCCGTGGGCCAGCAGTGTGTTTCCCTGCGGCCAACAATGCGCTGTGCTTCAGCCGACCTCGGTCGGGTGGCCCGAGGCGAGCCAGGCGTCCAGGCCGCCGGCCAGCGGCCGTGCCTGCTTCACGCCCTGTGCCGCGAGCAGCCGCGCCCCCATGGCGGCGGTCACTTCGTTGGGGCAGTTGCAGTAGAGGATGACATGGCGGTCATGGGGCAGCTCAGGGATGCCGCGGTTCTTCTTCATGTCCTGCAGATGCAGCACCAGGGCGCCGGGAATGCGGCGTGGTTCGAGTTCGGCGCCCGCCGGCGAGCGCACGTCGATCACCACCGGTGGCGCCTCCGAGGCCATCAGCTCGTGCAGTTCGTCGACCGTGACGCGCGGGATGTCGATGGCCAGCAGCATCGCGCGCCGCCGCCAGTAGCGCAGGCCGATCCCCGCGGCCACGGCCACCAGCAGCACCAGCAGCGCCGCCGCGCCGGCATCGGCCATGGCATCGAGCACCGCCTGGATCTGCGTGCTGAAGAGCCAGCCGGGAATCAGGAAGGCGGCCGACCAGATGGCCGCGGCGAGGGTGTCGAAGCCGACGAAGCGCGCCGTCGACATGTGCAGCGCGCCGGCCATCGGCGGTGCCACCACCGACACGCCCGGCACGAACTTGGCGGCGATCAGCGAGGCTCCGCCCCAGCGCGTGATGAGCGATTCGCTCTGCCGCACGCAGGTGTCCGGCGACAGCGACACCTTGCACAGCAGCCGCATCATGCGGTGGCCGAAGCGGCGCCCGGCATAGAACCAGGCGGCATCGCCCAGTAGGTTGCCCAGCAGCGCGCCCAGCACCGTGGACCAGAGGGGGATCTGCCCCATGGCGACCAGCCCGCCCGCCACCACCAGCACCGCCGACGCGGGGATCGGCGCACCCAGCCGCGCCGCGAGCGTGGCGAGGAAGACCACCGCGACGCCGCGCTCGGTGGCCAGGGACAACAGTTCTTGCATGCGGGCAATCTAACCGTTTCGTCCCCGCGTTGCCGGCGCCCATGCGCCGACCGAAAGAAACATCAGGCGGCTTGCGCGGCCGAGTAGCGGGGAACATGCGGCGTGGGCCGCATGAAGTGCGAGGGCACGGGCAGGGTCGGGCGCCGCACCTCGCGCTCGATGGCGATCAGCCCGCGCCGCGACGCCACGGCGGCTGCTTCGGTGCGGCTGCGCGCGTCGAGCTTGCCGAGGATGGCCTTGACGTGGGTCTTCACGGTGCCCACGGCGATGTCGAGCCCGCTGGCGATGGCCTTGTTGCCGCGGCCTTCGGCGATGAGCTGCAGCACGTCGAGTTCGCGTGGCGTGAGCGCCTCGTGGATCAGGCTGTCGGCCAGGCGATGGCTGACCGCCGCGCAAAGCGCCCGCGCCCCGCGCGCCACCGACCGGATGCCGTCGGCCAGCTCCTGCAACTGGCAGCTCAGCAGCAGGTAGCCGTGCACGCCGGCCTCGAGGGCGGCGCGCACCTCGCGTTCGCGGTCGATGGTGGTGACGACCATCACCCGGCACAGCGGATGCGCGTGCTTGCGCGCCTGCAGGGCCCAGGCCACGCCGCCGTTGTAGTCGGCGATGACGATGTCGGCAGAGGCCGGGTCGGCGTCGACGCCGTGCACCGAGACATCGAAGTCGGGTTGCTGGCGCAGCGCGGTGGCAAGACCGATGGCCACCAGCGGCTCGTCGTGCATCACGAGCACCTGAAGTCGGTCGGCGAGATGTTGCATGGGCGTTCTCCGGAGCGTTGGGGGGACCGCCAGTGTCGTGACGCCATGCTGGCGTCCCGTGTCGAAGCACCCCCGGCCATATGTCAGGTGAAACAAAGTGGCAATCAATGCGTGACGCCGGCCCTCCGCACGGCGGGCCGGAGCGCTTTGTTTCGGTGGTAGCGTCAGGGGCATGTTGCCGACCGATGCGTCCGATCTTCCCTGCTGGGTCGTGCATTGCGACGGCAGTGCCCAGCCCAATCCGGGACGCATGGGGCTGGGTGCGGTGCTGGTCGCGCCGGACGGCAGCCGCCAGGCGCTGTCGGAGGCGGCCCCCGAGCGCGGCTGCAACAACGAGGCCGAGCTGCGGGCCTTGATGGCCGCGCTGCAGCGGCTGATCGCACAGGGCGCGACGGCGGCCCGCCTCTACAGCGACAACAGCATCCTGGTGGAGCAGCTTCGGGGCGAGGGCGACGGGCCGCCGGTGGCACGCCTCGCGCCGCTGTTCGACCAGGCCCGGGCCTTGCTCGCGGGCTTGGCGCGCAGCAGCGTGCACTGGGTGCCGCGACACCGCAATGCCGAGGCCGACGCGCTGGCCCGAGCGGCGCTGGGGCTGGCGCCCAAGCCGGTCCGCAAGCCGGGGGCGGGCGGGCGCAGGCGCTGAATGCCGCTGCGGCGGGACGGCCCGGCCGCATGCGCCGTCCCGTCTATCCTCGGGGCCGTGTCCCGATGCCACCGATGTCCACCGAGGTTCTGCCCGCGCGATGAAAGCCATTCCAAGAAAAAAGGGGCCCGGTGTCCTGCGCTTCAACCTGTTCGCCTGGCTGCTGCTCGTGAGCCTGCTCGCCACGCTGCCCATGCTCATCTATTCGGTCTTCACCTTCCGCAACCGGGTGGCGGAGCGGCAGGTACAGGGTCAGGAGGCGCTCGGGCGCCGGGCGGCTGCGTCCGCCATCGCCGTCCAGCAGGAACTCAAGAGCGTCGAGCTGGAGCTTCGCACGCTCGCGCAGTCGGACATCATGATCAACGGCGACCTCTCCACGCTCCACGAATTCGCCCGGCGCGTCGTGGTGGCCGACCCCCGCATCGCGGCGTTCCGTCTGGCCGACAGGAACGGCCGGCAGTTGTTGCGCACCGACGAAGCCTTCGGCCAGGACCTGCCGCCGGTGCCCGCCAGCCAGGCGACGCTGCGTGTCTTCGCGGGCGGCGAGCCCGAGGTCTCGCCGGGCTTTGTCGACGAACGCAGCCGGGAAGGGCTCGTGGCGTTGACGGTGCCGATGAAGGTAGGTGGCGACAACCTCTACGCGATCACCGCCTTCCTGAAAAGCGATGCGATCACGGGCCGGTTGAACGAGGCCGAATGGCCGCCCGGGTGGGTTGCCGTCGTCCTCGACCGGCAGCACCGGATCGTGGCCCGCTCCCAGGATTCGCAGCGTTTCGTCGGTGAGCCGAGCACGACGTCGCTGAACGACGCGCTCGATCGCGGGCTGACGTCGTTCAGGTCGCAGACCAAGGACGGCGTCGAGGTCATCACCCGCATCGCGGACGTGCCGGCCTTCGGCTGGAAGGTGGTGGTGGGCCGATCGTCGGCGGCGATCGACCGGGAGGTCCGGTCCGCGCTGGCCAGCGTGCTGCTGGGCGGGCTCGTCTGTGCGGCGCTGGGCATCGTGTGCGCGCTCTTCGTCGCGCATGTGCTGCGCAAGCGCATCCGCGCCGTCATCGGGGCGGTGCGCGAGGGGGGCGACACGGTCCACACCTCCAGCGCCGTGACGGAGATCGACCAGCTGGCGATGGCGCTGACCTCCGCCCGCAAAAGCGTGGGCCGCACGATCGCCGAGCTCGACGCGGCCCGGCGCGATGCGCTGACCGGCCTGCGCGGCCGCGCGCTCTTCATGCAGGACGCGGCGGCCGTCATCGATGCCGCGCGGATCGGCGGCCACGACGACCGCGTCGCGCTGCTCTACATCGACCTGGACGGCTTCAAGGACGTCAACGACCGGTACGGCCACGAGGCCGGCGACCGGGTGCTCAAGGGCGTGGCCGAGGTGCTGCTCACGAGTCTTCGCGGCAGCGATGTGGTCGGGCGCATCGGCGGTGATGAGTTCGCGGCCTGCCTGTGTGCGCCGGCGGACAAGATCGCCAGCGTGAGTTCCCACGCCGCCGAGCGCATCGTCACGGCGGTCGCGGCCCTGGGGAACGGGGTCGGCTGCAGCGTCGGCGTGGCGATCGGTGGCGACTCCGAGTTGGAAGTGCTGCTCGACCGTGCCGACAAGCGGATGCTGGCCGAGAAGAAGCAGCGCCGCAGTCGCAGCGTCTGAGCCGCCCGTCCGCGCTGCGCTAGGACGGCCGGTACTGGCAGAGCCAGGTCTCCGACAGCGCCTGGGTGCCGTGGCGCAGGAAGAGCCGCAGGTCCACCGGCTCGTTCTCCTCGGCCGCATGGTCGAACTGCGCGCGCCAGTGTCCCGGCACGCCGTTGGGCACCGGTTCGGCGAAGGTGTACGAGAAGCTGCCGCGTGTGGCGGTCAGCACGAGTTCGGGCCGCGTGCCGAAGGGCAACGCGGCGAGCGGCGCGCCGACAAACTCGACCATGAACTTGTGCACGCCGGCCGGCCGCGGCTTGCCCGGCTGCCCGCCGCGGCCGGTGCGGGTGGCCACGCAGCGTGCCAGCGGCGCGGGGTAGGGCTCGGCGTCGGTCCAGTGCAAACGGTAGCGCAGCCGGTAGTGCATACCGGCGGTCGCCGGCGCCTGGGGCACCCAGAAGGCGACGACGTTGTCGTGGATCTCGTCGTCCGTCGGGATTTCGATAAGCTGCACTGCGCCTTCGCCCCAGTCGCCGATCGGCTCGACCCACAGGCTGGGTCGCCGCTCGTAATGCACGCCATCCAGGTAGTGGTCGAAGGCGCGGTCGCGCTGCAGCAGGCCGAAGCCGCGCGGCTGCGCATCGGCGAAGGCGGATGCCGTGGTCTGCGCCGGGTTGTTGAGCGGACGCCAGACGCGTTCGCCGTTGCCGCGCCACAGCGCCAGGCCATCGGAATCGTGCACCTCCGGGCGCCAGTCGGCGGCGGTCGGGCGCGTTTCCGAATACCAGTACATCGAGGTCAGCGGCGCGATGCCCAGGCGCGCCACGTCGCGACGCAGGAACAGCCGGCAGTCCACCTCCATCACGACGGCTTGCCCGCGCTGCATCACGAAGCGGTAGGCGCCCGCGAGGCTGGGGCCGTCGAGCAAGGCAAAGACCGTGACGCTGTCGCCGCCGTCCGTCGGCGGTTCGAAGTAGACGTGGGTGAAGGCCGGAAACTCCTCGGCCTGGCCCGGCACCGCCACGTTCAGCGCGATGCCGCGAGCCGACAGGCCGTACTGGTAGAGCGCACCGATGGCGCGGAAGTAGGAGGCGCCGAGGAAGGCGACCCAGTCGTTCTTGCGCCAGTCCGGGGCCTTGGCGTCGCCCCGCCGGCTCTCCTGGAAGCGGAAACCGGCGAAGCCGGCCCCCGGGGGCAATTGCCGCGCGGGGCTGTCGGCCGGCATGTCGAAGTAGCCGGGGTCATAGAGGATCTCGCGCTCGAAGCCGTCGCCGGCCGCGGTCTCGATCAGGTGCATGCGGACCGGTGCCGGGAAGAAGCGCCCGAGGTGGAAGAAGGTGACCGGGAAGGTGCCGGGGCCGTCGCGAAAGAGGGCGCTGCCGGTGTCGAAGCGGATCTTCCCGTGCGCCTCGTAGTCGATGCGATCGAGCACGGCGGCTGGTGGCGTCGGCACGGCGACGAAGGGACGTCCCGCCAGCGCTTCGGCCTGCGCGGCGAGGCGGTCGAAGGAAAAGGGGCCGGGGCGGCCCAGCTTCAGGCCGGTGGCGGCGAAGGCTGTATCGGGGGTCCCCAGGGCGGTGGACGCCGCGGCGGCGCCGCCGGCCGCGAGAAAGGTGCGTCGGTCGAGCATGGCCTTCCATGCTGCCGAAGATGCCGTGCGGGCGCTGTAGGCGCAGGGCCGGCCTTGCTACGAGTCCGTCAGGATCAGGCGAATTCCGCCGAGGCCTTGCCCCACGACCGTGTCGACATGCGGCGCAGCAGGTCGAGCTGCCGGACTTCCTCGGCGTCGCGCAGGCTCTTGGCCGCCCGGGCGGCGACATAGTCGACGAACAGGGCGTCGACCCGGCTCGTCCATTCGCGCGCCGCCTCGGGGCAGGCAGGAATGTCGAGGCCACTCTTGCGGAGGATGTCGGCTTTCTGAACGGTGGTGAGCATGGCGTGGCCTGAAGGAAACGGGACGATGCCAATCTATCGGCAGCGCAAGCCCTGGGCCATTGGCTACATGGCGTATGCAGGTGTCGGACGATGCCAACTACTACCGGAATCGGCATCTGCGTGCGTCCGGGCGGCCGGCGCCGGCCGCCGATCAGCCCGCCATCAGCTTCTGAACCAGCTCGGCCGTGGTCGCCGCGGCGTACTTGCGCATCAGCCGGGCGCGGTGCAGTTCGACCGTCCGGTGGCTGATGCCCAGCACCTTGCCGATCTCCTTGGAGGTCCGCCCCTGCATCACCTGCGCGGCCACCTCGCGCTCGCGCGGCGTGAGCTGGGCCTGCCCCGAGCCTGTCGACGGGGCCTTGGCCGTCCGGCGCGACCCGAGGTCCTCGAAGGTCCAGATGCCAGCCTCGTGCGGCGCGTCGCGGTTGAGCGCATGGCCGGTCACGTGGCACCAGAAGGTCTCGCCGGCGAAGGCGCCGTGCAGGTCGCCCAGGCGCCGCATCATGCGGTTGTCGGCATAGCGGCCGCTGGCGTTGAGAATCGGCACCATGCGCTTGCCGATGCGCTCGAATTCGGCGACGCTCGGGTACAGCACGCGGAAGGACTGGCCCACCAGCATCTCGCGGGCGGCGCCGAACATCTCGCAGAGCCGTTCGTTGCAGTCGACCATCGTGCGGTTGCGCGAGAGCACCATGCCCACCGGGGCATGCTCGAAGGCCAGCCGGTAGTCGATGGCGGTGGTCGCTGGCGAGGCGCTCTCGGGTGTCTCCATTACGAAATACTACGTATGCGGGTACGTAGTATCGTCGCAGGCAGTTTCCCTCTCATTCACACGCACCTCGCGAGGATCACGACCCATGGTGAACAAGATCTATGCCTCCGCCAAGGAGGCGCTGGCCGGCGTCGTCGCCGACGACCAGATGCTCGCCGTCGGCGGCTTCGGCCTGTGCGGCATTCCCGAAGCGCTCATCGAGGCGCTCAAGGAAAGCCAGGTACAGAACCTGACGGTCGTCTCGAACAACGCAGGCGTCGATGGCTTCGGCCTCGGCAAGCTGCTCGAGACGCGGCAGATCAAGAAGATGATCGCCAGCTACGTCGGCGAGAACAAGGAGTTCGAGCGCCAGTACCTGGCCGGCGAACTTCAGCTCGAATTCACGCCGCAGGGCACGCTGGCCGAGAAGCTGCGCGCCGGCGGCGCCGGCATCCCGGCCTTCTTCACCAAGACCGGGGTCGGCACACAGGTGGCCGAGGGCAAGGAGCTGCGCGAGTTCCACGGCGAGACCTACGTCATGGAACGCTCGCTGGTGCCCGACGTGGCGCTGGTCAAGGCCGACGTGGCCGACACCTCCGGCAACCTGCGCTTCCGCCTGACGGCGCGCAACTTCAACCCGGCCGCGGCGATGGCCGGCAAGGTCTGCATCGTCGAGGTCGAGAAGATCGTCGAACTGGGTGAACTGGCGCCCGACGACATCCACCTGCCGGGCATCTACGTGCACCGCATCGTGCTCAACGCCAACCCCGAGAAGCGCATCGAGAAGCGCACGGTGAGCGCTGCCGCGCCGGTGGATGTCGAGGCCGCCAAGGTCGAGGCGCAGGCCGTGATCGCGCAGGCCGCGGTGATCGACGACGTGCCCGTCCCCCAAGTCCCCGCCAACAAGAAAGAGGGAGCCTGACATGCCTTGGACCCAAGACCAGATGGCGGCCCGTGCCGCCCAAGAACTCGAAGACGGCTTCTACGTGAACCTGGGCATCGGCATTCCGACGCTGGTGGCCAACCACACCGGCGACAAGGAAGTCTGGCTGCAGAGCGAGAACGGCATGCTGGGCATCGGCCCGTTCCCGACCGAGGACGCGGTCGACGCCGACCTGATCAACGCCGGCAAGCAGACGGTGACGACGCTGCCGGGCAGCGCCATCTTCGGCAGCCACGACAGCTTCGCGATGATCCGCGGCGGCAAGATCAACCTGTCGATCCTGGGTGCCATGCAGGTCAGCGCCAAGGGCGACCTGGCCAACTGGATGATCCCCGGCAAGATGGTCAAGGGCATGGGCGGCGCCATGGACCTGGTGGCCGGCGTCAAGCGCGTGATCGTGCTGATGGAACACGTGGCCAAGAAGAAGGACGGCACCGAGGACCTGAAGATCCTCGAGCAGTGCACCCTGCCGCTGACCGGCGTGGGCGTGGTCGACCGCATCATCACCGACCTGGCAGTGCTCGACGTGACGCCCGAGGGCCTGAAGGTGATCGAGCTGGCCGACGGCGTCAGCTTCGATGCGCTGCAGGCCAAGACCGGCGTGCCGCTGATCCGCTGATCCACGGACCTGAAAAGCCGGAGGCGCTGAACCGCCGGACCTGCACTCAGTGCAGGTTCTGCGGCAGCGCCTCTTTCGTTGGCGACTCGGCCGTGCGCATGCCCAGGCCCTGCCGCGGCAGCACCAGCGCGAGCACGACGATGCCCAGCGTCACGACCAGCATCATCAGGAAGGTGAACTGCAGCGAGCCGGCCAGCGCCGCGCGGATGGCGGTATCGCTGACGGTGGGGGCGGTGCCGCCATGCGCGCCCTGCAGCAGCTGGCGCAACTGCTCTTCCGAGATCAACGCGCCGCCGTTCGCACGGCTCAGGCCCACGTTGAAGATGGCACCGAAGAAGGTGGCGCCCAGCGCGCTGCCGAGGTTGCGCGAGAAGATGTTCGATGCGGTCGCGATGCCCCGCTGCGAGAGTTCGACCGATTCCTGGATGAGGATCAGCGAGCCCAGGCTCAGCAGGCCGAAGCCCAGGCCGATGACGAAGGAGCCCGCGCCGGCCAGCATCGGCGAGCTGCCGGGCCGCAGCAGCACGAAGGCCAGCGCGCCCAGCGGGATCAGGGCCGACCCCGCGAAGACCACGCGCCACAGACCGAAGCGATGGAAGGTGCGGGAGGCGAGGGTGGCACCCAGCGGCCAGCCGAGCATCACCATCGTGAGGGCCAGCCCGGCCACCACCGACGAACGCTCGAGCACCACCAGCACATACATCGGCAGGAAGGTCGTGATGCCGATGAGCGACATGCCCACCAGCATCGACGCGCCGTTGACGGTCGCGATCACCCGCGCCCCCCACAGGCGGAACGAGACCATCGGGTCGGGCGCGCGGCGCTCCTGCACGACGAAGAGGCCGGCCGCCACGACGAAGCAGAGCGCCCAGGCGCCTGCCGTGCCGTTGTTGCCGATGCCGAATTCGGTGAGCGCGATCATCAGGGCGGCGATGCCGACCGTGAAGAGCAGGGCGCCGATCAGATCGATGCTGCTGCGACGCACCGACGGCGCTTCACGCAGGAAGAACCAGAAGCCCGCCGCCGCCAGCAGCCCGATCGGGATGTTGATCCAGAAGATCCAGGCCCAGGACAGCTTCTGGACGATGAGCGCGCCGAGCATCGGCCCGAGCACGGCCGACACCGCCCACACGCTGGCCAGGTAGCCCTGCACCTTGCCGCGCTCGCGCACCGGGTACAGGTCGCCGACGATGGTGAGTGCCACCGGCTGGATGGCGCCCGCGCCGACGCCCTGGATCAGGCGGAAGGCGATCATCGCGGGCATCGACCAGGCGAAGCCCGCGAGCACCGAGCCCACCAGGAAGATCGCGATGCCCGCGAACATCACCGGTTTGCGCCCATACAGGTCGGAAAGCTTGCCGAAGACCACGGTCATGGCCGTCTGCGCCAGCAGGAAGGACGCGAAGACCCAGCTGTAGAGGTGCAGCCCGCCCAGCGACGAGGCGATCTGCGGCATCACGGTGGAGACGATGGTGGCCTCGATCGCCACCATTGCCATCGAGGCCATGATCGACGCGATGACCAGCGGCCGGTTCGTTGTAAGGGGGGATGAGCGCATGCGATGCCGCGAGGGCCGGTCTCTGTAAAGGCGAAATGCTACAGAGAAGCGCTCGTCCCCGTGCGGCGCTCGGCCTCTGCCGGCGCGGCGCGAGGTCCGGTACGGATCAGCGCGCCGGCGGGGCGGCCGGTGCGGTGGTCGATGGGGCCGCCGGGGTGTTGGCCGGTGTGGCGAGCGGGGGCGTCGCCGCAGGCGCGACGGCCGGTGGCGGGTTCGGCGGCAGCTGGTAGCTCCAGGTTTCGCTCAGCGCCTTGTCGCCCTGCATCAGGGCCGCGCGCATCTCCACCGGCAGGGCCGGGTTCTTCACCTTGACCCGCAGCTGCACGCGCGCGCCCTTGATGGCCGGGTTGCGCTGCACCGAGTTCTCCAGCAGCTCGGCGTTGTCGCCCACGCTCACCAACGCGCTCAGCGGCGCACCGGGCGGCAGCTTGGCCAGCACCGGCCCTTCGAAGTCGATCAGGAAGGCGCTGCTGCCGTCGAGCGCGCGGATCAGGTTGGCCTGCAACTGTTCGCCGTCGGTGTGGAAGGTCTGGCGCACCCAGGCGTTGTCCTGGCCGTGCAGCGCCGGCTCGTCGGTGGTCCAGTGCATCCGGTAGGCGAACTGCAGCATCTGGCCGCGCTGCGTCGGCGCGTCGGGCGTCCAGTAGGCGACGATGTTGTCGTTGGTCTCGTCGGGCGTCGGGATCTCCATCAGCGTGACCTTGCCCTTGCCCCAGTTGCCCTGCGGCTCGATCCAGGCGCTGGGCCGCAGGTCGTAGCGGTCGCGCAGGTCTTCGAAGCGCGAGAACTCGCGGCCGCGCTGCAGCAGGCCGAAGCCCTTCGGGTTGTCGACGCTGAAGGTGCTGATCGCCAGGTTCTTCGGGTTGTTCAGCGGGCGCCACAGCCATTCGTTGGCGCCGGTGTGGATCGCCAGGCCGTTCGAGTCGTGGATGGCCGGGCGGAAGCTGCGCTTGAGCTCCGACTGCTGGTTCGGACCGTAGAGGAACATGCTGGTCAGCGGCGCGACGCCCAACGACTTGATGTCGCCGCGCACGAACACGTTGGCCTGCACGTCGACCACCGCGTCCTTGCCGCCGGGCTGCAAGATGAACTGGTAGGCCCCCGTGGCGCGTGGCGAGTCGAGCAGCGCGTAGATGACCAACTGCTTGTCGGTGCCCGAGGGGCGCTGCACCCAGAACTCGCGGAAGTTCGGGAACTCTTCGCCGCCGGGCGGCGCGGTGTCGATCGCCAGCCCGCGGCTCGACAGCCCGTAGACCTGGCCCTTGCCGATGACGCGGAAGTAGCTCGCGCCCAGGAAGCTCATGATCTCGTCGTCCTTGCCCGGCTGGTTGATCGGGTACATCACCCGGAAGCCGGCGTAGCCGAGCGTGCTCGTGGCGCCTTTGTCGAAGCTGAGGTTGCCGAAGTCGAAACGGTCCGGGTCGTACTTGATCTCCTGCACCGCGTCGCCGTTGATTTCGTTGATGCGCACCGGGGCGTTGAACTGCATGCCCTGGTGATAGAAGTTCAGGCGGAAGGGCGTGGGCTGGTCGCGCCACTCGAAGCGGTCGGTGCGCGGCTGCATCTTCTGGTAGTCGGCGAACTGCATGCTGCTGAAGACCGGCGGCAAGTTGCTCACCGGCGCTACGTACGGCTTTTCCATGAGCGCCCGGGCCCGCGCCGTCACGTCGTCGAGCGAGAAGGCATGCGCCTGCGCGGCGCACAACAGCGACGCAAGCGCACCGGTGCAGAGCAGGGCGATCGATGGTTTCTTCTTGTGGCGTGCGGTGGGGGTCATGCGGTGGATTCCATAAGCAGAAGGCACAGGGGACGAGGGGAGATGGATCGGCGCTGCATCGCCGCGGCGTCGTGCATATCGAAACGACTGCGCGGCCATGCGGCGAATACCGACAGGGTCGGGCGCTGGGGGCCGCGACACTCTCGGCTCGCGCACCGGCGAGTCAGAAGCAATATTCCTGCCGCGCTTTGGGAGGTCTCGCAGGTCTGGCAGGGTGTGTGGAACGTCGGCTTGCCAACATGGTCTTAGCTTAGCATCGCCGAATGTGAGGCCTTGTCGGCAAAGACCGGCTTCGCACCATCCTCCGAGAAAGAGACTGAATGAAGATGTCGCATCTGCTGGCCCTCGCGGCCGGCCTGGCCAGCCCGCTGGCCTTCGCCCAGCATGATCCCTCCGCGCTGGCCAACAAGGGCACGTTCATCGCCGACATGGTCGGGAAGATGACCCTCGACGAGAAGATCGGCCAGCTGCGTCTCATCAGCATCGGCCCCGAGATGCCCATCGCGCAACTGGCCGACGAGATCACCGCGGGCCGCGTGGGCGGCACCTTCAATTCGGTGAACCGGCCGCACAACCGCCTGCTGCAGGACGCTGCCATGAAGGGCCGGCTGAAGATCCCGATGTTCTTCGCCTACGACGTGATCCACGGCCACCGCACCACCTTCCCGATCGGCCTGGGCCTGGCATCGAGCTGGGACATGGAGGCGGTCAAGCTGATGGCCAGCACGGCCGCGAAGGAAGCTGCGGGCGACTCGGTCGACATGACCTTCGCGCCGATGGTCGACATCGCGCGCGACCCGCGCTGGGGCCGCACCTCCGAAGGCTTCGGCGAAGACCCATACCTGGTCTCCGAGATCGCGAAGGCGACGGTCACGGGCTTCCAGGGCACGCGGCCGGTGCCGGCCGATCGCATCATGGCCAGCGTCAAGCACTTCGCGCTGTACGGCGCGGTCGAAGGCGGCCGCGACTACAACACCGTCGACATGAGCCCGATGCGCATGTACAACGAGTACCTGCCGCCCTACCGCGCCGCTATCGACGCCGGCGCCGGTGGCGTGATGGTCGCGCTCAACTCGATCAATGGCGTGCCGGCCACATCGAACACCTGGCTCATGCAGGACCTGCTGCGCAAGGACTGGGGCTTCAAGGGCGTGAGCGTGAGCGACCACGGGGCCATCGTCGAACTCATGCGCCACGGCGTGGCCAAGGACGAGCGCGAAGCCGCCAAGCTGGCGATCAAGAACGGCATCGACCTGAGCATGGCCGACTCGGTCTACTTGAAGGAGCTGCCGGCGCTGGTGCAGTCGGGCGACGTGGCCATGCGCGAGATCGACAACGCGGTGCGCGAGGTGCTGGGCGCCAAGTACGACATGGGCCTGTTCCACAACCCCTACCTGCGCATCGGCGTGGCCAAGGACGACCCGGCCGATCTCGATGCCGAGAGCCGCTTGCACCGGGCCGCGGCGCGCGAGGTCGCCCGCAAGTCGATGGTGCTGCTCGAGAACCGCAACCGCACGCTGCCGCTTGCGAAGTCCAAGACCATCGCATTGGTCGGCCCTCTGGCCGACGCGCCCATCGACATGCTGGGCAGCTGGTCGGCGGCCGGCAATTCGAAGAACGCCGTCACGCTGCGCACCGGCCTGAACACGGCCGTCGGCACGCAGGGCCGCGTGCTCTATGCGCGCGGTGCCAACATCACCAACGACGAAGGCATCGTCAAGTACCTCAACTTCCTGAACTGGGACACGCCCGAGGTCACGCAGGACAAGCGCACGCCCGCCGCGATGATCGACGAGGCCGTGGCCGCGGCGCGCCAGTCCGACGTGATCGTCGCCGCCGTCGGCGAGGCGCGCGGCATGTCGCACGAGTCGTCCAGCCGCACCAACCTCGACCTGCCGCAAAGCCAGCGCGACCTCATCACCGCGCTCAAGGCCACCGGCAAACCGCTGGTGCTGGTGCTCATGAACGGCCGCCCGCTCGCCTTGCAGCGCGAGCAGCAGGAAGCCGACGCGATCCTCGAGACCTGGTACACCGGCATGGAAGGCGGCCACGCCATCGCCGACGTGCTCTTCGGCGACTACAACCCGTCCGGCAAACTGCCCATCTCGTTCCCGCGCTCGGTCGGCCAGATCCCGACCTACTACAACCACGCGCGCCTGGGCCGCCCCTTCACCGAAGGCAAGCCGGGCAACTACACCTCCCAGTATTTCGAGGAAGTCACCGGGCCGCTGTACCCCTTCGGCTACGGCCTGAGCTACACCGACTTCGCGCTGTCCGACGTGGTGCTCTCGGGCGCGACGATGGGTCGCGGCGGCAAGGTCGAGGCGGCGGTCACCGTGAAGAACATGGGCCAGCGCGCCGGCGAGACGGTGGTGCAGCTCTACATCCAGGACGTGGCTGCCTCGGTGGTGCGGCCGGTGAAGGAACTCAAGGACTTCCGCAAGGTGGCGCTGCAGCCGGGCGAGGAGAAGGTGGTGCGCTTCACCATCGACGAATCGAAGCTGAAGTTCTTCAACGCGCAGCTGCAGCACGTGGCCGAGCCGGGCGCCTTCAACGTGCAAATCGGCCTCGATTCGCAGGCCGTGAAGCAGACGAGCTTCGAACTGCGCTAGGGAACAACAGGGAGTTGCGAGCGATGTCCGATACCGATGCGATGTCCTTTCTTCGGCCACTCTGGCAAGAGGCCGGCCTGCCGGCGGAAGCGCTCGCCTTCGCGCACCTGACGGGGGCCGACCCGGTGCTGCCGTCGTCCTTCGCCGTCGGCGCGGCGGCGCAGACCAGCATCGCGGCCGCGGCGCTGGCCGCCTGCGAGCTGGGCCATGCGCGCGGCACGCCGCGGCAGGCGGTGGCGGTCGACATGCGGCATGCCGCGCTGGAATGCACCGGTTGGTTCAGCCTCGACGGCCGGGTGCCCGATCTGTGGGATGCCTTCTCCGGCCTGTACCGCTGCGCCGACGGCCACGTGCGCATCCACGCCAACTTCCGCCATCACCGGGAGGGCGCCTTGCGTCTGCTCGGCCTCGACCCCGAGGGGGCGCAGCGCAGCGATGCCGAACAGGCCCTGCTGGGCTGGCGCGCGCTCGATTTCGAGCAGGCCGCGGCCGAGCGTGGGCTGGTCGTCACCGCGCTGCGCCGCTTCGACGATTGGGACGCGACGCCGCAGGGCCGCGCGGTCGCCGTGCAGCCGCTCTTCACCCTGGAGCGCATCGGTGATGCCGCGCCGCGCGCGCTGCCGCCGCTGGACGACGACGAGCCACCGCTCGCCGGCCTGCGGGTGCTCGACCTCACGCGCATCCTGGCCGGCCCCGTCGGCGGCCGTGCGCTCGCGGCCTACGGTGCCGAGGTGCTGCTGGTCAATTCGCCGGGGCTGCCCAACATCGAGGCCATCGCCGACACCAGCCGCGGGAAGCTGTCGGCCCATGTCGACCTGCGCAGCGACGAGGGGCAGGCCACGCTGCAGCGCCTGGTCGCGGATGCGCATGTCTTCGTGCAGGGCTACCGGCCCGGCGGCATCGCAGAACTGGGCTTCGGCCCCCAGGCGCTGGCGCGCCTGCGGCCGGGCATCGTCTGCGTGTCGCTGAGCGCCTACGGCACGCAGGGCCCATGGGCCGCGCGGCGCGGTTTCGATTCGCTGGTGCAGACGGCCATGGGCTTCAACCACGCCGAGGGCGAAGCCAAGGGCGACGGCCAGCCGCGTCCGATGCCGATGCAGATCCTCGACGAGGCGACGGGCTACCTGATCGCCTTCGGGGCTGCCGCCGCGCTGTGGCGCCAGCAGCGCGAGGGTGGCAGCTGGCACGTGCAGGTGTCGCTGGCGCAGACCGGCCAGTGGCTGCGCAGCCTGGGCCGCGTGCCGGGTGGGCTCGACGTGCCCAGGCCCGGTATCGCCGATCTCGCGCCCTACATCGAGAGCAGCGCGTCCGGCTTCGGCGAACTGCAGGCGCTGCGCCACAGCGCACAGCTCGCCCGCACGCCGGCGTTCTGGCGCCGGCCGTCGATGCCGCCTGGCACGCATCCTGCGCAATGGCCATGAGGGGACAGCGGACGTGTGGGGTGGCACGCTCGGGTCACCTGCTGACAGAGGAACAGATGTGAAGACGTGGTGGATCGGGGCCGTGGTGTTGGCCGGCGCGACCTGGGCTCAGGCGCAGAGCACCTGGTTCACCGTGGCCGGCAATCCCAATGACCCGACGGTCGACACCGTCGAGGTCGATCCCGTGTCCGTCTTGCGGGAACGCGAGGCGCGGGTCATGCACGTGCGCGTGAGCCGCTCGACGCAGCGCCACAACTGGGAGGGCGTGGCCTACCGTTCCTACGCATCGGAAGTGGTGTTCGACTGCCACGCACGCCGTGCCCACTACCGGCGGGCCAGCTTCTATGGCGAGCCGCTGTGGCGGGGCGACGCCCACACACGGACCGACTACACGAACGATCCCAAGCCGATGCTGTTCAAGGACATGGCGCCCAACCCGACGCAGCGCATCGTCCGGGCGGCGTGCGGTTAGACCTGCTAACGCCCGGGCACCGCGCGCGTGAGCGCATCGCGCAGCGCCGCGGCCGTGTTCGCGCCCCGCGCCAGACTCAGGGCGTTCGTGGTGGCATCGATCACGGTGCGGGTCTGGATCGCCTGGTTGTTCAGCGTGTTCTGGACGACGGTTGCTGGTGAGCTGAACGTGGTGGTCGCGCTGCCTGCGTTGGCTGAGTTCCCCGATGCCCCCGCATTGCCTGATGCGGCCGTGCTGCCCGAACTGCCCGAACTGCTGGCGACGCTCGCGCCGCCGTCTGCCGTCGGCGTCACCGTCGGCGCCGTGTTGCCGCTGCCGACCTGCACGACGCTGGTGCTGCCCAGGTAGCGCTCGAAGGCGGCGACCTGCGCCGCCGTGATGCGGCCCAGATCAGGCAACTGGAAAGAGGTGCTGCTCAGCACCACGCCGTTCACCGTGACGACGCGGCTGATGCCGAAGGACGCCATCACGCCGCCGCCCAGGTCGAAGCCGCCGCGCATCGCCGCCAGCGTGTCGTCGCCGACGGTCATCCAGGTGGTGTCGCGCGCGCCGGTGCCGGCCCCGGCGCTGGCAGCAGCGCCGAGCGAGAGGCCGATGAAGAGGCCGAAGGTGGCGAGCCGATGGCGGGCCATCAGAATTGCCCCGGGCCGTTGCGCGGCACACCATTCGCGAAGACGTCGCGGATCACACCGCTGGCCAGCGGTGCCGAAGGCGCAGCGCGCCAGTCGGCCGCCTGGTTGAAGCGCGCCAGGTCCATGCGGTTATGCACGACGAAGAGCAGCTTCTGCTGCCACTGCGCCTCGAAGGTAGCGCGCGGCACGGCCCGCGTGCCGCTGGCCGGGTCGCCGATCAGCACCCGGTCGCGGTCGAGGCCCTTCACCACGACGAAGTGGTGGTAGCCGTTCTCGGTGATCAGCGCGATGGCGGGCAGGCCTTCCTCGCGGAGTTTGTCCAGCGGCTGGCGAAAACCATCGGCTTCGAAGCCGCGCGTCTGCAAAAAGCGCTTCATGTCGAGCAGCGAGAAGCCCTCGCGGCGGATCTTGGCCTGGTCGCCATGGGCGTACATGTGCTCGAACACCTCGCGCTCGGTGGTCGGGCGGCCGTACTGGTGGGTCAGCAGCGTGGCGACGGCGGCCGAGCCGCAGCTGAAGTCGTACTGCTGGATCAGGGTGCCGGCTTGCTTGATCTGCTGCAGGGTGCGCACCGGCACGGCGTAGCTGCCGCCGGCGATTTCGGTCATCTGCGGCACGCGCCCCTGCGCCTGCGCGAGGCTGGCGCAGAGCAGGGCGGCGGGCCAGAGGAGGAGATGGCGTGGCATGGCGTGCCTCCCTCATTGCATCTTCACGTTCACGATGACGGCGTTCTGGATCAGCACGTTGGCGCCCGAATTCTGGACCACCAGCGGCAGGCCGCTCATGCCGGAGAAGGCGCCGCCGGCGATCGTGTTGGTGCCGGTCGAGACATGGTCGGCCACGTTGCCGGCGGTGATGCCGTCGAGCCGCATGTCGTTCTGTGTGACCTCGCGGCCCCCTCGCAGGGTCGAGAGCGTGTCGGGATCCACCGGCTGGGCGAAGGCGCTGCGCGTCGGCGCGCTGGGCGCGGCGTCGATCGGGCCGGTCTGGGCCAGCAAGTGCAGGGGCAGCAGCAGGGGAACCGCCGCCATCGCCAGGCGGCGTCGCAAAGGCAGATTTCGCATGATCGCTCCTCGAAAAAGGAAAGACGCCACCGCGCCGCGACGCATGCGCGAGGCACGCGTCGCGGACGGCGGGTTGCCGTTGCCGTACCTCAGCGCACGCTGAGGTTGGCCTGCACGTTCACGCTCTGCTGAACCAGGCTGCTGATGCCGCTCTGCTGGTTGGCGATCATGATGCCGGCCGCCGACTGGCCGACCGAGGTCATCGTGTTCGACATGTTGAAGGTGCCGGCGCTCACGCTGTTGACCCCGCCCGCACCGCCACTGCCGCCTTCACCCACGCCACCGGTGCCGCCCGCTGCGGTGTTGGTGCCACCGCTGCCTGCGCCACCCGCACCGCCGGTGCCGCTGCCGCCCGCACCGCCGCTGCCGGCGCTGTTGTTGCCGTTGCTGGCGCTGCCGTTGGTCGCGCTGCCATTGCTGGCCGCGCCGCCGTTGCCGCCCAGGCCGCTGCCGGCCGTGCGTGCGCCGGTGTTGCTGCTGGTGGCCGTACCGCCCATGCCGCCGGCGCCGCCTGCCGCGCCGCTGCCCGTTCCGGTGCCGGAACCGCCAGCGCCGGCCGTGCCGGTGTTGCCGCTGGTGCCGCCGTCGGAACCGCCGAGCAGGCCGCCGCCGCCGTTGGCACTGCCGCTGCCGCCGCTCACGCCGCCATTGCCGCCGCTGCCGCTGCCGCTGCCATAGCCGCCGGAGCCGCCGTTGTCACCATTGGCACGCGCCTGTCCACCGGAATTGGTGCCCGAGGCACCGCCGCCGGAGCCGTAGGCGCCGTTGCCTGCGCTGGCACTGCCGTTGGTCGCGCTGCCGTGGCTGATCGCGCCGTTCGAGGCGCTGCCGCCGGTGGCGCCTACCGCGCCGGTTCCCACGGCGCCGTTGCCGCCCTGGCCGCTGCCCGAGGCAGAGCCGCCCGCACCGCGGCCGCCATAGCCACCGTTGCCGGTACCGCCAGCCGCCGAGCCGGTGTTGTAGGCGTAGTTGCCGATCCCGCTCACGTTGTTGCCGGTGACCACCCCGCTCAAGCTGCTGCTGGCGGTGGCCGTCGTCTGGTTGAAGGCGTTGGAGAAGGTGCCGGTCGAGCCGTTGTTGATGGCCACCGAACGCGCTGCGCTGGCCCGGGCTGCGCCCGAGTCGCGGAACATGCTCTGGTCGCGGCTGTCGCTGGAGTTGGTGCTCGAGTCGGTGTTGGTGGTGGTCGTCGTACGGGTTCGGGTGCTGTTGTCGCTCAGGCTCAGTTGCAGCGCGAGCGCGTCATCCGAGGCATTCGCGCCGCCGCCCGACTGGGTGGTGGTCTGGGCCACTGCGGAGCCGGCCATGCCCAGCGCGAGCGCGATCGACGAAGCGAGAAGTGTCTTTTTCATGAGGTCTCCTGATGGTTGAGTTGAATTTCTCTGCCAATGGTTGTGCTTGCGCCCAACAAATGCCGAACTGCAAATTCAGTGCCAGCCGGCGCGCGCATTGAATTGGCCCTGTGAACGCCAACATATCGGCGCCATTGAAACCTTTGCGTTCATCTTTTTTCGGCGCCGAGTGTCACATCGGTGTGACATCAAAAACCAGAAGATCAAGAAAAAATCGTTTGCCGACAAGGCCCTGGACGGTGGGGCGGCGAGAAGCGGTGTCGCAGGCGCGTGGCGGCCAATCGACCTAGGCGCATTGGCGGAGCGAAATATATAAGCCTGTGTTCTGAAGGTGTAGGTGATTTTTCTATCAAGGAATAATGAACATGCGCTTACGAATATTTCCAATTGCAAACCATCGAATCAAATACGAAAAAGTTAGTATCCGCCGCGGACCAAAAAAGTACGAGAGACAAGAGGGTTGTATGAATAACTCGAAGGCTTTTTTGCGCGCGGCGGTTTGCGCCGGCGCGGCGAGCATCGGCGGCCTGGCCGATGCGCAGACCACCACGACGCCGCGCCCCCCGGCTCGACGGCCGCCGCCATCGCCCGTGACCGAGCTCCAGCGGCAGGTGGCGGAGCAGGGGCGCGAGATCGAGGCGCTGCGCAAGTCGATCGCCGAGCAGGCCGCGCGCCAGCAGGAGCTCCAGCAGGCCCTGGCCGAGCGCCAGAACCAGGCCCGCGAGTCGGAGCGCGCGGCGGTCGCGCCGCCGCCTGCCGAGCCGCCACCGGTGGCCATGGCACCGCGTGCGGTGCAGGTCGGGCAGGCGCCGAGCCAGGACGCACGGACCCTCAACGTGGCGCCGTTGTTCGAGCAGCCGGGCATCCTCACGCCCAAGGGCACGACCATCCTCGAGCCCTCCTTCCAGTACGCCTATTCGTCGAGCAACCAGGTGGCGCTGGTCGGCTACACCATCATCCCGTCGCTGCTGATCGGGCTGGTCGACGTGCGGCAGGTCAAGCAGAACACCTTCACCACCGCGCTGACCGGGCGCTTCGGCATCAGCAACCGGTTCGAGATCGAGGCCAAGGTGCCGTATGTGTACCGCTCCAACTCCACGGTCAGCCGCGAGATCTTCACCGGCTCGGCCATCGACAACGTGTTCAACACCAGCGGGCGCGACCTGGGCGACGTCGAGGTCACGGGGCGCTACCAGCTGAACGAGGGCAGCGCCTCCACGCCCTACATGATCGGTACCCTGCGCTTCAAGTCGCGCACGGGCAAGGACCCGTTCGAGGTCGTGACCGACTGCGTGACACGCTGCATCGGCAACACCACCGGCACCGGGCTGCCGCTGGACCTGCCCACCGGCTCGGGCTTCTACACCTTGCAGCCCGGGCTGACCTGGCTGTTCCCCTCGGACCCGGTCGTGTTCTTCGGCAGTTTCAGCTACGCCTACAACTTCAAGCGCAACAACGTGAGCCGGACGGTGCGCGACGGCGGCAGCGAATTCCTCGGCGACTTCCGCGCCGGCGACGTGCTGGGCATGAACTTCGGCATGGGCCTGGCGCTGAACGACAAGTCGGCCTTCAGCATCGGGGTCGACCTGAACTCGGTGGGCCGCGTCAAGCTGAACGGCACCCCGGTCCCGGGGTCGGTCCGCACCCAGCTCGCGACGCTGATGCTCGGCTACTCGTACCGCTACAGCCCCAAGACGAGCGTGAACATCTCCGTGGGCGCAGGCCTGACACGGGACACCCCGGACCTCACCCTCACGGCGCGCATTCCCTTCACGTTCTAGGCAGCGACATGCTGGCGCGACGACTCCTCTGCGTGGTGCCGCATACGCGGCCGGCCGGGCTCGAGCGCCATCTGCGCGCCGAAGGGTGGGAGCTGTTCTGGGTCACGGACCTGTCGGCGGTGCAGCGGCTGCGGCAACGCATGGGGATCTCCTGCTGCCTGGTGTTGCTCGACCAGGTCGACCTGGCGATCACCGCGGCACTCGACGCCGTCGTGCGGCCGACGGATGGGGCCGAGTGGGTGGTCCTGTGCCCGGGGCGCGCGATGGAGTTGCCCGCCTTCCGCGAACTGGTGGCCGACGCCTTCTTCGATTACCACACCGAGCCGGTCGACCCCAGCTGCCTGCTGCAGATCCTGGCGCATGCGCACCGCCGCGCCAGCCTGCGGGCCACCTGCCGCGAAGCCGCACCGGCCCATGGGGCCGACAGCCTCGGCATGGTCGGTCAGAGCGCCGCCATGGCGCGCTTGCGCACGCAGATCCGCAAGGTCGCCGTCACGGAGGCGCCCGTGCTGATCGGTGGCGAAAGCGGCAGCGGGAAGGAACTGGCGGCCCAGGCGATCCACCACGGCTCGGCGCGCGCCGACGGCCCCTTCGTGGCGGTGAACTGCGGCGCCATCGTGCCGGCGCTGGCGCAATCCGAACTGTTCGGCCACGAGCGCGGTTCCTTCACCGGCGCACTGACCGACCGCCGCGGGCTGATCGCCTCGGCCCAGGGCGGGACGCTGTTCCTCGACGAGATCGGCGACCTGCCGCTGGACCTGCAGACCAACCTCTTGCGCTTCTTGCAGGAGAAGACGATCCAGCGCGTCGGCGGCGCGCGCAGCCTGCCGGTGGATGTGCGCGTGGTGGCCGCGTCGCACATCGACCTGGCCGAGGCGGTGGCCTGCGGCAAGTTCCGCGAAGACCTCTACTACCGGCTGCACGTGCTGTCGATCACGGTGCCGCCGCTGCGCGAGCGCAAGGAAGACGTGCCGATGCTGGCCCAGCACTTCTACCGCCGCTGCAGTGCCGACCTTCGCACCACCAAGGTCGAAGGCTTCAGCCGCCAGGCGGTGGCCGCCATGATGGCGCACGACTGGCCGGGTAACGTGCGCGAGCTCTTCAACCGCGTGCAGCGTGCCGTGGTCATGACCGACAGCCGGCTCATCGCGCCCGACGATCTGGAACTGAGCTGCGACGAGCATGAGCACGGCGTCTGCCTCGACGCGGCGCGTACCCTGGCCGAACGGGATGCCATCCGCTTCACGCTCGACCGGACCGGTCGCAACGTCACGCACGCGGCACGTGAGCTGGGTGTCTCACGGATGACGCTGTACCGCCTGATGGAGAAGCACCGGATCGCCTCCCCGGGCTGATCGCCGGTGGACCGTGGCGCGTCAGGCCGGCCCTTGCAGCACGCTGCGCTGGGCCTCGACGGTCTCCCGCACGAAGCTCCACACCGCCTGCATGCGGCCCAGGTGCTTGGTCTCGGCCGGCATCGACATCCAGAAGGTGCGCGTGAAATGCGCCTGCTGGGGCAGCACCGCCTTCAGCGACGTGTCGCGCTCGGCGATGAAGGCCGGCAGCACCGCGATGCCGGCGCCCGCCACCACCGCCGCATGCTGCGCCAGGATACTGGTGCTGCGCAGCGCGAAGCTGTCGGGCTTGTGCAGTTCGTCCAGGTACTGCAGCTCCTTGCTGAAGAGCAGGTCGTCGACGTAGCTGATGAAGGTGTGGCCGCGCAGGTCGTCGCGCGTCTTGATGGCGGTGTGCTTGGCAAGGTAGGCCGTCGACGCGTACAGCCGAAGGGTGTAGTCGGTGAGCTTGGTCACCACCACCGGGCCGCGCGCGGGCCGCTCCAGCGAGATCACGATGTCGGCTTCGCGCCGCGACAGGTGCACCAGGCGCGGCATGGCGAGCAGGTCGATCACCAGCTTCGGGTGCCGGCCAGCGAACAGTGCGAGCTGCGGCGCCAGCACCACGGTGCCGAAGCCTTCGGTCGCGCCGATGCGCACCACGCCCGACAGGCCTTCGTGCGAGGCGGGTGCCGCGCTCTCGACGCTGCGGAACGCGTTCTCCATCGCCTCGACCTGCGGCTGCAGGCGGCGGCCGGCCTCGGTCAGCCGATGGCCACCGGCCTCGCGCGAGAACAGGGGGGAGCCGACCTGCTTTTCGAGGGCCTGGATGCGACGCGCCACCGTGGTGTGGTCGACCGCCAATCGGCGTGCCGCGCTCTGCAGCGTGCCCGATCGTGCGAGTTCGAGGAAGAAGCGCAGGTTGTCCCAGTCCATGCGTTGCGATTATGCAGATCGTGGGTGCGTATTTGTCTATTGCTATGGCAAAACTGCAAAGCTAGCATCGTCCGTTCGCCGCCATCCGGCCCCAGATCGACAAGGAGACAAATCCATGGATGCCAAAGTCAAGCCGACCACGCAGGTCGCCACCGTCAAGCTGCTCATCGGCGGCGAGTTCGTCGAGTCGAAGACGACCGAATGGCGCGATGTCGTCAACCCGGCCACGCAGGAAGTGCTGGCCCGCGTGCCGTTCGCGACGCCTGCGGAAGTCGATGCCGCGGTCGCTTCCGCCAAGGATTCCTTCAAGACGTGGAAGAAGACGCCGATCGGCGCCCGCGCCCGCATCTTCCTGAAGTACCAGCAACTCATCCGCGAGAACATGGGCGAACTCGCCGCCATCCTCACGGCCGAGCAGGGTAAGACGCTGCCGGACGCCGAGGGCGATGTGTTCCGCGGCCTCGAGGTGGTCGAGCATGCCGCGAGCATCGGCAACCTGCAGCTCGGCGAGCTGGCCAACAACGTGGCCAACGGCGTCGACACGTACACGCTGCTGCAGCCGCTGGGCGTGTGCGCCGGCATCACGCCCTTCAACTTCCCCGCGATGATCCCGCTGTGGATGTTCCCGATGGCGATCGTCACTGGCAACACCTTCGTGCTGAAGCCGTCGGAGCAGGACCCGATGGTCACCATGCGCCTGTGCGAACTGGCGCTGCAGGCGGGCATCCCGGCGGGCGTGTTGAACGTCGTCCATGGCGGCGAAGCGGTGGTCAACGCCATCTGCGATCACAAGGACATCAAGGCGATCAGCTTCGTCGGCTCGACCAAGGTCGGCACGCATGTCTACAACCGCGCCATCCCGACCGGCAAGCGCGTGCAATGCATGATGGGTGCGAAGAACCACGCCATCGTCATGCCCGATGCGAACAAGGAGCAGACGCTCAACGCGCTGGCCGGTGCCGGCTTCGGCGCGGCGGGCCAGCGCTGCATGGCGGTGTCCGTCGCGGTGCTGGTGGGCGACGCGCAGAAATGGGTGCCCGACCTGGTCGCCAAGGCCAAGACGCTGAAGATCGGTGCGGGCACGGAGAAGGGCGTCGATGTCGGGCCACTGGTGTCCTGCGCGGCCTACGAGCGGGTCAACGGCCTCATCGAACGCGGCGTGGCCGACGGTGCCACGCTGGCGCTCGACGGCCGCAAGCCCACCGTGCCCGGCTACGAGAAAGGCAACTTCGTCGGCCCGACGGTCTTCGCCGACGTGAAGCCCGGCATGGTGATCTACGAACAGGAGATCTTCGGCCCGGTGCTGTGCCTGGCCAATGCCGCGACCATCGACGAGGCGATCGAGCTGATCAACGCCAACCCGAACGGCAACGGCACCGCCATCTTCACGCAGTCGGGTGCGGCGGCGCGCAAGTTCCAGGAAGAGATCGACGTGGGGCAGGTCGGCATCAACGTGCCGATCCCGGTGCCGGTGCCGATGTTCTCCTTCACCGGCTCGCGCGCGTCGAAGCTGGGCGACCTCGGGCCGTACGGCAAGCAGGTCATCATGTTCTACACGCAGACCAAGACGGTGACCGCGCGCTGGTTCGACGACAGCACGGTGAGCCAGGGCGTCAACACCACCATCAGCCTCAAGTAACCTCGGCTGCATGGACTTCGAACTTTCCGAAGAGCAGCGCGCCTTTGCCGAGACCGCCCGCGAATTCGCCGCCGCCGAATTCGCGCCGCATGCCGCGCGCTGGGACGCCGAGGCGTTCTTCCCCAAGGACGCCATCGCGAAGGCGGGCGAGCTGGGCTTCTGCGGCCTCTACGCGCCCGAACGCATCGGCGGCCTCGCACTGCCGCGGCTCGACGCCACGCTGGTGTTCGAGGAGATGGCGGCTGTCGACCCGTCGACCACCGCCTTCATCACCATCCACAACATGGCGACCTGGATGCTCGGCACCTGGGGCACCGAGGCCGTGTGCAAGGCCTGGGGCGAGGACCTCACGAGCGGGCGCAAGCTGGCGTCGTACTGCCTGACCGAACCCGGCGCCGGGTCCGACGCCGGCTCGCTCAAGACGCGCGCCGAGTTGCAAGGCGGCGAGTACGTCATCAACGGTGGCAAGGCCTTCATCAGCGGCGCCGGTGCGACCGACGTGCTGGTGCTGATGGCGCGCACCGGCGGTGGCGGTGCGGGCGGCATCTCGGCCTTCGCCGTGCCGGCCGATGCGCCCGGCATCAGCTACGGCAAGAAGGAACACAAGATGGGCTGGAACAGCCAGCCCACGCGCACCATCGCCTTCGACAACGTGCGCGTGCCGGCCGACCACCTGCTGGGCAGCGAAGGCGAGGGCTTCCGCATCGCGATGAAGGGGCTCGATGGCGGGCGCATCAACATCGCGACCTGCTCGGTCGGCGCGGCCCAGGGTGCATTGAACGCGGCGCGTGGCTACCTGCACGACCGCCAGCAGTTCGGCAAGCCGCTCGCGAGCTTCCAGGCGCTGCAGTTCAAGCTGGCCGACATGGCGACCGAATTGGTCGCGGCGCGGCAGATGGTGCGCATGGCCGCGAGCAAGCTCGATGCGGCGCACCCCGATGCGTCCACCTACTGCGCGATGGCCAAGCGCTTCGCGACCGATGCGGGCTTCACCATCTGCAACGACGCGCTGCAGCTGCACGGCGGCTATGGCTACCTGGCCGAGTTCCCGCTGGAGCGGCTGGTGCGCGACACGCGGGTGCACCAGATCCTCGAAGGCACCAACGAAATCATGCGGGTCATCGTCGCGCGAAAATTGCTCGAAGGCGACAGCGACATCCGCTGACCTCCACCACCCCGATCACCCCGTTGCCCATGACCGAACCCGTCGTTCTCTTCCAGGAAATTCCCACCGCCAACGGCCAGCGCTTCGGCGTGGCCACGCTCAACGCGCCGGCCTCGCTCAACGCGCTGTCGGTCGACATGGTGCGCCTGCTCACGCCGCAACTGCGCGAATGGGCGGCTGACGCCGGCATCGTCGGCGTGCTGATGGACGCCGCTGGCGAGAAGGCCTTCTGTGCCGGCGGCGACCTGCGCCAGCTTTACCAGACGCTGCTGGACTGCAAGGCCGAGCGCAACGAATACGCCGAGCGTTTTTTCGGCGAGGAATACGAGCTCGATTACCTGATCCACACCTTCCCCAAGCCCTTCGTCTGCTGGGGCCACGGCATCGTGATGGGCGGCGGCGTCGGCCTGATGGCCGGCTGCTCGCACCGCGTGGTGACCGAGGGCAGCCGCGTCGCGATGCCCGAGGTCAACATCGGCCTGTACCCCGACGTCGGCGGCAGCTGGTTCCTGCGCCGCACGCCGGGCTGCACCGGCCTGTTCCTGGCCTTCACGGCGGCGCAGGTGAATGCGGCCGATGCCATCTTCATCGGCCTGGCCGACGTGCTGGTGCCGCATGCCGCCAAGGCGCAGGTGCTGGAGGCGATCACGACCGCCGGTTGGAAGGGCACGCCCGACGCCGACCGCGCGCTGATGTCCAGGCTGCTGGCGCAGGCGGGCGAGGGCGCGGCCATGCCCGCGTCGAAGCTGCGCGAGCACTTCGACCTCATCAACGCCACGCTGGCGGGCGAGGACCTGCTGGTCATCGACCAGCGCCTGCGCGCGCTGCAGAGCGACGACCCGTGGCTGCAGACGGCGGTCAAGACCTACGCCAAGGGCGCGCCGAGCTCGGTCGCGCTGTCGTGGGCGCTGTGGCAGCGCGTGCCGCGCATGTCGCTGGCCGAGGTGTTCCGGCTCGAGTACTGGGCGTCGCTGGGCTTCTGCGCCCATGCCGACTTCGCCGAAGGCATCCGTGCGGTGCTGGTCGATAAGGACCGCAACCCGAAGTGGAACCCGGCGACGCTCGCCGAGATCACGCCGGCCTTCGTCGAGGACCACCTGCGTGCGCGCGGCGAGATGGCGCCGGAACTTGTGTCGCTGGCCTGAGCCGCTACCTTTCAAAAACAACGGAGACAAGACAATGAAGATCGCATTCATCGGCCTCGGCAACATGGGCGGCCCCATGGCCATGAACCTGCACAAGGCCGGCCACACGCTCAGCGCCTTCGACCTGTCGAAGGAGGCCTGCGCGAAGTTCGCGGCCGAGGGCCTGCCGATCGCCGCGTCGGCGGCGGCCACGCTCGACGGCGCCGAGATCGTCATCAGCATGCTGCCGGCCAGCGCGCATGTCGAAGGGCTCTATCTGGGCAGCGACGGGCAGCCCGGCATCCTGGAGAAGATCGCGCCCGGCACGCTGGTGATCGACAGCAGCACCATCGCCGCCGCCACCTCGCGCAAGGTCGCCGAAGCGGCCGCCAAGAAGGGCGTGGCCGTCATCGATGCGCCAGTCTCGGGCGGCACCGGCGGCGCCATCGCCGGCACGCTGACCTTCATGGTCGGCGGCAGCGAGGCCGACCTCGAACGCGCGCGGCCCGTGCTCGAGAAGATGGGCGCCAACATCTTCCACGCCGGTGCGGCCGGCGCGGGCCAGACCGCCAAGATCTGCAACAACATGCTTCTGGGCATCCTGATGATCGGCACCTCCGAAGCCATCGCGCTGGGCGTGGCCAACGGGCTCGACCCGAAGGTGCTGTCGGAGATCATGCGGCGCAGCTCGGGCGGCAACTGGGCGCTGGAAAAGTACAACCCGCTGCCGGGCGTGATGGAGACGGCGCCCGCGTCCAAGAACTATGCGGGCGGCTTCGGCACCGACCTGATGCTCAAGGACCTGGGTCTGGCCCAGGAGAACGCCGCCGCGGTGCGCGCGTCGACCCCGCTGGGCGGCCTGGCGCGCAACCTGTATGCCGCGCACAGCCTGGCCGGCCACGGCGCGCTGGATTTCTCCAGCGTGATCAAGATGGTGCAGAAGAAAATCTGACCGGCTCGGGGCACCGCGCTACTCGGTGTCCTTCGATTCCTGGTTCGGCGGCAGGCGCCAGCCGGGAACCGAGGGCATCGCCTCGGCCACGATCTGCTCGTCGCTGGCGCCTTCCCAGGCGAAGTGCACCGTCGAATCGCCGACCGTCAAGACGTCGCCATCCGTCAGCGGCTCCTGCACCAGTTTGCGGCCATTGAGCCAGACGCCATTGGTGCTGCCCAGGTCCTCGATGGTCACGAAGGCATGCTCCACCGTGATGGCCGCATGCACGCGACTGACGCGGCGGTCGTGCACCACCACCCTGTTCGTTGGTGCGCGGCCGAGGGTCGAGCGGCCCGCGGGCAGCACATGCACCTCGAACAGGCCCGACGGCAGAAGGATGGCAAGTGTGGGTAGCTTGGCGCCGCTCATGCCTCGATGATCGCAGCAAAGTGTGTCGATTGCTGTCAGTCAGGTGCGATGTGTGGTGGCGGCACATTCAATGTCGTCGGATCCATGTTTGGCGCGCCGCCGCGCCCATTCCTCCCAGGGATTGTTCTTCGCGAGCGAATGGAACCAATCACAACCGCGCACGGCAATGGTTTCACCCAGATGAAGGAAGTGAGCGAGGAAGGGAAACAGCACGTACTCCAGCATCGAGAGTGGGCCCTGGTCGAGCCACCGGTAGCCTAGACAGAAGATCAGGGCGACGAGGGCGATGTTCACGCTAAAGAAGCCTAGTTTTCCCAGTAGGCGTTCCCGTCGGTAGCTGTTTGCACCGCTTCGTGGCGCGCCCAGCACGATCAGCGGTATCGCGAGCAGAAAGAGGGTGGCCTTGCCCATGCGGCTCTGCCACTTTCCCAACGTGATGGACTGCGGCAGCTCCGCTTCCGTGAAGTAGTGCTTCCACACTGTCAGGATGACCACGATGGCGATCACGCTGATGATGACGAACAGGCTGCCAGGGCTTAGCGGATCGTCGGCCTTGAACTCGCCCGACTGCTTGTAGCGCCCGTCGAAGGTGATGAGGTTGTCGAGCGCCATGGCGTGCGCATGAACGCCGGGCAGCACACCGTTGACCGGTGAAACGATCTTGTCGGCGGCGCCGACGATATCGGCGCCGAGGAACACGATCTTGTTGGCGATGGCATCCGTCACCTCCGCGTCGGAAAAGCCGCGTCGATTGAAAGAGCGCAGGGGAAAGACGCGCAGGAACGGGCAAGGTGCCAGTCGCGCCTCGTCCTTCTTGCCATCAAGAAGGCTTTTCATCAATCCGCTACCCGGCAAGGCCTCCCACAAGGGTATGCCGTTGCGGCAAGCTGGCTCGTACGTCGGATCAGCATTTCCTTCCGTGCCCCGCCGGATCCGGATCATCGATTCGAGATTCGTGGGAAAGGAGCGTGTCGGCCAGATCAGGGCCATCGGTTCGCTGGCGTCCGCCGGGCACCGGTGCTTCCATTCGTCGCAGAAGATGTCGAAGGCAGCAGAGCGGAGCCCGGCCGGCCGCGTCCCCTCGCTCTTGATGGCGGTCGGGTATTCCCATTGCGACTGGTCATACTTGTCCCAGCTGATCTGTGCGTTGACTTTCTTGGCACAGGGTTCGAAGGGCGGGCGCTCGGACCGGCGGAAGAGCTGCAACTCGATGGCCGAGTCCAGTGACCCATCGTTGACGGACGCGATGTAGATCGTCGTGTCTCCGCGTCGCTTACAGATCACCTCCTGCAAGGCCTGGATCTCTGAAGGCGCGGCGTCACGTCTAAGAAGCAGGTCGATGAAGATCGCCTTCGGCTTTTTCTGCAATACCGCATCCAGCCGTCGAGCCAGAAAGTCGTACTTCAGCGGCCATTTTTCCCCGAAGGTCTTCAGGTCCAGATCGTCGATGGTCAGGATCGTGATCATCCCCTTGGCCCCATCGCTGTAGGCCGGTGTGAGCGCCGGCGCCACGGAACGCATCACGGCGCGCTTGAGGATCTCTTCCTCGGGCATCTGTTGCGTCAACCATGCCAGGAACAGGCCTGTGATCACCGTGACGATGGCCACCCAGGCATCCCATTGCCAGCTTCGCCGTTTCCAGAGAGTGCCGGTGGGCGCCGTCATTTCTTCAGGGCCTTTTCGCAGGCAAGACGCATCTGCGCCTGTTTTCGGCGGCATTCGACAAAGACAGTGGCGGCTTCGTCCTTCATTCCATACCGCATGTACAGGCTCACCAGACGTGGATAGGCCGAGGGCGCGTTGCTGAACCTGCTCAGTGCATTGCGGCCGATCTCGGCAACAGCGGCCTTCTGGTTGCGGCCACCATAGTAGGCGGCTGCAGAGTCGAAGGGTTCCCAGGTCGGCTCGGGCGCCGCGAGGCTGCGCCGCAGTACCTGCTCGTTGCCCACGCCGCTGCCACCGCCGCGCTGCGCCTCGAACAACAGGTAGTTGGGCAGGGCGTGCGACGAGATCACGCCGCCGCCCGTCAAGCGGCGCAGCGTGGGCAGTGCCTGCGCGAATTTTCGATCGACGATCTGGTTGCGTGCCACGAAGGCTTCGCGGTAGCCATCGACCGTGGCCTTGACGTCGCGCTGCTGCATGAACTGCGTATAGGGCGTTACCGTGGCTCGACGCGCAACCGTTGAATCGGCGTGGACCTTGTCCAGGTAGACATTGATCTCCTCCAGCCGCTTGCTGCCGTCATCGTGCGAACGCGCCAATTCCTCGAGCACGTCCTTCATCGCACCGTCAAGTGCCATCTTGGCCGAACTGTCGATACGACCTTGGCTCGCCAGTGCTTCCATACTGGCCTGCCGCTGGGCGGCCAGTTCGGCGCGCAGCTTGGCTTGCTGTGCATCCCATTCCGCTACTTTGTCCAGCCAGGGCAAGGTGCCATCGGCCACGCTATAGCCCACCTTGATCATCAGATCAACGCCCAACCGGTCCGCCTCGGCTTCCTGCCGCCGCCCCCACGCCGGTTGCAGCGCCCGGTCGTTGAGCTTGACCAGCAGCAGCATGCGATCGAGCGTTTCCTGCTGGCCCGACGTGTAGGGTTTGGTGGGCGCGTTGTTGCCGGAGACCACGTTCTCCAAGGTGTTCTTGAGCAGCGCGCTGTCCTCGAAGAAGGACATCATTTCCTTCTGCTTTCGACCGATCCAACTGCTGTCGTGGTGGTGTAGCAGAACATGGCTGAGCTCATGCGCCAGCAGGGCGGCGAGTTGGTCCTCGTTCTGCAGATTTCGCAGGTAACCCAAGGACACGAAGATGTTGCCGTCGGGCGTGGCGCCGGCGTCGAGCTGGTCGTTGGCAACGACGAACACCTTGCCGGGCACGTTCGTCACGCCGCTGGCCGCCTTGAGCTTGTCGAGCACCTGGTTGGCGTAGGCCGTGGCGGCGGGCAGCGGCACCAGGCCGTGGCTCACGCGCTTGTCATTGATGTCGATCTCGTCGCCGATGGCTTCGTTGGACGGCTCGTAGGCGCCCGGCTTCAGGCGCGAGAGCATCGGCTTGCTGTCGAGGCCGCCCAGCACGTTCGACAGCGCTTCCCTGCCGCGGTCCAGCAGACTCGGCTCGTTTGCAGGACCAGTCCCAGAGCCGGAGGGCGCAGCGCAGCCCGCTAGGACAGCCGCAAGGGCCGCCGACACCATGAACGCAAGACGCATCTCGGGAACTCCTCGACTTCGTTGTTCTTGGCGTGGCACAGCATCCGCCCAAGGGATTCAAAAAAAAGAGATGGGACGACTCCCGCCGCGAGCGAGCGTTTGTGCGTTTTCAGCGCTTCTTGACGCAACCCTCGTTTGCGTTCAGCGTGGCGCCGGCGTGCATCGTCGGCCCCACGGTCGAGCACATCTCCTGCACGTTCAGATTCCCTTTCTGCTGCACGTCGCGCTTCGACACCCATGCGTCGGCGTTGCCGACCTTGATGCGAAACCGCTGACCATCGGGAGACTCTTCGAATACGCGGAGGGGAAAGTTCCCAGCAGGAATCTCAAGGCCCCGTTCGCTGCCCTGAGCCTGCTTGAAGGTCTGGACGGGCTTGCCGACGCTTCTCGGGACGATTTCAGTCGGAACGAACGTGGGGTCCAGCGCCGCCGCAGACCCACCCGCCATCGCGAGCACCAGGAGAAAAGTCCGCGGTCTCATGCGTGCACCCCATTTCTGGAAGAGGTCTGAAGTTGAAAACTATTGTTTCCAAGGGATGCCGGGCTGCAATCACCACTTTTGATGAAGGCGGCAGGGTGGCTCGGACCGGGCCAACCCAGTGCGAAATATTTCTTTCGGCCCCTGCATCCAAAAGCCGCTCCCGCGGGTAGTACCTGCAGCAGCAAGACGCTGCGCACCCGCAACTGCAACCACTTCGAAGGAGCTCCCATGCAAGCACTGATCTCATCCCGTACCCTGGCCGTGTCCGCCATCGCCGCCTCGGCTGCCGTCCTGGCCGCCTGCGGCTCGATGGGCCCGAGCATGCCGATGTCGACGTTCTCGCAGGCCAGCCTGCCGCCGAGCATCCAGGTGCCGACGGGCAACAAGGTCGCGCTGGAAACCGTGGGCGTGGGCGACATCACCTACGAATGCCGCGACAAGGCCAACATGCCCGGCCAGACCGAGTGGGTCTTCGTCGGCCCCAACGCCGTGCTGAACGACCGCATGGGCAAGCAGGTCGGCAAGTACTACGGCCCGCCGGCCACCTGGGAGGCGATGGACGGCTCCAAGCTGACCGCCACGCAGCTCGCCGTCGCACCCTCGGGTCCGACCAGCCTGCCGTACCAGCTGGTGAAGGCCAACCCGGCGATGGGCATGGGCGCCATGACCGGCGTGACCTACATCCAGCGCGTGGCCCTCACCGGCGGTGTCGCCCCCGCGTCGATGCCTTGCACGCCGATGACCAAGGGCCAGAAGGCGACCGTGAAGTACCAGGCCGACTACATCTTCTGGAAGGCGGCGTAAAGCGCGCCAGCGCGGGGCAGGGGCCTTGCGGGGAAACGGGGAGGGCTCGACTACCATCCGGGCTCCCACCGTTCCACCCCGGGCCTCCTGTTGCCAGCTCCCGACGATTTCGATTACGACGCTGCACTCGCCGCCTGCGCCCAGGGGCAGTCCCAGGCGCTGGCGCAGATCTACGCGCGTGAAAGCCGCTACCTGCTCGGCGTGGCGCTGCGCATCGTGCGCCAGCGCCAGCACGCCGAAGATGTGCTGCACGACGCCTTCGTCGCCATCTGGCAGCGCGCCACCACCTTCGACGCCGCGCGCGGTGCGGGCCGAGGCTGGATCTACAGCGTGGTGCGCAACACGGCGCTGAACTGGGTTCGCAACCACGCGCGCGACGTGCCGGTCGACGAAGAGTCCGGCGCGGCGCTCGAAGACGAGATGGCGGTGCAACACCATGCAAGCACACGCGATGCTGGCGAAACCCGTGTCGACCTCGGTCGGCTCGACGGCTGCCTCGAGCAGCTGGAGCCGGGGCGGCGGGAATGCATCGTGCTCGCCTACGTCGATGGCTGCTCGCACGGCGAGATTGCCGAACGCACCCACACGCCGCTGGGCACGGTCAAGGCCTGGATCCAGCGCGGCATGCGCGCCTTGCGCGATTGCATGACATGAACCCGAACACACCCACTTCATTGCCGGACGACGACGACCTGCAGTCGCTGGCGGGCGAGTACGTGCTCGGCACCCTGTCGGCCGCGAAGCGGCGCGAGGTCGAGGCGCGCATGGCCGGCGAGCCGGCGCTTCGCGACGCGGTCGATGGCTGGGAGCAGCGCCTGCACCCGCTGACCGCCTTGGCCGAGCCGGTCGAACCGTCGCCCACGCTGTGGGCACGCATCGAGCGCAGCGTGGCGCCGCAGACCTCGGCCGCGGCCGACAGCGTCAAGCGTGCGGCGACCGGCGTGCAGACCTGGTGGAACAACCTGAACCTCTGGCGCGGCCTGGCCGGCACCGGCTTCGCGGCCGCGGCGGTCCTCGCGGCCGTGCTGGTGGTGCGCATCCAGACGCCGGCCACGCCGCAGTACCTGGTCGTGCTGGTCGCGCCGCAGGACAAGGCACCCGGCTGGGTGGTGCAGACCGGCGGTCGCCAGCAGGAACAGCTGAGCCTCATCCCGCTGGGCACGGTCGCCGTGCCGGCCGACAAGTCACTGCAGTTCTGGACCAAGGCCGACGGCTGGCGCGGGCCGGTGTCGCTCGGTCTGGTGCAGCCGGGCCGCGCGCTGCGCGTGCCGATCGAGAAGCTGCCACCCTTGGAGCCCAACCAGCTCTTCGAGCTGACGCTGGAGCCGGCCAACGGCTCGCCGCTGGACCGGCCGACCGGGCCGATCCAGTTCATCGGGCGCGCCGTCAAGGTGATGTAGCCCCGTTCCACGCTGCGCCCCATGACACGCTCCAACACCCCCACACGCGTCGGCCTGATCGGCTTCGGCGCCATCGGCCGCTCGGTGGTCGACGCCTGGTCCACGACGCCCGTGCGCGGCCACACGCTCGCTGCGCTGCTCGTGCGCGACCACCAACGCGACGAGGCGCTGCGTGCAGTGCCACCCGGCGTGGCCGTGTGCACCGACATCGCCTCATTCCTGGCGGCCGACCTGCAGCTTGCGGTCGAAGTGGCCGGGCACGGCGCGGTGATCTCGCACGGCGAACGCCTCCTCGCCGCCAGCGTCGATCTCGCGCTGATTTCCGTCGGCAGCCTGGCCGACGACGGCTTCCGCGAGCGCCTCGCACAGGCGGCCACGCAGGGCGGCAGCCGGCTGCTGCTGCCCATCGGCGCGATCGCCGGGCTCGACGGCCTGCTGGCATTGCGGCGCGCCGGGCTGTCGTCGGTGAAATACACGTCGACCAAGCCGCCCGCGTCGTGGAAGGACACGCCTGCCGATGGCCCCTTCGACCTCGACGCGCTCACCGAGCGCACCGTGATCTTCTCCGGCACGGCGGCCGACGCCGCGCGGCTCTACCCGAAGAACGCCAATCTGGCCGCCGTCGTCGCGCTGGCCGGCCTGGGCTTGCAGAAGACGGTGGTCGAACTCGTCGCCGACCCGGCGGCGACTGGCAACTCGGGCCTCATCGAGGCCGCCGGGCCGTCGTCGACGCTGACGGTGAAGGTCGCCGGCGCCAGCGCCGCGTCGAACCCCAAGACCTCGCAGATCACCGGCATGAGCGTGCTGGCGGCGCTGGACAACCGCGGCAGCGCCATCGCGTTCATCTGAGGCGCTCCGGCAGTCGAAAGCGCGCGCCGCCTACAGGCCGGAAGGGCACGCCTGCGCGGATACTGGCGTGATGCGACTGCCCATCACCTGTGCTGCCACCCTGGCCAAGTTCGGCTGCGCCGTTGCGCTGGGCGCATTGCTGCTCGGTTGCAGCGCCGTCAAGCTGGCCTACAACAACCTGCCGGAATTCGGCTACTGGTGGCTCGACAGCTACGTCGATTTCAACGGCGCGCAATCGCCGCGGGTCAAGGAGCAGCTCGCGCAACTGCTCGAGCGCCACCGCCGCACCGAGCTGCCCAAGCTGCTGGCGCTGGTCGAGAGGGCCGAGCGCCTGGCGGTGGCCGACGTGACGGCGGCCCAGGTCTGCGCGGCCAGCGACGAACTGCGCGACAGCCTGCTCGCCACCGCCGTCGACGTGGCCGGCCCGGGCGCCGAACTGGCCCTGGGCCTGGGCGATGCGCAGTTGCAGCACATCGAGGTCAAGTACGCGAAGAACAACGCCGAGTACGCGAGCGACTGGCTCGAGCGCAGCGTCGAGGGGCAGCATCGCAAGCGCTACGACACCTTCCTCGAACGCAGCGAAGACTTCTACGGCACGCTGGACGACGCCCAGCGCGCGCTGCTGCGCCAGATGGCCGACCGGTCGATCTTCGATCCGCGGCGGGTCGACGCCGAGCGGCGCCAGCGCCAGCGCGAATCGCTGGCGCTGCTGCGCCGCTTCGCCAACAGCGCCGCCCGGCCGCCCGAGGTTCAGGCTGCGCTTGTGGCCTACGCCCGGCGCATCGCCGACCCGCCGCCCGGCCCCTGGCGCGACCACCAGCAGGCCTTGCTGCAGGAAAGCTGCAACAACATTGCCCGGCTGCACAACGCCACGCGCCCCGCGCAGCGGGAGCAGGCGGTGCGGCGGCTGCAGGCCTATGCGCAGGACATCCGGGATCTGATCGCGGCGCATTGAGCATGCCGTGGTGCAGGTCGTTGCGGTCGGCCAACACGCGGGTTGGTGTCATATGGGCTGGTCACAATGCCGGCCATGGCACGCCGACTTCTCTCCCTCGCCCTCACGGTGGATCAGCACGACAGCGGCGACTATGCGTGGCGGATTCTCGAATCGCCGGACCATCTCGCGGAATTCGAACCGCTGGTCGAAGGCGCACTGCCCCATGCCACCTACATCGATGCGCTGAAGGCGGGGTGCGACGCCCTTCTAGCCCTGTGCGAAGACCCGCTGGTGGGGCCGATGGAGGACGCGATGCCCGATGAGTTCCAGGGGGACGACGATCTCTGACGGGTTTGGCGAGGGGCCTGGTGCCCCTCAATCGGCGACACGCCGTACCCACAGGCCGTTCGGCGCCTGCTTGGCGGCATGCTTGGCCTGCGCCGCTTCGCTGGCGATGCCTTCGGCGTCCTGGGCGGTGCCGTGCACCACGCACACGGCACCGATGGACAGCGAGGTGAGCGGCGTGAAACGCAGCACCCCGTAGCGATCCTCCGCCTCGATGCCGCCGGCCTGTTGCGCCGAATCGTCGTAGAGGGCACGCGCGCCGAGGTTGAAGGCTTCGATCAGCCGTTCGCAACGCGCCTGCCAGTCCGAACTCTGAAAGAGGATCAGAAAATCGTCGCCCCCGATGTGCCCGACGAAATCCACATGCGGATCGGCGTGCGAGACGGCCAGCCGGGCGAGCAGACGGATCATCTCGTCGCCGCGCCAGTAGCCGAAGCGGTCGTTGAAGACCTTGAAGTTGTTGAGATCGGCGTAGCAGGCCACGAAGCCGACGCCGCCCTCCAGCAGCCGCTCGATGTGGAGGCTGATGGGAATGTTGCCCGGCAGAAAGGTCAGCGGATTCGCATGCCGCGCGGCTTCCACGCGTGCTTCCGTCACGGCGCGCACCAGCTGGTCGCCGGTGCCGAGCCCGACGTACCGGGTTCTCTCCGTGACGATGAAGCCTTCGCGAAGGTAGGCCTGGTCGTCCGACGTCAGGATGCCGACGAGACGCTCGACGCTGTCGTCGAGCTCGACGATGCGCGGCTTCGAGTTGCCGTACGACAGGCAGGGCCGCCGCCCATGCACCTCGCGAAAGTAGAGGCGGGCATAGTCGTTCATGAACGACTGCCGATTGATCAACGCGACCGGCCGCCCGTCGTCGACGACCGCGAGCGCATGCAGGTCGGGGCGGGCTTGAAAGATCACGGAGACCTCGTCGATCGGCGTTCGCGGCCCGAGCGCCGGTGCGTCGATGACGGCGAGGCCGCGCAGCACGTCGGGTTGCGCCTGGCGCCCGGCATGCGGCACCACGGCGATCCGCGGGTCGCGGATCGCCGTGCCGACCACCGCCGGAATCGCCTGCCGCAACGCCCGCTGCGGGCGGCCGAAGAGGTAGCCCTGGCCGAGCTCCACGCCGAGTTCGCGCAGGATGCCCATGTCGCGGGCGTCCTCCACACCTTCAGCCACCAGCATCGTGCCGAAGGTCTGGGCAAGACGCGCGAAGGTGCGCACCAGGTCGACGCGTTGCGGCTGGCTGGCGATCCCTTGCACGAAGAACTTGTCGATCTTCACGAATTCCGGCTGCAGGTCGGTCCATCGACGCAGGTTCGAATGCCCCTCGCCGAAGTCGTCCAGCGCGACGCGCGCACCCGCCGCGCGCAGCCTGTTGACGGCCTGCCGCACCCCCTCGGCGGGGGCATGCGCCGGGCTCTCGGTGAGTTCCACGATGATCGACCGGGCGTCGAGGGCGTGGTGCGCCATCGCGTCGTCGAACCAGGAGCGACCCGCCTCGTCGGCGGCCATCGCTTCGACCAGCGCGTCGGCGCTCATGTTGATGAAGAGCTGTCCCGGCGACGCGATGCGCTGCCACTGCGCCAGGATCGTCTGCACGCAGTGCATCTCGAACCCGGTCAGGAACGACGCGGCCGACGCCCACGCCAGGAGCGCGAGCGGTTCGTGCAGCGGCGTGTCGGCGGGGCCGCGTATCAACGCTTCATGGCCGAGGACCGTGCCTTCGCGCAGATGCACGATGGGCTGGAACACGGCATGGAGCGCCGGGACGCCCGCCTCGTGCACGGGGGCGCTTTGGGAGTTATTCATTCATCGTTGCGGCGAGCGTGCTGATCGACGCAGCTTGAACGATGTGTGTGACAGCGGACTGCATGCCTGCGCGCACAGGCCCGCTGCCACAGCAGGGCGGTAAGTAGGGCCGTCAGGCCCGGCTACAGCGCCGTGATGCGGTTCGTGGCCGGTGGCACCAGCGGGTCGTTGGCCTTGATGTAGGCCTCCAGCGCGTCGATGTCCTGGTCGCCGCCCAGCGTGTTCGTGCCCTGATTGAACACGGTGAAGTTGTCGCCGCCGGTTGCCAGGAAGCTGTTCATCGTCACGCGGTAGGCGGTGGCGTCGGCCATTGGCACGCCGCCCAGTGCCATCGCCGTGATCCGGGAGCCGGCGGCCGCCGCCAGGTTGTACGTGTACGTGAAGCCGGCCGAGGGCAGCAGCACCCGCGGCGCGGCGACGGTGTTGCTGCCGCTGTTGAACTGCTGCTCCAGCAGCGCGCGAATCTGCGCGCCGGTCATCGTCTTCACCACCAGGCTGTTGCCGAAGGGCTGCACGCTGAAGAGCTGGCCGTAGGTCACGCTGCCGTCGGCCGCGGGCACCAGGTCGGCACGCACGCCGCCCGGGTTCATGAAGGCGATCTGCGCGCCGCCCTTGCCGGCGGGCGCGGTGGCGGCCAGTTGCGCATCGGCGATCAGGTTGCCCATCACGTTCTCGCGCGAGGGTGCGTTGGTGCGCGTGGCGGGGCCGGTCAGCTTGCCCACCACGCGCTGCACCAGCGGTGCGGCGACCGCCTGGTATTGGGTGACGAGCGCGGCGATCTCGGTGTTCTTGTCGAATTTCGGGTACTGGTCGGTCAGCGCCACCGTGGTCGCGCCGCTGGTGTACGCCTCGCCCTGCACGATCACGTTGTCGGCCGTCTTGGCCGTGACCTTGCGCGTGGCGGTGTCGACGGTCAGGTCGATGTCCGTCACCAGCGTGCCGTACTGGCCGGCGCTCGTCAGCAGGAAGGGCTTGGCGGCGTTGGTCTTGGCGTAGTCGCAGACGTAGGCGCGGTGCGTGTGGCCCGAGACGACCACGTCGACGCTGGCGTCCAGCCGGTTCAGGATGGGCAGCAGGTCGCCGCTCAGCCCGGTGCAGCTCTTGTCGTTGTAGCCCACGGTCGTGGTGGCGCCTTCGTGCACCACCACCACGATCACGTCGGCGCCCTGCGCGCGCAGGCCGGGGATCAGCGCGTTGGCCGTGTCGGCCTCGTCCTTGAACGTCAGGCCCGCCACGCCCGACGGCGTGACGATGCTCGGCGTGCCCTTGAGCGTCATGCCGATGAAGCCGACCTTCACCGTCGCGCCGCCCTGCGTGAAGGTCTTCATGCCCGTGGCCGGGAACAGCGTGGCGCCGTCGGCCTTCACCGTGTTCGCCGCGAGGAAGCCGAAGTTGGCGCCGGGGAAGGCCTTGTTGACCTGGCACGGCTCCAGCGCCGTGTTCTTGGCGCAGCCGCCGTTCTTCATGCGCAGCAGCTCGGTCTGGCCCTTGTCGAACTCGTGGTTGCCGACGGCGTTGAAGTCGATCTTCATCAGGTTGACCGCCTCGATGGTCGGCTCGTCGAGGAAGAGGGCCGACACCAGCGGCGACGCGCCGATCATGTCGCCCGCCGACACCACCGCGTGGTTCGGGTTCTTCGCCCGCAACGACGCGATGGCCGACGCCAGGTAGGCCGCGCCGCCGGCCGGCACCGCCACCGTGCCGCCGGCGGAAGAGGGCGCGGTGATCGAGGTCTTCGGCGGCTCGAGGTTGCCGTGCAGGTCGTTGAAGGCGATGAGCTTGATGGCTATCGTGGCCGGCACCGTGGGTGCCGGCGTGGTGGGCGGCGGTGCCGTGGCCACGTCGTCGTCGCCCCCGCCGCAGGCGGCCACCGACAGGGTCAAAAGGATGCTGGCCAGCAGCAGTCGATTTCGGTGCATGTCCATCGCAGCCTCCTCGGGTGTTGGATGGGGCGGATGCTAGGCAGGGGGCATGACGCAACCGTGACGGATTTCACGGCCGCGTCATGCGCGCTGGCTTCAATCGTCGTTCCCCACCGGAGCCTCTGAATGACAACACGCTACATCCCGCCCGCACCGCAGCCCGATACCGCCACCGATCCGCGCGAGGTCGCCAACCGCCGCCGGCGCGACTTCCTCGACTTCCTGGTCAAGTCCTCGTCCAGCGCGGTCGCGCTCGCGGCGGTCGGCTCGCTCGCGGCCTGCGGCGGTGGCGGGAGCGACTCCACGCCCGCCCCGGCACCTGCACCGGCCCCGCCGGCTGCCACGCCCGCGGCCTTCGCCTTCGGTGTGGCCAGCGGCGACCCGCTGACCGACCGGGTGATCCTCTGGGCGCATGCCAAGGTGCCCGACAGCACGGCCGATGTCGCACTGACCTGGGACGTGGCGAACGATGCGGCCTTCAAGTCGATCGTGCGCAGCGGCACCGTCACCGCGACGGCCGACGCGTCTTTCACGGCGAAGGTCGACGTCACCGGGCTCACGGCCGGCGCCAGCTACTTCTACCGCTTCCGCGATGCGACCGGCGCCACCTCGACCGTCGGCACCACGCGCACGCTGCCGGCGGCCGATGTCGCATCGGTCAAGTTCGCCGTCTTCTCGTGCACGCTGTACTCGGAAGGCTACTTCCACGCCTACGACGCGGCCGCCCAGTCCGACGCGCAGTACGCGCTGCACCTGGGCGACTACATCTACGAGTACGGCTCCGACCCCAAGAAGTACGGCAACAGCAGCATCCCGGGCAACCGCGTCGCGAGCCCTGCCAACGACATCGTGACGATGAACGACTACCGCACGCGCCATGCGCTGTACAAGTCGGACCTGAAGCTGCAGGCCGCGCATGCCCGCATGCCGTGGATCACCGTGTGGGACGACCACGAGACCGCCAACAACGGCTACGTCAACGGCGCCGAGAACCACGACCCGGCGACGCAGGGCGACTGGGTCACACGCAAGAACATCGCGGCCAAGGTCTATCACGAATGGATGCCGATCCGCACGCCCGACCCGGCCAACCTGCTGAAGATCTACCGCCGCTTCGACTTCGGCAGCCTCTTCACGCTGCACATGATCGACACCCGCCTGGAGGGCCGCGACCGGCAGTACGACAACTTCGGCGACGCCGACGGCGGCATCGCGCGCTACCTAGCGGGCATCACGCCCAACGCCAGCGGCATCCGCCCCGACGCCTCGCGCCAGATGATGAGCGCCGAGCAGCAGAACTGGCTCACCGCCGGCATGCAGGCGTCGAGCGCGACCTGGCAACTGCTGGGCAATCAGACCATCATGGCCCGCATGTGGCTACCGGGCTCGGTGCTGTCGACCGTGCTGGCCAGCCCCGCCACCGCGCCCGCGGCCATCAGCGCTTTCCTGACTGCCAAGGCCACCCGCGCGGCCGCCGGACCGGGTGCGCTCACGCCCACGCAGACCGCGCTGCTCGACCCCGCGACCAACCCGCGCCTGCCCTACAACCTCGATTCGTGGGATGGCTACCCGGCCCAGCGCGAAGCGATCCTGCAGACCGTCAAGACGCAGGGCAAGCGCCTGGTGACGCTCTCGGGCGACTCGCACAACGCGTGGTTCACCCAGCTCACCACGCTGGCCGGCGACAAGGTCGGCGTCGAGTTCGCGGGCACCTCGGTGACCTCGACCGGCTTCGAGAGCGCCGGCCTCGGCACGCTGGCCAGTTCCATCGACGGCAGCGCGCTGGTGCCCCAACTCGGCAATGCGGCCATCGGCGCCGGGCTTGGTCTGATCGACGACGTGAGCTACTGCGACACCACGCGCCGCGGCTACCTGGTGATGACCGTCACGGCGGCGCAGGTGAAGGGCGAGTACGTGTACGTGAGCAGCGTGAAGGAGACGACGTACACCGTGACGGTGGGGCGCACCATCACCGTCGCGGCCACTGCCGGCGGCACGGCGGTGCCGGTGATTGCCTGAGCCGGCACGCTGCGGCTTCAGGCCAGCAGCTTGCCGTTGAAAGCGATGCGCAGCGTCCGCACGGTGAGGACCGCCATGGCCAGGCTCAACAGGCCCAGCAGCGCGATGGCGATCACCCACAGCGGCAGGCTGCCACGCAGCTCCGCGTACCGCAGCGCGGCGTTGGCCAGTGCGGCGATCGGGAAGCCGATCGCCCACCACGCCGGTGAAAACGCGATGCCGCGCCGGAACACCTTCGGGGCCACCACGGCGAACATGAAGAGCGCGAAATAGAACAGCAGGGCCGCGAAGCGGTCGATGCCGCCGACCACGTTGGTGTAGGCGAGGAAGCCCACGGCGAAGGGCGCCACCAGGATCATCAGCGAGGGCGTCATGGCGGCCGGCAGGCGGTCGCGATGCACCAGCCGGCTGACGATCATCGCGAACAGCACGAGCGCCAGCATCGCGCCGACGGCGCTGGCCAGCAGGTTCATTTCAGCTGCCCAGGCCATCGGCATGTGCCCGCCGGTCACGGCGATGTCGAGCGTCGCCACACCGGGAATGAGCCAGGCCGGCACCGCATGCGACGCATCGACCTCGCCCTTGAGCAGGCGCGAGACGACGATGAAGCTGAGGATGACGGTGGCCGCCGCGCCCACGGTCCAGAGGATGCGCGCAGCGGCTTCGCTGTACGGCGCGACGACCGACGACAGCAGCAGGACCGCGATCACGATGGTGCCGAAGAAGCTGCCGGCCACCGGGTGATGGAACTCGGCATGCACGACCTCGGGGTGCCGCACCAGCTTCGTCAGGTACGCCGCGGCGAGCAGCAGGAAAACGCCCAGTGCGAGCGCGCCGACGGCCTCGCCGACGACCGCGGGCAGGCCCAGGCTCGTGTGCGCAACGCGCCAGGCGAGCGTGAGCCCCGACAGGCCCATGACCGACGCAAACAGGTTGACGGGCAGGTGGCGCAGGGACGCCTCGCCGCGCGGCGGCACGGCCGAGGGGGAGGCGGAAGACGACGAGGGCAGGGTCCGGGTTTGCACAGCGGTGCCTTTGGCTGGATTTGCAGAAGCGGCTAGTTTCTGCCAAGCTCGCGAGACCGTCTTGGGCATACGGCGGCATTTGCTGCCAATCACCGGGCCTTCTCCGCCATGCGCGTCGCCATCCTCGCGTTTCCCCGTTTCCAGCTGCTCGACGTTGCCGGGCCGGCGGATGTCTTCGTCGAGGCATCGCGCCAGCTCGGCCGGCCCTCGGCCTACCAGGTGCAGCTGATCGGCACCCGGCCGGGCTTGCTCCAGAGCAGCAGCGGGTTGCGGCTGGCGGCCGACGCCACCGTGGCCACGCACCGCGGGCGCATCGACACCTTGCTGGTCGCGGGCAGCCCGAAGCTCGACGACATGGCGAGCGATGCGCCGCTGCAGGACTGGCTGCGCCGCCAGGCGCGCAGCGTGCGGCGCTACGGCTCGGTCTGCACCGGCGCCTTCGTGCTGGCGGCCACCGGGCTGCTGGAAGGCAAGCGCGTCGCGACCCACTGGAATTCCGCGGCACGGCTCGCGGCCGCTTACCCGGGCACCTGCGTGGAAGCGGACGCGATCTATGTGCAGGACGGCAAGCTCTTCACCTCCGCCGGCGTGACGGCCGGCATGGACCTGGCGCTCGCGATGGTCGAAGCCGACCATGGCCGCGACCTCGCGCTGCGCGTGGCGCGCGAGCTGGTGATGTTCCTCAAGCGGCCCGGCGGACAGAGCCAGTTCAGTGCCCACCTGGCCGCACAGACCTCGGAACGCTCCGGCGTGCGCGACGTGCAGGACTACGTGCTGGCGCACCTCAGGGACGACCTGTCGGTGCCCGCGCTGGCGGCACGCGCCGGCATGAGCGAACGCAGCTTCGCGCGCATCTTCCGCAGCGAAGCCGGCACCACGCCGGCGGAGTTCGTCGAGAAGGCGCGCATCGATGCCGCGCGCCGCATGGCCGAGGAGTCCGACCTGCCCGCGAAGCGCCTGGCCGACGCGGTGGGCTATGCGAACGTCGATGCCTTTCGTCGCGCCTTCGGCCGGCGCCTGGGCGTGAGCCTGACGCAGTACCGAAAGCGTTTCGCGGGCTGAGCCCGCCTCGATCGAAGCTGCGTCGGTGCCCCATCAAATCTCAAGCGGCTCGCACACGACGCCGGTCAGGGCCGTTTTGAATCCCTGGGCGTCACGCTTCATCTGGGTCATCGAAGCTCCCTGCAGATGCGCCTGAAACGCCTCGTCGCTCGCATATACCTCGTAGAGCATCACGGTTTTCAAGTCGTCCTTGGGAACCAGAATCCGGAATTCCAGTGTTCCAGGTTCGGTCACCTTGCAACGCAGCGCATGGGCTTGAAGTGCCTGCAGATAGTCGCCGCGGTCGCCCTCGAGGACTTGAATGGTCGCAGCAACGGCAATGGTTTTCATGGTGTGTGCGTGCAGCGGCTCTGGGACATGTCGAATGGAGGTTAAAGACGCGTCGTCAGGTGCAGCATCGGATGGTGCTCGTAGTGGCCGATGCCGTTCTGGACGATGGGGTCCGCCGACGTGAGGGCATGGATGTCCTGGTCGTCAGCGAGCTGAAACAGCGACACGCCATAGCTGCCGGCCGGGTCCATCACCGGCCCGTGGGCGACGACCAGACCCTGCCCGAGGAGTTCGTTCAAGTAGTGGCCGTGCTGCTTCATCCATGATTGCTCGTCGGCCGACAGGGTCGCCAGAAAATCTGCGCGCGGCGGAATGAATTTGCAGAGGTAGTATTTCATCTCGATCCTCGATGGGTTCAGGCGGCTGATCTGACGCTTTTCATGATGGATTTTTCAAACATCTTCGGCATGTAGCTCTGCAGGAAGAGGATCACACCGGTCAACTTTCCCACCGGATTGCTGAACCGTGGTGCCGGGTCTTCGATCAACCTGGTGATCGTCTTGACGACAGTCTCGGGCGACTGCGCCTCGTCCAGCCCTTTTTGCGTCACCGCATCGGCTTGCCTGCGGTAGGTGTCGTAATCGGCGATACGGCTAATCTTGGAGGCAACCGCGTGGTTTCCGAGATTGGTCTTGAACCAGACCGGCTCGACCATGCTGACGTCGATGTTGAACGGCTCCAGTTCGAACCGCAAGGATTTGAAGTAGCCCTGGACCGCGTGCTTCGAGGCGGTGTAATACGACAGATTGGGCGGGCCGATCAAACCGACGATCGAACTGACCGTGATGATCTTCCCTTTCTTTTGCTTCCTGAAGATGGGCAGCATGGCGTTCGTGACCTTTACCGTGCCCCAGAAGTTGGTTTCGAATTGCTGGCGCCCCAGGTCCAGGGGCGTTTCTTCCGCAAGTCCTGTCACCATGTAGCCTGCGTTGTTGACCAGCACGTCCAGCTGGGGCGCATGCCGGGTCAGCGCATCGGCGAATGACTTGACGGAGCTGTCGTCATCAATGTCGAGCTGAAGCAATGTGAAGGGGACTTTGCTCGCGTGTTTTTCCGGCTCACGGCTGGTGCCGATGACATGGAAGCCTTGGTGGTGCAGATGGCTGGCCAGCAGCAGGCCGAAGCCCGACGATGCGCCGGTGATCAGAACTGTCTTTTTCATGGGTCTTTGCTCGTTGATGGCAGGGGTTGGTCGAAACCAGGCGCCCTTTGTTTGAACAATGGCAACTTTGCCCGGATTGAGCGCTCGCCACATCAGCCAACCGCGCCAATTCAATGGCAGAACGCGCCATTTCCGAGATGGCGGTGTGGCGGCATTTGCGATTGATGTGGCGTGATCGGCTCCCTAGACTGAGGGCATGGAATTAAAAAAAAACAGCGCGTACCAGCCGGCACGCCGGCGTGGCGCATCGGAGTACGCGGTCTGGCCCGGATGGCGGGTGTTGATGCAGGATGCCGGGCTCGCGACTTCACCCGTCTTGCGCCGGGCGCAGTTGCCGGGCGACCTGTTCACGCGCCAAAGCGTTCGTCTGGACACAGCGGCCTTTTTCCGGCTCTGGCGCGCCATCGACGCCGAGGCGGCCGCTGTCGATCCGACGCTGCCGGCGCCTCTGCAGATCGCGCGGGTGATGTCGTCCGATTGGTTCGACCCGGAGTTGTTCGCTGCGCTTTGCAGCGCAAACATGCGCGGCGCTGTGGATCGAATCTCCACCTATGTGAGGTTGATCGCGCCCATGGTCATCCGCATGACGGGCGCTGCAGACGAGACCACCGTTTCCATGGACTTCGTCGATCGCACCGAACCGCCGCCGACCGTCTTCCTGGCGTTCAAGCTGGTGTTCTTCGTCCAGCTGGCCCGATTGGCAACACGCAGCGCGATTCAGCCCTTGCGCGTGAGTTGGCCATCGCCGCCCAGTTCGGGCCGGGAGGCCTCGAACTACCAGGCCTTTTTCGGCGTTCCAGTGACCGACGCGCCCGTGGCGTGTGTGGTGTTTACGTCGGCAGACATCGAACGCCCGTTCCTGACCGAGAACCACAGGATGTGGTCGTTTTTCGAGCCCTCGTTGCGTCAGCGCCTGGCCGACCTCGATCGCAGCGCTCACATGGTCGACCGCGTTCGGAGCACGCTTATGGAGGCGCTTCCGGCCGGCGAAGTCTCCATGCGGGAGATCAGCCGAAAGTTGGCGATCAGCACCCGCACGCTGCAGCGTCGGCTGCAAGAGGAGGGGACATCGTTCCAGCAGACGCTGGACACGCTGCGCAGTTCGCTGGCACACCACTACCTGCGCCACACTGAAATGTCCAGCGCCGAAATATCGTTTCTTCTGGGATTCGAAGACGCGAATTCCTTTGCCCGGGCCTTTCATGCGTGGACCGGCAGGACGCCACAGGCGGTGCGTACCGACACAGCACCGGTGTGAGGTCGGTCGGCGCCAAGGCGATGCCGGTGATCGACTGAGCCCAGGCAGGCTCAGCCGGCCTTCAGCGCTGCGGCATGTCCTTCACCGAATAGCCCAGGCTGATCGTCGCGTCGGCCGGGATCGGCGGCATCGTGGCGTTCCACGCCTCCCAGTCGGCGCGCATGCGGGCCAGGCGTTCGGGCTCTTTCTTGCCGAGGTTGGCGCGCTCGCGCTCGTCGGCGGAGAGGTCGAAGAGGTAGTCGTTGCCGTCCACGCGCAGGTACTTCCAGTCGCCGTCGCGCATCGCCTGCTGGCCGCGGTGGTTCATGCGCCAGTGCAGCGGCCGGTCGAAGCGGTGGCCGGCATCGCGCAGCACCGGCATCAGCGACACACCGTCGAGCGGGTAGGCCGCATCGGCCGACACGCCCGCCGCGTCGAGCATCGTGGCCGACCAGTCCATCGTCATGCACAGCTGCGGGCTCTCGCCGCCGGGCGCGATCACGGCGGGCCAGTGCGCGATCCACGGCACGCGGATGCCGCCTTCGGTCAGGTCCATCTTGCCGCCCACCAGCGGCCAGTTGTCGGAGAAGCGTTCGCCGCCGTTGTCGCTGGTGAAGACGACCAGCGTGTTGTCGGCCAATCCATGCGCCTCGAGCGCCGCCATCAGGCGCCCGATGCCTTCGTCCATGTGATGGATCATGCGGCGGTACACATGGATGTTGCCGCCGGCCAGGTCGAACAGGTTGTCCTTCACGGCCGGCGCCTTGGCCGCATCGTCGCGCGTCTCCCACGGCCAGTGCGGCGCGGTGTAGTGCAGGCTCAGGAAGAAAGGCTTCGCATCGTCGGCCGGCTGCTGCGCCATGCGGTCGACGTAGTCGACGGCGCGCTGCGAGAGCAGGTCGGTGAGGTAGCCCTCGGCCTGCGTTTCCTCGTCGCCGAGCCACAGGTCGTGCGTGCCGCGCGAATCGCAATGGGTGAAGTAGTCGACGCCGCCCGACAGCGGCCCGAAGAACTCTTCGTAGCCCGAACGCAGCGGCCCGAAGTGCGGCGGGTAGCCCAGGTGCCACTTGCCGATCAGCGCCGTGCGGTAGCCGCTGTCGCGCAGCAGCGAAGGCAGCGTGGGGTGCGCCGGCGGCAGGCCCAGCGCGGTGCTGCCGCGGCTGTCGCTGCGGATGGGTTCCTCGGCGGCGCCACGCAGCCGGTACTGGTAGCGGCCGGTGATCATCGCGAAGCGCGTCGGCGAGCACACGGGCGAGTTCGCATAGCCCTGCGTCAGCTTTAGCCCCTTGGCGGCCAGACCGTCGAGCACCGGCGAGACCGGCCCGAAGACCGCGTCACGCCCGCCGTAGCAGCCGAGGTCGGCAAAGCCGAGGTCGTCGGCGACGATGAAGACGATGTTGGGGCGTTTCGATGGCGTTGTCATTCGGTGTCCGTCCTCGATCAAGGCTGGTAGCCGGACTTCTGCACCACCGGCGCCCACTGCGCGCGGTAGGCCTTCAGCATCGCCACGGTCTGCGCCTGTGTGCTGACCACCGGCGTCATGAGCGAATCCTTGAAGCGGCGCGTCGTGTCCGGGTCCTGCATCACCGCGTGGATCGCGCTGGCCAGCCGCTCGACCTTGTCCTTGGGCATGCTGGCCGGCGCGAAGAAGGTGTTCCAGCCGGTGGCCGACAGGTCGAGGCCGGCTTCCTTGAAGGTCGGGATCTTCGGCGCGAAGGCCGAGCGCTGCGCGCCCGACAGCGCGAGGATGCGCAGCTTGCCGGCATCGTGCTGCGGCAGCACCACGTCGGCCGTGTCGACCGCCACCGGCACCTGCCCGCCGAGCAGGTCGTTCAGCAGCGGCGCCGAGCCGCGGTAGCCCACCACCTGCGTCGGCACCTTCGCCTTCTCGCCGACCATCAGCGCGAAGAAGTGCGGCAGGCTGCCGGTGGCCGGCACGCCGACGTTGGCCTGCGTCGGGTTGGCGCGCATCCAGGCCAGCAGGTGGCTCAGCTCGCGCACCGGCAGCGTGGGCGACACGGCCAGCGCGAAGTCGTAGTCGTTGACGTGCGACACCGGCACGAAGTCGCGCTCGGGGTCGTAGTTGTTGTCCTTGAAGACCAGCGGCGCGACGACCATCACCGCCGGGTTGGCCAGCATCAGCACGTTCTGGTTGGCGGGCGTGGCCTTGACCTGCTGGGCCGCGAGCCGGCCACCGGCACCGGGCTTGTTGTCGACCACCACCGGCACGCCTAGGCGCGTGGCGAGCTTGTCGCCCACGATGCGCGCGACCCGGTCGGTGGCGCCGCCGGGTGCGTAGCCGACCACGATGCGCAGCGGGCTGTCGAGCTGCGGCTGGGCCTGTGCGTGCGCGCCCGGCAGGGCGGCGGCGAGGACACCGGCCACCGCGGCGAGGGTGGCGATGCGGCGGGTGAGCGGCCGGCACGGTTGTGAAGGGAAGGGCGTCATGGGGTCTCCAGGGGTGATGCGATGCGGCGTGGCGGGTGCGCGGCGGCTGCCGGCGATTCTGGTGAGGCTACAGTCGATTGATCAAATCAACCATTGTCCGGACTAACCCGGAGAGCCCCGCCCCCATGACCTTGCCACCCCGCGAACCGCTGGAGGCGTTGCTGCTGTACCGGCTCTCGCGCCTGGTCGTCGTCGCCGGCCGCATGGTCACGCGGCTGTGCGAAGGCCGCTTCGGCATCACGCGGCGCGAGTGGCGGCTGCTGGTCACGCTGGCGAGCCTGGGGGAACTGAGCTCGTCGCAGCTGGCCGAGCATGCGCAGCTCGACCGCGCCCGCACCTCGAAGGCCGTGGGCTCGCTGGTCGCCAAGGCCCTGATCTCGCGCCAGACCCGCGCCGGCGACCGCCGCCAGGTGGCGCTCGCGCTGACCGAGCGGGGCCGCGCACTGTACGACGAGCTGTTTCCGCTGGTGCGCGCGATCAACGCCGAACTGGGCACGGCGCTCGATGCGGAGGAGGCCACCCGCTTCGACGCGGCCCTGCGGCGCCTGCAGGCCCAGGCCGATCGCATGCTCGACACCGCGGTGCTGCCCAAGGCCGACCGCGGCCGGCGCGGTGCGGCGCCGCCCGTTGTATCGTCGTTGTCCAACTCGTCGACGGAGCCCCGCAGCCATGTTCTCGATCCGCAAAGCCACGCCAGCCGATGAAGAGGCCCTGTGGGGCATCCTCGAGCCCGTCATCCGCGCCGGCGAGACCTACGACTTTCCACGCGACACCGACCGCGCTTCCGCGCTGCACGCCTGGCTGGCCCCCGTCAACGAGTGCTTCGTTGCGCACGAGGGCGAGCGCGTGCTGGGCACCTACGTGCTCCACGCCAACCGCAACGGCGGCGGCGCGCATGTCGCGAACTGCGGCTACATGACGGCCGCCGATGCGCAGGGCCGCGGCGTCGCGCGCGCGTTGTGCGCGCATTCGCTCGACGCGGCGCGCGCGGCCGGCTTTCGCGCCATGCAGTTCAATTTCGTGGTCGCCAGCAACCATCGCGCGGTCGCGCTCTGGCACAGCATGGGCTTCGACACCGTGGGCCGCGTCCCCGAGGCCTTTCATCACCCGGTGCTCGGGTACACCGACGCGCTGGTGATGTACCGGCGGCTGTGAGGCCGTGAAGCGGTGAATGGGCAGGGCGCCCGGCCGCCTCGCCTGGGCTCAGGCCGCGCCCTGTGCGAGGGGCAGGCTCGCAAAGCTCGCGTCGATGGTCCGGTGGGAGTCGGTGTCACTCCTGATCTGCACCCGCCCGCCATGCGCCTGCGCGATGGCCTGCAGCATCAGCGTGCGGCGGCGGGCCTCGTCTTGCGCCTGACGCGCGACATGCGCGGTGGCCGGTGGCAGCGCCGCGCTTCGCGTGCCGTCGCCGTGCACGGCGATGCGGAAGCGGTCGCTCGCCACTTCGCTGATCACGATGACCAGGGCCGACGGCGCGCTGGCCGTGATCTCGTCGATCGCCAGGGCGATGAACCGCGCAATGCGCGACGGGTCGGCGGTGCAGTCGCCTTCGCCGAGCCGGTCGTGCTCGATCGCCGCCGCCGAACCCGGCAGGGCGTCGAGCGCCTGCCGCACTGCCGCGTGCAGGCCGAAGCGACGCGGGTGCAGCACCAGGTCGAGCCCCGACGCGAGGCGGCATGCGTCGGCCAGTTCGTCCGACAGGGCGTTGGCGCGCTGCGCCGCGCTGTCGATGTGCGCCAGCACCGCCGCGGCAGGGGCCGGCACCGTGCCGTCGGTGCGGTTCATCAACTCGACACCGATGCGGATGGCCGACAGCGAATTGCGCAGGTCGTGCACGGCGCGGTCGACCAGCCATCCGAAGGCGTCGGGCGCCGCGCCGGCACGCGCGCGGCGTGCCGCCTGTCGCACCCGGATGAAGGGCATGCCCGCAGGAAACCGAGCGTCGATGGGCGATGGCTTGGGGGCGGGCATCGCGATATGCTGACTGACGACCGGCCGTTTTAGCCGTCGCCTAAAGCCACAGCCTGTGTAGGCCGGCACCCTATCGGCCAGATTGAGAGTCCCTATTCGCCGGACCGCTCTTTCGAGACAACAATCGACACGTCTCTCGCCATAGCCAAAACCTAGAAGGAGTATCCCCATGAGCACGCAGACCAACGAAGCCAAATGCCCGTTCCACCAGGCCGCCGGCGCCGGCACCACCAACCGTGACTGGTGGCCCCAGCAACTGCGCGTGGACCTGCTGCACCAGCACTCGTCGAAGTCCGACCCCATGGGCGAAGCCTTCGACTACGCCGCCGAGTTCAAGAGCCTCGACCTGGCCGCGGTCAAGAAGGACCTCGCCGCGCTCATGACCGATTCGCAGGACTGGTGGCCGGCCGACTTCGGCCACTACGGCGGCCTCTTCGTGCGCATGGCCTGGCACAGCGCCGGCACCTACCGCATCGGCGACGGCCGGGGCGGGGCAGGGCGCGGCCAACAGCGCTTCGCGCCGCTCAACAGCTGGCCCGACAACGTGAGCCTCGACAAGGCGCGCCGCCTGCTGTGGCCGATCAAGCAGAAGTACGGCCGCAAGATCTCGTGGGCCGACCTGATCATCCTCACCGGCAACGTCGCCCTCGAAACCATGGGCTTCAAGACCTTCGGCTTCGCCGGCGGCCGTGCCGACGTGTGGGAACCCGACCAGGACGTGTACTGGGGCCGCGAGACCAAGTGGCTCGGCGGTGACGAGCGCTATTCGCAAGGCTCGCCCGGCGTCGACAAGGCCGGCGGCGTGCTCGTGAAGGACGACGACAGCAAGGCGCCCCACACCCGCGACCTCGAGAACCCGCTGGCTGCCGTGCAGATGGGCCTGATCTACGTCAACCCCGAAGGCCCGGACGGCAAGCCCGACCCCATCGCCTCGGCCCGCGACATCCGCGACACCTTCGCCCGCATGGCGATGGACGACGAGGAAACCGTGGCGCTCATCGCCGGCGGCCACACCTTCGGCAAGACCCACGGTGCCGGCCCTGCCGACAACGTGGCGGAAGAACCCGAAGCGGCCGGCCTGGAAGCGCAGGGCTTCGGCTGGAAGAACAAGTTCGGCACCGGCAAGGGCGCCGACACCATCACCAGCGGCCTCGAAGTGACCTGGACCACCACGCCCACGCAGTGGAGCAACGACTACTTCAAGCACCTGTTCGGCTTCGAGTGGGAACTGACCAAGAGCCCCGCCGGCGCGCACCAGTGGGTCGCCAAGGGCGCCGAAGCGACCATCCCGCATGCGCACGATCCGTCGAAGAAGCTGGTGCCGACCATGCTCACGTCCGACCTGGCGCTGCGCATGGACCCGGCCTACGAGAAGATCTCGCGCCGCTTCTTCGAGAACCCCGACCAGTTCGCCGACGCTTTCGCCCGCGCCTGGTTCAAGCTGACCCACCGCGACATGGGCCCGCGCGTGCGCTACCTCGGCCCTGAAGTGCCGGCCGAAGAACTCATCTGGCAAGACCCGCTGCCCGCCGTCGACCATGCACTGGTCGACGCCCAGGACATCGAGTCGCTCAAGAAGAAGGTGCTGGCGTCGGGCCTGACGACCGCGCAGCTGGTGTCGACCGCCTGGGCCTCGGCATCGACCTTCCGCGGCTCCGACAAGCGCGGCGGCGCCAACGGCGCGCGCATCCGCCTCGCGCCGCAGAAGGACTGGGCCGTCAACGAGCCCGCGCAGCTGGGCAAGGTGCTGTCGGTGCTCGAAGGCATACAGGCCGAGTTCAACGCGGCGCAGACCGGTGGCAAGAAGATCTCGCTCGCCGATCTCATCGTGCTGGCCGGCGGTGCCGCCGTCGAACAGGCCGCCCGCGACGGCGGCCGCGACGTCAAGGTGCCCTTCACCCCGGGCCGCGCCGACGCATCGCAGGAACAGACCGACGTGCATTCCTTCGCGCCGCTGGAGCCGGTCGCCGATGGCTTCCGTAACTACACCAAGGCGCAGTTCGCCGTGCCCGCCGAAGCGCTGCTCATCGACAAGGCGCAACTGCTGACGCTCACCGCGCCCGAGATGACCGTGCTGGTCGGCGGCCTGCGCGTGCTGGGCGCGAACACCGCGCAGCGCCAACACGGCGTCTTCACGCAGACGCCGGGCACGCTGAGCAACGACTTCTTCGTCAACCTGCTCGACATGGGCACGGCATGGACCTCGGTCAACGGCGCCGGCGAGCAGTTCGAAGGCCGCGACCGCAAGAGCGGCGAACTGAAGTGGACCGGCACGCGCGCCGACCTCGTGTTCGGATCGAACGCGCAACTGCGTGCGATCGCCGAGGTCTACGGCAGTGCGGACAGCCAGGCGAAGTTCGTGGATGACTTCGTGGCGGCTTGGGTCAAGGTGATGGAACTGGATCGGTTCGACATCGCCTGATCGTCGATGCCTGGAGCGCGCACCGGCTGGTTGCGCGCTCCACGGGCTTATTCTTCGCGACCATGTCTCCAGCCAACCTGATCACAGCGGTCGTTCGAACCCACCGGAAGCTTGTATTGACAGCTCGAGGATTCAGGCCCTAGGCCTCGGCCTTCTCGCCGAGTGTCACCAACTCAGGAAACATGGCCTTGAGCTTGGCGATCTCGTCGTCGATAAGGTCTGCGCTTTATGCTTTTGGCGAATGTGCTTCGATTTCTGGATGATCATGCGTGCGTCTTTGGATACTTGGTTCTGTGAGGACTCAGGCGTCTTGAGGGCCGCCCATCTGGCGGTCGAATGACTGGCGTATCAAGCCCATCACGTAGGGCAGTTCATCAGCAGTGCTTAGGCCGATCTCCACATCCCCATTGCCCCATCGGCCGATGTTGGAAACGTCGCGGCACAGGCCCTTTGGGTCTTCAATGTCGTCAACGCTCAGATTGAGCACTAGGAGTAGGCGCTTGGCTTGCGGCACCACATCCACAAAATTTGTTTCGGCTTTGTAGGCGACGTACAACTTCAAGAACTCTTCGCTGACGCACGGATCAAGTGCCAGGATCGACTTGCGCAAGGCTTCGAACAGCTCGCGCATCGGCCCGGCCACCAGATGCGCATGGTCTGCTATGCAGTATTGCTGGCCGAGTTTGGCTGCGGCGGGACTGTAGGCATCCAGCACGTCGTCTGTCAGTTGAGGGGCTCCCCATACCTTGGCTGCGTCTGCGGCCAGTCGGGCGGCACGATCTTTGATGGCCTCTTCGTTCCACTGGCTGACTTTGCCAAGCCCCAGGTTCAGCTTGAGTGGGCTGTGGGCGAAGCCAACGGGGTTGCCGTCTGCGTCGGTGACTTGGTCGCGCTTGTAGGCAAAAGGGCGATCGCTGTATTCGCTGTTGTAGCCGGTCAGCGTCAGGTTGCCCAATGTGTGCAGCCAGTCTTGCTGGATGCGCTGCCAGTCGGTGCCCAGCTCGGTTTGCCATTCCTTTGACAGGGCTTCGTTTTGCGGCAGGATGTGTTCAATGGTGTAGTCCTCCACCATCACCCGCTCTTTGCGCCTATGGTTTTCAAGGCGGCGCAGCCAGTAGCTGCGGCTGCGGAAGTTATAGAGGTCGCGCATCTTCACGTCGCGCTGAAACTCATCATCGCTGGGGAAGCGTCGGTATGAGGGCAGCATAAGGAATGCTGCCTGCACGCTCTCAAGGTATCGGTCCTTCTTGAGCGTGCGGCTGATGCCAGCGAACGTTTTGTTCAGCGAGTTGGTTGGAATGGCACAGATAGCGCGGCGGAACACATAGCTCTCCACCAATCGCACGATGCGCAGCACCTCTGCACTGGTCAGGCGCCCTTGTTTATAGTCGTGATAGACGTCGAGCAAGAAAGGGTAGGCAACATCCACTTTCAGCTCGCGCAAATCATGGAAGGCCTGTTTGAGCGCGGCATCGCTTTCTGTGCCCAATGCCATGGCGCAGTAGTAAGACGCATAGGCGTGAATGTCGGCCACCAAGTCGCTCGTGTCGCCTTTGAGCCCACGTGCAAAACTTTTGAACGCAACGTAGACCTCGCGCACGTTCGGAATCTCGCCAGTCTTGGCCGTCAAGTAATGGCGCATGAAGGCATCGAAGTGCACCACATAAGCCGCTTGGCCAAATGCCCGTTCCATGGGGCGCCAGTAGGTCTTGTACAGCTCGGTCTGTAGCTTGGGCTCAAGGCCCATCAAGATGAAGTTGCGTATGAGGTCCGCCTGGCTGAGTTCCAGCCCGGTGGAGTTCATGCTTTCAAAGATCAGCTGCGGGTTGTCTTGGGCACGGTCGAGCGACACATCCACGATCACCAGCTTGGCAAGGCCTTGGCAGATCGCTTCTAGCTCAGCTTGGTTGGCGCTGATCAGCTCTTGGAATAAGGCATAGTTTTCCGTGATGCGGCTGCTAGCCTCTGCGGGCATGGGTGTGTTTTGCAGGATCGCCAGCATCGTGTCCTTGTCGGTCTCAGACAGGATCAGCTTGAAGTGGCGTTCGCCATCTTCGTCCGGGTTCAGCAGGTAGTAATTTCGGAGCTTCTTGTTCGAGAAGGCTTCCAACAGCTCGCCCAGCCCTTGTTCCTCGAAGTGCTTTGCCAGCGCCGCAATTAGCAAGGTGCTGGTGGTCAAGCGCTGCTGGCCATCAATGACCAACAGAGCTTCTTGGCTTGTGACCGACGACAGGCCACGCTCAACGTAGACGATGGAGCCGATGAAGTGCGCTTGAACCTTCTGATCGCGGCCCGCACGCATCAGGTCGGCCCACAGCTGGCGGCACTGTCCCGCAGTCCACGAGTAGTTGCGCTGGTAGATTGGAATGACGAACTGAGGAGACTTCCTGAGGAATTTGAGCAGGTTCGCTTCTGTTGCTTTCACTTTTATCCTTAAAGACTGTTTGCTGCATGCTGGCGTTCGGCCATCAGTGCCGTGATTTCGAGATTGATTGCCACTCGGCGAGCCATCTGCGTTTCTTTGCTGGGGCTACACACAAGCGGTTGCTCTGAGCCTCCAGCTCATGGCGGCGTCGCAAGTCCGCGCGGGGTATTGGGGCCTCGCGCTCGAAGCAGTCGGCCGCCCAGTAATTCATAAGTGTTAAAAAATGTAGCGCATTTTTCCGTGATGGTCTACCGAGGGACATGTTGACGAGTTCACCGCCGACATCTCGACGCCTTGACGTCACCCACCACGCGCTGATGTGATGACCCCGTGCTGTCCGACCCCTTCCACCCCGCCGTCACTACCTGGTTCTCCCGAACCTTCCCCGCCCCCACACCTGCCCAATCCGCCGCGTGGCCGACCATCCGCGCCTGCCGTGACACCCTTGTCGCCGCGCCCACCGGCTCGGGCAAGACCCTCACCGCCTTCCTCGCCGCGCTCGACGATCTGGTCGTGCGGGGCCTCGCGCCGGGTGGTCTGCCGGATGAAACGGCGGTCGTCTATGTCTCGCCGCTCAAGGCGCTCTCCAACGACATCCGCCTGAACCTCGACGCGCCGCTGGCCGGCATTCGGGCGGAGCTGGCGGCGCTGGGGCTGCCCGATGTCGACATCCGCACGGCAGTGCGCACGGGCGACACGCCGCAGCGGGAGCGGCAGCAGAGCCTGCGCCGGCCGCCGCACATCCTGGTGACGACGCCGGAATCGCTCTACGTGCTGCTGGGCTCGGCGTCGGGCCGCAAGATGCTCGCGCCGGTGCGCAGCGTGATCGTTGACGAGATCCACGCCATCGCCGCGAGCAAGCGCGGCAGCCATCTGGCGCTGTCGCTGGAGCGGCTGCAGGCGCTGTGCATGGACGCGGGCGGCGCGCGGCCGGTGCGCATCGGTCTGTCGGCCACGCAGAAGCCGATCGACGAGGTGGCGCGCTTCCTGGTCGGTACGGGCGGGGTAAAGGCCGATGGCACGGCCGATTGCGCGATCGTCGACATCGGCTACGCCAAGCAGCGCGACCTGGCGCTGGAACTGCCGCCGACGCCGCTGGCGGCGGTGATGTCCAACGAGCAGTGGACGCAGGTGTATGCGCGGGTGGCCGAACTCGTTTGGCTGCACAAGACCACGCTGGTGTTCGTCAACACGCGCCGCATGGCCGAGCGCGCGGCGCGGCACCTGGGTGACATCCTCGGCAAGGAGGCGGTGGCGGCGCACCACGGCAGCCTCTCGAAAGAGACGCGGCTCGACGCCGAGCAGCGGCTCAAGCGCGGCGAGCTCAAGGTGCTGGTCGCGACCGCCTCGCTGGAGCTGGGGCTGGACATCGGCGACGTCGACCTGGTCTGCCAGCTCGGCTCGCCGCGTTCCATCGCGACCTTCCTGCAGCGGGCCGGGCGCTCGGGCCACGCGGTGGGCGGCGTGCCCAAGGCGCGGCTCTTTCCGCAGTCGCGCGACGAGCTGGTCGAATGCGCCGCGCTGCTCGACTGCATCCGCCGCGGCGAGCTCGACGCGCTGCGCGTGCTGCCCGCGCCGCTCGACGTGCTGGCCCAGCAGATCGTGGCCGAGACGGCGTGCCGCGAATGGCACGAAGACGATCTCTTCGCGCTGGTGCGCCGCGCCTGGCCCTATGCGCAACTGACGCATGCGCGCTTCATGGAAGTGGTGCGGATGGTGTCGGAAGGCTTCACCACGCGGCAGGGCCAGCGTGCGGGCTATGTGCATCGCGACGCCGTCAACCACCTGCTGCGCGAGCGCAAGGGCGCGCGCATGACGGCGCTGACCTCCGGCGGCACCATCCCCGAGACGGGCGACTACACGGTCATGCTGGAGCCGCAGGCCGACAAGATCGGCACGGTCAACGAAGACTTCGCAGTCGAGAGCCTGGCGGGCGACGTGTTCCAGCTGGGCAACACCAGCTACCGCATCCTGAAGATCGAGCCGGGCCGCGTGCGGGTGGAAGACGCGCAGGGGGCAGCGCCCAACATTCCCTTCTGGCTCGGCGAGGCGCCGGGACGGACGGACGAACTCTCCTTCGGCGTGTCGCGCCTGCGCGAGGAGGTGGGGGCGGTGCTGGCGCTGAGCGGCCGCGATGGCGCGATGGCCTTGCTGACGACGACGATGGGCCTGGCGGAAGAAGCCGCGCGCCAGATCGTCGAGCACCTCGCGCATGCGGCGGCCGTGCTCGGCACGCTGCCGACGCAGCACACCCTCGTGCTGGAGCGCTTCTTCGACGCCTCGGGCGGCATGCAGCTCGTCATCCATTCGCCCTTTGGCAGCCGGCTGAACCGCGCCTGGGGCCTGGCGCTGCGCAAGCGCTTCTGCCGCACTTTCAACTTCGAGCTGCAGGCCGCGGCGACCGAAGACGCGATCGTGCTGTCGCTGTCGACCAGCCACAGCTTTCCGCTCGACGAGGTGGCGCGCTACCTGCACTCCAACTCGGCCCTCGACGTGCTGGTGCAGGCGCTGCTCGACGCGCCGCTCTTTGGCGTGCGCTGGCGTTGGAACGCGACCACGGCGCTGGCGCTGCCGCGCTTCACCGGCGGGCGCAAGGTGGCGCCGCAGCTGCAGCGCATGCGCGCCGAAGACCTGCTGGCCGCGGTGTTCCCCGACCAGGTGGCTTGCCTGGAGAACATCGTCGGCGAGCGCGAGGTGCCCGAGCATCCGCTGGTCGCGCAGACGATGGACGATTGCCTGCACGACGCGATGGACGCCGACGGCTGGCTCGCGCTGCTGCGCCGCATGGAGTCCGGCGAGGTGCGCGTGCTGGCGCGCGACCTGCCCGGCCCGTCGCCGCTGGCGATGGAAGCGCTCAACGCGCGGCCCTACGCCTTTCTCGACGACGCGCCGCTGGAAGAGCGCCGCACGCAGGCCGTGCAGAACCGCCGCTACACCGACCCCGAGAGCGCCGACGACGTCGGCCAGCTCGACGCCGACGCCATCGCGAGCGTGCGCGACGAAGCCTGGCCGCAGCCGCGCAGCACGGATGAGATGCATGAGGCGCTGGGGATGCTCGGCGCGGTGAGCGATGACGAGGTGGCGGCGCAGGCGGATTGGAAGAAGTGGCTGACCGCGCTGGCCAAGGCCGGGCGCGCGACGCGCCTGCTGCTCGACGGCAAGGGCCGCAGCGCGCGCGGCGTGTGGGTGGCGGCCGAGCGCCTGCCGCTGCTGCAGGCCATCGCGCCCGATGCGCCGATGCAGCCCGCCATCACCGCCCCCGCCGATGCCGAGCGACCCGACGACCGCGACGCCGCGCTGCGCGAACTGCTGCGCTCGCGCCTCGGCGGGCTCGGCCCGGTCACGGTCAAGCAACTGGCTGCGCCGTTGTTCCTACCGGTCGCCGATGTCGAAGCCGCCTTGCTCGCGCTGCAGGCCGAAGGCAGCGTGCTGCAAGGCCGGTTCACGCCGGGCACCGAACACGTCGAATGGTGCGAGCGCCATCTGCTTGCGCGCATCCACCGCTACACGCTCAAGCGCCTGCGCCGCGAGATCGAGCCGGTGGAGCCGCGCGACTTCGTGCGCTTCCTGTTCGAGTGGCAGCACGTCGGCGCCGCATCGCGCGTGAGCGGGCCGGAGGCGCTGTCGGGCGTGCTCTCGCAGCTCGAAGGCTACGAGGCGCCCGCGCCGCTGTGGGAGGCGGAGGTGCTGCCCGCGCGCGTGACCGACTACGCGGGTGCGTGGCTCGACGACCTGTGCACGGCCGGCCGCGTGCTGTGGACGCGGCTGCGGCCGAACGCCGCATCGGTGGAAGGGCGCAAGGGCGCTGGCAGCCTGTCGCTGCATGCCACGCCGGTCGTGCTGTTGCCGCGCCGCAGCGCCGCGCTGTGGACGGCGCTGGCGCCCGCGCCCGCCGATGACGACAACCTCGGCTCGCGCGCATCCCGCGTGGCCGACCACCTGAAGCAGCACGGCGCCTGCTTCTTCGACGAGATCGCGGACGGCACGCGGCTGTTGCCGGTCGAGATCGAAGAGGCGCTGACCGAGCTGGTCGCGAAAGGCCGCGTGCGCTGCGACAGTTACGCCGGCCTGCGCGCCTTGCTGGTGCCGGCGTCGAAGCGCGCGTCGGCCGACACGCGCCGCCGCCGTCGCGTGCCGCTGTTCGGCATCGAGGATGCGGGGCGCTGGACGCTGGTGCGCCCGCCGTCGGCGAGTGAATCGGCCAACCCGGGCTCGGCCGAGGCCATCGAGCAGGTCGTGCATGTGCTGCTGCGCCGCTACGGCGTGATCTGCTGGCGCCTGCTGGAGCGCGAGCCCGCCTGGCTGCCACCGTGGCGCGACCTGGTGCGCGTGTGCCGTCGGCTGGAGGCGCGCGGCGAGATCCGTGGCGGGCGCTTCATCGCCGGCGTGTCGGGTGAGCAGTTCGCGCTGCCCGAGGCGGTGGCGTCGATGCGCCGCGTCCGGCGCGAGCCGCACGACGGCGCCTTCATCGCACTGGCCGCCAGCGACCCGGCGAATTTGCTGGGCACCATCGTCAACGGGCCGAAGGTGCCGCGCGTCGCCGGTTCGCGCGTGCTGTGGCGCGATGGCGTGCCGGTCGCGACCAGCATCGCGGGAGAGGTCGCGCTGCTCGAAACGCTCGATGGGGTAGAGACGCAGGCGGCGCGGCGCGCACTGGCGCTCGACCCGTCGTCGCGCGTCTTCGACAGCGCCGTGGCGCAGGCGCTCGGGGGCTAGCTGTCGCGCCGATCACTCTTCAATGGTCGAACTTGACGAGGTCCTTGAAGATCAGCGGTCCCCAGCTTTTTCCGCGCGCCTGCACCAGCAGTCCGCCTTCCGAGAGCCCGCCGAGCTGGATCGGCGAGAAGCCGAGCTTTTCCGCGAGCGTGGCGATCTCCGCTGCTGCGCCGTCATCGTCGCTGGCCAGGAACACGGCTCTCTTGCCGCCCTGTACGGCCGGATCCCGGTCGAGGACGGCAGCGACCAGATGGTTGAAGCCCTTGACCAGTTTTCCACCCGTGAAGGCCTGCGCGACGACCTTGGACGAAGGCTGTCCTCCCAGTGCCTCGGGGGACACGCCGTAGGCATTGGTTACGTCGACGATGGTCTTTCCCTCCCAGGTCGGCAGTGCCTTCGCGACCTCTGGGTGCGACTCGAAACGGACAGCCAAGAAGACGATGTCCGCCTTCACGGCTTTCGCTAGCGTGGTGGGCGTGATCTGGGGCCCGATCGCGGCCGCAGCGGACGCGAAGCTTTCCGGGTCGCGTGTGGTTGCAACGGACACGTCGATGCCGCTTCGGGCAAACGCCTTGGCGAGTGCCTGGCCGAGTTTGCCGAAGCCGATGATGGCGTAGTTCATGGTTTTCTTTCAGATCCGCGTGCTGCACGCAGGAGTTCGATGAGGTTCACAGGAGGCGCGTGTCGGCCGGCGCATGCTTGAGGTCGTCATGACGGCCGTCGTTGAATTTCAAAGTCTTGGCGAGCTGGTCGGCGTCTTGCTCGACACCATCCAGCGCGGCAATGGACACGGCGTAGAACGTCGCTCCGTTTCCCTCGCCGACGATGCGGACGCCGCAGGTCTTGCAGAAGCGGTAGCGAAGGTGGGACTCGGATTTGCCAGGCGGAATCCAGGCGTAGTCGGACAGCTGGTCTTCGCCTCTTTCGAGCTTGAAATCCTCAGGTTGCACGATGGCAAACCAGAAGCGCGACTTGGTGCAAATCGAGCAATTGCAGCGCGTCGTTCCTTTGTCGAAGTCGATCTTCGATTCGAAGGCGACCGCACCGCAGTGACACGAGCCTTGATAGGTCTTCTTCGCCATCGTGTTTTCCTTTGTCCGCGTTGAGTAGAAGGTGGCGCGTCAGATTTGCGCCAGGCCGCCGTCGACGGCGACTTCGCTGGCCGTCATGAAGCTGCTGTCCGACGACGCGAGAAAGGCAGCCACCGCGCCGATTTCCGCCGGATCGCCCATGCGCTGGAGCGGCGTCATCGCGCCGAAGGCCTTGACGCCATCCTCGCCCAGCGCTGCCTTCGCGAGGTCGGTCGCGGTCGGTCCGGGCGACAGCACGTTGACCCGGATGCCGGTGCCCTTGAGGTCCTCCGCCCAGGTCCGCGCGAGGTTGCGCACGGCCGCCTTGCTCGCGCTGTAGACGCTGAATGCCGGAGCGCCCGTGGTGCCGGCGCTCGATCCGGTCAGGATGATCGATCCGCCCTGGCCCATCAGCGGCAGCGCCTTCTGGACCGTGAAGATCGTGCCCTTCACGTTGGTGTCGAAGGTTTCGTCGATGTGCTCGGCGGTGAGCTTGCCGAGCGGCAGCGGGCCTCCCGCACCGGCGTTGGCGAAGACGATGTCGAGGGTCCCGCGCTCGGCCTTCACCGCTGCGTAGAGCCGGTCGAGGTCGGCCTGGTCGGAGACCGAGCCCCGGACAGCACGGGCATGGGGCCCGAGCTCGGCAACGGCCGCGTCGAGCGCTTCCTGCCGACGGCCGAAGATGAAGACGAAGGCTCCCTCTTCGATGAAGCGCTTTGCAGCGGCGAGGCCGATGCCGGTCGCGCCGCCGGTGATCACGGCGGTCTTGCCATTCAGTCTGGTCATGTCATGCATCCTTGATTCAAGTGGACGGAGGCAGGGAACTGCTTCCTTGAACACGAATATGCGTTTCTGATAACCTAAAGACAAGTATGCACTTTTAGGTAAGTACCAAAGAAATGATGAAGCCCCCTGAAATCTGCGATACCGGCTGCGGGCTCAACGCCACGCTGCGCATCATCTCGGGCAAGTGGAAACCGCTGATCCTGTTCTTTCTGCGCGCCGGTCCGAAGCGCTACGGCGAGCTCAAGCGCCTGATTCCAGGCGTGAGCGACAAAGTGCTGATCCAGTCCTTGAAGGATCTGGAGGCCGATCGCGTGCTGGCGCGAAATGACTACAAGGAGGTGCCGCCCCGCGTGGATTACGCGCTGACGCCGCTCGGCCGTAGCCTGGCCGACGCGATCGTCCCGTTGTGCACATGGGGAACCGAGAACGCGGCAGAAATGGCCAGCATCTTCGCCAGGCGCGACACGTTGCCCTAGCAGGATGCCGGGCGCTCAGCGCTTCGGAATGATCCGCTCGGCCTCGAGCCGCTGGAACAGGTCGAAGAACGCGTCCGGCGTGCTCTGGAAGTCGAGGAAGCCGGCCTTGCGGCTCTTGGTCATGTCGGCCAGCACTTCCATCGGCCGGCCGAGGTCGGCGTCGGTGTGCCACCAGGAGGCGAGCCTGTCGATGTCCGGCTCGCGCAGTTGGTGCTTCGCGGCGATGGCGGCCCACTGCGCGGGCGCATCGGCCATGCGGTCGGCCAGCGGTCGCGTCGTGCCGTCGAAGGGCGCGGCCTCGATGCCGAAGTAGTCGGCCAGCCGCGGCCACAGCCACTTCCAGCGGAAGACGTCGCCGTTGACGACGTTGAAGTCCTCGTTCCTGCCGCCGTCGTTCGTCGACGCCCATTCGAGATGCCGCGCCAGCAGCCGCGCGTCGGTCATGTCGGTGAGGCTGTTCCATTGCGCGGCCGAGCCGGGGAACACGAAGGGCTGGCCGGTGGCCTTGCACAGCGTGGCGTACACGGCGAGCGTCACGCCCATGTTCATCGCGTTGCCCACCGCGAAGCCGATGATGGTGTGCGGCCGGTGCACGCTCCAGCTGAAGCCGTGGCGCTCTGCGGCCTCGAACAGGCGGTCTTCCTGCTCGTAGTAGAAGTTGTCGACCGCCTGGCGGCCCTGTTCCTCGCGGAAGGGGGTCATGGGCACCGCGCCGGTGGCGTAGGCCTCGAACGGGCCGAGGTAGTGCTTCAGGCCGGTGACCAACGCCGCATGGCCGCCCTTCAACGAAGGCCCGACGGCATCGAGCACATTGCGCACGATCGCGCCGTTGACGCGGATGTTCTCCTTCTCGTTGGCCTGGCGCGACCAGGCGGCGAAGAACACATGGCTCACGTCGAGCCCTTGCAGCACGTCGCGCAGCTGCGCCGGGTTCGTGAGGTCGGCGATGAGGGGGATGCAGCCCGAAGCGACGGCAGTACGCCCGCGCGACAAGCCATGGACGGACCAGCCCTGGCCGAGCAGCTGCTCCGACAGGGCGTTGCCGATGACGCCGCTGACGCCGACGATGAGGGCCTTGTGTGCCATCAGGTCATCACGGCGACGGGTGTCGCGGCTTTCGGAGTCTTGGGCGTCGGGTCGCAGGCGGCAAGCGCGAATGCGGCGAGGCCGATGGCGGCAGCGAGGAGAAGATGTTTCATGGGGCCTCCGTGCTCAGTGGGTAGACCGCCATGGTCGGCAGCGCGGCCGGGCGGTAGCGCACGCCCTTGTCGCGTACCGGCGTAGGAAAGCAAGCGAGTCGGTGGCTCAGTGCGCCGGCCGCGGGCTGAACCAGTACACCGCCGTGCCCAGCACCACCAGCGCCGACGCGCACAGGAAGATGCCGGTGTATGCGGCCGGGGCGCCCGCGCCGCTGCGCTGGCCGGCGTCGGCGATCAGCCCGAAGGCCGAGGACGTGAGCCCCGAGCCCAGGAAGACGAAGGTGTTGAGCACGCCCAGGCCACGCCCGCGCAGGGCCTGCGGCACCAGGCCGCGGCCGTGCGCCATGACCAGCGGGTGGCACATGCCGAAGGTGGCGAGCAGCGTCAGCAGCAGCACGCCGGGCAGCAGGCCGACGTCGGGGGCGACGCTCAACACCAGGCCGCCGACCAGCGACATCAGGCCCCAGCCGATCACCGTGGTCTTGAGCGTGTGGCGGCGCACCAGCACCGGCAGCAGCAGGGCGGTGGCAAAGCCGCCCAGGCTGACGAAGGCCAGCGCCAGGCCCCGCGCGTCGGCGCCTAGGCCGTACACCTGGGCCAGGTAGGGGCCGCCCCAGGCGTTGCGGAAGGTGGTGCCGGCCGCCAGCGCGACGCACAGGGGGATGAGCGTCCACATCGCGGGCACCGTCAGCAGCCGCGCGCTGCCGGCGAACAGGTCGCCCAGCCGCTCCTGCTGCGCGTCGGCGTGGCCTTCGTCGTGCACGTGGCGCCACACGCCGATGCAGGCCAGCAGCATGCAGACGGCCGCCACGGCCATGGCGGTGCGCCAGCCGAAGCGGTGTGCGGCCCAGCCCAGCGGGGCGGTGGCGCACAGCGCGCCGACCATCGAGATCGCATTGGCTCGGCCCACCACCGTGGCGTAGCGGTGCACCGGCAGGTGCTCCGACGCGTAGTGCATCAGGCCCATGAAGACCGGCGCACAGGCCAGGCCGAGACCGGCCTGCGCCACCATCGCCGTGGCCCCGTTGGGCGCCACCACGAAGAGCAGGGCGGCCAGCACGCCCACGCCGGTCAGCAGGCGGGTCGGGCGGCCGACGCCGTAGCGGTCGAAGGCGATGCCGATCGGGATCTGCGCGACGGCGAAGGCCAGGAAGAAGCACGATGACAGCGTGCCGAAACCGGCGGGCGAGAGCGACAGGTCGTGCTGGAGCTCTGGCGCGATGACCGCGAGGCAGGTGCGGAAGAACTGGCTGAGCGTGAAGGCGAAGATCAGCGCGCGAAGGCCGCGCGCGGTGTCGTTGGAGGGCATGGAGGGAGCGTGCGCGGCCAGTGGCCGAAGAGATGGTCGAGCATAAGCGGTGCGGTGGGAGGGGTTCGCTGGGGTGCCCGGCGTCGTGGTGCCGACCGTAAATGTATCGAATACGATAAGTAAATATAAATCGTATCGAATTCGCAACTTGTATTTGTAGCAAATACGATAAGCTACCCATCGAATACTCGGATACGCAACACCATGAGCACCTTGTTGGAACTGGCCGAACGCGTGGAAGCCGCCCGGCGGGCGAGCGGCCTGACGCGACAGGCGCTGACCGAGAAGGCCGGCGTCAGCCGCCAGGCCGTCTACCGGCTGCTCAAGGGCAACGACGTGCAGGTGTCGACCCTGCTGGCCGTGATGGACGTGCTGCAGCTGGATCTGGTCACCGTGCCCCGCGCGCTGGAGCGCGGTCTGCCCGAGCTGCGGACGCCCGCCGAGGGCAGCCCGACGCATGCGCTGTCGGCCGTCCAGCAGCGGCTGGCGCGCCTCAGGGAAGGCCGCCAATGAACGTTCCGGTGCTGGTGATCAAGCTGCATGGCCAGCGCATCGGCTGCCTGTTCAAGTACGCGCAGCCGGGCCTGCCGCCGATCCTGCGCTTCGTCGCCGACGAGGCCTATGCCCGCCTCCCCTGGGCCGAGGCCGACGTGCTGTCGGAGTCGATGCGCGCGGAAGACCCGGCGCAGCAGCAGTCCTTCTGGCTCGACGTGACCCGGCCCGAATTCAACAGCACGACCGGCAGCAAGGGCGACGCCCAGTTGCCGCCGTTCTTCCAGAACCTGCTGCCCGAAGGCATCTTCCGTCGCTTCGTGGCCGAAGAGGCGGCCATCGATCCGTTGGACCACATGGCCATGATCGCGGCCTGCGGCAAGAACATGCCGGGGGCGGTCACGGCGGAGTGGGAAGACATCTCCCGCGACACGCTGCAGCGCCTGGTCACGCAGAACCAGGACGCGCTCGAGGCCTCGGTCTGGTCGGAGCCCTTCCAGGACGCGCTGTCGATCTCCGGCGTGCAGCCCAAGATCGGCGTCAACCGCACTGCCGAAGGCCGCTTCGTCGGCCGCACCTCGCAGGGCGACGCCGCCATCATCGCCAAGCTGCCCTCGGCCGAATACCCGCGCATGCCGCAGCTCGAGCACCTGGGCATGACGCTGGCCGGCCTGGCCGGCGTCGACGTGTGCCGCTTCGAGCTGGTGCCGATGACGGCGCTGACGGCGCCGCATCGCTACGACCTAGGCGACGAGGTCGACGGCCAGTTCCTGGCGGTCACGCGCTTCGACCGCGACCACGGCGCCAAGGTCCACTTCGAGGACTTCGCGCAGGTCTTCGGCAAGCCGCCGGAGCACAAGTACACCGAGTCCTACCTCGCGATCGCGGCCGTGCTGCTGGGTCTGCCGCAGTGCGGCGAACCGGCGGTGCACGAGCTGCTGCGCCGCATCGAGGTCAACGAGCTGCTCGGCAACGCCGACATGCACCTGAAGAACCTGGGCCTGATCTACCGCGACCGGCATCACGCCGCACTGGCACCGGCCTACGACATCACGGCGACCTTCCTCTATGCCGGCGCACGCGGCCATGCGCTGCGGCTGATGCCGGATGCCGAGAAGCAGCACGTGGAGCCGATCTTCAACCCGGCCCGGCTGCAGGCCTTCTGCAATGCACTGGGCCTGCAGGTGGCCGGCGCGTCGAAGGTGGTGCGCGACGTGGCGGCCGAGGCCGGCCGGCAGTGGCTGGCGCCGATCCTGGCCAGCGGCCTCACGCCGCGGCAGAAGCAGCAGTTGCTCGCCCGCGTGGCGAACCATCCGCACCTGCGTCAGGCGCTGCAGCGGCTGCGCCGGCCGGACCTGCTCGCAGCCTGGGACGAGGCCGCGCGCGCCTAGGGCTCAAAGTAGCGCGATGCCCGGCAGGCTCACGAAGCAGCTCTCGCGCGTGATCTGCACGAAGTCCGCGAGCCATGGCCGGGCCGATGTGGCCGCCGTACAGGCCATGTGCAGCTCGCCGGTCAGCCCCTTGGCACCGACCCGCCTGGCCGTGACGTAACCGCGGTCGAGGTAGCCCTGCACCGCCCACAGCGGCAGCGTGGCGACGCCACGGCCGCTGGCCACCAGTTGCAGCATCGCGACCGTCAGCTCGGTGGTGCGCCGCTGCGCGGGCTGCACGCCGGCGGGGGCCAGCACCTGCCGCACGATGTCGAGCATGTCGTCGGGCACCGGGTAGGTGATGAGCGTCTGGTCGGCGAAGTGGCGCGCCGTGAGGTGCGTCTTCGACACCAGCGCATGGTCGTTGGCGAGCAGCGCGACGATCTCGAACTGGAACAACGGGTGGTAGTCGACCGCCTCGGCCGGGTCCTGCTCGGAGACGATGGCGACTTCGGCGCGGTTCTGCAGCAGCAGCGCGATCGGGTCGGGGTGGAAGCCCGAGACGATGTCCAGCTCGATCTCGGGCCAGCGGCTGCGAAAGGCGTCCATCGCCGGCATCAGCCAGTCGAAGCAGGTGTGGCACTCGACCACGATGCGCAGCTGCCCCGCGCCGCCGGCCGCCAGGCGCGCCACGTCGCGCTCGGCTTCTTCCACCATCGGCAGCGCCGCGTCGGCCAGCTGCAGCAGTCGCAGGCCGGTGCCGCTGAACTGCGGCGGCACCGACTTGCGCTCGAACAGCGGCGTGCCGTAGCGGTCTTCCAGCAGCTTGATCTGGTGCGACAGCGCCGACTGCGTGAGGTTGAGCAGCTGCGCAGCGCGCACCAGGCTGCCGGTGTCGCGCAGCGCGGCCAGGGTGCGCAGGTGGCGGATTTCGAGGATCGATTGCGACATGAATGAAATTCAAGTTGATGGGCAAAAGGTTTCGTTTGAATCATAGTGCCGCAAGCCCGACCATCGCGGCATGACACGCATCCCTACCCTCGTCCACACCCTCGGTTTTCCGCGCATGGGCGCACAACGTGAACTCAAGTTCGCCCTCGAACAACACTGGCGCGGCGAGATCGACCGCGCCGCCCTCGAAGCCGTCGGCGCCGACCTGCGCGCCCGCCACTGGCTGGCCCAGCGCGATGCCGGGCTCGACCTCGTGACCGTCGGCGACTTCGCCTTCTACGACCATGTCGCCAACCACATCCAGCTGCTGGGCTGCGAGCCGGAACGCTTCGGCTTCGGCGGCGACGAGCCCGCGCTGTCGCGCTACTTCACCATGGCGCGCGGCGTCGCGGCCGATGAAGCGGCACCCGGCGGGCACGAAGGCTGCGCGCATGCGCACACCGGCACCTTCGCGCTGGAGATGACCAAGTGGTTCGACACCAACTACCACTACCTGGTGCCGGAATTCACGCCGGCCACGCGCTTCGCGCTGGGCTCGGAGCGCCTGTTCGAGGAGGTGGCCGAGGCGCAGTCGCTCGGCCACCCGGTCAAGGCCGTGCTGCTCGGGCCGCTGTCCTTCCTGTGGCTGGGCAAGGAGAAGTCGGAAGGCTTCGACCGCTTCTCGCTGCTCGACGCGCTGCTACCGGTGTACGAACAGGTGCTGGCGCGGCTGAAGGCGCAGGGCGTGGAATGGGTGCAGGTGGACGAGCCGATCCTCGGGCTCGACCTGCCCGACGTCTGGCGCCATGCCTTCGAGCGCAGCTATTGGCAGCTGGCCCGCAGCGCGCCCAGGCTGATGCTCGCGACCTACTTCTCGCCGCTGGCCGAGAACCTGCGGCTGGCCTGCCAGTTGCCGGTGGCCGGCCTGCACGTCGACGCGGTGCGTGCAGCGGACGAACTGACCGGCGTGGCCGACTGGCTGCCGGCGCACAAGGTGCTGTCGGTCGGCATCGTCGATGGGCGCAACATCTGGCGCACCGACCTCGACGCGGCACTGGCGCGACTGCGGCCGGTGGCGGACAAGCACCGGGGCGCGCTGTGGCTCGCGCCGTCGTGCGCGCTGCTGCACGTGCCCTTCGGCCTCGCGGCGGAACACAAGCTCGACCCCGAGGTGAAGCCGTGGCTGGCCTTCGCCGTGGAGAAGCTCGACGAGCTGCGCGTACTGCGCGCCGCGCTCGACGGGGAGGAGGGCACGGTCGCGTCCGCGCTGCAGGCTGCGCGCACGGCCGTCGCGGCGCGGCGCAGCAGCCCACGCGTGCACCGTGCCGACGTCGCGCTACGCCTGGCACGCAGCGTCGACGGTGACGACCGCCGGGCTGCGCCCTTCGCCGAGCGCCAGGCGGTGCAGCGCGCCCGTTTCGCGCTGCCACCGCTGCCGACCACCACCATCGGCTCGTTCCCGCAGACCGCGGCCATCCGCGCCGCACGCGCCGCCTTCAAGCGCGGCGAGCTCGATGCCGCCGGCTACGCCGAGCAGATGCGCGCGGAGATCACGCTGGCCGTGCGCAAGCAGGAAGCGCTGGACATCGACGTGCTGGTGCACGGCGAGGCCGAGCGCAACGACATGGTCGAGTACTTCGGCGAGCAGCTCGACGGCTTCGCCTTCACGGCGAACGGCTGGGTGCAGTCGTACGGCTCGCGCTGCGTGAAGCCGCCGATCATCTACGGCGACGTGGCCCGGCCGGCGCCGATGACGGTCGAGTGGACCGCCTTCGCGCAGCGCCTGACGACGCGGCCGATGAAGGGCATGCTGACCGGGCCGGTCACGATCCTGCAGTGGTCCTTCGTGCGCGACGACCAGCCGCGCAGCGTGACCACCGAGCAGATCGCCTGGGCCATCCGCGACGAGGTGGTCGACCTCGAGCAGGCCGGCATCGGCATCGTGCAGATCGACGAGCCCGCTATCCGCGAGGGCCTGCCGCTGCGCCGCGCCGGCTGGAAGCCCTACCTGCAGGGCGCGACGCGCGCCTTCCGCATCAGCGCCTCGGGCGTGGCGGACCGCACGCAGATCCACACGCACATGTGCTATTCGGAATTCAACGACATCCTGCCGGAGATCGCTGCGATGGACGCCGACGTGATCACCATCGAGACCAGCCGCTCCGACATGGAACTGCTGCGCGGCTTCGGCGCGTTCGCGTACCCCAACGAGATCGGCCCCGGCGTGTACGACATCCATTCGCCGCGCGTGCCCACCACCGACGAGATGGTGCGCCTCATGCGCAAGGCCGCTGCCGTGGTGCCGCCCGCCCACCTGTGGATCAACCCCGACTGCGGCCTGAAGACGCGAGGCTGGCCGGAGACCGAGGCGGCGCTTGCCAACATGGTGGCGGCAGCAAAGCAGTTGCGGGCGGAGCTGGCTGGCTGAGTCGCAGTGCGGTGGGTGTCCCGGGATAACCCTCGTCCCGGTGCCGGCTGTTTGACAGCTTGCCTGCCTACGATGGCCGGACGCAATCAACGACCTGGAGACACCATGGCACCCACTGCTTCGATCACGCGCCCGATCACTCGTCGCTTCGCCCTCCTGGCCGGTGCCCTCGCGCTGGCCGGCTGCACCGGCCTCGGCGGCAAGCCGGTCGGCACCGACATCCACGTGATGACCTCGGGTGGTTTCACCGCCGCCTACAACGAGCTGCGACCGGACTTCGAGCAGCGATCGGGCCACACGGTGAAGACCGCCTATGGCGCGTCCATGGGCGACGCCGCCGACTCGATTCCCAGCCGCCTCGGCCGCGGCGAGCCGGCGGACGTCGTGATCCTCGCGCGCTCGGCGCTCGACGCGCTGGTGAAGGACGGCAAGGTCGTCGCCGGCAGCCAGGTCGACCTGGTGCGCTCGTCGATCGGCTTCGCCGTGAAACGCGGCGCACCCCGGCCCGACATCTCGACGGTGGAGGCACTCAAGCGCACGCTGCTGGCGGCGCCGTCCATCGCCTATTCGGCCAGCGCGAGCGGCACCTACTACGAGACCGAGCTGTTGAAGAACCTCGGCATCGAGGCGCAGGTCAAGCCCAAGAGCCGGCGCATCCTGAGCGAGCGCGTGGGCACCGTGGTAGCGCGAGGTGACGCGGCGCTGGGCCTGCAGCAGGTGAGCGAGCTGCTGCCGATCGAGGGCATCGACTACATCGGCCCGCTGCCGGCCGAGGTGCAGCGCGTGACCGTGTTCTCGGCCGGCGTGGCGACCGGGTCGAAGCAACCCGCGGCGGCCGCCGAACTCATCCGCTACCTGGCATCGCCGGCCGCCGCGCCCACCATCGCCAAGACCGGCCTGGAGCCCGTCACGGCCAAGTGAACCGTCCGCCGACGACGGATCAGACCGCCGGCTCCGGCCGCCGCCACAGCCACGCCAGCACGACCGCCATGCAGCCGATGCCGACGGCGGCGATCCAGGGGCGGTAGGCGGCCCACACCAGCACGACGGCGCCGACGGCCATGGTGGCGGTGGCGCTCCATTTGGCGCGTCGGCTCACGCAGTGGCCGTTTTCCCAGTCGCGCAGCATCGGGCCGAACAAGCGGTGCTCCAGCAGCCAGGCATGCAGACGGGGCGAGCTGCGCGCTGCGGCCCAGGCCGCCATCAGCAGGAACACGGTGGCCGGCATACCGGGCAGGATCACGCCGATGACGGCGAGCACCAGGCACAGGCCGGCGAAGGCGAGCAGCAGCCAGCGCGCCGCGCGCGGCAGCGGCCGGATGGCGGGGCGTGGGGGCGGGGGATCTCCTTGGCGGGGCATGCCGGTCCATTGTCGTGCCATCGCCGCTTGCAGAATCGTTGCGGATGTTTGCACGATGGTCCACCGAACGCGCCGGGGTAGAGACAGCCGGTGCCGCGCGGCCTAAGCTTGGGTCCATGCTGACATCCACCCCTCCATCGCTGCGCGCCGAGCGTCCCATCGACCAGATGCAGGTCACGGTGATGCGGGCCGAACTGGCCGCGACCATCGACCGCCTGACGCGGGTGGACGGTTCGCACGAAACCGCGATTCCGCGGCTCGCGCTGGCGCGGTTCTCGCAGATGCAGCACCCGGTGCATGCCATGTACGAGCCGGCCTTCTGCGTGCTGGCGCAGGGCAGCAAGCGCGTGCTGCTCGGCAACGAGGTCTACATCTACGACGGCAGCCGCTACCTCGTGGCCTCGCAGAACCTGCCAGTGTCGGGGCAGGTGATCGACGCCTCGCCCGAGTCGCCGTACCTGGGCCTGCGCCTGCTCTTCGACGTGAAGGACATCGCCGCCCTCGCACTCGAGTTCGGTCTGGGCGACACGTCGCCCCCCAGTGCGCCGGAGCGCGGCATCTTCACCGGCGAGCTGTCGACCACGCTGCTCGACCCGGTGCTGCGCCTGGTCAAGCTGCTGGACACGCCGGAGGATGTGCCCGCGCTCGCACCGTTGATCTCGCGCGAGATCCTCTATCGCGTGCTGCGCTCGCCCGACGGCTGGCGGCTCGCCCAGATGGCCGTGGTCGACAGCCACAGCCAGCGCATCGCCCAGGCCATCGGCCTGCTGTCGCAACGTTTTCGCGAGCCCCTGCGCATCGAGGACCTGGCCGACGCGATCCACATGAGCGTGTCGTCGCTGCACCAGCATTTCAAGGCGGTGACGTCGATGAGCCCGCTGCAGTTCCAGAAGCAGCTGCGGCTGCAGGAGTCACGCCGCATCATGATCAGCGAGCGCCTGGACGCCGCCACCGCCGGCCATCGCGTGGGGTATGAAAGCCAGTCGCAGTTCAACCGTGAGTACAGCCGTTTCTTCGGCCTGCCGCCGGCACGCGACGTCAAGCGATTGCGTGAGATGCAACTGGGGCAGTTGGGCCGCTGACGGCCCTGCGCTGACCCTTAAAGGCGCGCCCTTGCGGGCCTTCGCGCCGGCCCATCCGATGCCGTCCACGTGGCACCGCAATTGCGGTACCGCGGGCGGCGCCCGTCCTGCGCATCGCGCGTGGGACGCCCTGACGAGGTCCACCATGAAGATTCATCTGAAGCTCGATGGCCGGGTCATTCCCGCCACCCTGGCCGACAACGACGCGGCCCACGCCTTCGCGGCCATGCTGCCGCTCGCGATCACGCTGCACGGCCTGTTCGGCCGCGAGAAGTTCGGCCCGCTGCCGGGCGCCATGCCGGCGGCGGAACGGCATACGCAGGCCTACGAGGTGGGCGACATCGTCTGCTGGTCGGCCGGGCCGGACCTCGCGATCCTGCACGCCCAGGACGGCCAGGCGCTCAGCGGTGGCTTCCATGTGCTCGGCCGCATCGACGCGGGGGCCGAGGCTTTCGGCGCGCGCGGTCCGCTGGACGTGCGCATCGAGCTGGCGGACGACGATGACGACGTGGCACTGCCGGGCGGCAGCGCTGCCGATCCTGCCTACCGCGGCAGGAAGCCCAGCATCTGCGCGGCCAGGGCGTCGTAGTCGCCGCCCAGGTGGTGGCCGCCGGGCATCGCGACGGTGCGGGTCTGCGACGTATCGAGCAGCGGGCACAGCGCATCGGCCTTCTCGTCGGTGCCGTAGAAGCACACCGTGTTGGCGGCCTTGAGCTTGACGGCCTCCGGGAGGATCGGCTTGTCGCCGCTCTTGCCGAGCCAGTTGGCCACATGGAATTCGAAAGCCGCCTTCTGGCCGGGCGCCAAGAGCACGTTCAGCTTGATGCTGTCCTTCGTGCGCTGCGGCAGCCGGTTGTAGACGAAGGGCAGCACGTCGGCGCCCTGGCTGAAGCCGATGAAGACGACCTCGCTGCGCTGCCAGCGCGCGGCGTAGTAGCGGATCACGCGGTCCATGTCCTCGGTCAGGCCCTCGGGCGTGCGGGCCTTCCAGAAGTAGCGCAGCGAATCGATGCCGACCACCGGCACGCCGTCCTTCGCGAGCGCCGCGGCCAGCGCCTTGTCGATGGAGGCCCAGCCGCCGTCGCCCGAGATCAGCACCGCGAAGCGCTTGCCCGGCGTCTTGGCCGGCACCTCGACCACCGGCAAGTCGGACAGTTGGGTCGGCGGTGGACCGATGGCGGCGCGCTTCGACGCGAGCTGCTCGTAGGCCGCGACGAACTCGGCAGGCACCGCACCGGCCGGCGTGGCGGCCGAAGGCACGACCCAGGTCGCACCGGGCACGGCCTTGACGAAGCCGGCCGGGGAGGCGGCCTGCGACGTGGCCGGGCAGGCGGCAGGGGGCGCTGGCGGTGTTGCGCTCCAGGGTGCAACCAGGCGCGTGGCCGGCTGGAACTCGATGCCCTTGTCGGCGGCGGTGTGGAACTTGAATTCGTTGGCGGTGCACAGTGGCATCGGCAGGCTCATGCGCGGGCAGAAGCCGACCGACAGCGCGCCAGTGAAGTTGTCCGCGGGTGACTGGGCCAGTAGCACATAGGGAAAGGCCGCGGCAGCGCCCGTGCCGACCAGGATCGGCTCGATGTAGGTCTGCATCCGGTCCTGCGCCTGGACGTGGCGCGCGAAGTTGTCGACCGAGCCGCCCCCGTAGACGCACTTGGACACCTGGCTGTCGGCCATGAGCCGGCGGTAGAACGGGTCGAGCGGCACCAGCGCCACCATGGCGCCGCGCGCGACCATCGCGTCGGCCAGCTGGCGGTCGCCCGGCGCGGGCGCTTCGCCGCCCGTGAAGAGCATCACGAACTGCTGCACCGCACCGGCCGGGCGCAGCAGCAGGATGTTGTCGAACTGTCCGTGCGACACGGTGCTGGCCGAGGGCGCCGCCAGCGGCTGGGCCTGGGCACGACTGAGGGCCGGCACCAGCAGCGCGATGCTGCAGATCGCGAGCAGGCAAAGCTCGCGCACGCCGTGCTTCCTGAATGGCTTCTTCATCGAGAACTTCGAGGCGGCTTCGGGCGGCTGGCCGCCGTCGCCGATCAGCGCCGCCACGTCGGCCAGCACCAGCAGCGGCGAGATGCCGCCCGGCGCGGTGAGGTAGCGCGCTTCCCAGCTCGGCTCGAACTTGTCCTTGTAGTTGTACAGGCCGCGGAAGCTGTAGAAGCGCTCGCCGTAGGTGAAGAGCAGCCGGCCGAGCCGCTGCCAGCGCGGTGCGCGCGGGCGCGTGGCCATGCCAGCCATGGGCGACATGCCCAGGCCGAAGCTGCGAAAGCCGCGCTCCTGCATGTGCAGCAGGACCTTGGCGAAAAGGTAGTCCATGGTGCCGGGCGGTGCGTCGGGCGCGTAGCGCATCAGGTCGACACCCGCGTCCTCGGCGGCCTCGGTCATCTGCAGGCTGGCGAAGGCGATCACGCGGCCCTCGCGCCGCACCACGGCCACCGGCAGGCGGCGCAGGTAGTCCTCGTCGAAACGGCCGACCGAGAAGCCTTTCTCGCGCGTGGCCTGGCGCTCGAGCCAGGCGTCGGACACGGCGCGCAGCTCGGCCATCACGGCGTCGACCTGCGCCGGGGCGAGCACCTCGAACACCAGGCCCTCGCGCTCGCCGCGGTTCATGCCCGCGCGCAGGTTGGCGCGCTTGGCGCCCTTGAGGTTGAAGTCCTGCAGTTCGATCTGTGCGTACTCGCCGAGCTTGAAGGCGTGCAGGCCGCAGTCCAGGTAGAGCGGCAGGGTGGACGGCCGCACCTGGTAGAAGGCCGGCCGGCCGCCATTGGAGGTCGCGAGTTCGACGAAGCGCCACACCAGGTCGGCCCACTCGCGTTTGTCGCCGATGGGCCCGAAGAGCGATATCCACGAACGCCCTTGCCGGCCGAACATGAGGAAGCTGTTGCCCGAGGGCGAGAACATCAGCTGCTTGTCGCCGGTCAGCGCGTAGCAGCCTTCCGAGGACGGGTTCGCCCGCACGATCGCGGCGGCGCGGTCGAGCTCTGCGACCGTCGGACGCGCCAGGGGGCTGCTGGCCGTCGGCCGCAGCAGTTGCCAGAGGCCCAAGGCCAGCGCCGCCAGTTCGACGGCGAGCAGCGCGCGCAGCGAGCGCGGTGCCTCCGCGTCGAGCTCGAACTGCCACCACAGGCGGTTGGTGTAGCGCACCTCCTGGTAGGCGAAGACCAGCAGCCAGGTGCAGGCGATCAGCACCCCGGCCAGCGTGAGCAGCCAGCCGGGCTCCAGGCGCTGGGCGAACAGCGAGGAGGGCCGGTCGAACTGCCGCCGCGACATCAGCAGCAGCACGGCCAGCGTCGACAGCAGCGCGGCCTCGTTCAACGCGATCCCCTTGGGCAGGGCGAGCACCGCGGAGATCACCGACAGCACGAAGGCGGCCCACCAGGCGGCATCGAGCCGGTGAAACAGGCCGCGCGCCACCAGCACGAAGCCCAGCCCGGCAATGCTGCCCAGGAAGTGCGAGGCCTCGATCAACGGCAGCGGCACGTGCAGCGTGGCCAGCAGGTCCTTGGCATCTTCGGTGAGCGGCGTGACGCCCGACACCAGCAGCCAGATGCCCGCGACCAGCGCGAGGGCGGCCAGCAGCCGGGGGCTCAGGCGCACCGCGGCCCGCGCGATGGGGGCGGCCACGCCCGACCGCACTTCGTAGGCGACGACCAGGGCCGTGGCCACCACCAGCGGCAGCACGTAGTAGATCCCCCGGTTGAGCAGCAGCGCGCCGAGCATCGCGTCGGTGGCCATGTGCGACTGGGTGGCCAGCAGCATCACCGCCTCGAACACGCCGACACCGCCCGGCACGTGGCTCACGATGCCGGCGGCGATGGCGATCGCGTAGAAGATGATGAAGGTCGGCAGGCTGATCTGCCCGTCGGGCAGCAGGAACCACAACGCCGCCGCCGAGGTGCACAGCTCGACCGCCGAGATGACCAGCTGACGCACCGCCAGCCCCGCCGTCGGCAGCCGCATCGTCCAGCGCGGGCCGATGCTGAGCACCCGCCGCCGCGTGCAGAGCCACAGGAAGGCGCCCAGCGCCAGCAGTGCCGCCGCGGCGGCGGCCTGCAGCAGCACGGCCGGCAGGTGCAGCAGCGGCGCGACCTCGCGAGCGCCCCACAGCAGGCTCAGCGCGCCGAAGGCCGTGATGCCGAGGCCGAAGGCGATCAGGTTGAAGACGATGACCTGCGCGATCTGGTGCGGCGTGAGCCCGGCGGCGGTGTACATCCGCGTGCGGATGGCGCCACCGGTCAGCGGCCCCAGGCCGATGGTGTTCGACAGTGCATAGGCCACGAAGGAGGTGACGAACACCGTCGGGCGCGGCACCTTGGCGTGGGCATAGCCGAGAGCGGAAAAATCGTAGCCGGCCAGGATCAGGTAGCTCAGCGCGGTCGCCAGCACGGCCATCGCGATGTTCAGGTCCGGCGTGGCCGACACCGCCTTCATCACCTCGTCGTAACGCACCTCGTTCATGAAGCCGTGCAGCGCCTTGGCCATCAACGCACACAGCGCCAGGCCCGCGGCGGCCAGCAGCCAGGGACGCAGGCGCGGCCACCAGGCACCGAGCCAGAGGGCTGGCGTCGCAAGGGGCTTGGCGGGAGCGGATTCCATCGGGTCGGTCGGGCGTTCGCGCATCGAAGCGCAGGGGGAGCAGGCGGTTATTCGTTGAATAACGTTTGTTTCCCGCGTTTGGCGGACCGGCGCCGACGACGGTCTGCGCATTTTTTCGCGGTTACGCCGGTGGCGGCGCCGCGCCAGGCCTCAGCGCTCGCCCTTGCGGTAGGGCTTCATCAGCGCCTGGGGGTAGCTGGCCTTGCGTGCCACCAGCACCAGCGCCAGGATCGACAGCAGGTACGGCAGCATCAGGTAGAGCTGGTAGGGCAGCACGGCGTCGCCCGATTGCTGCAGGCGCAACTGCAGCGCGTCGAAGAAGGCGAAGAGCAGGGCGCCGAGCAGCGCCTTGCCCGGGCGCCACGACGCGAACACGACCAGCGCCACGCAGATCCAGCCGCGGCCGTTCACCATGTTGAAGAAAAACGCATTGAAGGCCGATAAGGTGAGGAAGGACCCCGCCACGCCCATCAGCGCCGACCCCGCGACGATGGCGCCGGTGCGCGTGGCCGCGACCGACACGCCCTGGCCTTCGGCCGCCTGCGGGTTCTCGCCGACCATGCGCACCGCCAGCCCGACCGGCGTGCGATAGAGCACCCACGCCACCGCGGGCACCAGCGCCAGCGCCAGCAGCGTGAGCGGCGTCTGCGCGCCGAGTACCGGGATGGGGAGCCATTCCATCGGCGCGAAGGGCGTGATCGTCGGCGGCGTGTTCACCTTCGGAAAGCTGACGCGGTAGCCGTAGTAGCTGAGCGCGGTCGCCAGCAGCGTGATGCCCAGCCCGGAGACGTGCTGCGACAGCGCGAGCCCGACGGTGAGAAAGGCGTGCAGCAGCCCGAATGCCATGCCGGTGAGCGCCGCCACGCCGACGCCGACCCACAGTGGGGCACCGGCGTACACCGCCAGCCAGCCGGCAAAGGCGCCCGCGACCATGATCCCCTCGATGCCGAGGTTGAGCACGCCGGCGCGCTCGCACAGCAGCACGCCCAGCGTGCCGAAGATCAGCGGCGTGGCGATGCGCAGCGTCGCGACCCAGAAGGACGCGTTGGCCAGGATGTCGAGCAGGTCGCTCATGTGCGCCGGACGCGGTATTGCGTCAGCAGCGTCGCCACCAGCACCGCGATCAGCGAGGCCGCGACGATCACGTCCGCGATGTAGGTCGGCACGCCCACCGCGCGGCTCATGGTGTCGGCGCCGACCAGCACGCCGGCCACGAACACACCGGCCGCGATCACGCCCAGCGGATGCAGCCCGGCCAGCATCGCGATGACGATGCCGGTGTAGCCGTAGCCCGGCGACATGTCGAGCGTGACGTAGCTGGTGCGCCCGGCCACTTCGATCGCGCCGGCCAGCCCGGCCAGCGCGCCCGAGAGCAGCGCGACCATGACCACCGTGCGCGTCACCGGCACGCCGGCGAAGGCGGCGGCGCGCGCGTTGGCGCCGACCGCGCGGATGTCGAAGCCCAACACCGTGTGCTTGAAGATCGCCCACACGATGACCGCGAGCGACACGGCCCAGAGCAGCCCGGTGTGCACGCGGGTCTGGGCGATCAGCTTGTTCAACTCCAGATCGGATTGCAGCGACACACTCTGCGGCCAGCCCATCGCGGTCGGGTCCTTCATCGGTCCGTCGAGCAGCGCCGACACCGCCAGCAGCACGATGAAGTTGATCAGCAGCGTGGTCACGACCTCGTCGACGCCCAGCCTGTTCTTCATCAGCGCCGGCCCGAGCAGCATCAGCGCCCCGGCCAGCGCTGCCGCCACCATCATCAATGGAAACAACAGCCAGGGCGACGCCTCGAAACCGGTGCCGCCATGCATGCCGCCCACGGCCACCGCGGCAAGCGCCCCCGCATAGAGCTGGCCCTCGGCGCCGATGTTGAAGAGCCGCGCCTTGAAGGCGACGGTCGCGGCCAGGCCGGTGAGGATCAGCGGGATGGCGCGCGTGAGCGTCTCGCTCCACGCGAACACCGAACCGAAGCCGCCCTGCAGCAGCAGCGCATAGGTGCGCCCGACCGGCGCGCCGGCCCACAGCACCAGCAGCGCGCTGATGGCGAGGGTGAAGGCGACCGCGCCGATCGGTGCGAGCACCAGCGCGGCGCGCGATGTTTCATGGCGGCGTTCGAGCCTCATGCGTGCGTTCCCGCCATCGCGAGGCCGATGGCTTCGCGTGTCCACGCGGTGGCCGGGCGTGGCTCGCCGAGCCGGCCGCCGTGCATCACGGCGACGCGGTCGCCGAGCGCCAGCACTTCGTCGAGGTCGTCGGAGATCATCAGTACCGCCGCGCCGGCATCGCGGGCGGCGATCAGTTGCTGCTGCACGTACGCGACGGCGCCGATGTCGAGCCCCCAGGTCGGCTGGTGCGCGACGATCAGCCGTGGCGGCTTGCGCGGGCCACCGGCCGATTCGGGCGCCATCAGCGCGCGCCCGAGGATCAGCTTCTGCATGTTGCCGCCGGAGAGCGAGCGGGCCGGCGATTGCAGGCCGGCACCGCGCACGTCGTAGGCCTTCTCCACGCGCAGCGCATGCGCACGCGCCGCGGCGCGCCGCACCCAGCGGCCGAGCGGACTCCAGCGCGAGAAGGCGGGGCTGCGCAGGCGTTCGGACACCGCGTTCTCCCACACCGGCAGGTCGCCGATCACGCCCACGGCATGGCGGTCTTCGGGAATGCGCGCGACGCCGCGCGGCACCAGCTGGGCGGGCGAGGGCGGCAGCGCGCGGCCCATCAGCGTGACCGTGCCGCGCGTGGCCTTGCGCGTGCCGCTGAGCAGCTCGGCGAGCGCGACCTGGCCGTTGCCCGAGACGCCGGCGATGGCGACGATCTCGCCCGCCTTCAGCGTCAGCGTGACGTCGTCGAGCCGGTCGTGGCCGCTGCCGGTGGTCGACACATGGTCGAGCACGCAAACCGCGTCTCCGACGGTGCGTGCTGGCCGGCGTGCGGTCTTCTCGACCGCATGGCCGACCATCCACAACGCCAGTTCGGCCTGCGTGGTGTCGGCCGCGCGCGCCTCGGCCACCAGCTTGCCGCCGCGCAGCACGGCGATGCGCTGCGACACGCGCAGCACCTCGCCCAGCTTGTGGCTGATGAAGATGATCGACAGGCCCTGCGCCACCATCTGCGCCAGCGTGGTGAACAGCGCCTCGCTCTCCTGCGGCGTGAGCACGGCGGTCGGTTCGTCGAGGATCAGGATGCGCGCCCCGCGGTACAGCGCCTTGACGATCTCCACGCGCTGCCGCTCGCCGACCGACAGGTCGCCGATGTGCGCGTCGGGCCGCACCGGCAGGCCGAAGCGCTGCGCCACGTCGAGCAGCCGGGCGCGCGCCGCGCTGCGGCGCGAGAAGGGCTGCCACAGCGGCTCGGTGCCCATCAGCACGTTGTCGAGCACGCTCAGGTTGTCGGCCAGCGTGAAGTGCTGGTGCACCATGCCGATGCCCGCCGCCAGCGCCGCCTTGGGGTTGCCAGGCGCCAGCGGCTGGCCGAAGACCTCGATGTCGCCTTCGTCGGCCGTGTAGTGGCCGAACAGGATCGACATCAGCGTCGACTTGCCCGCGCCGTTCTCGCCGAGCAGCGCGAGCACCTCGCCCGCGTGCAGGTCGAGCGAGATGGCGTCGTTGGCGGTGAGGGCGCCGAAGCGCTTGGTGATGCCCCGCAGCCGGAGCACCGGCGCGGCCGATGCCGTGGCGTTCACTTCCACGCCGCCAGGAAGGCCAGCAGCACCTTCGCGGCGTTGTCGGCCGCGATGTTCATGAAGGTCCGCATCTCGTTCTCGCCCTGGCCACCACCGGCCAGATCGCTGAGCGATCGGAAGGCGATGTAGGGCACGCCGTTGGCGTAGGCGACCATGCCGACCGCCGCGGTCTCCATGTCGAGCACGTTGGCTTGGAAGGTGTTGAAGGTGTATTCGCGGAAGGCCGCGTTGTCGACGAAGGCTGGGCCGGAGACGCCGTTGCCGCCGATCACCAGCTTCGGCCGCGTGTCGAGGCATTTGCGGGCGCTGTCGCACACGGCCAGCTCGACGCTGGCGATGTTGCGGGCGGTGGCCAGCATCGTCGGGTCGACCTCGAACCAGAACTTGCGCTCGGCACCGCCTGCGGCGGAGCGCACGTGGACCGTGCCCGGGTACATCATCCCGAAGTTGGGCAGGAACACCGCATCGCGCGAGGGCCGTGGGCTGTACTGGCCCGGCGCGGTTTCGCGCGCCATCAGCACCTCGAGGTACTGGCCCCACTGTGCGGGCACTGTCACGTCGCCGATGTGCAGTGCCGGGTTGACGCCGCCCGCGATGCCGCTGAAGACGATGCCGCTGACTGCGAAGCGGTCGAGCACCAGCTGCGTGTTCATGGCCGCGTTGGTCATGCTGACGCCCGAGAGGAACAGCACCACCGGCTTGCCCTCGAGCGTGCCGGTGACGAAGTCGACACCGTTGACGCTGTACGACGCAGGCTGCTGCAGCCGGGTGCGCAGCAGCGCCAATTCGGGTGCGAAGGCCGACACCACCGCCAGACGCGGCGTGCTGTCGAGCCGCACGGCACCCGCGGGCGGTGCGCTTGCGCAGCCGGCCAGCGCCAGGCCGATCAGCAGTGCGGCGCCGAGTCGGGCGACTCGACGGACAACGCCCTTCACTTGGCCGTCGACTTCGGCTGGCCGTCGTCCACCTTCACGGTGAACTTGCCGGCCAGGATGTCGGCCTGCTTGGCCTTCACCTTGCTCACGATCTCGGCCGGGACCTTCTTCTCGAAGGTGCCCAGCGGCGCGAGTTCGGAGCCCTTGTGCTTCATCATCGAATAGGGGCCGTAGTCCTCGGCGGCGAACTTGCCTTCCTTCACCAGCTTGATGGCGCGGTCGGCCGAGGGCTCGAAGTTCCACAGCGCCGAAGCAACCACGGTGTCGGGGTACTGGGCCTGCGTGTCGATCACGTTGCCGATGGCGAGCTTGCCCTTTTCCTTGGCCGCGTCGCTCACGCCGAAGCGCTCGGCGTACATCACGTCGGCCCCCTTGTCGATCATGGCGAAGGCGGCTTCCTTGGCCTTCGGCGGGTCGAACCAGCTGTTGATGAAGCTCACGCTGAACTCGACCTTCGGGTTGGTTTCCTTGGCGCCGGCCATGAAGGCGTTCATCAGGCGGTTCACTTCCGGAATGGGGAAGCCGCCGACCATGCCGATCTTGTTGGTCTTGGTCATGCCGCCGGCGACCATGCCGCTGAGGTAGGCCGGCTCCTGGATGTAGTTGTCGAACACGCTGAAGTTCGGCGCCTGCGGCTTGAGCGACGAACCCATCAGGAAGGCGACCTTCGGGAAGTCCTTGGCGACCTTGCGGGCGGCGGCCTCGACGCCGAAGACCTCGCCCAGGATCAGCTGGTTGCCGGCCGTCGCGTACTCGCGCATCACGCGTTCGTAGTCGGCGTTGGCCACGTTCTCGGTCGCCTTGTATTCGATTTCGCCGCGGGCTTCGGCGGCCTTGAGCGCCTTGTGGATGCGGCCCACCCATTGCTGCTCGAAGGGCACGGTGTACACGGCGGCGACCTTGAGCTTGGCCTGCGCCAGGGCGAGGCCGGGGGCGCCGGCCGCGAGCGCGGCGGCAACGGCGATGGAACGGACGATCAACTGGCGGCGTGCGTGCACGGTGCTTCTCCTCGGGTGATTGGATTCAACGGGATCTTGAAACGGGACTCTTCGCGTGGAACACCGCGGAACCGGCTTCGCCGGGCCGCTGGTGTTGCCCCCTTGAGGGGGGAATCGAGCTGCACGAAGTGAGCGAAGAACGGGGGTGGGTCATTTCGTTCCGAAGATGCGGTCGCCCGCATCGCCCAGGCCCGGCAGGATGTAACCGTGGCTGTTCAGCTCGCGGTCGATCGCCGCGGTGTAGATCGGCACATCGGGGTGCGAGGTCTGCAGGTTCTTCACGCCTTCGGGGCAGGCCAGCAGGCAGACGAACTTGATCGACTTGGGGTTGAGTTCCTTCATGCGTTCGACCGCGGCGATCGCCGAGTTGCCGGTGGCCAGCATCGGGTCGACCACGATGATGTCGCGGTCCTGCATCTCGCTGGGCATCTTGAAGTAGTACTCGACGGCGGTGAGTGTCTTGGGGTCGCGGTACAGGCCGATGTGGCCGACGCGCGCGCCGGGCACCACGCTCAGCATGCCTTCGAGGATGCCGTTGCCGGCCCGCAGGATCGACACCAGCACCAGCTTCTTGCCGTCGATCACCTTCGAGGTCATGGTCTCGAGCGGCGTCTCGACCTCGATGTCCTGCATCGGCATGTCGCGCGTGACCTCGTAGGCCATCAGCATGCTCAGCTCGTTGAGCAGGCGGCGGAAGCTGTTGGTGGACGCGTCCTTGCGGCGCATCAGGGTGAGCTTGTGCTGGACGAGGGGGTGGTCGATGACGTGAACGTTGCTCATGGTGTCGAAAAGCGCGGCGGTGAAGCCTTGTTGTGGTTCTGGAAAGGGTGAGAGTCTAGAAGACGGTGCCGTCGCTTTCGATCTGCAGAGGTGGTGACCCGTCTCGCAAGCGCTGTGCCAGCACGCGGCCCGCGGCCCAGGTGCCGCCTTCGAGCACGCAGGCCAGCGGCATGTCGTCGGCGCTGCGTCCCAGCAGCGTTCGCACACGCGGGGCCAGCTCGTCGAGCAGGGCGACCGTCAGCGCGCGCCATTCGACGATGAACGCGTCGCCGACTTTCCAGCGGCGTGCCGCCAGCGCCGGGTCGCGCAACAGGATCACGCCGCTGTCGATCAAGAGGCCGCCGTTGCGGTACTCGGGCAGGCCGGTGAGCGCGTCGAGCCCGTGCACCTTCACGCCGGCCCATTCGAAGGGTTCGAGCAGCGAATAGGTCAACCACTGCGAGAGCTTGTGGAAGGGCATCCAGCCGTTGCTCAGGCCTGGGCCGTGCACGCCGGGGTGGCGCCAGCAGTCGCCCAGTGCGAAGTCGGGGTTGCCCGAGCCGATGCCGCCGGGCGTGTCGCTGCCGTCGGCGGCGATGCTGTCGACGAAGTTGGCGGCCGGCCAGATGCGCGAGAGCGACGCGAGCAGCAGCGACAGCAGCTCGTGCGCCGTGACCTCCGCGGTCGGCGGGACGGCGGGGCCGACCGGCCCGACCAGCGCGTCGAACAGTCCGCCGGGGCGGCCTTCTTCACCGAAAACCTCGGGCTGCTCGGCCAGCGCTTCGCCCAGCCGGCGCAGCAGCGTCGTTCGGCCGGCGATGCCGACCAGCGGGTTCACGTCGCTGACCTGGAAGGCCTGGCCGAGGCGATCGGCGATCAGCCCGCGCAGTCCGGCAGCGTCGACCTGCAGCGGCCGGTCGGGGTTGGACGAGAAGAGGCCGCTGGTGAAGGCATGGAAGCTCGCGACGCCCAGCCCTTCGGAGCGCGTGAAGCGCTGGCCGCTGGCCGGCTCGATGTAGTGCCAGTCGGCGCCGGCCCCGGCGTCGAGCAGCACGCTGACCAGCACCAGGTCGATCTGCACCCGCGCCCGCTCGCGCGGCGTGACGCTGTCGCCCAGCAGGCGGTCGAGCGCGGCCAGCCGGTCGACGCCGCCCGCCTCGAAATGGCGCCAGCGGCTGTGGAAGGGGATGCGGCCCGACGGGTAGCGCTCGCGCGTGACCTCGGCGACGACCTGGGCCGCGTCGTCGAGCATGGCGTCGCCGCCGATGGTGAACCAGGCCGATTCGCCCTGGCGCGCGCGGGCCAGCAACTGCGCGGCGCGCTCGCGCACGGCCGCGGTGGTGCGCAGGTAGGCGGCGGCCGGGCCCGGCTGCGTGAAGTCGGTGGCCAGCTCCAGGGCGGGGTCGACGTGGCCTTGCGCGTCGACATGGCGCACGGCGGTGTTGGCGGTGGGGCGGTCGGGGTCCAGCCCGTAGTTGTCTTGGCTCATCATTCGCTCAGTCCGCGGCCCTTGGCCTTCTTGAGTTCTTCGGCATCGGGCACGGCGCCCGGCGTGAAATAGCCGGCGGCCATCTTCGCATCCATCTCGACGCGCGCATCGGCCGGGATCAGTTCGTCGGGGATGTTCACCCGCTCGCCGATCTCGATGCCCGAGCCGGTGATGGCGTCGAACTTCAGGTTGCTCATCGAGACCAGGCGGTGGATCTTGCGGATGCCCAGCCAGTGGAAGACGTCGGGCATCAGCTCTTGGAAGCGCATGTCCTGCACGCCGGCCACGCATTCGGTGCGGGCGAAGTACTGGTCGGCTGTGTCGCCGCCGACCTGGCGCTTGCGCGCGTTGTAGACCAGGAACTTGGTGACTTCGCCCAGCGCGCGGCCTTCCTTGCGCGAGTAGGCGATCAGCCCGACGCCGCCGCGCTGCGCGCCGCGGATGCATTCCTCGATGGCGTGCGTGAGGTAGGGCCGGCAGGTGCAGATGTCGGAGCCGAACACGTCGGAGCCGTTGCACTCGTCGTGGATGCGGGCGGTGAGTTCGACCTCGGGGTTGGCCAGGTCGCGCGGGTTGCCGAAGATGTAGAGGGTCTGGCCGCCGATGGGGGGCAGGAAGACCTCCAGGTCGGAGCGCGTGACCAATTCGGGATACATGCCGCCGGTCTCTTCGAACAGCACGCGGCGCAGGTCGGTCTCGGAACAGCCGAAGCGGCGAGCCACTTCAGGCAGGAACCACACCGGCTCGATGGCGGCCTTGGTCACCATCGCGGCGCCACCGGCGGTGAGGAACTTGCCGTCGGCTTTCAGGCGGCCGGTCTGCAGCGCCTCGATCACTTCCGGCAGGATGACGTGCGCCTGGGTCACGGCGATGGTCGGGCGGATGTCGTAGCCGGCCGCCAGCTCGCTCGAGAACACGTCGGCCACCGCCGCGCCCCACGGGTCGAGCGACACGATGCGCCCGGGGTCCGACCATTGCGGGTACGGGCCGATGAGGTCGGTCGGCGACGTGTTGGTGAGGTCGGCCTTGTGCTGTGGGTTGAGCGCCCCGGCCGCCACGGCCAGCGCGCGGTACACGCTGTACGAGCCGCTGTGCGTGCCGATCACGTTGCGGTGCGCACGCGTGGTGGTCGTGCCGACGATCGGACCGCGCTCGGTCGCGGTCGCCGCGCCCCAGCGGATCGGCAGCGCGCCGAAGCCGCCGGCGTGTGAGGTCAGCCGGATATGCCGCGGTGCGCCGGCATTGGGTGCATAGATCGGGGAGAGCGAAACGGAGGCGGCCGCCGCATCAGGCAGCGCGGCGGACGAGGGGGACTGCGGGTTCGGTGCGCTCGGTGAGCCTGGTGAGGAAGGGTTGGGGGAACTCGAAACGGTGTCGACAGACATTGCAGGCCCTCAAAAAATGCAATGTAGCGACCGACTCCCTGACTGGCAAGCGCGGCGGCCCGTGTGGAACGCGCCGCGCTCAGTCGATGCGCATCGCGCGGTCGAGCGACAGGCGGCCGCCCCCGCGGCCCACGAGGTACAGCAGCAGGGCGGCCCAGGACAGGTGGGTGGGCCATGCGTCCGGGTAGACGAAGACCTGGATCACCAGCGTCATGCCCAGCAGCGCCGCGGCCGAGAGCCGGGTGAACAGCCCCAGCACCAGCAGGACCGGGAACAGGTGTTCGGCGTAGGCCGCAAGGTGCGCCGCGATCTCCGGTGGCACGAGCGGCAAGCGATATTCGGTGCGGAAGAGTTCGTAGGCGCTGTCGGTGACGTGGAGCAGCCCGGCGACCTTGGTGCGGCCCGACAGGAAGAAGATGGCGGCGATGGCCACGCGCGCTGCGAGGGCGAGCAGGTCGTGCGGCACGCCGCGCTCGAGCCGCCGGGCCAGCAGGTTCCAGCGCTCGCGCAGGCCGGTGGGCGCAGGGGTGGTCAGGACAGGGGTCGACATGGCGGGCCTTTCAGGATGGAGTCAGCGGCAGGAACACCCCGGCGCGCAGGAGCTGGGCAAGCACGCGGGCCAGGTCGGTATCGGGGTGCGCGGCAGATGCGCGCTCGGCCGCCTGGCCGAGCGTTGCGCCGTCGGCGCAGGCGTCGAGCAGCGCGCAGCCGCCATGGCAGAGGGCCTGGGCCTGCACCGCATCGGCCGGCCGCGTCAGCAGGCCGCCATCGCCTTGCCAGTCCAGCGGCGCGGTGACGTCGTCACCGTCGGCGTCCCGGTTGCGTTGCCAGATGGCGAACACCGGGTGCCCATCGAAACAGGCCCAGCGCGCGGCCGGGTGGGGTTGCAGCCGCAGCGTGCCCAGCGCCTCCGGCGGGAGGCCGGACAGCGCATCCGGGGCGATCACCGGGGCGTCGGCGGCGGCATGCGCCTCGCGCCACAGGGCGTCGAGCCGCGCCACGCCGGGCAGGTAAGGCAGCGATGCAGCCGGTTCGAAGCGCGCCAGGAAGTCTGCGAAGCCGGCGCCGTAGACGAGCAGCCGGCCGTCTCGCGGCGGGTCGTCGGCGACATGCAGCGCGGCCGCCGCGCGGAACCAGTCCTCGCCGACCAGCCGCTGCACCGCGGGAAAGTTGGCGGCCAGCGCGTCGATGCAGGCCTTCATCACCGTGTTGCGGTAGACGGCGAAGGTGGGCTGGGCCACCCAGGCGTCGACGTCCGCCTGGCCACGGCCGGCCCGGCCGAACAGGGCGTCGGCGAAGGCTTGCTGGAGGGAGGGCGCGTGCGTCATGCGGCCACCGGCAGCTGCAAGGCCGTGTGCGCCCGCTGGCGCTCGGCCATCAGCGCGGCGAACGAGGGCACGTTGCCGTCGCGCTCGATCAGCGTCGGCCGCGGGCCGATGCGTTCCACCACGCGGCGGAACAGCGCCCACACGCTGTCGGCCACCGGCGCATCGTGCGAATCGATCAGCAGCGCCGGACCGAGCGCCGGGTCGATGCTGTGCCCGGCCAGATGGATCTCGACGACCGCATCGCCCGGGAAGCGGTCGAGCCAGGCGGCCGCATCGAAGCCGAGGTTGCGGGACGACACGTGCACGTTGTTGATGTCCAGCAGCAGCGCGCAGCCGGTGCGGCGCGCCAGCTCGCCGAGGAAGTCGACCTCGTCCCAGTCGTGGCCGTCGATGTGCAGGTAGTGCGACGGGTTCTCGAGCGCGATGCGGCGACCCAGGATGTCCTGCGTCTGCGCGATGTGCGCGGCGATGCGGTGCAAGGCCGCATCGTCGCGGACGATGGGCAGCAGGTCGGGGAAATGACGGCCGCCCGCGCCGGACCAGGCCAGGTGCTCCGACACCAGCGCCGGGTCGATCCGCCGCACCAGCGCGGCCAGCCGCGCGAGGTGGTGCCGGTCGAGCGGCTGCTCGCCGGCCAGCGACAGCGAGACGCCGTGCAGCGACACAGGGTGGCGGGCGCGCACGGCGTCGAGCCAGGCGAGCCGCGGGCCGCCGTCGACCAGGTGGTTCTCGGCATGCACCTCGAACCACAGGCCGGCGTCGGTGGCGGCCAACGCCTCGTCGAAATGCGCGGGCTTGAGCCCGAGCCCGGCCGACAGGCCGCCATCCTGCGTCGTCATCGCGCGCTCAGCCCTTCATCGGCGTGAGCGTGCCCATGCCGTTGGGCGTCTTGATGGTCGTGCAGGTGCCGGCCGGCACGTTCTTCCAGGCGTTGGCCTGGTAGTCGACCTTCGAGGTGCCGGCGCAGGTGGTACCGGGGCCGGCGGCGCAGTCGTTCTTGCCGGCCATGGAGACGCCGTAGCACTTTTCCATGGCGGGCTTGGCCATGTTGTCCTGCATGGGCTTGGCCTGCGCCAGCGCGGCGCCGGATGCCAGTGCACTGAGGGTGAGGGCGGTGATGGCGAGGGGACGTGCGATCATGGAAAAGCTCCTTGGTGGTGTGGAAGCCCCGCCGGTCGGCGAGGTGCCCCTGAGTTCGACAGCGCGACCGGCCCGGTTACATCGGCGGCACAATGCGCCCGAACTTTTATTTCGGCCGATGCTGTAACCGGCGCGCTGCATGAACCGAACAACCCTCGAGAGTCCCGCGCGAATGAACGATGCCGAAGCGGTGCTGCACGACCTGTTCGTCCGTGGCCTGGCCGGCGACGCCGTCGCCTACCGCACCTTCCTCCAGAAACTGGGTGTGCACCTGCGGGCCTTTCTCGGTCGTCGCCTCTTCGGCTGGCCGGATGATGTGGAAGACCTCGTCCAGGAATGCCTTCTTGCCATGCACAACCAGCGCCACACCTACCAGAGCGACCAGCCGCTGACGGCCTGGGTGCATGCGATCGCGCGCTACAAGCTGATCGACCTGCTGCGCGCCAAGGGCAGCCGCGAGGCGCTGCACCAGCCGCTCGACGACGAGCTGGCCGTGTTCGCCGACTCGGCCACCGATGCCAGCGATGCGCGGCGCGACCTCGGCGGCCTGCTCGAGGGCCTGCCCGACCGGCACCGGCTGCCGATCGTCCACGTGAAGCTGCACGGCCTGTCGATCGCCGAGGCGGCGCAGGCGACCGGCATGTCGGAGTCGGCGGTCAAGGTGGGCATCCACCGGGGGCTGAAGGCACTGGCGCTCAAGATCAAGGAAAGCCGATGAAGACCGACGAACTGATCGCGCTGCTGGCGGCGGACGCCACTCCGGTGCCCCGCCGTGCGAGCGCGCGGCGCGTGCTGCTGGCGCTGGCGCTGGCGCTGCCCGTGTCGATCGCGATCATGCTCATCGAGTACGGCCCGCGCCGGGACCTGGTCGAGGCGATGTTCTGGCCGATGTTCTGGATCAAGCTGCTCTTCCCGATCGCGGTGGCGGCCGCCGCCTTCGTGCTGGTGCAGCGTCTCGCGCGGCCCGGCGTCCGGGGCGGGCTGGCCTGGGCCGCGCTCGCGCTCCCGGTGGCGCTGATCTGGGCGATGGCTGCGATGAGCTGGGGGATGGCACCGCCCGCCGAGCGCTCGGCGATGCTGTGGGGCACCAGCTGGCGCACCTGTGTCCCCAGCATCGGCCTGATGTCGGCGCCGGTCTTCGTCGCCGCGCTGGTGGCGCTGCGGGGGCTCGCTCCCACGCGGCCCGCGGTGGCCGGTGCCGCCGCGGGGGCGCTGGCCGGCGGGGCAGGGGCCGCGGTCTATGCCGTGCACTGCGTCGAGCTGGCCGCGCCGTTCCTGGCTGTCTGGTACGTGGCCGGCATCGCCCTGCCGGTGGCGCTCGGCGCCGTGCTGGGACCGCGCCTGCTGCGCTGGTGAAGCGGATGAAGGGCGGCGCGGCGGTCGCCAGCAGAGATCGGCGGTGCGCACGACAATCGCGCGAACATTCATCCGGAGCATCCCATGGCGCTATCCCTCTACGACCTGTCCGTCTCTGTCTTCACCCGTGGCCTCGGCCAGCTGGCCCATCTGCTCGACAAGGGGCTGGCGCACGCGCAGGCCCACGACATCGACACGGCGACGCTGGTCGGCGCGCGGCTGGCGCCCGACATGTTCACGCTGGCCGGCCAGGTGCAGAGCGCGAGCGATGCGTCCAAGCTGGGTGCGGCGCGGCTCGCCGGCATCACGGCGCCGAGCTTTCCCGACACCGAGACGACCTACGAGGAACTGCAGGCGCGCGTCGCGAAGACGCTCGACTTCCTGAAGACCGTCGAGCGTTCGCAGATCGACGGTTTCGAAACGCGCGACGTCGTCGTGAAGAACCGCCGCGGCGAGATGCACTTCACCGCCGAGCGCTACCTGCTGCAGTTCGCGCTGCCGAACTTCTTCTTCCACGTCACGACCGCGTATGGCGTGCTGCGCCACAGCGGCGTGCCGGTCGGGAAGATGGATTACCTCGGCACGTTCTGAGCTGACGCCTCCCCCGGCAGGGGCTTCGTTGGCCAGCCGGCGAGGTGGCGCTCGGCGATGCCGGTCAGCGCGGTGATCCACGCCGGGCTGTCGTTGAGGCAGGGGATGTAGTGGAATTCCTTGCCGCCCGCATGCAGGAAGGCTTCGCGGCCTTCCATCGCGATCTCTTCCAGCGTCTCGAGGCAATCGGCCGGAAAGCCCGGGCACATCACGTCGACCCGTGCCGTGCCGGCGGCACCCAGTTCGCGCAGCGTCGGCTCGGTGTAGGGCTCCAGCCATTTGGCGCGGCCGAAGCGCGACTGGAAGGTCACGCGGTAGGCGCTCGGCGACAGCCCCAGGCGCGCGGTCAGCAGGCGGGCCGTCTCCAGGCACTGGCCCTGGTACGGGTCCCCGAGCCGGATGTTGCGTTCGGGAATGCCGTGGAAGCTCATCACCAGCTGGTCGGGCCGGCCGTTCTGCTTCCAGTAGGCTTCGACGCCCTGCGCCAGCGCGTCGATGTAGCGCGGGTCGTCGTGGTACTGGTTGACGAAGCGGAGTTCGGGCAGGCTGCGCTTCGTGCGCGTCCATGCTGTCACGGCGTCGATCACGCTGGCGGTGGTGGTCGCCGAATACTGCGGGTAGGCCTGCATCACCAACACGCGGGTCGCGCCCTCGGCCTGCGCGGCGTCGAGCTGCGAGGCGATCGACGGGCTCGCATAGCGCATCGCATGCCGCACCGACAGCCGGTGGCCGCGCTCCCCGAGCCAGCCGGCCAGCAGCTTGGCCTGCTTCTCGGTCCAGACCTTGAGCGGCGAGCCTGCGGGCAGCCAGATGCTCCGGTACTTGGCGGCCGACTTGGCCGGTCGCACGCGCAGGATGATGCCGTGCAGGATCAGGCACCAGAGGGCGCGCGGGATCTCGACCACGCGGTGGTCGTGCAGGAACTGCGAGAGGTAGCGGCGCACCGCGGGGGCCGTGGGCTCGTCGGGGGAGCCGAGGTTGCACCAGAGGATGGCGGTGCGGTCTTCGGCTGGGCGGGGGGGGGGTTCCCCGTTGCCGGATGTCGTTTTGGAAGGCATGCGATATTCTGGGCCATGACCTTGGAGACACCGGCCCTGGCAGGCCACGACGGACTCGACGTGAAGCGCATCGCGGCGATCTCGCTCGACCTGGACGACACCCTGTGGCCGATCTGGCCGACCATCGAGCGGGCCGAGCGCGTGCTGCACGCTTGGCTGCTGCGCGAGGCACCGAAGACCGCCGAACTGCTGGTCACGCCCGGCGTGCTGCGCGAGCTGCGGCAGGCGACCGAGCGGGAGCGTTCCGACCTGGCGCACGACCTCAGCGCGCTGCGCCGCGAATCGATCCGTGCGGCGCTTCGGCGTGCCGGCGAAGACCCGGCACTGGCCGACCCGGCCTTCGACGCCTTCTTCGAAGAGCGCCAGCGCGTCGAGCTCTACGACGATGCATTGCCAGCGCTCAAATGGCTGAGCGAACGCTATCCGCTGGTGGCCGTCTCCAACGGCAATGCGGACATCCATCGCACGGGCGTGGGCCGCTGGTTCCGCACCGCCTTCAACGCCCGCGCCTTCGGCAGCGGCAAGCCGCACGCGCCGATCTTCCGCGCGGCCGCGGCCTCCGTCGGCCTGCTGCCGCGCGACGTGCTGCACGTGGGCGACGACGCGATGCTCGATGTGGTGGGCGCGCTCGACGCCGGCATGCAGGCGGCCTGGCTGGTGCGCGACACCGACGAGGAGCGCAAGCCCTGGGCGCACGGGGCGCGGCCGCAGCTGGTCGTGCCGAACCTGCATGCGCTGTGCATGGCGCTGGACGCGCAGTAGCGTCAGTCGATGGCGAACGCCGCACGGAAGGCGGCGCAGAAGTCCGCTGAACCGACGATCGACAGGCTGACCGTGTGGCGCGGCGCGCCGGTGGTGCCGGGGCGGACGTCGAGCTGGCCGCTGTCCTGGTCGTAGGTCAGCGTTTCCGACAGGCTCCACTCCTGCAGCGACTGCAGGTCGAAGTCCCACGCACCGCCGTCGTCCAGCGGCGCGCGCTGGCCGGCGAAGGCGGCGTAGGCCCAGTCCAGCACGGCGACGATCTCGGCATGCACGGCCGGCAGCTGTTGCGGGCCGACCGAGGCCACGGCGTCGAAGCTGGCGCTGCCGTCGGCTTCTTCGCTCACGTCGAAATCCAGGTAGTCGAGTGTCGTCATGGACCGATCCAGCGTGCGGCCGCGAGGCCGCTGCGCACCGCGCCTTCGAGCGTGGCGGGGTAGGGACCGTCGAGGTAGTCCCCGCACGCCGCGAGGCCGGGGGCGATCTGCATCCAGGGGCGGCGAAGGCCGGGCGTGCAGGCGAAGGTGGCGCGCCGTTCGATCACCGTCTGCACGATGCGAAGCCGCGTGGCACCGAGCTGCGTGGCGGCCTGCGCGAGCGCCTGTTCTTCCAGCGCCTCGCGTGGCAGTTCGCTCGCGCTCACGACCAGCGCGATGAGGCCGTGCGGCCCGCCGAGCTGGCCGCGGTCGAAGGCGAACTGCGCCGGCGCGCCGGGGCCGGTGCGCAGCGCGACCATGGGCGCCGCCAGCGCGGGCGCACCGTCGGCATACAGCGTGGCGATGGCTTCGTAGCGCAGCGCGTCGGTGACGGCCAGCCAGTCGTCGGCATCGATGGTGGCGGCGCGCACCAGGCGCGCGGCGTCCCAGGGCGCGCCGGCGATCACGACGCGATCGAAATCCTCGCCGTCGACCTGCCAGTGGGTGTCGGTGCGCACCAGCGTCTGCACGCGGTAGCCGGTGCGCACCGTGGCCGCGCGCAGGCCGAGCCAGCGCACCGCGGCGTCGGGCAGCAGGGCGCCGAGGTCGACGCGCGGCAGCAGCAGGTCGGCGCCGCCGCGCTCGTCGAACAGGGCGTCGTTCAGCACCCGCAGGAAGACGGTGCCGCTCGACTCGTCGACCGGCGTGTTCAGCGCGGAGACGCACAGCGGCTCGATCAGCTCCTGCATGACGCGCCGCGTGAGCCCGCGGCACAGCGTCGCCACCGTCGCTTCGGGCGTGCAGTGGAAGCGGGCGCGTCGCCAGCGCAGGGCGGTGCGCAGCAGCGAGGCCTTGTCCGCCCAGGTCCAGCCGCGTGCGGTGGCGATGCCGACGAGCAGGTCGAGCGGCGCCGCCATCCGCGGCAGCGCCAGGCCGCCGCCGTCGGCGAAGCGCAGCGAGAGCGGGGTGCGGTGCAGCGTGTCGTCCGGCTCGACGCCGACCGTGCGCATCAGCGCCAACGTCTCGCGGTAGGCGCCGATCAGGATGTGCTGGCCGTTGTCCAGCGGGGCGCCGTTGTGGCCGGCGTCGATGCGGCGGGCGCGGCCACCGGGCATGCGGGCGGCGTCGAACAGGGTGACGAGGTGGCCGGCGCGCGTGGCCTCGATGGCGCAGGCCAGGCCGGCCCAGCCGGCGCCGATGACGGCGATCCTCAAATCCGCCCCAGGGCCTGCACGCGCCACGCCAGCCAGAACTTGCGCAGCGGCGTGAGGCTCACGCGCTGGTTCAGCACCTGGAAGTCGTCGCGCTCGATCTCGCGCAGCAATGCGCGGTAGATGCTGGCCATCATCAGGCCCGGCTTCTGGCTGCGGCGGTCGGCAGCCGGCAGCAGCGCCAGGGCTTCGTCGTAGGTGCGGTGCGCACGCTCGGCCTGGAACTTCATCATCGCTACGAAGCGGTCGGAGTGGATGCGGTTGAGCACTTCGTGCGCCTTGACGTCGAACTGCTGCAGCTCGTTCACCGGCAGGTAGATGCGCCCGCGCAGTGCGTCTTCGCCGACGTCGCGGATGATGTTCGTGAGCTGCAGCGCCAGGCCCAGCGTGTGGGCGTAGGCGGTGGTCTGCGGATCGGTCTGCCCGAAGATGCGCGCCGAGACCTCGCCGACCACGCCGGCCACCAGGTGGCAGTAGCGCTTGAGGCCGGGGAAGTCGAGGTAGCGGGTCTGTTCGAGGTCCATCTGGCAGCCGTCGATGATCTGCTGCAGCTGCGCGGCCTCGATGCCGTGCTCGGCCGTCAGCGGCATCAACGCCTGCATGACCGGGTGGTGCGGCTGGCCTGCGTAGGCCTGGGCGACTTCGGTGCGCCACCAGGCCAGCTTGGTGGCGGCGACGCCGGGGTCCCGTACCTCGTCGACCACGTCGTCGATCTCGCGGCAGAAGGCATAGAAGGCGGTGATCGCGGCGCGGCGGCGCGTGGGAAGGAACAGGAAGGCGTAATAGAAGCTGCTGCCCGAGGCGGCCGCTTTCTGCTGGACGTACTGCGCGGGCGTCATCGATCGGGGGCGTTGGGCTTCTGGGGAGTCATTGCGTCGATTGTCTCCGCATCCGCAGCGCCCGCCAGGCGAGCAGCGGGGCGTCGGCCTTGCCGACGGTGGGGCGCTGCGTGAAGGTGTCGAAGCCCAGCGCCTCGATCTTGTCGAGGATGCGCAGTCCGCCCTGGACCACCAGCCGCAGTTCCCAGCCCATGCGTCCGGGCAGGCGGTGCACGAGGGGCGTGCCCTGTTGCATGAGCCCACGCGCCCAGGCGACTTCGGCGGCGACCAGTGCCAGGGCCGCGTGCGGCGGCGGGGCATCGCCGCGTGGGCGGAAGGTGTCGAAGGCCGCGGGCGCGATCCCGTGGGCGGCGCAGTCGGCGTCCGGCAGATAGAAGCGGCCGCGCGGCAGGTCAACGCGCAGGTCCTGCCAGAAATTGATGAGCTGCAGCGCACTGCAGATCGCATCGCTCTGCACCAGCGCCGCGGGCTCGTTCACCCCATAGAGATGCAGCAGCAGACGCCCGACCGGGTTGGCGGAGCGGGCGCAGTAGTCCAGCAGTTCGGGCCGGTCGGCGTAGCGCCCGGCGTCGCGGGTCTTCTCGATGTCCTGGATGAACGCCGACAGCAGGTCGGCCAGCAAGGCCTCGGGCAGGGCGAAGGCGCGCATCGCATGCGCCAGCGGGCCGAAGACGGCGGGCCAGCGCGCCGAGGCGGCGCCGCCCTGCGCGATCGCGGCGAGGTCGGCGCGGAAGGCGTGCAGGTCGGCCAGCCGTTGCGCGGGCGATGCCTCGCCCTCGTCGGCGATGTCGTCGGCCGTCCGGGCGAAGACGTAGATGGCCGCAATGGGCGGACGCAACCGTGGCGGGCAGAGCCACGACGCCACCGGGAAGTTCTCATAGTGCGTCGGCAGTGGCGCGAGGGTTGGCGCCGTTGCGGCGGTGTCGGAAGAGGGGGACATTGGCACGCGGCGATTGTCGGTGAAGGGCGTGGCACGCCTCGGTTCGTTGACAGTCCGGGGGGCATCCCACAAAATTACTAACCCTTCGGTCATTAATGGCCCGTCAGTTCTCAAGGTGGTTCATGGCCGTATCGATCGTTTCCGTCGCCCACTCGCTTCCCGTCGCCGCCGTGCTCGTCGCCGCGGCCCTGGCGGGCTGCTCCAAGCCACCCGCCGCCGAAGATCCGGTGCGCGCCGTCAAGGTCCAGACCGTGGGCGCCAGCGCCTACGGCACCGCCCCCGAGTTCTCGGCCGAGGTGCGCGCCCGCATCGAGACGCCGATGGGCTTCCGTGTCGCCGGCAAGATCCTTCGGCGCCAGGCCGAACTCGGGCAGCGCGTGCAGGCCGGCCAGGTGCTGGCGCAGCTCGATCCGCAGGACTACCGCCTGGCCGCCGATGCCGCCCGCGCGCAGCAGGCGTCGGCCCAGACGAACCGCGACCTGGCGGCGGCGGACCTCAAGCGCTACCGCGAGCTGCGGGCGCAGAACTTCATCAGCGGCGCCGAACTGGAGCGCCGCGAAACCACCTACAAGTCGGCGCAAGCCCAGTTCGAACAGGCGCAGGCGCAGCTCGCCTCGCAGGGGAACCAGGCGAGCTACGCGACCCTGGTGGCCGATACGGCCGGCGTGGTCACGGCCATCGAGGCGCAGCCCGGCCAGGTGGTGTCGGCCGGCACGCCGGTGCTGCGCATCGCCCAGGACGGCGCCCGCGACGCGGTCTTCGCGGTGCCCGAAGACCGGGCGGCGCAGATCAAGCCGGGCTCCGACGTGGCCGTGCGCGGCTGGGCCGGCGGCCCCGAACTGCCAGGCAAGGTGCGCGAGGTGGGCGCCAGCGCCGACCCCGTGACGCGCACCTACACCGTGAAAGTGGCGATCGATGCCGCCACGGCGCCGCCACTGGGTGCCACGGTCTACGCGCGGCCGCAGGCGCTGTCGCACGTCGGCGCGCCGGTGATCAAGCTGCCGACCAGCGCGCTGCGCCAGGAAGGCAATGGCTCCGCGGTGTGGCTGGTCGACAAGGCCAGCATGACGGTGCGCTCGCAGCCGGTGCAGGTGGCCACGGCGGACGGCAACGAGGCGGTGATCGCCCAGGGTCTCGAGCCAGGCATGCAGGTGGTGGTGGCGGGCGTGCATGTGCTCGCCCCGGGGCAGAAGGTGTCGATTTACCAGGGCAAGTCCACGCCGGTCGCGGCAGGCGGCACCGTGGCGGCACCGGCTTCGGCCGCCTCGCGCTGAGGACGGCGCGATGACCACCCCGAGCCCAGCGACCGGCAAGGCCGGTTTCAATCTGTCGAAATGGGCGCTCGAGCATGCGGCGCTCACGCGCTACCTGATGATCGCGTTCATGGTGCTGGGCTTCGCCTCGTACTTCCAACTGGGCCAGGACGAGGACCCGCCCTTCACCTTCCGCATCATGGTGATGCGCACCTACTGGCCCGGCGCGACTGCGCAACAGATGGCCGAGCAGGTGACCGACAAGCTGGAGCGCACGCTGCAGGAGGCACCGTACGCCAGCAAGATCCGCAGCTATTCGAAGCCCGGCGAGTCGATGATCATCTTCGAGATCAAGGACTCGTCCAAGCCCAGCGAGGTGGCCAACGTCTGGTACACGGTGCGCAAGAAGATCGGCGACATGCGGGGCACGCTGCCCGGCGGCGTGCAGGGGCCGTTCTTCAACGACGAGTTCGGCGACGTGTACGGCGTGATCTATGCGCTGCAGACCGACGGCTATTCGCCGGCGGAAATCAAGACCTTCGCCGACGAGGTGCGCCAGGGTCTGTTGCGCGTGAAGGACGTGGCGAAGGTCGAGCAGTTCGGGCTGCAGGACGAGAAGGTCTACGTCGAGGTGTCGCAGAAGCGCGTGGCGCAGCTGGGCCTGGACATGAACGCGGTGCTGCAGCAGATCGGTGCGCAGAACGCGGTGGAGAGCGCCGGCACGATCGAGTCGCCGCTCGACATGGTGCAGGTGCGCGTCGGCGGTCAGTTCACCAGCGTCGAGCAGCTGCGCGAGATGCCGATCCGCGGTACCTCGGGCAACCAGTTGCGGTTGGGCGACATTTCCGAGATTCGCCGCGGCACGATCGACCCGCCGGCCGTCAAGGTGCATCACCAGGGCAAGGAAGTCGTCGCACTGGGCGTCTCGATGGCCAAGGGCGGCGACATCATCGCGCTGGGCCAGGCGTTGCGCGTGGCGGTGGCCGACATCGGCCAGCGCCTGCCGGCCGGCGTGACGCTGGCCCAGGTGCAGGACCAGCCGGTCTCGGTGGCGACCTCGGTCAACGAGTTCGTGCATGTGCTGATCGAGGCGGTGGTGATCGTGCTGGCCGTGAGCTTCATCGCCCTCGGCCTGCACAAGGGCGGGCGCTTCGGCTGGCACATCGACATGCGGCCGGGGCTGGTGGTGGCGATCACGATCCCGCTGGTGTTGGCGGTGACCTTCCTAGCCATGAACTACTTCGGCATCGGGCTGCACAAGGTGTCGCTCGGCTCGCTGATCATCGCCCTGGGCCTGCTGGTGGACGACGCGATCATCGCGGTGGAGATGATGGTGCGGAAGATGGAGGAGGGCTACGACAAGACCCGCGCCGCCACCTTCGCCTACGACGTGACGGCCAAGCCGATGCTGACCGGCACGCTCATCACGGCGGCGGGCTTCCTGCCCATCGGCCTGGCCAAGTCGACCACCGGCGAATACACCTTCGCGATCTTCGCGGTGACCGTCATCGCGCTGGTGCTCAGCTGGATCGTTTCGGTCTATTTCGTGCCGTACCTGGGCACGCTGCTGCTCAAGGTGAAGCCCCACGACCCGGATGCGCCGCCGCACGAGCTGTTCGATTCACGCTTCTACAACGCCTTCCGCGCTGCGGTGAACTGGTGCGTGGCGCACCGCTGGCTCACCATCGGCGCGACCGTGGCGATCTTCGCGCTCGGCATCGTGGGCATGGGGCGGGTGCAGCAGCAGTTCTTCCCCGATTCGAGCCGGCCGGAGATCCTGGTCGACCTGTGGTCGCCCGAAGGCACCGCCTTCGCCGCCAACGAGGACATCGCCAGGCGCGTGGAGCAGCGGCTGATGCAGGAGCCGGAGGTCGCGTCGGCCACGACCTGGATCGGCAGCGGCGTGCCACGCTTCTATCTGCCGCTCGACTACATCTTCCCGCAGACCAACGCGTCGCAGGTGCTGGTGCTGGCCAAGGATCTGCATCAGCGCGACGCCCTGCGCCAGCGCCTGCCCGCGTTGCTGGCCCAGGAGTTTCCCGAGGTGCGCGCCCGCGCCAAGCTCTTGCCGAACGGCCCCCCCGTGGCCTACCCGGTGCAGTTCCGTGTGATCGGCACCGACCCGTCGCAGCTGCGCCTGCATGCAGACGAAGTCAAGGCGGCGATGCGGCAGAACGCGAACACGCGTGGCGTGAACGACAACTGGAACGAGTCGGTGAAGGTGATCCGCCTGGACGTCGACCAGGACAAGGCGCGCGCGCTCGGCGTGACGAGCCAGGCCATCGCCCAGGCATCGCGCACCATGTTCAGCGGCACCACCATCGGCCAGTACCGCGAGAACGACCGGCTGATCGACATCGTGCTGCGCCAGTCGCCCGACGAGCGCGAAGCCATCTCGGACATCGGCAACGCCTACCTGCCGACGGCGTCGGGCCACTCGATCCCGCTCGCGCAGATCGCCAGGCCGGTCTTCACCTGGGAGCCGGGCGTGATGTGGCGCGAGAACCGCGACTACGCCATCACGGTGAACGCCGATATCGCCGAAGGCCTGCAGGGCGCGACCGTGACGCAGCAACTGCTGCCCGAACTGCGCGCGCTGGAAGCGAAGTGGCGCGCGGCCGGGCAGGGCGCCTACCGCATCGAGGTGGCCGGCGCGGTGGAGGAGAGCAGCAAGGGCTCGACCTCGATCGTGGCGGGCATACCGATCATGCTGTTCCTGGTCTTCACGCTGCTGATGCTGCAGCTGCACAGCTTCAGCCGGGCGCTGCTGGTGTTCATCACCGGGCCGCTGGGCATTGCGGGTGTGGCGGCGGCGTTGTTGATCCTGAACCGGCCCTTCGGCTTCGTCGCGCTGCTCGGCGTGATTGCGCTGATGGGGATGATTCAGCGCAACTCGGTGATCCTGATCGACCAGATCGAGAGCGACCGCGCCGCCGGCGTGCCGGCCTGGGATGCGATCGTCGAATCCGCCGTGCGGCGGCTGCGCCCCATCGTGCTGACGGCCGCGGCCGCGGTGCTGGCGATGATCCCGCTGTCGCGCAGCGTCTTCTGGGGGCCGATGGCCGTCGCCATCATGGGCGGCCTGATCGTGGCCACCGTGCTGACCCTGCTGGCGCTCCCGGCGATGTACGCCGCCGCCTTCCGCGTGAAGCGAGAAGAAAAGGCGGCCCCGGTTAGCGTCTAAAATGCGCGGTTGACCGATTTCGAAGCGGGTGGTCTGCATCTGGAGGCCGCCCGCTTTTGCTTGATTCACCTGACCGCGCGGGTGGCGAAATTGGTAGACGCACCAGGTTTAGGTCCTGACGTTCGCAAGAACGTGCCGGTTCGAGTCCGGCCCCGCGCACCAGCACACCTCACAAGGAAGAACGAAATGACCGTGAATGTTGAAACCCTCGAGAAACTCGAGCGCAAGATCACGCTGACGCTGCCCGTCGGCACCATCCAGTCGGAAGTCGATTCCCGCCTGAAGAAGCTGGCCCGCACCGTGAAGATGGACGGTTTCCGTCCGGGCAAGGTGCCGATGAACGTCGTGGCCCAGCGCTATGGCTACTCGGTGCATTACGAGGTCATGAACGACAAGGTCGGCGAAGCCTTCTCGCAGGCGGCCAACGAAGCCAAGCTGCGCGTGGCCGGCCAGCCGCGCATCACCGAGAAGGAAGAGGCGCCCGAGGGCGTGATGGCCTTCGACGCGGTGTTCGAGGTGTTCCCCGAGGTCAAGATCAACGACCTGGCCAACGCCGAGGTCGAGCGCGTCACGGCCGACGTGAGCGACGAAGCCATCGACAAGACGCTCGACATCCTGCGCAAGCAGCGCCGCACCTTCGCGCAGCGCCCGCAGGACGCGGCTGCCGCCGACGACGACCGCGTGACGGTCGACTTCGAAGGCAAGATCGACGGCGAGCCTTTCCAGGGCGGCAAGGCCGAGGACTTCCAGTTCATCATCGGCGAAGGCCAGATGCTCAAGGAATTCGAAGACGCCGTGCGCGGCCTGAAGTCGGGCGACAGCCGCACCTTCCCGCTGTCGTTCCCGGCCGACTACCACGGCAAGGACGTGGCCGGCAAGCAGGCCGACTTCATGGTCACCGTGAAGAAGATCGAAGCCTCGCACCTGCCGGAAGTCAACGAGCAACTGGCCAAGTCGCTCGGCATCGAGGAAGCCACGGTCGAAGGCCTGCGCGCCGACATCAAGCGCAACCTCGAGCGCGAAGTGAAGTTCCGCGTGCTCGCGCGCAACAAGAATGCCGTGATGGACGCGCTGATCGCCAACGCCGAACTCGACCTGCCCAAGTCGAGTGTGCAGTCCGAAGTCGACCGCATGGTCGAAGGCGCGCGTGCCGAACTCAAGCAGCGCGGCATCAAGGACGCCGACAAGGCCCCGATTCCCGACGAGGTCTTCCGCCCGCAGGCCGAGCGCCGCGTGCGCCTGGGCCTGGTGGTGGCCGAACTGGTGCGTGCCAACAACCTGCAGGCCAAGCCGGAGCAGATCAAGGCCCACATCGACGAACTGGCGGCCAGCTACGAGAAGCCGGCCGACGTGGTGCGCTGGTATTTCAGCGACAACCGCCGCCTGGCCGAAGTCGAAGCCGTCGTGATCGAGAACAACGTGACCGACTTCGTGCTGGGCCAGGCCAAGGTTGCCGACAAGTCGGTGTCCTTCGACGAACTGATGGCGCAGCAGGCCTGATCATGGCGCGCCCGGCGGGGCTTGCACCCGCCGGCACCATCCCCATCTGACCCTTCACCGGGGAATTCCCGGCAGGTCAAGCACTGAACGGAGCTATTCATGAGCGCACAGGACATCCAAGGTCTCGGCATGGTGCCGATGGTGATCGAGCAATCCGGCCGCGGCGAGCGGTCCTATGACATCTATTCGCGCCTGCTGAAAGAGCGCGTGATCTTCCTGGTGGGCGAGGTCAACGACCAGACGGCCAACCTGGTGGTCGCCCAGCTGCTCTTTCTCGAGAGCGAGAACCCGGACAAGGACATTTCGTTCTACATCAACTCGCCTGGCGGCAGCGTAAGCGCCGGCATGGCGATCTACGACACGATGCAGTTCATCAAGCCGGCGGTGTCGACCCTGTGCATCGGCTTCGCGGCCAGCATGGGCGCCTTCCTGCTGGCGGCCGGCGAAAAGGGCAAGCGTTTCTCGCTGCCCAATTCGAAGATCATGATCCACCAGGTGCTGGGCGGCGCCCGTGGCCAGGCGACGGACATCGAAATCCATGCACGCGACATCCTGAAGACGCGCGAGCAGATGAACCGCATCCTGGCCGAGCGCACCGGCCAGCCGCTGGAGAAGATCGCCCGCGACACCGAGCGCGACTACTTCCTGACCGCCGACGAGTCGAAGGACTACGGCCTGATCGACCAGGTGATCTCGAAGCGCGGCTGATCCCGCCCGGCGCTGCGGCGCCTGCGCAACGACGGCGTTTTCCACACGGAGAACGCCGTTTTTGTTTCGTTATCATTGATCCACCCCTGTTACGAGGCATTTGCCCATGGCCGAGAAAAAAGGCTCTTCCAGCGAGAAAACGCTTTACTGCTCCTTCTGCGGTAAGAGCCAGCACGAGGTCAAGAAGCTGATCGCCGGTCCGTCGGTGTTCATCTGCGATGAGTGCATCGATCTCTGCAACGAAATCATCCGCGACGAACTGCCCGCGGGCGACGAGGCGCGCGAGGCGCGCAGCGACCTGCCGACGCCGCTGGAGATCAAGACCAACCTCGACAGCTACGTGATCGGCCAGGAGCCGGCCAAGCGCATGCTGTCGGTGGCGGTCTACAACCACTACAAGCGCCTGCGCCACAAGGAGAAGTCCAAGGGCGAAGAGGTCGAGCTCAGCAAGAGCAACATCCTGCTGATCGGCCCCACCGGCTCGGGCAAGACACTGCTGGCGCAGACGCTCGCGCGCATGCTCGACGTGCCTTTCGTGATGGCCGACGCCACCACGCTGACCGAGGCCGGCTATGTCGGCGAGGACGTCGAGAACATCATCCAGAAGCTGCTGCAGAGCTGCAACTACGAGGTCGAGAAGGCCCAGCGCGGCATCGTCTACATCGACGAGATCGACAAGATTTCGCGCAAGTCGGACAACCCGTCGATCACCCGGGACGTGTCGGGCGAGGGCGTGCAGCAGGCGCTGCTGAAGCTCATCGAAGGCACGATGGCCAGCGTGCCGCCTCAGGGCGGGCGCAAGCACCCCAACCAGGACTTCCTGCAGATCGACACGACCAACATCCTGTTCATCTGCGGCGGCGCCTTCGCGGGCCTGGAGAAGGTCATCGAGAACCGGACCGAGGCCTCGGGCATCGGCTTCGGCGCCATGGTCAAGAGCAAGGCCCAGCGCAGCATCACCGAGGTGTTCCGCGAGGTGGAGCCCGAGGACCTGATCAAGTTCGGGCTCATCCCCGAACTGGTCGGCCGGATGCCGGTCGTGGCCTCGCTGGCCGAGCTGAGCGAGGACGCGCTGGTGCAGATCCTGACCGAGCCGAAGAACGCGGTGGTCAAGCAGTTCACCAAGCTGCTTCAGATGGAGGGCGTCGACCTGGAAATCCGCCCGACCGCGCTCAAGGCCATCGCCCGCAAGGCGTTGGCGCGCAAGACCGGCGCACGCGGCCTGCGCTCGATCCTGGAGCAGTCGCTGATCGACACGATGTTCGAGCTGCCGAATGCGACGAACGTCGCCAAGGTGGTGGTCGAGGAATCGACCATCGAGGAAAACAAGCCGCCGCTGCTCGTGTACCGCGAGGCGGCGAAAAAGGCCTAAGTGCCAGGGCCATTCCGCCCGAATCACCACGCGCCTGGCGCGTGGCCTACCATGAACGCGCCGCCGGGTCTTGAAATCCGCGCGGCGCGTGCCACTTCTGCCTGATCACTCCGAGGATTCGCATGTCCGGCCATACTCCCCTGCCTCCCGACGCGATCGACCTGCCGCTGCTGCCGCTGCGCGATGTCGTCGTGTTCCCCCACATGGTGATCCCGCTCTTCGTGGGCCGCCCCAAGAGCATCAAGGCGCTCGAACTGGCCATGGAAGCCGAACGGCGCATCATGCTGGTCGCCCAGAAAGCCGCCGCCAAGGACGAGCCCTCGGTCGAGGACATGTTCGAGGTCGGCTGCGTCTCGACCATCCTGCAGATGCTCAAGCTGCCCGACGGCACCGTGAAGGTGCTGGTCGAGGGCCAGCAGCGCGCCCGCGTGAACAGCATCCATGACGGCGAGACGCATTTCACCGCCAACGTCACGCCGGTCGAGGTGCCCGAGGGCGCCGCCCAAAAGGGCACAGAGATCGAGGCGCTGCGCCGCGCGGTGATGCAGCAGTTCGACCAGTACGTCAAGCTGAACAAGAAGATCCCGCCGGAGATCCTCACGTCGATCTCCAGCATCGATGACCCGGGCCGCCTGGCCGACACGATCGCCGCGCACCTGCCGCTCAAGCTCGACAACAAGCAGGCGGTGCTCGACCTCGACAGCATCAAGGAGCGGCTGGAGAACCTCTACGGCCAGCTCGAACGCGAGGTCGACATCCTGAACGTCGACAAGAAGATCCGCGGCCGCGTGAAGCGCCAGATGGAGAAGAACCAGCGCGACTTCTACCTGAACGAACAGGTCAAGGCGATCCAGAAGGAACTGGGCGAGGGCGAGGACGGCGCGGACATCGAGGAGATCGAGAAGAAGATCAAGCTCGCCAAGATGCCCAAGGAAGCGCTCAAGAAGGCGGAGGGCGAGCTCAAGAAGCTCAAGCTGATGTCGCCGATGTCGGCCGAAGCGACCGTGGTGCGCAATTACATCGACGTGCTGATCGGCCTGCCCTGGAGCAAGAAGACCAAGATCAAGCACGACCTGGCGCACGCCGAGGCGGTGCTCAACGAAGACCACTACGGCCTCGACAAGGTCAAGGACCGCATCCTGGAATACCTCGCGGTGCAGCAACGCGTCGACAAGGTCAAGGCGCCGATCCTGTGCCTGGTGGGTCCACCGGGCGTCGGCAAGACCTCGCTCGGGCAGTCGATCGCCAAGGCGACCGGTCGCAAGTACACCCGCATGGCGCTGGGCGGCATGCGCGACGAGGCCGAGATCCGCGGGCACCGCCGCACCTACATCGGCGCGCTGCCAGGCAAGGTGCTCCAGAGCCTGAACAAGATCGGCACGCGCAACCCGTTGTTCCTGCTCGACGAAATCGACAAGCTCGGCACCGACTTCCGTGGCGACCCGTCGAGCGCGCTGCTCGAGGTGCTGGACCCGGAACAGAACCACACCTTCGGCGACCATTACGTCGAGGTGGACTTCGACCTGTCGGACGTGATGTTCGTGGCGACCTCGAACTCGATGAACATCCCGCCGGCGCTGCTCGACCGGATGGAAGTCATCCGCCTGGCGGGCTACACCGAGGACGAAAAGACGCACATCGCGCTGAAGTACCTGCTGCCCAAGCAGATGCAGAACAACGGCGTGAAGGAAGAGGAACTGCTGATCACCGAAGAGGCGGTGCGCGACATCGTGCGCTATTACACGCGTGAAGCCGGCGTTCGCTCGCTCGAGCGTGAGCTGTCGAAGATCTGCCGCAAGGTGGTGAAGGGGCTGCTGCTCAAGAAGATGACGCCCAAGGTCACAGTCGACGGGGCCAACCTCAACGACTTCCTCGGGGTGCGCAAGTACACCTTCGGGCTGGCCGAGAAGCAGAACCAAGTGGGGCAGGTCGTGGGCTTGGCGTGGACCGAGGTCGGCGGCGATCTGCTGACCATCGAAGCCGTCGCGATGCCTGGCAAGGGCATCATCAGCCGCACCGGTTCGCTCGGCGACGTGATGAAGGAATCGGTCGAGGCTGCCCGCACGGTCGTACGCAGCCGTGCGCATCGCCTGGGCATCCGCGACGACGTCTTCGAAAAGCGCGACATCCACATCCACGTGCCGGACGGCGCCACACCCAAGGACGGCCCGAGCGCCGGCGCGGCGATGACCACGGCCTTCGTCTCGGCGCTGACCGGCATCCCGGTGCGCGGCGATGTCGCGATGACCGGCGAGATCACGCTGCGTGGCGAGGTCACGGCCATCGGCGGGTTGAAGGAAAAACTGCTGGCGGCCCTGCGTGGCGGCATCAAGACGGTGTTGATCCCCGAGGAGAACGCCAAGGACCTGCAGGACATTCCCGAGAACGTGAAGAACGGCCTCGAGATCGTGCCGGTCAAGTGGATCGACAAGGTGCTGGAGATCGCGCTCGAGAAGATGCCCACGCCGCTGTCCGACGAGGAAGTGGCGGCTTCAGCGGCGGCCGTCGCCGAGTTGTCGAAGCAGCGCGCGGCAGCGCCGGCTCCGGCAGAAGGGTCGATCAAGCATTGAGACCGTGGGCCTTGTAGAGGCTCGAAAAAGTGTTCTATAATCTGAGGCTCGAAACGCGGGATTAGCTCAGTTGGTAGAGCGATACCTTGCCAAGGTATAGGTCGAGAGTTCGAGTCTCTTATCCCGCTCCAGTTTTGAAAAAGGGAAGCTTTGGCTTCCCTTTTTTTCGCAAAAATCAAGAAAACGAAGAATTCGAAGCTTCGAGACGACCCAGAAAAAAAGCGTGGCGCGATAGCAAAGCGGTTATGCAACGGATTGCAAATCCGTCTAGCCCGGTTCGACTCCGGGTCGCGCCTCCAACTCTTTACAGGCCCCGCCAACCATCGTTGTCGGGGCTGTTTTGTTTTGGGTTATCTTCGTTGCCCAGACCGGCCCGGATGGTGAAATTGGTAGACACATCGGACTTAAAATCCGCCGCTTCCTGCATAAGGGGCATACCGGTTCGACCCCGGTTCCGGGCACCACCGCATGACAAGGGAGCAAGACATGCCACGCTATAACGCTCCATTCGAAATCCATGTGCATGGCGATGTGCCGCTGCGTTCGGACGTGACCTTCGCGCAGATCCAGGAGGCGCTCAAGCCCCTGTGGAAGTACGCCGGCGCCAAGTCACTGGCCGACGGCGCCACCAGCACCTACGAAGAGGAGCCGGGCATCCGCTTCGAGCAGAAGGAGCACATGCTGCAGATGTGCTGGACCGTGCCCGGCGACGAGGACTTCCGCCAGGAGCTCGACGAGATGTGCATGGCGCTCAACGAGCTCGCCGAGCAGGGCGCCGCCATCGAGGTCACCTTCTATGACACCGACTACGACGAGGAAGAGGGCGACCCGGAGGAGGAGTCGCGCGACGACTTCATCATGCTGTTCGTCGGCCCCAACCCCGCGGCGATCATGCAGGTCCAGCGCGACCTCTTGGTCGAAGACGTGGTGAACCTGATGGAGCGCCACTTCGATGGCGCTGAACTCGGTGGCGTGGTCGCCGAGATCGACAAGCTCTTCGGCGACCGCTTCGATGCCCTCGTGAATTCGCTCGAGATCGGCAAGCGGCCCCGCGGCGGGGGTCCGGGTGGGCCGGGCGCCGGTGGCCATGGCGGCGGTCGCCGCCCGCGCCACCTCCACTAGGCCGCCATGTCCGCGCTGCGTCAGGGCGTGCGCAAGCGCGAGGTGTTCGGCTGGGTGATGTACGACTTCGCCAATTCGGGCTACACCACCGTCGTCATCACGGCCGTATTCGCGGCATATTTCGTGGGCGGCATCGCACAAGGCGCGGCATGGGCCACGTTCGCCTGGACGGCGGCGCTGAGCGCTTCCTATGCCCTGGTGATGGTGTCCATGCCCGCCATCGGCGCCTGGGCCGACCGCCATGGCGCCAAGAAGCGCGTGCTCATGATCGCGACGGCGGCGTGCGTGGTCGCGACCGCCGCCCTGGCGGTGACACCGCGGTTCACCGGCGCGAACGCCGTGGTGCTGGCCATGGCGATGGTCATCGTCTCGAACACCTTCTATTCCTATGGCGAGTCCCTGACCGGCGCCTTCCTGCCCGAACTCGCCACGCCCGAGGGCATGGGCAAGATGAGCGGTTGGGGCTGGGGCTTCGGCTACGTGGGCGGCATGCTGACGCTGGGCGTGTGCCTGGCGTACGTGCTGTGGTCGCAGGCGCGTGGGCTGCCGGCGTCGCACTTCGTGCCGGTCACGATGCTGATCACCGCGGCCATCTACGGGTTGGCGGCCTGCGTCACCTTCGCGCTGCTGCCGGAGCGCGCCCAGCCGCAGCCCGATCGCGCGCCCGAGGGCGCCTGGGCGCAGTTGCGCCGGACCTTCCACGAGGCGCGCGGCTACCGCGATTTCATGGGGGTGCTGGCGTGCACCGTCTGCTACCAGGCCGGGGTCGCGGTCGCGATCACGCTGGCGGCGATCTACGCCGAGCAGGTGATCGGCTTCCTGCCGCAGGAGACGATGGTGCTCATCTTCGTGCTCAATCTCGCGGCCGCCGTGGGCGCCTTCGCCTTCGGCTACCTGCAGGACCGCATCGGCCATCGGTTGGCGCTGGCCATCACGCTGGTCGCGTGGATCGCCGTCTGCGTGATCGCCGCGTCGGTCACGACCAAGAGCGGCTTCTGGTGGGCCGCGACGATCGCGGGCCTGTCGATGGGGTCCAGCCAGTCGGCCGGGCGTGCCATGACGGGCTACCTCGCACCACCGGCGCGCAGTGCCGAGTTCTTCGGGCTGTGGTCCTTCGCGACCCGGCTGGCGAGCATCGTCGGCCCGCTGAGCTACGGGGCGATCACCTGGGCCGCCGGTGGCAACCAGCGCGTTGCCATCCTGGCGACGGCGGTGTTCTTCGTCGGCGGGCTCCTGCTGCTGTTGCCGATTCGCATGCAGCGCGGCCGCGACGCCGCGTTGAGCACGCCTCAGGGCGTGCGCAGCGCCTTCGGCACGCGGTAGCGCTCGCCGTCGTAGCGCAGCACCACCGTGCCGTACTGTGCCGGCTGGGCCTGCTCGGCACAGCTGCCGTCTTCCTGCATCTGCCCGCGGCTCTGGGCGACGGTGCGTGCGAGCACCAGGTCGGCGAAGGCGGCATTGCGGTTCGGCCGGATGGACAGCATGGAGCGCAGCTGCCGGAAGCGGCCGGTGCAGTCGGCGTTCCACTCGCCGCTCTCGTTGTCGAGCTCGACCTCCTGCATCACCTCGCGCAGCTTGCCGGCCTGTGCGACGTACAGGCGCAGGGTCTCGCTGGCGAAGGTGTCGCCGCGGGTCGTGCCGCGGTAGCGCACCCGCAGGCCGAAGGCACGGGCGTCGGGCGCCAGCGCATAGCGCCCGGTGTCGACCAGGATCTCCTGGATGGCAACGCCTTCCTCGTCGAGCGCCTCGGCCTGGAACAGGCGGCCGATGACGGTGTCGCGCTCGGTGTTGCCGTTGTCCGGGCGCTGGACCAACAGCACCTCGAGGTCGTAGACCTTCGTCGCACTCGGATCGGCGGACGGCCGCGGCATCGGCAGCACGACGACGATGCGGCCGAGGGCGCCCGGCCACGGCTTGCATGCGGCCAGGCGCTCGTCGAGCAGCCGGTCGGGATGCAGTCGTGCGTGCATGCGCTCGGCCAGGCCGCTTTCGCAGGCGGCGTGGCTCAGGCTGGCAGCCGAGATGCCCAGGAGGAGGGCGGCGTGGCGAAGAAAACGCATGACTCAGGCCACCGTGGAAAGCGCGAGCCACCGGGTAGCCGCGGCTTCGAGCGCGGCGACCTGGCCGCTGCTTTCCAGGCGCAGCGTGCCGTTACCGGCGTCATCGCCCGCGAGCTGGCCTGCCGCCGCGAGCAGGCGCCGCGTGTGCTGCGCCACCGGCAAGCCCGTGTCGATGAAGCGCAGCGTGGTCGGCGCATGCGTGCGCAATTCGTCGATCACCAGCGGATAGTGGGTGCAGCCGAGCACCACCGTGTCGACATCGGCAGCACCCTCGCCGAAGGGGCCGGCTTCGTCCATGTAGCGTTGGCACAGCGACGCGATGCCTGCGGTGTCGAAGCCTTCGATGGCCTTCACGAGGCCATCGCAAGGCACCGGGCGCACATCGGCGGTACCGGCCACGGCAGCGCGCAAGGCGGCGTACTTGGCGCTCGCCAGCGTGCCGCGCGTGGCCATCACCGCGATGTGCCCGGTGCGGCTCGCCGCGACCGCCGGCTTGAGCCCGGGCTCCAGGCCCACGATCGGCAGCGCCGGGTGCGCCGCGCGCAGCAGGTGGATGGCCGCGGTTGTCGCCGTGTTGCAGGCCACCACCAGCGCCTTGACGCGGTGCTCGCGCACCAGATGCTCGGCTACCGCGAGCGAACGCTCGATCACGTAGGCATCGCCGCGTTCGCCGTACGGCGCGTAGGCCGTGTCCGCGAAGTACACGAAGTCTTCATGCGGCAGTTCGGCGCGCAGCGCGGCCAGCACGCTGAGCCCGCCCATGCCGCTGTCGAAGACGCCGATCGGACGATCGCCGTTCGATGCCGCGAGGCCCGGATCGATCGCCTGCAGATTCAAGTCAGATCGCTTCCACCGCGATGGTCTTGAACTCGCCCGAGGCGATGCGCTTCTGCCACTCGGCCGGGCCGGTGATGTGCGCGCTGGTGCCGCCGGCATCGACCGCCACCGTCACCGGCATGTCGACCACGTCGAACTCGTAGATGGCTTCCATGCCCAGGTCGGCGAAGCCCACCACCTTGGCGGTCTTGATCGCCTTGCTCACCAGGTAGGCGGCGCCGCCCACGGCCATGAGGTAGGCGCTCTGGTGCTTCTTGATGGCCTCGATGGCCACCGGGCCGCGCTCGGCCTTGCCGATCATCGCGATGAGGCCGGTCTGCGCCAGCATCATCTCGGTGAAGCCGTCCATGCGGGTCGCGGTGGTCGGGCCGGCCGGGCCCACGGCCTCGTCGCCGACCGGGTCGACCGGGCCGACGTAGTAGATGACGCGGTTGGTGAAGTCCACCGGCAGCTTCTCGCCCTTGGCCAGCATGTCGGCGATGCGCTTGTGCGCGGCGTCGCGGCCAGTGAGCATCTTGCCGTTGAGCAGCAGCGTGTCGCCCGGCTTCCAGCTGGCGACTTCGGCGGGCGTGAGCGTGTCGAGGTCGACCTTCTTGCTCTTGTTGTAGTCGGGCTTCCAGTCGACGTCGGGCCACAGGTCGAGCGAGGGCGGCGTGAGGTAGACCGCGCCGCTGCCGTCCATCGTGAAGTGCGCATGGCGGGTGGCGGCGCAGTTGGGGATCATCGCGACCGGCTTGCTGGCCGCGTGCGTCGGGTACATCTGGATCTTCACGTCGAGCACGGTGGCCAGGCCGCCCAGGCCCTGCGCGCCGATGCCCAGCGCATTCACCTTTTCGTACAGCTCGATGCGCAGCGCCTCGACCTTCGTCAGCTCGGCGCCGGAGGCCTTCTTGGCCTGCAGCTCGTGCATGTCGAGGTCGTCCATCAGGCTTTCCTTGGCCATCAGCGCGGCCTTCTCGGCCGTGCCGCCGATGCCGATGCCCAGCATGCCGGGCGGGCACCAGCCGGCCCCCATGGTCGGCACCGTCTTGAGCACCCAGTCGACGATGCTGTCGCCGGGGTTCAGCATGGCCAGCTTGCTCTTGTTCTCGCTGCCGCCGCCCTTCGCCGCGACCGTCACTTCGAGTTTGTCGCCGGGCACGATCTCGGTGAAGATCACCGCGGGCGTGTTGTCCTTGGTGTTCTTGCGGTCGAACTGCGGGTCGGCCACGACCGAGGCGCGCAGCGTGTTGTCGGGATGGTTGTAGCCGCGGCGCACGCCTTCGTTGATGGCGTCGTCCAGGCTGCCGGTGAAGCCGCCCCAGCGCACATCCATGCCGACCTTGAGGAACACGTTCACGATGCCGGTGTCCTGGCAGATCGGGCGGTGGCCGGTGGCGCTCATCTTGCTGTTGGTCAGGATCTGCGCAATGGCGTCCTTGGCCGCCGGGCTCTGTTCGCGCTCGTAGGCCTTGGCCAGATGCGCGATGTAGTCGGCAGGGTGGTAGTAGCTGATGTATTGCAACGCGGCGCTGATCGACTCGATCAGGTCGGCCTGCTGGATCGTGGTGGTCATGACGTTTTCGTGGGTTGGACGCTCGATCAAATGCGAGTCGTTCTCGTTCGGGCTATGCTGGCGGACTTTTCGGTGCTTCCTTCCGGCGAGCACACCCTCCATTTTGACAGCGGAGCTTTTTTCTCATGACGACCCCCTCCAACATCCGAGTCGAACGCGACACCTTCGGCCCCATCGAGGTCCCTGCCGACAAGCTGTGGGGGGCGCAGACGCAGCGCTCGCTGCAGAACTTCGACATCTCCGGCGAGACGCAGCCCAAGGAGATCATCAAGGCGCTGGCGCAGGTCAAGCGCGCCTCGGCGGTGGTGAACCACGCGCTCGGCCTGCAGGACGAGAAGAAGACGCAGGCCATCGTGGCGGCGGCCGACGAGGTCATCGCGGGCGAGCACCCGGGCGAGTTTCCGCTGGTCGTGTGGCAGACGGGCTCGGGCACGCAGACCAACATGAACGTCAACGAGGTGCTGGCCAACCGCGCCAGCGAGATCCTCGGCGGCGAGCGCGGGGAAGGGCGCCTGGTGCATCCGAACGACGACGTGAACCGCAGCCAGTCGAGCAACGACGTGTTCCCGACCGCGATGCACGTCGCAGCGGTCGAGGCGCTCACCCACAAGCTGCTGCCGGCCATCGCCAAGCTGCGCGACACGCTCGAGGCGAAGTCGATCGCCTTCATGGACATCGTGAAGATCGGCCGCACCCATCTGCAGGACGCGACACCGCTCACGCTGGGCCAGGAGTTCTCGGGCTACGTGGCGCAGTTGGCGCACGGCGAGGCGCATGTGCGCGCCGCGCTGCCGCACCTGAGCGAACTGGCGTTGGGCGGCACGGCGGTCGGCACGGGCCTGAACGCACCGAAGGGCTACGCCGAACAGGTCGCAGCTGAACTCGCCAAGCTCACGGGCCTGCCTTTCGTCACCGCACCGAACAAGTTCGAGGCGATGGCGTCGGTTGACGCGCTGGTGCACGCGCACGGCGCGCTCAAGACGCTGGCGGCCAGCCTGATGAAGATCGCCAACGACGTGCGCTGGCTGGCCAGCGGACCGCGCAGCGGCATCGGCGAACTGAGCATTCCGGAGAACGAACCCGGTTCGTCGATCATGCCGGGCAAGGTCAACCCGACGCAGAGCGAGGCGGTCACGATGCTGGCCGCGCAGGTCTTCGGCAACGATGTCGCCATCAACTTCGGTGGTGCCTCGGGCAACTTCGAGCTCAACGTGTTCCGCCCGATGGTGGCGCACAACTTCCTGCAGAGCGTGCGCCTGCTGGCCGACGGCATGGTGAGCTTCAACGACCATTGCGCCGTGGGCATCGAGCCCAACCGCGAGCGCATCACGGAACTGGTCCAGCGCTCGTTGATGCTGGTGACCGCGCTCAACACGCACATCGGCTACGACAAGGCCGCCTACATCGCCAAGAAGGCGCACAAGGAAGGCACCAGCCTGCGCGAAGCGGCCGTGGCGTCCGGCCACCTCACCGGCGAGCAGTTCGACCAGTGGGTGGTGCCGGAGAACATGACCGGGCGCTGAACAGGCGCGGCCGAAGGCGACGCTATCGTTGGCCGGCGGCCAGTTCCTGCGTGATCCGCAGGAAGCGGTCGACATCGGCCATCGTGTGGCAGTGCAGCGGCGAGATACGCACCGCGCCCTCGAGGCCGAAGGATTCCAGCATCCGCTTCGAGTAGATGCTGCTCGCGACCCGCTCGTAGACGGTGACGCCGCGCTGCGCGTAGGCTTGCACCGCCTGCGTGTAGTCGAGCGCGTCGAAGCCGATGCCGATGATCAGGTCGCGCTTCGTCAGGTCGCCGTGGTCGAGGAACACCTGCACGCCGTCCATCCGGCGCAGGCCGGGCACGGCCTCGCTGCCGTCGAGCAGCCGGGCCAGCAGCGCGCGTTCGTGCAGTTCGATGTGCTCGATGCCCGCGGCGAAAAGCGTTCGGCGATCGCTCGCGGCCGAGAACTGGCGGCCGATCCAGCAGACGTAGTCGACGATCTCGGTGAGCACGGCGAACTGCCAGGGCGCAGAACTGCCCAGGTCCCAGAAGTCGGGCGGCTTGCCGCCGAGCTTGTGGTGCGGCAGCACGGCGGCCCGGTCGGAAACCCAGGCGATGCCCGAGCCGCGGCAGCCGAAGAACTTGTACGGCGCGATGTTGATGCCGTCGATCGGCGTCTTCTGCAGGTCGATGAGACCATGCGGCGCGTGCTGCACCGCATCGACCACGATGTACAGATCCGGCTTCACGGCGCGCGCGCGCCGCACGATCTCCTCGATGTCGAGCTTGGCGCCCGAGATGTTCGACGCGTAGATCACGTTGAGCAGCACCGTGTCGGCATCGATCAGGCGCACGATCTCCTCGACATCGACGCCACCCGTCGCCGGGTTGCTTTTGGCGACCCGCAGTTCGCGGCCGAGCCGCTGGGCGTACATCGACATCGCGTCGAACGACGAGGGGTGCTCCAGCGCCGTCGTGACCATGTTCGTTCCAGGCACGTTCTCGGCGATGGCGCGCACCATGTCGAACATCGCGCCCGAGGCGGTGAGCGACGCGTAGACGCTGCCGCCTTGCGCGTTGAGGATCACGCGGACGTCGTCGACGGCCCTCGCCTGGATCGTCTTGAGTTCCTCGGCGATGTCGTGGATGCGCTCCGCGTTGTCGGGGATGGCGTCGATCTGCACGAAACGCTCGACCGCGGCCTTCAGGCGGAACGAGCCACCCGCGTTGTCGAAGTAGAGGCGCTCGCGCCCGCGGTGGTCGTGCTCGACGTTCAGGAAGCGCTGCCGGATCTGCTGCTGCAACGCATCGGCAAACAGAAGGCCCTGGGGATGGTGGGAGGACGTGGACATGCGAGGAGGGCGGGACGCGTCAGACGCCCTTGTTGTTCGGGTTCTGGAAGGCCTCGCGCACGGCGTCGGACATCGGGAAGTTCAGGTTCACGTTGCTCGGCGGGATCGGGCTGGTGAACCACTTGGCATAGAGCTGGGCCATGTCGCCCGACTTCATCAGGCCGCTGACGGTCTGGTCGACCAGCGCCTTGAACTGCGGATCGTTCTTGCGCAGCATGATGCCGTAGGGTTCCTGGCGCAGCACCACGTCCTTAAGGATCGTGTACTCGGCCGGGTTCGGCGCGGTGGCGATCAGGCCGGCGAGTTGCACGTCGTCCAGCACATAGGCCACGGCGCGGCCGCTGGCGAGCAACAGGAACGCATCGGCCGTGTCCTTGCCCGAGACCTCCTGCACGTCGATGTTCTCCGTCTTGCGGTAGCTGCGCAGCAGCTGGATCGAGGTGCTGCCGGTGACCGTCGCCACCGGCTTGCCGCCCAGGTCCGCGAGCGATTGGATGCCCGAACTCTTCTTGACCGCGACGGTGATGTTCGTGACGAAGTGGCTCGGCGCGAAGTCGACCTGCTGCTGCCGCGCGACCGAGTTCGTGGTGGTGGCGCAGTCCAGGTCGACCGTGCCGTTCTGCATCAGCGGGATGCGGTTGGTGGAGGTCAGCGTCGTGTACTGCACGCGAAGGTTGGGCAGGCCGAGCTTGGCCTTCACGGCATCGACGATCTTCAGGCAGATGTCGTTGGAGAAGCCGATGGGCTCGCTGGCACTGCCGAGCTTGTACGAGAACGGGATGGAGCTGTCGCGGCTGCCGATCTGGATCGTGCCGCTCGCCTTGATCTTGCTGAGCGTGTCGGAATCTTGAGCGACGGCATTCGAGGCGAGGAGCGCAGCGCCAAGGGCGATGGCGAGAGGCTGGCGGAAGTTCATGGGCATCTTTCAGGGAAGGCGTTGAAGAGCTGGTGCCCGAATTCTGGAAGTGCCTACATATTTAAAAAAGCGATTTTTTGTGCTGGAATCGGATCACTCAAAGTGTTCTATTCAACGTTGCCCGCACAGGAAACGCACCGTGATGACCTTCAAGCAACTCGAGGCCCTGTTCTGGATCGCCCAGCTGGGCGGCTTCGGGCCGGCGGCGCACAAGCTCAACACCTCCCAGTCGGCCGTGTCCAAACGCGTGCACGAGCTGGAACGGCTGTTCGACACCGAACTCTTCGACCGCCGCCTGCGCACGGCCCGACTGACCGAGAAAGGCGAGGAGATGTTCTTGCTCGCCAAGAAGCTGCTGCAGCAGCGCGACGCCGCGGTCGAGCAGTTCGGCAAGCCGGAGGTCCTCGAACGCCGGGTGCGCATCGGCGTGACGGAGCTGACCGCGATGACCTGGCTGCCGCGGCTGGTCGGGCTGATCCAGCAGCACTACCCGAAGGTCACGATCGAGCCTGACGTGGACGACAGCCTGTCGTTGCGCGACAAGCTCCTCGCGGACGAACTGGACCTGATCATGGTGCCCGATGCCTTCGCCGACGCACGCATCCCGGGAAAGGCGATCGGCAAGGTGGACAGCGCGTGGATGTGCAAACCCGGGCTGGTGCCCGCGGCCGGCCCGGTGCGGCTGCACGAACTGGCGCGCTACCGGATGCTGGTACAGGGCAATGCGTCGGGCACCGGCCGCGTGTACGACGCGTGGATGAAGGAGCGCGGGGTCGAGCCCGCCAACATCATCGTGGTGAGCAACCTGGTGGCGCTGACCGGGCTCACCGTGTCGGGCCTGGGGGTGAGCTACCTGCCGCGGCAATGCCTCGAGCCGCTGGTCGCGGCCGGCATGCTGGCCGTGCTGGACGTGGCGCCGGCGCTGCCGCCGGTTCCCTATGTGGCCATGCACAAGGGCGAGCACCGCAGTGCGCTGACCGCCTCGATCATCATGCTCGCGCAGTCCTGCTGCGACTTCACGCGGATCTTCCAGGCCGAGCTGGAAGAGGCGGTGCCGTAGCCGCCGGGTCAGTGCTCCTTCGACATCAGCTTGTCGGTGTACGCGATGGCCATGGCCGAGAGCAGGAAGGTGATGTGGATCACCGTCTGCGCGATCAGCACCCGGTCGGTGTAGTTGCCGGCGTTGATGAAGGTCTTGAGCAGGTGGATCGAGCTGATGCCGATGATGGCGGTGGCCAGCTTCACCTTTAGCACCGACGCGTTCACGTGGCTGAGCCATTCGGGCTGGTCGCGGTGGCCTTCGAGGTCCATGCGGCTCACGAAGGTCTCGTAGCCGCCCACGATCACCATGATGAGCAGGTTGGAGATCATCACGACGTCGATCAGCGCCAGCACCACCAGCATGATCACCGTCTCGTTGAGTGCGGTGATCGGCGCATCGGTCTTGTAGCCGATGCTGCTGATCAGCGCCTGCAGCGCGGTCTGGCTCCCAAAGGCGGCTTCGACCAGATGCAGCAGTTCGACCAGGAAATGCACGACGTACACGCCCTGCGCGACGATCAAGCCAAGGTAGAGCGGCAGCTGCAACCAGCGGCTCGCGAAGATGAGCCGGGGCAGCGGCCGCATGGGCGAGGTGCGCCGGATGGCGGGCGGGTTCAGGGGATCGAAGGGGTCGGGGGTGGCCATCGGGGGAGACGAGGTGGGAGAGCACGAGAGCGGAAAGAGCCCGGATTCTAGGGTCGGCCCGCGTCCGCGCGGTGAAGCCCCTCTGCCGCCGCTACCATGTCCGTCAGTCATCCGTAAGTGCCGCGGCCGACATTACGGCCGCATTCCACCCTGGCAGGAGACAACAATGAGCCAAGCATCGAACATCGAATCCGTCCTGGTCGAGAACCGGGTGTTCCCGCCGCCGGCCGCCGCCGAAAGGGGCGCGCGCATCAGCGGCATGGCGGCCTACGAGGCGCTGTGCGCCGAGGCCGAGAAGACGCCCGACGCCTTCTGGAGCCGCCTGGCCCGCGAGAACTTGGCCTGGACGAAGCCCTTCACCCGCACGCTCGACGAATCGAACGCACCGTTCTACCGGTGGTTCGACGACGGCGAGCTCAACGCGTCGGCCAACTGCCTCGACAGGCACATGGGCACCCCGGTCGAGCACAAGACCGCGATCGTCTTCGAGGCCGACGACGGCGCCGTCACCACCATCAGCTACCGCGACCTGCTCACGCGCGTGAGCCGCTTCGCCAACGCGCTCAAGGCCGAAGGCATCCAGAAGGGCGACCGCGTCATCATCTACATGCCGATGACCATCGAAGGCGTGATCGCGATGCAGGCGTGCGCGCGCATCGGTGCCACGCACAGCGTGGTGTTCGGCGGCTTCTCGGCCAAGGCCCTGCAGGAACGCATCATCGATGCCGGCGCGGTGGCGGTCATCACCGCCAACTACCAGCTGCGCGGCGGCAAGGAGCTGCCGCTCAAGGCCATCGTCGATGACGGCATCGCGATGGGCGGCTGCGAATCCATCAAGAGCGTGCTGGTCTACGAGCGCACGCTGAGCGACTGGAAGCGCATCGAAGGCCGTGACAAGAGCTTCACCGAGGTGCTGAGCGCCATCGAGGGGCAGGACGAATGCGTGCCCGAGCCCGTGGGCGCCGAGCATCCCCTCTTCATCCTCTACACCTCGGGCTCGACCGGCAAGCCCAAGGGCGTGCAGCATGCCACCGGCGGCTACCTGCTGTGGGCCAAGCTCACGATGGACTGGACCTTCGACCTGCGGCCCGACGACGTCTTCTGGTGCACGGCCGACATCGGCTGGATCACCGGTCATACGTACGTCGCCTACGGCCCGCTGGCGGCCGGCGCGACGCAGGTGATCTTCGAAGGCGTGCCCACCTTCCCGCACGCGGGCCGCTTCTGGCAGATGATCGAGAGGCACAAGGTCAGCATCTTCTACACGGCGCCCACGGCGATCCGTTCGCTCATCAAGGCGGCCGAGTCCGACGAGAAGGTGCACCCGAAGAACTGGGACCTGTCGAGCCTGCGCATCCTTGGTTCGGTCGGCGAGCCGATCAATCCCGAAGCCTGGATGTGGTACCACCGGAACATCGGCCACGAGAAATGTCCGATCGTCGACACCTTCTGGCAGACCGAGACCGGTGGCCACGTCATCACGCCGCTGCCGGGCGCCACGCCGTTGGTGCCGGGCTCGTGCACGCTGCCGCTGCCGGGCATCGCGGCCGCCATCGTCGACGAGACCGGCAAGGATCTGCCCAACGGCGCGGGTGGCATGCTGGTCATCAAGCGGCCATGGCCCTCGATGATTCGCACCATCTGGAACGACCCGGAGCGCTTCAAGAAGAGCTATTTCCCCGAAGAGATGGGTGGCACGATCTACCTCGCCGGCGACGGCGCGGTGCGCAGCGAAGACCGCGGCTACTTCCGCATCACCGGCCGCATCGACGACGTGCTGAACGTCTCGGGCCACCGCCTGGGCACGATGGAGATCGAATCGGCCCTGGTCGCCAAGACCGACCTGGTGGCGGAAGCCGCGGTGGTCGGCCGTCCGGACGACGTGACCGGCGAGGCGGTGTGCGCCTTCGTCGTGCTCAAGCGCGGCCGCCCGACCAGCGACGAAGAGGCGAAGAAAATCGCGACCGAACTGCGCAACTGGGTGGCCAAGGAGATCGGCCCGATCGCCAAGCCCAAGGACATCCGCTTCGGCGAGAACCTGCCCAAGACGCGCAGCGGCAAGATCATGCGACGGCTGCTGCGTTCCATCGCCAAGGGCGAGGCGATCACGCAGGACACCTCGACGCTCGAGAACCCTGCCATCCTCGAGCAGTTGGGCCAGGCCTTCTGAAGACGGCCGTCGGCGCGCGGCGTCGGTGTCCGACAGGGGCGCCGACGCCGATGCGCTACAACCTCTCCTTCGACACAACCGTCTTCGGGAGAATCACATGGGAATAAGAACAGGCATCCTGCTTTTCGTGGTGCTGGTCATTGCAGCGCTGGCGGCGCTCAACTGGGGCACGCTCGCGATGCCGACGCTCATGTCGCTGGGCTTCATGCAGGTCACGGCACCGCTGGGCATGATCATGCTCGGGCTGACGGTGCTGCTGGGCATCCTCTTCGTCGCCTACGTGCTCTACTTGCAGGGGTCGGTGCTGCTGGAGACGCGCCGTCACACCAAGGAAATGCAGATTCAGCGGGACCTGGCCGACAAGGCCGAGGCGTCGCGCTTCACCGAGCTGCGCAATTTCCTGGAAGCCCAGGAGAACACCCACATGAGCCGCAACGCCGAACGTCACGCGGCGCTGATCGCGCGGGTCGAGCAGCTCGAGAACACGCTCGCCGCGCACGTCGGGCAGCTCGAAGACCGGCTGGACCGTCGCGCACCCGTGGCTGTGGTGCCGACCGCACCGGTCGCGCCGACCGTGATCACGCCGCCGGCACCGCGCTTCTGAGGGTTCGGCCCGGTTGCGGGCTGGCTACTTGGTCGACAGCACCCAGGCCGCGAGCTTCTTCGCGTCGGCTTCGCTCACCTGCGTGTTCGCCGGCATCGGCACCGGACCCCAGACGCCGGCGCCGCCCTTCATGATCTTGGTGGCCAGCAGGTCGGGCGCCGCCTTGTTGTCCTTGTAGCGCGCTGCGATGTCCTTGAACGACGGGCCGAGCACCTTGCGTTCGACCGCGTGGCAGCTCATGCAATTCTTGGAGGTGGCCAACGCCAGGTCGGCGAGGGCGGGTGCAGCGGCGCCGAGGCTCAGGGCAGCGAGCACAAATGCTCTTTTCATGGGGGGCGTTTCGTGGAGTCGGTGGGTTACATTCTTTCCGACGCATTGTAGGCAGGGCCACCCAGGCCCCACGCCCTTGCGGAGAACACACCGGAGGGTTGCGCAATGTGGTTCCTGATGCTGGGCGTGCTGGGCGCTCTCCTGAAATACCTCGAGATCGGCCCCGTGGCCCAGTGGTCGTGGTGGGTCGTGCTGATTCCCTTTGCGCTGGCGCTGGCGTGGTGGGCCTGGGCCGACTGGTCAGGCTATACCAAGCGCAAGGTCATCGAGCGCGAGAACGCCCGCAAGCAGGCACGCATCGACCGGCAGCGCAGCAACCTCGGGTTGCTGAGCAGCAAGTCGAACCGCTCAAAACGGCGTTGATCAGTACTTGTCGAGCACCGCGCCCGAGCTGGCGCTCGACGCATTGAAGGCGAACTTCGCCTGCACCCCGCGCGTGTAGCGCGGTGCCGGGGCCTTCCAGCCTTCGCGGCGCTTGGCGATCTCCGCCTCGGGCACGTTCAGTTCCAGCTTCAGCTCGTGCGCGTCGATGGTGATCGAGTCGCCCTCGTTCACGAAGGCGATGGTGCCGCCGGCATAGGCCTCGGGCGCCACGTGGCCGACCACCATGCCCCAGGTGCCGCCGGAGAAGCGGCCGTCGGTGATGAGGCCGACGCTTTCGCCCAGGCCCGCGCCGATCAATGCGCCCGTCGGTGCCAGCATCTCGGGCATGCCGGGGCCGCCCTTGGGGCCGAGGTAGCGCAGCACCATCACGTCGCCAGCCTTGATCTTGCCGTCGAGGATCGCCTTGAGGGCCGATTGCTCGTCGTCGAACACGCGCGCCGGCCCGGTGATGACGGGGTTCTTCAAGCCCGTGATCTTCGCGACCGCGCCTTCGGGCGACAGGTTGCCCTTGAGAATGGCCAGATGGCCTTCGGCATACATCGGCTTGTCGATCGGGCGGATCACGTCCTGGTCGGCGCGCGGCACGTCGGGCACGTCCTTGAGCACTTCCTCGATGGTCTGGCCGGTGATGGTCATCGCGTCGCCGTGCAGCAGGCCGGCCTTGAGCAACACCTTCATCACCTGCGGGATGCCGCCGGCGTTGTGCAGGTCGACCGCGAGGTACTTGCCCGAGGGCTTCAGGTCGCAGATCACCGGCACCTTCTTGCGCATGCGTTCGAAGTCGTCGATCGACCAGTCCACGCCGGCCGTGTGGGCGATGGCCAGGAAGTGCAGCACCGCGTTGGTCGAGCCGCCGGTGGCCATGATCACGGCCACCGCGTTCTCGATGGCCTTCTTGGTCACGATGTCGCGCGGCTTCAGGTCCTTCTTGATGGCCTCGATCAGCACCTTGGCCGATTCCTTGGCCGAGTTCTGCTTCTCGTCGTGCGGATTCGCCATGGTCGACGAATAGGGCAGCGACATGCCCAGGGCCTCGAAGGCGCTCGACATGGTGTTGGCGGTGTACATGCCGCCGCAGGAGCCGGTGCCGGGGATGGCGCGCTTCTCGATCTCCAGCAGGTCCTCGTCGCTCAGGTTGCCGGCGGCGTTCTGGCCGACGGCTTCGAACACGCTCACGATGTTCAGGTCCTGGCCCTTGTAGCGGCCGGGGAGGATGGTGCCGCCGTAGACGTAGATGGCCGGCACGTTGGCGCGCAGCATGCCCATCATGCCGCCGGGCATGTTCTTGTCGCAGCCGCCGACCACCAGCACGCCGTCCATCCACTGGCCGCCGACGCAGGTCTCGATGCAGTCGCTGATGACCTCGCGGCTGACCAGCGAGTACTTCATGCCCTCGGTGCCCATGGCCATGCCGTCGGAAATGGTCGGCGTGCCGAACACCTGTGCGTTGCCGCCGGCTTCCTCGATGCCCTCGATGGCCGCATCGGCCAGCTTCTGCAGGCCCGAGTTGCAGGGCGTGATGGTGCTGTGGCCGTTGGCCACGCCGACCATGGGCTTCTTGAAGTCGCTCTCTTCGTAGCCCATCGCGTAGTACATCGAGCGGTTCGGGGCGCGGCTCTTGCCTTCGACGATGTTCGCGCTGCGGCGATTGATCTGGAGGGGTGTGGTGGCCATGGTGGTCTCTTGTCGTGGGTTGGCGGGAACGGCGCCAAGTATCCGCCCTTTGATTGATTGCTTCCAATCCATTTTGGAAGGCCGATTGATATGCTCGGCCTATGAAGGAAACCCTCATCGACCTGCGGGCCTGGCGCCAGTTCGTGGCCGTTGCCGAAGAGCTGCACTTCGGCCGCGCGGCGCAGCGCCTGCACATGACGCAGCCGCCCGTCACCCAGGCCATCGCGCAGCTCGAGAAGACGCTGGGCATCGTGCTGTTCGACCGCACCCGCCGCCGCGTGGCGCTCACGCCGGCCGGGGAAGCACTGCTGCCCGACGTACGCGACATGCTCGAGCGCGCCCAGGCGCTGCCGGCGCGGGCGCGGGCGGCAGCGGCGGGGGAGGTCGGGCGCGTGCGCCTGGCCTTCGTCTCGACCATCGGCTTCGAGCGGTTGCCGGTGTGGGTGCGCGAGTTCCGCGTGCTGTGTCCCGAGGTGGCGCTGGAACTGGTCGAGGCCACCGGCGACGTGCAGCTCGAAGGCTTCGCGCGCGGCGAGATCGATGCCGGCCTGATGCTGCATTCCCCAGGCTTCGCGCCGCCCGGCCTGGAGCGCCTGCCGGTGGCCGACGAGCCGCTGGTGCTGGCGCTGCCCGCCGCGCACCCGCTGGCGCGCGCCGATCGGCTGGCGCTGGCCGATGTGCTGGCCGAGCCGCTGGTGATGTTCCCGCGCCGCATCGTGCCGTCGCTGCACGACGCCATCCTCGGGCTGTACCACGCGGCCGGCCGGTCGCCGGTCGTGTCGCAGGAGGCGATCCAGATGCAGACCATCGTCAACCTGGTCTGGGGCGGGCTCGGCGTGGCCTGGGTGCCCGAGAGCGTGACGCAGTTCCGACGGGCCGGCGTGGTCTACCGGGCGGCCGATGCCTTCGCGCCGGCGGGGCGCCGCCAGAAGGCCGCGCCGCTGCCGCGCTGCGAGACCAGCCTCGTCTGGCCCGCCGCGGCCGACAACGCCGCACTCGACCGGTTCGTCCGCTTCGTGGCCGAGCGCGGGCTGCCCCCGACGTCGCCGAAGCGGCACACGGCATAGGCACAATCGCCCGATGCTCATGTACCCCCACATCGACCCGATCGCCCTCCAGCTCGGGCCCCTGGCCATCCACTGGTACGGCCTGACCTACCTCGCCGCCTTCGGGCTGTTCTTCTTCCTCGGCACCCGCCGGCTCGGCCACGAGCCATACCGGTCGCTCGCCGCGCAGGGCGTCTGGAGCCGAAAGGACGTGGAGGACATCCTCTTCCTCGGCGTGCTCGGCGTGATCGTCGGCGGGCGCCTCGGCTACTGCCTGTTCTACAAGCCGGGCTACTACCTGACCCACCCGCTGGAGATCTTCATGGTCTGGCAGGGCGGCATGAGCTTCCACGGCGGCCTGCTCGGCGTGATCGCGTCGATGGTGTGGTTCGCCAGGTCGCGTGCGCGGCCCTTCTGGCAGGTGATGGACTTCGTCGCGCCCTGCGTGCCGACCGGGCTGGCCGCCGGACGCGTGGGCAACTTCATCAATGGCGAGCTGTGGGGCCGGTTCAGCAGCCCCGACCTGCCATGGGGCATGGTGTTCCCGCAGAGCGGCTCGATGCTGCCGCGGCACCCGTCGCAGGTCTACCAGTTCCTGCTCGAGGGGCTGCTGCTCTTCGTCATCCTCTGGCTCTACGCCCGCAAGGAACGCCTCGAGCGCCGCGTGTCGGCCGTGTTCCTGATCGGCTACGGCGCGATGCGCTTCATCGCCGAGTATTTCCGCGAGCCCGACGATTTCCTCGGCCTGCTGGCGCTCAACATGAGCATGGGCCAGTGGCTGTGCGTGCCGATGATCGCCTTCGGGCTCTGGCTCTACGCCACGGCGCCGAAGCGGCGCGTGGCCTGAAGCCGGGTCGCGGTGACGTGGATCAGATGCAGCGGAACATGACGCCGGTTTCGCCGGGCGCCCGCTCCAGGATCTGCGCCGTCTGGCCCTTCTGCTGGCAGTAGCCCACGGCATCGGCCGTGCTCGGCGCGCGCGTCCGGCCATTCGGGTAGGTGACGACTTCGTAGGCCGGGGTGCCGCAGCCCGCGAGGGCGCCGGCGAGCGGCAGGACGTACAGGAGCGGGCGGAGAGAGAAGGCGTGGGCTCGGTTCATCCGTCCGATTCTGGCGCAGTCGGTCCGACGGGTGGGCGCCGCCGGTGAAAGCACGCCAGTCCGCCCTGGACACTGTCAGCCTGCGAGCCGCAGCGCCGACGCGAAGCGGCGGGCCGTGCCGCTCAGCGGGTCGATGAATTCCAGCGTCTTGGCCAGCAGCTGCAGCGGCTGGTCGTAGCGCTCGCTGCCCACCGGCAGCCACGTCGGGTAGATCGGGTCGTTGACGATGGGCATGCCCAGCGCGGCGCAGTGCACGCGCAGCTGGTGCGTGCGGCCGGTCACGGGCGACAGGCGCAGCCGCGCACGGTCGGTGCCCCGCATCTCCAGCAGCTCGAAGCGGGTTTCCGAGTTCGGCTCGCCCGGTGCCTCCCACACCGGCATCTTGCCCTTGATGCTCTCGAGGCGGCTTCGGTAGACCGGTGCCAGCGTGTGCCCGGCCGGCCAGTGCACGACCGCCTCGTAGCTTTTTTCGACGCGGCGTTCCGCGAAGAGCGCCTGGTAGGCGCCCCGTGTCGCGGGATCGAGGCTGAAGAGCACCAGGCCCGCCGTGCTGCGGTCGATGCGGTGCACCGGTACCAGCGTGTCGATGCCCAACTGCCGCTTCAACCGGACCAACAGGGTTTCCTGCACGTACTGGCCACCGGGCGTGACCGGCAGGAAATGCGGCTTGTCGGCGACCAGCAGATGCGCGTCCTGGAACAGCACCTGCGCTTCGTAGGGAATGCGCGGTTCGTCGGCGAGCGTGCGGTAGTAGTAGAGACGCTGGTGGCCGCGGTACGGCGCATCGGGCCCGATCGGGCGGGCGGCGTCGTCGACCACGTCGCCCGCCTGCATGCGGTCGCGCCACGACGCTTCGGTCACGGCCGGAAAGCGCTCCACGAAAAAGTCGAGCATGGTCGGCCAGGGGCCGGCCGGCAGGCCGACGGTGCTGGGGCCGACGCCGTCACGTGTCGGCAGGGGCGGTGGCGAGGATGGGGTTGGCGGGACGGAGGAGCGACGCACGATGCCCCGAATGTACCGGGCAGGCGCCCCCGGTCACGGCTGGTGGAAGGGCTGGCCGACCGCCGCGGGCATGCGCGCTCCACGCCCCAGCCCGGCCAGGATCGCCAGTGCCGCGAGGTACGGCGTCATCTGGATCACATAGGACGACACCGGCAGGCTGAAGGCCTGCACGCGCAGCGACAGCGCCTCGGCCGCCCCGAAGAGCAGGCAGGCCAGCACACTGCCGCCCGGCATCCAGCGGCCGACGATGATGGCGGCCAGCGCCAGGTAGCCGCGGCCGCTGGTCATGCCGTCGGTGAAGGTGCCGACCTGCTGCAGCGAAAGCACCGCGCCCCCCAGTCCGGCCAGCGCACCGCCGCCGACGATGGCCGCGATGCGCACCCGCGTGGGGTCGGCACCGGCGGCGAAGGCGGCCAGCGGGTTCTCGCCGACGGCGCGCAGCGTGAGGCCGGCGCGGCTGCGAAAGAGGAACAGCGCCAGCGGCACGATCAACGCGAAGGCCAGGTAGGTGAGCGGCGGTTGCCGAAACAGCAACGGGCCGACCCACGGCAGGGCCGACAGGCCCGGCACCGACCACACCTCCAGCAGCGGCACGCGGATCGCTGCACCGCCGTCGCGGCCGCCGGTGATCATCCGCACCAGGAAGCTGGTGAGCCCCAGCGCCAGGATGTTCGCGGCGATGCCTGTGACCATGTGCTCGGTGTGAAAGCGCGTGGTCGCGATGGCCACGACCAGCGCCATCGCCATCCCGGCGAGCGCGCTGGCCGCCAGGCCGACACCCGCATTCGAGGCTGAATGCGTGACCACCACGCCCAGGAAGGCGCCGGCCAGCATCTGCCCTTCGAGGCCGACCGCGAAGGTGCCGCTGCGCTCGCACAGGATGCCGCCGAGCGCGGCGAAGATCAGCGGCGTGGCGATGCGCAGGCTGGCGGCCAGGAAGTCGAGAAGCACGGCGGGTTCCATGGTTCAGGTCCTGTCGCGGCTCGAGCGGCCGATGCCGCACAGCACGAAGATCATCGTCAGGCCCTGGATGACCAGCACCAGGGACGAGGGCACGCCGACCTGCCGCTGCATCGCGAGCGCGCCGGTTTCCAGAAAGCCGAAGAACAGCGCCGACGGCAGTACGTAGAGCGGATTGAGCGCCCCCATCAGCGCGATGGCCACCGCGTTGAAGCCGAAGCCGGCCGAGAAGCCCTCGATCAGCCGGTAGTGCACGCCCAGGCATTCGATGGCGCCCGCCAGGCCGGCCAGCGCGCCGGCCGTGCCCATCAGCCCGAACACCGCCCGGCCATGCGACACGCCGGCATAGCGCGCGGCCGGCAGGCTGGCGCCCACCACCCGCCAGCGAAAGCCCAGCGTGGTGCGCCACAACAGATGGTTCGCGCCGAGGGCCGCGGCCACTGCGATGGCGATGCCCAGGTGCAGGTCGGTCCCCGGCACCAGCTTCGGCAGCCAGGCCGCCGCATCGAAGAGCGGCGACTGCGGAAAGCCCGCGCCTTCCTCGCCCATGCGGCCGTGCAGCAGTTCGGCCACCAGCAGCAGGGCAACGAAGTTCAGCAGCAGCGTGACCAGCACCTCGTGCACGCCGCGCGTCACGCGGATCGTCGCGGCCAGCCCGGCCCAGGCCGCACCGCCAGCGGCGCCGGCGGCCAACGCCAGCGGCAGCAGCAGCCAGGCCGGCAGGCCTGTCGCGAACAGCGCCACGGCCGATGCCGCGGCGCCGCCGAGCGCGAGCTGCCCTTCGGCGCCGATGTTGATGACCCGGCCGCGAAAGCACAGCGCGATGCCGACCGCGCACAGCAGATAGGGCGTCGTCTTGTTCAGCCCCACGACCACGCGGTCCCAGCCGCCGAGCGCACCCGTCAGCAAGTGGTAGTAGGCCGTGAGCGGGTTCTTGCCGGCCAGCAGGATGAGCATGGCCGTGAGCAGGAAGGCCATGCCGACCGAGGCCGCGGCGCGCCACAGGGCGCCTGCACGTCGGGCGGCAACCAGCAGGTCGGGAAGGCACCAGGCGGCGCGGGTGGACGACGCGGGCGTGCTCATGGACTCACCGCCTGCAGCGCCCCGGCCATGGCCAAGCCGATGCGTTCGATATCGGCTTCGGCACGCGGCACCAGGTCGACGACGCGGCCTTCCGACAGCACGCCGACGCGGTCGCCGACGGCCAGCACTTCCTCGAGCTCCGACGAGATGTAGAGCACCGCCGTGCCCTGGTCGCGCAGGCGGCGCAGGCGGTCGATCACGAACTGGGTGGCGCCGGGATCGAGCCCCCAGGTCGGCTGGAAGGCGATGACGACCTCGGGCTGCCGACCCAGTTCCCGCGCCAGCGCCACCTTCTGCTGGTTGCCGCCGGACAGCGTTCGCGCGGGGGCGTCGGGCGAAGCGGCGCGCACGTCGAAGTCGCGCATGCGTTCGATCGAGAGCCGCCGCGCCGCGCCGCGCTGGATGCGGCCCAGGCGCGAGTAGGGCGCCCGGCCCACGTCGCGCAGCATCAGGTTCTCCTCGATCGACATGCCCTGGACCAGGCTGGTGCCGGCGCGGTCGGCCGGGATGTAGGCGATGCCGGCGGCCAGGCGCTGCGCCGCGTCGCCACGCGTGATGTCGACCTCGTCCATCAGGATCCGACCGCGCGTCGGCCGCGCGAGGCCGGCGAGCGCGTCGGCCAGTTCACCCTGGCCGTTGCCGTCGATGCCGGCCAGCGCGAGGATCTCGCCGGCTCGCAGGTCGAAGCTGGCGTCTTTCAGGCGTTCGACGCCGCTCGCATCGCGCGCCGCCAGCGCGCGCACTTGCAGGCGCAGGCGGCCGGCCGCGGTCGCTGCGGCCGGCGGTGCGGCGGCCACGGCGGATGTCTCGCGGCCGACCATCAGCCGCGCCAGCGACGCCCGCGTGGCGCCGGCCACCGCGGCGGCGCCGGCCACCTGGCCATCGCGCAGCACCACCACCTGGTCCGCCACCGCCAGCACCTCGCCGAGCTTGTGGGTGATGAAGATCACCGCATGGCCCTCGGTGCGGAAGCGCCGCAGGAAGTCGAGCAGCCGCGCGATCTCCGGTGGCGACAGGATGGACGTGGGCTCGTCGAGGATCAGCAGGTGCGCGCCGCGCAGGATGGCCTTGAGGATCTCGACCCGCTGCTTCTCGCCGAGCGCGAGCTGCTCGACCCGCGCGTCGGGGTCGATCTCCAGCCCGTAGCGCGCCGCCGCGTCGCGCACCTGTGCCGCCACGCCGCGGCGGTCGAGCCAGGGGCCGGCGGCGCCGCTCCAGCCGAGCATCAGGTTCTCGGCCACCGTCATGGCCTCCACCAGCGTGAAGTGCTGGTGGATCATGGCGATGCCCGCCTGCAGCGCGGCCTTCGGGCGGCCGGTGTCGAGTTCGCGGCCGTCGTAGACGATGCCGCCCTCGTCGGGTCGCACCATGCCGAAGAGCACCTTCATCAGCGTGCTCTTGCCCGAGCCGTTCTCGCCCAGCAGGCCCACGATCTGCGCGGGCATCACCGTCAGGTCGACGCTGCGATTGGCCCGCACCGTGCCGTACGACTTGGAGATGCCGCGCATCTCCAGCAGCGCGCCGCTCACAGGCCGCCGCGTGCGTCTTCCTTGACGACGTTGACCTTCAGGGCCCCGCTGGCGAACTGCTTCTTCAGGCCGTCGATCTCGGCGATGACCTCCTTCGGCACGGCCGGGCCATAGGCCGCGTCCTTGCTGTACATCAGCTCGGCACCCGGGCTCTTGGCCTCGTAGCCGTAGGTGATCAGGGTGGGCTTGAGCGTGCCGGCACGCGCCTCGGCAGCGGCCGCCACGTACATGTCGTCCCACTTCTCGATGATGGCGGTCAGCACGTTGTGTGGCGCGGCTTCCACGTTGCCGAACGAGCGGCCGCTGGTGAACACGTTCTTCTCCTTGGCCGCCTGGATGATCCCGCTCTGGGCCGCGTTGAGCTTGCCGAAGACGAAGTCGGCACCGCCTGCGATGAGCGCCAGCGCGGCCTCCTTGGCCATGGCCGCGTCTTCCATGTCCTTGATGTAGATCACGCGCACCTCGGCGGTGGGCTTGACGCTTTTCACGCCCTGGCGGAAGCCGCCCACCTGTTGCACCACGTTCGGCAGGCCTTCGAGGCCGTTGACCGAGCCGATCTTGCCGGTCTTGGACATGCGCGCGGCCAGCACGCCCATGAGGTAGCCGACCTGGGCGTTGTCGTAGTCGACCGAGGTCACGTTCTTGCCCGCACCGGCGCCGCCCGAGCCCACGACGAAGGTGGTCTTCTCGAACTCGGGGCCGATGCGCTGTGCGGCCGAGAGAAAGCGACCCGAATGGCCGATGACGGGGTTGAAGCCGCGGCGTGCGTAGTCCTTCATCGTCTCGATGTGGTCGGCCGGCTGCACGTTCTCGGAGAAGGCGGTCTCGGTGCCCGCCGCCTTCATCTTGGCGATCGCGGCATAGCCGCTGGCGTTCCAGCTCTGGTCGTTGATCGAGCCGGGCAGGAGCAGGGCGACCTTGCCCTGCGCCGAGGCGTTCGGCAGGGCGGCGAGGCTCGCCACGGCCAGAAGCAGCAGGGTGGCGGCGCGTGCGGCGCGTGCGAAAGGGCGGATGGCAGCGGTGGGGGACATCGAGGACTCCGTGAGATGGGGTGCCAGGCTTGCGCAACATCCAGGCCAGCAGCGGCGCTCCAGGGCGCTCGTGACGGCGACGTCGGCACACCTTGCGCGTTCGGCGCGTGCATTCAGTTTTCACGCAATTCGAAGCGCCCCGGTGCCCATCCGGCACCGCGTCGCGCGCACGGCCGAAGCGGTGCATGGTGCCAACGGCGCCCCAAAAAAGACAGTGAGCTCCGGTCAGGCTTGGTGCATGGCGACGAGCTCGCCGCGCAGGTGTTCGGCGAAACGCGCCGATGCCACGGGCAGCACCCGGTCACGCAGCGTCATCAGCACCAGCCGGCTGGCCGGCAGGCTGCGCTCCTCGATCGGGACCGCGCGCAGGCGCGGGTCGCCGGCGGCGCCCAGCGCGATTTGGAAACTGACGCCGCCGGACTGACAGGCGAAGCTGCGCATCATCTCGAAGGAGTTGCAGACCAGCGCCGCGAGGGGCTGTTCCGACGCGTTTTCCAGCAGGTCGTCGATCACCCCACGCCCCGACAGGCTCCCGTCGGGCAGCGCGACGGGGTACTTCAGGCAGTCCTTGAGCCGTACGCTGGCGTGGCCGGCCAGCGGATGGTCGGCCGCGACCACCGCACAGGTGCGCTGCCGCGCCTGCGCGAGGATGCGCACGCCGCGGCCGGGCGGCGGGTTGAACACCAGCGCCAAATCGACCTCGAAGTCGAGCAGCGCCTGCACGGCGCGTTCGCGGTCGAGCACCTTGACGGCAAAGCTGACGCCCGGATGTTCCGCCTGGAAGTCGACCAGGGTGCGGGGCAGAAAGGCGGGCGCGAGCGCCTGGCTGACGGCCATCGACACGTCGCCGCGCCGCAGTCCCCGCAGCGACTCGATCTCGGAACGCACGTGGTCCAGGTCGGCGGCCCGCCGGCGCGCATAGCCCACGAACAGTTCCCCGGCCGCCGTCAGGCGCACCCCGCTGGGCAGGCGCTCGAAGATCGGCGTGTCCAGTTCGCGTTCGAGTTCCTTGATGCGCCGGTTGACCGCGGAGGCGGCCACGTGGAGCGCTTCTGCCGCACTGCGGATGGACCCGCAGCGCGCCACGGCGTCCACGTAGTCGAGGTAGCGGAGATGCTGCATCCCCCTGCGTTGCAATAGCGATGCCCGGCACCGGGCCGCCTTCGGAACAGGCCATTGCCTGACGCCGCAATGCGCCTTTGCGGGGTGTACCGCTGGGCCATGCGCTCTAGACTGAATGTACGGACCACTGCGACGGGGCGCGCGCGATGAAGCAATCCGCTTTGCGCACAACGGGTTTCGGAGCGGTCACCTTATGGACGACGGCGCACAGTGCATGGGCACATCATTCGTGGATTGGCAGGATCTGACGCAGGCCTACCTGGCTGGCATGGAGGCCTTGCGCCGCGGAGAGCCGGGCGCCACAGAGGCGTTGCGGCGGCTCGCCATCGAACTCGAACACTGCGATGGCGCCGTCGAGCAACACCTCGCCTGAGCGGGGCCGCCGATACGACGCGGGGAGGGCGGTCCGGACCGCCATGGATCGCCCCGCGATCCTGTCAGGCCAGGAGCCCTTTCGGAAAGGGTTGCCCCTGGCTCTGCGCAAAGTTCTTGAGCTCTGCATACATGGCCAGCATGCGCGCCCGCGCTGCCGCGTCGCCCCGCTGCACGGCCACCACGGCAGCCGCGTATTGGTCCGTCAACTCATACCAACGCGCCGCATCTTGAGACGCCACCGTCGAACCAGTGAACATTCCTATCCTCCGTGGAAATTCGCGCCGTCTGTTTGCCGCGCGAACTTAAGTGTTCCCTCTTAAAGCGGAATGTACAACATTCTTTCTAAGTTGTTGTGACAGATCGGTATTTTGGTGCGCCGAGCAGGGAATGCCACGTCGGCGGTCGGCCAGGGCTGTGACCGCAGCGCCAGCCACGGCGCCCCGGAAGCGAACTTTCACCGGACTTGCCTCGCACCGAGGCGGCGATTAATCTGAGGTCGGTTTCTCCGGGTGGGGTATCAAGGACCAACCCTTCGGGCCCGCCTCGCGCGGGCCTTCTTTTGCGCGCTGCTCGGCACACGCGACGGAATTCACCTCGGCGACAGAGGGTTTGTCCGGACGCCTTCGACCCTTGTTGGGCCGCAGCCTCTTGTTCATAATTATCCGTAATTACCTGAAATTACGGGGCCGACGGCCTGCCTTCCCGCCCTCCAGGGTCCGACCGGAACCACCATGCGCCTCGTCCCGAATTCGCTGCACGACCAGGTGGCCGCCACCTTGCGGGAAGAGATCTTCGCGGGGTCGCTCACGCCCGGCAGTTTCCTCGACGAGACGGCGCTGTGCGAGCGGCTCGAGATCTCCCGCACGCCGCTGCGTGAGGCGCTCAAGGTGCTCACGGCCGAAGGGCTGCTGCGCCACGAGCCGCGCCGGGGGTGTTTCGTGGCCGAGGTCACGCAGCGCGATCTGGACGAGATCTTTCCCGTCATCGCGCTGCTCGAAGGGCGTTGCGCCTGGGAAGCCGCCCGCAACGCGAGCGACGCCGACATCGAGGCGCTCGCCACGCTGCATGCGCAGCTCGAGGCGCATGCCAAGGCGCAGCGCATCAACGCCTACTACGCGACCAACTTCACCATCCACGAGGCGATCATCACGCTGGCCGACAACCGCTGGCTTGCGCAGACGATTGGCGACCTGCGCAAGATCCTGAAGCTCGCGCGCCTGCAGCAATTGAAGGCGCCCGGACGGCTGGAGCAAAGCCTGGCCGAGCACCTGGCCGTGTTCGCCGCGCTGAAAGCGCACGACAGCGACGGCGCCGAAGCCGCCATGCGCACCCACCTCCATCGCCAGCGCGAAGCCTTGCGCGCCGTGGCGCTTCAACAGAAATCGAGGCTCGTTTCATGAACGCTTCCACCTGGATCTCGCGCAGCGTGTCGCGCCTGCGCGCCCCGGCCGCCGCCAAAACCGCCGAGGCGGCCGTCGATACGGCAGCCAAGAAGAAAGAGAAAGCCAAGCCCGAGTTGCCGCCGCGTTCCCTGAGCGAACGGCTCGACGCCACCCTGCGCCGCCACGGCGAGGCGATGGCGCCGCGTGCCTTGCGTCGTGCGCTGACCGACCTGCAGGCGGTGGTCGACGCCCGCGTCAGCGAGGTCGAGGCCGGCCGCCGTGCCTGCGAAGTCATGCGCTGGTACGCCGAGCTCGACGCGGCCGAGCGGCGCGACGTGTGGTTGCTCATCAGCGAGCGTTTCGCACCCGACGGCAAGAAGCTCAGCAGTGCGCGGGCGCGGCACGAGGCCGCCGTCGGCACCGCCGACGAAGGGCAGGCCGAGGTGCACCTGCGCCGCGCGCTCGTGTCGCCGCGGGCGCGGCTGCTGCAGCGCTTCACCATCGACCCCGAGGGCATGCGCTTCCTGCTCGACCTGCGGGCGGAACTGTTGCCGCAGGTCAAGGGCGAGCGCCGCTTCGTGCCGCTCGACGCCGAGCTGGAACACCTGTTCTCGACCTGGTTCGACGTGGCCTTCCTCGACCTGCGCCGCATCAGCTGGGATTCGCCGGCCTCGCTGATCGAGAAGCTGATCCAGTACGAGGCGGTGCACGACATCAAGAGCTGGGCCGACGTGAAGAACCGGCTCGACAGCGATCGGCGCTGCTACGGCTTCTTCCACCCGCGCCTGCCCGACGTGCCGCTGATCTTCGTGGAGGTCGCGCTGGTCGACCACATCAGCGACGGCATCGTGCCGCTGCTCGACGAGGCCGCGGCACTGGCCTCTGCCGACAAGGCGACCACCGCCATCTTCTACTCGATCAGCAACACGCAGACGGGGCTGCGCGGCGTGAGCTTCGGCGATTCGCTGATCAAGCGCGTGGTCGAGACGCTGCAGGCCGAGTTCCCGAAGCTCAAGGTCTTCGCCACGCTGTCGCCGATCCCGGGCTTCCGGCAGTGGCTCGGCAAGCATGCGGCCGAGATGCTGCTGCGCCTGGACGACAAGCGCGCGGCCGAACTGGGCCGCGCGCTCGGCTCGCTGCCGCCCACGCCGGACCGCCTGCTGGCCGCGGCCGACGAGGCGCTCGCGCTCGAGCCCAAATCGCCGGTGCGGCAGACGCTGATGCAGTGCGCCGCCGAGTACCTGGGCCGTGCCACCATCGAGGGCAAGCCGGTCGATCCGGTGGCGCGCTTCCACCTGGGCAACGGGGCCCGCGTCGAACGGCTGAACTGGGCCGGCGACCCCTCGCCGAAAGGGTTGAAGCAGTCCTACGGACTCATGGTCAACTACCTCTACGATCTCAAGCGCCTGGACAAGCACCGCGCACTGCTCGCACAGGGCAAGGTGGCGGTGTCGGGCGACGTCGACGGCCTGTTCCTCAAGGGCTGACCCGACTGCTCTTTTCCCCAAGGGCCGACCCCGCGCCGAAGGCCCCGGTGCGCAGCGATTCCAACAAGACAGGAGACATTCCATGATTCAGAGCTTCCAGCGGCGCGACATGCTGCGCCTGGCCGCTGCCGCGGCTGCCGTCCTCGGCGGCGGCGCGCGCGCGCAGTCCGGCTGGCCGTCCAAGCCCGTCACCATGATCGTGCCGTTCCCGGCCGGCGGCGGCACCGACGCCTTCGCGCGGCCGCTGTCGGCCCAGTTCTCGAAGACGACCGGCCAGACGCTGGTGATCGACAACCGGGGCGGCGCCGGCGGCACGCTGGGTGCGAGCATCGCGTCGAAGATGCAGCCCGACGGCTACGGCCTGTTCATGGGGGCGGTGCACCACGCCATTGCCCCGGCGGTGTACCCCAAGCTCGACTACGACATCCAGAAGGACTTCGTGCCGCTGATGCTGCTGGCCAATGCGCCGCAGGTGGTGGTGGTCAACCCGAAGCGGGTGACGCAGCCGACCATCCAGGAATTCATCGCCTACGCCAAGCGCAACCCGGCGAAGATGAACTACGGCTCGGCAGGCGCAGGCACCTCGCACCACCTGGCGGGCGAGCTGTTCAAGCAGCAGACGGGCACCTTCATCACGCACATCCCGTACCGCGGCGCCGGCCCGATGCTGCAGGACCTGATCTCCGGCAACGTCGATGTGTGCTTCGACGGGCTGGGCTCGTCGTCGCAGCACATCAAGGGCGGCCGCATCAAGGCGTTGATGATGGCCGGCGCCAAGCGCAACCCGGCCTTCCCCGACGTGCCCTGCGCGGCCGAGGTCGGCTTGCCCGACTACACCGTGACCACCTGGTACGGCCTGTGGGCGCCCAAGGGCACGCCGGCCGACGTGCAGGCGAAGATCATCGAGGAGATGAAGAAGGCCCTGGCCTCCGACGAGCTCAAGACCATCTGGGCGGCCAACGGGTCGGAGATTCCCAACGTCACGACGACCGCCTATGCGAATTTCGTCGATGCCGAAGTCAAGCGCTGGGCGACGGTCGTGAAGGCCTCGGGCGCCAAGCTGGAGTGATGCAGACGCATGGCCGGTGAGATCAGGATCGAACGCGACGGCGCCATCGCCGTCGTCACACTGGCGCATGCGGGGCGCTTGAACGCCATGTCGCGCGCGATGTGGCGCGCGCTGCGCACCGCTTTCTTGGATTTCGAGGTCGAGGCCGGATTACGCTGCATCGTCGTGCGCGGGGAGGGCGGTGCCTTCTGCGCGGGCGGCGACATCTCCGAGTACCCGTCCTTTCGTTTCGATCCGGTGCGACTGCGCAGCTTCCATGAAGACGAGGTCGGCGCTGCGCTGCAGGCGATGCGCGATGGCAGCGTGCCCGTGGTCGCGCAGATCGAGGGCGCCTGCATGGGCGCGGGCCTCGAGATCGCCAGTTGCTGCGACATCCGCCTGGCCGGTGCCTCCGCCCGGTTCGGCGCGCCGATCGCCAAGCTCGGCTTCCCGATGGCGCCGCGTGAGGCCGCCGTGGTGCACCGCGCCGTGGGCGACGTGCTTGCGCGCGACATGCTGCTGGCCGCCGGCGTGCACGACGCGCAGCGGCTGCTCGACACGGGCTTCCTGCTGCGCGTGGTGTCCGACGATGCGGTGGCCGACGAAGCCATCGCCTATGCCCGCCGCATCGCCGCGCTCGCCCCCGAGGCCGCGCGCGCCAACAAGCGCGTGCTGGCCGCACTCACGTCCCAGGCCATGGCGGGCGTCGCGGGCCTGCTGCCCGCCGCCTACGACTACGCCGACTCTCCCGAACACCGGGAAGGCATCGCCGCCTTCCTGGCCAAACGACCGCCTCATTTCTGACACCCCGCCGAGACCACGATGACCTCGAACGCCAACCTTTTCGCCGCGCTGCGCGCCGCCTTCCCCGCCGACCTCGATGCCATTGCCGTCGAAACCGACGACGGCCTGCTGTACACCTGGGGCGACCTCGACCGCGCCAGCGCGATGATCGCCAACCTCTTCTTCGCACTCGACCTGGAGGAGGGCGCGCGCATCGCCGTGCAGGTCGAAAAATCGGTCGAGGCGCTGATGCTCTACCTCGCGACCCTGCGCGCCGGCTACGTCTTCCTGCCGCTGAACACCGCCTACCGCGGCGCCGAGATCGAGTACTTCATCGGCAACGCCGAGCCGGCGGTGGTGGTGTGCAGCAGTGCCAACGCCGACTGGGTCGGGCCGATCGCGCTGGCGGCGGGCACGCGCCATGTCTTCACCCTGAACGACGACCGCACCGGCACGCTGCTCGACGTCGCCGTGCAGTGCAGCGACCGCCACACCGTGGCGCAGCGCGGCGAGGACGACCTTGCCGCCATCCTCTACACGAGCGGCACCACCGGCCGCAGCAAGGGCGCGATGCTGACGCACCGCAACCTGCTGTCGAACGCGGAGGTGCTCAAGGATTACTGGGGCTGGGAGGCCACCGGAGGGCCCGAGGGCCGGGGGGACGTGCTGATCCACGCACTGCCCATCTTCCACGTGCACGGCCTGTTCGTCGCCATCCACGGCGCGCTGCTCAACGGCAGCAAGATGATCTGGATGAACAAGTTCGACCCGAAGCGCGTGGTCGCACGGCTGCCGGACGCCACGGTGTTCATGGGCGTGCCCACGCTCTACGTGCGCATGCTGGCCGAGCCCGGCCTGACGAAGACGGCGTGCCGGAACATGCGCCTGTTCGTCGCCGGCTCGGCGCCGCTGCTGATCGAGACCTTCCATGAATGGCAGGCGCGCACCGGCCACACCATCCTCGAGCGCTACGGCATGAGCGAGACCGCCATGCTCACCTCGAACCCCTACAAGCCGGTGCAGGGCGAGCGGCGCGGTGGCACGGTCGGTTTTGCGCTGCCGGGCGTGCAGCTGCGGGTGCGTTCGTACGAGGAGGGCCGTGAAGGGCTCGATTGCGGAACGGACGAGATCGGGCACATCGAGGTCGACGGCCCCAACGTCTTCGCCGGCTACTGGCGCATGCCCGAGAAGACGAAGGAGGAGTTCACCGCCGACGGCTTCTTCAAGACCGGCGATGTCGGCAAGATTGACGGGCTGGGCTACATCACCATCGTCGGCCGCAGCAAGGACCTGATCATCAGCGGGGGCTACAACGTCTACCCGGCCGAGATCGAGGGCTTCATCAACGAGATGGCCGGCGTGGCCGAAAGCGCGCTGGTCGGCGTGCCGCACCCGGACTTCGGCGAGGTCGGCGTGGCGGTGGTCACGGTCAAGACGGGCGCGAGCGTCGACGGCGAGGCGATCGTGGCCGAGCTCAAGGCCAAGCTGGCCAATTTCAAGATCCCGAAGCGCTGCTTCATCGTGCCCGAACTGCCGCGCAACGCGATGGGCAAGGTGCAGAAGGCACTGCTGCGCGAGCAGCACAAGGGACTGTTCACGCAGGGCTGACGCCGCGGAACCAGCGGTCAGCCGCCGCTTGCATCATTGAGCCGCGCTAGAAGCCCGGCCAGTTGCGAAATTTCGGTGCTCGACCATCCGTGCAGCCGCTCGGAGAAGCGGTTCCCCTTGTTCGCCAGGGCCCGGTCCATCTTCTTGCGGGCATCCTTCGTCAGTGCGTAGATCGTCACTCGGCCATCCGAGGGGTCTGGGTACGCTTCCACAAGACGGGCTTGAGTCAGGGGCTGGAGCAATCTGCTCAAGGCGCTTCGGTCCATGGCAAGCGCTTCCGCGACCCGCGTGGAGCGCGTCGCGCCAACCGCGTGGAGCCATTGGAGCACCTGGAAAGAAGCGCCCGAGACCGCCGGCGTGAAGTCGGCTGCCGCCTCGGCGGTGAATGCGCGCGCGGACGACAGCAGTGCATTGAGCTGAGTGCCCAGTTCCAGAAGCGCCTGTTCCCGAGGAATGCCTGCATCTTCCATTTGATGTGCAAATGTCCATTAATTTGCTAAAATGGATTTTTGCACATTACTTGGGGCTGGAGTGAATACGTTCTCGACAATCGTGCTGACAGGGGCGACGAACGGATTGGGCCGGATTGCGGCGTCGGCGTTGGCACGGCCCGGTGTCCGGCTCGTACTCGTCGCGCGCAACAGGGCCAAGGCGGAGGCTACGCGTGCGGCGTTGCTGCAAGAAGCGCCGGGTGCGGCTGTCGACTGCATCCTGGCCGACTTCGCCAATCTTCGGAGCGTTGCGCAAGCCGGCGCTCGCATGGCCGCGGAATACCCGCAGATCGACGTGCTCATCAACAATGCCGGGATCCACGCGTTCGAGCAACGGGTCACGCCAGACGGCTTTTCGGAGATGGTTTCCACGAACTACCTCGCGCCTTGGTTGCTGACCGCCTGCCTCCGGCGCTCGCTCGTCGCGGCGGGGGCATCCCGGGTCGTGACGGTGGGGTCCGAAGCGTCCAGGCGTGCGGACGGGCTCGATATCGCGCACGACCTGACGGATACGCGTCCGTTCTCCCGCCTGGGCTCTTCGGTCATGTACGGCAAGACGAAGTTGATGGCCATCATGTTCAGTGCAGAACTGGCCAGGAGACTGGCGTCCACGGCCGTCGTCGCCAACAGCGTCGACCCCGGATTCAACGTGACTGGGCTGGGCCGGGAGCTTCCCTTCGCCGCGACGCTCGAGCGTGTCCTGCGCGCGCTCCGCGTAGGTGCGCCGGAGCGAGGCGCGGCCATCATTGCTCGCCTGGCCACGTCCGAGGCATTCGCGGGTGTCAGTGGCGGCTATTTTTCACGAGAGGCTCAACGCCTCGAGCCTGTTCAACCCGGCGGTGACGAACTCGAGCAGCGGCGGCTCTGGATAGCGACCGAGCGATGGCTGGCGCCGTTCCACCGAAGGGCTCCGCAGGGCGCTTGACGGGGTGCCGCAGCACGTACCATTGCTGCGCGGCGCTTCGGCCGTCTTCCACATTCAGCGCTCGCGCCCGCTCAGGGCGAGCGCCAGGGCTCCCATGGACAAGTTGTCTCCGCGCGAACGTCTGGGCATCGGCACGGTGGTGCCGGCCACCTGCCTGCTGCTGCTGCTGCATTTCGGGCAGGACGTGCTTCGGCCGATCGCCATCGCCGGCGTTCTGAGCCTGGTCATCGCGCCGCTGGCGCGCAAGCTCACGCGCACCGGCATGGGCCGCACGATCGCAACGCTGGTGTCGGTGGTGATGGTGGCGGTGTGCATGGTCTGCATGAGCGCGGTGCTGGCGATCCAGCTCGTCGACGTGGGCGCGGGGCTGCCGCAGTACCGGGCCGCCATCATGTCGAAGGTCGAGTCGGCGCGGGAGGTGGTGGTGCGGCCTTTCGAGCGCTTCGAGGCGGAACTCAAGGGCGTGGCGCCGCAGGCCACGCCCGCGCCAGCGCCAGTACCGGCCCCGCGTGCTCGGTCGTCCACACGGTCGGCGGCGCCCGCCGCGCCGGTCGCGAGCAACGAGCCCTTGCCGGTGCAGATCCGCCAGACCCCGCCGTCGGCCGGCGACCTGGTGTCGAAGCTGCTGGCGTCGCTGTGGGGGCCGATCGGCGAGGCCGGCATCGTCTTCATCCTGCTGGTGTTCATCCTGCTGGAGCACGAGTCGCTCAGCGACCGCTTCATCCGCGTGATCGGCGTGGCCGAGCTCGGCCCGACGGTGCAGGCGCTGAGCGACACGGCGCAGGGCGTGTCGCGCTACTTCATGTCGCAGGTCATCGTCAACGCGACCTTCGGGGCGATCGTCGGCGTCGGGCTGTGGGCGATCGGCATTCCGCACGCGGCGCTGTGGGGCTCGATCAGCGCGCTGCTGCGTTTCGTGCCCTATGTCGGCGTGCTGGGGGCGGCTGCGCTTATCGCCATCTTCAGCGCCGCGGTGGACCCGGGCTGGTCGCTGGTGCTCTCGAGCCTGACGCTCTTCATCGTGCTGGAGCTGGTGGTGGCGCATGTCGTGGAGCCGCAGGTCTACGGGCACAGCACCGGGCTGGCGCCGCTCGCGGTCATCGTGTCGGCGCTGTTCTGGGGCGCGATGTGGGGGCCGGTCGGCCTGCTGCTGTCGACGCCACTCACGCTGATCATCGTGGTGGTCGGGCGGCATGTGCGTGCGCTCGAGCCGCTGTCCATCCTGCTGACCGATGCGCCGGGGCTGAACGCGGGCCAGCGCTTCTATCAGCGCGCACTGTCCGACAACACGGCGGCCATCATCAAGGACGCACGGCTCTACCTGCGGCGAAGCACCTTCGCCAAGTATTGCGACCAGGTGCTGCTGCCGGGGCTGGCGCTGGCGGGGCTCGACTTCCAGCTCGGGCGCATCGACGCAAGGCAGCGGGGGCGCATCGACAAGACGGTGGTCGGCCTCGCCGAAACGCTGGCGGGGGGGCGAACGGGCAAGCGCTTTGGCCGGCGCCGGTCGACCGTGTCGCTGGCCGATGCCAGCCTCGGCAGCCGCTTGCGGCAGATCCGCGAATCGCGCCTCGGGCCGTACCAGGGCCGGCTGGACGTGCCGTCGCAATCGGTCGTGCTGTGCGCGGGCTTCGGCTCCGAGCGCGACGAACTGCTGACGGAACTGCTGGTGCGTGCGCTCCGGCAGGACGACGTCGACGCCCGCAGCGTATCGCTCGCCGAACCGCCCGACCCGGACATGGCCGACAAGGCGAGCCTGGTCGGGACGGTGTTTCTCGCGTACCCGCGGCACGACGCCGTCGACGCCTGGCGTGCCACTGCGGCCGAGATGCGCGCCGCACTGCCCCATGCCGCCATCGCCACCGTCAGGCTGCCGCTCGACGAAGCCGGCGCATCAGAAGAGCAGGTGAAGGACTCGGTCGACCTGATCCTGCACTCCTACTCGGAGGCCGAGGCCTTCGTCCTGCAGAGCGCGAAAGCCAGCGCCTAGCCAGGTCGGAGCCCGGCCGGTCAGGCGGCTGCGGGTGCCTACTTGACCAGCAGCACCGACACCGGGCTCTCGGCGATCACCTTGGTGGCCACCGAGCCCATCAGCGCGCGGCCGAACATGCCGTGGCCGTGCGTGCCCATCACGATCAGGCCGGCACCGACGTCCTTGGCCGCGGCGACGATCTCCTCGGGCGCGTAGCCGTGGCGCAGCTGGACCGCGTAGCCGGTGATGCCCTGCGCGTCGAGGTACTTCTTGACCGGGTCGAGCACCTTGGCGGCCTCGTCGGCGTAGTAGCCGTCGACGATGTCCTTGGTGACGTGGCGCGTGACATTGGCCGGCAGGCCGGTGGCCACGTTGACCAGCACCAGGTCGCTGCCCTGGCCGAACAGGCTGCGGTTGGTGGTGAGGTAGGTGAGGGCCTTCTGCGTGTAGGCACTGCCATCGACGGCGACGAGAATTTTCATGATGTCTTCTTTCCTTGTTCGTGAAAACGGGTCGGCCCCTGGCCGCACGCCGTGCATGTGACCACAGGCGCCGCGAGGCTTCCAATGAAGCCCCCGGGACGGCTGCGGTCTTGTCGTCGCACGTTCAGCGCAGCACCAGCACCGGCAGCGTCGAATGCGTCAGCACATGCTGCGTCTCGCTGCCCAGCAGCAGGCGCTTGATGCCCTTGCGGCCGTGCGAGGCCATGACGATCAGGTCGCACTTGTGCTTCTTCGCGGCGGCGACGATCGACTCCGCGACCAGGTCGGAGCTGACCGTGACGGTCTTGACCTTCACGCCGCTGCTCTTGGCCCGGGTGGCGACCGCGGCCAGCGTTTCCTCGGCCGCCACTGCCCATTGCTTCTCGATGCGGGCGATGTCGTCGGGCGCGAACACCATGGCGCCGTCGAAATAGGCCTTCGGGTAGCGCGGCACCACCGTCAGCGCCACCAGGTCGGCACCATGCTGCGCTGCCAGCGCGATGCCGCTGGCCACGGCCTTGCGCGAGAGGGTGGAGCCGTCGGTGGCGATCAGGATGCGCTGGAACATGAACTTTTCTCCGTGATGAGGGTAGGGCCCGAGCCTAGGCGGCGCCATGCCGTGCGGCTTGATCCAGATCAAGCGACGCCGCGGTGCCCGCCGCTAGCCTTGCGGCATGCAAGCTGCCCTCCCGTTCGCCGTGCCCGGCCTCGCCCTGCCGGCCGCCGCCGGATCCGTGGCGCCGACCTCGTCCGCCGCGCTGGATGACCCGGCCGAGTGGGCGGCCTTCGGCCAGCCGATCGACGGCGACGCCAAGGACGGTCGCTGGGCCTCGCAGGTGGTGGTGGAGGGCATGCACTGCGCGGCCTGCGCCTTCACGGTCGAGGCGGCGCTGGCACAGGTGCCCGGGGTGCTGCGCGCCGAGGTGAATGCCACCACGCGACGCGCGCGCATCGTGTGGTCCGCGGCCGACGTTCAACCGTCGCGCTGGTTCGCCGCCTCCGCCGCGGCCGGCTACCCGCTGGTACCGGCCGGCGACCTGGAGGCCCGTGCGCAGCGGGCCCGCGTGGCCCGCCTGGCGCTGTGGCGCTGGCTGGTCGCAGGCTTCTGCATGATGCAGGTGATGATGTATGCGTACCCCGCGTACATCGCGCAGCCCGGCGACATGTCGGCCGACGCCGCGCAGCTGCTGCGCTGGGCTTCCTGGGTGCTCACGCTGCCGGTGGTCTTCTTCTGCTGCGGCCCGTTCTTTCGAAGCGCATGGCGTGACCTGCGCCGGCGCCGCGTCGGCATGGACCTGCCGGTCGCGATCGGCATGGCGATCACCTTCGCCGTGAGCACCGCCGCGACGTTCGACCCCGCCGGGCCGCTCGGGCACGAGGTCTACTTCGACTCGCTCACGATGTTCGTGTTCTTCCTGCTGACTGGCCGCTGGCTGGAGACGCGGCTGCGCGACCGCACCGCCGGCGCGCTCGAGGCACTGATGAACCGGCTGCCCGACAGCGTCGAGCGGCTGGCGCCCGACGGCAGCTTCGTGCGCGTGGCCGTACGACGCCTGCAGGCGGGCGACACCGTGCGCGTGCTGCCCGGCGAAGCCTTCCCGGCCGACGGCGTGGTCGTGCGCGGCGACACCAGCGCCGACGAGGCGCTGCTCACCGGCGAGTCGCGCCCGGTGCCGCGCCCCTGCGGCGCGCGCGTGCTGGCCGGCAGCCACAACCTCGCCGCGGCCGTGCAGGTGCGCATCGACGCCGTGGGCAGCGCCACGCGCTTCGCGCAGATCGTGGCCCTGATGGAAAGCGCGTCGCTCGGCAAGCCGCGCCTCGCGCAACTGGCCGACCGGGTGGCGCGGCCCTTCCTCGTCGCGGTACTGGCCGCGGCTGCGCTGGCCGGTGCCTTGTGGTGGCAGGCCGGCCCGGGCCATGCGCTGATGGTGGCCGTCGCGGTGCTGATCGTGACGTGTCCCTGCGCGCTCTCGCTGGCCACGCCCGCCGCGATGCTGGCCAGCGCCGGGTCGCTGGCGCGCGGCGGGGTGGTGGTGCACGACCTGCAGGCGCTCGAGGCGCTGGCGTCGATCGACACCGTGGTCTTCGACAAGACCGGCACGCTCACGCGCGACACGCCGCGGCTCGACCGGGTGTACAGCCGGCGCGGCGTTATGCCGGGCGACGCGGTCGAACTGGCTGCCGCACTGGGCGCGCAGTCGCTGCACCCTGCGGCGCGGGCACTGGTCCATGCGTGGCAGATGCAGCATCGGGTGCCGCCGGGCTGGACCGCCTCGCAGGTGACCGAACAGGCGGGGCAGGGCCTCGATGGGGTGCTGCAGCGGCGCCAACCCCTCGCCGGTGCCGCGCCGCGCCGCTTGCGCCTGGGCACGGCAGGCTTCTGCCATGTGGCGCCCCTGGCGTGCGAGGCCACGCAGGTCCACCTGGCCGACGAGGCCGGCTGGGTCGCGAGCTTCGTGCTGGCCGAAGACCTGCGCGAGGACGCGGCCGCCGCGGTCGGCGCGCTGCAGGCGCAGGGCATCGGCGTTCAGTTGCTCTCGGGCGACCGCGACGCCGCGGCGCGCGAGATCGCGCAGCAGGCCGGCATTCGCGACGCGCGCGGTGGCTGCACGCCCGAAGACAAGCTTGCGGCCATGCAGGCGCTGCAGGCGGCGGGATGCAAGGTCGCCATGGTGGGCGACGGCCTCAACGACGGCCCGGTGCTGGCGCAGGCGCACGCCTCCTTCGCCTTCGGCAAGGCGGTGCCGCTGGCGCAGGCGCGGGCCGACTTCATCGTGCTGGGCGATGCGCTGTCGGCCATCCCCGGGGCGATCGCGCAGGCGCGCCGCACGCTGCGCATCGTGCGGCAGAACCTGGCCTGGGCGGCCGGCTACAACGCGTTGTGCGTGCCGCTTGCACTCGCTGGATGGTTGCCGGCATGGCTCGCGGGGCTGGGCATGGCAGGCAGCTCGCTGGTGGTGGTGCTCAACGCGGCGCGGCTCGCGCGGCCGATGGCAACGGCCGCGATGCCGGCGACGGGGAAGGGCGCCTGATGGACATCCTCTTCCTGCTCATCCCGTTCTCGGTCGTGCTGGTGCTGCTGATCCTCGGGGGCCTGTGGTGGGCCGTGGACCGTGGGCAATTCGACGACGTCGACCGCGAAGGCGAGCGCATTCTGGGCGGTGATTGATCTGTATCAATCCGTAGGACGTGTCTCACCAAGACACTGACCGGGTCTCATAGAAAAGGCCCGACGATGCAAGTTCCCAACCCTCCCGCAGCGGTTTACAGCGACACCGCTGTCCGCCAGTTCGCCATCATGTCCGTGGTCTGGGGCGTGGTCGGCATGCTGGTCGGCGTGATCATCGCGTCGCAGCTCGCCTGGCCCGAACTCAACCTCGGCATCTCCTGGCTCAGCTACGGGCGGCTGCGCCCGCTGCACACCAACGCCGTGATCTTCGCCTTCGGCGGCTGCGCGCTGATGGCCACCAGCTTCCACGTGGTGCAGCGCACCTGCCAGGTCCGGCTGTTCGCGCCGGCGCTCGCGTCCTTCGTGTTCTGGGGCTGGCAACTGGTCATCGTGGGCGCTGTTGTCAGCCTTCCGCTGGGCTACACCAGCGGCAAGGAATACGCCGAGCTCGAATGGCCGATCGACATCCTGATCACGGCCGTGTGGGTCGCCTACGCGATCGTGTTCTTCGGCACCCTCGCCATCCGCAAGGTGCGCCACATCTACGTGGCCAACTGGTTCTACGGCTCCTTCATCATCGCGGTGGCACTGCTGCACATCGTCAACAGCGCGGCCATTCCGGCCGGCTGGATGAAGAGCTATTCGGCCTACGCCGGCGTGCAGGACGCGATGGTGCAGTGGTGGTACGGCCACAACGCGGTGGGCTTCTTCCTCACCGCCGGTTTCCTCGGGATGATGTACTACTACATCCCCAAGCAGGCCGGCCGGCCGGTGTACTCGTACCGCCTGTCCATCGTCCACTTCTGGGCGCTGATCTTCACGTACATGTGGGCCGGCCCGCATCACCTGCACTACACCGCGCTGCCCGACTGGACGCAATCCATCGGCATGGTGTTCTCGCTGATCCTGCTAGCCCCCAGCTGGGGCGGGATGATCAACGGCGTGATGACGCTGTCGGGCGCCTGGCACAAGCTGCGCACCGACCCGATCATCCGTTTCCTGATCGTCGCGCTGTCCTTCTACGGCATGTCGACCTTCGAGGGACCGATGATGTCCATCAAGACGGTGAACGCGCTGTCGCATTACACCGACTGGACCGTCGGCCATGTCCACTCCGGGGCGCTCGGCTGGGTCGGCTTCATCACGATGGGTTCGCTCTACTACCTGATCCCGCGCCTGTGGGGCCGCACCGAGATGCACAGCATCAAGGCGATCGAGGTGCATTTTTGGATGGCGACGATCGGCATCGTGCTCTACATCGCCGCGATGTGGATCGCCGGTGTGATGCAGGGCCTGATGTGGCGCGCCATCAACCCCGACGGCACGCTCACCTACACCTTCGTCGAAGGCGTGAAGGCCACCTACCCGTACTACGTGGTGCGCCTGCTCGGCGGCCTGCTGTACCTGGGCGGCATGCTGGTCATGGCCTGGAACGTCGCCATGACGGTGGTGGCCGGCCGCTCGGTGCGCGCACCGATTCCCGCACTGGTCCACGCCTGAAGAGAACAACACCATGAGTTCCAACGCACCCAAGACCGGCTTCTCGCACGAGAAGATCGAGACCAACAACTTCCTGATGATCGTGCTGATCCTGCTGGTGATCGCCGTCGGCGGCCTGGTGGAGATCGTGCCGCTGTTCTTCCAGAAGTCGACCACCGAGGCCGTGACCGGCGTGAAGCCGCTCGAGCCGCTGCAGCTGGTCGGTCGCGACATCTACACCCGCGAGGGTTGCTACAACTGCCACTCGCAGATGATCCGGCCCTTCCGTGCCGAGACGCTGCGCTATGGCCACTACTCGGTGGCGGGCGAGTTCGTCTACGACCACCCCTTCCAGTGGGGCAGCAAGCGCACCGGGCCCGACCTGCACCGCGTGGGCGGCAAGTACAGCGACGAGTGGCACCGCATCCACCTGAACAACCCGCGCGACCTGGTGCCCGAGTCGAACATGCCGGCCTACAGCTGGCTGGACAAGTCGCTGGCCGACGCGGCCAGCGTCGGCACCCACATGACGGCGCTGCGGCGCGTGGGCGTGCCCTACACCGACGAGCAGATCGCCGGCGCCAAGGAAGCCGTGGCCGGCAAGACCGAGATGGACGCCTTGGTGGCGTACCTGCAGTCGCTGGGCCTGGCGCTCAAGTAAGCGAAGGAGAGAACCATGAACATCGACATCACCACGCTGCGCATCGCGGCGACGCTGGTTTCCTTCGTCACCTTCATCGGCATCCTGGTCTGGGCCTTCGCCGGCCGCAACCGCCGGGGCTTCGACGAAGCCGCGCAGTTGCCCTTCGAACAAGACTGAAGCGAACATCATGAGCGATTTCATCAGCGGCTTCTGGTCGCACTACGTCACCGTCATCTCGCTGGCCAGCATCGCAGCCTGCGCATTCCTGTTGTGGATCACCAACCGGGCCCGCGCGCCGGCGGGCGGCGACAACACCACCGGCCACGTCTGGGACGAGGACCTCCGCGAGATGAACAACCCCCTGCCGCGCTGGTGGGTGGGCCTGTTCGTGCTGACCATCGTGTTCGGGCTCGGTTACCTCGTGGCCTATCCGGGTCTGGGCAGCATGCAGGGCCAGCTCGGCTGGAGCACGGCCGGCGAATACGACAAGGAGATCGCCAAGGCCAATGCCGAACTCGCGCCGGTGTATGCCAAGTACGCTGCCATGCCCACGCCCGAGATGGCGCGCGACCCGCAGGCCATGGCGATCGGCGAGCGGCTGTTCCTGAACAACTGCGCCCAGTGCCATGGCTCCGACGCGCGCGGCAGCAAGGGCTTTCCGAACCTGACCGACGGCGACTGGCTGCATGGCGGCGACCCTGCCAAGATCCAGGAGTCCATCACGCTCGGCCGCATCGGCGTGATGCCGCCGATGGCGGCGGCCGTGGGCACGCCGGACGACGTCAAGAACGTCGCCAACTACGTGCTGAGCCTGTCGGGCAGCCCGCACGACTCGGTGCGCGCCGGACTGGGGAAAGCCAAGTTCACCGCCTGCGCGGCCTGCCACGGCATGACCGGCGGCGGCACCCCCGCACTGGGTGCGCCCAATCTGTCGGACCGCATCTGGCTGCACGGCTACGGGCAGGACGCGATCATCTCGATCATCAATACCGGCAAGACCAACCAGATGCCGGCGCAGCAGGAGCGGCTGACCGAGGCGCAGATCCACGTGCTGGCCTCGTACGTCTGGGGCCTGTCGAACAACCCGCAGACGGCATCGCGCTGAGCGCGGTCGTCCATCGTCTGCACGCATGTCCGCATCCCCACGACCCGCGCCTGCGCCCGCACCGGCATCCGCCACGCCGCGCAAGGTGATTCCCATCGCCCCGGCAGCGGGCGAGAGCGTCGGTCTCTACGAAGCGCACAAGAAGATCTATGCGCGCAGCATCCAGGGCGTGTTCGCGCGCTGGCGCTGGGCCATGGTGTTCATCACGCAGATCGTGTTCTACGGGCTGCCGTGGCTGGATTGGGGCGAACGCCAGATGGTGCTGTTCGACCTGGCCGCGCGGCGCTTCTACATCTTCGGGCTGGTGCTGTACCCGCAGGACCTGATCTATCTGACGGGGCTGCTCGTCGTCTCGGCCCTGTCGCTCTTCCTCTTCACCGCCGTGGCGGGCCGCCTGTGGTGCGGCTACGCCTGCCCGCAGACCGTCTACACCGAGATCTTCATGTGGGTCGAGGAAAAGATCGAAGGTGCCCGCAGCGCGCGCATACGGCTGGACAAGGGCACGCTGTCGATGGAGAAGGGCGTCAAGAAGACCTTCAAGCACGTGGTGTGGCTGGGCATCGCGATGTGGACCGGCTTCACCTTCGTGGGCTACTTCACGCCCATCCGTGAACTCGGCATGGCCTTCCTGCAGACGCAGATGGGCTCGTGGGAGGTGTTCTGGGCCTTCTTCTACGGCTTCGCCACCTACGGCAACGCCGGCTTCATGCGCGAGCAGGTCTGCAAGTACATGTGCCCGTACGCGCGCTTCCAGAGCGCGATGTTCGACCGCGATACGCTCATCGTCAGCTACGACGCGGCCCGCGGCGAACCGCGCGGCGCCCGCGGCAAGCAGCACGAGCGCAACGGCCTGGGCGACTGCATCGACTGCACCCTGTGCGTGCAGGTGTGTCCGACCGGCATCGACATCCGCGACGGCCTGCAGTACGAGTGCATCGGCTGCGGCCTGTGCGTGGACGCCTGCAACACCGTGATGGACAAGATGGACTACCCGCGCGGCCTGATCCGCTATGCCACGCAGAACGGCCTGGCCGCGCGCTGGTCGGCGCGCCAGGTGGCGGCGCGCGTGTTCCGTCCGCGCGTGCTCGTCTACACGGGTGTGCTGGCGGCGCTGTGCATCGGCCTGCTCGCGAGCCTGGTGGTGCGCACGCCGCTGAAGGTCGACGTGGTGCGCGACCGCGCCTCGCTCGCGCGCATCGTCGAGGGCGGCATGCTGGAGAACGTGTACCGCCTGCAGATCATGAACGCGACGGAACGGCCGCAGCGCTATGCCATTGCGGCCAGCGGGCTCGAAGGCCTCACGGTCGCCGCCGGCGATTCGGTCGAGGTGCAGCCGGCCGAGTCGCGCTGGGTCGCGGTGCGCCTGCAGCTGCCGTACGGCGCCGCGCCCTCGGGCTCGCACCCCGTGTATTTCGACGTGCGGGCAGCCGATGGCGGCGCCCACGTGTCGGAGAAGGCCATCTTTCTTGTTCCGCGTTGAAATTCAGGAGACAACCCCATGAATGCCCTTGCATCGAAGCCACCCGACGTCACCGACAACACGGCTGCTCCGTGGTGGACGTTCCCGCTCGTCTGGATGGTGATCGCCGGCCCGGCGATCGTCGTGGTCGCCGGATTCGCCACGCTGTGGCTGGCCATCCGCACGCCCGACCCGGTGGTGTCGGAGGACTACTACCGCCAGGGCATCGAGATCAACAAGACGCTGGCCGACAAGAGGCTGCTGCCCGCGCAGACCGGCCGCAACCATGCCGCCACGCCGAGCGACGACGTGCCGCTGCCCAAGCGCTGAGCCCCCGCGATGAAACGCCGCATCCGCCGCCTGGCCTGGATTCTCTGGCCGTCGTTCCTGCTGGCCTGCGTGGTCGAGATGCTGGTGTTCGCCATGGTCGACCCGAGCGACGTGCACTGGCGCGGCGAACCGTTGCCGCTGTCGCGCCAGGGGCTCTACACCGCGAGCTTCTTCGTCTTCTGGATCTTGGCGATGGGCTCGAGCGCGCTGACCGCGCTGCTCGCGATGTCGCGCCGCGAGGTCAACACGCCGGGGGATGGAGCCTGACATCGCGGCCTTGCGGCCTGTCGAGCTTCAGGGGACGGTGCGGTACGTCGTGCGTTGCGATGAGCCGCCACCGGACGTGATGAGCAGGCGGCCACTGATGGCCACCATGCCGGGCATGCTGAAGGCCGAGCCCATCGGGCGCTCAAGCTTCCAGCTCTCTAGGTCTGCGGACGACACGGCGTAGAAGTTGTAGTTGTTGGCATTGATGAACAAGCGACCATTGAGCACGGCGCATTGAGTGCTCCCCTTCGGAAAGCCCGTCGGATAGCCACCATGCACCACCCAATTCACACCATCGCCTGAGGTCGCCACGGCATCACCGACGACCAGCAGGGAGCCTTGCCAATTCAGCGCGCACGATGGAGTGCCGATCGCGGTGGGCAAGGTGTCCGCGACCTTGGTCCAGTTGATGCCGTCGTCCAACGATGTCCACAGGTCGCGGAACGTGCCGCTCGCGTTGCGGCCACCCGTCACATAGAGCGCGCCGCCCACTTTGGCCATCACATGGTTGCGGCGGCCTGTGAACGGGGCTGCTGCTGTTCTCTGCTGCCAGTTTGTGCCGTCGAATTTCCAGACCTGGCTCAGGTATTGCGGCTGCAGTTTGCCGTACGTGGCAACGGACTGGCCTCCCGCCAGGTAAAGACCCACGCCGTCACTCGCCAGCGCAAAGCCCGCCGCGAGCGGCGAGGGGTTGGTCGCTGGCGCTCTGTTGGCCCAGGTGCTGCCCAGATCGGCGGTGACCCAGGTCTCCATGACGCCGGTGTAGAAGCCGGCTGTCACCACCACGGGTGTGCTGCCGATGTAGCTCAACGCGAAGTTGTCGAGAAAGCCGGGGGTGGTCTGCGCGGCTTCCCAGCGCTGGTAACTCAGAGCGGCGGGATCGACCACGGTGATCGCATAGGGCACCTGCCAGGGAGATCCGTCGACAGGGCGGGCGCAGGTGAGCGGGGCGTCGTAGCACACGCGTACCTCGAAGCTGCCGGTGTGTACGCCGGGCGCCAAGGCGGGGTTCGTGCTCATGGCCGCCAGGTACTTCAACGCGGAAAGAGATGTCACGCTCCCCGAAGTGGCGGTGATGACGCCTTTCGAATCGATGATTGCAAGGTTGATGGGCTCTGCGATGGTCCTGCTCGACGTCGCTTCGATGGAAAACGGCGTCGATGTGCCGGGCAGCATCGTCACATCCAACTTCGACGGAGAGAACGTGAGCCAGGCGCCCGCGGCGTTGACGGGGGCGACCGGATTGCTGCCCGCGCCGTCTGGATCACTGCTTCCGCCACCTCCACCGCCGCCCCCACCGCCGCCACATCCCACCACACAGGCTGCGATGAACGCAGCAAACACAAACGCAGATTTCCAACGCCGCATGTTCCCCCCTCGTGACTTGTTTGTTGGGCTTGCTCAAAGCCCTGCAAAGATAAAGCGGCGAGAGGTTACTTTATGTTGCGAATCGACGCAACGCCGGCGCGGCGATGCGCGGCTTCAACACGCCGGAGCGTTGACCAGCCGGCGCAGCTTGTCGGCGTCGACGATGCGCACATGGCGCTGCTGCACCGCGACGATGCCATCCTCGACGAACTTCGACAGCGTGCGGCTCACCGTCTCGAGCTTGAGGCCGAGGTAGCTGCCGATCTCCTCGCGCGTCATGCGCAGCACCAGCTCCGATTGCGAGAAGCCACGCGCATGCAGGCGCTGCACCAGGTTCAGCAGGAAGGCGGCGAGGCGCTCCTCGGCCCGCATGCTGCCCAGCAACAGCATCACGCCGTGCTCGCGCACGATCTCGCGGCTCATGATCTGGTGCACATGCCGCTGCAGGGCCGTCACCTCGCGCGAGAGTTCCTCGATGCGGTCGAAGGGCATCACGCAGACCTCCGCGTCTTCCAGCGCCACCGCGTCGCAGGTGTGGTGGTCGTTCACGATGCCGTCCAGCCCGATGATCTCGCCGGCCATCTGGAAGCCGGTGACCTGGTCGCGGCCGTCCTCCGAGGTCACGCGGGTCTTGAAGACGCCGGTGCGGATGGCGTAGAGCGAGGTGAAACGCTCGCCGTTGTGGAACAGCGTTTCGCGCCGCTTCACCTTGCGGCGCGTGGCGACGATCTCGTCGATGCGCCGGAGGTCGGCGGGCTGCAGGCCGACCGGCATGCACAGCTCGCGCAGGTTGCAGTTGGAACAGGCGACTTTGATGGTTTCGGGGGTCATGGGCTGCGGGCCGGCAGGCGAGGAGGGCGGTGCTGGCACGTCGGTGGTTTGAGGGAATTGTTCGCGAGCGGCGGGTGCGCAGGCTTGACGGGCGTCAATGAAGAAGGGCCCCGTTGGCGGCACAGTTGACGAGCCCTCCGCGCCCCACCACCATGCCATCCACCATCCTTACCGAATCCGCCGCGCCGAGCCGGCTGCAGTTGGTTCCCCCGTCTGCCGCACCCGCCGCGCCCGCCATGACGCCCGCGACCCTCAAGCGCTTCGACGTCTCCGGCCCGCGCTATACCTCATATCCGACGGCGGACCGCTTCGTCGAGGCCTTCGGCAGCGACGACTACGCGCAGGCGCTGCGCCAGCGCCGCACGGGCTCCAGCGCCCGGGCGCTGCCGCTGTCGCTCTATGTGCACGTGCCGTTCTGCGCGTCACTGTGCTACTTCTGCGCCTGCAACAAGATCGTGACCAAGCACCACGAGCGCGCCGACGACTACCTGCGCTACCTGGCGCGCGAGGTCGACCTGCAGGTGGCGCAACTCGGGCGTGGCGCGCTGGTAAGTCAGCTGCACCTGGGGGGCGGTACGCCGACCTTCCTGGACGACGCCGGTCTCGGCCGCCTCATGGACATCCTGCGCAGCGCCTTCGTGCTGGCGCCCGACGGCGAGTATTCGATCGAGATCGATCCGCGCACCATCGACGAGGGCCGGCTTGAGAAGCTGGCGGCGATGGGCTTCAACCGCCTGAGCTTCGGCGTGCAGGACTTCGACCCCGCCGTGCAGAAGGCGGTGCACCGCATCCAGCCTGCGGCGCAGGTGTTCGACCTGATGGCGGCGGCGCGGCGCCTGGGCTTCGCGTCGGTCAACGTCGACCTGATCTACGGCCTGCCGAAGCAGACCGCCTCGTCCTTCGACCGCACGCTGGCGCAGATCTGCGAACTGCGGCCCGACCGCATCGCACTCTATGCCTATGCCCACCTGCCGGAGCGCTTCAAGCCGCAGCGCCGCATCGAGGCCGCCGAGCTGCCCGACGCGGCGACCAAGGTCGACATGCTGTCGCGCTCGATCGCCGCACTCACCGCGGCCGGCTACGTCTACATCGGCATGGACCACTTCGCACTGCCGACCGACGCGCTCGCCATCGCCAAGCGCCAGGGCCGGTTGCACCGCAACTTCCAGGGCTACAGCACGCAGCCCGACTGCGACCTGGTGGCGCTGGGCGTGTCGGCCATCGGCCGCGTCGGCGCCACCTACAACCAGAACGCGAAGACGCTGGAGGAGTACTACGACCTGCTCGACCAGGGTCGCCTGCCGGTGGTGCGCGGCCTGGCGCTGTCGCGCGACGACGTGCTGCGGCGCTCGGTGATCATGGCGCTGATGTGCCAGGGGCAGGTGAACTTCGAGTCGATCGCGCTGGCCCACCTGATCGATTTCCGCCGGCATTTCGCCGCCGAGCTCGAAGCGCTCGAGCCGCTGGCCGCCCAGGGTCTGGTGACGCTCGGCGAGCACGAGATCGAGGTGACGCCGACCGGCTGGTTCTTCGTGCGCGCCATCGCGATGGTGTTCGACCGCTACCTGCAGGCCGACCGCAACCGCACCCGCTTTTCACGAATCATATGAATCACCCCCGATGCGCCTGCGGCGCCTCCCCCTTCAGGGGGCGATACCAGCGGCCCGGCGAAGCCGGTTCCGCGGTATCCCTGGCAGGGGCCTGCGTCTGCTTGATTCGCCGCTGGCCACACGGTAGCGCGATGGAAAACTGAGATTCCATGCAGACCGCCCTTGTCGGAACCGCGTTGCTGATGGGCCTGGCCGGCGGGCCGCACTGCGTCGCCATGTGCGGCGCCGCCTGCGCTGGCGTGATCCGCATCGTGCGGCCGCCACCCGGCGGTGGCGTGGCGGCGCTGCCCGCGGCCACGCCGACCGTGCCGGCCGCACTCGCTTTCCATGCCGGTCGCGCGGCCGGCTATGCGCTCGGCGGCGCCATCGCCGCCAGCGCGGTGCAGAGCTTGGCGCTGGCCAGCGAGCAGGTCGTGGCGCTGCGGCCGGCGTGGCTGCTGCTGCATGTCTTCGTGGCCGTGTGGGGGATCGTTTTGGCCGTGTCGGGCCGGCAGCCGCTGTGGGCGCATGGACTGGGCCGGTGGCTGGCGCGGGGGCTCAGGCCGCTCGCGGGGTCGTCGTGGCGCGTGCTGGCCACGGGCGCGCTCTGGGTCGGCATGCCCTGCGGGCTGCTCTATTCGGCGCTGATGCTCGCCGCGCTCGGCAACGGGCCGCTGGAGGGCGCGGCCGTCATGGCCGCCTTCGCAGCGGGCAGCGGTGTGTCGCTGCTGCTGGCGCCCTGGCTCTGGCGGCACCTGCGCAACGGCATCGGCCCCGTGCGGCGCGAATGGGGCACGCGCATCGCGGGCGCCTTGCTTGCGGCCGTGGCGCTGCAGGCGGTGTGGCACGACCTGAGCCGGCAGATCGCGATCTGGTGCGCGTAGGCGCCGGGTGCCGTGGGTGGGTGAAAACCCGCTGAGGGGGTGGGAAGCGGGTTCGTACATTGGGCGTCCGCTTCCAGGAGACACCACCCATGAAACCTTTCCTTCTTCGCACCTTGACCGCCGCCGTCGCGGTCCTCGCCCTTGGCTGCGCCTCGGCCCAGGACATCAAGGAGCGCACGCTCAAGCTCGGCCTGCAGAACCCCAAGGGCCATCCGGCCGTCACGGGCGCAGAGAAGTTCGCCGAGATCGTCGCCGCCCAGTCGGGTGGAAAGATCAAGGTGACCCTGTTCCCGGGCGGCGTGCTGGGCGGCGACGCGCAGACGGTGTCGGCGGTGCAGGGCGGCACGGTCGAGATGACGGTGCTCAACTCGGGCATCCTGGCCGCGCAGGTCAAGGAGTTCGCGATCTACGACTTTCCCTTCCTGTTCGCCAACGCGCGGGAGGTCGATGCCGTGGTCGACGGGCCGTTCGGGACGGCCCTGCACGCCAAGCTAGCCGACCGGGGCATCATCGGGCTGGCGTACTGGGAGCTGGGCTTTCGCGACCTGACCAACAGCAGGCGTCCCATCCGCAAGGTGGAGGACATCGCGGGCCTCAAGCTGCGCGTGATCCCGAACCCGATCAACATCGACTGGGTCAAGGCGCTCGACGCCAACCCGACACCGCTGGCCTTTCCGGAGCTGTACGCCGCGCTCGAGCAGCGTGCGGTCGACGGGCAGGAGAACCCGGTCAGCGTGATCCTCGCCAACAAGTTCGCCGAAGTGCAGAAGCACCTGGCGCTGACCCATCACCAGTACAACCCGCAGTCGGTCATCGTGAGCAAGAAGCTGTGGGACGCGATGAGCGCGGCCGAGCGGCAGATCCTCCAGGGCGCGGCGACCGAGGCCGGCCGCTACCAGCGCACGGTGTCGCGCGAGCTGGCGGCCGCGCAACTCGAAGCGCTCAAGAAGGCCGGCATGCAGGTGACCGAGCTGCCACCGGATGAGCAGGCCAAGCTGCAGGCGAAGGTCAAGCCCGTGATCGCGAAGTACAGCGCGAGCGTGGGCGAGACGACGCTCAAGGACCTCGAGGCCGAGCTCGCCAAGCTGCGCAAGTGAAGGGTCCCGGGCGGGTGGACGCCTCTGAAAAGTGGCGCTCCCGTGAAAATAGGAAGGGATTTCCATAATGAAAACAATTTCCATGATGCTTAGGATCGGCCTCGTCAGGTAGAGGTCAGGCCGCCGGAATTGGGTTGTCGCGAACGATGCCTGCATGCAGGTACGGCCACGCCGTCGCGCGTTGGCCTTTGCTCAACCCAAGAAAGGAGACATTCATGGAAGACGCCGGTTTGCGCAGGTTCAACGTGTTGGGAGCGATCGCCCTGACCTTGGCTTTGGCGGCGTGCGGGGGAGGGGGCGACTCCGGATCGGGCACCCCGCCGCCCGCATCGGAGACGGGGACCACACCACCCCCGGCCACGCCGGCGGAGACACCCGTGCCGCCGGCGGAGCCCGTCAAGGATCCGAGCTTCGACACCTACTACAACGTGTGCCGAGGCACGGATCCGAAGTGCTACCACGACTGGGGGGCGTTCGCGACGACACCCGATCGCGTGCTCGTCTACTCGCGCACCGCGGGCCCTCGCCACGCCAACCTCGGCACGCCCATGGCCGCCGGTCTGAACCCGACCATGAACCCCGACAACGTCATGCAGGCCGGCCTGGTGCGCATGCTCACGGCCGAGGGCATCGCCGTGGACTGGACCGAGGACGTGACGGTGCTGGCCGGCCGCATCAACAACTACAAGGCGGTCATCTTCGCGAGTTCGAACCGCGACACGCTGTGGAACGCGGACGCTGCAAGCAGCAACGATGCGGCCCGCACGGCGCTGCGCAACTACATGCGCCGCGGCGGCGGTTTCGTCGGCCTGCACAACGCATTCGGTGCGGAGTACAACTGGCCGTACTACGAAGGCCTGCTGGGCAACGCGAACTTCTACAACCATGCGCCGAACCGCGCTGGCGATGTCGTCATCGTCGCGGATGATCCCTCCACCGCAGGCGTGCCGGCGCGCTTCACCTTCCAGGACGAGTGGTACAACCTCGAGCCCTTCCCGACGAACGTGAAGTTCCTGGCGAAGGTCGACACCGCGACGCTCCTGCCCTTGACCGCGGCGCCGCACCCGGGCCACAAGGACTTCCATCCCGTCGCCTGGTGCCAGTACTACGACGGCGGACGCGCCTGGCTGTCGACGCTCGGCCACAACACCCATTCGTTCGAGGCCAACTCGACCGGCCCGGGGGCCGCGGCTTTCCAGAAGCTGGTGGTGCAAGGCGTGAAGTCGGCCATGGGCCTCACGCCCTTCTGCACGCAGTAGCCAGCGAAGCATCCCGTCGACATCTGCGCGCCGCCGTTCCGACGGCGGGCCGATGCGCGGCCCGAGCGGCCGAATGTCAGTCCAACACTTCTTCGAGAGACACACCATGCAACGCAAATCATTGGCAGCGCTTCTGCTCTCCTGCGGCGTGATCGCCTCGCCGCTGCTCCTCAATGCCTGCGGGGGCGGCGATGACAGTCCAGAGCCCACACCGGGCGCGGGCAACGGGAACGGTGGCGTGCCGCCGCCCGCCGCGTCTGCAGCGGATCTCAAGGATTGCTGCACGCCGGGCGACAAGGACTTCCCGAAGGTCGGCGGCAACCTGGGCAACCAGAACTATTCGAGCCTGAAGAAGATCGACAAGGCACAGGTCGCGCAACTCGGCGGCGCCTGGCTGAACCGCATCGAAGGCGGCATCAACACCGGCACCAACCAGAGCACCACGGTGGTGGTCGATGGCGTCATCTACATCGAATCGGCGCTGGGCAATGTGATCGCGGTGGACGGCAAGACGGGCGCGACCAAGTGGAAGTGGACGACGCCTTACGGCGTGATCACGCGGCGCGGCGTCGCGGTCGCGAAGGACCTCGGTCTGGTCTACACGGTGGCCAACGGCAACCGCCTGGTGGCCTTGAAAAAGGACACCGGCGAGGTGGCCTGGATCAAGGAGTACCCGACCAGCGCGGATCCGCAGTTCGTGGGCGCCGTGCAGAAGGTCGCGCTGGTCTACCACGACAGGCGCCTCTACATCGGCACCAACGACGGCAACCGGGGCGCGGCGTTCTCGGCCGATGCCACCGATGGCAAGGTGCTCACCGTCTTCTGGGGCGTGCCGCGCCCGGGCGAGCGCGGCTACGAGACGTGGGGCGGCGCACCGGAGTCGGACCGCACCGGCGCGACGCCGTGGATCCACCCGGCCGTGGACCCCGAGCTCAACCTCGTGTACTGGACCTTCGGCAATGCGCGGGGCGGCTCGTCGCAGAACGGTTCGACCCGCCCGGGCCTGAACCTGTTCGCCAATTCGCTTGTCGCGCTGGACCTGAAGACCGGCGAATACAAGTGGCACTTCCAGTCCGTCCACCACGACATCTGGGACATGGACAACGTGATGTCGCCGGTGTTGGCCAATGTGAAGATCGATGGCAAGGACCGCAAGGTCATCATCTACGGCAGCAAGACCGGCATGTACTACATCCTCGACCGCAAGGATGGCAGCGCGCCCTTGGGCATCGACGAGGTGGCGGTCAAGCAGGATGCACGGCAGGCCACCTGGCCCACCCAGCCGATCCCGCGCCAGGGCGCCTGGACCGAGACCTGCGTGGTCGACCAGCCCCTCGGCACGGCCATTCCCGGCGACCCGAACCGCGCGGTGCCGAACTACGCGCTGGGCTGCCTGTACGACCCGCATTGGGATGTGCCGACGCTGTCGGCACCGGGGCACGGCGGTGGCGCGAACTGGAACCACCAGTCGTTCAGCCCCGCCACCGGCCTCGTCTACACCGGCACCGGTTATGTCGCGGCGGCGCACTCGCTGACGGAAGCAGCGAATGGCCTGCGTCCGCCGGGCGAGTACATGACCGGTGGCATCGTGGCGGTCGACCCCAGCACCAACCTCGTCAAGTGGAAGAAGTACATGCCGTACTCGCTGGCGCACGGCAACGGGATCCTGACCACGGCCAGCGGGCTGATGTTCATCGGGCAGCCCGACGGCAACCTGCTGGCCATGGACGGCACCAACGGCAACGAGCTCTGGCGCTTCCAGACCGGCGCCTCCATCAGCGCGAGCCCGGTGAGCTACGAAATCGACGGCGAGCAATATGTCGCCGTCTACGCCGGCGGCACCAGCATTCCCTATGGCGACTCGGCCGCACGCGGTGACTTCCTGTGGGCCTTCAAGATCGGGGGAACGGTGCCGCCTGCGGCGACGCCCGAGCCGCCCGTGGTGCGCCGACCGGTGTCCGGGTCCGCGGTGGAGGGCGCCGCCTTGCCGGCGCCCAACACCGTGTTCCTCGCACGCGTGCAGACCGCCACCAACCAGCCGGGCGCGGTGGAGTCGACCGCGGTCAATGCCATGACACCGACCTTCATGCGGGTGCCGGTCAACACGACGGTGACCTTCCGCAACCCTGCCGACAACGCCAACGTGCATTGCGCCACGCAGTTCTTCGAAGGCGCCTTCAACTTCAGGCTCAATCCCGGCGCCTCGGCGAACTACACCTTCACGACGCCGGGGGAGTACTTCTACAACGACTGCCACAGCCCGCGGCCGACCGGCAAGATCGTCGTGTATTGAGCCGGGACGGTACCTGGTACCTCACGAGCGGCCTTCAGGCCGCCCGCTTCTTGAGCAGCGCGGATGCTCCGCTGGCCATCGTCAGCTGCTCCGTGGAGGCGAGCAGGGCCGGCGCGACTTCCAGCATCCGGGCCTCGGTCAGGCGCACGAGCGGGCCGGCGATGGTCACGACACCGACCACGGCGCCGGTGCCGTTCCGGATAGGGGCTGCCATCGAGGCCATCGCCGGTGCGAACACTTCCACGATCATGCTGAAGCCGCGGTTCCTTGTTGCTTTCAGGTAGCCCAGAAGCGCCTTCACCGACGTGACCGCCCGCGGACCGAAGTCTTCGGGCTTGCCGAAACCCTGGCGCGAGACGAGTTCGAGCGCGCGTTCGTCGCTCATGGTGGCCAGCCAGGCGTGGCCCGCGGCGCTGCAGGACAGGTTCACCGACAAGCCCATGTCCGGGTCGTACCGCAGGCCTCGCGTCGCGCCCTGCGACTTGGCGACGAAGGTGAGTTCATCGCCATCGACGACCGCCAGACGCACCAGTTCGCCGGACTCGGCCGCGAGGCGGTCGAGCAGTGGCTGTGCGATATCGACGATGCCGCTTGCGCTGAGGAAGCCAAGCCCCAGGGAGACCAGCTTGATGGTGAGCAGGTAGTTGCCGTGGGCCTGGTCTTGCCGCACGTAGCCGCAGCGCACCAGTTCCGACAGGAGCCGGTGCGTGGCGCTCAGCGGCATGTCGAGCTCCGACGCGAGCACGGACAGTGCCTTGCCCTCCGGTGCGGCGGCAAGGTGCTCCAGAACTTTGAAGCTTCGTTCGAGGATGGCGCTCATCTCGGTTCTCGGATGGTTGAGGGGCAGCGGGTGCGTGTGGTTCGGACTATCGAGGCACTGTAGCAAACGGCGAACAGGGTTTCCACTATGGAAACTATTTCCATGCGAGGCCTACGATGCCGGCACATTCCGGGCGACCGTCGTTGCTCATCTCCAAGGAGTCTCCTATGAAATCCCTGCTTCGTGGATGCGCCGTGTTGAGCGCAGCGGTGGTCCTGTCCTTGTCGGCGCACGCGCAGCAGGAGCGCGTCATCCGCTTCGGCCACCTCAACAACGCCGACCATCCGGTGAGCTTCGGCGTCAAGCGCTTCGCCGAACTGCTCGCGGCCAAGAGCGGCGGCAAGATGAAGGTGCAGGAATTCCCGGCGTCGCAGCTGGGCAACGAGATGCAGCAGCAGTCGGCGCTGCAGGGCGGCGTGCAGCAGATGTCGGCCCCGGCGACCACCTCGCTCGCCGGCATCGTCAAAGAATTCGGCCTGGTGGACTTTCCCTTCGCCGTGAGCACCTTCGCGCAGGCGGACGCGCTGCTGGATGGGCCGTTGGGCCAGGCACTGATCGCGAAGCTGCCCGAGAAGGGCCTGGTCGCGCTCGGCTACTGGGACCTGGGCTTTCGCAACGTCACCAACAGCAAGCGGCCGATCACCAAGCCCGAAGACCTCGACGGCCTGAAGATCCGCGTGATTCCCAACCCGGTGTTCCTGGAGACCTTCAAGGCCTTCAAGGCGAACCCGGTGCCCATGCCTTTCGCCGAGCTGTACGGCGCGCTGGAGGCCAAGGCGGTCGACGGGCAGGAGAACCCGTACGCGGTCATCCTGTCGAACAAGTTCTTCGAGGTGCAGAAGTTCGTGAGCGCCACGAACCACGTCTATGCCGCGAACATCGTGCTGGTGAGCAAGAAGTTCTGGGACTCGCTCACGCCGGCCGAGCAGAAGATGATGAACGACGCCGCCAACGAGGCGCGCGGCTACCAGCGCCAGGTGAGCCGCGCCGCCGCCCAGCGCGCCGTGGGCGACCTCCAGGCCAAGGGCCTGCAGTACAACGAACTGGCACCGGCCGAACAGGCGCGCATGCGCCAGATCGCCAAGCCGGTCACCGAGAAGTTCGCCGCCAGCTACGACCCGGCGATCGTCAAGCTCTACAACGACGAGCTGGCGCGCATCCGCAAGTGACCCGAACGAGCGTACACACATCCGACACCCCATGAAGATCCTCGTCCTCCACGGCCCGAACCTCAACCTGTTCGGCCGCCGCGAACCCCACATCTACGGCACCACGACGCTGGCGCAGATCAACGAACGGCTGGAGCGCCTGGCCGGCGAGCTGCAGGTCGAGCTCGCGATCCTGCAGTCGAACCACGAAGGCGCGCTGGTCGACTTCCTGCACGCGCACATCGACATCGCCCAGGGTGCGCTGGTGAACCCGGCTGGCCTCACGCAGCACGGCGTGCCGCTGCACGACGCGATCAAGGCGATGCCCTTCCCGACGATCGAGGTCCACATGTCGAACATCGCGGCGCGCGAGGCCTGGCGCGCGCATTCGATCATCTCGCCTGCCGTGAAGGCGACCATCCAGGGCCTGGGGCCGGTGTCGTACCTGGCCGCGCTGCGTGCGCTGGTCGACACGCTCCGCGCGCCGGCCTGATTCAGGGCGAGGAAGCTCATGAACCGATGGATCGACGGCGCGTGCCGCGGCATCGAGGCGGTGATCGCCGCCATGCTGGCGGTGATGGTCGTGCTCGTCTTCGGCAACGTCGTGCTGCGCTACGGCTTCAACTCCGGCATCACCGTGTCCGAGGAGGTGTCGCGCTGGCTCTTCATCTGGATGACCTTCCTGGGCGCCGTGGTCGCCCTGCGCGAGCATGGCCACCTGGGCGTGGACATGGTGGTGCAGCGCTTGCCGCGGGGCGGCAAGAAGGCCTGCCTGCTATTCGGCCATGTCGTGATGCTCTACATCGTGTGGCTGCTGTTCCAGGGCAGCGTGGCGCAGGCCCGCATCAATTGGGACGTGACCGCGCCGACCACGGGCGCCTCGATGGCGATCGTCTATGCATCCGGCATCGTGTTCGCCGTGCTGGCCGGGCTGATCCTGCTGCTCGATCTGTACCGCATGCTGACCGGCCAGCTGGCCGACGACGAGCTGGTGATGGTGCAGGAGTCGGAAGAGGCCGTGCAGCTGCAGCAGATCCTCGGTGAGGTCTCCGCACAATCCGCGTCGCCGACGGCGCAGGGCAAGGTGTCTCCATGACCATTCTCGTTTTCGTCGGCGCGCTGCTGCTGGCCATGGCGATCGGCATCCCGATCGCGTTCTCGCTGCTGGCGAGCGGCGTCGCGCTCATGTGGCACCTCGATTTGTTCGACGCGCAGATCCTGGCGCAGAACGTGATCGGTGGTGCCGACAGCTTCCCGCTGCTGGCTGTGCCTTTCTTCATGCTGGCCGGCGAGATCATGAACGCTGGCGGCCTGTCCAAACGCATCGTCGACTTCGCGCTCGCGCTGGTCGGCCATGTGAAGGGCGGGCTGGGCTATGTGACGATCATGGCGGGCTGCCTGCTGTCGGCGCTGTCGGGTTCGGCCGTGGCCGATGCCGCTGCGCTGACGGCGCTGCTGCTGCCGATGATGGTGAGCGCGGGCCACGACAAGGCACGTGCCGGCGGGCTCATCGCGGCGACTGGCGTGATCGGACCTGTGATCCCGCCGAGCATCGGGCTGGTGATCTTCGGCGTGGCCGCCAACGTGTCGATCTCCAAGCTCTTCCTCGCGGCCATCGTGCCGGGCCTGCTGATCGGCGGCGCGCTGTGGGTCACCTGGGCCTGGCTGGTTCGCCGCGAGAAGATCGTGCCGCCGCCGCGCCAGTCGGGCGCCGAGATCGGCGCCGCGTTCCGCAAGGCGCTGTGGGCGCTGATGCTGCCGGTGATCATTCTGGTGGGCCTGCGCATGGGCGTCTTCACGCCGACCGAGGCGGCGGTGGTGGCCGCGGTGTATGCGCTGTTCGTCTCGACGGTCATCTACCGCGAGCTGTCGTGGCGCACGCTCTACCCGGTGTTCGTCAGTGCGGCGAAAACCAGCGCCATCGTGATGTTCCTGATCGCCGCGGCCATGGTCAGTGCCTGGCTCATCACCGTGGCCGACCTGCCGTCGAAGGTGATCGGGCTGCTCGAGCCCTTCATGGACAACAAGATCCTGCTGATGGTCGCGATCATGGTGCTGGTGATGATCGTCGGCACCGCGATGGACATGACGCCGACCATCCTCATCCTCACGCCGGTGCTGATGCCAGTGGTCAAGGCGGCCGGGATCGACCCGGTCTACTTCGGCGTGATGTTCATCATCAACAACTCGATCGGCCTGATCACGCCGCCGGTGGGCACGGTGCTCAACGTGGTCGCGGGGGTGGGGCGCATGAGGATGGACGACGTCACCCGCGGCGTGGTGCCCTTCATGATCGCGGAGTTCGCGGTCATGTTCCTGATGGTGGTCTTTCCTTGGCTGGTGACGGGGCCGGCGAAGTTCTTCCACGGCTGACCCGCGCAGATCAGCGCGGGCGCTCTTCCGGCAGCTTCGCGATCACCTTGATCTCGAACTGGAAGCCGTAGAGCCAGGTCACGCCGATGCCGGTCAGCGTCGGGTGCGGCGCGCTGCCCCAGTAGTCGGGCACCACCTTCCAGATGGTCTCGAAGTTCGATTCGGGATCGACCACGAACAGGGTGACGTCGACCACATCGTCGAAGGTGCAACCTGCCGCCTTCAGGATCGCGTTCAGGTTCTCGAACGCGAGCCGGACCTGGGCTTCGAGCCCGGGTTCGGGCGAGCCGTCGGGGCGACTGCCGACCTGTCCCGACACGAAGAGGAATCCGTTGGACCGGACCGCTGGCGAATAGCGGTTCTTTTCGTAGAGGGCTTGCCGCCCGGCTGGAAAAACGACATCGCGCTGCGTCATGGAGTGCTGTCTTGGGGGCGATTGCCCGGGTTGGTGATGAAGGGACTCTAGAGACCCCTGCTTCCCGGATAAACAAGCAGCATCAACAATCACTGTTTGTCGAACCCGAACAATCTTCGAATGCTTCTGGAGCCTTGATGGACCGTTTCGATGCGATGCACGCTTTCGCTCGCGTGGTGGAAACGCGCAGCTTCACCAAGGCGGCCGAGACCTTGCACATGAGCAAGACCAGCGTGACGCAACTGGTGCAGCAGCTGGAAGCGCGACTGCGCGTCAAGCTGCTCAACCGGACCACGCGCAAGGTCAACGTCACCGCCGATGGCGCGGCATATTACGAGCGCGTCGTTCGCCTGCTGGCCGACATGGACGATGCCGAGACCAGCTTGTCGAGCGCGTCGGCGTCGCCGCGAGGGCGGCTGCGCGTGGACGTGCCCAGCCCGCTGGCTCGCATGATCCTGGTGCCCGCATTGCCCGCCTTTCATGCGCGCTACCCCGAGATCCAGCTCGACATGGGCGTGAGCGACCGCATGGTGGACCTGATCGGCGAGAACGTGGACTGCGTGGTGCGCGGCGGCGTGATCACCGACCCGTCGCTCGTGGCACGCCATGTGAGCGACCTGGCGCTCGGGGTCTATGCCGCGCCGGGCTACCTGGCCAGCGCCGGCACGCCCTCGCACCCGCGGGCGCTGGACGACGATGCCGGGCACCGCATCGTCGGCTATGTATGGTCACGCACCGGCAAGACCTTCCCCTATGCCATGCGGCGCGGCGACGAGCGCGTCGAGGTGCAGGGGCACTACGCCTTCTCCTTCGACGACGGCAACGCCTATCTGGCGGCCGGCCTGGCGGGACTGGGCATTCTCTGGCTGCCGGAGTACATGGCCAAGTCGCACGTGGCACGCGGCGAGCTGGTCACGCTGTTCGAGGAGTGGCGACTGGATCCGATGCCGATGTTCGTGGCGTTTCCGCCGAACCGGCGTGTCAGCGCCAAACTGCGCGTGTTCATCGACTGGGTGGTCGAACTGATGGCCCACCATGCACCCGTCTCGGCCGGCCGAGACGCCTGACAGCGCATCCCGGCGGCCTCCGAGGCATCAGCCTTGCAGGCCCTTCCAGAGCATGTACGCCGCCAGCACGTAGAGGATGCTCGCGAACACCCGCTTGAGCTTCTTCACCGGCAGGCTGTGTGCCGCCTTGGCACCCAGCGGCGCGGTGAACACGCTGCAGGCCGCGATCACGACCAGGGCCGGAAGCCAGATGTAGCCGAAGGCGCCGGCCGGCAGGCCCTGCACGTTGTGGCCGCTCACGATGTAGCCGGCCACATTGGCGACCGCGATCGGGAAGCCCAGCGCCGCGCTGGTGGCGACGGCGTTGTGGATGGCGACGTTGCACCAGGTCATGAAGGGCACGCTGATGAAGCCGCCGCCCGCGCCGACCAGGCCCGAGATGAAGCCGATCACGCCGCCCGCGCCGAGCTGCCCCGCGGTGCCGGGCATCTGCCGCGTCGGCTTGGGCTTCTTGTCGAGGAACATCTGCGTGGCCGAGAAGCCGACGAAGAGCGCGAAGAAGATCGCCAGCGCCGTGCCCTTGAGCAGGGCGAAGACGCCGAGGCTGCCGATCAGGCTGCCGATGACGATGCCGGGCGACAGCCGCTTGACGATGTCCCAGCGAACGGCGCCGCGCTTGTGGTGCGCGCGCACGCTGGAGATCGACGTGAAGATGATGGTGGCCATCGAGGTCGCGATCGCCATCTTCACGGCCAGGTCGGCCGGCACGCCGCGGTGGCCCATGATGATGGTGATGAACGGCACCATCAGCATGCCGCCGCCGATGCCCAGCAGGCCGGCCAGGAAGCCGGTGCCGATGCCCAGTGCGGCGAGTTCGAGGATGAGCATCGGTTCGAGCGACATGCGAGAGACAACTTCCGTCAGAAAAAACGACGGCCCCGATGAGGGGCCGTCGCGGGCTGAAAAGGTGTCTGCAGTGGGGTGTGCCGGACCCGCATCCTGAACCAGGGTTCAGGTGGGCGAGGGCAGCAAGACTTCGGGTTCATCTGACGCGAGATGATCACGCCCGTCTAGCGATGTACCAAGCCCGGCTCCGGAGAGCATTGGAACAAGGAAATATTAAGCCCGACACGCACTGCAGACCCGCTCGATTTTACGCATGCATCGCGTTGGACGTGTAGGCCAACGGGCCACGCGATTTGCGGAATTCGCGTTGACAAGAACGCGTCGGCGCGTCAGAGAAGCAGGCCGTCGCCCGCGAGCGCCTGGTCCAGGCGCTGGATCAGCTGGGCCGCGCGCGCATCGTCGGGTGTCGTGCCGTTCGGCGCCGTGGCCACCGGCTCGGCCGGCGCAGCCGGGGAGGGCGCGGCGGCGGGCTGCTGGCCCAGGTCGAAGGCGAGGTTGAGTGCGGCCAGCACCGCGATGCGGTCGCGCGCCTTCACCTTGTTGGCGTCGCGGATCTTGCACATGGCCACGTCGACGCGTTCGACCGCCTCGCGCAACTGCGCTTCGCCGCCTTCGGGGCAGCCGAGCAGATAGCTCTGGCCCATGATCTGGACTTCGATCTGTTTCATGAGGCGCTGGAATCCTGGGACGGTTCAATCGGCAGCCGCTCGAGCACGGCGTCGATGCGGGTGCGGGCCGCCGCGAGGCGCGACTTCAGCGCGTCGCGTTCGCGCGTGAGCGCTTCGACCTGTTCCAGCAACAGCGCGTTGGTGCGCCGGATTTCTTCATGGCGCACGAGCAAGCGTTCGACACGCTCGGCGATCTGATCGAGGGGGCTCGGTGCGGGCATGGCTGGAGATTGTAGAGGGCCGCCTGCCGATTGCCATCGCGCTTCATCCCGCCACCCAGGCGCCGCGCCGCAATCCATCGTTCTCGCGCCGGTCGATGCGCAGCATGTCTTCCATGGGGTCATGCTTGGCGCGGTGTGGGGCAAGGGTGAAACCGATGACGGTACAGCTCGCATCGGAGCGGGCCGAGGTTCGCCCGCCATGCATGCGGGCGACCGCGGCGACGATGGCCAGACCCAGGCCGCAATGCATGCCGTCACTGGATCGGGCAATGTCGGCGCGGTAGAACCGATCAAACAACCGGGGTACGTCTGCGGGCGCGATCGGCGCCCCTTCGTTGCGCACACCGAGTTGCGGTATGCCCGCCTCGGTATCGAGCACGACCGTCACCGCCGTCCCGGGCGTCGCGTGGCGTGTGGCGTTGTCCAGCAGGTTGGACAGCGCGCGCAGGAACAGGGGTTCGTCCACCGCCAGCACCAGGTCGCCCTGCACCGAGAGTGCCACGCCGCGTTCGCTGGCGGCGGGTTCGTGGTAGTCCATCATGTCCTGCATCAGGGCGCGCAGGCTGCCCACCGGGCCAAGGCGTGCGGTATCGCCGCCGTCGGCGCGCGCCAGAAAAAGCATGTCGTTGACCAGCGCACCGATGCGCCGGAGCGCTTCGAGGTTCGACACCAGCGTGGCGGCGAGCTCGTCCATGCCTCGCGGCCGGGAGAGGGCGAGCTCCGTTTTGCCGATCAGGGTCGTCAAGGGCGTTCGCAGTTCGTGCGCCACATCGGCATTGAAGGCTTCCAGTTGGTCGCGGCTCGCGCGCAGCCGCGTCATCAGCTGGTTGAAATGCACGACCAGGGGCGCGAGTTCTCGGCTGCTGCGGGGTGCCAATGCCAGATGGCCGGGCGTGGCGCTCCTGCTCATGGCTTCCGTCTCGGCAGCGAATCGGCCCAACGGCCGGAGGCCCTGTCGAACGACCAGAAAGGACAGCAGGCCGGCCACGAGGGTGCCGATGAGCGTCGCCAGGGCCAGCACGTTCTGCAGTGTCTGGGCCAGCTGGACGTCCGATGCCACGTCGATGGTGAAACTGCCTTGCAGCACCGGCGCTGCTTCACCCGACGCAGCGTGCAGGGTGAAGTGGCGGGTGCGCTGGTGGCGGGAGAGTTGATGCGGCTCGGTGAACGGGTCGGCATAGAACAGGCGACCATCGGCATCGAAGATCTCCAGCCGTGTGCCTGGCCGCCTGGCGGCGTTGTTCTGCAGGAGTGCCGCGAAGCGGTGGTCGTCCGCGCGCAGCAGGATCTGGGACGTTTCGGTGAGCTTGTTTACCTTCAGCGTGAGCAGGCGTTCCTGCGCCTTCACCTGCAGCGCGGCCACCGCCAGATAGACGCAGATCGCCATGAGGCCCAGCAATGCCGCCGCCAGCCATGCCAGCCGCAGCGACAGGCTCAAGACGATGGACGACGACTCAACTGCGGTCTTCGAGCGCATAGCCAACGCCTCTGACGGTGTGGACGAGCTTCAAGGAGAAGTCGTCGTCCATCTTCGCACGAAGGCGACGCACCGTGACTTCCACCATGTTCGACTCGGTGTCGAAGTGGACATTCCAGACCCGCTCGGCCAAGGTCGTGCGCGTGACGACCTGGCCCTTGCGTCGGATCAGCAGCGACAGCAGCTGGAATTCCTTGGGGCTCAATTCGATGCGCCGGCCCTCGCGGCGCACCGTGTGCGCGGCAAAGTCCACCTCCAGGTCGGCCACGCTGAGCAGCGTTTGTTCGGTGAAGGCGGAATTGCCGCGCCGGATCAGCGCCACCACGCGTGCCTGCAGCTCCGAAAACGCGAAGGGCTTGACCAGGTAGTCGTCGGCGCCCGCACTCAGCCCCTTGACGCGGTCGTCCACGCGGTCGCGGGCCGTGAGCATCAGCACCGGCGTGTGGCCGTGCTCGCGAATACCCTTGAGCACCTCGAAGCCATCCATGCCGGGCAGCATGAGGTCGAGCAGCACCACGGCATAACTGCCCGCCATCGCGATGGCGCGGCCTTCCGGGCCGGTCCTGGCCACATCGACGGCATAGCCGCTTTCGGTCAGGCCCTGGTGCAGATAGTCGGCCACGCCGGGGTCGTCTTCAATGACTAGCAGTCTGTGCATGGTCCGTTTTCGTCGTGGTGTCCATTGTCCGATGCGGCCGGATGCCCTGGATTACGAATCTGTAATCAGCCCGCGATGCATTGGTTATCTGCGTCTGAAAGATGAAGACCGGTTCGAGCCGACGCGCGTGTCAACGCCAACGCGCGGCGGCCCCTCTTTCTTTCCAGCACCAGGAGCATCCACCATGCAAGATCCATTTCATCGTGCCCTTCATGCCCGATCCGGCAGGCGGGGCTTCCTGCGCCAGGGTGCGGGCATCGGTGCTGCGGCCGCAGCCCTGTCCTGGGACCTGGTCCACGCCCAGACGGCGGCAGGCGCCACGACGGCGCCACGCTTCGCCACCGCCGCACCCGGCATCCTCACCAAGCGCGTCGAGCGCACGGGGGACGTGCTGCCGGCGTTGGGGCTGGGCACTTTCCTGACTTTCGACCTCCTTCCCGGCGCGCCGCGCAGCCACCTGGCGGAGGTCGCAAAGCGCTACTGGGACGCCGGCGTCCGCGTCCTCGACACGTCGCCGCTGTACGGCAGCGCCGAGGTGACCATCGGCGATCTCGCAAGCAGCACGGGCCACAACGAACAGCTCTTCATCGCCAACAAGCTGTGGGTGACGGGCGAGTTCCTGGCGGACGAGGGCCATGCGCTCAAAAGCCTGCGCGAATCGCAGTTGCGGCTGTGGCGAAGCCGGTTCGACGTGATGCAGTGTCACAGCCTCGTCAATGTCGATGTCGCGGTTCCGCTCATGGAGATCTGGAAGAAGGAAGGCTTCACCCGGCTGGTGGGCGTGACGCACCACGAGAACGACTACCACGACGTGTTGACGAAGTGGGTACAACGCGGCGCGGTCGATGTCGTGCAGGTCAACTATTCGATTGCCAACCGCCAGGCCGAGCGCACGGTGTTCGCTGCGGCCCAGCAGCGCGGCGTGTCGGTGCTGGTGAACATGTCGATGGAGAAGGGGCGGCTGCACAAGGCGATCGGCCAGGCGCCCTTGCCGGATTTCGCGCGTGAGCTGGGGATCGAGAGCTGGGCGCAATACTTCCTGAAGTTCGTCATGTCGCATCCGGCCGTCACCTGCTGCCTGAGTTCCACGGCGAATCCGGCCCATGCGCAGGACAACCTCGGCGCGCTGCGTGGCCCGCTGCCGGATGCGGCGATGCGCGAGCGCATGGCGCGCCACGTCGAAGCGTTGCCGGGCTTCAGCCAGGTCGCGTCGCTCCCCTGGTACCCCGACAAGCAGCAGCAATACCAGGGCCTGATCCGGCGCGCGCAGGCGGCGCAACGGGCACGCACCTGAACGCGGGCCGGTCGGCCTCACCCCCCTGTTTCATCAAAGGAAAAAACCATGCAACGCAGAGATTTTCTGGTCGCCGGCGGCAGTGCCGCGGCCTCCCTGGCCGCGGTCCGTCTGGCCCAGGCCCAGCCCGGCCCGACGGCCGTGCCCGCAGCCCTGACCGCGCGCGGCAGCGTCATGCCCACGCGCGGCAACATCGTCCGCGGCACCCTGCCGCGCAACGACGGCGCGGGCGGCCTGCGCTATCGCACGCCTTTTCGCTTCGGCATGGGCGGCACGCAGATGGGCAACATCTTCGAGGGCATCAGCGACGCGCAGGCGCAGTCCGTGCTGCAGGCGGCGTGGGATTCCGGGGTGCGCTACTTCGACACTTCCCCGTTCTATGGCTACGGCCTGAGCGAGTACCGGCTCGGCCAGTTCCTGCGCGGCAAACCTGTCGACAGCTACGTGGTCTCCACCAAGGTCGGCCGCGTGCTCAAGGCATCGCGTGCAACGCTGCCCAATGCGGCCCTGTGGGCCTCGCCGGCGCCGTTCTCGTACACCTACGACTTCAGCGCCGCGGGTGCGCGCCGCTCGGTGGAGGACAGCCTGCAGCGCCTGGGCCTCCCGAAGATCGACGTCGTGTTCATCCACGACCTTTCGCCGGACAACGCTGAACTCGACCGCCCCTGGCAGGCGTACTTCGAGATCGCCGCCAAAGGCGCGATGGCCGAACTGGCCCGCATGCGCGAAGAGGGCCTGATCCGCGCCTGGGGCTTCGGCATCAACACGCCCAATGCGGCCGTCCTGGCCGCCGAGTCCGATGTACCGACGCCGGACATCGTGCTGCTGGCCTGCCAGTATTCGATCCTCGACCACCAGGACACGCTGGACCGCACCTTCCCCGCCTTGCAGAGGAAGGGCATTTCGGTCGTGGTGGGCACGCCGCTGAACGATGGCTTCCTGGGCGGACGCAGCCGCTATCACTTCAGCGACCAGATCCCGGCCGGTGCGGTGGAGAAGCGGGCGCGCATCATGGCCGTGGCCGATCGTTTCGGCATCGACGTGCGCACCGCAGCGCTCCAGTTCGCGGCGGCGCCGTCCATCGTCTCGGCCGTGATCCCGGGCGCACGCGCACCCGGCCAGGTGCGCGCCAATGCCGACTCGATGAAGGTCGGGATCGCCCCGGACTTCTGGACCGCGCTCCAGCGTGAGGGACTCATTGCGCGGAACGCGCCACTGCCGGTCTGATCGGTGCGACGGCGGCTAGACTCCCGCGATCGCCCTTGCAATCCATGCGGCGCTCACCCGCCGGCGCCGCTCAGCCCGCGAGGTCATACACAGGAGTTGCCAAGAGCCATGGATATCCGTCAGCTGCGCTATTTCGTGAAGGTGGTGGAGCTCCGGAACATCACCGCCGCGGCCGAGGCTCTTTTCATCGCGCAGCCCTCGTTGAGTCAACACATGACCAACCTGGAGGCAGAGCTGGAAACGCATCTGCTCGACCGCACGCCCCAGGGGACGCGCGCGACGGCGGTCGGGGAACTGCTGTATCGCCATGCCAAGACGATTCTTCGCCAGGTCGACGAGGCGCATCTCGCGGTGCGCAAGGGCAGCGACGCCCCGTCGGGACGCGTTGCCGTCGGCTTCCCAACGAGCACCTCGCGCGTCGTGGCCGTGCCGCTTCTGGAGCGGCTGCGGCAGCACTATCCGCTGATCGAGCTGGAAATGGTCGAAGCGTCGAGTGGCGATCTGGTGGGCCAGGTCCAGGCCGACCGCCTGGCGCTGGCGATCACCATGGATGCCCGGGCGGATGCGAGGCTGCGTATCGAGCCCATCTTGATGGAGGAGCTCTACGCCGTCGTCGCGGCGGCAGATCCGCTGCCGGCCGTCATATCGCTTGGCGAATTCGCCGCGCTGCCCCTTCTGCTTCCCACCCATCCGAACTCCGTGCGGGTGGCGACCGAACGGCTGTTGAACGAACACCAGCTGCGCTTCAAGCTGGTCGCCGAGACGAGCGCCGTCGAAATCCTCATCCTTTCGGTGGAGCGGGGCGTCGGCGCAACGGTCTTGCCATTTTCGGCGTTCGCGTTGGCGCAGAAGCATGGACGGGTGCGGGGCGTTCGGTTGGCCGACCGCCCCTTGGTGCGGGAACTGTCGCTCAGCGTTTCCGTGTCGGCCTCTCGCAGCCCCGCCGTGCAGTGCGTCCGCGAGGTCCTGCTGCGGGTCATCGAGGAAGAGGTCGCGCAGAAGCGCTGGCAGGGCGTCAACCTTTTCAGCGACGCGAGCCCCGTTCCAGAAAGGCCGGCACGCAAAGCTGCGCGCAGGTCTGCACCCATGTGAGGTCGGCCCCCGCGTAGTGGCCTTCGGCGTGCATGAGGTTGACGGTCCCAAGCACGCGGCGGCCCCAGTGGACCGGCATGTTGATGATGCTTTCCCATCCATTGGCCAGAAGCTTCTGGTGGTCCGGGAAGTTGTCGATGATGTCCTGGCGCGAATGCCCCACGAACGGCCGGCCCGATGCAAGCACCTTCTGCATTCGAGGCGCGTCGGTCAAGGTCTTGCGCCCGCCCACCGGGTTGGCGCCGGGGTGGCTGCTGTAGACGCGCACGGACTCGCTGCGTTCGGGGACGAACATCAGCACGGTCAGCAGGCGATGTCCCGGGCTCGCCGCGAGACTGGCATCGACAGCGGCGAACACTGCGGCGGCGGGATCTTCCTGCCGATGGCCCTCGAGGATGGCCTGTAGCGCGTTCTCGGTGGGCGTGCGGTCCGTCATGGTCAGTCGACCTTCACGCCGGAGCGTTCGACCACGACCTTCCATCGCGCGATGTCCTTTCGGATGACGGCCCTGAACTCGTCCGGGGTGTTGCCGATGACGTTGCCGCCTTGAGAGAGCAGCAACGTTGCCATCTTGTCCGAGTGGATGACCGCCCGGAAGTCGGCGCCCAGCCGTTCCAGCACGGGGGCCGCCGTCCCGGCGGGCGCGAACAGCCCGAACCACCCCAGCGCTTCGAACCCCGGATAGCCTTGCTCGGCCACCGTCGGGACATCCGGCAGCAGGGGCGAGCGCTTCAGGCTGGTGATGCCGAAGGCCTTCAGGCGGCCGGCCTTGATCTGCGGCAAGGAGGTCAGGACCACGTCCAGCATCAGGTCGACGTGCCCCGCCGCGACGTCGTTGAGCGCGGGCCCGGACCCCTTGTAGGGGATGTGCGTGATGAAAACGTTCGCAGCGGACTTGAAGGCTTCCGTGGCCAGGTGGTTCGAGCTTCCCGATCCGCTGGAACCATAGGTCACTTTGCCGGGCTGTGCCTTGGCGATGGCGACGACGTCGGCCAGCGTTTTCGCGGACCCCAGCCAGTCGTCCTTCGGGCTGGTGACGATCAGATTGGGAATCTCCGTGATCTGCGTGATGGGCACGAAATCCTTGAGCGGGTCGTAGGGCAGCTTCGGGTAGACGCTGACCGCGGTGGCATGCGAACTGTTCGTGCCCAGCAGCAGCGTGTAGCCGTCCGCCGGTGCCTTCGCGACATACGCCGCGCCGATCGTGCTGCCGGCGCCAGGTCGGTTGTCGACAACGAAGGGCTGCCCGGTACGGGTGGTCATCTCCTGCGCGATCTGTCGGGCCACCAGGTCGGTCGAGCCACCCGCAGCGAAGGGAACGACCAGCTTCACGGGGCGCGACGGATAGGCGTCTTCTGCAAAGCTTGCGCTGGTGAACGAGAGCGCGGCCAGAACCGTGCAGAGCAACGCTGGTTTTTTCATGATCGTCATCACTCGACCACGATGCCGTTCTTGCGGATGAACGTACCCCAGTAGGCGAGATCCGTCGCCGCGCGTTGGCGCATTTCTGCATCGCCGCCGCTCATGGGGGGCAGGGAAAGCTCCGCCAGTTTGGCTTTGACCGCGGGTTCCGCCATGACCGTTGCGATCGCCTTGTTCAGGGTCGCGACGATCTGACGGTCGAGCCCCGCCGGCGCGACGATGGAGTACCAGCCCGGCATCGGTGGTACGTCCAGGCCCGCCTCCCGCACGGTCGGCAGGGTCGGCCACTGAGGAACGCGGGTGTCGCCCAACACGGCGACCGCATTCACCTTGCCGGCCTGCACTTGCGGCAGCGCCGTGCCGACCACGCTCACCATGGCATCGACCTCGCCCGACAGCACCGCGGTCAAGGCGGCGCCCGACCCCTTGTACGGCACATGCAGCAGCTTGACGCCGGCATTCGACGCGATCAGCTCCATCGCGATGTGCGTCGAATTGCCGATGCCGGCGCTGCCGAAGGTCAGTTCTCCGTTCTTGGCTTTGGCCGCCTCCAGGAACTGCTTGAAGGTCTTGATGCCGCTCTTGAGGCTGGTGACCAGGACGAAGGGCGTGTTCGCGATGGGCGCGATGTATGTGAAGTCCTTGGCTGGGTCGTACGGCAGGCTCTTGTAGAGGGCCGGATTGAACGCCATTTGCGACACGCCGGTGAGCACCAGCATGTAGCCATCGGCGGGTGCTTTCGCCAAGGTGCCCAGCGCCACCAGGCCGTTGGCGGCCGGGTTGTTCTCGACCACCACGGCCTGTCCGAGGACGGGCGCCAACCGGTCGCTCAGCAGGCGAGCGATGACATCCGAGCCCGAGCCGGGGCCCTGTGGCGCCACCAGGCGGATCGCGCGATGGGGCCAGGCGCCGGGCTGGGCATGGGCCACGCCGGGGAGCGCCACCGATGCACCCATGGCCGCCAGGGTGGGAATGAAGGAGCGACGAGAGAGCTTGTTCATGAAGGGATCCACGAGGGTTGGAAGGATGGCGCTGTGCGCAGGTCAGTTGGACAGGGTGCGCAGAGGCAATTCGAAGCAGGTGGCGTCCGGGCCGCGCAGCACCTCCAGCCGTGGAGGGCGACCGTGGGGGACCTGGGGCCCATGGCCTTCGTCGCTGCCGGAGATGGAGATGCGGATGCGGCTGCCTGCCGCGAACGTCCAGGAGACCGGCATCAGCGCGAAGGTGAGCCGGGCCGGCTCGCCAGGCACGAGGGGCTTGGCGGACGCGCGGTCGAAGGTGTTGACCGGCCATGTCGCCACGTAGTCCGGCGAGTCGGAGAACCCTTCGCGATGCAGCGCGCGCAGGACGCCTTCGGTGACATAGCGGCAGCTGCCGTCGGCGAGCACTTCGCTGACGTACACATACACCGCGGCGTCGGGCTGGCTGGCCGTGAGGACGATGCTGGCGGTGACGTGGCCGGTCAACTCGGTGCTCGCAGTCAGGGGCGCCGTCGTGTAGTTCAGGAACTGGCCTTGCCGTTCGGACCAGTCGGGGTAGTAGTTCTCGATGGCCACGGCCCCGAGGCGCTCCAGCCGGGTCTGGTCGCCCGAGGAGGCCGAGAAGTCGACCTGGTACGTGTCACGGCCCTGGTCCGTCGAGGGGCGTCGGCTCAGGGTGTTGTCCGCGCCGGGGTAGAAGCAGGTCTTCCGCGCCGCCGGCGGCCAGGTGTCCGTGGCCTGCCACTTCTCGTCGTGGATGGTGAAGTAATGAACCTTCGCTTCCTCGTCCAGCCCGGTGGGCATTCCGCGCAGGTGATGGTCGAAGAAGCGCAGCAGCTCGGCCAGCATCGGAAAGTCCGAACCCACGTGATCCCGCCAGGGAGACATGTTCGTCCGCGCCCCATGGTCCCACGGGCCGAGCAGGAGCCGGTGCTGGTGATCCGGCAGGGTGAGAAAGCGCGTGATGGCGGAGTTGCTGTAGCCCATGCCGTCGTACCAACCGGAGATGGAGTAGATGGCGACGTCGGCCGGGATCTCGCGGCCGTAGAAGCCCGGGCTGCAGACGTCCAGCGTCAGCGACGGGTCGTACGAGACCGCGTCATGCTGATAGGGCAGCTCGCGGGCCATGTCGTTGAGCCGGCAGTTGTTCCTGTGCGCCTTCAGCGCCGCCGCGAGAAGCTGGCCGTCGGTGTCTTCATCGACCGGCTTCGGCCCCGCGTACAACGGGTTGCCGTAGTAGGCGAACTTCGACAGTGCAGCCCGGTCGTCGTGGTCCATGGCCACCATGAGCTCGTCGTAGCGGCCGGTCCAGATGGTCGAGAGCACGCCCCCGACGTACATCTGGTCGGTGTAGATGTCGGTGACGGCGAACAGCGGTGCGATGGCCTTGACCGCAGGGTGCCCGGTGCTCGCCAGAAAGACCGCCGCAGCGCCCAGGTAGGAGATGCCGGTGGAGCCGATGACGCCGTTGCTCCATGGCTGGTTGACGATCCACTCGGCCGTCTCGCCGTAGTCCCGCCGTTCCGTCGGCGAACGCAGTGCATCGCGAATGCCGAAGCTCGCGCCGGTGCCCCGAACATCGACCACGACGACGGCGTAGCCCTGCGGCACGAAGGCGTCCCGATAGCGGCCGCAGTTCGGACTGCATTCGAGGGTGGCGTCCTGGGTCACGAAGCGGCGGTAGTAGGGCGTGAAGACCACGATCGTCGGCCAGGGGCCCTCGGCGACCTGGCCCGACGCGTCATGGGGCAGATACACGTCCACGGCCAGCTTGCAGCCATCGCTCATGGGCACGTATTGGGAGACAGGCTTCTTGGAGACCAGGTACCGGTTCGGATGGGCGGCCAGGTAGCGGCTGGCGGGCGTCTTCCACGCGTCTGAGGTGTCGTAGTCCGACATGAGGTCCTTTGAGAATCGACGACCGAACGTCGTCGTTGCGTCATTCTCGAAAGGACCCGCCTTGAACAGAAATGCGAAATGTCGATTCGGACATAGGCCTGACCTATGGCACGGCGGCCCTTAGAATCCGCGGCGTTGGTGCTCGCCCCGCGGTTCACGCGGTGCAGTTCAACGGGAAGCAGGAACCAGAGCCCTTCGGGCCGCGGTCAGCCTGCGCTGCCCCCGCAACGGTCAAACAGACGGAACCCTCACCGCTTCCGCTTTCATCATCAGCCACTGGGCGCCCTGAAACAGGTGCCTGGGAAGGCGATGAAGGTCGCTCTGTCAGCCCGGATACCGGCCAACGAGGAGACCGTGCGTGCGCCCCTGGCGGGCATGCGGTCGTGACGCCCACACGTCCGGCGGGGAAGCCGGACAGGGTTTTGTTTTCGAGTTCGTTCCCATGATTCATCGCTTTTCTTCCGCGGGCGCCTTCCTGCCTGTGCGTTCGCGCGCGCGCTTCGGCCTCGCCACGCTGCCCTGGGCCGTTGCCGCGGCCTTTCCGATCGCCACGCTGGCGCAAACATCGCCCACTGCGCCCGCCTTGCGCGAGACCGTGGTCACCGCCACGCGCGTCGAGCAGCCGCTGTCGGACCTGGTGGCCGACGTGTCCATCGTCGACCGCGACACGATTGAGCGCAGCGGCGCCACGGGCGTGGCCGATGTGCTCGCGCGCCTGCCGGGCATCGAGATCGGCCGCAGCGGCGGCATCGGCAATGCGACCAGCGTGTTCATCCGCGGCGCCGAGTCGCGCTTCACCGCGGTCTACATCGACGGCGTGCGCATCGATTCGCAATCGACCGGCGGCGCCGCCTGGGAAGGCATCCCGCTCGGGCAGATCGATCGCATCGAAGTGCTGCGCGGCCCGGCCGCGGCGGTGTACGGCTCGGACGCCATCGGCGGTGTGATCCAGCTCTTCACCAAGCGCGGCGAAGGCCCCGCGAGGCCTTTCGTCGGCGTGGGCATCGGCAGCCACAACCTGCGCAAGACCGAGGCCGGCCTGAGCGGCTCGGCCGGCGAGGGCGGTGCCTTCGACTACTCGCTGGGCGTGTCCCACGAGGAGAGCGACGGCTTCAACATCCAGCCGCTCGACAAGCGCAACCCGGTGCGCACCGCGCAGTACAGCGCCGACGGCTGGACCAGCCCCGACCGTGACGGCTACCGCAACACGGCGGCCAATGCGCGACTGGGTTTCCAGATCAACCCGGCGCACCGGCTCGAAGGCACCTTCCTCTACAGCGACACCGAGGCGCAGTACGACGCGTCGCGCACGGGTGCACGGCCGCCCGCCGTGTTCGCCGACGACACCGGCACCAACACCCTGCGCACCGCCGGCCTGGCCTGGGCGGCCAAGTGGAACGAGATCTACAGCACCCGCCTGCAGCTGACCGACGGCAAGACCACTTACCAGACCGATCCCTCGTTCTACCGGACTGAGACCGAGACCCGCGGCTATCTGTTCCAGAACGATTTCAAGTTCGGGGCGCACCGCCTGTCGGCCACGCTGGAGCGCCGGGAAGACGATTTGAAGAATGCGCCGTCTGTGCTCGCGCGCGACCGTTCGCAGAGCGCGCTGTCGCTCGGCTACGGCTTCGTGCAGGGCCCCCATTCGCTGCAGCTGCAGGCGCGGCACGACGACGACAGCGAATTCGGCGGCAAAACCACCGGCAGCGCCGCCTACGGCTTCGCGATCACGCCGCAGTGGCGCGCGACGGCTTCGGCCGGTACCGCCTTCCGCGCGCCGACGCTGTACCAGCGCTTCAGTCAATACGGTGTCGCGAGCCTGAAGCCTGAAGAAGGCCGCAACGTCGAACTGGGCCTGCGCTGGAGCGAAGGTGCGAGCAACGCGGGCGTGGTCGTGTACCGCAACCGCGTGAGCAACCTGATCTCCTTTGATGGCAGTTCGTTCGCGTGCTCCGCCGCCGTGGGGTCAACCTTCGGTGGGTGCTACGCCAACACGGCGCGTGCCGAGTACCAGGGCCTCACGTTGAGTGCGGGTCACCGCATCGGCGACGTGACGCTGCGCGCCTCCGCCGACTTCCAAGACCCGCGCGACCTCACGACCGACAAGCAGTTGGCACGCCGCGCACGCCGACATGGCGTGTTGGGCGCCGACTGGGCGGTGGCCGGCTGGACGCTGGGCGCCGAGGTGCAGACTTCGAGCATGCGCTACGACGATGCTGCCAACACCCGCCGGCTCGGCGGCTACACGCTGCTCAATCTGGTGGCGAGCACCAAGCTCACGCCGTCGCTGACGCTGATCGCGCGGCTGGACAACGCGGGCGACAAGGACTACGCGCTGGCCCGCATCTACGCCACCGGCGGTCGCACCGCCTACCTCGGGCTGAAGTGGTCGCCGCTGTAAGGTCACGCGCGAGCTGCGCGGCCATCCTCGTGGCAGCCCCGGCCTCCGGCCAGGGCAAGACCACGGTGGCGGCTGCGCTCGCTCGCCTGCACGCGCGGCAGGGCCGGCGCGTGCGCGCCTTCAAGTGCGGGCCGGACTTCCTCGACCCGCACTGGCTGGCGCTCGCCACCGGCGCGCCGGTGCATTCGATGGACCTTTGGATGACGGGTGAGGCCGACTGCCGCGCGCGGCTGCACCAAGCCGCGGCGACCTGCGACCTGGTGATCGTCGAAGGCGTGATGGGCCTCTTCGACGGCACGCCGAGCGCGGCCGATCTGGCCGAGCGCTTCGGTCTCGCGGTCGTCGCCGTGATCGATGCGCGGGCCATGGCCGGCACCTTCGGGGCGCTGGCCTTCGGCCTGCAGAACTTCCGCCCGGGCCTGCCCTGGGCCGGCGTGCTGGCCAACCGCGTGGCCGGCGAACGCCATGCCGGCATGCTCAAAGACGCGCTGCGCGACCCGGCGCAATGGCTCGGCGGCCTGCCCAAGGGCGAAGCCTTCAGCCTGCCCGAACGCCACCTGGGCCTGGTCGGTGCCGGCGAGATCGGCGATGCGATGGCGCGCCTCGACGCCGCCGCCGCCGCCCTGGCCGAGACGCCGCTGGGCCAGCGGGCGCTCGACGCGCTGCCGCAGCTGTGCTTCGACGATGCGTCGTCGCCGGCCGACGCACCGACGCCACCGTGGCTCGCCGGCCGCACCGTCGCCGTCGCCCGCGATGCCGCTTTCTCCTTCATCTACCCGGCCAATCTCGACCAGCTGGCCGCGCTGGGGGCGCGCGTCGCGTTCTTCTCGCCGTTGGCCGGCGACGCGCTGCCAGCCTGCGACGCGGTATGGCTGCCGGGTGGCTATCCCGAACTGCATGCCGAGGCGCTGTCGCGCTGCACCGTCTTGCGCGACGCGCTGGCCGTACACGCCGCTGCAGGGCGCGCGATCTGGGCCGAATGCGGCGGCATGATGTCGCTGTTCGACACGCTGGTCACCGCCGATGGCACGGCGCATCGGATGTGGGGCCTGCTGCCGGGCCGCGTGACGATGCAAAAGCGCCTGTCCGGCCTGGGGCCGCAGCAGCTGGACATCGGTGCGCTGTCCTTGCGCGGTCACACCTTCCACTACTCGTCCTGCGAGACGCCACACCCCGTCGCGCTGCGCACCGCCAAGCCCGGTGCCGTGCAGGCGGTGGGCATCGGCGAGGCGGTCTATGAGCAGTGCGCCTTGCGCGCGAGCTACTTCCACGCGTGGTTCCCGTCGAACCCCGAGGCCGCGGCGCGGCTCTTTCTTCCTGAACCCTTGAAGGGGGCGCATGCGCTTTGAACGCGAATTGATCCTTGGCGGCCAGAAGAGCGGCAAGTCGCGCCGTGCCGAGATGGCCGCCGCCGCCTGGCTCGCGGCCGACGCCGCACGCGACGCCGTCCTGATCGCCACCGCGCAGCCGCACGATGCCGAGATGCACGAGCGCATCGCGCGCCACCGGGTGGACCGCGCGGCGCGCGTGCCCGGCCTGCGCACGGTGGAAGAGCCGCTGGCGTTGCCGGGCACGATCGCGGCGCTGTCCGCACCCGGCACGCTGGTGGTGGTCGATTGCCTCACGCTGTGGCTCACGAACCTGACGATGCCGCTGCACGGCGCGCCCGCCGATGCCGACGATGCCGCGGCGTCGCTGGTTGCCGCGCTGCACGATGCGCGCGGCCCGGTCGTGCTGGTCGGCAACGAGATCGGCCTGGGCGTGATTCCGCTGGGCCGCGAGGTGCGTGCCTTCGTCGATGCGCTGGGCCAGCTCAACCAGGCCGTGGCCGCGGCCTGCGACCGCGTCACGCTGATGGCGGCCGGCCTGCCGCTGACCTTGAAGGAACCTGCATGACGTCGTTCTTGCGCGCCTTGCTTGCCTGCGGCGCCTGGATGGCCTTCTGCGCCGCAGCCCACGCGGTCCAGGTGACCGACGAGCGCGGTGTCGTGGTCGACCTGCCGCAGCCGCCGCAGCGCATCGTCACATTGCTGCCCTCGTTGACCGAAGGCGTCTGCGAGATGGGCGCCTGCGCACAACTGGTCGGCGTGGACCGCTACTCCAATTCGCCCGCGCCGGTGCGTGCGCTGCCGCAGGTCGGCGGCGGGCTCGACCCGAACGTCGAGGCCATCGTCGCGCTCCGGCCCGACGTGGTGCTGCTCGCGAAATCGTCGCGCGTCACGCAGCGGCTCGAAGCCCTCGGCCTGAAGGTGCTGGTGCTCGAGCCCAAGAATCATGCCGACGTCCAGCGCGTGCTTGCCAAGCTCGACGAGGTGCTGGGCACGCAAGAGGCGCCGCGCGTCTGGCGCGTGATTGACGCCAGCGTGTCGGCCGCGGCGCAGTCGGTGCCGCCGTCGGCGCGAACGATGCGCGTCTACTTCGAGGTGAACAATGGGCCCTATGCCGCAGGCGAGAGTTCCTTCATCGGCGAGACGATGACCCGCCTGGGCGTGCGCAACATCGTGCCGGCGTCGCTCGGGCCGTTCCCCAAGATCAACCCCGAATACGTGGTGCGCGCGAATCCCGACGTGATCATGGTGGGCGAGCGCAGCGCCACCGGGCTGGAGCAGCGGCCGGGCTGGGCGGGCATCCGCGCAGTGCGCGAGGGGCGCGTCTGCCGTTTCACGGCGGCCGAGTCCGACGTGCTGGTGCGGCCCGGCCCGCGCATGGGCGAAGCCGCACGGTTGATGGCGAAGTGCCTCGCCGACAAAGCATCATGAAGCAACAAAGACGTCGCGCGCCGCTGCTGGCCCTCGCCTTGCTGCTGCTGTCGGGCGGCGCCTTGCTGTTCGGCCTGGGCATCGGTAGCACCGGTTTCCAGAGCGTGCTGGCGGCGCGGCACGACCCCATCGCGCTGCAGATCGTCTGGGACATCCGGCTGCCGCGTACCCTCGGCGCCTGGCTGGCCGGCGGGCTGCTCGGGCTGGCGGGTGCGGTGGCGCAGGGGTTGTTCCGAAACCCGCTGGCCGACCCGTACCTGCTGGGCAGCGCCTCGGGCGCGGCGCTCGGCGTCGCCGTGGCGCTGCTGCTCTTCGGCGCCTCGCCGAGCACCACGCAGTGGGTGGTGCGGCTGGGCCTGACCGGTGCCGCTTTCGTGGGTGCCGTGGTCGCGGTGCTGCTCACGCTGGCGCTCGCGCGCGGCGTGCAGCAGACGCTGCGCCTGCTGTTGGCCGGCGTGATCGTCGGCGTGGTGCTGGGCGCGGTGAAGGACCTCATCACAATCCAGTCGGCCGACATCCTGGTCGCGCTCACCGGCTTCATGTTGGGCAGCACCGGCCTGGTCGGCTGGAGCGCCTGCGCACTGATGGCCATCTTCGGCGCCGGCTGCCTGCTGCTGGGCTGGGCGCTGGCGCCGGTGCTCGACGGCCTGGCGCTGGGCGAGTCGACCGCGGCCAGCCTCGGCCTCCCGCTGGGCGCGATGCGCGCGGCCTTGGTCGCGGTGCTGGCACTGGCCACCGGCGCAGCCGTGGCGCAGACCGGCCTCATCGCCTTCGTCGGCCTGGCCGCGCCGCACCTGGTGCGCTCGGTCGTCAAGACCACGCATGCCTGGCTGCTGGTGCTGTCGACGCTGATGGGCGGGCTGCTGCTGATGACCGCCGACCTCGGTGCGCGCTGGCTGATCGCACCGCAGGAGCTCCCGGTCGGCGTGCTGACCGCGGTGCTCGGCGGCAGCTACTTGCTGTGGCTGATGCACCGCCGCAGCCTGCGAGGTGGCCGATGACGACCCGCACTACGCCCGCCCTGCAGGCCGAAGGCGTGCGCGCCACGCTCGGCCAGACGGTGGTGCTGCACGGCATCGACCTGGCGCTGCCCGCGGGCCGCTGGAGCGCGATCGTCGGCCCGAACGGCGCCGGCAAGTCGACGCTGCTGCGCGTGATGGCCGGCCTGTTGCCGCACGAGGGTGCGGTGCGGCTCTTCGGCCAATCGCTGCAGCGCCTGCCCGGCCGCGCCCGTGCGCAGCGGCTGGCCTGGCTGGGGCAGGGCGGGGCGGGCGAGGGCAGCGCCGACGACCTGCTGGTCTACGACGTCGCGATGCTCGGCCGGCTGCCGCACCAGCGCTGGCTGGCGGCGCCGAGCCCGGCCGACCATGCCGCGGTCGAGCGCGCACTGCGCAGCACGCAGGCCTGGGACTGGCGCGAACGGCCGCTCGGCCAGCTCTCGGGCGGCGAGCGCCAGCGCGTGTTGCTGGCGCGCGCGCTGGCGGTCGAGGCCGAGGTGCTGCTGATGGACGAGCCCCTGGCCAACCTCGATCCGCCGCACCAGGCCGACTGGATGCACACGGTGCGGGCTTTGGTGGCCGACGGCCGCACGGTGGTCAGCGTGCTGCATGAACTCTCGATGGCGCTGGCCGCCGACACCGTGGCGGTGATGGCCGAAGGCCGCTTGCTGCACCACGGCGAGGCCGCCGATGCATCGACCCACCGGGCGCTGGAGCACGTCTTCGACGACCGCGTCGCGATCCACCGCGTTGCCGACCAATGGATCGCGCTGCCCCGCTAGACAACCAAGGAAACGCCATGCAGATCGAAACCCCACCCAGCGCCAAGCCCTACGAGAAGCCCGAAGGCGAACGCCGCGGCATCGTCATCGTCAACACCGGCGACGGCAAGGGCAAGAGCACCGCAGCCTTCGGCCTCGCGCTGCGCGCCCATGGCCGCGGCAAGGCCGTGAAAATCTGGCAATTCATGAAGGTGCCGACCGCGCGTTTCGGCGAGCACCGCATGTTCGAGCAGATTGGTATTCCCATCGAAGGCTTGGGCGATGGCTTCAGCTGGAAGAGCCAGGACCTCGAACATTCGGGCCAGCTGGCGCGCGACGGCTGGCTGCGCGCCAAGGCGTCGATCCTGTCGGGCGAGTACTTCCTCGTGGTGCTCGACGAGATCACCTACCCGCTCATCTACGGCTGGCTGCCGCTGGACGACGTTCTGGCCACGCTGCGCGAGCGGCCCACCCATGTGCACGTCGCGCTCACCGGCCGCCGCTGCCCGCCCGAGATCATCGAGCTGGCCGACACGGTGACCGAGATGACGATGGTCAAGCATGCGTTCAAGGCCGGCATCCCGGCGCAGCGCGGCATCGAGGACTGACGACGATGCGCGCGCAGGACTTCTCTGCGGCCGAGACACAGGCCGTGTACCGCGCCATCCACGAGCGCCGCGACATGCGGCACTTCGCGGGCGGCGCGGTGGCGCCCGACCTGCTGCGCCGGCTGCTGGACGCTGCGCACCACGCGCCGAGCGTCGGCTTCATGCAGCCATGGCGCTTCATCCGCATCCGCGATGCGGCGCTGCGCCAGCGGCTGCACGCCACGGTCGAGCAGGAGCGGGTGCGGACCGCGCGTGCTCTCGGCGAGCGCGAAGACGAATTCATGCGCCTGAAGGTCGAAGGCCTGATCGACGCGGCCGAACTCATCGCCGTGGCGCTGGCCGACGGGCGCGAGCCCCATGTGTTCGGCCGCCGCACGCTGCCGCAGATGGACCTGGCCTCGGCCGCCTGCGCCATCCAGAACCTGTGGCTCGCCGCGCGCGCCGAGGGGTTGGGCATGGGCTGGGTGTCGCTGTTCGATCCGGCCGAGGTGGCCGCGTTGCTCGGCCTGCCGGCGGGCGCCGAGCCGATCGCCTTGCTGTGCCTCGGGCCGGTTCACGAGTTCTACGAAGAACCGATGCTCCAGCAGGAACGCTGGGCGCGGCGCGAACCCCTGTCGTCAATGGTGTTCGACGACCGGTGGGGCGCGGCGTCGGCCCTGTTCGATGCGACGCAGGACAGGGAGATCGGTTGATGGCTTTCGACACCGTGCTCTTCGAACTCGCCCGGCTGTTCCTGTGGCCGGTCACGCTGGGCGTGCTGCTGTCCTTCGTCTACGCGGTCTGGAGCCTGGGCGCCTTCGGCCTCGAAGCGTTGCAACGCCGCCGCGATCCGGCGCGCGTGCTGGTGCTGCAGCGCGTGGCCGGGCAGGGGCAGGAGCAGATGGAGCTGGCCGTGCTCAAGTCGCTCGAAGGCGTGCGCCTGTGCAGCCGCGTCGCACCGATGCTCGGGCTGATCGCGACCATGATCCCGATGGGGCCGGCGCTGGTCGCGGTGGCCTCCGGCCGGTCACAGGGCGTGGCGCAGAGCCTGGCGCCGGCTTTCGCGGCGGTGATCGTCGCGCTGGCCTCGGCCTCGATCACCTTCGTGGTCTACACGGTGCGGCGACGCTGGCTGATGCGCGAGCTGGTGACGGTGCTCGACGCGCGGGACGCACGATGACGCGGCGCCGGTTCAGCATCCTGAACAGCCTCGACGCCGAGGACGACGACCCGGTGCTGTCGACCATCAACCTGATCGACGTGTTCATGGTGGTCATCGGCATGCTGATGATCGCGGTCATCGACAACCCGGTGAACCCGTTCGCACAGGACACGCTGACGATCATCCGCAACGAAGGTCGGCCCGACATGGAAATCATCACCAAGGACGGTCAGAAACTCACGCGCTTCAAGGCCAGCGGCGCGACGGGGCAGGGCAACGGCGAGAAGGCGGGCACCGCCTGGCGGCTGAAGGATGGGACCATGGTCTATGTGCCGGCCGATGCGACGCCCGAGCCCGTGGCGGCGGCCCCAGGCGGCCGGTGACGCGCATGGGGCGTGTCGGTCTCGGCTCGCTGGGCCTCTGGCTGTGTCTGGCGCTGTGGGGGCTCGGCCTGCCCCCCGCGTTCGCCCAGACGGCGGCTGCGTCGTCTCGCATCGTGCTGCTCAGCACGCGGCTGGTGCCGCCCACGCGATTGGCGCACCAGCAGGCCGCGGCGAGCGACGCGGGGCTGCCGCTGCAGGTGGTGTCCGCCACCGACGCCACGCCCGAAGCGCTGGAAAAAGCACTCGACGGCTCCCGCCTGCTGGTCATCGACGCACCGCACCTGAGCCTGACGCAAGCCGCGGCGGAACGCTTCGGCGAGGTGATCGCGCGCAGCACGACGCCTTACGTGGTGGTCGGCGAATTCGGCCTGGTCGCCAAGGGCCAGTTGTCGGCCGCGCCGCCCATCGCTGCTGAGCGTGGCATCGACGCGGCCTGGGCACAACGCTTGCGCGAGTACTGGCGCTTCTCCGGTGATGAGAATCTGCGCGCCGCGATGACGGCGCTGGGCCGCATCGGCGACATGGCGGGGCTGCCCGCGCCGGTCGTGCTGCCGCTGGCCGGCTTCTACCACCCGGACTGGCCGCGCGTTCAAGCCGACATCGCATCGCTCGACCGCCTGCCCGGCGCGCCGGATGCAGCCACCGCCGCCATCGCCGTCAACGTCGCGACGCTGACCAGCGACGACACCGGCTGGCTCGACCGCATGATCCGCAGCCTGGAACAACGCGGCCTGCGTGCCTATGCCTTCTACGGTCCGCGCCAGCAGAAGGACCTGTTCTTCCGCATGACGCATGCGACCGGCGCCGACGGCAGCGCGCGCCGCAAGGTCGACGTGATCGTCAATGCCGCGCTGGTGTTCAACCCGAACGACCGCAAGGCCGAGCTGGAACGCATCGGCGTGCCGGTGCTGCAGACCCTGCCCGCCGGTGCGATGGATGCCGACCAGTGGGCGCGCAGCACCGAGGGGCTGGCGACCACCGACATCGCCTACTACTACAGCCCGAGCGAGCTGGCCGGCATGACCGACGCGATGCTGGTCAGCGCGCGCGATGCAGCCACGGGTTCGCTGCAACCCTTGCCCGCGCAGATCGACGCCGTGGCCGACAAGGCCGCCGCGCTGGTGCGCCTGCAGCGCACGCCGCCGGCCGAGCGACGCGTCGCGATGCTGGTCTACAACTACCCGCCCGGCGAGGCGAACTTCGGTGCGTCCTTCCTCAACGTGCCGCGCAGCGTGGACGGCATGTTGAATGCGATGCAGCGCGCCGGCTACCGCACCGATGCGCCCGGTAGCGAGGCGTTGATCGCCAAGGTACAGGCCACCATGCAGGCCTATTACCCCGTGCCCGGCAGCGACGCGTTGCAGCCCTTGCTTGCGCAAGATCTGGCCGATGCGTTGCCGCTGGCGCGCTACCTCGACTGGTTCCGCGCACTGCCGGCCGCCACGCAGCAGCGCATCGAGGCGTACTGGGGACCGCCTGAAAGCTCGACGATGCTCCGGCCGGTGAATGGCGAGGCGGCCTTCGTGGTCCCGCGCGTGCGCTTCGGCCAGGTCGTGGTGCTGCGCCAGCCCCCGCGCTTCGAGCCCGGCACCGCCGTGCGCGACAAGGCGGGGCAGGTGTACCACCGCTCGGCCGTGCCGCTGAGCCATGGCTACCTCGCGACCTACCTCTGGCTGCGCACGCAGTTCGGCGCCAGCGCCGTGGTGCATGTCGGCACGCACGGCACCGTCGAATGGTCGGCCGGCAAGGAGCGCGGCCTGTCGGTGCAGGACGACCCGATGCTCGCGCTGGGCGACCTGCCCAACGTGTACCCGTATGTGATGGACAACCTCGGCGAAGCGACCACCGCCAAGCGCCGCGGCCGCGCGACGATGGTGAGCCACTCGACGCCGATGTTCTCGCCGGCCGGCTTCCGCCCCGGCGTGCAGGCGATGCACGAGCGCATGCACGACTGGGAAACGCTGTCGCCCGGCCCAGTGAAGACCGCGATGGAAGCCGGGCTCGCCAAGGAATTCATCGCACAGCATTACGACCGCGACCTGCAATGGACGCCGGCCCGCATCCGCGCCGACTTCGCCGACTTCATCGCCGTGCTGCACCCCTACCTCGACGAACTGGCGCAGACAGCGCAGCCGCTCGGCCTCGCGACCTTCGGCGAGGTGCCGGACGCCACGCGCCGCCGCCTGACGGTGCTGCAGATCCTGCGCAAGCCGCTGGCCGGCGCATTGCGGCTGGACGTCGACGAGGCCTTCCTGCTCGAGCCGAAGAACCTCGCTGCGTCGCCGCTGGCCCAGTGGCTGGAGCGCGCTTTGCGGCACGAAGAAGCGGCCGGCTCGGACGCCTTGCGCGCGCTCGCCGAACGCGCGCGTCAGCTCGACGCCGTGCTCGCGCACAACGAGGAAATCGACGGCCTGCTCACCGCGCTCGACGGCCGCTACCTGAAGGCGAGCTATGGCGGCGACCCGGTGCGCAACCCCGACAGCCTGCCCACCGGCCGCAACCTCTACGGCTTCGACCCCAGCCGCGTGCCGACGCGTGCGGCCTGGGATGTCGGCACGGCCGCGCTGGATGCGTGGATCGCCGAGCATGCGAAGACGCACGGGGGCAGGGCGCCCGAGAAAATCGCCTTCACCCTGTGGGCCGGCGAAACGCTCCGCCACCAGGGCGTGATGGAGAGCCAGGCCTTCTACGCGATGGGCGTGCAGCCGCGCTGGGACGACGCGGGCCGCATGACCGGCATCGAGGTCATCCCCGACGCGCTGCTGCGCCGGCCGCGCATCGACGTGCTGGTGAGCGTCACCGGTTCGTACCGCGACCAGTTCCCGGTGGTGATGCGCTGGCTCGACGAGGCGGTGCGCCAGGTCGCGGCCTTGCCGGCCAAGGACAACTTCGTGGCGCGCCACAGCGAAGCGCTTGCGCGGCGCATGGCGGCCGGCGGCACCGCACCCGCCGACGCGCAGCGCTGGTCGACCGCCCGCGTGTTCTCGAACGAATCCGGCAGTTACGGCGCCGGCCTGGAGGAGGCGGCGCTGGCCAGCGAGCTCTGGCGCACGCAGCGTCGTGGCGGCGGCGACGCGCAGATGGCGCAGCTCTTCACGGACCGCATGGGCCACGCCTATGGTGACGGCCTCGACGACGCCGCCCCGCCGGGCGTTTTTGCCGGCAACCTCGCGCAGGTCGACGCGGCGCTGATGTCGCGCACGTCGAACCTCTACGGCGTGCTGACCAACGACGACCCGTTCCAGTACCTCGGCGGCATTGCACTGGCGGTGCGCCAGCTCACCGGCAAGGACCCGGCACTCTACGTGCAGAACCTGCGCGAAGGCACGGCGGTGCGCACCGACACCGCCGCTGGCGCCATCGCCCGCGAGATGCAGACGCGCTACCTGCACCCGCAGTGGATAGCGGCGCAGAAGGCCGAGGGCTACAGCGGCGCCCTGCAGGTGCTCAAGACCGCGCAGTTCCTCTGGGGCTGGCAGGTGACCGCACCCGCCGCGGTGCGGCAGGACCAGTGGCAGTCGCTGCACGACGTCTACGTGCGCGACCGCTACCAGCTCGGCACGCGCGCATGGCTGGAAGGGGCCAACCGCGCCGCCTTCGCGCAGACGCTCGAGCGCCTGCTCGACGCGGTGCGGCTGGACTACTGGCGGCCCGATGCGGCGACGCGGCGCGAGCTGGCGCAAGCCTATGCCGAAGCCGTGGCGGCGATCGGACTGCGGGAGCGTCATGCCGAGGTGGCGCGTTTCGCGCAGGCGGAACTGCAGCCTGCGCTGCGCGAGGCGGTCGCGGCGCCACGGCCGATCGAGGTGGCGACGGTGCGCGATGCGCCTGTCCCGGTCGAGGTCGCGCCTTCTCCTTCCTCCAGCGACGCCGAATCGGCATCTGATCGCGTCCAGGGCCTCAAGCTCGAACCCGTGCCCGAGCCAACACGTGCCGCGCCGCCGGTCGTACAAGGCCTGTGGGCCGCTTTCGGTGTGGCGGTGCTGATGGCGCTGGGCGCATGGAGCCAATGGCGGCGGGGCCGCCGCGCGGTGCCGGCATGACGATGACCGCCGCCACCTTCGACGCGCTGCGCACGGCCGGCACGATGAGCGCCGCGCTCTGGATCGCGCTCCTGATCGATCACCTCCTCGGCGAGCCACCGGCGCGTTGGCATCCCGTGGTGTGGATCGGCCACTACCTGGGGTGGATCGGCCGGCGCATCGCGCCGCTCGGCCTGTCGACGGCGCGCGCAGTGCCTTTCGTTGCCGGGGCGCTCGCCTGGTGCATCGGCGCGGCCACCGTGGCCGGCGTGGCCTTCGCCGTGCAGCGCGCCTTGTGGATGCTGCCGTTCTGGGCCACGGCGATCGGGCTCGGGCTCGCCCTCAAGCCACTGCTCGCGTGGCGCATGCTGCGCACCGAGGTGCTCGCGGTGGAAGCCGCGTTGGACGTGTCGCTCGATGCGGGCCGCACGCAACTGGCCCGATTGGTGAGCCGCGACGTCGGGCAGCTCAGCGAGGCTGAGGTCCGCGAAAGCGCCATCGAATCGCTGGCCGAGAACCTCAACGATTCGGTGGTCGCGCCGATCTTCTGGGTCCTGCTGCTCGGCCTGCCGGGCGCGGCGGTCTATCGCTTCGCGAACACGGCCGATGCGATGTGGGGCTACCTCGGCCTGCGCCATGGCCGCGACTGGACCTGGGCCGGGAAGTGGACGGCGCGGGCGGACGACGTGCTGTCGTGGGCACCGGCGCGCATCACGGCGCTGCTGCTGCATGGACTGGTGCGGAGACCCGGCTGGCGCGTGCTGCCGCGCGAGGCCCGGCGCACGCCGTCCCCGAACAGCGGCTGGCCGATGGCCGCGATGGCGCTGCGGCTGGGTGTGCGGCTGGGCAAGCCGAGTGTCTACGTGCTGAATGCCCAGGGTCGGCGGCCACGCTCCGGCGACCTGCTGCAGGCGGCGCGTTTCGGTGGCCATGCGGTGCGTGCGGCGGTGGCCCTGGCGACGTTGGCCTTCTTCCTGGGCGCCTGGGCCGCGTGCGGCTGACGGGTCGCCCTGCGCACTGCGTATCCTCCGTTCGCCATGTCTTCTCCTTTTCCCTCGTCGACGAGCGCGGTTGTCGTGCACGGCGGCCCCGACGCGCTGGGCGTGCCGGCGCACGATTTCTCGACCAACGGCAATGCCTGCGGCCCGTGCCCGGTCACGCTCGCGGCGCTTCACGCCGTCGACGCGGCGCACTATCCCGACCCGCACTACACCGCGCTTCGCGAAACGCTGGCGCGCTTCCATGGCGTCGATGTGCAGCGCATCGTGGTCGCAGCCAGCGCCAGCGAATTCATCTTCCGCCTCACCGCGGCGGTCGCGTCGCGTGGCGGGCGTCATGTCGCACTGCCGCCGCACAGCTATGGCGACTACCGGCGCGCGGCGCGGGCCTGGGGGCTGACGGCGGTGACCTGGGCCGACGGCGAACGTGCGGGCGGCCCTGCGCGGTCGCTGCACTGGGCTTGCGATCCTTCGAGTCCGCTGGGCCAGGCAGAGCCAGGGCTCGGCGCGCGCATCGACCGGTTGCCGGACGGCGCGACCTGCGTGCTCGACCTGGCCTACGAGCCGCTGCGCCTGGACGGTGCCCTGGCGCTGACGGCGGCGCAGCGCGATCGGGTCTGGCAACTCGTCACGCCCAACAAGGCACTGGGCCTCACCGGCATCCGCGCGGCCTATGCCATCGCGCCACGCGCAGACCGCGACATGCCCGAGGCCGTCGCCCGCCTTGCGCCCTCGTGGCCCGTTGGCAGCCATGGCGTCGCGCTGCTCGGCGCCTGGACGTCGCCCCAAGCGCAGGCGCATCTGCAGCGCACGCGCGCGACGCTGGCCGAGTGGAAGCGACAGCAGATCGCGATGTGTGCATCGCTGGGCTGGGAATGCCTGCCGAGCGTGGCCAACTTCTTCTGCGTGCGGCCCGATGCAGAGAATCTTCCGGCCCTGGCGGCCGGCCTGCGCGGCCGTGGCATCAAGGTGCGCGAGGCTGCATCCTTCGGCCTGCCGGAGGCGCTGCGGCTGGCCGTGCTGCCGCCGGCATCGCAGGCGGCCCTGCACGCCGCGGTGCAGTCGCTGGGCGCCCGCTGAGCGTCAGTCCTCCGACTTCTCCTCGCCGGGCTGCTCCTCGAGCTTCTTGTTGCGCACCTGCTTCATCATGGCCTCGCCCTCGACGTCCGTGCCGTCGGTGGGCACGGCTTCTTCCTGGGTGATCTCGGGCTCGTCCTGGGGGGCGGTCGGGGTGGGCTTGGGGGGCGTGGTCATGCGCGTCTCCGTTGGTGATGCACGACCATCGCCCGCCGCTGCGCCCCGGTGGGGCAGGGCAACCCGCCCTTGCGTGTCGGCGAATGCCGACAGACCCGCCGACTGGCGTCGGCATGCCCTCAGCGCGCCAAGGTGTTGCCCTTCAATTCGAGTTGCGTGATCAGGCGCTGCAGCTTGCCTTCGACGTTGCCCGGCAGCGTCAGGAAACGGAAGCCCAGCAGATGGCGCTGTCCGCCGTTGGGCAGGACGGTGGGGCGGCGCGAGACCAGTTCCAGGTCGATCGAGAGCCGGCCGAAGGTGCCGAGCGAGAGTTCGCAGTTCCGCAGGGAGGCGCCGGTCGACCAATCGGCCACGCGCTTGTCCGTGGTGCGGATGGCGACACCGCCGAGCGACAGGTCGTGCACTTCGAAGCTGAACGCCCCGCCGCTGGGCAAGGACCCTGTGCAGGTGTAGGCGTTCTGCACCGGCGTGCCGACGCGGAAATGCTCCCGGCGCTGCAGGTAGTACAGCACCTCGGGAAAGTCGAGCTCGAAGGCGGGCAGCCCTTCGAAGCGGGTTTCGCGTGGTGCGGCGGTGGCGAATTCGACCCGCACACCTTCCGGCTGTGCGCTGAACTGGCAACGTTGCGCGGCCAGCAGGCCCTCGTTCTGCCGGGTCGACGCGCCCCAGTCGACAGTGAAGGTGCGCGCGCGTGTGTCCACATCGAGCAGCTGCGTCACCAGCTGTCCGCTCGCGAACTGGATGGTGAGGAAATCGCCGCCATTGACGAGGTTGCGCAGCCGCGCACCGACCACGATCGGATCGCGGTGGCCGAATTCGTCGTCGCTCTCGCCGGGTGAGGTGTGCGTCTGGCTGGGCGCGTCGGCCAGGTCGCTTGACTTGTTTTCCATGATTTGCGGGGAGATAGACCCACTCCACTATCAATAGCGGCATCTTCCGCCCGAAGTTGAGGGTGCAGCGCTGAAATATTTGCTGCAGGGCCGTGCGCCTCAGCTTTTTTGCAGATGTGGATGCTTGGTGAAGAGCTCCGCCGCCCAGTCGACGAAGGCCCGCACCTTGGCGCTCAGGTGCCGGTTGGGCGGGTACACCACATAGATCGGCAGCGGCTCGCGGGTCCAGTCCGGCATGATCTGAACCAGCTCACCGCGGTCCAGGTAGGGCTGGGCGATGAACGTCACCATCTGCGAGGCCCCCAGCCCGGCCAGCACCGCCGTGGTGTGCGAGTTGCTCTCGTTGACCGCCAGGCGGTAGGGCGCATCGGGCTCGATGTGCTCGCCGTCCTTGTTGAATTCCAGCGGGTACATGCGCCGCGTGTTGCCCGAGAAGTGGTTCACCACGCGGTGGCTCTTCTCCAGGTCGTGCGGATGCTTGGGCACGCCGTGGCGGCGCAGGTAGCCGGGCGACGCGACGTTGACGAAGGGCAGGTGGCCGATGCGGCGGGCCACCAGCGACTGGTCGCTGATCTCGCCGACCCGGATCACGCAGTCGACGTTGTCGGCGATCAGGTCGACGATGCGGTCGGACACGCCCATGTCGAGCTGGATGTCGGGAAAGCGCTCGTAGAAGCTCTCGATGGCCGGGATCAGCAGCAGGTTGGCCATCGACGAGCCGACGTCGATGCGCAATCGCCCGGACGGGTTGGCCTGGGCGTTGGTCATGCTGGCGTCCAGGTCGTCCAGCTCGGTGAGCAGGCGCGAGGCGCGTTCGTAGTAGGCCGCGCCGTCGGGTGTCACGGTCACGCGGCGGGTGGTGCGGTTGAGCAGCTTCACGCGCACGCGCGCCTCCAGTGCCTGGATCTGCTTGGTGACCGTGCCCTTGGGCAGGGCCAGCGAGTCGGCCGCGCGCGTGAAGCTGCCGGTTTCCACCACACGGGCGAAGACCCTCATTGCCTGGATCTGATCCATCCGGTTGTTCCTGCTCTTTTGTCGGCTTGTGGCCGCTGGCTGCCGCAGCTCCCTGCTGCGTGGGCGGATTCTCACATGCACGCGCGGCGTCGATTGTTCGTCGTGGAGAAACGGTGAGATGGCAAAGTACCTCTTTCGGCGCTTGCTGGCGCCCGTACATTTCATCCATCGTTCATCCACCGACCGCCCACAGGTTCATCATGTCCACCCGTCCCGTGCCTCCCGCCATCGAGCCGTCCCGCGCTGCCGCGTTGCCGGCCGGGGCCGAGAACGACATCACGATCCTGCTGCCCAAGCGGGAGCCGGTGGCCGCCCGCACCTACGGCGTGCGCACGGGCCGGGGCGTGCCGACCGATCGGCCGCTGGTGCTGCACTTCCACGGCGGCAACTTCTCCAATGGCGACCTCGACGACGGCCGTGCCGTGGCGCGCATGCTGGTGGAGGCGGGCGCCACGGTGGTGTCGATGGCCTATCCGCTGGCGCCGCTGCACCCGTTTCCGGACGCGATCGAGGTCGGCTACGAGGCGCTCGAGTGGCTCTACAAGCAACGGACCAAGCTGGGCGGCAAGGGCGCACGCATCTACCTGGCGGGCGAAGAGGCCGGTGGCAACCTGGCCGCATCGCTGGCCTTGATTGCCCGCGACCGCGCCCATCCGCCGCTGGCCGGCCAGGTCCTGCTGTCGCCGATGCTCGACCCGTGCGCCGGTACCGCGTCCCTGCGCCGGGCGACCGGCGACGCCACCGACTGCAAGTACAGCGAAGGCTGGCAGAAGTACCTGCGTTGCCCGCGTGACGCGGAGCACCCGTACGCGGTGCCGGGCTCGTCCCGCCGGTTGGCCGATCTGGCGCCGACGCTGGTCTTGACCGGGCAGAACGATCCCATGCGCGACGAGGCCGTGCGTTACGCCCAACGGCTCGAGGAAGCCGGCATTCCGGTGCGCAGCGAAGTGCTCGACGCCGCCCGGGGCTGGCCCGAAGCCCTGGCCGATCCGGCCACCTGCATCGACTGTCCGTGCGCACCCGTGGTGACGCAGCGTTTCCGCGAGTTCTTCGAGAGCACGCGTACGCCACCGCCTCACTAGGCGGCCGGCCGGCGGCCTCGGAGACAGGGACGCCGGCATCTTCTCTTCCTGAATTTCGGCAACCGGACGCCCGGGGCCGGCCCTTTTTGTCGCTCGGCATCGCGTGCCGGAGGGACGTTTGCTTTCGAAAAACCAACTTGAGGACGGAAACCATCATGAACAAGCAGCCTGCCAACCCGCTCGTCGCCACCGCCCGCCGCGGTCTGTGGCCCACCGTGACCGCGCTCACGGCCGTTGCCGCCATCGTGTCGGCGATCTTCGGCCTGCGCCCGCTCGAGGCCGAGGCCAACACGCCCGCGGCCGCCGCACCGCGCGCCACCCCGGTGTCGGTCGCCACCGTCGCGCAGACCGAGATCACCGCCTGGGACGAGTTCTCGGGCCGGCTCGAAGCGGTCGAGCGCGTCGACGTCCGCTCCCGGGTCGCCGGCGCGGTGCAGTCGGTGCATTTCCGCGAAGGCTCGCTGGTGAAGAAAGGCGACCTGCTGATCACCATCGACCCGGCGCCGTACGCGGCCGAGGTCGACCGCGCCGAAGCGCAGGTGGCGTCGGCCCAGGCCCGCGCCGCATTCAGTCGCAGCGAGCAGGAACGCGCCAAGCGCCTGTGGGACGAGCGCGCCATCGCCCAGCGTGAACTCGACGAACGCAGCAACGCCGGCCGCGAGGCCGAAGCCAGCCTGCGCGCCGCCCAGGCGTCGCTGCAGAGCGCACGCCTGAACCTGGGCTACACGCAGGTGAAGGCGCCGGTGGCGGGCCGCATCGGCCGGATCGAGGTCACGGTCGGCAACCTGGTGGCCGCCGGCCCCGGCGCGCCGGTGCTGACCACGCTGGTGTCGGTCAGCCCGATCTACGCGAGCTTCGATGCCGACGAGCAGATCGTGGGCAAGGCGCTCAAGGACATGGCGGGCAACGGCGCGAGCACGCGCACGCCGCTCGAACAGATCCCGGTGCAGATGGGCACGGCCGCCACCGAGGGCACGCCCTTCGCGGGCAAGCTGCAGCTGATCGACAACCAGGTCGATGCCCGCAGCGGCACGGTGCGCGTGCGCGCCGCCTTCGACAACAAGGACGGCTCGCTCATTCCCGGCCAGTTCGCCCGCATCCGCATGGGCCAGGCCCACACCAGCCGCGTGGTGCTGGTGAACGAACGCGCCGTCGGCACCGACCAGAACAAGAAGTTCGTGATGGTCGTGAACGGCGAGAACAAGACCGAGTACCGCGAAGTGACGCTGGGTGCGCCGGCCAACGGCCTGCGCGTGGTCACCCAGGGCCTGAAGCCGGGCGAACGCGTGGTCGTCAACGGCCTGCAGCACGTGCGCCCCGGCGCGCTGGTCGAGCCGACGGTGGTGCCGATGGACACAGCGCAGGCCAAGGCCCAGGCCGCTGCCACCAAGGTCGCCGCGACCAACTGAGCCCAGGCCTCGATGCCGCTCTGAAAGAACACCATGAATCTCTCCAAATTCTTCATCGACAGGCCGATCTTTGCCGGCGTGCTGTCGGTGCTGATCCTCATCGCCGGCCTGATCGCCATGCGGGCGCTGCCGATCTCCGAATACCCCGAAGTCGCACCGCCCTCGGTGGTGGTGCGTGCCCAGTACCCGGGCGCCAACCCGAAAGTGATCGCCGAGACGGTGGCGACGCCGATCGAGGAGCAGATCAACGGGGTCGAAGGCATGCTCTACATGGGCAGCCAGGCGACCACCGACGGCGTGATGACGCTGACCGTGACCTTCAAGCTGGGCACCGACCCGGACAAGGCGCAGCAGCTGGTGCAGAACCGCGTCTCGCAGGCCGAGCCGCGCCTGCCTGAGGAAGTGCGCCGCCTGGGCATCACGACCATCAAGAGCGCGCCCGACCTGACGATGGTCGTGCACATGGTCTCGCCCAACAACCGCTACGACATCAACTACCTGCGCAACTACGCGGTGCTGAACGTCAAGGACCGGCTCGCGCGCATCCAGGGCGTGGGCCAGGTGCAGATCTTCGGCGGCGGCGACTACGCGATGCGCGTCTGGCTCGACCCGCAGAAGGTGGCGCAGCGCGGCCTGTCGGCCAGCGACGTGGTGGCCGCCATCCGCGGCCAGAACATCCAGGCGGCGGCCGGCGTGGTCGGCGCATCGCCAGGCCTGCCCGGCGTGGACATGCAGCTGTCGATCAATGCGCAGGGTCGCCTGCAGAGCGAGGAAGAGTTCGGCGACATCATCGTCAAGACCAGCACCGACGGCGCCGTGACCCGCCTGCGCGACATCGGCCGCCTCGAGATGGGCGCCGCCGACTACTCGCTGCGCTCGCTGCTGAACAACGACCCGGCCGTCGGCATGGGCGTGTTCCAGTCGCCCGGCTCCAACGCGCTCGACATTTCGAGCAACGTGCGCGCCACGATGGAAGAACTGTCGAAGAACATGCCCGAGGGCGTGGAATACCGCATCGCCTACGACCCGACGCAGTTCGTGCGCGCCTCCATCGAATCGGTGGTGCACACGCTGCTCGAAGCCATCCTGCTGGTGGTGCTGGTGGTGATCCTGTTCCTGCAGACCTGGCGCGCGTCCATCATCCCGCTGCTGGCCGTGCCGGTGTCGGTCATCGGGACCTTCGCGGTGCTGCACATCCTGGGCTTCTCGATCAACGCACTGAGCCTGTTCGGGCTGGTGCTGGCGATCGGCATCGTGGTGGACGACGCCATCGTGGTGGTGGAGAACGTCGAGCGCAACATCGAGGCGGGCCTGAGTCCGCGCGACGCCACCTACCGCGCCATGCGCGAGGTGTCGGGGCCCATCATCGCCATCGCGCTGGTGCTGGTGGCCGTGTTCGTGCCGCTGGCCTTCATCAGCGGACTGACCGGTCAGTTCTACCGCCAGTTCGCGGTGACCATCGCGATCTCGACGGTGATCTCGGCGATCAACTCGCTCACGCTGTCGCCCGCGCTCGCCGCCTTGCTGTTGCGTGGCCACGACCAACCCAAGGATGCGCTGACGCGCTTCATGGACCGCTACCTCGGCTGGCTGTTCCGCGGCTTCAATAAGCTGTTCCACCGCGGCTCCGAAGCCTACAGCGGCGGCGTCAAGGGCGTGATCGGACGCAAGACGCTGATGATGGTGATCTACCTCGCGCTGATCGGCGTGACCTTCGGCCTGTTCAAGGCGGTGCCGAGCGGCTTCGTGCCGGCCCAGGACAAGCAGTACCTGATCGGCTTCGCACAGCTGCCCGACGGCGCCACGCTCGACCGCACGGAAGACGTGATCCATCGCATGGGCGAGATCATGAAGAAGAACCCGAACATCGAGGACGCCATCGCCTTCCCGGGCCTGTCGATCAACGGCTTCACCAACAGCTCGAACTCGGGCATCGTGTTCGCCACGCTCAAGCCCTTCGACGAGCGCAAGCGCAAGGACCAGAGCGGCGGCGCGGTCGCGGGCCAGCTCAACGGCGCCTTCGCCAGCATCCAGGACGCCTTCATCGTGATGTTCCCGCCGCCGCCGGTGGCGGGGCTGGGCACCACGGGCGGCTTCAAGCTGCAGGTGGAAGACCGCGCCTCGCTGGGCTACGACCAGATGGACGCGGCGGTGAAGGCCTTCATCGGCAAGGCACGGCAGGCGCCTGAACTGGCCGGCATGTTCACGAGCTGGCAGGTCAACGTGCCGCAGCTGTACGCCGACATCGACCGCACCAAGGCGCGCCAGCTCGGCGTGCCGGTGACGGACATCTTCGACACGATGCAGATCTACCTGGGCAGCCTGTACGCGAACGACTTCAACAAGTTCGGCCGCACGTACTCGGTGCGGGTCCAGGCCGACGCGCCGTACCGCGCCCGTGCCGAAGACGTGGGCCTGCTGAAGGTGCGCTCGACCACCGGCGAGATGGTGCCGCTGTCGGCGCTGATGAAGGTCAATTCGAGCTTCGGCCCGGAACGCGCGATGCGCTACAACGGCTACCTCACGGCCGACATCAACGGCGGCCCGGCACCCGGCTATTCGTCGGGCCAGGCGCAGGACGCGATCAAGCGCATTGCCGCCGAGACGCTGCCGCAGGGCATCAGCTTCGAGTGGACCGAACTGACCTACCAGGAGATCCTGGCCGGCAATTCCGCCTTCCTCGTCTTCCCGCTGGCGCTGCTGCTGGTGTTCCTGGTGCTCGCCGCGCAGTACGAGAGTCTGACGCTGCCGATCGCGATCATCCTGATCGTGCCGATGGGCCTGCTCGCCGCCATGACCGGTGTCTGGATCTCGGGGGGTGACAACAACGTCTTCACGCAGATCGGGCTGATCGTGCTGGTGGGGCTGAGTGCGAAGAACGCGATCCTGATCGTGGAGTTCGCCCGGGAGCTCGAATTCGCCGGGCGAACGCCGATCCAGGCCGCCATCGAGGCCAGCCGCCTGCGGCTGCGCCCGATCCTGATGACCTCGCTGGCCTTCGTGATGGGTGTGTTGCCCCTGGTGCTCTCGACCGGTGCCGGTTCCGAGATGCGCAAGGCGATGGGCGTGGCGGTGTTCGCCGGGATGATCGGGGTGACGGCCTTCGGCCTGTTCCTGACGCCGGTGTTCTACGTGCTGCTGCGCCGCCTGACGGGCAACCGGCCGCTCAAGCAGCACGGCGACGTGCCGCACGACGTCGAGGCCTTCGCGCCGGCGGGCGACCTGTCCGTGGCGCACGGGGCCGGCGGTGGTGCGCCGTTGCACCCGCACCCGGCAGCCCCGCGCCATCCGAACGAATAAGAAGGCGCATGCCGCCGAACGAGGAGTCTTCAACATGACCAACTTTTCAACTTTGGGGGGCCGGCCGCAGCGCCTGCTGCCCCTGATCGCCGCGCTGGTGCTGGCCGGTTGCGCCTCCGTGGCGGAACTGCCGGCCACGCCGGCGGCCCCCGCGCAGTTCAAGGAAGCTGCTGTGGCGCCCGCCGGGGCGACTGCGCCGGTGCGGACAGCGGGCGACTGGTGGCGCGCCTTCAACGACCCGGTCCTCGATGACCTGGTGACGCGCGCTGCCGCCAACAACACCAGCATCCAGCAGGCCGCGGCGCGGCTGGCGGAAGCCCGCGCGCTGGCGCGCAGCGTCGACTCGGACCGCTCGGTGCAGGTCGGCCTGAACGGCGGCGCCAGCCGTGCACAGGGGCTGGACCGCAACCAGAGCAACCGTCCGTCGACCCTGCTGAATGCCGGGGCTGGCGTGTCGTATGAGCTCGACCTGTTCGGCCGCCTGTCGGGCGCCAGCAATGCGGCCACGCTCGATGCGCAGGGCAGTGCGGCCCTGCTGCAGAGTGCTCAGCTGCTGGTGCAGGCCGAGGTGGCGCAGAACTACCTTACGCTGCGCGCGCTGGACGACGAGCGGGCGTTGATGCGCGACACGGTCGAGGCGTACCGCGACACGCTGCGCCTGACGGAGCGGCGCGAGCGGGCGGGTGATCTGGCCGAACTCGACGTGGTGCGGGTCCAGACCGAGGTCGCATCGACCGAATCCGACGCCCTGGCGCTGGATCGCCAACGCGCGCTGGTCGAGCATGCCCTGGCCGTGCTGACCGGCGAGGCGGCCTCGCAGTTCAGCCTGCCGAGCGGCGAGTGGCGTACCGCGTTGCCGCAGATTCCGGCCGGACTTCCCTCGACGGTGCTGCAACGCCGGCCCGACGTCGCCGCGGCGCAGAAGACGGTGATGGCCGCGCAGGCCCGCGTCGGCGTCGCGCAGACGGCCTGGTTCCCCAGCATCTCGCTGACCGGCGGCGGCGGCTACGCGTCACCGGAACTGGGCGATCTGTTCAAGTGGTCGGCCCGCTCCTGGGGCATCGGCGCGCTGCTGTCGCTGCCGATCCTCGATGGCGGCCGGCGCGAGGCGGGGGTTCAAAGTGCGTCCGCGCAGCTCGATGGCGCGCTGGCGAGCTACCGCTCGCAGGTGCTGGTGGCCTTCCGCGAGGTCGAAGACCAGCTCGCATCGCTGCGGCTGCTCGACGAGCAGTCGGTGGTGCAGGCGCGCGCCGTGAGTTCGTCGGCGCGGGCGACCTCGCTGTCGGACACGCGCTACCGCAACGGCTACATCAGCCAGCTCGATCTGCTGGATGCCCGCCGCAGCGAGCTGCGCAACCGCCGCCAGGCGCTGCAGGTGCGCTCGGCGCAGTACCAGGCCACGGTGGGCCTGATCCGCGCCTTGGGCGGTGGCTGGGGTGAGGTTCAGGCGACGGCGGGGGCGGAGCCGGCCGCGGCCACCCGCGTCAGCTCGGCGATGCCGACCGCCAAGGCGCTGGAGTAGCTGGGCTGCGCCGCCGCCGCGGTGCAGGCGGGGCGGTAGTACAGGGCATCGGAACCGGCGACCGGTTCGGTGGCGGCCATCATCATCCAGATGTACTGGCCGTCGGCACGTTGCTGGACAGTGAGAGCGAGGTCGTGGGTGGCTTGCATGTAGTCTATTGTATTAATTTTCATGGGGCACACGGCCTGCCTCCTGATGTCGACGACTGGGGCACACCACCGTGGCATGCTTCGGCGCACGGCCCGTCCTTCTCACTCCCTCCGGAACGACCATGTCATTTGGAGAATCGGCATCGATCTACAACGCAACACGACTGTCCTATGCCGATGAAGTCGTCGACCGCGTCGCCGAGGTTCTCGGCGCGACGCGCGGTCGTTCGATCCTCGACATCGGCTGTGGAACCGGCATCGCGACGCGGCAACTGGCTGCGCGCGGCTTCCGGACGGTCGGCACCGACGTGGACGCGGACATGATCGAGGAGGCCCGCGCCGTGGGTGAGGCAGGCCGCTATCAGGTCGCAGACGCCAGCCGTCTCGATTTCGCGGATGCGGAATTCGACGGGGCCACAGCGTTCGGCGCATTCCATTGGTTCTCCGACGAAGCGTCCGTTCGGAGCATCCAGCGCGTGCTGCGTCGCGGGGCGGCCTTTGTTGTCGTCAACAAGAACGACGTCGGGGATTTTCGCGAATCCATCGTCGAGATCGTCAGCGGCCATGTCGCACTCGGCAACGCCCGCCCGAAGCTCGACTACCAACCTGCGAAGACGCTCGGTGCGTTCGGTTTCGAGGCGGTCGAAGAGGCTGCCATCCCGGTGATTGAGCATCTTCCGCCAACGCAGGCCCTTGCACACGTCCGGTCCATGCGCTTGTGGGAAGAAGTACCGCCGTCGCTCCACGACACGGTCGAAGCGGAGTTGCGTTCCTACCTCGCCAGCCAACTCGACGCGTGCGGAAACTTTCAACGCCGGCTTTCTGTCGCTGTGGTGTGGGGACGCAAGCCGTAGGGCGTGCATGCGCCAACCACGTTGCAGACCCTCCGCAAGACGTCGATGCGGTACGACTGCATTGGCAGCTTCGAAGGGATGCAGAAAGCTACGCGTCCCGCGCCGCGCTGACCAATCCCAGTCCGGGCCGCGTAGCCGGGTGACGTGTCGCCTCCCGCCAGCACCAGCGGGAAACGTGACAGGTCGTGAAGGGTGAAGTCTGCGGAATCCACGGTCATGGTTTTCTCCTGTGGCAATGTGGGTTGGATCGGGGGGGACTTCAAGCCGGCGGCCCCAGGCGCAACGAGACCAGCCCGCACAGCAGCGACAGACCGGCGGCCGCGAAGAACGCCGCATGGCTGCCGGCCAGCAAGGCACCTTGTGCGTCGATGCCTGCGGGCTGCGCGTGCGCGACGGCAGCTGCCAGGGTCGCCAGCGTGGCCATCCCCAGCGCGCCGCCCAGTTGGCGTGCGGTGTTGGCCAACCCGGAAGCCAAGCCGGCGTCCTGCACCGGCACGCCCGAGGTCACCACATGCGTGGCCGCCAGGATGAGCATGCCCAGGCCGGAGCCGACCAGCAGCGTCGGCCCGAGCACGTCTTGCACGAACGCCGCCCGGGCAGGCAAGAGGCCCAGCCAAGCCAGCCCCGCAGCCGCCAGCAGGGCGCCCCACAGCGGCAGGTGCCGGGCCGTGCCCGCGCCCATGGCTTTGGTGAACAGCAACCGCACCGCTGCCAGCATCAGGCCCATCGGCAGCATCGCCAGCCCCGTCTCGCGTGCGCCGTAGCCCGCCACTTGCTGCAGGCTCGTGGAGATCAAGTAGATCGACGCGGCCAGCAATGCACCCAGTCCCAGCATCAGCAGGTTGCCCGCGGCCAGCCCCGGCAATTGGAAGATCGACAGGCGCACCAGCGGGCTGGCGCTGCGCCGCTCGATGGCGATGAACAGCAAGAACAGGCCCAACGCAAGCGCCAGAGCGCCCAGCACGACTGGCGAGTTCCAGCCCAGCGCGGTCGATTGCGTGATCCCATACACAAGCAGGGCGCTGCCCAGCATGGACGCCACCGCGCCCGGAGCGTCGAGCCTGGGTCGTGCCGTTTGCGCCGGTGGCGCCAGCAGGCTGGAGGCGATGCCCGCCATCAGCAGCAGTCCAACCGGCACATTGACGAACATCACCCAGCGCCAGCCCGCGCCTTCGGTCAGCAGGCCGCCGATGACCACGCCCAGCGCAAAGCCGGCCGAGTTCAGCGCGGCCCACAGCGACAGCGCGCTGGCGCGTGCCTGCTTGTCGTGGTGCGTTGCGGCCATCACCAGCGTCATGGACGACGTCGCCAGCACGGCGGCACCGATCCCCTGCACGGCGCGGGCCGCCAGCAGCAGCGTGGCGCCGGAGGCCAGGCCGCCGGCCAGGCTGGCGAGCGTGAAAAGGAACAGGCCGGCCAGCAGCACCGGGCGCCGCCCGTAGAGGTCGCCCGCGCGCGCTGCCAGCAGCATGCAGCCGCCGAAGCTCAGCAGGTATGCATCGATCACCCACTGCTGGGCCTCATGGGAGAGTTGCAGGTCGCGCTGCATCGCGGGCAGGGCGACGTTCACGATGGAGCCGTCCATCACCACCATGAAGGAGGCGAGGCAGGCCATCGCGATGACGAGCCACAGGGGCAGATCGGGGCGCAGCAGGGGCGCGGGGGCGGGCAGTGCGGCGGTGCGCATAGGGAGGACTCCGGTCGTTCGTGATGGCCCAGTGTCCGGTCGACGGGGTAAACCTGATAACGTTGTCTGGACGTAAAACAATGGAATCCGGCCATGCCCGAATCTCTCGCGCTTCCCGCGGCTCAAGGGCCGGCCGTTTCGCCGAACACGGCGCTGTTCGAGCTCAGCGAACGTGCCGACGGCCCGCCGCTGATCGCCGTCTGGGGCAGCGAGAAGACGGACAGCGAATTCCAGCTCGGCACGCGCGAGACCGGCTGGCACCAGCACCTGCGCGGACAGATCTTCTGCATCGAGAACGGACTGGTCCATGTGCGCACCCGGCAGGGTTCGTGGCTGCTACCGCCGCACCGCGCCGGCTGGGTGCCCCCGGGCATGCCGCACATGGCCAGCATCAGCGGCGTGATGAGCGGCTGGAACGTGCTGGTGACGCCCGAGGCTGCGCGGGCCTTGCCCGCGGACCCTTGCGTCGTGGGCGTGAGCGAGTTGCTGCGCGCGCTGGTGCGCCGCGCGGTGGGCTGGAGCGGGCAGGACCAGCTCACCGCTGCGCAGCGCCGGGTGACGGCGGTGCTGCTGGACGAACTGCGGCTTGCCCCGCGTGAGCCCCTGCATCTGCCCATGCCCACCGACCGGAGGCTGCTGCGCATCGCCCAGGCCGTGCTGCAGGCGCCGGGCGATGCACGCACGCTCGATGCATGGGCCGTGTGGGCGGGGCTGTCGCCGCGCAGCCTGACACGGCTGTGTCAGGCCGAACTGGGCATGGGCTTTGCCCAGTGGCGCCAGCAGGCGGGGCTGGTTCACGCGCTCGAAGGCCTGGCCCGGGGCGAGTCTGTCGCCGCCGTGTCCGATGCGCTGGGCTATGCCACGCCGAGCAACTTCATCGCGATGTTCCGACGGGCCTTCGGGGAGTCCCCGGCGCGGTACTTCGCGAAGCGCAACGGTCCGTGGTAAGGACGACTCGGGCCTCCCGCCCTCAATCGGCCTTCAGGTCGGCATCACCGCGTTCATCACCAGCACCATCCCCAGGCCCACCAGGGCGACGATCGACTGCACCACCGTGATGGTCCGCGTCGCTTCGCCCATGGACATGCTGAACGACTCCTTCACCAGCCAGAAGCCCGCGTGGTTGGCGTAGTTGAAGAACAGCGAGCCGCTGCCGATCGACAGCGCCAGCAGCGGCAGGTTGAGCGCCGGGTCGGCGCCGGCCAGCGGCGCCAGCAGGCCGGCGGCGCCCACGATGCCGACCGTGGCCGAGCCGGTGGACACCGACAGCAGCATCGCGATGAGCCAGCCGAGGACGAGTGGCGGGAAGGCGAACTGCTGCGTGAGATGCACGATCGCGTCGCCGACCTTCGCGCTGGTGAGGATCTGCTGGAAGGCGCCGCCGCCCGCGATGATCAGCATGATCCCGGCGATGGGCTTGAGGCTGGCGCCCATGGCATCGCGCAAGTGCTCGGTGTTGCCGCCGCGCGCGTACACCAGCGCCACGGCGGCGAAGAGCACGCCGAGCAGCATCGCGATGATCGGGTTGCCGACGAACGCCGCGGCACCCGCCAAGGCCGAGCCCTTGGCCAGGAAGGTTTCGCTCAGCGCGTGTACCAGCATCAGCAGCGCGGGCAGCAAGGCCGCGAAGGTGCCCAGGGCGACGCCGGGCGGGTTGGCGGCGCTGGCCGCATGCTTTTGCGTGAGCGTGAACTGGTCCAGCAAGGCCTGGTCGGGGCGGGTCGTCATGCGCGGCGCGATGAAGGCACCGTACAGCGGCCCGGCCAGCACCATGGCCGGCAGCGCCGCGATGAAGCCGTAGAGCATCGTCGGGCCGACGCTGGTCTTGAGCGCGGCGATGGCAGTCAAGGGGCCCGGGTGCGGCGGCACCATGCCGTGCATCGCGGCCAGCGCGGCAATGACCGGCACACCGACGTAGACATAGGCCGAGCCCTTGAAGCGCTCGCGGCCCTCGAGCTTGCGTGCCACGCTGAAGACCAGCGGCAGCATCACCACCAGGCCCACCTCGAAGAACATCGGAATGCCGACGATGAACGCGACCAGGGTCATGGCCCACGGAATCATGCGGTCCGACGCGTGGCGCAGCAGGGCGTTGGCGATCTGCTCGGTGATGCCCGCGTCGGCGAGGATCTTTCCCAGCATCGCGCCCAGCGCGATCACCACGCCGACCGCACCGAGCGTTTTGCCGGCGCCGTTGGTGATGTTCTTGGCGATCTCGCCGAGCTCCATGCCGGTGGCCAACCCGACGCCGACGCACACGATCAGCAGGGCGACCAGCGGGTGCATGCGCACGCGCGAGACGATGAGGGCGACCAGCAGCAGGACGCTGGCCAGGGCGGTGAGCAGGAGATGGATGTCGGTGGAAGTCATAGGATGGTTTGAAGGGGTGGTCCGCCATCGGATGCCGCCCGTCGTTGTCGATCGATTCTATGAATCCGGCATGTCGCCGCCGCCGACGACAATCGCCGCATGACAGCGAAATGCGTGATGGTCCTGGGAACGACGAGCGGCGCCGGCAAGAGCTGGCTGGCCACCGCGCTGTGCCGCCACTACGCCCGACAAGGCTTGCGCGTGGCGCCGTTCAAGGCGCAGAACATGAGCAACAACGCACGGGTGGTGGAGGGCGGCGAGATCGGCAGCGCCCAGTACTTCCAGGCGCTGGCCGCCCGTGCCGTGCCCGAGGTGCGCATGAACCCGCTGCTGCTCAAGCCCGAGCGCGACACGCACAGCCAGGTCGTGCTGCTGGGGCAGGTGAGCGCCGAACTCACGGGGTTGCCGTGGCGCGGCCGCAGCGAACGCGTGTGGCCGCAGATCGCCGCGTCGCTCGACGCCTTGCGCGCCGAGAACGACGTGGTCGTGATCGAAGGCGCCGGCTCGCCGGCCGAGATCAACCTGATGGCCAGCGACATCGTCAACCTGCGCGTCGCGCGCCACGCCGATGCGCGCTGCCTGCTGGTGACCGACATCGACCGCGGCGGGGCCTTCGCCCATCTTTACGGCACCTGGGCGCTGATGCCCGAGGCCGACCGCGCGCTGCTGCGCGGCTTCGTGCTCAACAAGTTCCGCGGCGACGCGGCGCTGCTCGCGCCCGCGCCGCAGATGCTGCAGGACATGACCGGCGTGCCCACGGTCGCGACGCTGCCCATGTGGTGGGAGCACGGCCTGGCGGAGGAAGACGGTGTCTTCGACGACCGCAGCACCGCGACGGGTGAGGTGACCTGCACCATCGCCGTGATCGCCTATCCGCGCATCAGCAACCTCGACGAATTCCAGCCGCTGAAGAACATGCCCGGCGTGCGCCTGCGCTGGGTGCGCAGCCCGGCCGAGTTGTCCGATGCCGACTGGGTCGTGCTACCGGGCTCCAAACACACCAGCGGCGACCTGGCCTGGCTGCGTGCGCAGGGGCTGGACCGCGCGGTGGCCACGCATGCCGCGCGCGGCGGGCGGGTGCTGGGCGTGTGCGGCGGGCTGCAGATGCTGGGCGAGGCGCTGATCGACCCGCACGGCATCGACGGCAACGCGCCGGGCCTGGGGCTGCTGCCACTGGTCACGCTGTTCGCGCCCGACAAGACGGTGCGCCAGCGCGCGGCCAGCTTCGCAACGCTCGCGGGCGCATGGGCCGCGCTGTCGAACGTCGGCGTGCATGGCTACGAGATCCACCATGGCCAGACCGCCGAACACAGCGCGATGGCCGCGGCCGGCGACCGCGTGCATGCCGCCATGCCCGACGGCCTGGCCTGGCAGAACGCGACGGGCAACGTGCTGGGCGTGTACCTGCACGGCCTGTTCGAAGACCCGGCCGTGCTGCACGCGCTGTTCGGCGCTACCGCGCCGACGCTCGACGCGGTGTTCGACGGCCTCGCCGATTTCATCGACGCGCATTTCGCGCCCGGTGTGTTGTCTTCCCTGATCAATTGAGCCCATGGCCACTTTCACGCTTCCTCCCGTCGCCGACCTGCATGACGCTGCCCTGGCCGGCCGCCTGCAGCACGCGATCGACAACAAGACCAAGCCGCTCGGCGCGCTGGGCCGGCTCGAGGCGCTTGCATTGCGGATCGGCGCCATCCTCGGCAGCGAGACGCCGGTGCTGCGGCAGCCCCAGATGCTGGTCTGTGCGGCCGACCACGGCCTGGCGGCGCGCGGCGTCTCGGCCTATCCGAGCGACGTGACCTGGCAGATGGTCGAGAACTTCCTGGCCGGCGGTGCCGCCGTGAGCGTGCTGGCGCGCCAGCACGGGCTGGCGCTGACGGTGGTCGACTGCGGTGTGCGCCGCGACTTCGCGCCGCGCGACGGGCTGCTGGTGCGCAAGATCGCCGTCGGCACGGCCGATGCCTCCCTCGGTCCGGCCATGAGTGCCGCGCAATGCGCCGAGGCCATCGCCAACGGCATGGCGATCGTGCGCGACCTGCCCGGCAACGCGCTGCTGCTCGGCGAGATGGGCATCGGCAACAGCTCGGTCGCCGCGATGCTGCTGGCGCGCCTGGTGGGCCACGACATCGAGGCCTGCACCGGCGCGGGCACCGGGCTCGATGCCGAGGGCCGGGCCCGCAAGGCGCGCGTGCTGCGCGACGTGCTGGCGCTGCACGCCGGCGCCACGTCGCCACTCGACGCCCTCGCAGCCTTCGGTGGTTTCGAGGTCGCGACGCTGGTGGGCGCCGCGCTGCAGGCGGCCGAGGAGCGCCGCGTGATCGTGGTCGATGGGTTCATCGCCAGCGCTGCAGTGCTGGTGGCGCAGGCGCTGCGGCCGCAGGTTGTTCAGCGCTGCATTGCTGCGCATGTGTCGGCCGAACCGGGCCATGCGTTGCTGCTGGCGCACCTGGGACTCGACCCGCTGCTGCACCTGGACCTGCGGCTGGGCGAAGGCTCCGGCGCCGCGCTGGCGTGGCCGCTGCTCGAGTCGGCGTGTGTCGTGCTGCGCGACATGGCCAGCTTCGAAGCCGCTGGCGTGTCGAGACAATGAACGGCGTTCGGCATTTCCTGCTGGCGCTGCAGTTCTTCACCCGCATCCCCGTCACCGGCCGGCTCGCACAGTGGGTCGGCTACAGCCCGGCGATGTTGCGTGCGAGCGCCGCGCACTTCCCGGCGGTCGGCTGGGTCGTCGGCGCCATCGGTGCACTGGCACTGGCAGGTGCGCTCTCGCTGTGGCCACCGTTGGTCGCCGCCGTGCTCTGTACCGTGGTGACCGTGCTTGTCACCGGCGCCTTCCATGAAGACGGCCTGGCCGACGTGGCCGACGGCCTGGGCGGTGCATCGACCCGCGAGCGCGCCCTGGAGATCATGAAGGACTCGCGCATCGGCGCCTTCGGCGCCATCGCCGTGGTGCTGGCGCTGGGGCTCAAGGTCGCGTTGTTGGCGGCGCTGGCCGGGCAGGGCGCCTTCGTCGCCTGCGCGGCGCTGCTGGCGGCGCATGTGCTGTCCCGGCTCGCACCGCTGGCCGTGATGCGCGCGTCGCCCTATGTCGGCGGCGAGGGCGGCAAGTCCAAGCCGATGGCCGATGCGGTGAGCGGTACCGCCGTCGTCGTGGCCGTGCTGTGGTCGCTACCGGCCGCGGCGCTCCTGGTGGTCGCGGGCGGCATCGTGAACGGCGCGGCGGCCGTGGTCGCGGGCGCGCTGGTCGCGCTCTTCATGGTGCGCCTGCTGCGCCGCCGGCTCGGTGGCTTCACCGGCGACGGGCTCGGCGCCACGCAGCAGTTGAGCGAGTTGGCGATCTACCTCGCGCTGGCGGCCCGGTTGTGAGCACGCTCTGGCTGCTGCGGCATGCGCCGGTCGATGCGCCTGCGGGTCTTTGCTACGGCCGCACCGATCTAAGCTGCGTGGCCGAGGCCACACAAGCCGTGGCTGCGACCATCGCGCCGCTGCTGCCGGTGGACATCGTCTTGTACAGCTCGCCGTTGCAGCGTTGTGCGACGCTGGCCCGCGCCATTGCCGACCAGCGACCGACACTGTCGCAAGCCACGATCGACCCACGCCTAGCCGAGATGGACTTCGGCGCCTGGGAAGGCCAGCCCTGGGACCGCATCGCCCGCGCCGACTTCGACGCCTGGATGAGCGACTTTGCCGAGGCGCGCGCCGGCACGCACGGCGAAAGCACGCGCCTCTTCATGGGGCGGGTCGGCGAGGCCTGGGACGCCTGGCGCGCGTCGCGCCGCGATGCGCTGTGGGTCACCCACGCGGGGGTGATGCGCGCGGTGACGCTGTTGCAGCAGGGCGTGCGCTGCCCCGCGGATGCCGGTGCATGGCCGCGCCGGCCGATCGGCTTCGGCGAGTGGGTGACGGTCGAGGTCTGAGCGATCAGCTTTTTGGCGCCGGCGTCTTCGGCCTGTAGTCGCAGTACGGCGCCACTGCGCATTCCCAGCACTTCGGCTTGCGCGCCACGCAGATGTAGCGGCCGTGCAGGATGAGCCAGTGGTGGGCGTGCAGCCGGTATTCGGGCGGCACGCGCTTCTCGAGCTTCAGCTCCACGTCGAGCGGCGTCTTGCCCGGCGCCAGCCCGGTGCGATTGCCGACGCGGAAGATGTGCGTGTCGACCGCCATGGTCGGTTCGCCGAAGGCGACGTTGAGCACCACGTTGGCCGTCTTGCGGCCCACGCCCGGCAGCGCCTCCAGCTCGGCCCGCGTGCGCGGCACCTCGCCGCCGTGCAGTTCGACGAGCATGCGGCAGGCCTCGATCAGGTGCTTGGCCTTGCTGCGGTAGAGGCCGATGGTCTTGATGTAGCCCTCGAGCCCTTCCACCCCCAGGTCGAGGATGGCCTGCGGCGTGTTGGCGACCGGGTAGAGCTTGCGCGTTGCCTTGTTGACGCCGACATCGGTGGCCTGCGCCGACAGCAGCACCGCGGCCAGCAGCTCGAAGGGCGTGGTGTATTCGAGTTCGGTCTCGGGCGTGGGGTTGGCCGCCTGCAGCGTGGCGAAGAAGGCGGCGATGTTCTCTTTTTTCATGGGGTCGTTCGCTGGGTCATTCGCCGGTGAATGCGAGGCGCTTGGCCGTGTGTGACATGCCTTCGAAGATGGCGCCGGCCAGCGCCGGTGGGAAGTCGGCCGGCAGTTGTGCCTGCACGCTGCGCAGCACCTCGGGCACTTGCCCGGCGAGCTCTTCGCACAGTGCGCGCGCATCGCCCAGGCCCGCCAGCTTCGCCACGCCGTCCCAGTGCCGCGCCTGGATATCGGCCAGGCCCCAGTGCGCGCTCTTGCTGCGCAATGCCATCGCGAGCCTGGCTTTCTGCGGCGCGATGAGCGCGGCGCCGTGGCCGATCACGGGCCAGGCCGACAGCACGTCGTAGAAGGGGGTGAGCCGGTAGCCGCCGCCGCGCTCCAGGAAGATCGAGAAGTTCTTGGCGTGGCCGTCGGTCGCGGCGAGCAGCCAGAACACCATCTGCGCCTTGACGAAAGCGAGCTTGTCGGCCGCCGCGTGGCTGCTCGCATCGAGCACGCGCAGGATCTCGCGCATGCCCGGGCCGCCATCGGTCTCGTACTTCTGTGAACCCGCCACCCCGAGCGCCTGGCAGAAATCTTCCTGCGGCAGGCGGGCGATCCATTCGGTGTCGGTGCCCGCGTTCTGCAGCGCGCGATCGAAGCGCTCGACCACCAGCACCTTGCGTTCGCCGAAAGTGGTGATGTCGCAGCGCGCGGTCGGCAGGCCGAAGGCCGACAAGATACGCGAGCACAGCCATTCGTTCTCGACCGACGAATGCATGTCGGCCTGCATGTTGCCGACCAGGCCGAGCGGCAATTTGAAGATGTGGGTGGTGGGCGTGGCGCCCTGCGGGCGGAACCATCGGGCATCGCGTTGCAGCAGCGCGGTCTTTTCCTGCGCGCCGGCGATCGAGATGCGGAAGTCTCCGTCGTCTCGCTGGCCGAGCACACGGCCGGTCGAGAGCGACGCGTTGATCGCGCGCTCCACGCCTGCGTCGTCCAGCGCCTCCGCCTCGATGCGGTCGAAGCCGGTCGGCAGCATGCCTGGCTGCAGCAGTTGCACGGCACCGACGCATTCGCGGCCGATAGCGCCGAGCAGGTCGAAGGCGTCGGCGCTCTGCGTCGCGAACTTGCCCTGCAGGCGCTTGCGGATCGGATCGCTGTCGGGCAGCAGATTGTCGAAATAGTTCTGCACCACCGCGCCGCGCAAGGGCGCATTGCCGGGCGTGATCGGCAGCGACAGCGAGAGCCGGCGCACGGCCGGCGAGGCGGTCCATTCATCGCTGTACTGGAAGCGGTGCTCGCCCTCGCGAACGCTCCATTCCCCCACCGTCTGGCCATTGATCCAGACCACCAGCGGATGTGGGTGCCGCGGGCCGCGACCGCGTTTGGAGCGGCTCACCATGATGTGGTGTCCTTGGCGGCGGTCGGCGCGTCGCCGGAGGGCAGGGCTTCGAGCACGAGACGATAGCCCATGAGAGCGACCAGACGCGAAATCTGGTCGAAGCTGGTGACACCAGGCGCCGCCTCGATGCGCGCGACGCGCTTTTGGTTCACGCCCAGCTGTTCACCGAGTTCGGCCTGCGTCATCTGGCGAGATCGCCGCAGCGCTTTCAGTACAGCGCTGAGCTGCTGGCTCGTTTCAAGCGGGTATCGCATGCGATTTACTACCTTGGAGTGGTTGTGAGAATTTACTATCGAAAAATAGTAAAGTCAATCGACTATCCGGAAGTAGTAAACCTGCCAGCGCGCGCTCGCACTTCGCTGGACAATGGCAGCCTAGAAAGAGAAAGACCTCCATGCAATTCGCTTCCCGCCTCGACAACGTCGAAACCTCCGCCATCCGCGAACTCTTCAAACTGCTTGGCACGCCCGGCATCATCAGCTTTGCCGGGGGCTTCCCGGACAGCGCGATGTTCGACGTCGAGGGCCTGAAGGAAGCCAGCGCCAAGGCACTGAACGAGGAGCCCGGCGGCGCCTTGCAGTACGGCGCGACCGAAGGCTACGAGCCGCTGCGCACGCAACTGTCGGCCTTCATGAAGACCAAGGGCGTGGACGTCGCGCCGAATGGGCTGATCGTCACCACCGGCAGCCAGCAGGCGCTCGACCTGCTCGGCAAGACCATGATCTCGCCCGGCGACAAGGTCATCGTCGAAGGCCCGACCTTCCTCGCGACCATCCAGTGCTTCCGCCTGTACGGTGCCGAACTCATCAGCGCGCCGGTCGACGCCGACGGCGTGAAGACCGACGAACTGGAAAAGCTCATCGCCGAGCACCAGCCCAAGTTCGTCTACCTCATCCCCACCTTCGGCAACCCGAGCGGCGCGATGCTCAGCCTCGAGCGCCGCAAGAAGGTGCTGGCGATGGCGGTGAAGTACCAGACGCTGATCGTGGAAGACGACCCCTACGGCGACCTGTACTTTGGCGAGGCGCCCCCGCCATCGATCCTGTCGCTGAGCCAGGCCGTGCCCGGCAGCCGCGAGCTCATCGCGCACTGCGGCAGCCTGAGCAAGGTGCTTAGCCCCGGCCTGCGCATCGGCTGGATGATCGCGCCGGCCGAGCTGCTGGCCAAGGCGACGATGTGCAAGCAGTTCAGCGACGCCCACACCAGCACCTTCGCGCAGGCGACCGCGGCGCAGTACCTCAAGAGTGGCCGCATGCCCGCGACGCTGGCCAACGTGCGCAAGGTCTACGGCGAACGCGCGAAGGCGATGGGCGCGGCCCTGAAGCGCGAACTGGGCGATGCCATCGAGTTCACGCAGCCCAACGGCGGCCTGTTCTTCTGGGCGCGCCTCACCGGTGCGAACGGCAAGATCGCCGATGCCAACGTGCTGGCCAAGAAGGCGATCGAGCAGCTCGTGGCCTTCGTGCCGGGTGCGCCGTTCTTCGCCAGCAACCCGGATGTCTCGACGCTGCGCCTGAGCTTCGCGACGGCGAACGTCGAGAAGATCGAGGAGGGCATCGCCCGCCTCGGCAAGGCGCTCTGACGTTCAGGGCGAGCGGTGCAGCCGGGGCGCGGACAACAGCGCCAGGTTCTCCGCGATCGCCGCATCGACCTGGCGGTACTTCCCGCTGAGGCGCGACAGGGTCATGATGGTCTGAAGGGCCTTCAGGTCCTTCACGCTTGGCGCCACCTTGATCTGCGCGATGGCGGCTGCCGTGTTGCCGCCATTCACCAGCGCCATTACCTTGCCTGCCCAGTCGTTCGCTCGCGCCATTGTGTTCACCCGTTGTCCGTCGAAGCGTCGACTGTACACACGCAGTTAGGATCACCCATGAGAAAAACATTTCAGCTGCGGCCCGAGGGCAAGCACCCGGACCGCCACCTCGAAGCGGTCAAGCACGAGATCCGCAAGTACATCCAGCGCGAGAAGCGCCGCGACCTGCCCAAGGACATGGACTACTGGGCCTTCGACTGCCGCTTCGGCGCAGACGCGGATTCGGCCCAGGCCATTCATGTCGCGGAGATCACCGCGTCGATCGACGCGGTGGTGAAGGCGGAGGGCACCCAGTTCTACATCGAGATCCTCGCCAGGGCCGCCAAACGCGGGCCGCGCGGGGAGCGCAAGGTGGTCGACCCGTCCTCCGACGGCCCGGCCGACGGCGAAGCGGACGCCGAGGACTGACCCGCCTCGATCAGCGAAGCGCCTGCGTCAACTGCAGGCCGTAGCGCGCCTCTGCCGTCGCGAGCGAGGCGGCGATCGACGGGTGCAGCCGTACGCCGTCCTTCTCCTGCGCCGTGCGGCGCTTCAACCCGCCTTCACCGGGCAACCGCACGGGCTTGCCGGCATCGACGGGCTGGTTGTCGCGGCAGCGTTCAGCCACGTGGTCCATCTGGCGCATGAAGGCGTCCTTGCCGCCGAAGGCCTGCAGGTCGTGCAGCGTGATGTGCACCGTCGCGCCCCAGCCCTCTGGCGGATCGGCCCGGCCGTGTCCGGCCAGCCCGGCGGTCAAGGTCTCGACCAGCAGCGCCATCCCGTAGCCCTTGTGGCCGTGGCTCAGTCCGCCGACGGGCAGCAGCGTGCCGGGTGGCTGGTCGAACAGGGTTTGCGGGTCGTTCGTCGGCCGGCCTTGCGCATCGATCAACCAGTCCTGCGCGAAGCGCTCGCCGGCCGCGCGCTTGCGGTTGCTCATGCCGTTGGTGGTGATCGAGGCCGAGATGTCGACCATCACGCCGCCGCCGGTCAGAGGAAAACCCATCGCCAGCGGGTTGGGCGTGAAGACCGCCTGCGTGCCGCCGAAGGGCGCGACGCTCGCGGTGTTGGGGTCGGAGCAGGCCAGCAGCATCAGCAGGTCTTCGTCGAGCGCGCGCAGCATGTACGCGGCCAGGCAGGCGATGTGGTGGCTGCGCCGGATGACCAGCGAGGCGGTGCCGAGTTCGCGCGCACGCGGAATCATCAGATCGAGGCCCTGGTGCACCAGCCAGGGCCCCGGCAGGCGACGGCCGTCCCACAGCACGGCGGCGGGCCGGTCGGACAGCACCTCGGGTGCCCCCTCGCGCGCCATCCCGCCCGACTCGAGCTCCTTCACATAGCCCGCGAGCAGGGCCAGGCCGTGGGTGTCGTGGCCGAGCAGGTCGCCGTCGACCAGCGTGTCGGCCACGCAGGCGGCCATCGGCGCGGCGAGGCCGGCGCGCTGCAGCAGATCGGCGGCGAAGCGACGCAGCGCGTCGGCGTCGTAGAGGGAAGCGGAGTCGTCGGAAGCGGTCATGCGGGGACGGGATCGGTGATCGGGCGCAGCTTGCGGCGGCGCCAGGCCAGCCAGCCCGAGCCGCCCCACAGCAGCAGGGTGAAGATGGCCAGGCCGGCGGCGATCGGCCGCTCGACGAAGGCGAGCCAGCTGCCGTCGGACTTGATCATCGAGGTGATGAAATTCTCCTCGAGCATCTTGCCCAGCAGCATGCCGAGGATGGCCGGCGCGACCGGGAACCCGTTCTCTTCGAGCACCCAGGCGGCCACGCCGAAGCCCAGCAGGATCCACAGGTCGAACAAAGCGTTGTTGATGGCGAAGGCGCCCACCAGGCAGAACACCAGGATGATCGGCATCAGCACGTTGCGCGGCATGCGCAGGATGCGCGCCGACGCCTTGATGCAGGCCCAGCCCAGCGGCAGCATCAGCAGGTTGGCCAGGATGAACACGATGAACACCGCGTAGACGTTCTGCGGGTTGTTCATGAAGATCATCGGGCCGGGGTTCATGTTCTTCATGTAGAGCACGCCGATCACGATGGCGGTGATCGAGTCGCCCGGAATGCCGAACACCAGCGCCGGCACCCAGGCACCGGCCAGCGCGCTGTTGTTGGCGGCGCCGGCCTCCACCAGGCCTTCGGGGTGGCCGGTGCCGAATTTCTCGGGCTCCTTCGACAGCTTCTTGCTCATCGCGAAGGACATCCAGGCCGCGATGTCGGCGCCCGCGCCGGGCAGGATGCCGACCGCCGTGCCCAGCACGCTGCCGCGCAACGTCTGCTTCGGGTACTTGCGCATCAGCCCGCCCATGCCCTTGAACACCGAGCCGATCTGCGCCTTGAACTCGGCCACCTTCGACGTGTCGAGCGTGAAGCGGATCAGTTCGGAGATGGCGAACATGCCGATCATCGCGGGGATGAGGCTCAGGCCGCTCAGCAGGTCGGGGCTGTTGAAGGTGAAGCGCGGATGGCCCGCCGGGTTCTCCAGCCCGACGCTGCCGAGCAGCAGGCCCAGGCACAGCGTGATCAGCCCCTTGAGCGGCGTGTCGCTGGTGATGAACACCGCGCAACTCAGGCCCAGCAGCACGAGCCAGAAGTACTCGAAGGAGCTGAACTTGATCGCGACCTCGGCCAGGGCCGGCGCGGCGACGATCAGGACCACCGTGCCGAACAGCCCACCGATGCACGAGAACACCAGGCCGATGCCCAGCGCGGTCTCGCCCTGGCCCTTGCGCGTCATCGCGTACGACTCGTCGGTGTAGGCGGCCGAGGCCGGGGTGCCCGGAATGCGCAGCAGCGCGCCCGGGATGTCGCCCGCGAAGATCGCCATGGCCGTGGCCGTGACGATCGCCGCGACGGCGGGCACGGGCGGCAGGAAGAAGGTGATCGGCACCAGCAGCGCGGTCGCCATGGTGGCCGTGAGGCCGGGCACGGCGCCCACGAACATGCCGAAGATGCCCGAGAGCAGCATGACGACGAGCACGGTCGGCGTGGCGACCATCTGCAGGGCGAGGAGGACGGCGTCCATCAGGAATCTTTCACCAGGCGAAGCGTTGCAGCAGGCCCCAGGGCAGCGGCACCTTCAGGAGCTTGTAGAAACAGGTGTGGATCACCAGCGTGGCGGCGATGGCCACGGCCACGGCGAGCAGCGGCCGCACCCCGCAGGCCCACTGCAGTGCCACCAGCACCACCAGGCTGCACACGATGAAGCCCAGCGTCTCGGACAGCAGGATGTAGAACACCATGCTGCCGACGGTGATGGCGAAGGCCGCCAGGTGTCGCGGCGAGCGCAGGCCCTCGCTCAGAACGAGCCAGGGCTGCTTCGTGCGCAGCCCCTGCCAGGCCAGCACGGCCGATGCCGCGCCGAGGCCGATGGCGATCAGCCCCGGGAACAACGCCGGCCCGTACTGCTGGCCGGCCGCGGGTGGAAAACCCTGGATGTGCCAGAGCACGGCCAGGGACAGCAGCAGCAGAACGCCGCCGATCAGGCTGTCGTGGATGCGCATCGGGGCGACGCGCTCACTTGGCGATGCCGACGGCCTTCATGGCCGCGGCGGACGCGGCGTCCTTCTCGGCCATGAACTTGCCGAAGTCGCCGCGGTCGGCGTAGAGTGCACCGAAGCCGCGCTGCGCGAGAAAGTCCTGGTAGCCCTTGCCGTCGTAGATCTTCTTGAGGGCCGCCGCCAGCTTGTCGGTCATGTCCTTGGGCAGGCCCTTGGGCGCGGCGATGCCGCGCCAGGCGCCGATGTTCCACAGCGAGCCGTCCGCCGCCTTGTAGAGCGGGACCTTCGGGAAGATGCCGTCAGGCTTGGAGCCCATCAGCACCAGCGCGTTGACCTTGCCGGCCTCGATCAGCGCGCGCGCCTCGGGCAGCGAGCACGACACCACGTCGACCCCGCCCGCCAGCAGGTCCTGCAGCCCGGGCGCGGCGCCCTGGCTCGGGACCCACGCGATCGCGTTGCCCGGCAGCTTGTTGTCGACCAGCCATTGCGCCAAGCCCAGGTGCCAGATGCCGCCCTGGCCGGTACCGCTGGCCTTGAGCTTGCCGGGGTTCGCCTTGGCGGCCGCGAGCAGGTCCTGCGCCGACTTGATGGGCGAATCGGCCCGCACCATCACGGCGTTGGCATCGAAGTTCATCAAGGCCAGCGGCGTGTAGTCCTCGCCGAAGAGCTTGGTTAGGCCCGCGTGCCGCATCATGCCGATCTCCACCGTCAGGATGCCGATGGTGTAGCCGTCGGGCGGGGCCGAAGCGATGGCCTGGTGGCCGACCACGCCGCTGCCGCCGGTTCGGTTCACCACGTTGATCGGCTGCTTGAGTTCCTGCTCGAGTTCGGCCGCGATGATGCGCGCCACCGCGTCGGTGCCCCCGCCCGCGCCCCAGGGCACGATCAGCGTGATGGGGCGCTCGGGGTAGGCCGCGAAGGCCAGGCCGGGGAGGGTGGCTGCGACCGCGGCCGCAGCCAGGACGCTCAGGGATTGACGGCGCTTCATGGTGTCTCCTGCTCGGTGGATCGAAATGTCCTGCCGCATTCTTCGATGCGGCAAGGCATTCCAACATCCGGGAGAGCTGACCGGCACCTGAACAACCCTAGGTGCGGTGCGCGCCGTTTTCCCTTAGGAGGAAACCGGTTTCGTCGCGGCGCTCAGCGAAGCACCTCGAGCAGGCGGTCGAGGCCGCCGTCGTTGATCGCCACCATGGCCTGTTCGCGCACCGTGGGCTTGGCGTGAAATGCGACGGACAGGCCGACCTCGCCCATCATCGGCAGATCGTTGGCGCCGTCGCCGACGGCGATGCATTCCTGCGGCGACACGCCCAGCAGCGAGGCCACCTCCAGCAGCGTGCGGCGCTTCTCGGCGCCGTCGCAGATGTCGCCCCAGCTCTGCTGCACCACGCGGCCGGTGAGTTGGCCATCGGCCTCGTCGAGCAGGTTCGAGCGCGCGAAGTCGATGCCCAGCCGGTCCTTCACACGGTTCGCGAAGAAGGTGAAGCCACCGGACACCAGCAGCACCTTGAGGCCGGCCGCCTTGCACGTCGCGACCAGTTCGCTCGCGCCCGGGTTGAGCTGCAGCCGCTCGTCGTAGACCTGCTGCAGCGCCGACACCGGCACGCCCTGAAGCAGCGCCACGCGGCGGCGCAGGCTTTCCTTGAAGTCCTTGATCTCGCCGCGCATCGTCGCTTCGGTGATGGCCGCGACCTCGGCCTTCTTGCCGACGGCGTCGGCGATCTCGTCGATGCACTCGATGTTGATCAGCGTCGAATCCATGTCGAAGGCGATCAGCTTGAAGTCGGCGAGCGCGAGCGGCGGCGTGAAGCGCTGCACCACGAGGCCGGGCGCGAATTCGGTGGAGCTCATACGGGGGCGGGTTCCTGGTGGGTCTTGGGTTGGCCGAGGCTGCGCAGCACGTCGCGCACCATCTGGGCGCGGTCCTTCGGCTCTTTCAGTTCGCGCTCGATGCGCAGCTTCTCGTTGCCGGCCAGCTTGATGTGCTTGTTCTTCTGGATCAGCTGGATGATCGCCATCGAATCGACCGGCGGATCCTTCTTGAAGGTGATGTTGATCACGCCCGGCGCCGCATCGACCTTCACCACGCCGTAGGGCCGGGCCAGCACGCGCAGGCGGTGCACGTCGATCAGCGTCTGCGCCTGGGGCGGCAGCTTGCCGAAGCGGTCGACGATCTCTTCGAGCAGCGTGTCGATCTGGTCCGGCGTCTTGGCCGTCGCGAGCTTCTTGTAGAACGACAGGCGCAGGTGCACGTCGCCACAGTAGTCGTCGGGCAGCAGGGCGGGCGCGTGCAGGTTGATCTCGGTCGTGACCGACAGCGGCGCCAGCAGGTCGGGCTCGTGGCCGGCCTTGAGCGCGCGCACGGCCTCGCCCAGCATCTCGTTGTAGAGCTGGAAGCCGATCTCCATCATGTTGCCGCTCTGGTTCTCGCCGAGCACCTCGCCGGTGCCGCGGATCTCCAGGTCATGCATCGCGAGGTAGAAGCCGGAGCCCAGTTCCTCCATCTGCTGGATCGCCTCCAGCCGCTGCGAGGCATGCTTGGTCAGGCCCTCGATGTCCGGCACCATGAGGTAGGCATAGGCCTGGTGGTGCGAGCGCCCGACGCGGCCGCGCAGCTGGTGCAGCTGCGCCAGGCCGAACTTGTCGGCGCGGCTCATCACGATGGTGTTGGCGGTCGGCACGTCGATGCCGGTCTCGATGATGGTCGAGCACAGGAGGATGTTGTAGCGCTGCGCCACGAAGTCGCGCATCACGCGCTCCAGCTCGCGTTCCGGCATCTGGCCGTGGGCTACGGCGATGCGCGCCTCGGGCAGGATCTCTTCCAGCTTCTGGCGCCGGTTCTCGATGGTCTCGACCTCGTTGTGCAGGAAGTAGACCTGCCCGCCGCGCTTCAATTCGCGCAGCACGGCTTCGCGGATCACGCCGTTGCCCTCGGTGCGCACGAAGGTCTTGATGGCGAGGCGCCGCTGCGGCGCGGTGGCGATCACGCTCAGGTCGCGCAGGCCTTCGAGCGCCATGCCCAGCGTGCGCGGAATCGGCGTGGCTGTCAGCGTGAGCACGTCGACCTCGGCGCGCATCGCCTTCATCGCCTCCTTGTGGCGCACGCCGAAGCGGTGTTCCTCGTCGATGATGAGCAGGCCGAGGTTCTTGAACTTCACCGATTCGGAGAGCAGCTTGTGCGTGCCGACGACGATGTCGACGCTGCCGTCGGCCAGGCCCTTGGCCGCGGCGGTGATCTCCTTCGCGGAGCGGAAGCGGCTCATCTCCGCCACCTTCACCGGCCACTTGCTGAAGCGGTCGACCAGCGTCTGGTAGTGCTGCTCGGCCAGCAGCGTGGTCGGCGCCAGGAAGGCGACCTGCTTGCCGCCGGTGATGGCGATGAAGGCGGCGCGCAGCGCGACCTCGGTCTTGCCGAAGCCGACGTCGCCGCAGACCAGGCGGTCCATCGGCTGCGGCGAGATCATGTCCTGGATTACCGCGTGGATGGCGGCCTTCTGGTCGGCCGTTTCCTGGAAGCCGAAGTCGTTGGCGAACACCTCGTAGTCGGCCGCCGAATAGCGGAAGGCGTGGCCCTCGCGCGCGGCGCGGCGGGCGTAGATGTTGAGCAGCTCGGCGGCGGAATCGCGGATCTGTTCGGCGGCCTTGCGCTTGGCCTTGTCCCACTGGCCGGAGCCCAGCTTGTGCAGCGGCGCCTCGTCGGCGCTCACGCCGGTGTAGCGGCTGATCATGTGCAGCTGGCTCACCGGCACGTAGAGCGTCGCCTTGTCGGCGTATTCCAGGTGCAGCATCTCCTGCAGCAGCGGGTTGCCGTCGGCGTCCTTGCCCTGGCCGAGGTCCATGTTGATCAGCCCGCGGTAGCGGCCGATGCCGTGCGCCGTGTGCACCACCGGGTCGCCGACGTTGAGCTCGGACAGGTCCTTGATCAGCGCCTCGACGTCGCTGACCTGTTCCTGGCGCTTGTTGCGGCGGCGCGTGGTCGGCGCGGCCGCGAACAGCTCGGTCTCGGTGACGAAGTCGATGTTGCGTTCGCGCCAGGCGAAGCCCGAGGCCAGCGCCGCGGTCGCGATGCCGATCTTCTCGGCGTCGTCGGCCTCGAACTCCGCCAGCGATTCGAAGGCGGGCGGGCTGATGCCGCTGGCACGCAGGAAGTCGAGCAGGCTCTCGCGCCGGCCGTCGCTCTCGGCGATCAGCAGCAGGCGGCTGGGCGTCGCGCGGATGTAGTCCTTGAGCCTGGTGAGCGGGTCTTCGGCGCCCCGCACGACGGCGAAGGGCGGCAGCGTGTCGAACTCGGCATACGGCGCCTCGGTGGCCGCGCCGCGGATCGCGAGCTGCGCGTAGGGCTTGGCGCGGGTGTAGAACTGCTCGCCGTTGAGGAACAGCGATTCGGGTGGCAACGCCGGCCGCTCTGGATCGCCGCGCACCAGGCGGTAGCGCTCGGCGGCGTCCTGCCAGAAATGCTGGAAGGCGGGTTCGAGGTCGCCGTGCAGCACCACGGTCGCGTCGGCGCCCAGGTAGTCGAACACCGTCGCCGTCTCTTCGAAGAACAGCGGCAGGTAGTACTCGATGCCGGCGGTGGCCACGCCGTTGCCCATGTCCTTGTAGATGCGGCTCTTGGTCGGGTCGCCTTCGAGCAGCTCGCGCCAGCGGCTGCGAAAGCGCGCGCGGGCGTCGTCGTCCATCGGGAACTCGCGCCCGGGCAGCAGGCGTACCTCGGGCACGGGGTACAGGCTGCGCTGCGTGTCGGGGTCGAAGGTGCGGATGGTGTCGATCTCGTCGTCGAACAGGTCGACGCGGAAGGGCACCAGCGAGCCCATCGGGAACAGGTCGATCAGCCCGCCGCGCACCGCGTATTCGCCCGGACTCACCACCTGCGTCACATGGCTGTAGCCGGCCAGCGTGAGCTGCGCCTTGAGTTTCGACTCCTCCAGCTTCTGCTTGGTCTTGAAGTGGAAGGTGTAGCCCGCCAGGAAGGCCGGCGGCGCCACGCGATAGAGCGCGGTGGTGGCCGGCACCAGCACCACGTCGGCTTCCTTCTGGCTGATGCGCCAGAGCGTCGCGAGCCGTTCGCTGATCAGGTCCTGGTGCGGTGAGAAGCTGTCGTAGGGCAGCGTCTCCCAGTCGGGGAACAGGGCGCAGCGCAACTCGGGTGCGAAGAAGGCGATCTCGTCGATGAGCCGCTGCGCGTCATTGGCGTCGGCCGTGAAGATGGCGGTAGCGCGGCCGGCCTTCTTCTCGCGTTCGGCCAGCTGGGCGAGCAGCAGCGCGTCGGCCGACAGGGGAGGGCGCGGCAGCGTGAATCGCTTGCCGGCAGTGAGAGCGGGGAGATCCATGAAGTGCTTCGAGAAATGCAGAACACCCCGCGTCGGGTGACGAGGGGTGTTGAGAGACGCCGCAATTCTAGAATGGCAGCCCCTTTCCTGCCTGCCGCGCGCCGCGCGACCTTTCGATGCACGCCTCCCGCTTCTTCGTCCTCATCCCCAGCGCCGGCTCGGGCAGCCGCGCCGGGGGCGACGCGCCCAAGCAGTACCGGCGCATCGCTGGCCAGCCGATGGTCGCGCACACGCTGGAGGCGTTCCGGGCGCTGCCGGGTCGCTTCGCCACCGTGGCCCTGGTGGTGGCGCCGGACGACCGGGCCGTCGAGGCCGCGCTGCCGCGCTTTCCTGGCGCAGGCGAGGCGCTGTTGCGGGTCGGCGGCGCCAGCCGGGCCGCCTCGGTACGCAACGGGCTGGTCGCGCTGCGCGACGCTGGCGCCTCGCCGCACGACTGGGTGCTGGTGCACGACGCTGCGCGCTGTCTGATCACGCCGACGCAGATCGAGTCGCTGCTGGCCGCGTGCGAGCACGACGCCGTCGGTGGCCTGCTGGCGCACCGGCTGGCCGACACGCTGAAGTCGGCATCGCCGGACGGCCGCGTGGCCGTCACCCTGGCACGCGCCGACAAGTGGCTGGCGCAGACGCCGCAGATGTTCCGCATCGGCATCCTGCTCGACGCGCTGGAGAAAATGGGTGATGCCGTCACCGACGAGGCCAGCGCCATCGAATCGCGCGGCCTGGCGCCGCTGCTGGTCGAGGGCAGCGCCCAGAACTTCAAAGTCACCTACGCCGAGGACTTCGCACTGGCCGAGGCCGTGCTGCTCGCGCGTCGCAACCAGGGCACTGCATGACCTCTTTCGATATCCGCGTGGGCGAGGGCTGGGACATCCACCAGCTGGTCGCCGGGCGCAAGCTCGTCCTTGGCGGCATCGAGGTGCCGCACAGCACCGGCCTGCTGGGCCATTCCGATGCCGACGTGCTGCTGCATGCGATCACGGATGCGCTGCTGGGCGCGGCGGGGCTGGGCGACATCGGGCGGCATTTCCCGGACACCGATGCGCAGTTCCGCGGGGCCGACTCCGCCGTGCTGCTGGCCGAGGCGGCGCGGCGCGTGCGCGCGGCCGGCTGGCAGATCGGCAATGTGGACAGCACCGTGATCGCGCAGGCGCCGAAGCTGGCGCCGCACATCCCGGCCATGGTCGCGCGCATCGCCCAGACGCTGGACGTCGCGCTCGACCGGGTCAACGTGAAGGCCAAGACCGCCGAGAAGCTGGGCCCGGTGGGCGAGGGCCGTGCGATGGAAGCGCGCGCCGCGGTGCTGCTGCACCGCTGAAATGAAGCCCACCCCCGATGCGTCTGCGGCGCCTCCCCCTCAAGGGCGCGATACCAGAGGCCCGGCGAAGCCGGTTCCTCGGCATCCCTGGCCTTGGCCGCGCCGGTCGTTCAGCCCTTTTTGCCGGGTGCCGCAGCGGGCTTGGGCGGCATCGCGCGCGGCATCCGGATGTGCGCCGCGAAGCCGCGCCCCGGTGTGCTGGTGAGCGCGAAGGTGCCGCCCATGCGTTCGATGTTTTTCGCCACGATCGACAGGCCGAGCCCGGCGCCTGCCGCGGAGGTGCGTGCCGCATCACCCCGGAAGAACGGCTTGGTCAGCTGCGACAGCGTGGCCGCCGCGACGCCCGCGCCGTGGTCGCGCACCTTGATGAGCACCGCCTCGTCGTGCGCCTGGGCCTGGATCGTCACATCGGCCACGCCGGTCGCGGGGGTCTTGCCGTAGCGACGGGCGTTCTCGACCAGGTTCGAGATCACGCGCTGCAGCTCGACCTCGTCAGCCATCACGCGCAGGTCGTAGGGCACGTCGACCTTGATCTTCATGTCGTCGTACTCCTGCACGGCATAGGTGCAGGCATCGACCACGTCGCGCAGGAGCACGGGCTTGAAGTCCACATGGTCGGGACGTGCGTAGTCGAGGAACTTGTCGATGATCGCGTCGAGTTGCGCGATATCGGCCGCCATGTGGTTGCGGGCGTCTTCGTCGGCCACGCTCATCTCGGTCTCGAGGCGCAGGCGCGCGAGCGGCGTGCGCAGGTCGTGCGAGATGCCGGCCAGCATGATGGCGCGGTCCTGCTCGATCTTCGCCAGCTGGTCGGCCATGCGGTTGAAGCCGATGTTGACCGCGCGGATCTCGTTGGTGCGGGCCCGTTCGTCGAGCCGGTGCGCCTCGTATTCGCCTTCGCGCACCTGCCGGGTGGCGCGCGAGAGCTGCTTGAGCGGCCGGTTGATGAAGCGCGTGATGAGCGCGGCGCCGGCCAGCGACAGCACCATCGCCGTGATCAGCCACACCAGCCAGGTACGCCCCCCCACGCGGCTGAAACGGGTCGGGTCGAGCAGCAGCCAGTAGGTGTCGCTCTCGATCGTGAAGCCGATCCACAGACCGGGCTCGTCGTTGACCCGGCTGGCCACGGTCGTGCCCTCGCCCAGCTGGTCGATGAGCTCCTCGGTCACGCGCTGGTCGAGCGCGCCGCTGGTGTAGGGCGCGAAGCGGTCGTTCGGCTCGCGCGGCAGGATGCGCACGCCCTCCTGGTCGGCCAGGGTCTTGATCAGCGAGACGCGGGTGATCGCGTCGGAGTAGACGAGCGCGGCGCGCGTCAGGTTCACCAGCGAGGCGATCTGGTGCGCCGTCTGGATGGCGCGCGGCTCGTACTCCAGCGCGCGGAAGGTCTGCAGCCAGGCGACCGTGCAGCCGAAGAGCAGCAGCGCCAGCAGGAAGAAGGTGCGCCAGAAAAGGCTGAAGCCGAGCTTCAGCCCGACGCGCCGCTTGGTCTGAGGCGTGCCCTCGAGGGGGCTCGGCATCGTGACCTGCGGGCCATCGTCGGAAAAGGGGGCCGGCTGGGTCGTCCGGGGGCCGGCGGCCTCCGCATGCATGCGGAGCGCTTCAGGCCGTGCCGTCCGGCACGAACACGTAGCCCACGCCCCAGACCGTCTGGATGTAGCGCGGCGCGGCCGCATCGGACTCCACCAGCTTGCGCAGGCGCGAGATCTGCACGTCCAGGCTGCGGTCGAAGGGCTCGAATTCGCGGCCGCGGGCCAGCTGCGCGAGCTTTTCGCGCGACAGCGGCTGGCGCGGGTGGCGCACCAGGGCCTTGAGCATGGCGAACTCACCAGTGGTCAGCGAGAGCTCCTCGCCGTCCTTCTTGAGGGTGCGCGAGCCCAGGTCGAAGGTGAAGGGGCCGAAGCTCACCGTCTCGTTGTCGGTCGACGGCGCCCCGGGTGCCTCGAGCGGCGGACGGCGACGCAGCACCGCGTGGACGCGAGCCAGCAGTTCGCGCGGGTTGAAGGGCTTGCCCAGGTAGTCGTCGGCGCCGACTTCGAGGCCGACGATGCGGTCGACGTCCTCGCCCTTGGCGGTGAGCATGATGATCGGGGTGCGGTCATTGGCAGCGCGCAGGCGCCGGCAGACCGACAGGCCGTCTTCGCCGGGCATCATGAGGTCGAGCACGATCAGGTCGACCGTGTCGCGCAGCAGGATGCGGTTGAGCGCCTTGCCGTCCTCGGCCACGATGACCTCGAAACCTTCCTGGGTCAGGTAGCGGCGGAGCAGGTCGCGGATGCGCGCGTCGTCGTCGACGATGACGACCTTGTCAGTACGTGCGGGAGTCTGATTCATTTCTGCAACGGATATTTGTAACAGGCGCGATTCTGAAGGCGTTGCGTCGCCATTCTTTGGCTTTGCGTGTTTGTCTGACACTAAGTTACACAACTTGCCTGCGTTGGCGGAGCGTTGATTCCGGCTTCAAACGTTGATGGCACAGTGAGGCTGTCACCGCTCCTGGTCCTCCATGAAATCGCCCATTCCCGTCCGTTCGCTGCCCGTTGCGCTGGTGTTTTCCGCCTGTTCGGTGTCGTGGGCTGCGACGGGCTTGGTGCAGGTTGGCGGCGCGACGCGCCACGAAGTGCGCCAGGCGGTGCAGGCGCACCGTGCCGCGCAGCGCGAAGAGGTGCAGCGCGAGGAGGCGTCCGCCGGGCGTCGGCTCACCCCGGCCGAGTTGGCCGAACTGCGCAGCCAGGTCCGGCAGCAGTGGTCGCCGCGCTACGATGCACCGCATGTCAACACGCCATCCCCGGCGGCGGAGGCTTCGCCGCCCGCGGAACCCCAGCCGCCGACACCGATGCGCGCGTTGACGTTGCCGCGCAGTCAGCGGCAGTGACGCCACCCGCCGGCCTGTTCTGGGCCGGCTTTTCACCATCGAAGGGAATGTCTTGAGAACAATGATGAAGTCGATCGCCGCGTGCGCGGCCCTGGTCTGTGCCGGTGTGGCCCTGGCCGACACGCCGCCACCGCAGAACGTGCTGCAGCTGTCGGCCAGCGGCACGGTCGAGGTCCAGCAGGATCTGTTGAGCATGACGCTCAGCACCACCCGCGACGCCCCCGAGGCCGCCACCGTCCAGAGCCAGCTCAAGGCCGCGCTGGACGCCGCATTGGCCGAGGCACGCAAGAGTGCACAGCCGGGGCAGCTCGACGTGCGCACCGGCAACTTCACGCTGTCGCCGCGCTACACCCGCGAAGGCAAGATCAATGGCTGGCAGGGCTCGACCGAGCTCGTGCTGGAAGGGCGCGACTTCCCGCGCATCACGCAGACCGCCAACCGCATCACGACGTTGACGGTCGGCGGCGTCGGCTTCGGGCTGAGCCGCGAGCAGCGCGCACAGGTCGAGACCGAGGCGCAGTCGATCGCCATCGAGAACTTCAAGCAGAAGGCCGGCGAGCTGGCCAAGGGCTTCGGCTTCGCCGGCTACACCCTGCGGGAGGTGTCGGTGAACGCGAACGAGGGCGGCCCGATCCGCCCGCGGATGATGGCGGCGCAGGCCAAGTCCTTCTCCGCCGACGCGCCGGTGCCGGTCGAGGCGGGCAAGACGAGCGTCGTCGTGAACGTGTCGGGCGCGGTGCAGCTCAAGTAGGCTGCGGCGTCGGTTGCGCTCATTGCGCGGTCCAGCCGCCGTCGACCTGCCACGCCACGCCGCGGACCTGATCCGCGGCGGGCGAGCACAGAAAAACAGCCAGCCCGCCCAATTGGTCGACCGTCGTGAACTGCAGCGACGGTTGCTTCTCGCCCAGCAGGTCGGTCTGTGCCTGGGCCAGCGAAATGCCTTCGCGAGCGGCACGGTCATCGATCTGCTTTTGCACCAGCGGTGTCAGGACCCATCCCGGGCAGATGGCGTTGCAGGTGACCCCGGTGGTCGCGAGTTCGAGCGCTGCCGACTTCGTGAAGCCGACGATGCCGTGCTTGGCCGCCACGTAGGCCGACTTCTGCGCCGACGCGACCAGGCCGTGCGCCGACGCGATGTTCACGATGCGGCCCCAGTTCGCCGCGCGCATCGCCGGGATCGCGAGCCGCGTCGTGTGGAAGGCGCTGGTGAGGTTGATGGCGATGATGGCGTCCCAGCGCTCGACTGGAAAATCCTCGACCTTGGCCACATGCTGAATGCCGGCGTTGTTCACCAGGACATCGACGCGCCCGAAACGCGACGCCGCGAACTTCATCATGTCCTCGATCTGCGTTGGCTGGCTCATGTCGGCACCGTGGTACGCCACCTCCACGCCAAGTGCAGCGATCTCCTGTTGCGGCGCCTCGGCGTCGCCGAAGCCGTTGAGCACGACGTTGGCGCCTTGCTGGGCCAGCGCCCTGGCGATGGCCAGGCCGATGCCACTGGTGGACCCCGTCACGAGGGCGGTCTTGCCTTTGAGCATGATGTCAATCTCCGGATGAATTAGGATGCAGCGAGACCATTATCCGCAGCCATCAGTCCCTGTTTCTGTCCCGTTCATGACCGAGCCCACTCTCTTCTTCGTCGATTGCGCGGATGCGCAAGGAGGGCATCGAATGGGCTGCTGGCAGTGGGGCAATGCGCACAGCGCGAACCTCGTGCTGTGCGTGCACGGGCTCACGCGGCAGGGCCGCGATTTCGATGTGCTCGCGCAGGCGATCGTCGCGCGTGCGGGCGGGGACGTGCGCGTCGTCTGCCCCGATGTCGTCGGCCGTGGCGAGAGCGACTGGCTGGTCGACCCGCAGGGTTACCAGGTGCCGCTCTACGCCGCCGACATGCTGGCCCTGCTCGCGCAGCTGCAGGCCGATCGCGCCATCGCGCAGTTCGACTATGTCGGTACCAGCATGGGCGGGCTCATCGGGCTGGTGCTCGCGGGCAACGCGACGCTCGCCTTGCCGGCACCGATCCGTCGCCTGGTGATCAACGACGTCGGTCCGACGATCGATGCGGCCGCCTTGCAGCGCATCGGCCTGTACCTCGGCAATGTCGGGCGCTTCGCCACGCTGCAGGAGGCCGCCGACGCCATGTGGACGATCTCGCAGAGCTTCGGTCCGCACACGCCGGACGAATGGCTGGCGCTGTCGCGCGCCATGGTCGTTCCGGCGAGCCGGCGGACGGCCGACGGCGCGGCCAAGCGAGCGGGCGATGCCACCGACGCGCCGTTCGTCCTTCATTACGACCCTGCGATCGCCGTACCCTTCCAAGCCATCACGCCGGAGGCCGCAGCGCAGGGCGAAGCGGCGCTGTGGTCGCTCTACGATGCGATCCAGGCCGAGACGCTGCTGACGCGCGGCGCGCAATCCGATCTGCTGTCGCACGACACCGCACTGGCCATGACGCAGCGCGGCCCGAAGGCCCGGCTGGTCGAGTTCGCCGGCGTCGGCCATGCGCCCACCTTCGTGAAGCCCGACCAGGTCGCGGCCGTCACCTCTTTTCTGTTCGACTGAGTGAAACGCGATTCCTCCAATCTCCCGGCACGCATCGCGGCCGATGCCGTGGTCGACTACCCCCTGTCGGCCGCGACGGCGGAGCGCAGCCCGATCATGGAGAACATGCTGGCGCGCGCGCGGGCCTTCGCCGAGCCGCTGATCGCGGACGAAACGCTCGACACCGGCGAGAACACCCTGGCGCATGCCGATGCCGTGGCCGCCATCGTGGCCCACATGGGCGGCTCCGAAGCCATGCAGGCGGCCAGCTACCTGGTCTATTCCTGCCAGCACCTGAACCGTCCGCAGGAAGTCATCGCCAAGGTCTTCGGCGACAACTTCGCGGCGTTGGCGGTGGAGACCACCAAGCTCGTGCAGGTGCAGGCGCAGGCGCGTGGCGCCGCGTTGGGCGCCCATGGCGCCGACGGCAGCGGCGCGCAGACCGAGAACGTGCGCAAGATGCTGCTCGCGTTCTCGCGCGACCTGCGCGTGGTGATGCTCCGGCTGGCCTCACGGCTGCAGACCTTGCGCCATGCGGCCGCCATCAAGAAGCCGGTGCCCGAGAGCGTCGCGCGCGAATCGCTGCAGGTCTTCGCGCCCCTAGCCAACCGGCTGGGCATCTGGCAGGTCAAGTGGGAGATCGAGGACCTGTCCTTTCGCTTCCTCGAGCCCGAGACGTACAAGCTCATCGCCCAGCTGCTCGACGAGAAGCGCGTGGAGCGCGAAGGCTACATCGAGCAGTTGCGCACGCAGCTCGAAGAAGAGCTGAAAGGGCAGGGCATCGCGGCCACCGTGCAGGGCCGGCCGAAGAACATCTACAGCATCGTGAAGAAGATGCGGGGCAAGTCGCTCGACTTCGCGCAGGTCTTCGACATCCTGGCGCTGCGCGTCGTCGTGCCGGACGTGAAGGACTGCTACGCCGCGCTGGCCTGGGTGCATTCGCACTTCGAGCCGATCGACGAGGAGTTCGACGACTACATCGCGCGGCCTAAGCCCAACGGCTACCAGTCGCTGCACACGGTGGTGCGCAAGGTGGTGGATGGCAAGGCCGGCAAGCCCATCGAGATCCAGATCCGTACGGAGGAGATGCACGACCACGCCGAGCATGGCGTGGCCGCGCACTGGGCCTACAAGGAGGCCGGGCCGAAGGGCTATGCCGGCGTGTGGTCCAGCGGCGAGTACGACGCGAAGATCGCGGTGCTGCGCCAGCTGCTCGCCTGGGAACGCGACCTGTCGGATGGCCAGCAGGGCCAGGGCCTGTTCGACGACCGCATCTATGTGCTGACGCCGGACGCTGCGATCGTCGAGTTGCCGCAGGGCGCGACCGCGGTCGACTTCGCCTACACCGTGCACACCAGCCTGGGCCATCGCTGCCGGGGCGCGCGCATCGACGGCACCATGGTGCCGCTGAACACGCCGCTGCAGAACGGCCAGACGGTCGAGATCATCGCGGCGAAGGAGGGCGGGCCGTCGCGCGACTGGCTCAACGCCGAACTGGGCTACCTCGCCAGCCATCGCGCGCGTGCCAAGGTGCGCGCGTGGTTCAACGCGCAGATCACGCACGAGACCATCGCCAAGGGGCGCGAGGCCGTCGAGAAGCTGCTGCAGCGCGAAGGCAAGACCTCGACGCGGCTGGAGGATCTCGCATCGCAGCTCGGTTTCAAATCGGCCGACCATCTGTTCGAAGTCGTTGGCAAGGACGAGTTCTCGCTGCGCAACATCGAGACCTTGCTACGCCCACCCGAGCCTGCGCCAGGACCCGACGACGGCGTGCTGTTGAAGAAGTCGCGCGCCAGCGACAAGGCCGGCAAGGGCGGCGTGCTGGTTGTGGGCGTGTCGTCGTTGATGACGCAGTTGGCCAAGTGCTGCCGACCGGCGCCACCGGACGCCATCGGCGGCTTCGTCACGCGCGGCCACGGCGTGAGCGTGCACCGCAGCGATTGCAGCAACTTCCGCACGATGGCCGGGCACAACCCCGAGCGCGTGATCGACGTCGAGTGGGGCCGGCCGAAAGTGGAGGAAGGCTCGCTCTACGCGGTCGACGTGGCTGTGGAAGCGGCTGACCGGCAGGGCCTGCTGCGCGATATCTCGGACGTGTTCGCGCGCGAGAAGATGAACGTCATCGGCGTGCAGACGCAGTCGATCAAGGGCACGGCGTGGATGACATTCACCGTCGAGATCCCCAACACCGCGCGGCTCTCGCAGGTGTTGAAGGTGGTGTCTGCGGTGCCTGGTGTGAGATCTTCACGTCGCCGTTGAAAAAGCGCGTTTTTGGGTGCTATACTCGTAGGCTTCTCGGACACATCCTTAGGCGCGTAGCTCAGCTGGTTAGAGCACCACCTTGACATGGTGGGGGTCGTTGGTTCGAGTCCAATCGCGCCTACCAATTTTCGATCCATGACCCGGCCAACCACCGGGCTCACATCGAACCGAGACCTCGGGTTTTGCTTGAGGTCTATCCCCTTCGAATGAATGGCATGAACCGTACCGAATGTGGTACCTTGAACGCCATTCCCGACCTCCACGTGTTCCGATGAGTTCCGCCCCCGTGACCGATCCCGCGCAAGAAGAACTGCGTGTGGCTGCTTTGTTGCGGCATGCGCCGCTCGAGTTCGCACGGGTCGTCTACGGACTCAACGATCAGGCCAATGGCCGCGCCGCGACGATGGCGGCCGAGGATGTCGCACGCACCGTGCGCCAGGGCACGCCGGTGACGCGCGAACGCGCGGAGCAGCGGGCGCGAGCCTACCTGCCCAGCGCCGGGCACGAGCACTGCCCGCGGTGCTGGGTCTTCAACGGCATCAAGAGCCCGCTGCACTACCGCGAACAAAGCGAGGAACGCCCCGAGTCCGCGCTCTGCAAGGTGTGCGGCGCGGAGTACGTCACCGCACTTTGAGGCAGGCACGCCGGTCAGGGTTAACCTTGGCGCGGTGCAGCAAAAGCGCTCCCTAGAATCGTTCGCGCGCCATCGGCGTGAACACGTGAAGGAGTCCTCAGTGCAGAGCAAGAAGTCCGGTACCAAGCCGGTGCAGCGCGTGATCAAGAAGTACCCGAACCGACGGCTCTACGACACGGACACTTCCACCTACATCACGCTCGCCGAGGTCAAGAAACTCGTGATGCAGAGTGCGCCCTTCGTGGTGCGCGACGCCAAGACCGGCGACGACCTGACCCGCAGCATCCTGCTGCAGATCATTCTGGAAGAAGAGGCGGGCGGCGCCCCGATGTTCACCGAGCCGGTGCTCGCCAGCATCATTCGCTTCTATGGCCAGGCCATGCAGGGCTACATGGGGCCGTACCTGGAAAAGAACATCCAGGCGATGACCGAGGTGCAGGCCCAGTTGGCCGAGAAGGCCGAGGAGCTGACGCCCGAGATGTGGGCGCGCTTCATGACCGTCCAATCGCCGATGCTGCACGGGCTGATGGGCAACTACGTCGAGCAGTCCAAGAGCATGTTCGTGCAGATGCAGGAGCAGATGCAGAAGAACACCGAGCAGGTCTTGGGCGCTTTTGGCATCAAGCGCCCCTGAAAAGCCGAAATGCAACGCTGCTTGGCCCCGTGGGAGGCCTCGCAGCCGATGGACATTGGTTTAACTGGGACAATAGGGCAATGAGCGAAGTTGCCTCCCCCGAACGAACCGTCACACCGGCCGCCCCCAAAGTCGGCTTCGTGAGCCTGGGCTGCCCCAAGGCACTGACGGATTCCGAATTGATCCTCACGCAGCTGAGCGCCGAGGGCTACCAGACATCCAAGACTTTCGAAGGCGCCGACCTCGTCATCGTCAACACCTGCGGCTTCATCGATGATGCGGTCAGGGAAAGCCTCGACACCATCGGCGAAGCGCTGGCCGGCAACGGCCGGGTGATCGTCACGGGCTGCCTGGGCGCCAAGACCGGTGATGACGGCGGGAACATGGTTCGCCAGATGCACCCCAGCGTGCTCGCCGTGACCGGGCCGCATGCCACGCAGGAGGTGATGGACGCGGTCCATGCGAACCTGCCCAAGCCGCACGACCCGTTCATCGATCTCGTGCCGAACGCTTTCGGTGTGGCCGGGATCAAGCTGACGCCGCGGCACTATGCCTATCTGAAGATCAGTGAGGGCTGCAACCACCGTTGCACCTTCTGCATCATTCCGTCGATGCGCGGTGACTTGGTGTCGCGGCCGGTTGGCGATGTGCTGAGCGAAGCGAAAGCCTTGTTCGAGGGTGGCGTGCGTGAGCTGCTGGTGATCAGCCAGGACACCTCGGCCTATGGCGTCGACGTCAAGTACCGCACCGGCTTCTGGAACGGCAAGCCCGTGAAAACGCGCATGCTGGAGCTGGTGCGCACGCTGGGCGAGATTGCCGAGCCTTACGGTGCGTGGGTCCGCCTTCACTACGTGTATCCGTACCCGAGCGTCGACGAGGTGATCCCGTTGATGGCGAGCGGCCAGGTGCTGCCCTACCTCGATGTCCCGCTGCAGCACAGCCATCCGGATGTGCTGCGCCGCATGAAGCGACCGGCGAGTGGCGAGAAGAACCTGGAGCGCATCGCGCGCTGGCGCGAGATGAGCCCGGAACTGGTCATCCGCAGCACCTTCATCGCCGGCTTCCCTGGCGAGACCGAGGCGGAATTCGAGCATCTGCTGGACTTCATCCGCGAGGCGGAAATCGACCGCGCCGGATGCTTCGCCTACAGCCCGGTGGAGGGCGCTGCGGCGAACGCGATCCCGGGCATGCTGCCGCTGGAAGTGCGCGAGGCGCGTCGGGCCCGCTTCATGGAGGTGGCCGAGGCGGTATCGACGGCCAAGCTGCGTCGGCGCATCGGCGCGACGATGCAGGTGCTGGTCGACTCGGCGCCGGGCATGGGCCGCAAGGGAGGCGTGGGCCGGACTTACGCCGACGCACCCGAGATCGACGGCACGGTGCGGCTGCTGCCCCCGGAGAAGATCAGCAAGACGTTGAAGGTCGGGGAGTTCACGCGCGCCCGTATCGTCGGCGTCGAGGGGCACGACCTGGTGGCGTTGCCCATCTGATGTCGACGTCGGTGGAGAGGCCCAAGAAAAAAGCCACCGGAGACCGGTGGCTTGATTCGGCTGACCTGGCGGTGGTCAGCGTTGACTTGGTGCCCAGAAGAGGACTCGAACCTCCACGATGTTACTCGCTAGTACCTGAAACTAGTGCGTCTACCAATTCCGCCATCTGGGCTTCATACCTGCCGAAGCAGCTATGGTTCGCTTTTCAGCGAAGCCTCGAATTATATGCTGCGTTTTTGATCGGACCGATCGCGGCGCACCATTTTTTCTGCGGAAATGGCGGCAGTCACGCACCTGTGGTCGGCGAGTCGTGGCCGCAACCCGCGCGAGCCATGCGCTTGACGCAGCGAGCGGGCATGAAAAAAGCCACCGGAGACCGGTGGCTTGAATCGAATGACCTGGTAAGGGTCTGTTTAAACTTGGTGCCCAGAAGAGGACTCGAACCTCCACGATGTTACTCGCTAGTACCTGAAACTAGTGCGTCTACCAATTCCGCCATCTGGGCTTCACGACTGCAAGAAGCAGTCATGTTTTGAATTTCAGGAAAGAAGGAGATCATATCAAAAATAACGGCACTTCCAGCAGCCTGCTGGATGAACTCGAAGGCACTGTTCAAGGGCATCGCGACGGGCACGGCTTCGTGCAACGCGACGACGGCGAAGCAGACATTTATTTGCCCCCCAACGAGATGCGCGCGGTGCTGCACAAGGACCGCGTCAAAGCACGCGTGGTCCGACAGGACCGGCGCGGCCGCCCCGAAGGACGCGTGGTCGAGATCATCGAGCGCTCCGAGCAGCCGATCATCGGCCGGTTGCTGCACGAAGGCGGCGTCTGGCTCGTCGCCCCCGAGGACAAGCGCTACGGTCAGGATGTCCTGATCCCCAAGGGCGCCACCGGCACGGCCAAGGTCGGGCAGGTGGTGGTGGTGCAACTGACCGAACCACCGGCACTCTTCGGGCAGCCCGTGGGCCGCGTGAAGGAAGTGCTGGGCGAGATCGACGACCCCGGCATGGAGATCGAGATCGCGGTGCGCAAGTACGGCGTGCCGCACGAGTTCTCCGAAGCGGGGCTCGCCGAGGCGAAGGCGCTGCCCGACAAGGTGCGGCCGGCCGACAAGAAGGGCCGTGTCGACCTGACCGACGTGCCGCTCGTCACCATCGACGGCGAAGACGCACGCGACTTCGACGATGCGGTCTACTGCGAACCGGCCAAGGTTGGTCGTGGCAAAGGCTGGCGGCTGCTGGTCGCCATCGCCGACGTCAGTGCCTATGTGCAGACCGGCTCGCCGATCGACATCGATGCCTACGATCGCGCGACCAGCGTGTACTTCCCGCGCCGGGTCATTCCGATGCTGCCCGAGAAGCTGTCGAACGGCCTTTGCTCGCTGAACCCCGAGGTCGAGCGGCTGTGCATGGTGTGCGACATGCTGGTCGCAGCCGACGGCGAGGTCTACGCCTACCAGTTCTATCCGGCGGTGATGTTCAGCCACGCCCGCTTCACCTACACCGAGGTGGCGGCGATCCTCGGCAACACGCGCGGCCCCGAGGCGGCCAAGCGCAAGGAGCGCGTGAAGGACCTGCTGAACCTGTCCGATGTCTACAAGGCCCTGCTCAAGCAGCGCGCCAAGCGTGGCGCGGTCGACTTCGAAACCACCGAGACGCAGATCATCTGCGACGACGCGGGCCGCATCGAGAAGATCGTGCCGCGCACCCGCAACGAGGCCCACAAGATCATCGAAGAAGCGATGCTCGCTGCCAACGTGTGCAGCGCGGACTTCATCGACGGCAGCAAGCACCCGGGCCTGTTCCGGGTGCACGAAGGCCCGACCACCGAGAAGAAGGAAGTCCTGCGCGGCTACCTCAAGGCGATGGGCGTGGGCCTGTCGATCACCGACGACCCGAAGCCGGGCGAGTTCCAGGCGATTGCCGAAGCGACCAAGGAGCGCCCCGACGCCCAGCAGATCCACACGATGCTGCTGCGTTCGATGAGCCAGGCGATCTACACGCCGATCAACAGCGGCCACTTCGGCTTGGCCTATGAGGCCTACACGCACTTCACCAGCCCGATCCGGCGCTACCCGGATTTGCTGGTGCACCGTGTGATCAAGGCGATCCTCAGCAAGCAGAAATACACGCTGCCGATGCTGCCGACGCCGGGCGAGGCGCATGCCAAGCTGGCCAAGCGGCTGGCCTCGCGCGTGAAGGTGCCGACGAACAAGCCGCAGAAGGCGGTCGTCGCCCCGACCAAGGAGGTACAGGCCTGGGAAGCAGCCGGCCTGCATTGCAGCGCCAACGAGCGCCGCGCCGACGAGGCCAGCCGCGACGTCGAGGCATGGCTCAAGTGCAAGTACATGCGCGAGCACCTGGGCGAGGAATACGGCGGGGTGGTGAGTTCGGCCACGACCTTCGGCATCTTCGTGACACTCGACGCGATGTACGTCGAAGGTCTGGTGCACATCACCGAGCTTGGCGGCGAGTACTTCAAGTTCGACGAAATGCGCCAGGAGCTGCGCGGCGAGCGCACGGGCATCCGCTACGCCATCGGCACGCGGGTGCGGGTGCAGGTCAGCCGCGTCGACCTGGATGGCCGCAAGATCGACTTCCGCCTGGTGCGCGAAGGCGAGGAGCTGACCGCGCGGGCCATGAAGGACAAGGGTGTCGGCGCCGGTGTGCCGGTCAAGGCCTCGGCCAAGCGCAGCGCCCGCGGCGGCGGCAAGAGCGCCGAGGCCGTGTCCCTGCCGGTCGAGCGGGCCGAAGGTGCGCAGTCGGCCATGCAGGCCTTCAAATCGGCCGTCAAGAAGGCCGCCAACAAGATGAAGGGGCGCAAGCCCCGCCGTGGATGAACGAAGGAGACAGAAAGACATGACACAGAACACCTCACCTCGAACCGCGATCGTCACCGGTGCCGGCACCGGCATCGGCCGTGCCGCTGCGCTGGCGCTGCTGGCCGACGGCTGGAACGTCACCCTGGCGGGCCGCCGGGTCGAGCCGCTCGAACAGGTCGCCGAAGAATCAGGCGCCGCCGCGCGCGCTCTCGCCGTGCCGACGGACGTCGCCAATGCCGCCTCGGTCGAGGCCTTGTTCGCGGCCACGGTGGCGCGCTTCGGCCGGGTCGACCTGCTGTTCAACAACGCCGGCGTGGGCAATCCACCGGGCCCGTTCGAGGACTGGACGCCGGCCCAATGGCAGGGCGTGGTCGACATCAACCTGACCGGCATGTTCTTTTGCATCCAGCAGGCGTTCCGCGTGATGAAGGCGCAGACGCCGCGCGGTGGCCGCATCATCAACAACGGGTCCATCTCGGCGACCACGCCGCGGCCGAATTCGATCGCCTACACGGCCACCAAGCACGCGGTGAAGGGGCTGACCAAGACCGCATCGCTCGACGGCCGCAAGTACGACATCGCGGTCGGCCAGGTGGATGTGGGCAATGCCATGACCGAACTGGCCGCACGCATGGCCAAGGGCGTGCCGCAAGCCAATGGCGAACTGGCGATCGAGCCGCTGATCGACGTGAAGATCGTCGGCCAGTCGGTGCTCTACATGGCCAACCTGCCGCTGGAAGCCAATGTGCTGTTCCATACGATCATGGCGACGAAGATGCCCTTCGTCGGGCGCGGCTGAGGCCCTGAGGCTTCAGCGCACCGGCGTGCCGCGGGCCAGCGCCCCGGCCGTCAGGGCCTGGTCCGCCGGCCATCGGTCGGCGCGATCGCCATGCCGCCACACGGCTGCGCGCGCGGCGGCATGTGCGGTCGACCCAGCCGCCAGCCCCGCGCCCACCATGCCGGCCAGTACGTCGCCGGTGCCGGCCGTCGCCAAGCGGGCGTTGCTGCCGAAGTTGATGCGCGGCGTCTCGCCCGGCGATGCAATGACGGTGCCCGATCCCTTGAGCACCACCGTGCACGCGAAGCGGTCGGCCAGCGCTGCCGCGGCCTGCAGCCGATCGGCCTGAACCTGCGTGGTGTCGACGCCGAGCAGCCGCGCCGCTTCGAGTGGATGCGGCGTGAGGACGGTGCGTCGCCCGCGCGCCGCGCGCTGGCGGAGCAAGGTCTGCAGCGACGCGTCGCGTGCGATGGCGTTGAGGGCGTCCGCGTCGAGCACCAGCGCGCCCGCCGTCGACAGCACGCGCGGCAGCACCGCCCGTACGGCGTCATCGCCACCGCAACCGCAGACGACGCTCAGCTGCGCCATCTCCAGCGCGTCCGGACGGCGGAACATCAGTTCGGGATGCCGCATGTCGAGCATCACGGCCGTTTCGTCCAACGGGGCCACGTAGACGCGGCCGGCGCCCGCATGCAGCGCGGCCGACGCGGCGAGCAGGGCCGCCCCCGCCATGCCCGGCGCGCCGCCGACAACCGCCACGTCGCCGTAACTGCCTTTGTGGCTGGCGTGCGCCCGAGAACGATCTTCGGGGCGCTCGTTCAGGCGTGCTGCCGGTGCTTCATCGCCGGCGGTGCAGCCCAGATCGTCGAACCACACCTCGCCCGCGGCATCCCGACCCTGCGCCGTGAACAGGCCCGGCTTGCGGGTCAGCAGCGTGAGACAGAAACGCCGGTCCGTCGGTGCGGCGAGGGAAGGGCCACCCCATGTGCCCGTGTCCGCATTCAGGCCCGATGGCAGGTCCACGCTCAGCAGCGGTGCCGCGCTCGTGTGCATGCGTGCGAGCCACTCGGCCATTGCGCCCCCTGGCGGGCGTCGGGCGCCGATGCCGAGCAGCGCGTCGATGGCCAGGTCGCAGACCGTGGGTGGAGAATCGGCGAAGGTGACGCCTTCGGCGCGGGCGCGCTCGAAGGAGGCGCGTGCGTCGGCGGGCAGCCGTTCCGTGTCGCCCGCGTGGGTCACGACAGGGTGGAAGCCATGGCGCTGCAGCTGGGCCGCCGCCTCGAAGCCATCGCCACCGTTGTTGCCGGGGCCGCAGGCAATCCAGACCGTCCGTGCATCGGTCGCCAGCGCCATGGCGAGCCTGGCGACGGCGCGTCCGGCCCGCTGCATCAGCGTGTGGGGCGGCAGCGCGGCGGCGGCGACGTGTTCGATGCGGCGCGTCGCGGCGATGTCGAAAAGCGGCGCGTCGGTCTCGGCGGTGATGCGTTGCATGCCGCCGATTGTGCGACGGCAACGTCGCTCAGAGCAGCCGCTCGATGCCCAGCCCTTCCAGGTCGATCCCGGCGTCCTGGCCGACGACGAGGTCGGCCAGCACGCGGGCGCTGCCGCAGGAGAGCGCCCAGCCGCTCGAGCCATGCCCCAGGTTGAGCCAGACGCCCGGCACGCCACTCGGCCCGATCACCGGCGGACCGTCGGGGAGCATTGGCCGTGCGCCCTTCCATTGCTGAACACCGGTCTGCAGCGTGGCCGCACCCGGAAACCAGTCGTGCAGCACCTTGTAGAGCGTCTGCAGCGCCGCCGGATTCATCGTGTCGAGCGCGCCGCCGATCTCTGCGCTGCCGGCCACGCGCACGCGCAGGCCCATGCGGGAGATGGCGACCTTGTAGCGCTCGTCCATCACGGCGCTGCGCGGTGCGTTGAGCGGTTCGCGGATGTGGGCCGTCACCGAGTGGCCGTACACCGGCGCCAGCGGCATGCGGATGCCCAGGGGCCGCAGCAGTGCCGCCGATGCGACGCCGGCGCAGACCACGATGGCGTCGTAGGTGACCGCATCGGAGCCGGCGGCCAGCGCGAGCGAGCGCGGTGCCGCGCGGCTCAGCGGCGCGATGTCGCAGTTGAAGTGAAACTGCGCGCCGAGCGCCTCGGCTTCGCGCTTGAGCAGCAGGGCGAACTGGCGGCAGTTCGCCACCTCGTCCTCGGGCAGATGGATGGCGCCGGCCAGTTCGGTGTCGGTGCTGAGGGCCGGTTCGATCCGGCGAGCCTCGTCGGCATCGATCTCGCGGAACACGCTGCCGGCGGTGCGCAGCACCTCCAGGCCCGGTTGCACCAGTTTGCGTTCGCGCTTGGAGCGCAGCAGCACGAGGTAGCCATCACTGCGCTCGTAGCTCAACTCGCGCGCTTCGCTGATCTCGTGGAGCCGGGTGCGGCTGTAGAAGGCCAGGCGCTGCATGCGCGCACGGTTGGCCAGGTAGGTCTCGAGCCTGCAGGCCCGTTGCCAGTGCGCCATCCAGCGCAGGTCGCGCACCGCGAGCGGCCAGCGCACCTTGATCGCGCCATGGGTGGAGAGCAGCGAACGCAGCACCTTCAGTCGCATGCCCGGCGCGGCCCAGGGGGTGACATAGCCCGGCGCGACCACCCCGGCATTGGCAAAACTGGATTCCTCGGCCGCGGCACCGCGGCGCTCGAAGACGGTGACCTCATGGCCGTCGCTGGCCAGCTCCCAGGCGGTGGTGACGCCGATGATGCCGGCGCCCACGATCGCGATTTTCATTGAATCTTCGGTGAAGGAATGGCGCCGACCGCAGGGCGCGGCCGCAGCGCAGGGCGCTATTGTTGCAGCGCGCGCTCTGCTTGGGCGGCAATGGCGAGCACGGCGTCGTCGTGCAGCGACGCATGCCAGAGCATCAGCCCGACCGGCGCATCGCCCGGCGCCTGGCAGGGAATCGACACCGCGCAGCCGTCGAGCATGTTGATGACCGATGGATTGCGCAGCAGCAGGCCGTTGACACGGAAGAACTCGGCATCGCGTTCCGCGCCGGGCGCCACGCTGGCGATCGCCGGCGCGGTGATCGGCACGGTGGGCGACAGCACGGCATCGAAGCCCTGCAGCGCGGCTTCCATGCGGGCGATCCAGGCGTGGCGTGCTCGGGCCAGATCGAGGTACTCGTAGGCCTTCATCGTCGCGCCCTTGAGGATGCGCTGCGCCACGCGCGGGTCGTAGCCGGCACCGCTGCGTTCCAGCAGCAGCCGATGCCAGGCATAGGCTTCGGGGGCGGAAAAGCCGCCGGTGGCATTGAGGGCCGGCAGGTCGGCCAGGGGCGACAGCGTGATCTCCTTGATCTGCGCACCGGCCGCCCGCAAGGTGGCGAGCGCCGCATCGAAGGCGCGGGCCACGGCCGGCTCGACCTCGTCGAGAAAGATGTTCTGGACGACCGCAAGACGCCGGGCGGACAGGGGCTTGTCGGCCGGGGTGACGCGGCGCCCGGCCAGTACTTCGTGCGCGGTGACCGCATCGCGCACCGAGCGCGTCATGGCGCAGACGGTGTCGAGCGTGGTCGACAGCGGGATCGCGCCGTCCGTCGGTACGAGGCGGGCGGTGCTCTTGAAGCCGACGATGCCGTTGAGCGCCGCCGGAATGCGGATGGACCCGCCGGTGTCCGAGCCCAGCCCGATGAACGCGGCGCCGGTGGCGACCGACACGGCGGCCCCGGAGGACGAGCCGCCGGGAATGCGCGGCGTGACCGGGTCGGCCGCGTTGGCCGGCGTGCCATGGTGGGGGTTCACGCCGACCCCGGAAAACGCGAACTCGGTCATGTTCGTGCGGCCGATGAGGGCGCCGCCGGCGGCGCGCAGGCGCGCCACGGCGGGTGCATCTGCCGTGGCCGCGGGCGCGTGGGCCAGGACGACCGAGCCCGCCGGCGTCGGCTGGTTCGCCACGTCGAACAGATCCTTGATCGAGAAGGCGAGACCGGCGAGGGGCCGCGCGCGATCGGCCGCGGCGGCCTCCCGGCGCGCCTCGTCGAACAGGGTCCGCGTGAAGGTGTGCCGATTGGCCGGCGATTGCGCGGCAGCGATGGCATGCTCGATTTCGGTGCGCGCATCGGAGGTTCCCGCCTCGATGGCCAGGCGGGTGGCGTGCAGATCAGGGTGCATGGAAGAGGTGGATGGGGGGAGGGGAAGGGCGTGCTACACTCTGTGGGTTTCGCCAAGCGGGATTTCCCAGTTCCACCACGGCGCGAACACATCCGCAAACCAGCCCACTCAAGGTGTCGCATCCTCCCAAAACAGAGGCCGCGAAACGGGCTGGATTTTAGACCCAACCTTTGGAGTTATTCCTATGTCGACCACCATGCGCGAAATGCTGGAAGCCGGTGTCCATTTCGGTCACCAAACCCGCTTCTGGAACCCCAAGATGGCCCCGTTCATCTTCGGCCATCGCAACAAGATTCACATCATCAACCTGGAAAAGTCGCTTCCGATGTTCCAGGATGCGATGAAGTACGCCAAGCAACTCACCGCCAACCGCGGCACGATCCTGATGGTCGGCACCAAGCGCCAGGCCCGTGAAATCGTCGCGGCCGAAGCTCGCCGCGCCGGCGTGCCTTTCGTCGACACCCGCTGGCTCGGCGGCATGCTGACCAACTTCAAGACCGTCAAGACCTCGATCAAGCGTCTGAAGGAAATGAAGGCTCAGCAGGAAGCCGGCCTCGATGCCCTGAGCAAGAAGGAACAACTGACCTTCTCGCGCGAAATCGAAAAGCTCGAGAAGGACATCGGCGGCATCCAGGACATGACCGCGTTGCCCGACGCCATCTTCGTGATCGACGTGGGCTTCCACAAGATCGCCGTGGCCGAAGCCAAGAAGCTGGGCATCCCGCTGATCGGCGTGGTGGACTCCAACCACTCGCCCGAAGGCATCGACTACGTGATTCCCGGCAACGACGACTCGTCCAAGGCCGTCACGCTGTACGCCCGCGGCATCGCCGACGCGATCATCGAAGGCCGCAACAATGCGGGCAACGACGTGGTCAAGGCCGTGCAGGAAGCCGGCAGCGACGAATTCGTGGAAGTCGAAGAGGGCGCTTCCGCCTGATCGCGTCCACGCGAGCCTTGAAGAAGGGGCTTTGTGGCCCCTTTTTTTGATCTGATTTTTTGAATACGGAGAACGAACAATGGCTGCAATCACCGCAAGCATGGTGGGCGAACTGCGCGCGAAGACCGACGCGCCCATGATGGAATGCAAGAAGGCCCTCACCGAGGCCGACGGCAACATGGAAAAGGCCGAAGAGCTGCTGCGCATCAAGCTCGGCAACAAGGCCGGCAAGGCTTCGGGCCGCATCACGGCCGAAGGCGTGGTCACGGCCTTCGTCGACGGCGATGCCGGCGGCATGATCGAGATCAACTGCGAAACCGACTTCGTCACCAAGAACGACAGCTTCCTCGCGCTGGCCAACGCCGCCGCGATGCTGGTGGCCAAGAACAACCCGGCCGATCTGGCCGCCCTGGGCGCGCTCCCCTACGAGCAGGACGGCTTCGGCCCGACGCTCGAGGACGTGCGCAAGGGCCTGATCGGCAAGATCGGCGAGAACATGAGCTTTCGCCGCTTCAAGCGTTTCGGCGGCAACGGCAAGCTGGCGTCGTACCTGCACGGCACGCGCATCGGTGTGATGGTCGAATTCGACGGTGACGACGCCGCCGCCAAGGACGTGGCGATGCACATCGCCGCCATGAAGCCGGTGGCCATTTCGAGCAGCGACGTGCCTGCCGACCTGATCGAAAAAGAACGCGCAGTCGCCGCCGGCAAGGCCGAGGAAGACCGCAAGACCGCCGAAGCCGAAGGCAAGAAGCCGCAGCCGGCCGACATCGTTGCCAAGCGTATCGAAGGCGGCGTGCAGAAGTACCTCAAGGAGGTTTCGCTGCACAACCAGCCGTTCGTCAAGAACGACAAGCAGACGGTCGAGCAGATGCTCAAGGCCGTCAACACCTCGATCAAGGGCTTCACGCTCTACGTCGTGGGTGAAGGCATCGAGAAGAAGGTCGACGACTTCGCGGCCGAAGTGGCCGCCCAGGTCGCCGCCGCCAAGGCGGCCGCCTGAGTCTGCCTGCCTCCACGACGGCGCGCCCGCCGCGCCGTCGTTTACCGACCGCCACGTCTTACACTCGCCCCGCTCACCACTTCAAGGAATTGCCCATGCCCGATGCCCGCCCAGCCCACAAGCGAATCTTGTTGAAGCTGTCGGGTGAGGCGCTGATGGGCGACGACGCCTTCGGCATCAACCGCGCGACCATCGTCCGGATGGTGGAAGAGGTGGCCGAGGTCGTGAACCTCGGCGTGGAGGTGGCGGTGGTCATCGGCGGCGGCAACATCTTCCGCGGCGTGGCTGGCGGCTCGGTCGGCATGGACCGCGCGACCGCCGACTACATGGGCATGCTTGCCACCGTGATGAATGCGCTCGCACTGGCCGACGCCATGGACAAGCAAGGCCTGATCGCCCGCGTGATGTCCGCGATCGCCATCGAACAGGTGGTCGAGCCCTACGTCCGCCCCAAGGCCTTGCAGTACCTCGAGGAGGGCAAGGTCGTGATCTTCGCCGCCGGCACGGGCAACCCTTTCTTCACCACCGACACCGCCGCCGCATTGCGCGGCGCCGAGATCGGCGCCGAGCTGGTGCTCAAGGCGACCAAGGTCGACGGCGTCTACACCGCCGACCCGAAGAAGGACCCGACCGCGACCCGCTATGCGTCGTTGAGCTTCGACGAAGCCATCGCGCAAAATCTCGGCATCATGGACGCCACCGCGTTCGCGCTGTGCCGTGACCAGAAGCTGCCGATCAAGGTGTTCTCGATCTTCAAGCATGGCGCCCTCAAGCGCGTCGTGATGGGCGAGGACGAAGGCACCTTGGTTCACGCTTGAGGAGACCTTGACATGACCATTGCAGACATTCGCAGTGCGACCGACACCAAGATGAACCAGTCGATCGCCGCCTTCCAGAACAACCTCACCAAGATCCGGACCGGCCGCGCCAACCCGGCGCTGCTCGATTCGATCCACGTCGACTACTACGGCTCGTCGGTGCCGCTGAGCCAGGTGGCGAACGTGTCGGTGCTCGATTCACGCACCATCAGCGTCCAGCCCTGGGAAAAGGGCATGGGCGCCAAGATCGAGAAGGCCATCCGCGAGAGCGACCTGGGCCTGAACCCCGCATCGATGGGCGAACTCATCCGTGTGCCGCTGCCCGCCATGAGCGAAGAGCGCCGCAAGGAAATGACCAAGCTGGTCCGCAACGAGGGCGAGAGCGCCAAGATCGCCACGCGCAACCTGCGCCGCGATGCGAACGAGGCGGTCAAGAAGCTCGTCAAGGACAAGCTGGCGTCGGAAGACGACCAGAAGCGCGCCGAAGCCGAGATCCAGAAGGTCACCGACCGGCACATCGCCGAGATCGACCGTCTGATCGCCGCCAAGGAAGCCGAGATCATGGCGGTCTGATGAGCGCAGCGCCCGCGGTGCCTCACCACATTGCCATCGTCATGGATGGCAACGGTCGCTGGGCGACGCGGCGCTTCCTGCCGCGCGTCGCGGGGCACAAGCAGGGCGTGGAGTCGCTCCGGCGTTGCGTCAAGGCCTGTGCCGACCGGGGCGTCGGCGTGCTCACGGTCTTCGCTTTCTCTTCCGAGAACTGGAACCGTCCCGTCGAAGAGGTCTCGGGCCTCATGGAATTGATGGTCGGTGCGCTGGCGCGCGAGGTGCCGAAACTCAAGGAAGACGGTGTCCAGCTGCACTTCGTGGGCGAACGCGGCGGCCTGTCCGACAAGATGGTGGGCGGCTTGCTGCAGGCCGAAGCAGCCACGGCACAGAACCATCGGCTGGTGCTCAATGTGTGCTTCAACTATGGTGGCCGATGGGATATCGCCCGTGCGGCCGCCGAACTCGCGCGGCGCGGTGAGCCGCTGACCGAGGCCAGCCTCGACCGTGCCATGGCGCTGGCCCATGTGCCCGACCCGGACCTGTTCATCCGCACGGGTGGCGAGCAGCGGCTGTCGAACTTTCTCCTGTGGCAGAGCGCCTACGCGGAACTCTTCTTCAGCGACAAGCTGTGGCCCGAGTTCGACGAGAAGGCGCTCGACGAAGCGATCGCTGCCTTTCAGAACCGCGAGCGGCGCTTCGGCAAGACCTCGGCGCAGCTGAATGCGTCGCCGACCGACCGGCAGATCGCCTGATGCTCAAGCAACGAATCATCACCGCGGTCGTGCTGCTGGCGATCCTGCTGCCGGCGCTCTTCTATCCATCCGCCACGCCCTTCGCCTGCGTCATGCTGGTGATGATCGGTACGGCAGCCTGGGAATGGGGCCGGCTCAACGGCTACGGTCCGCGCATGTCCGTGTTCCTCGGCATCGAGATGGTGGTGCTGTGCCTGCTGTCCTGGTGGCTCGGGCTGCTGGAGCAGCGGCTGATGGGCGTCTGGCTGGCCGCGAGCGCCGCCTGGGTGCTGGGCGGTGCGCTGCTGTTGCGTGGCGCTGTGCCTGGCTGGCCGCGGATCCCGCGCGCCGTGCGCCTGGTCGGCGGCTTGCTGGCGCTGTGGGTGGCCTGGATGGCGGCCGTGCAGGCCCGCATCTGGGGCATCAACTTCCTGCTGTCGCTGCTGGTCTTGGTGTGGGTGGCAGACGTCTTCGCGTATTTCGCCGGCCGCCGTTTCGGCCTCAAGTTCACCCGCAACAAGCTCGCCCCGTCGATCAGCCCCGGCAAGAGCTGGGAAGGCGTGTGGGGCGGCATGGTGGGCGTGCTGGTGCTGGCGCTGGCCTGGGTGTGGGCCGACGCGTCGGCGCAGGCGACGGTGGCCAGCCTGTACACGCGGCTGGCCGCGCGTGGCTGGTGGCTGTTGCTGATCGGCGTGCTGTTCCTGGCCGCGATGAGCGTCGTCGGCGACCTGGTCGAGTCGCTCGTGAAGCGCAGTGCCGGCGCCAAGGACAGCAGCAACCTGTTGCCCGGCCATGGTGGCGTGCTGGACAGGGTGGACGCGCTGCTGTCCACGCTCCCGATCGCCATGATGCTGGCGTCGCTGTGAACCCGGTGGCACGACAACGCATCACGGTGCTCGGCTCGACCGGCTCGGTCGGCGTCAGCACGCTGGACGTCATCGCCCGGCACCCGGAGCGCTTCGAGGTCTTCGCCCTCTCGGCCGCCACGAAGGTCGACGAGATGCTGGCGCAGTGCGTCCGCTTCATGCCCCGCTTTGCCGTGATGGCCAGTGCGCCGCACGCCGAACGGCTGGCGACGCTGCTGCGCGACAACGGCGTGTCGACGCGCGTGCTGCAAGGCGAGGGCGCGCTGGAAACCATCGCCGCCCACGAGGACGTCGACAGCGTCATGGCGGCGATCGTCGGCGCGGCCGGCCTCGGGCCTTGCCTGGCGGCGGCACGTGCCGGCAAGCGGCTGCTGCTGGCGAACAAGGAAGCACTCGTGGTGGGCGGCGAGCTCTTCATGGACACCGTGCGGGCGGGCGGCGCGACCCTGCTGCCCATCGACAGCGAGCATTCCGCCATCTTCCAGTCCTTGCCCGAAGACCCGGGCACCTGGGCCGAGCGCATCGACAAGATCATCCTCACCGCCTCGGGCGGCCCGTTCCGCACGCGACAGGCCGACACGCTGGCGAGCGTCACGCCGGAGCAGGCCTGTGCGCACCCCAACTGGGTGATGGGGCGCAAGATCTCCGTCGACTCGGCGACCATGATGAACAAGGCGCTCGAGGTGATCGAGGCGCGCCATCTCTTCGGCGTGATGCCCGAGCAGATCGAGGTGGTCATCCATCCGCAAAGCGTGGTGCATTCGATGGTGCAGTTCAGCGACGCGTCGGTCATCGCGCAACTCGGCACGCCCGACATGCGCGTACCGATCGCGGTCGGACTGGCCTGGCCCCACCGCATCGAGAGCGGCGCCGCGCGCTTGGACTTCCGTACCATGGGCGCACTGACCTTCGACCCGCCCGACGACGCGCTCTTCCCCGGATTGGCTCTGGCCTGGCACGCGCTGCGAGCAGCGGCGGGCACGACCGCGGTGCTCAACGCGGCCAACGAGGTCGCCGTCCAGGCTTTTCTCGACCGGCGGCTGCGTTTCGACCGCATTCACGCGGTGAACATGGAAACTTTGGAAGCGATCGCCCCCTCGAAGCCTGCATCGCTGGCCGACCTGCTGGCGCTCGATGCCATGGCGCGTTCCGCAGCCAACGCAGCGGCGATGCGGTTTGCGGCCTGACCGGGCCGCCGGTCCGTTCTTCTTCACGCTCACACCAGGGAGTTCCCGATGCTCACGGTTCTTGCCTTCATCGTCGCGTTGGGCGTGCTGATCGCTGTGCACGAATACGGCCACTACCGCGTCGCGGTGGCTTGCGGCGTCAAGGTGCTGCGTTTTTCGGTCGGGTTCGGCCACACGCTGTTCCGCTGGAAACCGAAGCGCCAACGACCGGGCCAGGACACGGAGTTCGTCATCGGCGCCTTCCCCCTGGGTGGCTACGTTCGCATGCTCGACGAGCGCGAAGCGCCGGTGGCGCCGGAAGAGCGCCATCTCGCCTTCAACACCCAGCCGCTGCGCTCGCGTGCGGCCATTGTGGCGGCCGGGCCGCTGGCCAATCTGCTGCTCGCGGTGGCGCTCTATGCCGTGGTCAACTGGATCGGCGTGCAGGAGCCGGCGGCGGTGCTGGGGCGACCGGTCGCGGCATCGCTGGCCGAGCAGGCCGGCCTGCGGGGCGGCGAGCAGATCACCCGTGCGGGTTTCGACGGCGAGCTCGCGCCGGTGGCGTCGTTCGAGGATCTGCGCTGGCGCATGACCCGCGGTGCCTTGGACGGCCGCGACCTCACGATGGAAGTGGCGGGAGAGGGCGGCCGTCCGGCGCGCACGCTCGTGCTGCCGCTCGGCCGTCTCGACGCGAAGGATGCCGACGCCCAGCTGTTCCGCAAGATCGGCGTGATCTCTCCGCTGACGCGGCCGGAACTGGGCGAGCTGGTCGCCGGTGGGCCGGCGGAGCGTGCCGGGCTGCGCCAGGGCGACCTGGTGCGTGCCGTGGGGCCCACGGCGGTGGTCGACGGCCAGCAGCTGCGCGAACTCATCCGGGCGTCGGTCGACGGTACGCGGCCGCGCACGCAGTCCTGGCAGATCGTTCGTGCGGGGCGCGAGATGGCCATCGACGTGACGCCTGAGGTCCGCGAAGACAACGGTGCGATGGTCGGGCGCATCGCCGCCTACGTGGGGGCACCGCCCGCCATGCTGACGGTGCGGCAGGGCCCGGTCGAAGGCCTGTGGCGCGGCGTCGTGCGCACCTGGGAGGTCTCGGCGCTCACGGTGCGCATGATGGCCAAGATGGTGATCGGCGAAGCGTCGCTCAAGAACCTCAGCGGCCCCCTCACGATCGCCGACTATGCCGGCAAATCCGCCAGCCTCGGATTCACCCAATACCTGGTGTTCCTGGCGCTCATCAGCGTGAGCCTCGGCGTGCTGAACCTCATGCCGCTGCCGGTCCTCGATGGGGGACACCTGATGTATTATCTTTGGGAAGGCCTGACCGGCAGAAGCGTGTCCGATGCGTGGATGGAACGGCTTCAGCGGGGAGGGGTGGCGTTGTTGCTTGTGATGATGTCCATCGCGCTCTTCAACGACGTCAACCGGCTCTTCGGGCTCTTTGGTTAACTCTCGCCGGCCCTTCGTGCGCCGGAGCAACTCACTCATGAACACTTCAAACAGTCGCTTCCGTCTGCGCAGCGTGGCCGCGCTCATCGCCAGCACGCTCGCTGCCACGGCAGCCTGGGCCATCGAACCCTTCACCGTTCGCGACATCCGGGTCGAAGGCCTGCAGCGCGTCGAACCGGGGACGATCTTCGCCTCGCTGCCGCTGCGCGTGGGCGACACCTACAACGACGAACGCGGCTCGGCGGCGATCCGTGCGTTGTTCGAGCTGGGGTTGTTCAAGGACGTGCGCCTGGACGTCAATGGCGGCGTGCTGGTGGTGATTGTCGAAGAGCGGCCCACGGTGGCCGATGTCGACTTCGTCGGCACCAAGGAATTCGACAAGGCGGCGCTCCTGAAGGCGCTGCGCGAAGTGGGCCTGGCCGATGGCCGCCCCTACGACAAGGCGTTGACCGACCGGGCCGAACAGGAGCTCAAGCGCCAGTACGTGAGCCGCAGTCTCTACAACGCCGAAGTCGTGACGACGGTCACGCCGATCGAGCGCAACCGGGTGAACCTGACCTTCACCGTGACCGAAGGCGAGTCCGCACGCATCCGCGAGGTGCGTGTGGTGGGCAACAAAGCCTTCAGCGAGTCCACGCTGCTCGGTCTGTTCGACCAGGACAGCGGCGGCTGGATGAGCTGGTACACCAAGTCGAACCAGTACTCGCGTGCCAAGCTCAACGCCGACCTCGAGACGCTGCGGTCGTACTACCTGACGCGCGGCTACCTCGAGTTCCGCATCGATTCGACCCAGGTCGCGATCTCGCCGGACCGGCAGGACCTGACCGTGACCGTCAACATCACCGAAGGCGAGAAATTCGTGGTGTCGGGCGTGAAGCTGCAGGGCAACTACCTGGGCCGCGAGGAGGAATTCAAGTCGCTGGTGACGATCAAGCCGGGTGAGCCCTACAACGGCGAACAGCTGACCGAAACGACCAAGGCGTTCACCGACTACTTCGGCACCTTCGGCTATGCCTTCGCGCGCGTCGAGTCGCAGCCCGAGATCGATCGGGTCAACAACCGCGTGCAGCTCGTGCTTCAAGCCGAGCCGGCGCGCCGCGTCTACGTGCGCCGTGTCAGCGTCGGCGGCAACAACAAGACGCGCGACGAAGTCATCCGCCGCGAGTTCCGCCAGTACGAGGCGTCCTGGTACGACGGCGACAAGATCAAACTGTCGCGCGACCGCGTCGACCGCCTGGGCTTCTTCACCGATGTCAACGTCGAGACCCAGGAAGTGGCGGGCTCGCCCGACCAGGTCGACCTGACCGTCACCGTGGCCGAGAAGCCCACGGGTTCGCTGCAGTTGGGCGCCGGCTTCTCCAGTGCGGAGAAGGTGTCGCTGACCTTCGGCATCTCGCAGGAGAACGTGTTCGGCTCGGGCAACTTCCTGGGTGTGCAGGTCAACACCAGCAAGTACTACCGAACGATCTCGCTGACCGCGACCGACCCGTACTTCACGTCGGACGGCATCTCCCGCACCTTCAGCCTCTTTCATCAGACCACACGCCCTTATTACGATCGTGACGGGGACTACAAGCTGGTGAGCGAAGGCGGCAGCATCAAGTTCGGCGTGCCGTTCAGCGAAGTCGACACCGTGTTCTTCGGCGTGGGCCTCGAACGCTTCACGTTCCAGCCTGGATCGACGTTCGCGGGCGCGACGCCGCAGGCCTACCGCGACTACTTCAATTGCAGTTTCGACGCCACCAGCAACACCATCACGGGGTGTTCAGACGACAGCAAGTGGGGCATTCCGGTCACGATCGGTTGGGCGCGGGATGATCGCGACAGCGCGCTCGTTCCCACGAAGGGTCGGCTGCAGCGCGCCAACGTGGAGTGGGGCGCGGGTGGTGACCTGAAGTACCTCAAGAGCAGCTACCAGCTTCAGCAGTACTTCCCGCTCAGCAAGCAATACACGCTGGCCCTCAACGGCGAAGTCGGCTACGCCAAGGCGCTTGGTGGCAGCACTTATCCGATCTTCAAGAATTTCTATGCGGGCGGCCTGGGATCGATCCGTGGCTTCGAGCAGAATTCGCTCGGGCCCCGCGATGCGGTGACGGAAGCGGCGCTGGGTGGCACCAAGAAGGCGATCTTCAACGCCGAACTGAGCACGCCATTCCCGGGCGCCGGCAACGACCGCACGCTGCGCCTCTATGGGTTCTTCGACGTTGGCAACGTGTTCAGCGATCGCAGCACGCAAACCGATGCGCAATGGGCTGCCCAGAAGAAGATCCGCGCGTCCGTCGGCCTCGGCATCAGCTGGATTTCGCCGCTTGGACCGCTGCGCGTCGCCTATGCCAAGCCGGTGCGTTCCCAGAAGGAAGAGGACGCGGCGGCCGGCATCTACAAGGATAGAATGCAGAGCTTCCAATTCCAGATCGGTACCTCTTTCTGATGAACCATTCGTACCGCGCCGTCGGCGCGCTGCTGCTCTCCCTGGTCGCCTCGTTTGCTGTCCAGGCTCAGGAAAGCTTCCGCATCGGCTTCGTCAACCCGGATCGCGTCCTGCGCGAAGCGCAGCCGGCCAAGGCTGCGCAGGCCAAGCTGGAATCGGAATTCCTTAAGCGCGAACGCGACCTGACGGCCCAGGGCGATGCGCTCAAGGCGGCGTCCGAGAAGTTCGAGCGCGAAGCGCCGACGCTGCCCGAGAGCCAACGCACCCAGCGCCAACGTGCCCTGGTCGACCAGGACCGCGAATTCCAGCGCAAGCGTCGCGAGTTCCAGGAAGACCTCAACGCCCGCAAGAACGAAGAGCTCCAGCAGGTCTACGACCGCGCCAACCGCGTGGTCAAGCAGGTGGCCGAAGCCGAGAAGTACGACGCGATCCTGCAGGAAGCGATCTACATCAATCCGAAGCACGACATCACCGAGAAGGTGATCAAGGCGTTGAACGCTTCTTCTGCTGCGCCCGCCGCCACCAACGGCGGCAAGTAGCCGCATTCGCGTGGCGTTGCGGCTCGGAGCCATCGTCGATGCCCTCGGGGGCGAGCTCACCGGCGACCGTGAGACCTGTATCGAACGGTTGGCCCCCCTGCAGACCGCCACGGACGATGCGCTCAGCTTCCTGAGCCATCCCAAGTACCGCAAGGAGCTGGCGGCTTCCCATGCCGCCTGCGTGATCGTGTCGCCCGCCATGCGCGAGATCGCAGCCGCACGTGGCGCCTTCATCGTCACGCCCGATCCCTATCTCTATTTTGCGCATCTGACGCAGCTCTGGAAGAAGGCCCATGCGCGGCCGGACCCGGTGCAGGTGCACCCCAGCGCGGTGATCCATCCCGAAGCCGTGGTGCACCCGAGTGCGTCGATCGGCGCGCTGTGCGTGATCGAGCGGGGCGCTCGCATCGGCGCCGACACCGTGCTGAAGTCGCGTGTGACGGTCAGCGAAGACTGCCGGATCGGTGCGCGCTGCCTGTTGCACCCGGGCGTGGTGATCGGTGCCGATGGCTTCGGCCTGGCGCCGCACGACGGCGCGTGGGTCAAGATCGAGCAGCTCGGAGCGGTGCGCATCGGCGACGACGTCGAGATCGGCGCCAACACCTGCATCGACCGCGGTGCGCTGGAGGACACGGTCATCGAGGACGGCGTGAAGCTCGACAACCTGATCCAGATCGGCCACAACGTGCGCATCGGCCAGCACACGGCCATGGCCGGATGCGTCGGCGTGGCGGGGAGCGCCGTGATCGGCGCGCATTGCACCGTGGGCGGCGGGGCGATCGTGCTCGGTCACCTGACGCTGGCCGACGGCGTGCACATCTCCGCGGCCACGGTGGTCACGCGCTCGATCCTCAAGCCCGGGCAGTACACGGGTGTGTTTCCCATCGACGACAATGCCGCCTGGGAAAAAAATGCCGCCACGCTGAAGCAACTGCACGGTCTGCGCGATCGGTTGAAGGCGCTGGAAAAAAAAGACGATGCAGGATAGAAAAATTATGACGACGACGCTCGATATCCACCAGATTCTCAAACTGCTCCCACACCGCTACCCCTTTCTCCTGGTGGACCGCGTGCTCGACATGGAAAAGGGCAAGCGCATCACGGCGCTGAAGAACGTGACGATGAACGAGCCCTTCTTCAACGGGCACTTCCCGCATCGTCCCGTGATGCCGGGCGTGCTCATGCTCGAAGCCATGGCCCAGGCGGCGGCGCTGCTGTCCTTCAAGTCGCTCGACATCGTGCCCGACGACAACACGGTCTACTACTTCGCGGCCATCGACGGTGCCCGCTTCAAGCGTCCGGTCGAGCCCGGCGATCAGCTTACCTTGGAGGTCGAGATCGAACGCATGAAGGCCGGCATCTCGAAGTTCAAGGGCCGCGCGCTGGTCGGCAGCGAGCTCGCCTGCGAGGCGACGCTCATGTGCGCTATGCGCCAGATCAACTGAGGTGCCGCAGGGGATGGCGCAGGTTCACCCGACGGCGATCGTCGACCCGAAAGCCGAGCTCGACGTATCGGTCGTGGTCGGGCCGTACGCGGTCATCGGTGCGTCCGTCCGGATCGGCGCCGGCACCACCATCGGCGCGCACTGCGTCGTGGAGGGCCGCACGACCCTGGGCCGTGACAACCGGGTCTTCCAGTTCGCGTCGCTGGGTGCCGCGCCGCAGGACAAGAAATATGCGGGCGAGCCGACCGAACTGGTGATCGGCGACCGCAACACGATCCGCGAGTTCTGCACCTTCAACCTCGGCACGATCCAGGATGGCGGCGTGACCCGCATCGGCGACGACAACTGGATCATGGCCTACGTGCACATCGCGCACGACTGCCAGGTCGGCAACCAGGTCACGATGGCCAACAACGCCACCCTGGCCGGGCATGTGGAGGTGGGTGACTGGGTCACGGTCGGCGGCCTCACGGGCGTGCTGCAGCGCATGCGCATCGGCGCCCACGCGATGATCGGTTTCGCCAGCCACGTGGGCAAGGACGTCCCGCCCTTCATGGTGGTCGATGGCAACCCCTTGGCCGTGCGAGGCGTGAACTTGGTGGGGCTGCGCCGTCGCGACTTCTCGGCCGGCCGCATCGCCGCCATCCGCGAGATGCACAAGCTGATCTATCGGCAGGGCAAGACGCTGGAAGAGGCGCGCGCCGCCATCGCCGCCCTGGCGGCCCAGGCGCCGGAGGCGGCTGCGGATGCGACGCTGATGGACACCTTCCTCGCCACCTCCGCCAGCGGCATCGCGCGCTGAGCGAGCACGGCATGGTCGACGCAGCAACGCGGCAGTTCGCGATGGTCGCCGGCGAGCCTTCGGGCGATCTGCTGGCGGGCCTCCTGCTCGACGGATTGCGTGCCCGCTGGCCCGCCATGCGGGCGGCCGGCATCGGCGGCCCGCAGATGCTGGCGCGGGGTTTCGAGAGCTGGTGGCCGCAGGAGAAACTGGCGGTGCGCGGCTACATCGAGGTGCTGCGCCATTACGCCGAAATCGCGGGCATCCGGCGCCAGCTCAAGTCACGGCTGCTGCGCGACTGGGCCGATCTGTTCATCGGCATCGATGCCCCCGATTTCAACCTCGACCTGGAGGCCGGGCTGCGCGGCCGCGGCATGAAGACGGTGCATTTCATCTGCCCGTCGATCTGGGCCTGGCGCGCCGACCGCATCGAGAAGATCCGGGCCGCCGCCGACCACGTGCTGTGCATCTTCCCGTTCGAGCCCGCACTGCTGGCGGAGCAGGGCGTGTCGGCCAGCTACGTGGGCCATCCGCTGGCCAACGTGATCCCGATGCAGCCGGACCGCCTGGCCGCGCGTGCGGCGCTCGATCTCGACCCGGCGGCGCGCGTCGTGGCACTGCTGCCCGGCAGCCGGCGCTCGGAAGTGCGCTACCTCGCGTCGCGCTTCTTCCAGGCGGCGGCGCTGATGCATCGGCTGCAGCCGGACATCCGTTTCATCGCGCCGATCATCCCGGGCCTGCGTGCCGAGATCGAGGAAGCGTTGAAAGCCAGTGGCATGGCGGGCAAGGTCCGGCTGCTCGAGGGCCAGTCGCACGCCGCGCTGGCGGCCTGCGATGCGACGCTGATCGCCAGCGGCACGGCCACGCTCGAGGCGGCGCTCTTCAAGCGGCCGATGGTCATCGCCTACAACATGAACCGGGTGTCGTGGCACCTCATGCATCGGCAGCAACTGCAGCCGTGGGTAGGCCTGCCGAACATCCTGTGCAACGACTTCGTCGTGCCCGAATTGCTTCAGGAGGCGGCCACGCCGCAGGCCCTGGCCGCCGCCACCTTGCAATGGCTGGCGGAGCCGGCCAAAGTGGAGGCCCTGCAACACCGATTCACCGCGCTGCATGCCGAGTTGCTGCGCGACACCCCGACCCTCTGCGCCGATGCGATCGAGCAAGTTCTTGAAGGCTGAACAAGCCGCGCTGCTGTGGGACGCGCCCGGGCTGCTGGCCGGCGTGGACGAGGCGGGCCGCGGCCCGCTCGCCGGCCCGGTCGTGGCAGCCGCGGTCATCCTGGACGACCGCCGGCCGATCCGTGGGCTGGCCGATTCCAAGACGCTGACGGCGCGCCAGCGCGAGCGCCTCCATGACCAGATCCTGGCCCGGGCGCTGTGCTGTTCGGTGGCGCATGCCACGGTGGAAGAGATCGACACGCACAACATCCTGCAGGCCACCATGATCGCGATGCGGCGCGCCGTCGAGGGCCTACGGCTGAAGCCGGCCAAGGTGCTGGTCGACGGCAACCGGCTGCCGACGCTCGACGTGCTGGCCGAGGCCATCGTCAAGGGCGACGCGCGGGTCAAGGCCATTTCGGCGGCATCGATCCTGGCCAAGGTGCACCGCGACCGGCTGTGCGAGGAACTGCACCTGGAATTTCCGCACTACGGATTCGCCGGCCACAAAGGCTATGGCACGCCGGAGCATCTCGAAGCGCTGAAGCGCCATGGCGCCTGCGTCCATCACCGGCGTTCCTTCTCGCCGGTCGCGGCAGCGCTCGCACGTGCCGCGGCTATCGCATCGGCGCCGGCACCGATGGATGTGCCGGTGAGCACGGTTCTGTACGGCGACGGTGTGCAACTGGCGGTCGACGTCCGGACCGGCTCATGAGTCAGACCGAAACGAGCCACATCAGCTCGCGCGACAACCCGTTGCTCAAGGACCTGCGCAAGCTGGCGCAGGATCCCGGGGCCTACCGCAAGCTGGGCCGCGTCTGGCTCGAGGGCGATCACCTCTGCCGTGCGGCGCTGGTGCGCGGGGTGCGCCCCGCGCTGGCGGTCTTCGCCGAATCGTTCTGGCCGCAGGCGCAGCTCGAGTGGGCCGATGCCGCCGACAAGACCGTCGTCGTGGCCGATGCGCTGCTGGCGGCTGCGAGCGGCCTGGAATCACCGGCCCCGATGGGCTTCGTGCTGCACCTGCCGATGCGTCCCGACCTGCAGCCCGATGCACCGACGGTCGTGCTCGACCGCCTGCAGGACGCCGGCAACGTCGGCTCCGTGCTGCGCAGCGCGTCGGCCTTCGGCTTCACCCAGGTGGTGGCGCTCAAGGGCACCGCCGCGCTGTGGGCGCCCAAGGTGCTGCGCGCCGGCATGGGTGCGCACTTCGGCCTGCGGCTGATCGAAGGCGTGGACATCGACGTGCTCGACGGGCTGCAAGTGCCGCTGGTCGCCACCAGCTCGCACCAGGGCGAGTGGCTGCACAAGGCGGCGCTGCCACACCCCTGCGCCTGGCTGATGGGGCATGAAGGGCAGGGCGTCTCGACCGCGCTGGAGGCGCGTGCGACGCACCACATCCGCATCGCACAGCCGGGTGGCGAGGAGTCGCTCAACGTGGCCGCGGCGGCGGCGATATGCCTTCACGCCAGTGCCGCGGCCACCGAAAGGTGAAGGCGCGCCGGCTATAATCGGGGGCTTTCCCGCTCACACCCCGCCCACAGCGCACGCAAGCCTCACTTTCGACGAAAGCCGCAACCTTCCCGTCCCACGATGGGGTGACTTGGGTTCGCTTTGGGCGTCATCCATCCGGAGAACCCAGTGCTTTTGTCTCTTCAGGGAGCCTTCCCTCCCGCCATCCTGGCGCTCGCAGACGGCACGGTCTTTCTCGGCAACTCGATCGGAGCCACCGGCTCCACCGCCGGCGAAGTAGTGTTCAACACCGCCATGACCGGCTACCAGGAAATCCTCACCGACCCGAGCTACTGCCAGCAGATCGTGACCCTCACGTATCCGCACATCGGCAACTACGGCGTCAACGAGGAGGACATCGAGGCCGACAAGATCCATGCTGCCGGTCTGATCATCAAGGATCTGCCGCTCCTGGCGTCGAATTTCCGCCATACCGCCACGCTCAGCGAGTACCTGGCGCGTGGCAACACGGTCGCCATCGCCAACATCGACACCCGCAAGCTGACCCGCCACCTGCGCACGAACGGCGCGCAGAACGGTTGCATCCTGGGGCTGGCCGCGGGTGAGGCGGTGTCTCAGGCGCTGATCGACAAGGCGATCGCCGCCGCCAAGGCCGCGCCGAACATGGCCGGGCTGGACCTCGCCAAGGTGGTGTCGGTGCAGCAGACCTACGAATGGAACCAGACCGAGTGGAAGCTGGGTTCGGGCTACGGCGTGCAGATCACGCCGAAGTTCCATGTGGTCGCCTTCGACTACGGCGTCAAGAAGAACATTTTGCGCATGATCGCCCAGCGCGGCGCGCGCATCACGGTGGTGCCGGCGCAGACGCCCGCTGCCGACGTGCTCAAGCTCAAGCCCGACGGCATCTTCCTGGCCAACGGCCCGGGCGACCCGGAGCCGTGCGACTACGCGATCGCCGCCACGCGCGAGCTGATCGAGACCGGCATCCCGACCTTCGGCATCTGCCTGGGCCACCAGATCATGGCGCTCGCCTCGGGTGCGAAGACCTTCAAGATGAAGTTCGGCCACCACGGCGCGAACCATCCGGTGAAGGACCTGGACAACGGCCGTGTGAGCATCACCAGCCAGAACCACGGTTTTGCGGTCGACGAGAAGTCGCTGCCCGCCACGCTGCGCCCCACGCACATCAGCCTGTTCGACAACACGCTGCAGGGCCTGGCCCGCACCGACAAGCCGGCCTTCTGCTTCCAGGGCCACCCGGAAGCCTCGCCCGGCCCGCACGACATCGGCTACCTGTTCGATCGCTTCACGGCATTGATGGAAAAGCACAAAGCAGGAAACAAGAATGCCTAAGCGCACAGATCTCAAGAGCATCCTCATCATCGGCGCCGGCCCGATCATCATCGGCCAGGCCTGCGAGTTCGACTACTCGGGCGTCCAGGCCTGCAAGGCGCTGCGCGAGGAGGGCTACAAGGTCATCCTGATCAACAGCAACCCCGCGACGATCATGACCGACCCGGCCACGGCCGACGTGACCTACATCGAGCCGATCACCTGGCAGACGGTCGAGAAGATCATCGCCAAGGAGCGTCCCGACGCGATCCTGCCGACCATGGGCGGCCAGACCGCGCTGAACTGCGCGCTCGACCTGTGGCGCCACGGCGTGCTCGACAAGTACAAGGTCGAGCTGATCGGCGCCAAGCCCGAGGCCATCGACAAGGCCGAGGACCGCCTGAAGTTCAAGGACGCGATGACCAAGATCGGCCTGGGCTCGGCGCGCTCGGGCATCGCCCATTCGATGGACGAGGCCTGGGCGGTGCAGAAGACCGTCGGCTTCCCGACCGTGATCCGCCCGAGCTTCACGCTCGGCGGCACCGGCGGCGGCATCGCCTACAACCCGGAGGAGTTCGAGACCATCTGCAAGCGCGGCCTCGAAGCCTCGCCGACCAATGAGCTGCTGATCGAAGAGTCGCTGCTCGGCTGGAAGGAATACGAGATGGAAGTGGTCCGCGACACGGCGGACAACTGCATCATCGTCTGCTCGATCGAGAACCTCGACCCGATGGGCGTGCACACTGGCGACTCGATCACGGTCGCGCCGGCCCAGACGCTTTCCGACAAGGAATACCAGATCCTGCGCAATGCCTCGCTGGCCGTGCTGCGCGAGATCGGCGTCGATACCGGCGGCTCGAACGTCCAGTTCTCGATCAACCCGAAGGACGGCCGCATGGTCGTCATCGAGATGAACCCGCGCGTATCGCGCTCGTCGGCGCTGGCCTCGAAGGCCACCGGGTTCCCGATCGCCAAGGTCGCGGCCAAGCTGGCCGTGGGCTACACGCTCGACGAACTGCGCAACGACATCACGGGCGGCGCCACGCCGGCGTCGTTCGAGCCGTCGATCGACTACGTGGTCACCAAGATCCCGCGTTTCGCCTTCGAAAAATTCCCGCAGGCCGATTCGCGCCTGACGACGCAGATGAAGTCGGTGGGCGAGGTGATGGCCATGGGCCGCACCTTCCAGGAATCGTTCCAGAAGGCCCTGCGCGGCCTCGAGGTCGGCGTCGACGGCCTGAACGAGAAGACGCAAGACCGCGAGGTGCTCGAGAAGGAACTGGGCGAACCCGGCCCCGAGCGCATTTGGTACGTGGGCGATGCCTTCGCCATGGGCCTCTCCGTCGACGAAGTCTTCGCGCTGACCAAGATCGACCCGTGGTTCCTGGTGCAAATTGAGGAGATCGTGAAGATCGAGCTCGAGCTGGAAACCAAGTCGCTCGACGAGATCGACAAGGACACGCTGCTCGCGCTCAAGAAGAAGGGCTTCTCCGACCGCCGTCTGGCGCGTCAGCTCAAGACCACCGACACCGCCATCCGCGAGAAGCGGCGCGCCCTGGGCGTGCGCCCGGTCTACAAGCGCGTGGACACCTGTGCGGCCGAGTTCGCGACCAACACCGCCTACATGTACTCGACCTACGAGGACGAGTGCGAGGCCGACCCGACGGACAGGAAGAAGATCATGGTGCTCGGCGGCGGCCCCAACCGCATCGGCCAGGGCATCGAGTTCGACTACTGCTGCGTGCACGCCGCACTCGCCATGCGCGAAGACGGCTACGAGACCATCATGGTCAACTGCAATCCGGAGACCGTGTCGACCGACTACGACACCAGCGACCGCCTGTACTTCGAGCCGCTGACGCTCGAGGACGTGCTCGAGATCGTCGACAAGGAAAAGCCGCTCGGCGTGATCGTGCAGTACGGCGGCCAGACGCCGCTCAAGCTCGCGCTCGACCTCGAAGCCAACGGCGTGCCGATCATCGGCACTTCGCCGGACATGATCGACGCCGCGGAAGACCGCGAACGTTTCCAGCAACTGCTGCACAAGCTCGGCCTGCGCCAGCCGCCGAACGCGACGGCGCGCGCCGAGCCCGAAGCGCTCGAGAAGGCCGCCGCGCTGGGCTATCCGCTGGTCGTGCGCCCGAGCTACGTGCTCGGTGGCCGCGCCATGGAAATCGTGCACGAGCAGCGTGACCTGGAACGCTACATGCGCGAAGCGGTCAAGGTGAGCAACGATTCGCCGGTGCTGCTCGACCGCTTCCTCAACGACGCGGTCGAGTGCGACGTCGACTGCATCCGCGATGCCGAAGGCGGCACGCTGATCGGTGGCGTGATGGAACACATCGAACAGGCCGGCGTGCACTCGGGCGATTCGGCCTGCTCGCTGCCGCCCTACAGCCTCAGCGCAGAAACGATCGCCGAACTCAAGCGCCAGAGCGCGGCGATGGCCGAAGCGCTGAACGTGGTCGGCCTGATGAACGTGCAGTTCGCGATCCAGCAGAAGGATGGCCAGGACGTCATCTACGTGCTCGAAGTGAACCCGCGAGCCTCCCGCACCGTGCCCTACGTGAGCAAGGCCACCGGCATCCAGTTGGCCAAGGTGGCGGCGCGTTGCATGGCCGGCCAGTCGCTCCAATCGCAGGGCATCACGAAGGAAGTGACGCCGCCGTACTTCAGCGTGAAGGAGGCCGTGTTTCCCTTCGTCAAGTTCCCGGGCGTGGACACCATCCTCGGCCCCGAGATGAAGTCGACCGGCGAGGTGATGGGCGTGGGCAAGACCTTCGGCGAAGCCTTCGTGAAGTCGCAACTGGGTGCCGGAACCATCCTGCCGAAGTCGGGCAAGGTCTTCATCTCGGTGAAGAACAACGACAAGGCGCGTGCGGTGGAAGTCGCGCGTGGCCTGGCCAATCTGGGCTTCGAGCTGATCGCGACCAAGGGCACCGCCGCTGCCATCGCCGCCGCGGGCATTGCCTGCGACACGGTGAACAAGGTGACCGAAGGCCGGCCGCACATCGTGGACATGATCAAGAACAACGAGATCGCCATGGTCATCAACACTGTGGAAGAGCGCCGCAACGCGATCACCGATTCGCGGCTGATCCGCACGTCGTCGCTGGCCGCGCGCGTGACCACCATCACCACCATCTTCGGGGCGGAGGCGGCCGTCGAAGGCATGCGCCACATGGACGAGCTCAGCGTGATCTCGGTGCAGGAGATGCACGCGCAACTGGCGCAGGCCTGAGGTCGGCGGTGGAAACGCAGCTCGTCGAACTCGACCTGGCCGACTGGGTTGCGGCCACGCCGAACGACGACTGGATCGCCGCCCTCGAAGCCGGCAAGGTGCTGTATTTCCCGAAGCTCGGCTTCGAGCTGCGGCCGGAAGAGCGCGGCCTGCTGACGCCGAGCCTGCTGGCACCGAAGGTGCGCAACATCAGCCTCGATGCGTCGGGCACGCTCAAGGGCGTGGCCGGCGACGAGGCGGTGCAGCGCGCCACGGCGGCGATGGTCGGGCGCTTTCGCGCGCAGGCCACGCAGCTCATCCACGGCCTGCTCCCGCACTACACGCCGGCCTTGCGCCTGGCGCCGACGAGCTATCGGCCGGCGCAGGTGGAGACGCGGGTGCAATCCTGGCGCGCCGACGACAAGCGCATGCATGTCGACGCCTTTCCGTCGCGGCCCAACTACGGCGAGCGCATCCTGCGGGTGTTCACCAACGCCAACCCCGACGGCGTGCCGCGCGTCTGGCGCGTGGGCGAGCCCTTCGAGACGGTCGCCAAGCGCTTCCTGCCGCGCGCCAAACCGTATTCGCGCTGGCAGGCGAAGGCCCTGCGCGCGCTGCGCGTGACCAAGTCGCTGCGCAGCGAGTACGACCACCTGATGCTGCAGCTGCACGACGCCATGAAGTCGGACCTCGACTACCAGCAGAACGGCCCGCAGCAGACGGTTCCGTTCCCGGCCGGCTCGGTCTGGGTGTGCTTTTCCGACCAGACCTCGCATGCCGTGATGTCGGGCCAGTACATGCTGGAACAGACGCTGCACCTGCCGGCGGCCAGGCAATACAATCCTGACTCGAGCCCGCTCGCCATCCTGAGCCGGCTGACCGGACGTACACTCGTCTGATCCTTCTCTCCCCCATGCACCGCCGAACGGCAGCGTTCGGCGGTTTCGTTTTCTGGAGCAACAGAACATGAACACCATTCCCGTGACCAAGCGCGGCGCCGAAAAGCTGCGCGAAGAACTGCACCGCCTCAAGACGGTCGATCGCCCCTGGGTGATCAATGCGATCTCCGAGGCGCGCGCCCAGGGCGACCTGAGCGAGAACGCCGAGTACGAGGTCGCCAAGGACCGCCAGGGCTTCATCGAAGGCCGCATCCAGGAAATCGAAGGCAAGCTGTCGGCCGCGCAGATCATCGACCCGACTGCGCTCGACGCTGGCGGCAAGGTGGTGTTCGGTGCGACCGTCGAGCTTGAAGAGGAAAGCAGCGGCGAAGCCGTGACCTACCAGATCGTCGGCGAGGACGAGGCCGACCTGAAGCAGGGCCTCATCAACATCTCCAGCCCGATCGCGCGTGCGCTCATCGGCAAGGAAGAGGGCGACACCGCTGCGGTGCAGGCGCCGGGTGGCGTGAAGAACTACGAGATCGTCGCGGTCAAGTACCTGTGAGCCTGCGATGAAGGACCGCGTCGCGCTCTTGCTCGCCGCCTTCTGGTGGGGCAGCCTGAGCACCATCGGTTTTCTGGTGGTGCCGATGCTGTTCGCCCGCCTCGGCAACCCGGCGGTCGCCGGCAATTTCGCCGGCCAGTTGTTCGAAGCGCAGAGCTGGATCGCGATCGCCTGCGGGCTGATCCTCCTGATCCATTTCCGACAGAAGGCCGATGCCGGCTTCGATGCAGCGACTCGCATGGCCATCGGCCTGGTCCTGGCGGCGCTGCTGCTTGCGCTCCTTCAGCAGTACGTCGCGGCGCCGCGCATCCTGGCGCGCGACAACCTCAAGTTCTGGCATGCCGCCGGCAGCGGCATGTACCTGGCGCAGTGGGCCTGCGCGGGCGCGCTGCTGTGGCGCATGGGGCGCCGCACCGGCGCCTGATCAGGCCGTCCAGTACTTCGCGATCCAGCGCGCGGGGCGGATGAACCGGAAGGCCCGGTTGCGTCGCCCGGCCAGGGCATCGGGCGGGTTGCATTCGCCGTGGAACACCATCACGCGCGCGCCCTCCGGCACGAAAGGCTCCTGCCAGTAGTTGGTCGGCCAGGTCGGGATGCCGTGGTACTTGAAGCTCGGGCACCAGGCGTCGGGCCAGTACTGCAGCTTGCCTTGGGCGTGCAGGAAGTCCGACAGGTAGGCCTGTTCGTTGCGGAACTCCGCCTGCACCTTGTCCATGTGGGCGCGGAAGTACGCCAGCACGTCGGCATGCGCGCCCAGCTCGAAGCGATAGACCGACGAGTTGCCGGTGATGCGCTCCGTGCGCCACGGCCGGGCGTAGTCGTGGATGATCAGGAAGTCGCCCGGCTGCTCGAAGAACACATCGAGGCCGCCGACCACGACCACGTCGAGGTCGAGGAAGAGGGCGGTGCCGCGCAGCCCGTGCAGGTCACGTTCGAAGGTGGTCAGCTTCTTCCACGCGCGGTCCGGCTGCCCCGCGGGCACGTCCAGGTCGAGCGGCGGGATGGGCAGGCACTGCACCTCGCTGCGAATGCCCTTCGCATCGTCGGTCAGGCAGACGAAGTTGAAGTCGCCGGTCAGATGCCGACGCACCATCGCATAGAGACGATTGACGTAGTCGGGGCCGTACTTCGTGCCCCACTTCATGCAGAGGATGTGGCGCTGCCGCCCTGCGGCCTGGCGGGTCGGCATCAGTCCGCCTGGTTGCGCTTCTTGGCCGACAGGGGGCGCTTCGGCTTGGCGCGCTTGATGGTGCCGCCGGGCGTGAGGCGCTGGTTGCCCAGCACGCGCAGCGTCTTGATTTCGGGGCGCTGACCGAAGCGCTTGCTGTACTTGACGATCTTCACGTCGCGTGGACCGGGCATGCGGTCTTCGTCGACGTCCTTGACCTTCTCGGGCTTGGGGCGCCAGAGCACCAGCAGCTTGCCGATGTGCTGGATCGGCGCGGCGCCGAGCTCGTCGGCCAGCGTCGTCAGCATGGCCTCGCGGGCCACGCGGTCATCCGAGAAGACCCGGATCTTGATCAGGCCGTGCGCCTTGAGTGCGGCGTCGGCCTCTTTCTTGACAGCCGGGGTGAGCCCGTCGCCACCGACCATGACGATCGGATCGAGGTGATGGGCTTCGGCGCGGTGCACCTTGCGCTGCGCAGGGGTAAGTTGAATGGCTGTCATAGCCGTATTATCGCGAACCCCCGCCCAGCGAACCGAGTACGACCCCGCCGATGAGCACCAAAACAACCGGCAAGAAGGTCAACAAGGCCTGGCTGCACGACCATATCAACGATCCCTGGGTCAAACTGGCGACCCGGGAGGGCTACCGGGCGCGCGCTGCGTACAAGCTCAAGGAGATCGACGAGACGCTCGGTCTGATCAAGCCGGGGCACGTGGTGGTCGACCTTGGGTCCACCCCCGGCGCCTGGAGCCAGTACGCCCGGCGGCGCCTGTCCCCCGGTGGCGCCGCGGCCGGAACGCTGCACGGCACCATCATCGCGCTCGACCTTCTGCCCATGGAGCCGATCGAAGGCGTCACCTTCCTGCAAGGGGATTTCCGGGAGGACGAGGTGCTCGCTCGCCTGGAAGAAGTCCTGGCCGGTCGCAAGGTCGATGTGGTCGTGTCGGACATGGCGCCGAATCTCTCGGGCATCGCCTCCGCCGATGCGGCGCGGATCAGCCATCTGGTCGAATTGGCCATCGACTTTGCGCGCCAGCATCTCAAGCCCGAGGGCGCGCTCGTCGCGAAGGTGTTCCATGGCGCCGGCTATGCCGAACTGACCCAGCTGTTCAAGGAGAACTTCCGGGTGGCGAAGCCCTTCAAACCGAAGGCATCGCGCGATAAATCGTCCGAAACCTTCCTGGTGGGCGTCGGCCTGCGAGGCGCTGACACCCATTGATACCGGTTGTCTCTGCCGCTGTGCGCAGGAAACCCTCGCCCATGCTGTGGCTGCTTGAGGGAAATCACGCGGTTTCGCAGCTTGAAAAGCCTAAAATGGGCATCAATTGCGTGACCTGGGCGAATTTTCATTTCGCTGTCACGCGCTTTTGACTGGAGCTTCGTTTGAACAATCAGTGGTTTTCCAAGGTTGCCGTCTGGCTTGTCATCGCGATGGTGTTGTTCACTGTGTTCAAGCAGTTCGACACCCGCGGTGTCGCTGGCGCCGGCAACATCGGCTACTCCGACTTCCTCGAGGAAGTTCGTGGTAACCGCATCAAGAGCGCCACGATCCAGGAAGGCCAGGGCGGCAGCGAGATCGTCGCGATCACCAATGACGATCGCCGCATCCGCACCACCGCCACCTACCTCGACCGCGGGTTGGTCGGTGACCTGATCGCCAACAACGTCAAGTTCGACGTCAAGCCGCGCGAAGAGGGCTCGCTCCTCATGACCTTGCTGGTCAGCTGGGGGCCGATGCTGCTGCTGATCGGCGTGTGGGTCTACTTCATGCGACAGATGCAAGGCGGCGGCAAGGGCGGGGCGTTCAGCTTCGGCAAGAGCAAGGCGCGCATGCTCGACGAGAACACCAACACCGTCACCTTCGCCGATGTCGCCGGTTGCGACGAGGCCAAGGAAGAAGTCAAGGAGGTCGTCGACTTCCTGAAGGACCCGGCCCGCTTCCAGAAGCTGGGTGGCCGCATCCCCCGCGGGCTGCTGTTGGTCGGGCCGCCCGGCACCGGTAAGACGCTGCTGGCCAAGTCGATCGCTGGCGAGGCCAAGGTGCCGTTCTTCTCGATTTCCGGTTCGGATTTCGTCGAGATGTTCGTCGGCGTGGGCGCGGCCCGCGTGCGCGACATGTTCGAGAACGCCAAGAAGAACGCGCCCTGCATCATCTTCATCGACGAAATCGATGCGGTCGGTCGCCAGCGTGGCGCCGGTCTCGGCGGCGGCAACGACGAGCGCGAGCAGACGCTCAACCAGATGCTGGTCGAGATGGACGGCTTCGAGACCAACCTCGGCGTGATCGTCGTGGCCGCGACGAACCGTCCGGACATCCTCGACGCCGCCTTGCTGCGCCCCGGCCGTTTCGACCGCCAGGTGTATGTGACGCTGCCGGACATCCGCGGCCGCGAACAGATCCTGGCCGTGCACATGCGCAAGGTGCCGCTGGGCCAGGACGTGAACCCCAGCGTGATCGCGCGTGGCACGCCGGGCATGTCGGGTGCCGACCTGGCCAATCTCTGCAACGAAGCCGCGCTGATGGCCGCTCGCCGCAATGCGCGTGTGGTCGAGATGCAGGACTTCGAGAAGGCCAAGGACAAGATCTTCATGGGCCCCGAGCGCAAGAGCATGGTCATGCCCGAGGAAGAGCGCCGCAACACGGCCTACCATGAGTCCGGCCACGCCCTCATCGGCAAGCTGCTGCCCAAGTGCGATCCGGTGCACAAGGTCACCATCATCCCGCGCGGCCGTGCGCTGGGCGTGACCATGAGCCTGCCGGCGCAGGACCGCTACAGCTACGACCGCGAGTACATGCTCAATCAGATCAGCATGCTGTTCGGTGGCCGCATCGCCGAAGAAGTGTTCATGCACCAGATGACCACCGGCGCGAGCAACGACTTCGAACGCGCGACCTCCATCGCTCGCGACATGGTCACCCGCTACGGCATGACCGACGCGCTGGGCCCGATGGTCTATGCCGAGAACGAAGGCGAAGTGTTCCTCGGCCGCTCGGTCACCAAGACGACGAACATGAGCGAACAGACCATGGAAAAGGTCGACAGCGAAGTGCGCCGCATCATCGACGAGCAGTACAACCTGGCCCGGCGTCTCATCGAAGAGAACAGCGACAAGATGCACGCCATGGCCAAGGCCCTGCTCGAATGGGAGACCATCGATTCGGACCAGCTCGACGACATCATGGCCGGTCGCGAACCGCGTCCGCCGAAGGACTGGACGCCGCGCATTCCGCCGTCGAACAGTGGCGGCAGCGGCGGCACGCCGGCGGTCAACCCTGACCCGGCGCCCACCGCCGCCTGAGCACCGATGCAAGGGTGCAGATCAACGGGGCCTTGGGCCCCGTTTTTTCTTGGAGCGGCGCGATGACGAGCACCTGGCGCACCAGCCGGTTCCTGATCGATCTGGCACGGCCCCAGGTGATGGGCATCGTCAACGTGACGCCCGACTCCTTCTCGGACGGCGGTGCCCATGCCTCGACGAGGGCAGCGCTGCAGCATTGCGAAGAACTGCTGCGGCAAGGCGCGGACATCCTCGACATCGGCGGCGAATCCACGCGGCCCGGCAGCCCTGCCGTCTCGCTGGACGACGAGCTTGCGCGTGTGATGCCCGTGGTACGCGAGGCCGTGCGGCTGGGCGTGCCGCTGTCGATCGACACCTACAAGCCCGAGGTAATGCGCGCCGTGCTGGACCTCGGCGCCGACATCGTCAACGACATCTGGGCACTGCGCCAACCGGGCGCGCTGGCGGCCGTGGCGCAGCACCCGTCCTGCGGCGTTTGCCTGATGCACATGCACCGCGACCCGCAGACGATGCAGGCGGCGCCCATGGCGGGCGACGTGGTGCCCGTGGTTGCCAAATTCCTGATGGAACGAGCCAACGCGCTGCGCGAACTGCAGGTTGAGTCCTCACGCATCGTGCTCGATCCCGGCATCGGCTTCGGCAAAACGGTGGCGCAGAATTTCGCCTTGCTGGCGCGGCAGCGCGAGCTGCTCGCTGCGGGCTATCCGGTGCTGGCCGGGTGGTCCCGCAAGTCGTCGCTCGGTGCGGCCACCGGCATCGAGGTGGCCGGTGCGCGGATGGTGCCGAGCGTGGCGGCGGCGCTGCTGGCCGTGGAGCGCGGGGCGGCCGTCGTGCGCGTGCATGATGTGCGCGACACCGTCGCGGCGCTGGCTGTCTGGCGGACGATGCGCGCCTCGGAACAACAAGACTCCCTGCAAGAAAAAACAACGACATGACACGACAGTATTTCGGCACCGACGGCATCCGTGGCACGGTCGGCCAGCCGCCCATCACACCGGACTTCGTGCTGCGCCTGGCGCATGCCGTGGGGCGCGTACTCAAGAAGACCGAGAAACGACCGACCGTGCTGATCGGCAAGGACACGCGCATCTCGGGCTACATGCTGGAGTCGGCGCTCGAGTCGGGCTTCAATTCCGCAGGCGTCGACGTCGTGCTGCTCGGCCCGCTGCCGACACCGGGTGTGGCCTACCTCACGCGCGCGCAACGGGCCAGCCTCGGCGTCGTCATCAGCGCCAGCCACAACGCCTTTCCCGACAACGGCATCAAGTTCTTCAGCGCCCAGGGCACCAAGCTCAGCGACGAGTGGGAACTCGCGGTCGAGGCGGCGCTGGAAGAGGCGCCCGTGTGGGCCGATTCCGCGCAGCTGGGCAAGGCGCGCCGGCTGAGCGACGCGGCCGGCCGCTACATCGAATTCTGCAAGAGCACCTTCGCCCACGACCTGAGCCTGCGCGGGCTCAAGCTGGTGGTCGACGCGGCGCACGGCGCGGCCTACCAGGTGGCGCCCAACGTGTTCCACGAACTGGGCGCCGAGGTGAGCAGCATCGGCTGCGCACCGGACGGGCTCAACATCAACCAGGACGTCGGGGCGACGCATCCGCAGGCGCTGATCGAGGCGGTGAAGGCCAAGGGCGCCGACTACGGCATCGCGCTCGACGGCGACGCCGACCGTCTTCAACTGGTCGATGCCGACGGCCGGCTCTTCAACGGCGACGAACTGCTCTACCTGATGGTGCGGGAGCGCGTCGCGCGCGGCGAGAAGCCGCAGGGCGTGGTCGGCACCCTGATGACCAACAAGGCGGTCGAGGTGGCGCTGCGCCGGCAGGGCATCGAGTTCGTCCGCGCCAAGGTCGGTGACCGCTACGTGCTCGAGGAACTCGAGAAGCGGGGCTGGCTGCTGGGCGGCGAAGGCTCCGGCCACCTGCTGGCGCTCGACCGCCACACCACCGGCGACGGTATCGTGAGCGCCCTGCAGGTGCTGCAGGCGTGCCAGCGCAGTGACAAGACGGTCGGCGAATTGCTGGCCGACGTCACCCTTTTTCCGCAAACCTTGATCAATGTGCGGCTGCGCGAAGGCCAGGACTGGCAATCCAACGCTGCGCTGAAGGCCGAGACCCAGCGCGCCGAAGCCGAACTCGGCGACGCCGGTCGCGTGCTCATTCGCGCGAGCGGTACCGAACCGCTGGTGCGCGTGATGGTCGAGGCGCGCGATGCGGCGCAGGCCGAAGCGTGCGCGCGTCGTCTGGCCGCGACCTTGCAGTGATGACCTCGTCGCCGTCGGTGCGTGCGGTGCATGCCAGCAAGCTGCACAGCTTTTCCAAGTTCACCGAACCGGCGATCCGGCTGGTCGCCGGACTCGGCGTGGAAGGCGATGCGCATGCCGGCACCACGGTGAAGCACCGATCCCGCGTCGCCCGGAACCCCCAGGCGCCCAACCTGCGTCAGGTGCACCTGCTCCACGCCGAGCTCTTCGATGAGCTGATGGCCGCCGGTTTCGCGGTCTGGCCCGGCGAACTGGGCGAGAACATCACGACGCACGGCGTCGACCTGCTCGGACTGCCCACCGGCACGCGGCTGCACCTGGGCGACGAGGCCATCGTCGAGCTGACCGGCCTGCGCAACCCCTGCAGCCAGATCGACCGTTTCCAGGCCGGCTTGATGGCCGCGACGCTGGCGCACGATGCCGACGGGCGCCTGGTGCGCAAGGTCGGTGTCATGGCGATCGTGCTGCAGGGCGGTACGGTACAAGCAGGTGACGCGATCCGCATCGACCTTCCGGCCGGCAAGGCCAGACCGCTGGAGCCCGTGTGATCGATATCGTGATGGCCGACTACGGCAACCCGGCGCATGCACGTGCCCTGGTCGACCTGCTCGACGCGTACGCCCGCGACCCGGCCGGCGGCGGCACACCGTTGACGGACGCGGTGCTGGCCGGATTGCCGACCGCACTCGCGGCCCGTCCGCAAGCGTTCAGCGTGATCGCGTTCGACGGCCCGCAGCCGGTCGGGCTGGTGAACTGCATCGAAGGCTTTTCCACCTTCGCCTGCCGGCCGCTGGTCAATGTGCACGACGTGGTCGTCCTGCAGAGCCACCGTGGCCAGCGCATCACGCAACGGATGCTGGCGCGCGTCGAAGAGGAGGCGGTGGCGCGCGGCGCCTGCAAGCTCACGCTCGAGGTGCTGCAGGGTAACGCCCCGGCGCTGCGCGCCTACGAGCGCGAAGGCTTTGCCGGCTACCAGCTCGACCCGGCCTTCGGCGCGGCGATGTTCCTGCAGAAGAAGCTGTAGCGCGCGCTCTCAAGCCACTGTGGCTCTGCCGCTTTGCTTGAGCCCCCACGGGGGCGGGCTGGGCGCAGCCCGGCCCTGGGGGCGCTCAGAAGCGCGTGACGGGCGGATCGATGTCCTTCTTGTCGACCGCGTAGCGGCCGAGTTCCCACTTGGCGATCGCATTGCGGTGCACTTCGTCCGGGCCGTCCGCGAAGCGCAGCGTGCGCGCATGCGCATACGCGAAGGCCAGCGGGAAGTCGTCGCACATGCCGCCGCCGCCGTGCACCTGCATGGCCCAGTCGATCACCTGGCAGGCCATGCTGGGCGCGACCACCTTGATCATCGCGATCTCGTTCTTGGCAACCTTGTTGCCGGCCACGTCCATCAGCCAGGCGGCCTTGAGCGTGAGCAGGCGCGCCATGTCGATCTTGCAGCGCGCCTCGGCGATGCGTTCCTGGGTCACCGTCTGCGAGGCCACGGTCTTGCCGAAGGCGACGCGCGAGGAGGCGCGCCGGCACATCAGTTCGAGTGCGCGTTCGGCCAGGCCAATCAGGCGCATGCAATGGTGGATGCGTCCCGGGCCGAGGCGGCCCTGGGCGATCTCGAAGCCGCGGCCTTCGCCCAGCAGGATGTTGTCGACCGGGACCCGCACGTTCTCGAAGAACATCTCGACGTGGCCGTGCGGCGCGTCGTCGTAACCCATCACGTTGAGCGGCCGCACGATGCGAATGCCCTTGGCGTTGGCCGGCACGATCACCATGCTCTGCTGCGAGTGGCGTGGTGCATCGGGGTTGCTCTTGCCCATGGTGATGAAGACCGCGCAGCGCGGGTCGGCCGCGCCGGAGATCCACCACTTGCGGCCGTTGATCACGTAGTCGTCGCCCTGGCGTTCGATGCGCGTCTCGATGTTGGTCGCATCGCTCGAGGCCACGTCCGGCTCGGTCATGGCGAAGGCTGAGCGGATCTCGCCTTCGAGCAGCGGCTTGAGCCAGCGCGCCTTGATCTTGTCGGAACCGTAGCGGGCGATCGTCTCCATGTTGCCGGTGTCGGGCGCCGAGCAGTTGAAGACCTCGCTGGCCCACGGCACACGGCCCATGATCTCGGCGAGCGGCGCGTATTCCTGGTTGGTGAGGCCTGCGCCCTTGTAGCCCGAGTGTTCGGCGCTGTCGACCGGTAGGAACAGGTTCCAGAGGCCGTCCGCCTTGGCCTTCGCCTTGAGCTTCTCGATGGTCTGCAGCGGCGTCCAGCGCTTGCCGGCGACGGTGTTGGCCGCGAGCTCGGTGGTGCAGGCCGCTTCGTTCGGGTAGATGTGGTCGTCCATGAAGGCGCTGACGCGCGCCTGCAATGCCTTGGTCTTGGCCGAATATTCGAAATCCATGGTGTCTCCTTGGGTGAGGGGTCGATCGTGTGGCGCTGCGGGGCGCGGTGTGCTGGCTCAAGCCTTCTGTGCGAAGGCCCAGGCCATCTCCGCCATCGGCCGTGCGCCGCGGCCCGATGCCACCGCCTGTTCGCTCGACGCGGTGCCGGCCTCAACCCGTTTCGCGATGCCCTGCAGGATGGCGGCGATGCGGAACAGGTTGTAGGCGAGGTAGAAATTCCAGTCGGGCGCCAGCGCCTCAGGCGTGGTGATGCCGGTGCGTTCGCAGTACCGGCGGATGTACGCGGCCTCGGTGGGGATGCCGAGGCTCGCCACGTCGACGCCGCCCAGCCCGCGGAAGGCCCCCGGCGGGATGTGCCAGGCCATGCAGTGGTAGCTGAAGTCGGCCAGCGGATGGCCGAGCGTCGACAGCTCCCAGTCGAGCACGGCGATGGCGCGCGGCTCGGTGGGGTGGAACATCACGTTGTCCAGCCGGTAGTCGCCATGCACGACCGAGGTCATCGACGCGTCGCGGGCGGTCGCCGGGATGTGGGCCGGCAGCCAGTCCATCAGGCGGTCCATCTCGGGGATGGGCTGCGTGACCGACGCCACGTACTGTTTGCTCCAGCGGCCGATCTGGCGCTCGAAGTAGTTGCCGGGCTTGCCGTAGTCGGTCAGTCCGCGCTCGGCGAACTTCACCGTGTGCAGGGCGGCGATCACGCGGTTGAGCTCGTCGTAGATCGCACCGCGCTCGGCCCTGTCCATGCCGGGCAGGGACTGGTCCCACAGCACCCGGCCGCTTTTGAACTCCATGACATAGAAGGCGCGCCCGATGACGGATTCGTCTTCGCAGAGGCACAGCATGCGCGGCACCGGCACGTCGGTGCCGTCGAGCCCGCGCATCACCTTGAATTCACGCTCGATCGCGTGGGCCGAGGGCAGCAGCTTGGCCACCGGACCCGGCTTGGCGCGCATCACGTAGCTCTGACCGGGCGTGATGAGCTTGTAGGTCGGGTTGGACTGCCCGCCCTTGAACATCTCGACCGTGAGCGGACCCTGGAAGCCGTCGAGGTGGGCGTCGAGCCACCTCGTCAGCGCGTCGACATCGACGCTGTGTTGCGGCGCGACAGCGCGCGTTCCGATGAAGCTGCTGAAGTCCTGGGTCATGGGCGGCAACGACGGGTTAGAGGTCGGCCTCCGCGATGCGCATGAGGGCGGCACGGTCGAGCACCACCAGGCCACCCGGTTCGATACGCAGCACGTTCTCGCGCTCCATCGCCTTGAGTTCCTGGTTGACCCGCTGCCGCGACGCACCGAGCAGCTGCGCGAGTTCTTCCTGCGCCAGATGCAGGCCGATGCGCAGCTGGCTGCCGTCGGCCAGGCTGGGCACACCGTAGCTGCGCACCAGGTGCGTCAGCTGTTTGGCGAGCCGGGCCCGCAAGGGGAGGGTGTTGAGGTCTTCCACCAGCCCGAACAGCTGGCGGATGCGGCGTGCCTGCAGGCGCATCAGCGCTTCGTACAGCTCCACGTGCGTGGCGAGAATCTTCTGGAAATCCGCACGGGCCACGTTGAGCGTGGTGGTGTCGCCGTGGGCATAGGCATCGTGCGTACGACGGTCCCCGTCGAACATCGCCACATCGCCGAACCAGATGCCGGGCTCGACGTAGGTCAGCGTGACCTGCTTGCCCGACACCGTCGTCGAGCTCACGCGCACCGCGCCCTTGGCGCACGCGATCCATCCTTCGGGCGGATCGCCGCGGGCGGCCAGGAGGTCGCCGTCCTTGTGACGTCTGACAAATGCGCATCGGAGGATGTCGTGCCGCAGCGAGGGTGAGAGGGATGAGAACCAGCGACCGCTGTTGATCGCTTCGCGTTCGTCGATGGTAAGAATGGGCTCGTCCATGGGGCTGTCCTGTCGGCGACTGGGGGGCTGCAGAGGTGTCTCGGGAGCGACGCGCGGCGTCACTCGTAGCGCGGCGTTTCTTTCGCGAGGAAGGCCGCGATGCCGATGCCCGCGTTGGCGTGATGCAGGTTGCGCACGAAGTGGTCGCGTTCCTGCGTGAGCTGCGCGGGCAGCGTGGCACCGCGTGCCTCGTTGAGCAGCTCCTTGATGCTTGCGAGCGCGTTGGGCGCTTTCGCGTCGAGCCGTGCAGCCAGCTGCAGCGCGGTGGTCAGCGCCTGGCCACTGTCGGCCAGTTCGTTGACCAGGCCGAGCGCGTGCAGGCGCGCCGCGGCGATGCGCTCGCCGCCCATCAGCCATTCGCTCGCCAGTTGCCGCGGCAGCGCCTGGGCCAGGTGCCAGCTCATGCCGCCATCGGGCGACAACGCGACGTTGCTATACGACGCCGCGAAGACCGCGTCGCGCGCCGCCACCACCAGGTCGCAGGCCAGCGCCAGCGAGAAACCCGCGCCGGCAGCCGCGCCTTCGACGGCCGCGATCACCGGCTTCGGAAAGGTGCGGATCGAGTCGATCCAGTTGTGCAGGCCCTCGATCGATTCGGCCTGCACCGACGGCGACTGCTGGCGGTTGGCCTGCAGCCGCTGCAGCGAGCCGCCGGCGCAGAACCAGGCGCCTTCGCCCACGATCACGACGCTGCGGATCTCGCTGCTGTTTTCCGCCCCGTTCAGCGCCTCGATGCCGGCCGCGTAGATCGCGGGGTCGAGCGCATTGCGCAGGGACGGGTTGGCGATGGTGAGCACCATCGTGCGGCCTTCGGTCGTGCTTCGGAGTTCGGCGGTCATGGTCGTCTCGTTCTCATTCTTCTTCGTGCATCAGGCTCAGGCCCAGGGCGCCGCGGCGGCGCAGCCACGGGCTCGGGCGGTAGCGCGGGTCGCCGTACACCGTCTGCAGGTTGAACAGCACCTCGAGCATGTTGGTCGGCCCGTACAGGTCTCCCATCGCGAGCGGCCCCTGAGGGTAGCCCAGGCCGAGGCGCACCGCGGTCTCGAGGTCGGCCGGCGAACACACGCGCTGCTGGCACATGTCGGCCGCGATGTTGACGATGGTGCCGATGACGCGCTGCGTGACGAAGCCGCCGCTGTCGCGGATCACGCTCACCGCCTTGCCGTCGCGGGCGAAGAGCGCGTGCGCCATGTCGCGCATGTCGCGCCGTGTGGCGGGATTGGTGGCGAGTACGCGGCGCTTGGTGGCAGCGTCGTCGACCATCAGGTCGATACCGACCGTGCGCGTGGCGTCGAGGCGCTCGACAGCGGCCACGGTGGTCACGTCGAAGCCCAGCGGGGCGACCACGATCAGCGCGGCCGAGGAGGGCGCCGCGCCGGTCTCGAGCCGGCCGCCGAGCGAGTGGATCAGCTTGAGCAGTTCGGCCCGCCGTGCGGCGCGCGGCGACACCCACACCGCGATGGGGTCGTCGACGACCGGGGCGGCGGGTTCGGCCTCGACCTGCGCGACGCCGTCGACATAGCGGTAGAAGCCTTCGCCGGTCTTGCGGCCCAGCGCGCCGGCCACGAGCCGCTGCGCCGTGATCACGCTCGGCCGGTAGCGCGGCTCTTCGTAGTACTGGCGGTAGATCGACTCCATCACCGGGTGCGACACGTCGAGCGCGGTGAGGTCCATCAGCTCGAAGGGGCCGAGGCGAAAGCCCGCCTGGTCCTTCAGGATGCGGTCGATCGTCGCGAAGTCCGCCACGCCTTCGCCGACGATGCGCAGCGCCTCGGTGCCGAAGCCGCGGCCCGCGTGGTTGACGATGAAGCCGGGCGTGTCCTGCGCCTGCACCGCGCTGTGGCCCATCTGGCGTGCATAGCCAGCCAGCCGCTCGCACACCGCCGGGGCGGTCTTGAAGCCGGCGACGACCTCGACCACCTTCATGAGCGGCACGGGATTGAAGAAGTGGAAGCCCGCCAGGCGTTCCGGGTGCGCCATGCCGGCCGCGATCGCCGTGACGGACAGCGACGAGGTGTTGGTTGCAAGCGTCGCGGCGGTGCCGACGAGGCCCTCCAGGTCGCGGAAGAGCGTACGCTTGACCTGCATGTCTTCCACCACGGCTTCGACCACCAGATCGCAATCCGCCAGATCGGCCAGCGCGCCGACGGCCACCAGTCTTTCGGACCACGCCTGCAGCTGCGCCGCATCGAACTTGCCCTTCTCGTGCAGCTTCTGCCACTGCGCGACGACCGCCTCACGCCCCCGGACGGCGGCGCCGTCGAAGCTGTCGAACAGCCGCACGTCGCTGCCTGCCTGCACGGCGATCTGGGCGATGCCGCGGCCCATGGCCCCTGCACCGACCACCGCCACCTTGGAAAAATTCACAGTCATTTGTTAAATGCTCAGGTATGTAAAAAGCTAAAAGACAATCGTGTCAGAATGTGTTTACTTTAGGTTGCCTTTCGGGTCCATCTTGCAACTCCTCCGTCGCGCAGTGCCCCTGTTTTTACTCGGGTTCGCCGTTCCCTCTCTCGCACTGACGCTCGGACAGCCGCAAGGTGCGGTCTGGATCGGGCGGCCGCTCGACCTCGTCGTGCCACTGACGCTGGCCGAAGGCGAGGGCGGCGATTCGCTGTGCGCCGAGGCCGAGATGGTCCAGGGCGGCGTGCGGGCGGACGATCGACGCGTGACTGTATCGCTCGAACCGGGAGGCCGACCTGGCCAGACCCGCATCCACATCCGGTCGACCACGCCGATCGAGGAGCCGGTCGTGCAGGTCACCGTGCGGGCGGGCTGCCAGGCGAGTTCGAGCCGCCAGTTCGTGCTGCTGGCCGACATGCCGGTCGAGCTCACCGCAGCGCCCGTGCTGCCCGGCGCGTCGGGTGCATCGTCATCGGGGACCACCGATGCATCGGTCACGCGGAGCAACCGACGCCCGCAGCGCGCCACCGGCGATGGCAGTGGATCCGCGGCCTCTGCGGCATCCCCGACCTCGCCCCCGCAGCGCGCGGCCATCCCCCGGCCCCGTCCGGCCGCTTCGGCGGAGCGTGGCGAAGCGCGCGCGCCAGCGGCCCGTGCCACCCCACCGGCGCGCCGCAGCGCCCCAACCACGCCGGCACGGGCACCGGTGCCGGCGCCCCCCCCGGCCGCCACTGCGGCGGCACCGACCGTGCCACCGGCGGGTTCGCCGTCGGCGAGTGGCGGCGCCCGTCTGCAACTCGATCTGCTCGACCCGTCGGCCGCGCGCAATCCCGCACTGGCGGCATCGGCTGCTGCCTCGGCGGGAGCCCCCGATCCGGCCGTGTCCGCCGCACTCGCCGCCGCCAGCGCGGCCGCCAATGCCGAAGAGCTCCAACGTGCCAACGAACGCATGAAGGCGCTGGAGGCCACGCTGGCGGCCCTGCGTGAGCAGAGCGCCCAGAACCAGCGCCTGCTGCTGGAAATGCGCACCGAGCTGGCCGAGGCGCGCGACAGCCGCTATCGCAACCCGCTGGTGTATGCCCTCTGCCTGCTGCTGCTCCTGGCATTGATCGGTCTCTTCATGCTCTGGCGTGTCGCACGTCGCACGACCGGTCCCGCCTGGTGGGGCGACACGACCGGCAAGGACGACGGGCCGTCCCTGCCGCCCGTGAGCGCCGCGCTGTCCACGGGCCTGGCGGGTGCATCGGTCGCCGAGCGCTCGGCAGCACCGAAGACCGGACCGTTCGGCACCCCGCTCGTCGCAGCCGACACCGAGGACGAGTCGCCGGACACGCTGCCGCCACTGCCGGAAGACGAGAGCGCCCCCGCGCGCTACGTGAACACCGAGGAACTGTTCGACGTGCAGCAGCAGTCGGACTTCTTCCTCTCGCTCGGCCAGCATGAGCAGGCGATCGCGGTGCTCAGCGAGCACATCGCCGACAACCCGGAAACCAGCGCACTGGCCTACCTCGACCTGCTGCGCATCTACCACGCGCTCGACCGGCGCGACGACTACGCGCGGGTCGGCCAGGAATTCGAACGGGCGTTCAATGCCTCGGTGCCGGACTTCGAGCATTTCTCCGAAGTCGGTCACGGCCTCGAGCACTACCGCTCGACCCTGGCGCGTATCGAAGCCCAGTGGCCACGGCAGGGCACACTGGCCCTCATCGAGGAACTGGTGTTCCGCAAGCCCGGCACGCGCGGCGACGAAAGCTTCGACCTCGCCGCGTACCGCGAGCTGCTGTTGCTGTACTCGGTCGCCAAGGAAGTGATCGACCCCGACAGCGCACCGCCGACGCCGGTCACGCCGTTGTCCTTTCTCGACACGCACGAAGCGAAGCTCGAGCCGACCCGGCCGGCCGACCTGGACCGCGCGACCGCGCAGCTCGGCTTGACCGGCAGTGATCACAACGCGCCCAACGCGCCGCTGCCGTCGCTGTATGGCGCCATCGACGAGACGCTGTCGCACGACACGGTCATCGCCGCGCACCCTGGCGCGGCCAGCGCACGCCCGGCGGCCTCGACGTCGACCTCATCGCACGAGGAAGAACCGCAGACGCGCCCGATGTCGGTGAACGAGCGGCAGGAGCACCCCGATCAGAGCGCCGCCATGGCCTTCGACAACACCTCGCTCGAGACGCTCGAAACCCTGCCGGCGGAACTCGAGCTGGAGAAGCGCCCGTCCTCGCCGCCGACCACCGACGACATGCCGCTGCCCGAATTGCGGCTCGATCTGGAGCTGTTCGATCCGGCCATCGAGGCCGAGATCGCGCCCCGGCCGCGCCGTCGGCGTTAAAGCCGCAGCGACGCCCTCAGCGTCGAACCTGCAGGGCGCCGGGGTTCACGATGTTGGTGGGATTGCCCTTGATGAAGCTCACCACGTTGTCGAAGGCCTGGCCGAAGTACATCTCGTAGCTGTCCTGCTCGACATAGCCGATGTGCGGCGTGCAGATGCAGTTCTCCAGACGCAGCAGCGCGTGACCCTGCAAGGGCGGTTCGCTTTCGAACACGTCGATCGCCGCGATCCCGGGCCGGCCACGGTTGAGGGCGGCCAGAAGGGCGTCGGGCTCGACCAGCTCGGCACGCGAGGTGTTCACGAACAGGGCGGTCGGCTTCATTCGCGACAGGTCTTCCAGCGTGACGATGCCGCGCGTGTCGTCGTTCATGCGCAGATGCACCGTGAGGACGTCGGCGGCGGCGAAGAAGGCCTCGCGGCTCGGCGCGACCTGGAAGCCGTCGGACCGGGCGAGGTCACGGCTCTGTTCGCGGCCCCAGATCACCACCTGCATGCCGAAGGCCTGGCCGTAGCGCGCCACCAGCTGCCCGATGCGGCCGTAACCCCAGATGCACAGCGTCTTGCCCTTGAGCACCGAGCCCAGTCCGAAGTTCGGCGGCATCGAGGCCGACTTGAGGCCGGACTGCTGCCACGCGCCGTGCTTGAGGTTGCTGATGTACTGCGGAAGCCGCCGCATCGCCGCCATGATCAGCGCCCACGTCAGCTCGGCCGGCGCAAGCGGCGAGCCGCTGCCCTCGGCCACCGCGATGCCCTGTTCGGTGCAGGCGGTGACGTCGATGTGCTTGCCGACCCGGCCGGTCTGGGAAATGAGCTTGAGCTTGGGCAGCTTCTCGATCAGCTGGCGGGAAATCTGGCTGCGCTCGCGGATCAGGACGATCACGTCGGCGTCTTTCAAGCGCACCGACAGTTGGCCGATGCCCTTGACCGTGTTGGTATAGACCTTCGCCGCGTAGGCATCGAGTTTGGCGGCGCATTGCAACTTGCGCACCGCGTCCTGGTAGTCGTCGAGGATCACAATGTTCATGGCGTGCCATTGTGCCTCGCGCCGTGCGAAAGCCCGCAGCGGCGCGCCGTGGTGCGCGCCACATGCCAGAGATCAAGGCCTCTGCAGGGCGCGCTTGCAGGTGCGCGCCCGAATGCGGGTCAGTGCAGCGGACGCGCGCCGCGCACGGTGTCGGCCGCCTCGAGTGCCGCGAGGCGGTCGAGTTCGGCACACACGTCCGCCATCCGGCCGGAGATCACGACACGGCCGGCGCGCCGGTCCGGCTGTTGCGCGTCGACCGTGCGGACCACGCGCAGCGGACGCGCCGCCACCGGTGGATGCGCGTGCCCCGGGGTGGTGGTGCCAGCGCGCTGCGCGCAGGCTGGTCGTACGGCCACATAGCGCAGGTCGGCGTGGGCGTCGAAACTGACGTCGCGGCGCACGCGGCGCTCCGGCATCCAGCGGTGGGCGAGCGACTGCAGCGGGGTGAGCAGATCGACGAAAGTGAGCAGAACGATTCCCATGCGAACTCCAAGGTCAGAGGTTGAACACAGGCAGGATTGCTTGATGGGACTGCGCCAGGGTGATGGCCTGATTGCCATACGCCCGCCACCTGTCGCAGCCCTTGCGATGCGTTACATCAACATGGTGTTGCGGATCAGCCCGACGGCCAGGCCTTCGATCTCGAAGGGCTCGCCGGGCTGGACCACGATGGTCGGGTAGTCGGGGTTCTCGGCATGCAGCTCGATCACCTGCTTGTTGCGTTTGAGGCGCTTGACGGTCACTTCGTCGCCCAGGCGCGCGACCACGATCTGGCCGTTGCGCGCTTCCTTGGTCGACTGAACGGCCAGCAGGTCGCCGTCCATGATGCCGGCATCGCGCATCGACATGCCGCGCACCTTGAGCAGGTAGTCCGGCTGATGCTGGAACAAGGTGTTCTCGACGTAGTAGGTCTGGTCCACATGCTCCTGCGCGAGGATCGGCGAACCCGCCGCCACGCGGCCCACCAGCGGCAACGCCAGCTGGGCCATGCCCGGCAGCGAGAGCGAGAACTGGTTGTCGCGCGACTCGTTGAGCGAACGCAGCGCGTCGCCCTTGAGCCGAATGCCGCGGGAGGTGCCGCTGAGCAGTTCGATCGCGCCCTTGCGTGCCAGCGCCTGCAGGTGTTCTTCCGCCGCATTGGCCGATTTGAAGCCCAGTTCGGCCGCGATTTCGGCACGCGTCGGCGGCGCACCGGTCTGCGCGATGGTGCTGCGGATCAAGTCCAGAATCTGCTGCTGACGGGCGGTAAGCTTGACGGCGAACTGCATGTGAACTCCTTGGTGCTGGTTGCATATCCAGTACCTGTATTTTTAAACAGTTTCCTGGACTTTGCAAGACATGGTGAACAAAAGCAACCCGGGCGCGCTCGGCGTGCTGGTCCTGGGCACGGGCGGCACGATCGCCGGACGGGCGGCGTCCGCCGCCGACAACGTCGGCTACACGGCAGGCGAGGTCGGTGTCGATGTCCTGCTGCAGGGGCTCGATCCGCCGCCGGGCCTGCCGGTGTGGGCCGAGCAGGTCGCGCAGCTGGACAGCAAGGACATGGACTTCGAGGTCTGGCAGGCGCTCGCAGCCCGCTGCGCCGAGGCGCTGGCGCGCGACGATGTGGGTGGCCTCGTCATCACGCACGGCACCGACACGCTGGAGGAAACCGCGTTCTTCCTGCAGTCCGTGCTGAGCCCCGTCAAGCCGGTGGTGCTCACCTGCGCGATGCGGCCGGCGAGTGCACTGGTGCCCGATGGCCCGCAGAACCTGCGCGACGCGATCAGCCTCGCGGCCTGGCCGGGCGCGACGGGCGTGACAGTGGTCTGCGCCGGCGCGGTCCATCGGTCGCTCGACGTGCAGAAGGTGCACACCTACCGCTTGGACGCCTTCGATTCGGGCGACGCCGGGCCGCTGGGCTATATGGAGGAGGGCGCCCTCCGTGCGCTCCGTGCGTGGCCCGAGCCGCAGGGCGCTTCGGCGGCACGCCTCGACGCCGTCATCGCGACCGAACCGTTTGCGTGGCCACGGGTCGAGATCCTGACCAGCCACGCAGGCGCGCAGGGGCTGCTCATCGATGCGCTCGTGCAGGCACGGCGGTCCGGCGGTGCCCACGCGGTCGACGGCCTCGTGCTGGCGGCGACGGGCAATGGCACGCTGCACCACACGATCGAGACCGCGGCCCTGCGCGCACAGGCGGCGGGCATCGCGGTGTTGCGCGCCACGCGTTGCGCACAGGGACGCATCGTGGGCACCTCCGGCGCGGCGATTCGCGACGCCGGTGCGCTCACGCCGGTGAAGGCGCGCGTCGCGCTGATCCTGGAGTTGCTGGTGGCACGCGCGCACTGACGACTGCGTGCTGAGCGGGAAGCGCTGCCGCGACCGATCCCCACGGAGGTTTTTGTTTGGCCAAGCTGGACCCTCTGAATACCTCACGCTACTGGCACGTTCCCGACCTGCCGGGCATGGACATGCTGCACGCGGACTTCACGACGCACGACTATGCGCCGCACGTGCACCATTCCTTCGTGATCGCGCTGACCGAAGCCGGAGGCTCGGAATTCAAGAGCCGCGGCCGAACGGGCATGGCCCATCCACAAGCGCTCCTCGTGTTCAACCCGGCCGAACCCCATTCGGGTCGCATGGGCGGCAGCGCCCGTTGGCGGTACCGGTCCTTCTATCTGGCCGAGCCGGGCATCCGGCACCTGATGACCACCCTGGGGATCGATCACACCCGGTACTTCGGGTCGAACACTGTTTGCGATGAAGCGCTCATCGCCAGCTTTCTGGAACTCCATCGCGCCCTCGATGGAAACAGCGCACCGTGCGACCCCCTGCGGCAGCAGGAGCTGTTCGTTCACAGCTTCGGAACGCTCTTCCAGAACCACGCACAGCCCGGGCAGCGCGTGCTGCCGGCACCTGCGGAGGCTCGCGTCCTAGCGCCGGTGCTGGAACTGCTGCGCGACGCCTTCACGGAACGGTTGACCCTCGAACAGATGGCGGCGATCGCCGACCTGACGCCGTTCCAGCTGATCGGGGCGTTCAACCGGACGATCGGACTGACGCCCCATACGTACCTGACGCAACTGCGCCTCAGGGCGGCGATCGTTCACCTCGCGGCGGGTCGGCCGCTGATCGAAGCGGCGATCGCGAGCGGTTTCTACGACCAGAGCGCCCTCACCAGGCATTTCAAACGCACCTTCGGCATGACGCCTCTTCAGTACGTCCGCGCCCGGATGCGCTGAGAGGCCTTGTCCCAAGCCGTTTCCCAGGCCTTTGCCTCAGGGCCGTGCGCCGAGAGCGTCCTGCTTCTTCGCGCCTGCCGGGCCCGCGATGACGCCGAATCTCGCTGGGACGTCCGTGGGCGCCGCAAATTTTTGCCAATACGGGCGCCCCCGCGCTGCCTACAGTGCAGCGAAATGGCTTCGACCCATGCACAGCAATTGACGGGGTTTTTCCCGCTGATTTTGATTCGCAGAAATAAACCAGCCGACACGGCCGATGAAGACTCGGTCGTGCCGGGATAGACATGACCACATCCCTTGCCCTGCCTGCTGCCTCCAAAAGCAACCTGCTTTCCTTCATGGCGCTGCTGCTTGGCGCGGCGGCATTGGCGTTGGGCGGCGTCTTTCTTCGACACAGCGAATTGCCCCCGACCGCCAGTGCGGTCTACCGGGTGGCGCTGGCGATTCCCATCTTCTTCCTGCTCGACGCGTTGGCCGCAAGAGCCGAAACCGCACACGCGACCGGCGCTGCATCCGAACAGAGGCCGGCCGTTCCGATCAAGCTCATCCTTGTCGGATTCATCTTCTCGGGAAATCTGGCGCTCTATCACTGGTCCATGACGCTGACCACGCTGGCCAATTCGAATCTCCTTGCCAACCTTGCCCCGATCTTCGTGGTGCTCGGGTCCAAGCTGTTTCTGGGGAAAAAATTCAGTGCCGCATTCCTGTGGGGCATGCTGTTCGCACTGGGCGGTGCGTTCGTTCTGATCGGCCATCGGCTGGACTTCGGATCGAACTACATGGCAGGCAATCTGTTGGGGCTGCTGACGGCGGTCTTCTACGGCGCCTACCTGCTGGCGGTCAGCCTGGTGCGCTCGAACCATCGAACGATGACCGTCATGGCATGGAGCAGCATCGGAACCCTGATCGTTCTTTTGCCCGTCACGCTTTGGCGCGGCGAATCGCTGGTTCCGCACACGCTTCACGGCATGCTGATGCTGGTGGGGCTGGCGGTCATCTCCCATGTCGGTGGCCAGGGCCTCATCGCCTATGCGCTGGCCAAGCTCCCTGCCGCGCTGTCTTCCATCACGCTCCTGGTGCAGCCCGTGATTGCCACCGTGCTCGGCGCCTCTCTGTTTCACGAATATCTGAGCGTTCCCGAATTCGTGGGGGGCGCCATCATCCTGATCGGCATCGTGACGGCACGCCGATTCTCCTAGACCTCCCGTCGCCGAGGAATGCATGTCTCCTTACCTTTGCCATACCCAACCCGATTGCTTCAGCTTCGAGGCCAACGTCATCGCGCGGCGTCCGAACGCTGTGCTGCTCGATCGGTCCTTTTTCTACCCAGGCGGTGGCGGGCAGTTGGCGGATCGCGGCACGCTGCAATGGAAGGGCGGCGAGATGAAGATCAGCCGGATCGAGATGGAGGGCGGCCATGCGTGGCACTGCTTCGACGAGACCGACGTCGCCACGATGTCCGCCGAAAAGGTCGTCGCCCAGGTGGATCGGGAATTCCGTTTCATGATGAGCCAGTTGCACACCGGCCTGCACATTCTCAACGCGCTTGTCTACCAACGCTTCGAAGGCGCACTGGTGACCGGCGTGCAAATGGCCGCCGACGGCACGGCCCGTATCGATTTCGATCTGCCCGAGGCCGACAACAACGACCTGCGCAAGCTCGAGCCCGAACTCAACACGCTGATCTCGGACGGTCTGCAGGTGAATGCGGTGTATCTCGATGCGGCCGAACTCGCGCGCGAGCCGGGGGTGGTGCGAAGCCGGTCCGTCGCACCGCCGAGCCAGGACGACGGCACCACGCGCATCATCGACATCGTGGGCCTGGACCGGCAGGCCTGCGGCGGAACCCATCTTTCGAAGACCTCGCAGTCGGCACCGCTGCGCATCCTGAAGATCGAGAACAAGGGGCAACACAACCGGAGGATCCGGATCGGGCTGGTCCGATAGGCCGTGCATGACCACCCTCGAGATCTTGCGGACCCTGGTGGCCTTCGACACCACATCGCATCGATCGAACCTCAAACTGATCCACTGGATCGCGGACTACCTGGCAGCGCACCGGGTCAAGGTGCACCTCGTGCACAGCGCGGACGGCCACAAGGCGAATCTGCTGGCCAGCATCGGGCCCGACACGGCGGGCGGCATGGTGCTCTCGGGCCACAGCGATGTCGTGCCCGTGGCCGATCAGCACTGGCGCTCCGACCCCTTCACCCTGGTCGAACGCAACGGCCGATTCCATGGCCGCGGCACGGCGGACATGAAGGGCTTCATTGCGGCCTGCCTGTCGGCCGTTCCTGCGTGGCAGCGGCATTCACTGGGTCGTCCGATTCACCTGGCGTTCTCCTACGACGAAGAGATCGGGTGCCTCGGCGTTCCGCAGCTCGTGCATCGGTTGACGACGCAGGTGGCCGCGCCGGCCGTGGCCATCGTCGGCGAACCGACGCAGATGCGGATCGGCGTCAGGCACCGCGGCTTCTTCGGGCATCGGGCGCTCTTTCGCGGACTGCCCGCGCATTCGAGCGACCCCTCGCTCGGGGCCAGCGCGATCGAGCCCGCCGCCCACCTGGTCACCCGTCTGGCCGGGTTGCGACGCCGCTTTGCCAAGGAGGGCGGCGAGGCCACGCTCAACATCGGCCGGATCGATGGCGGCACCGCCATCAACATCGTGCCGGGCTGTTGCGAGGTCCTGTGGGAGTTCCGCCCGCAGGACGACGCGACGGCGGAACGCGTGCGCGAGGCGGTCCGGGACGCCCTGACGGACCTTCCCGTCGGCGTCACCGTCCAGGCCGTGCAGATCGCCGGCGTGCCGGCGCTGTCGATGCGCGACAACGACGCGGCCGTCGCGGTCGCGCGCGAACTCGGCGCGCTCTGGCCGGCGGCGGAGCTGCCGTTCGGCACCGAAGCGGGCTTCTTCCAGCAGGTCGGCATTTCCACGGTGGTGTGCGGCCCCGGCTCGATCGCGCAGGCACACCAGCCGGACGAATGGATCTACGCCACCCAGTTGCAGGCGGCGGATCGCTTCATGCAGTCGGTCGGTGCCTGGGCACGATCGCCTCTGGCTTGTTAACGGACTCGGGCGTACCACGGCTGAACCGTCGTACCGCGCATGGCGCCCCTACAGCAAGGGGCCCAGCTGCGGAAGGCGTCGGCTGGCCCACAGGTTCACCAGCGCGTCGAGCTCGCTCGCGTAAATGCCCGTCGAGCGTTCGGTGCGGCCGTCTGCATCGGGGATGCGACTGTCCAGGCACGCATGCCACAGTGACTTGCGCAGTTGCCGGTACTGGCCGAGGCATTCGTAGCCGAACGGCGCCGCGTCCGAGAGCGCGCACCGGCGGATCAGCAGGCCGCAGGTGTGCGCATAGGGGAGCCCTTTGGTCGACACCAGGAGGAAGGCGCCATCGTCCTGGATCACACGCTCGCGCGGTATCTCGGACGTGAGCTCGGGGATGGAGGATGGCTTCTGCTTGGACATGTCTCCAGGTATATCGGCAGCGCCGCGAGAGGCTGAAGGACGCGGTGCTGCAGGCGCATCGTCGACGGGAGAACCAATGCCTGACAACGGAAGTCACGCTATCGACACATCACGGCATTCGAGTGTTGGATATGCGACGTACTGCGCAGGCGCCTGCCATGGCGCGGCCTACCATCGAGTCACCGATCGCGACGATGCAACACGACCCCCTCATTTCCAACTTCCCGCTGCTCGACGAGGCCGACGTCTGTCTGGTCACGGCGCATGCGTCGTTCCGCGCCGAAGAGGTGTCGGTGCACCGGGCGATCGGCGAACTGCTGCATGTGGTGAGGGAACTGCTCGAACTCGATGTCGTGTTCGTCGGGGAGATCGTCAAAGGGCGTCGGGTCTTCAGGTATATCGACACGGTGTTGGCGCCGTCCCCGATCGATGTCGGGGGCTCTCATCCGCTGCCCGACACCATCTGCCAACGCATCCTGGACTGCCGTCTGCCCGCGCTCATTCCCAGTGTGCAGGCGATCGCGCACGCGCAGGGCTTGTCGGTGGAGTACACCGCACTCGGGGCGCATATCGGCGTGCCGGTGCGCCTGCCCAACGGGCGGCTATACGGGATGTTGTGCGGCTTCAACATCGGCGGCGGCTGCACCTTCACCGCGCGCGACGTGAAGCGGCTCGAGATCGCGGCAAGCAGTGCGGCCTATCTGATTGCCCGGGCGGAGGGCCACGAGCGCTATCAATCCGACCCGGCCCTGGTTTAGGCCGCTGCCCGGCCAGAGGTCCCTTGCAGTTGCTCGGCAAGCGCCCGCACGCTCAGCGGCGCCGAACCCTCGGCCTTGTTGCTGATCGTGACGTACACGTTCTGCGCGGCGTCCGCGGTGCCGGCGATCACCCGGGCCAGGGCCGTGCGGATGTCGAGGTCGGGATGGACCATCTTGTCGAACGGTGCGTACAGCGCTTCGGCGTCCTCGTAGCCGTAGGCGCCGTGGCGGCGGTTCACGTTCCAACGGCAGACCAGCGGCCCCGGCCAGAGCGCGCGCAGCATCGGCAGCTGCTCGGCGATGGGCGGGAGCTTGGGGTGCAGCCCCAGGCAGTAGGTGGCGCCGGCGTCGCGCAGCAGCTGGGCGAACGCCGGGGTGAGCAGTTCGGGGTCGCGCACTTCCACCGCGATCACGCCGTCCGGCGCATCGGGGCGCAGCGAGGGCAGGGCGCGCAACATCGCTGCGATGCGATCGAACACCTCGTCCCGGCGGGCGAGCAGCGGCAGCGGCAGCGGACTGAGCTGGAACACCAGTGCGCCGGTCTTTTCACCCAGGCCTTCGAGCGCCGGCCGGACGAACTCGTGCACCGCGAGCGCCGGATCCAGGAAGGCCGGGTTCGGTTGGCGGCCGCGGCCTTCCTCGCCGCGCACCAGTGCATCGGTCACCAGGCTCGGCGCCTTGACCACGAAACGGAAATCGGGCGGCACCATGGCCGCCAGCCGCGCGTACTGGATCGCGCTGAGCGGGCGATAGAAGGCACGGTCGACGCAGACGGTGCGCAGCAGCGGGTGACGGGCATAGGCCGTGAGCCCTTCCCTGGCCAGCCGTGATTCGGCATAGGCGCCGTCCCAGACGATGCCGGCCCAGCCGGGATACGACCAGGTCGAGGTGCCCAGCCGTACGTGGTGCGACAAGGCGTCTGCCGTGGCCTGCAGCGCGGGGGCGACCGGCTGGGCGGCAATGGCGCCCGCGCGCGCGGCTCGCGGCGCCGGTGTAGCGGCCGGTGAGGGCGACGGCGCCCCGGCCTCATCGGGAAGATCGGGAAAGAGCGAATCCTGCATGGTCGAAACGATGAATGCCGCATTCTCGCTGCGGGCCTCCGTGCGCTCGCGGACAATCGGCGGACCTCACGGGAACACGCCATGTACATGCCGCCACAGTTCAATGCCAAGGACCGCGCCCACGCGCTTGCGCTCCTGCGCGAACATCCTTTTGCCAGCCTGATTTCGAACGACGACGAGGGCCTGCCTTTCGTCTCGCACCTGCCGGTGGTCGTGGACGACCCGGACGCCGACGAACTCGTGCTGCTCGCGCATTGCGCCAAGCCCAATCCGCACTGGCGCTACCTGCAGGCCCGGCCGCGGGCCGTGCTCACCGTGATGGGTCCGCACGCCTACCTGTCGCCGACGGTCTATCCGGACCTGGCGCGGGTGCCCACCTGGAACTACCTGGCGGTGCACTGCACGGTCGAGGCCACGCTGGTCGAGACGCCTGACGAGAAGGACAAGCTCCTCAAGCGGCTGATCGCCGACCACGAGCCGGCCTACGCGCAGCAGTGGCGAGACCTGGGCGACGACTTCCAGCGGAAGATGCTGGCCGGGATGGTCGGCTTCACGTTGCGCGTCACGGCGCTGCAGTGCAAGCTGAAGCTCAACCAGCATCGCCCGGAAGCGCACGCGGCCATGCATGCGCAGTACCGCGAGGGTTCGCCCGACGAACGGGCACTGGCTGCGTGGATGGAGCGGCTGGGCATGGCAACGAGCGCGGTGGAGGGCCACTGACATGCGCGTGCTGGGTCTGGTCGGACTGGTGATCGCGCTGCTCGTCGTCGGCCTGCTGGTCAAGAAGCAGACGAGCAGTCTCGCCGCGCCGGCATCCGTCGACGCACCATCGACCCCGGCGCAGGGCCGGCAACTGCAGCAGGACATCCAGAAGTCGCTCGATGCCGCCATGCAGCCCCGGGCGATGCCGGACGACAAGCCATGAGTCCGCCCGCGGCACCGGTCGCGCCGGACGACGCGCACTGGATGGGCCTGGCCCTCGCCGAGGCGCGCGCCGCGGGCGCGGCCGGCGAGGTGCCGGTGGGCGCCGTGCTGGTTCGCCACGGCCAACGGGTCGCGGTCGGCCGCAACGCGCCCGTGGTTTCGCACGACCCGAGCGCCCACGCCGAGATCCGCGCCCTGCGCGACGGTGCAGCGGCGCTCGGCAACTACCGCCTGGACGGCTGCGAGCTGTTCGTGACGCTCGAGCCCTGCGCGATGTGCGCCGGCGCCATCCTGCATGCGCGGCTGGCCCGCGTGGTGTATGGCGCGGCCGACCCGAAGACCGGGGCGGCGGGCTCGGTCGTCGACCTCTTCGCGCAGCCGCAGCTCAACCACCACACGGCCGTGCAGCGCGGTGTGCTGGCCGACGAATGCGGCCAGTTGCTACAGACCTTTTTCCAGGATCGTCGCGCCGCGGCGCGCGAGTCGGCGCAGCCGCTGCGCGACGATGCACTGCGCACGCCCGAGGCGCGCTTCGCCCGGTTGGTCGAGCCGGAGCGCTTTGCGGCGCGCTATGTCAGCGACCTGCCGTCGCTCGGCGGCTGGCGCATGCACTACCTCGACGAGGGGCCGCCGGATGCCACGGCGACCGTGCTGTGCCTGCACGGGCCGGGGCAGTGGAGCCATGGGTTCCGACACCTGGTCGCGCAGCCCGGCGTGCGCTGGCTCGCACCGGATCTGATCGGCTTCGGCCGCAGCGACAAACCAAAGCGCGATGCCGTGCACCGGTGGGCGTGGCATCGCGACGTGCTGCTCGACTGGCTCGATCGCCGGCCGGGGCCACCGCTGCTGCTGGCGCCCCTGGCCGGCGCCGAGCCGCTCGCGGCGCTGCTCGAGGCCGCGGCGCCGACGCGCTTCGTCGGCACGCGCCCGGTGCCCGACGCCTTCGATGGCGCGATGGACGATGCGTGGCGCGCACCGTTTCCCGATCGCGGTTACGAGGCGGCGCTGCGCGCCCTGGGCACCGCGGCGGCGCACTCGTCCGGGCCCGACACCGCGCAGGCCGCCGAATGGCGCTTCAGGGCAATGGGATACTTCCCGGCGTGAGCAAACATATCTACATCTATTCCCCGTCCAGCGCCGTGCGGGACAAGGCCGCCTTCCGGCGCGGCGTGAAGCGGCTTCAGGCGCTGGGCCACACCGTCGAAGTCGACGAGGCGGCGCTGTCGAGCCATCAGCGATTTGCCGGTGATGACGAGACGCGCCTCGCAGCCATCGGCCGCGCGGCCGCCAGCGGTGCACAGATCGCCCTGATCTCGCGCGGCGGCTATGGCCTCACGCGCATCCTCGACGCGATTCCGTACAAGGCCGTGGCCAAGGCCGTGTCGCGCGGCACGGAATTCGTGGGCCTCAGCGACTTCACGGCCTTCCAGAACGCACTGCTCGCCAAGACCGGCGCGGTGAGCTGGGCCGGCCCGTCGGTCGGCGAGGATTTCGGTGCCGTGGATGGCCCGGACGACATCATGGAAGCCTGCTTCGACGACCTGATCTGCGGCCAGGGCGAGGGCACCGGATGGCGCCTGCCCGCGCGTGACGGCGAGGCGCCGACGCTGCGCCATGTGCACGACGCCGTGCTGTGGGGCGGCAACCTGTCGGTGCTGGTGAGCCTGCTGGGCACGCCCTATTTCCCGGGCGTCGACAAAGGGGTGCTTTTCCTGGAGGACGTGCACGAGCATCCCTACCGCCTCGAGCGCATGCTCGATCAGCTTCGGCATGCGGGCGTGCTGGCGCGTCAGCGCGCGGTGGTGCTGGGTCAGTTCACGTCATTCAAGAAGGTGCCGCACGACAAAGGCTTCAGCCTCCGCACGGTGGTCGATCGGCTGCGCAGTCAGCTGAAAGTGCCCGTGCTGACCGGGCTTCCCTTCGGCCATGTGCCGACCAAGGTGCTGCTGCCGGTGGGTGCGAAGGTGGAAATGGCGCTCGACGGGCGTGACGTCTTCATGGTGTGGGGACACCGGGACGCGCACCACGGCCATCACCACCACTAGCGCGTTCGAATAAGAAAGCCGGGCAGGGTGCCCGCGCGGGAAGGGTGGCGCCTCAGGCCGTGAAACGGTGGACGCGCGGGCCCATCGTTTGCGGCAATCCGCCCTTGAACAGGCTGTTGATGCGGCGCATCTGGCGGCGGGCCGACGGCTCGCCGTCGATCTCGGCGAGGCTCGTCAGCACGTCCTGGCGCAGGTACCAGAGCGCTTCGAGGTCGTCGGCGAAACGCACGCGTTGTGCCACGCGGTGCACGGTGTTTCCCGGACGGGCCTCCAGCAAGGACAGCATCGACGTACGGATCTGGACCAGCTGACGGTCGGTCGACCGGCGAAAGCTGAGACCTGGAAACGACAGTAGACGAAGAAGACTGCTGGGAGACATGGAGCAGAGGCAGGATGCCTGGAGCCATCGATGCCTACTACGTTATAGGGAGGCCATGCCCCCCACAAGCAAAGAAACAATTAAACATGTTTTAAAACAACATACTTCACGCTTTTGCTCAAGTCGGTTCTCGAAATGAATACCTCTGGCTTATCGTTGCGTGGCGATCTTTTGGGAGCACACCAGCAAGCTTGTGCGGACACCGTTGACGGTTTGTCAAATCGGCGCGCCAGTGCGGCGGCTCCAGGAGAAAGTTCCAGCGCACCACGATGGAAAGCAATTGCTTTGCCATAATCAATCAGCGATTGCTACGAAAAACTGCACAACATGGGCGCCAATTCAACGGTCGTTTTCGCGGACTTGACGGGAAGCACTCGGGTTTTCGAGGCCATGGGCAATGCGCGCGCGACGGACACCGTCACGCGCCTGACCCAGTGGATCGGCGGCGTGTGCGAGGCGCACGGTGGCCGGGTCGTCAAGATGCTGGGCGACGGCGTCCTGGCGATTTTTCCGGCGGGTGACATCGCCACGGCCGCCGTTCTCGAATTGCAGCGCAACCACCAGAAGCGCCTCCAGGCCTGGCCCGCGGCCTTGCGCATGGATCTTCAGATCGGCGTGGCCAGCGGCGACGTGCTGGAAGTGGACGGTGATTGCTACGGCGACGCCGTCAACCTCGCGTCGCGTCTGAGCGACCTGGCCGGCCCCGGGCAGATCTGGGTCACCGAATCGGTGGTCGAGCAATTGAAGGAAGGCGAGGTGCGGCACCGCAACCTCGGTCCGATCACGATTCGCGGCAAGAACGAGACCCCCATCGTGCACCGTATCGACTGGCAGGAGGAGATGTCGGAATTCCTCACGATGCCGGCCACCCTGGCTCAGACGAACCGGGCCGTGGATTCGTCGTTCGGACAGATCGAATTGTCCTGGCTCGACGTGCGCGCGCTGTTCAGTGCCGCAGACCTGCCGATTCATCTGGGCCGCGTGGACGAAGCGCAGTTCGTGGTGAACGATCCCCGCGTCTCCCGCCTGCACGCCCGCATCGAGGCGCGGCAGGGCAGTTGCGTGCTGGTCGACGTCAGCACCTACGGGACCTGGGTCCGCTTCCACGGCAGCGCCGGTGTCAGCGGCGAAATCGCGTTGCGACGTGACGAGTGCGTGCTGCACGGCAGCGGCGAAATCGGCCTGGGGGCACCGCTGAGCGACTTCAGCGCGCCGACCATCACCTTCAACACGACCGGTGGCGAACTGGTGCTGGGACGGCGCGACGCGCGCTGACGATCGGACCGACGGGCATCGTTTCCTATGCCGACCGGCCGCGCCATTCAGGGGCCGGCACGCCGCGTGTCTTCCAGCCAGTCGGTGAAGAACTGCGCCTCGGGCCTGGCGTCCAGCGCGAGCCCGTAGTAGTAGCGTTCCAGCGGCATCCGCAGGTGCGGCAGCGGCGACAGCAGGCGACCCTGGGCCAGATCCTGTGCGACCAGGGAGGTCGGCCCCATCGCCACCCCCAGGCCGTCGAGCGCGGCCTGCAGCACGAGGTGCAGATGATCGAACTGCAGCCGCCCGGCAGGCTTGAGGCGCACGAGGCCGGCCGCGCGCTGCCAGTCGTCCCAGTCGCTCTTGCGGGTGCGGGCCGACAGCAGCACGTGCGCCGCCAGCGCAGTCGGCGCGTCCACACCCTGCGTGTTGAACAGAGCGGGTGCGCCGACCACCTGCACCTCGTCGTCCAGGAAGGGCTTGACCTGGATCGAGGGCGGCCAGCCCTGGAGCCCGCGCCGGATGGCCACGTCGAACCCGTCGACCGCTTTGGACGGCACGGCGGTGCTGGTCACGACCTGCGGTTCGATGCCCGGGTACTGGGCAACGAAGGCCGGAAGGCGCGGAATCAGCCAGCGCACCGCGAACGAGGGCCGCACATTGATGCGCACCGCGCGTGCCGGCGCGCGCGCCCTGAGCGCGGTCGCCGCGGCGCCGATCTGCGCCAGCGCCGCCGCCGCGTCGGCGAAGAAGGCCTGGCCGTCCGCCGTGAGCACGACCTGCCGCGTGAGCCGTTCGAACAGCGGCACGCCCAGGTGGGTTTCCAGCGCCTTGACCTGCCGGCTCACCGCGCCGTGCGTCACGTGCAGTTCCACCGCCGCCCGCGTGAAGCTCTGGTGGCGCGCCGCGACCACGAAGGCGCGCACGGCGTGGAGCGGGGGGAGGGGTGGCGGCATGTGTGAGATTTTTGCACGCATACCCGCCCGTCGATGTCGTTTGTCGACGGGCGCCGGTGCGGCGCACCATGCGTGCCATGTCATCGTCCCGGCCTCCTGCCTCTCCCGCATCCATCACGGCCGCCGATCGCGATTCAAGGCACGCCGCCATCGCCCTGGGCGCCACGCTCCCCGGCGACACGGTGCTCTATCTCCTGCTGCCGATGTACGGCGCGGCTTTCGGCGTCACGCTGGCGGAAGTCGGACTGCTGCTCGCGGCCAATCGGCTGGTGCGCATCGCCGGCTATGGCTGGGTGGCGCGTTTCTATGCCCGTCACGGCGACCGGCCGACCTGCACCCTGGCCGTGGTCGCCGCCGCCTTCTGCGCACTCGGCTACGCCACGCTCTCGGGCTTCTGGGCCTTGTTGCCCCTGCGGCTCGTGTGGGGCCTGTGCTTCGCGGCGCTCAACCTGGCCACGCAGGCACTCGCGACGGCCGAGCCGGTGGGGGCCGCGCTGCGTTCGGGCCGCTCGCGCGCCTTCATCGCCCTCGGGCCCGTGCTCGCCTTGCCTGCCGGGGCGGTGCTCGCCCAAGCCGCGGGGCCGCGGCCGATCTTTGTCCTGCTGGCCCTCGTCGCGCTGGGCGGCCTGTTCGCCACGCGCCGGCTGCCCAGCGTGCCGCACCCGACGCTCGGGCCGTCGCGCCCGCGTCCGCGTCGCCCCAACGCGCTGGACACATGGTCCTTTCTCGAGGGCTTCACGCTCGACGGCCTGTTCATCATCGGTCTGTCCTTCCTCGGCAAGGACCTGCTGCCCGGCAGCGCGGTCGTCGCGGCCGGCGTGCTGCTCGCAATGCGCTATGGCGCAGAGATCGTGCTGAGCCCGGTGGGCGGCCGCATGGCGCAGCGTTGGGGCGCGGAGCGGCTGCTCGTCGTGCTGTCGTTGATCACCGCGGTCGCGCTGCTGGGTTTCGGTACCGGGTGGCTCTGGAGCTGCGCTGCAGCGATCGTCGTGCTGCGCGCCCTGCAACTGCCGCTGCTCGCCCCCATCGTGGCGCATCGCCATCCGGGCTCCGGCCGCGTGCAGGCGCTGGCCGCACGCTCGGTGTGGCGCGACATCGGCGCCGGCACCGGCCCACTGGTGGCCGGGCTGGTGCTGCCGGTGGTGTCGTCGCTGTGGGTGTACGGCGCGGCCGCGTTGCTGTTGGCGCTGGCGGCGCTGGCCTGCGGGCGCGGGGCGCCATCCGCGGCGTCCGCGCGATGACGCCGCTGGCCGCCGCCTACTTGCCGAAGTAGTCCGGCAGCCGGTAGCCGGCCCACACCGGGTTGGCCTTGAAGAAGGCCTGGAACTCGGCCGACTGGTACGCCCGCACGATGTCCTTGGCGAAGGGCGCGTTCTCGTTGCCGCGCTTGACGGCGACCACGTTGACGTAGGGCTGCGTCATGTCTTCCAGCTTGAGCGCATCGGTCAGCTTGAGGCCCGAGGCCACCGCGAAGTTGCCCTGCACCGCGACCACGTCGGCGTCGGCCAGCGAGCGCGGTGCCTGTGCGGCCTCGATCGGGACCAGCTTCAGGCGCTTCGGGTTGGCGGTCACGTCGCGCTCCGACACGCTCAACGGATTCACGTTCGGCTTGAGCTGCAGCCAGCCGAGGGCCGCCAGGAGGTTGAGCGCGCGCGTCGCGTTCACCGGGTCCGACGGCAGCGTGACGGTGGCGCCGTCGGGCACGGCGGCGAGCGACTTGTAGCGCTGCGAATAGAGGCCCATCGGCGGCGTCGGCACGTTCACGATCGGCACCAGGTTGAAGCCCTGTCGTTGGTTGGTCGCTTCCAGGTAGAGCGTGTGCTGAAAGATGTTGGCGTCGATCTGGCCGCGCTCGACCGCATCGTTGGGCTGCACGCCCTGGCTGAACTCGACGTACTTGACCGTGTAGCCCTGCTGCTTGAGCAGCGGCTCGATGCCCTTCGCAAACGCATCGCGGTAGGGCCCGGGCATGAAGCCGACGCTGAGGTCTGCCGCCTGCGCCGCGCCGGCGACCAGCCACGAGACGAGGGCGAGTGCCAGGCGCGAAGGCCGGCGGCTGGAAGGAGGGCGGGACGAAAGGAAGCGCAAGGAGAACTCCGACAGATGGGGCGCCTGAGAGCGTTTGAGGAACGAGCGAGGGATGCCGGGGTGAGCCGGCCGGGAGCGCACTCTAAGCGCAGGGCGGCGCACGGCCAACGAAGCTTTGCGTGCTTGCTTATGCGCTGGCGCGTGCGTATGGCGTCCGCATATCGATTCTCGTTTTTGTTGCTTGGGCGGCACACGCGCAGCCCCTAACCTTCGGCGCTTTCATTCGATCGCTGTCCCGGTGGGCTCAGCATGTCCACGGAGATTTCGACCGCCATGGTGTCCTCATTGAATCGGCGTCTGTTGCTGCAGGGCAGCCTCGCTGCTGCCACCTTGCCCATGCTCGGCACGGGCCACGCGCAGCAGCCGCAGTCGGCGTCGCCACAACGCGGCGGCGCCTTGGTGATCTCGCTGGCGCCGGAGCCGCAGATCATCACCGCCGCCTTCCTCACGACCATGCAGGTCACGATGATCGCGGGCAAGATCAGCGAGGGCCTGGTGTGGTTCGACGACAAGCTGCAGCCGCAACCCGAGCTGGCCGAGTCGTGGGCCTTCGCGCCGGACGGCCTGTCGCTCACGCTGCGCCTGCGCCGCGGCGTGAAGTGGCACGACGGGCACGACTTCACCTCGGCCGACGTGGCCTTCTCGCTGCTCAACGTGTGGCAGAAGATTCACCCCGGCGGCCGGTTGGCCTACGCGTCGGTGCAGGCGGTCGATACGCCCGACGCGCACACCGCCATCCTGCGGCTGTCGCGGCCGACGCCCTACCTGCTGAGCTTCCTGAACGTGTACGGCGCGCAGGTCGTGCCCAAGCACCTCTACGAAGGCACCGACCTCCTCAAGAACCCCGCGAACACGGCGCCCATCGGCACCGGCCCGTTCCGCTTCAAGGAATGGGTGCGCGGCAGTCACATCGCACTGGAGCGCAACCCGAACTACTGGCGCCCCGGGCTGCCGTACCTCGACGGCGTGGTGTTCAAGTTCATCCCCGATGCCGCCGCGCGCTCGGTCGCGCTGGCCAGCGGCGAGGTGCAGGTGGCGCTGGCCTCGAACATCCCGGTGTCGAACCTCAAGCAGTTCTCGGACAAGAAGAAGTTCGCCATCAACACGACCGACGGCAGCTACCTCGCATCGATCCAGCTGGCCACGGTCAACGTGCGCAAGCCCGCGCTGGCCGACAAGCGGGTGCGGCAGGCGCTCATGTATGCGCTGGACCGCGAGGCGTTGCTGCGCGTGGTGTTCGGTGGCTACGGCAAGGTCGCGAGCAGTTCGATCCCGTCGACGGTGCCGGCCTTCCACAGCGCCAAGGGCCGCCAGTACAGGCACGACCCGAAGCAGGCCGAGGCGCTGCTCGACGCCGCCGGCCTCCCGCGCAAGGCGGACGGCAAGCGGCTGAAGCTGACGCTCGACTACGGCAGCGGCTCGCTCGAAGCCACGCGGACTGCCGAGTTCATGAAGCAGTACTACGGCCGGGTGGGTGTCGACCTCGAACTGCGCGCGTCCGACGCCGGCGTCTACATACGCCGCGTGTTCGGCGATGCCGACTACGACTTGTTCCTCACCAGCCTGCACAACCTGCCGGACCCCAGCCTGGGCGTGCAGCGCTGGTACTGGAGCAAGAACATCGCCAAGGGCGTGCCGTGGACCAACGGCGCCGGCTACGTCAACCCCGAACTCGACCGGGTGATGGAAGCGGCTGCCGTCGAGCTCGACCCGGCCAAACGCCGCAGCCTCGTCGACGAATGGCAGGCCATCGTGCAGGAAGAGGTACCGATCCTCGACCTGATCGAGCTCGACTGGACCACCGTCTCCAGCAGCCGCTACCGCAAGGTGCGGGCACAGGGCGACGGACTCTATGCCTCGCTGGCCGACGCCTATCTCCTGTCGGCCGACTGAGCGCCACGCACCTTCCTCTTTCTCTCTGCGAACAATTTCCGATGCATTCGAACCGACGACACTTCATCCATTCCACGGCCACGCTGGGCGCCATCGCGCTGGCCGACAGCCTGTTCGCCCTTTCGGCCTTCGCGCAGACCACCGGCACGAAGCCGGTGCGCGGCGGCATCCTCAACGTCGCGGTCTCGCCCGAGCCGACGCTGCTGACCTCGGCCTTCATCACCACGATGAACATCGGCCAGGTGTCGAGCAAGGTGCTCGAAGGGCTGGTGAGCTACGACCTGAAGTTGCAGCCGGTGCCCGAGCTCGCGACCTCGTGGGAGGTCGCGCCCGACGGGCTGACCGTGACCTTCCATCTGCGCAAGGGCGTGAAGTGGCACGATGGCAAGGACTTCTCCGCGGCCGACGTGAAGTACACGCTGCTGGAGGTGTGGAAACCGCTGCATCCCTTCGGCCGCGCCGCCTTCGCCAACGTGACCGCCGTCGACACGCCCGACCCGCACACGGTGATCGTGCGCCTGTCGTCGCCCGCGCCGTACCTGCTCAACTACATCAACACCTACGGTGCGCAGGTGCTGCCGAAGCACCTCTACGAAGGCACCGACGTGCTGAAGAACCCGGCGAACAACGCGCCGGTGGGCACCGGCCCCTTCGTCTTCAAGGAATGGGTCAAGGGCAGCCACGTGCGGCTGGAGCGCAACCCGAACTACTGGGGCCGTGGGCCGGGCGGCGAGCAGCAGCCCTACCTCGACGGCGTGGTGTTCAAGTTCATTCCCGACGCGGCCGCGCGCACTGTGGCGCTGGAGGCCGGCGAGCTCGACGTGGCGCTCGGCTCGAGCATCCCGTTGTCGAACCTCAACAAGTTCAGCGACAAGGCGAAGTACACGATCAACCTGGACGACGGCCGCTACCTCGCGACCATCTTCCTCACCCAGTTCAACGTGCGCCGGCCGGCCCTGTCGGACAAGCGCGTGCGCCAGGCCTTCGCGCATGCCGTCGACCGCAATGCGCTGCTCAAGGTGGTGTTCCTCGGCTACGGCAAGCCGGCGACCGGCCCGGTGCCGTCGTCGGTCGTCAACTACTACTCGCCCGAAACGCGCCAGTACCCCTACGACCTCAAGAAGGCGGCGGCGCTGCTGGACGAGGCGGGATTGAAGCCGGGCAAGGATGGCAAGCGGCTGAAGATCACGCTGGACTTCGACGCCGGCGGCGGCGTCACGGCGACGCGCCCGGCGGAATTCATCAAGCAGTCGCTGGCGCGCGTGGGCGTCGACGTGGAACTGCGCGGGGGCGACACTGCCACCTACCTGCGCCGCATCTTCAACGACCAGGACTACGACCTGATGATCTCCAGCCTGCACCGCCTGCCCGACCCGACGCTGGGCGTACAGCGGCTGTTCTGGACCCAAAACATCGTCAAGGGCGCGCCGTGGACCAACGGCTCGGGCTATTCCAACCCCGCGCTCGACCGCATCATGGAAGCCGCCGGCGGCGAGGCCGACGTGGCCAAGCGCAAGGCGCTCATCAAGGAATGGCAGCAGATCGTGCAGGAAGACCTGCCGGTGCTCGACCTGGTTGAGCAGACTTGGGTCACGGTGTCGACCGCGCGCCTGCACAAGCAGGTGCTGCAGGGCGACGGCCTCTTCGCGTCGTACGGCGACGCCTGGCTCGACGCGAAGAAATGAGCCGGCGCACGGCGTCCCCGCTCTGGGGCTTCCTCAAGAAGCGGCTGCTGCAGGTGCTGCCGGTGGTGTTCGGCATCGCGCTGCTCAACTTCCTGATCCTGCAGGTCGCGCCGGGCGACGTGGTCGACGTGATGGCCGGGGAGGCCGGCGCCGCCACGCCCGAGTACATGGCGCAGCTGCGCGCGAGCTTCGGGCTCGATCAGCCGCTGTACCTGCAGTTGGGCCACTACCTCTGGAACATCGCCACGCTCGACCTCGGCTTCTCGTTCCGCCAGAACATGCCGGTGTTTGACCTGGTGGTCGACCGGCTGCCGGCCACGCTGCTGCTGATGGTCGCGGCCATCGTCATCGCGCTGGTGCTCGGCGTCACGCTGGGCGTGCTGTCGGCCTTGAAGGTGCACACCTGGGTCGACAACCTCGCCTCGCTCTTCGTGCTGGCCGCGTATGCGATGCCGACTTTCTGGCTCGGGCTGATGGCGATCGTGCTGTTCTCGGCGCGGCTGGGCTGGCTGCCTTCTGGCGGCATGGTGGACATCAGCGCGAACCACACCGGCTTCGCCTGGGTGGTCGACGTCGCACGCCATGCGGTGCTGCCGGCGGTGACGCTCGCGACCTTCTACCTGGCGGTCTACGCCAAGCTGGTGCGCAGCGCGATGCTGGAGTTGTACGGCGCCGACTTCATCCGAACCGCCCGCGCCAAGGGCGCTGGCGAGACGCGCATCACGCTCGTGCACACGCTGCGCAACGCCTTGCTGCCGCTGGTGACCATGCTGGGCTTCCAGATCGCGTCGCTGCTGAGCGGCGCGGTGCTGGTCGAGTCGGTCTTCAGCTGGCCGGGGCTCGGCCGCCTGGCCTTCGAGGCGATCCTGGCGCGCGACTTCAACCTGCTGCTGGGGATCCTGCTGCTGAGTTCGATCCTCGTGACGCTCATCAACATCCTCGTGGACGTGCTCTACGCCTGGCTCGACCCGCGCGTGCAGCTCGCATCCGCCGGAGCACACGCATGAAGCCGGTCCTGGTGAATGGCACGCACGGCGCCGTGACGCCCGTCCGCTACGACGGCGGTCGCCTCGCGCGCGCGGCAGGCTTCGCCCGCGAGGTCGCACGCAACCGTCCGGCGCTGGTCGGGCTGGTGCTCATGCTGCTCGTGGTCGCGACCGCGACGGTCGGCCGCTGGTTCTTTCCCGGCGACCCGTGGGACATGGCCGGTGCGCCGATGCTGTGGCCCGGCGAGGACGCCGAGCATCCGCTGGGCACCGACTTCATGGGCCGCGACCTGGCGACCGGGCTGGTGTCGGGCGCCGGCGTCTCGCTGCTGATCGGGCTGGTCGGCACCTTCATCTCGGCCTTCGTCGGCATCACCATCGGCGCGCTGGCCGGCTACTACCGGGGCCGGGTCGACGCGGTGCTGCTGCGCGTGATCGAGGTGTTCCAGACCGTGCCGAGCTTCGTGCTGGCCGTTGTGCTGGTCGCGCTCTTCAAGCCGTCGGTGGCGACCGTGGTGTTCGCCATCGGCATCGTGTCGTGGCCGCCCACCGCGCGGCTGGTGCGCTCGCAGTTCCTGCAGCTGCGCGAGCGCGAGTTCGTGTTGGCCGGGCGCACCGCGGGCATGAGCCATGCGCGGCTGATCCTCACGCAGATCCTGCCGAACGCACTGCCGCCGGTGATCGTGGTGTCGACCCTGGCCGTGGCGCATGCGATCCAGACCGAAGCGGCACTGGCCTTCCTCGGCCTGGGCGACCCCAACGTGATGAGCTGGGGCACCATCATCGGCAGCGGCCGCGAGCAGGTCACCGATGCCTGGTACATCTGCGGCCTGCCGGGCCTGGCGATCGTCGTCACGGTGCTGGCCTTCAATCTGCTGGGCGAAGGGCTGAACGACGCCATGAACCCGCACCTGCGGCGGAGGTAGGCGCATGGCCCTGCTCGACATCCATGACCTGCAGACCTGGTTCGACACCCGCGCCGGCGTGGTGAAGGCGGTGGACGGCGTCTCGCTGAGCGTCGACCGCGGCGAGACCGTCGCGCTGGTCGGCGAAAGCGGCAGCGGCAAGTCCGTCACCGCCTATTCGATCCTGCGGCTGATCCCGCGCACGCAAGGTCGCATCGCGGGCGGGCGCATCGTCTTCGACGGCACCGACCTCGTGACGCTGCCCGAAGCCGGCATCCGCGCGCTGCGCGGCAACCGCATCTCGATGATCTTCCAGGAGCCGCTGTCGGCGCTCAACCCGGTGCTGAGCATCGGCAGCCAGATCGTCGAGGCGATCCGGCTGCACCGTCCGGTCGACCGCGCGACGGCTTGGGACCAGGCCGTGCACCTGCTCGACCGCGTCGGCATCCCGATGGCGCGGCGCCGTGCCGACGACTTTCCGCACCAGCTCTCGGGCGGCATGCGGCAGCGCGTGGTCATCGCGATCGCGCTGGCCTGCGAGCCCGAGCTGCTGATCGCCGACGAACCGACCACCGCGCTCGATGTCACGACCCAGGCCCAGATCCTCGAGCTGTTGCAGGAGCTGCAGGCCGAGCGCGGCATGGGCCTGTTGCTGATCACGCACGACCTGGGCGTGGTGGCCGAAGTGGCCGACCGCGCCGCGGTCATGTACGCCGGGCGGGTGGTGGAGCAGGGCAGCGTCGCCCAGTTGTTCGATGCGCCGGCGCATCCGTACACCGCGGGCCTGCTCGCGTCGATGGCGCTGGGCGAGCTGGTGCCGGGCAGCCGGTTGCCCGAGATCGCGGGCACCGTGCCGTCGCTGCTCGACATGCCGCCCGGCTGTGCCTTCGCACCGCGCTGCCCGCAGGCGCGCGGAACCTGCCTCGATGCGCGACCCGCGCTCGATGCGGTGGGGCAGGGCGGGGTGCACCGCGCCGCGTGCTTCCTGCCGCTCGCGAACGTCGGCGCGTCGATCGCCGAGCCGCACGAGCTTTTGCGGGAGGTCGCATGAGCACGCCGCTGCTGAGCCTCAAGAAGGCCGTCAAGCACTACCCGACCCAGGCCGGCACGGTGCATGCGCTCGACGGCGTGGACCTCGAGGTCGGCCGTGGCGAGACGCTGGGCCTGGTCGGCGAGAGCGGTTGCGGCAAGTCGACCGTGGCGCGCGTCGCGCTGCGCCTGACACCGCTGACCGCGGGCCGGATCGACTTCGACGGCGAGGATGTGACGAAGCGTGAAGGCAAGGCCTTGCAGTCGGTGCGCAGCCGGCTGCAGATGGTCTTCCAGGACCCGTATGCCTCGCTCAACCCGCGCGTCAACGTCGGGCGTGCGCTGGAGGAGCCGCTGGTCGTGCAGCAGCGCGGCACGGCGGTCGAGCGGCGCGAGCACGTCGCCTGGGCCCTGGCGCGGGTCGGCCTGCGGCCCGAGATGGCCACGCGCTACCCGCACGAGTTCTCGGGCGGGCAGCGACAACGCATCGGCATCGCGCGCGCCCTCATGCTGCGGCCGGCGCTGATCGTCTGCGACGAGGCGGTGTCCGCGCTCGACGTGTCGGTGCGCGCGCAGGTGCTGAACCTGCTGCTCGGGCTGCGCGAGGAGTTCGGCGTGTCGTACCTCTTCATCTCGCACGACCTGTCGGTGGTGCGGCACATATCCGACCGCATCGCCGTGATGTACGCCGGCCTGGTGGTCGAGCAGGGGCCGAGCGACGCGGTGTGGCGCGCACCGCTGCACCCCTACACGCGTGCGTTGATGTCCGCCATTCCACGCACGCAGCCCGGTGCGGCGCACCGCGCGCGCACGGTGCTCCAGGGCGACCTGCCCGATCCGTTGCAGCCACCCGTGGGCTGCCGCTTCCACCCACGCTGCCCGCAGGCCGTGGACCGGTGCCGGCAGGAGGCGCCGGCGCTGCGCCCCGTCGCCGCCCAGTGGGTGGCCTGCCACTTCGCCTGAGCGCTGCGAACCCTGCGAGCCCGCCAGCAAACCGAAAGCCACACCATGACCCTCCCGCTCGATCACATCGTCATCGCCGTGCACGACCTCGACCTGGCCATCGCCGACTACGGCGCGCTCGGCTTCCACGTGCTGCGCGGCGGCGACCATCCCGGCCGCACGACCCACAACGCGCTCATCGTCTTTGCCGATGGCAGCTACTTCGAGCTGATCGCCTGGAAGGCGCCGGCGCCCGAGGAGCACTGGTGGCAACTGCTGCAGCGCCACGGCGAGGGCATCGTCGACTTCGCCCTGTTGCCGCGCAGCACCGCCACCACGGTGGCCGCCGCGGGCGAACGCGGCCTGATGCTCGACGGGCCGCTCGATGGCGGGCGCCTGCGGCCCGACGGCCAGCGGCTGCAGTGGCAAACCGCCCGGCCGCCATCGCCTGATCTACCCTTTCTCTGCGGGGACATCACGCCACGCGCCCTGCGGGTGCCGGAGGGGAACGTGCGCGTGCATCCCAACGGTGCCCTGGGCGTGGCCAGCCTCGCCATCGCGGTGCACGATCTCGACACGACGGTCGAGCGCTACCGCGCGCTGCTCGGCGAGGGCGTGGAGGACGGTGCGGTCCATGTCGGCCCGTCCGTGGCGCTGCCGGGGAGCGGCCTGCGCCAGGCGGTCATCGCCATCGGAAGCAGTGCGCTGGTGCTGTCGGCGCCGCGCGATCCCATCGGCGGGCCGTCGAGCCCGCTGGCGCAGCGGCTGGCGGCGCGCGGCGAAGGGCCCTACGCCCTGGTGCTGTACACCGAGGATCCTGCACAGACCGGCGGCGCACTCGCGCCGTCGCGCGCCCACGGTGCGTTGATCGAATTCGAACTGGTGGACGCGCTGCCGCAGGCGCCAACCGGCGCGCCGCAGGCAGGCCAAGGCTCGGTCGACAGTTCAGTGGGCGGCTGAGAACGTATGAATGAACCTGCTGCGCACGCCGATCTCGCATCTGCGGTCCTCACCGCACGCCAGTGCGGTTCCGGTCCTCGATGCAAGCTCGACGCGCTCGCGACGGTTCCTTCACACGTTCTGAACGAACGGAGATTCGGAGCCGGCCTGGCCTCGCGCCTGCTTCAGGCCGACGGCGGAAAGAACCGGTTGGCCGGGCGTGGCAGGCCGAGGTTTTCGCGCAAGGTCGTGCCCTCGTAGTCGCGCCGGAAGATGCCGCGGCGCTGCAGTTCCGGCACGACCTTCTCGACGAAGGCATCGAGCCCGCCCGGCAGCCACGGGAACATGATGTTGAAACCGTCCGAGCCTTCGGTCTCGAGCCATTCCTGCATCTCGTCGGCGATGGTCTGGGCGGTACCGACGAAAGCGAGTCCGCCATAGCCGCCCAGGCGCTGCGCGAGCTGACGCACGGTGAAGCCTTCGCGCTCGGCCAGGGCGATCACGCGCTGCTGGCTGCTCTTGCTGGCGTTGGTCTCCGGCACCGGCGGCAGGGGCGCATCGGGATCGAACGTCGAGGCATCGACGCCGAGCGAGATCGACAGCGAGGCGATGGCGCTTTCGTAATGCACCAAGCTGTCGAGCCGGGCACGGATGGCGCGCGCCTCCTCGACCGTGTCCCCCACCACGACGAAGGCGGCCGGCAGGATCTTCAGGTGGTCGCGTTCGCGGCCCAGCGCCGCGAGCCGGCCCTTCACGTCGGCATAGAAGCTGCGCCCTTCGGCCAGCGTGCCGTGCGCGGCGAAGATCACCTCGGCCGTCTCGGCCGCCAGCTGCCGGCCCGGCTCCGAGGCGCCGGCCTGCACGATCACCGGCCAGCCTTGCACCGGGCGGGCGATGTGCAGCGGGCCCTTGACCGAGAGGTACTTCCCCTTGTGGTCGAGCGTGTGCAGGCGCGCCGGGTCGAAGAAGCGGCCGCTCTCGGCGTCGCGGATGAAGGCATCGTCGGCCCAGCTGTCCCACAGGCCGGTCACGACGTCGTAGAACTCGCGCGCCCGGGCGTAGCGCTCGTCGTGGTCCATGTGGTCGTCGCGCCCGAAGTTCTTTGCCGCGTCGGGGTTGCTCGTCGTGACGATGTTCCACCCGGCGCGGCCCTCGCTCAGGTGGTCGAGCGAGGCGAATCGGCGCGCGATGTGGAAGGGCTCGTCGAAAGTGGTCGATGCCGTGGCGACCAGCCCCAGGTGCGTGGTGTGCTGAGACAGCGCCGACAGCAGCGTGAAGGGCTCGAAGGAACTGACGGTGTGGCTGCGCTGCAGGGCAGCCATCGGCATGTTGAGCACGGCCAGGTGGTCGGCCATGAAGAAGGCGTCGAAGCGGGCGCGTTCCAGGGTCTGCGCGAAGCGCTTGAGGTGCGCGAAGTTGAAGTTGGCGTCGGCGAAGGCACCGGGGTAGCGCCAGGCGCCCGTGTGGATGCTGACCGGGCGCATGAAGGCGCCGAGTTTGAGTTGGCTGGAGGATGTCATGGGGACGGACGGGTGAGCGAGCTGCCGACCATACGCCCGACGCGGGCGGGTCGGCAACGACGGATTTCCTCGTTCTTTATGGCGTGCGAGGTCTAAGTGCCGGGCCTGCGGACCGACGCATGCCCCTTGCACAGATGTGCCGGTTGTTTGGATTCCACTTTTTATTCGTTGGGACGCCGGGCGCTTGCCCCTAGATTGGTGTCTATGGCCATCCAGAAGGCCGCCCACGCATCCAGGAGTCTGTTCCCCATGTCCATCGAAGTCGAAGAGATCGCCTTGCCCGAAGCCCTCGAACGCGCCCATGCGGACGCCGTGGCGCAGAACCTGTCCTATGCCGGCGGCGTCAGCCCGCCCGAGGCGTGGCAGCTGGTGCAGCAGGGCGCTGCCGTGCTGGTCGACGTGCGCTCGGCCGAAGAGCGGAAGTTCGTTGGCCACGTGCCCGACAGCCTGCATGTGCCATGGGCCACGGGTACGGCGCTCACGCGCAACCCGCGTTTCGTCCGCGAACTCGAGGCCAAGGTGGCGAAGGCGGGTGGCAAGGAGGCCGTCGTGCTGCTGCTGTGCCGCAGCGGCAAGCGCTCCGCCCTCGCGGCCGAAGCGGCGGCCAAGGCCGGATTCACGCGCGTGTTCAACGTACGCGAGGGCTTCGAGGGCGAGATCGATGCACACCAGCACCGTGGCGTCGCGGACGGCTGGCGCTTTCATGGCCTGCCGTGGGTGCAGGACTGATCGCGCAGCAAAAGGCGCCAACACAAGAACAAGGCGGACCGATGGCCAGATTCGACATCGCGGAGATCACGGGTGCGCTGCACACCGCCCGCAACGAGTGGCGTGATGCACAGGGACGCTCGCGCGAACCGCGCGGGCGCGAGTTTCCGTCCCGTGATGCGATGGCGCAGCTCGTCGTCGCGCTGCAGGGCGTGCTGTTCCCGATGCGGCTCGGGCCCCTCGAGCTGCGCCAGGAAAGCGAGGACGTCTACGTCGCCTACACGCTCGATGCCGCGCTGCATGCGCTGCATGGGCAGGCGCTGCTGGAGCTGAACTACTACGCGCGGCGCGATCCGCGGCCGGAAGTGGATGTCGACGCGCTCGCCCTCGCGGCGGTGCGGGCCTTCGGTGCCGCCTTGCCCGACGTGCGTCGCCTGCTCGACAGCGACGTGCTGGCCGCCTACCAGGGCGACCCGGCGGCGCACAGCGTGGATGAGGTGCTGCTGTGCTACCCCGGTGTGCTGGCGATGATCCACCACCGCCTCGCCCACACGCTCTACACGCTGGACCTGCCCCTGCTGGCGCGCATCGTCGCCGAGCTGGCGCACGGGCAGACCGGCATCGACATCCACCCGGGCGCGCAGATCGGGCCGGGCTTCTTCATCGACCACGGCACGGGCGTGGTGATCGGCGAAACGGCCGTCATCGGGCGCCGGGTGCGCATCTACCAGGCGGTCACGCTCGGTGCCAAGCGCTTTCCGCTGGACACCGAAGGCCACTTGCAGAAGGGCCTGCCGCGCCATCCGCTGGTGGAAGACGACGTGGTCATCTATGCCGGCGCGACCATCCTCGGGCGCGTGACGATCGGGCAGGGCGCGACCATCGGCGGCAACGTGTGGATCACCGACCACGTGCCGGCGGGCGCCAGCGTGACCCAGGCCAGCCTGCAGAACGCCAGGCCGATTGCATGAGTGCCGTGCGGAGCGAGACGGCGCCGCCCGTCGAAGACCTGATCCAGATTTTCGGCATCGCCGTGCGTCAGCTGCGCGAAGTGCGTGGCTGGTCGCAGGAGCAGCTGGCCGAGCGCTCGAACCTCAACCGCTCCTATGTCGGCGAGGTGGAGCGCGGCCGCGTCATCGCGTCGATCCTGACGGCACAGAAGCTCGCACGCGCGCTGGACATCGACATCGCGTCGCTGCTCACCCGGTGCGATCAGATCGAGCGGCAGCGCACGGTGCGCCGCATCAACTTGGCGGCTATAGCCTGTTGAGCGAACCGCCACGGCGCGCCGACACTGCCCGTCGATCTCTCTTCCTTCATCGATCAACGGAGTCTTCATGACAGCAACAGTGGGCGGAACGACCGCTCTGGGCGACAACGCCGCACGCCAGCTCGCCAATGCCACCAAGAGCGTCCCCCAGCTCGAAACGATCAGCCCGCGCTGGCTCACGCACCTGCTGCAATGGGTTCCAGTCGAAGCCGGCATCTACCGGCTGAACAAGGTCAAGAACCCCGAATCGATCCAGGTGGTGTGTACCGCCAAGGAAAGCGAAAACCAGCTGCCGCGCACCTGGGTCGACTACGAAGAGCATCCGCGCGAATACAACCTGAACGCCGTGAGCACCGTGCTCGACGTGCACACCCGGATCTCCGACCTCTACAGCAGCCCGCACGACCAGATCAAGGAACAGCTGCGCCTGACGATCGAGACGATCAAGGAGAACCAGGAAAGCGAGCTCATCAACAACCCGGATTACGGACTGCTGTCGCAGGTGACGGAAGAGCAGCGCATCTTCCCGCTGACCGGCGCGCCCACGCCCGACGACCTGGACGAGCTGCTGACCAAGGTATGGAAGGAGCCCGCCTTCTTCCTGACCCACCCGCTGGCCATCGCCGCCTTCGGCCGCGAAGCCACTCGCCGCGGCACGCCGCCGCCGACCGTGAGCCTGTTCGGCTCGCAGTTCATCACTTGGCGCGGCGTCCCGCTGATCCCGTCGAACAAGGTGCCGGTGGCCGACGGCAAGAGCAAGATCCTGCTGCTGCGCGTGGGCGACAAGCGCCAGGGCGTGGTCGGCCTGTTCCAGCCGGGCCTCACCGGCGAACAGAGCCCGGGGCTGTCGGTGCGCTTCATGGGTATCAACAACCATGCGATCGCGTCGTACCTGATCTCCCTGTACTGCTCGGTCGCGGTGCTGACCACCGATGCGCTGGCCGTGCTGGACGACGTGGAGATCAACCGCTACCACGACTACTCCGCGCTGGACACCTACAAGTAAAGCGCTGTGGTGAGCTCACTCCTTCCATCCCAGGGCGAGGCGCCGTTCGACCCGGCTCTGCTGGCGCAGATGGCGTCGCAGCTGTTCGCCGCGCTGCCGGGCCAGGCCGTGCCCGGCGTACAGGCGCCATCGCAGCTCGCGCCGCCCGGCTCGCCGCTGGTGAGCCCGGCCGGCTTCGGCCCCAGCGTGCCCGGCACGCCGATCCCGCAGGGCACGGTGCCCGGTGCCAACCTGCTGCCGGCCTCGCCGACGCAACTGCCCTCGCTGGCCCACCGTGCGCCCGCCTTGCTGCCGCACGCGCAGGGCGGCAACGGCGTGCCCGAGACGGTATTGACCGCCTTGCCGGCCTACGAGCCGCGACTGGCCGGTGGCGCGATCGGCGTGCCGGAAGCACAGGCGGCGGTGCCGTCGCATCCGGTGGCCAGCGCGTCGCCGTTCTACTTCGTCGGCGAGCGCTACGGCCAGCCGTCGCCTGGCGGTGCCGGCACGGATGCCGCCCCGCGCGTGCAGGGCGGTGGCGTCCACGATGGGTTCACCGACCTGCCGTACGCACAACCGGCCGGTCGCGACGTGCAGTCGCTGCTGCAGGCACCGTCGTTGGCGCCCGCGCGACCGCCCGAGCCCTCGGCCGCGCCGCAGTACTACTTCGTCGATGCGGTGCGCCTGCCGAGCGGCTACGTCACGCCGGCCAAGCCGTCGCCTCACGGCGATGTACCGAAAGCCACCGAAGGCCAGCGCCAGCCCTTCGACGTGCACGCTGTGCGTCGCGATTTCCCGATCCTGCAGGAGCGGGTCAACGGCAAGCAGCTGGTGTGGTTCGACAACGCGGCCACCACGCACAAGCCGCAATCGGTGATCGACCGCGTCGCATACTTCTACGAACACGAGAACTCCAACATCCACCGCGCCGCGCATGCGCTGGCGGCGCGGGCCACCGATGCGTACGAAGGCGCACGCGAACGCGTCCGCAAATTCATCAACGCGCCCGAGGTCGAGGAAGTTATCTTCGTGCGTGGCACCACCGAAGCCATCAACCTGGTAGCCAAGAGCTGGGGCGGGCAGCACGTGGGGGAGGGCGACGAGATCATCGTCAGCCACCTCGAGCACCACGCCAACATCGTGCCGTGGCAGCAGCTCGCCGCCGCCAAGGGCGCGAAGCTGCGCGTGATCCCGGTGGACGACTCGGGCCAGGTGCTGCTGGACGAATACCGCAAGCTCTTGAACGACCGCACGAAGATCGTCGCGGTCACGCAGGTGTCGAACGCGCTGGGCACCGTGGTGCCGGTCAAGGAGATCGTCGAACTGGCGCACCGCGCCGGCGCGAAGGCGCTGGTCGACGGCGCGCAGTCGGTCTCGCACATGCGTGTCGACGTGCAGGACATCGGCGCGGACTTCTTCGTGTTCTCCGGCCACAAGGTCTTCGGGCCGACCGGCATCGGCGTGGTCTGGGGCAAGCGCGCGGTGCTCGAGGACATGCCGCCGTGGCAAGGCGGCGGCAACATGATCGCCGACGTGACCTTCGAGAAGACCGTGTTCCAGCCGATCCCGAACAAGTTCGAGGCCGGCACCGGCAACATCGCCGACGCCGTGGGCCTGGGCGCTGCGATCGACTACGTGAACAAGGTCGGCATCGAGAACATCGCGCGCTACGAGCATGAACTGCTGGTCTACGGCATGGCGCAACTGCGCACGGTGCCGGGCGTGCGGTTGATCGGCACGGCCGACGAGAAGGCCAGCGTGATGTCTTTCGTGCTGGCCGGCTACAGCACCGAAGAGGTGGGCCAGGCGCTCAACGACGAGGGCATCGCGGTGCGCACGGGGCACCACTGTGCGCAGCCGATTCTGCGCCGCTTCGGCGTCGAGACGACGGTGCGTCCCTCACTGGCCTTCTACAACACCTTCGACGAGATCGATCGATTGGTGGCGGTGGTGCGCCGGCTCGCGGGGCAGCGGCACGCAGGCTGAGCGTCGTGGTGGCCGGATGGCCGGCCGCACACGGTGCACGGGGTGCTTGTGGGGAGTCCCCGTTGCTGGGCCTTCCCCACGAAGACAACCCTGTGGCATTCTCGTGGGCGACGGCGTTCCGCTGGAACCAGACGGTCTGCCACTGAAAAACCTCATCGAAACCCAAACACGCCATGTCCCTCGTTGCATTCTCTATCGCTGCGTTCGTTCTCGCGATCACGCCCGGCCCGGGCATCGCCTATGTGGTCGCTCGAACGGTCTCCAGCGGCCGGCCCGAGGGACTGGCGTCGTGTTTGGGCACGGGCATTGGCGGCATGGCCCACGTGATGGCTGCGGCGCTCGGCCTGTCCGTGCTGGTCGCGCAGTCAGCGATGGCTTTCAACGTCATTAAGTACATCGGCGCGGCCTACCTGATCTTCCTCGGCATTCGCATCCTGATGCGCAGCAAGGCCGCAGCGCCCGTCGAGGTCAGCGCTGCCAAGGGCGTGCACCGGGCGCTGCTGGAAGGCATCGTCGTCGAGATCTTGAACGTGAAGACGGCGTTGTTCTTTCTTGCGTTCCTCCCGCAGTTCGCCTCGCCGGCAGAACCACTGATTCCGCAGCTGGTGATGCTCGGCAGCGTCTGTGTGGCCCTGAACACCGCGGTGGACGTCGTCGCCGTGTTGGCCGCTCACAGGCTACTCAAGTCGGGTGTTGCGAGAGATGCACGGGCCCGATGGCTGACGCGTTTCTCCGGCGGAACCATGGTCGGGCTCGGCGTATTTCTGGGCCTTGCCCGCCGCGATTCGTGAGGCGGCTTTTGGCGACGGATCGAACCGGTCGTTCGGCAGGTCTGGCACTATCTGGCTCAACGCCACCCTCGGGTCGCTTGCTGCCTGTGATCCAGGCGACGCGAGCGCCTGTTTTCCCTCACTTGAAAGAGTTCACCATGACAAAAGCCTACTGGGTCAGTGCTTACCGAGCCGTCAAGGACGCAGACAAACTGGCCGCCTATGCGAAGTTGGCCGGCCCCGCCATCACGGCTGGAGGTGGGCGCTTTCTGGCGCGGGGACTGCCGGTCGAGGTGTACGAGTTCGGCCTGTCCGAGCGCACCGTACTGATCGAATTCGACAGTGTCGAGCACGCGAAATCCGTTCATGACAGCGCAGCTTATCAAGCCGCACTTGCTGCGTTGGGCGACGGTGCTGAACGGGATCTGCGGATCGTTGAAGGGGTCTGAACCGCGCCGAGTAAGGCGCGCGCCAAGGGCACCACTCGGTTGAGCTGACCGCGACGCCACTCGGATACTTGGCTCGTGCTTGCAAATCACTTTTTTCGGTCTGGCGCCGTGCGTCTTCGCCAGGCCGCGACCGGCAGATGCAGACGTTCCACGCGGTCGCGTCGTGATGCTTGAAGCCTATTTTTCCCTGCAGCTGAGATTCGCGGAGCGCTATGCGGCTGCCGCAGGTCTGCCTTTCAGCGTGTCGATCGCGCACTGCACGAACTTGCGGCGTCGTCTCAATCTCTGGGGACCTGCAGGCGCAAGTCGCTGGAACGACTTGCTTGCTCGGATCGGCGACTCGGTCGATGGCAGGTCCGATGCGCTTTCCCTGTGCATGGCGTGGTACGAGGATCGGCCGCGCCTCGCCACAGAGCGGTCATTCGGGTGCTTTTCCTTCGATCCGCCCGACACCAGCGGCGTGCTCCGCATTCACTTCGTCCCTCCGGAGAACACGAGCACAAGCCCTCTGGCCTCCGCCAACATCGGTGCCAGAGTGCAAGAGCTGTGCGCACTGTTCTCGCATGTCCGTCGCACCGAGCGCAACGTGCTATCGGTTCGTGGTGTCTCCTGGCTCTACCACCGCGACGCGTACAGGAGGCTTTTCCCGCCCTCCTATGCGATGTCGATTCGACCCGTAGCGGCCTCTCTGCACCTGAACGGCAGCTCCACCTGGGGACAGGTTTTGAACTGGCGTCAGGAAGTAAAGCCAGACATGCGTGACGCGCTCCTGGCCCGCCTGGACACGATGAAAGCGGAAGCACCTTGGGAAACTTTTCCGCTCCAGGCGCTGACTGCCACAAGTGATGTCGCCAAGTTCTATGAGCGCTTCACCTGAGTTGACCCAGCATGATGGCAATGGGCGGCTGACGCCGTTGCACGTGGGCAGATCCGACCATAGGCGGCCCCTCGCCAGCACCGGCCGCTTGTCAACTGATACGCACAGAACATCGTCCAACGAATGCGCCATGAGAATCGCGAACATCACCCTGCCATTGGGAATCCTTTTGGTAAGCGCAGTCGCTGAGACGGCTATTGGCTACGGTCATAGCGTAGATGCCCGTGGGTGGTGGCCCCTTGGCCTCTCTGTCGCTCTGCTCCTGTATGCGGGCTATAGCGTTGTGTTTGGCCTCATCGCCGGCGACCGCATTCTGCCTATGACGTACATCGTGGGAGTGAATGGAGTGCTTGCCGCAGCCCGCGTTCTGGCCAGCTACCTCTTCTTCACCGTTCCCATGGATTGGGGTGTAGTCAACGCGGGTATGACCCAGCTCAGCTTCTTCCAGACGCTTGTCCGCAGCGCGTGGACGTTTTACTTGTTGCCTATTCCTTTCCTGGTTGCACACTTTGTCGCGCTCCGGGGAGGCTGGCCTAACGTCAACCAGCAGCCCCGGAATTCCCCCAGGTGACTGACGTCGGCCAGAACCGGACCTTCCTATCATCTGCACAATTGCGTGAATTTCAGGAGAACACGCATGCAGGTTCGCTGTATTGCCGCTTCCGATGTCGACGCAGTCCATCGCCTGCTTGTGACCGGCGGGTGGGCCCATCGAGTCGGTGACGTACAGGACCTCGGCCGACTGATTTCGGCGTCGCAGCGCGTGATGGTTGCGGTGGCAGACGACGAAATCATTGGCTTCGCGCGGGCGATTACCGACGGAATTTCCAACGGGTACGTGTCCATGGTCATCGTCGCCGAGCAGCATCGACGACGGGGCATTGGACAGGCACTTGTTGAACGCCTTATGGGGTCTGAACCGAACATCACCTGGGTGCTCCGGGCCGGAAGAACAGGCGCTGCAGAATTCTTCGCGAAGCTGGGCTTCAGCGCCTCATCGACTGCTATGGAGCGCTCGCGCCGTTGACCGCGCGGTGCGGAGGTATCGACCTTGGCAGACAGAATGCGGCCAGAGGCGGTCATGCGCCGTACTTCGCAAGCGCTTGTTCAAACCACCTGTTTCATCCATGACCTAGGATGTATCGATAGAGGCCGTGGTCGGATAGACCTTGACGGCGCGGAACCAAACGGCTGAATGGCTGCTTCCGCGCACCGCCAACTTCGGCTTCGGCTTCGGCTTCGGCTTCGAACCATCTCGCAGGCCGTCGCCCTGGGCCAGGCCATCGCGTGGAGGGCCAGTCGATGTTCGCCACCTGGGCCAAGTCGCTCGGATGGCTCTTCGGCTTTGAACTGGGCTGGACCGGGCAGGAAACGACCGAAAGCATGCGGCAGGCCCTGGCCAAGAGCGCCGGCCAGTTCGTGTTCTTCTTCGGCTGGATCGCCGGCCTGGTGCTGACGAGGCCGCGCGAGCAGCAGGGCGCCGTCCGCGAATCCCGCCCCTCTCAGGGCTGACGCAGACGTTGCAGCAGGTCGGCGCTCGGGAAACCATCCGCGGGCAGCCCGGCACTGCGTTGGTAGGCGCGCACGGCCGCACGGGTTGCGGGGCCCGCAACGCCGTCGGGATTGCCGCTCGCAAAGCCGCGTTGGGTGAGCGCCTGTTGCAGTTCCATCGTCTCGCTACGGCTGAGCGCGGCGAGTTCGCGCGGCCAGGGGGCCCGGACCGGTGGGCCACCCGCCAGCTGCTGGGCCAGCAGCCCGACAGCCAGTGCATAGCTGGTCGAGTTGTTGTAGCGCAGGATCGCGCGGAAGTTCGCGCCCACGAGAAAGGCCGGCCCGCGCGCGCCGGCGGGCAGCAGGATCGATGCCTCGGACATCGCCGGCAGCGGCGCACCGTCGATCGCCGCCACGCCCTCGTCGGACCATTGCGTGGCCGACTGCCGGACCGCGTCGTCGGCGCGGCCGTGGTCGAAGCCCGTCGGCAGGCGCACCTCGACACCCCAGGGCTGCTCGGCCAGCCAGCCCGATCTCGCCAGATAGTTCGCCGTCGATGCGACGACGTCCGGGAGGCTGCCCCAGATGTCTCGACGTCCGTCGCCGTCGGCGTCCACCGCGTAAGCCAGAAAGCTCGACGGCAGAAACTGGGTCTGTCCCATGGCGCCCGCCCAGGAGCCGATCATTCGCTCCGGCGTGATGTCGCCGCGGTCGATGATCTTCAATGCCGAGAGCAGTTCGCCTCTCGCCCAGGCCGCACGCCGCCCCTCGAAGCCCAGCGTGGCCAGGGCATCGATGGTCGACATGTCGCCGACGTTGCTGCCGTAGTTGCTTTCCATGCCCCAGATGGCGACCACCACCTCGGGCGGCACCCGCTGCGCCTGGAACACGGCCGCGGCCTCGCTGCGCACGCGCTGGAGCATGTCGCGGCCCGTGGTCACGCGCTGGGGCGTCACGGTGCGGTCGAGGTAGTCCCAGACGGTGCGCGTGAATTCGGGTTGAACGCGATCGAGCTCGATCACGCGGGGCAGGAACCGTGCGTGGTCCAGGGCCTGGCCGAGCGTCGCGTCGCTGATGCCGGACGCGCGGGCGCTCGCACGGAATTCGCCCAGCCATGCGACGAAGGCCTGCTGATGCGCAACATCCGCTGAGGGGGCTGGATCCGCGCGGTTCGGTGGGGCGGGCGTGTCGGCTGCGATCCGGTCAGGTGATGCGGGAGAGAGCGGTGGTGAGGCGCAGCCCGCCATCAGTGAAACGGTGGCGAGCGTGAAGACGGATGCACGGACGACCGACGACAAGGAGGAAGAGGTACGCATCGTCGTCATTCTCGCCGCGTGCTGGCCGCCTCCGAGCGCGGGTCCGACGGTTCGCACGCGCGGCAGCCCCGTGCATCATGGTTCCGCCTTGATGCCGCTCACCTTGACGATCTGCGCATAGCGCTCGTACTCGGCCGCCACCTGCACGGAAAACTCGCGCTGCGTATCGCCCGTGCTCTCGATGCCCTGCGCGGCGAGATCGGCGCGCACGGCCGGGTTGCGCACGATCGGCGTCACCGCCGCGCCGATCGCGTCGACCACCGCCTGCGGTGTCCGCGCCGGTGCGAAGAGGCCGAACCAGGTGCCCGACCTGAACCCGGCGTAGCTGTCGGCCACGGTGGGCACCTCGGGCAGCAGCGGATGCCGCGTGTCACCGCCGACCGCCAGCGCGACCAATCGGCCGCTGCGGATGTGCGGCAGCGCGGGGCCGACGGCGATGAACATCAGGTCGACCTGGCCCGCGATCACGTCCTGCATGCCCAGCGGACCGCCGCGGTAGGGGATGTGGGTGACATGGATCCCCGCCCGCTGCTTGAGCAGCTCCATGCCGAACTGCTGCGGGCTGCCGTTGCCGGCCGATGCGTAGTTGTACTGTCCAGGCTTGAGCTTCGCGGCGCTGATGAAGTCGCGCAGCGTCCTGAATCCGGTCCGCGGGTTCGCTACCAGGACGAAATCGATCTTTCCGAGCGACACGACCGGGACCAGGTCGGCACGCGCGTCGTAGGGCAGGCTGGACAGGAGGTTGGGCAGGATCGTGACCGGCCCGTCGGCCCCCACCAACAGGCTGTAGCCGTCCGGGGGCGCCTTGGCCAGCGCCTCCGCCGCCACGATGCCGCCGGCGCCCGCACGGTTGTCGACCACCACCGGCTGCTTCCAGACCTCGGCCAGGCGCGGCCCGAGATAGCGCGCCAGCACATCGGGCGAGCTGCCGGCGGTGTTGGCCACGGTGATGTGGATGGGGCGGGCGGGCCAATTCGAGCCCGGCGTCTGTGCCGATGCCGCATGCAGCACACCCCCGCACAGAAGGGCGAAGGTCAGTCGAAGGACGGTGGATCGTTGCATGGGCGCCGTCCGTCGATCAGTGCACCGCCGGCGCCCCGGTGCCGCGCTGGGGCGCCGCGCGGACCGCGCCGGGCGCAGGATCGACGTCGAGCGCGGCATCCACCACGCTGCGGGTGAGCGTCGGCGCAAAGGCTTCGATGAAGGCATAGACGTAGCCGCGCAGGTAGCTGCCGCGACGCACCGCCAGCTTGGTCGTGTTGATGCCGAACAGCGGGCCCGCGTCCACCGCGCGCAGCTGCGTGTCGCGCTCGGTCTCGTAGGCCACGCCCGCGACGATGCCCACCCCCATGCCCAGCTGCACGTAGGTCTTGATGACGTCGGCGTCCATGGCCGTCAGCACGATCTGGGGTGCGATGCCCGAATCGTCGAAGGCGGCGTCGATGCGCGTGCGGCCGGTGAAGCCGGTGTCGTAGGTGATGAGCGGGTACTGCGCCAGCGTCTCCAGGGTCAGTGGCGCGTCGAGCAGCGGATGGCCGGGGGGCACGATCACCGAATGGGTCCAGCGGTAGCAGGGCAGGGCGACGAGTTGCGGGTAGTCGCCCAGCGCCTCGGTGGCGATGCCGACCTCGGCTTCGCCGTCGAGCAGCATCTGCGCGATCTGTTTGGGCGAGCCTTGGTGCAGATGCAGCTTGACGCCCGGGAACAGGGCGCGGAATTCCTGCACCGCCAGCGGCATGGCATAGCGCGCCTGCGAGTGCGTCGCGGCCACCGAGAGTTGCCCGTCCTGCTGGCCCGCGAACTCCTGGCCGGCCTGGCGCAGGTTGTGGCTTTCCAGAAGGACGCGTTCGATGATCGGCAGCAGGTGGCTGCCCGGCGAGGTGAGGCCGGTCAGGCGCTTGCCGGCCCGCGCGAAAAGCGAAACACCGAGTTCCTCTTCCAGCTCGCGGATCTGTCGGCTGACGCCCGGCTGGGACGTATGAAGCGCGTGCGCGGCTTCGGTGAGGTTGAAGCCGCAGCGGACCGCCTCGCGCACCGAGCGCAGTTGTTGGAAGTTCATGTTGTTCTGGGGCGTGGTAGCAAGGCCGGCCATTCTCTGGCGCAGTCCGTATGACGCGAACAACCGATTTCTTCCTTCTTAATGAAGCAATCGTCTATGGATGGCAGCGGCCCACCGCATCCGGTCAGAAGGCCGGGACCAATGCGCCGTTGAACTTCGTCTCGATGAACTGCTTGACCTCGGCCGACTGGTAGGCCGCCACCAGCTTCCTGGCCCACGGTTGGTCCTTGTCGACGCGGCGCACCGCGATCAGGTTGGCGTACGGGCCCTTGGGCGATTCCTTGAGGATCGCGTCCTTGTTGAACGACAGGCCCGATTTCTCGGCGTAGTCGTTGTTGATGGAGGCGATGGTCAGGTCGTCCAGCGAGCGCGGCAGTTGCGCGGCGTCGAGCGCCACCAGCTTGATCTTCTTCGGATTGCTCACCACGTCGAGCGGCGTCGCGGTGTTGTTCTTGACCGCTTCGGGCTTGAGCGTGAGCAGACCGGCCGACTGCAACAGCAGCAGCGAGCGGTTGCCGTTCGACGGGTCGTTCTGGATGCCGACGGCGGCGCCTTCGGGCAGGGCGTCGATGCTCTTGAGCTTGCGCGAATAGAAGCCCAGCGGCGCGGTGATGGTCAGGCCGACCGGCACGATGTCGAAGCCGCGCGACTTGATCTGGTTGTCGAGGAAGGGCTGATGCTGGAAGGCGTTGGCGTCCAGGTCGCCGGCGGCCAGCGCCGCGTTGGGCAGCTGGTAGTCGTTGAAGACGACCACGTCGATGGTAAGTCCGTCGCGGGCCGCCACCTTCTTGACCACCTCGAAGATCTGTTCGGCATTGCCGACCGAGATGCCGACCTTGATGCGCGCCTTCTCCTGTGCATGGACCGGGGCTGTGAAGGCGAATGCCGTGGCGACGATGGCCGACAAGGCAAACGCAGAGAAGAGGGCGCGGCGGCGCGGAAGGGAGGCGAGGGACATGGAATACCTGAGAAGCAAAAAGGAGCGCGACTGTGCCATTGCCCCTGCGGGCTGCCAACGACGCAATCCTCATGTCGATATGTGGCGCACGCGGGCAGCGGCTATGCGCAATGCTGATAAGCACATCGGCAATCCGTCGTTCCTTTCTTCTCCAGCGACTCGCAAAATTCCGCCGAACTGACAAAGGAAAGCATGACCTCCAATCGACAGGGTTCCCCGGCTGAACGGGCGCAGCAGGTGATCGGCCTGACCGCGAGCACCTGGCAGGTGTCGCCATACAAGGCGCGTGCGCAGGCCCGCCGTGCGCCGCATGGCTACGTGCCGCTGCGCGCGCAGCGCCGGTTGCAGGCGGCCGCGGCACGCAGCCTGCCAGGGGCCTACGCGCTGGCGCATTCCTGGTAGCGCGGCATACACCGCGCGCAAGTGCCTACGCGGCCGGTGCCGGGCGCTGCCGCGCGAAGGCGCCGAGGTCGTAGCGCGTGCCGCGGCCCAGCACCCGCTCGGCGATGGCCTCGCCCAGGCCGGCCGAGTGCTTGAAGCCGTGGCCCGAGCAGGCCGAGGCGATCAGCACGTTGGGGGCGCCGTCGAGCGCGTCGACGACGAAGTTGCGATCGGGCGTCACGGTGTACATGCAGGCGCGCGCCTTCACCGCATGGCCGCCGATCTGCGGGAAGCGGCCTTCGACGCGGCTGCGGTACATCGCCTCGATCTCCGCCGTGCTCACCGCGCGTTCCAGGGTCTCGGGCGTGGTCGTCTGCGCGTACTGCTCGGTCGCGACCTTGAGCACGGGCCGTGCGGCGTCCGCCCCCGGAAAGCCGTACATGTAGTCTTCCTGCGCGTCGCCGAACATCCAGATGAAGATGGGAAAGCGCCCCGGGGCGAAGTCGGCCGCGGCGGCGCCGGTGTCGAACCAGTACATCACCTGGCGGTACACGCCAAAGTCGGCCTGCCAGTCGGCCCGTGCCTGCCGGCCCAGGAATGCAGGCAGCCACGGTCCTGCAGCCACCACCACCTGGTCGGCGGTGAAGCGGCCGGCCTCGGTCTGCACCGCCACCGTGTCGCCGTTGCCCAGCGGTTCGACCGCGAGCACGCGTTCGCCGTTGCGCACCACGGCACCGGACGCCACCGCGGCCTCGAGCTGGGCGGCGATCGCTTCCTCCGGCCGCACGAAGCCGGCCTCGGGTTCGAAGTAGCCGAGCTCGTCGCCCTGCAGCGCGAACTGCGGGAAGCGCGCGCGGATGGCGGGGGCGTCGAGCAACGCGTGCGCGATGCCGAAGCGCTCGGCGCATTCGATGGTGCGGCGCAGGAAGTCGGGCTTGCCGTGGTGCGCGGCGATGCGGTCGCGCGGCGCGAGGATGAGGCCACCCGTCTGGCTGAACAGCTGGCGGCCGGTGCGGGCTTCCAGCTCGCGCCAGATGCGGTGCGAGCGCTGTACCAGCGGCACGAAGGCGTCGCCTTCGCCCACCGCCAGCCGCGTGATGCGCGACTCGCCGTGCGACGAGCCCAGGTCGTGCGGCGGCGTGTGCTGGTCGATGCCGAGCACCCGCGCACCGCGCTGCGCCAGTTGGTAGAGCGTCGCGGCACCGAGCGCGCCGAGGCCGACGACGATCGCGTCGTAGTGAGAGTCTGTATGGGTCACAAGGGGTAGTTTGCGCGATCAGACAATCGGCAGCGCGAGGAACGCGTCCTTCACCTCGATGGGTTTCGGGATCAGTTTGAGCTGCGCGAAGACATCGGCCAGGCCTTGCTGTTCCTTCGCGATCTCCGGCGTCAGTGCCACCACGCCGTACTGGCGGCGCTCGGTGGCCAGTGCCAGCACCTGGGGGTCGACCTTGAGCTGCGGTGCGAGCGTGTCCACCACTTCTTTGGGGTGGCCCTGCGCCCACTGGTTGGCCTTACGCAGCTCGGCGAAGACGGTGCGCAGCGTGTCCTGGTTGGCCTTCGCATAGCCCGGCTGCGCAAAGTGGTAGGTGCGGTTGCCGCTGAGCCCGGTGCCGTCGAACAACAGGCGTGAATCGGTCGCGACCTGCGCACCGGCCAGGAACGGGTCCCACAGGCCGATGGCGGCCACGCTGCCCGACTGGTAGGCCGCGACGGTGTCGGACGCGGTCACGATGTAGACCGGCTCGATGTCTTCGTAGCGCAGGCCGGCCGCCTGCAGCGCCTTGATCAGCACGTACTGCGTGTTGTAGCCGCGGCCGGTCACCACCTTCTTGCCCTGGAGGTCGCGCACCGTGCGGATCGGTGAATCCTTCGGCACCAGGAAGCCGACCCCGCCCGGGTACGGGCTTTCCGCGGCCAGGTAGACCAGGCCCTTGCCACTGGCCTGCTGGAAGATGCCGATGCCGTCCGACGCATGGCCGAAGTCGATGGCGTTGGCCGCCAGGGCTTCGGACAGCTGGCTGCCGCCGAGGAACTCCTTCCACTCGACCGTCACGCCGGCCGGTGCCAGCGCTTTCTCGAGCTGGCCCGTGCCCTTGAGGATGTTGAGGGTGTTGAACTTCTGGTAGCCGATGCGAATGACCTTCGGTGCGGCCTGCGCGAACAGCGGGCCGGCGATGAAGGCAGCGGTGGCCGCAGTGCCGGCCTGGAGCAGGGCACGACGGCGCTGCGAGGGAATCGAATGCATGGAGAGCGTCCTCGGGATTGAAAGGCGCCCAGAGGCTAGGGCGCGGCGCGCACCTGCACCACAACGCCTTTCGCATGTGCTCATGCGAAAACAAGCGCTTGCGGTCGGCACGCCCGCACAGACGTTTTGCGCATAAGCAAGCAACGAATCCGTCGTTCCTTGTTGGGTGCGTCTTCCCTAGAGTCGCTGCACTGTCGCGCCGCGTGTGCGCGGCGTCTCCTTTTCATTCCCATGACCGAAGCCACCCTTTCCCGCAACGCCGAGCCGAGCGCATGGCGCGATGCACCGAGCCAGGCCTTCGAAGTTCGACCTTTCGATGCACCCGTGGGTGCGGAAGTCGTCGGACTCGACATCTCCAAGCCCATCAACGACGCCGACTTCGCGCGCCTGCACCGTGCGCACCTCGACCACCACGTCGTGGTGTTCCGCGACCAGCGCGTGTCGCCCGACGACCACGTGGCCTTCAGCCGCCGCTTCGGTCCGCTGCAGATCCATGTGCTGCACCAGTTCCAGCTCAAGGGCCATCCGGAGGTGCTGATCGTCTCGAACATCAAGGAGAACGGCGAGCCCATCGGCCTGGGCGATGCCGGCGTGTACTGGCACTCGGACCTCTCGTACAAGGCGGTCCCCAGCCTCGGCTCGCTGCTGCATGCGCAGGAGCTGCCGAGCGAAGGTGGCGACACGCTGTTCGCCGACCAGCATCTGGCCTGGGAAACGCTGTCGCCCGAACTGCAGCAGCGCCTCCTGCCGCTCAAGGCCGAGCACAGCTATCTGGCGAAGTACGAAGAGTTGCGCGCCAAGAACCCGTGGCGGCCCAAGCTCTCGCAGGCGCAGGTCGACCAGGTCGCGCCTGCGGTGCAGCCGGTGGTGCGCACGCACCCCGAGACCGGCCGCAAGGCGCTTTTCGTCAGCGAGCATTTCACCACCCGCATCGTCGGCCTGCCGCAGGCCGAGGGCGACGCGCTGCTGGCCGAACTGTTCGCGCACAGCGTCAAGCCCGAGTTCGTCTATCGCCACCAGTGGAAGCCGCACGACCTGGTGTTCTGGGACAACCGCTCGCTCATGCACCTGGCGGCCGGCACGCCCGACCACCTTCGCCGAAAACTGTTCCGAACCACCATCGAAGGCGACAAGCCTTTCTGACATGAAGCACATCCTCCGCAAAACGGCCGCGACCCTCGCCGGCCTCGGCCTCGCCATTTCCAGCCTCGCGGCGCATGCAGAAGGACAGATCCGCATCGCCGAGCAGTTCGGCATCGTCTACCTGCTGCTCAACGTCGCGCAGGACCAGAAGCTCATCGAGAAGCACGCCAAGGCGGCGGGCGTCGACGCCAAGGTCGAATGGGTCAAGCTCTCCGGTGGCTCGGCGGTCAACGACGCGCTGCTGTCCGGCAACATCGAGATCGCCGGTGCCGGCGTCGGCCCGCTGCTCACGCTGTGGGACCGCACCAAGGGCCGCCAGAACGTGAAGGGCGTGGCCTCGCTCGGCAACTTCCCGTACTACCTGGTCAGCAACAACCCGGCCGTGAAGACCATCGCCGACTTCACCGAGAAGGACCGCATCGCGGTGCCGGCCGTCGGCGTGTCGGTGCAGTCGCGCGTGCTGCAGCTGGCCTCGGCCAAGCTGTGGGGCGACAAGGAATTCGCCAAGCTCGACAAGATCAGCGTGGCGGTGCCGCACCCCGATGCGGCCGCGGCCATCATCAAGGGCGGCACCGAAATCACCGGCCACTTCGGCAACCCGCCGTTCCAGGAGCAGGAACTGGCCGGCAACCCGCAGGCGCACATCGTGCTGAACTCTTACCAGGTGCTGGGCGGTCCGGCGTCGGCCACCGTGCTCTATGCCACCGAGAAATTCCGTGCCGAGAACCCGAAGACCTACCAGGCCTTCGTCGAGGCGCTGAACGAAGCGGCGCAGTTCGTCACGGCCCACCCCGAGAAGGCGGCCGACATCTACATCAAGGTGAGCAACGCGAAGATCGACCGCGAGCTGCTGCTGAAGATCATCAAGAACCCCGAAGTGCAGTTCAAGACCACGCCGCAGAACACCTACCCGCTGGCCGAGTTCATGCACCGCGTGGGCGCGATCAAGAACAAGCCGGCATCGGTGAAGGACTACTTCTTCGACGACGCGCAGAACGCGCAAGGCAACTGACATGGCGGTCCGTTTTCTGAAGGGCGCCGTGGCGGCCCTCGTCGCCGCCGTGGCGCTGCAAGGCATCGCGCATGCCGAAGGCAAGATCAGCATCGCGCAGCAGTTCGGCATCGGCTATCTGCTGCTCGACGTGGTGCGCGACCAGCAGCTCATCGAGAAGCACGGCAAGCAGCAGGGCGTCGATGTGCAGGTCGAATGGGCCAGCATCTCGGGTGCCACCGCGATGAACGAGGCGCTGCTGGCCGGTGCGCTCGACGTGGTGTCGGCCGGCGTGCCGCCGATGCTCACGATGTGGGACCGCACCAAGGGCAAGCAGAACGTGAAGGCGGTGGCTGCGCTCGGCTCGCTGCCCAACTACCTCATCAGCAACAGCCCACGCGTGAAGACGCTCAGGGACCTGGGCGAGAAGGACCGCATCGCGGTGCCGGCGGCGGGCGTGGGCTTCCAGTCGCGCACGCTGCAGATCGAGACCGCGAAGCTCTTCGGCAAGGACGACTTCAAGCGCTTCGACACGATCTCGGTCAGCCTGCCGCACCCGGAAGCCACCGCCGCGCTGATCGCGGGCGGCTCCGAGATCAACACGCACTTCTCGAGCGCCCCCTTTTATTACCAGGCGCTGGACGCGAACAAGGCGATCCACAAGGTCATCAGCAGCTACGACATCCTCGGCGGGCCGGCGACCTTCAACGTGCTCTACACGACGCAGAAGTTCCACGACGAGAACCCGAAGACCTACAAGGCCTTCTATGCGGCGCTGGTCGAGGCGGCGCAGATCGTGAAGGCGGACAAGGCCAAGGCGGCCGACATCTTCATCCGCGTGCAAAAGTCCAAGCTCTCGCCCGAGCTGGTGCGCCGCATCATCGAGGATCCGGAGAACGACTTCACGGTGTCGCCGCACCGCAGCTACGTGTACGCCGACGAGCTGCACAAGCTGGGCGTGCTGAAGAACAAGGCGGTGTCGTGGAAGGACTACTTCTTCGACGAGGCCTACGCCCAGCCGGGGTCGTGATGTCGAACCTCGGCTCTCACGCACTGCGCGCGGCCCCGCCCGTTGCTTCGCAGCCGGCACCCGTTCCACGACCGAGCCGGCCGCTCGGCCGGCCGGGCCAGGTGTCGGCGGCGTATTCACCTGACGCGCCTGATTCGGCGCTGCTCCAGGTCGACGGCGTGAGCCTGGAGTACCGCACGCCCGAGCGCGTGGTGCGCGCCACGCACCGCGTGAGCTTCGACGTGCACGCGGCCGATCGCTTCGTGCTGCTCGGCCCCTCGGGCTGCGGCAAGTCGACGCTGCTCAAGGCGGTGGGCGGTTTCATCGCGCCGGTGGAAGGCGAGATCCGGCTCGACGGGCACCGCGTGCGCGCACCGGGCCCGGACCGCATCGTCGTGTTCCAGGAATTCGACCAGCTGCCGCCGTGGAAGACGGTCAAGCAGAACGTGATGTTCCCGCTGCTCGCCTCGAAGACGCTGGGCCGCAGAGAGGCCGAGGAGCGCGCATTGCACTACCTGGCCAAGGTCGGCCTGGACAAGTTCGCCGACGTGCACCCGCACCAGCTCTCCGGCGGCATGAAACAGCGCGTGGCCATCGCCCGTGCGCTGGCCATGCAGCCGCGCGTGCTGCTGATGGACGAGCCCTTCGCCGCGCTCGATGCGCTCACGCGCCGCAAGATGCAGGAAGAGCTGCTCGAACTGTGGGACGAGGTGCGCTTCACGCTGCTCTTCGTCACGCACTCCATCGAAGAGGCGTTGGTGGTGGGCAACCGCATCGCGTTGCTGTCGCCGCACCCGGGGCGTATGCGCGCCGAGATCAACAGCCATGACTTCGGCCTGGGCAGCCTGGGCGGCGCCGAGTTCCAGGCGACGGCCACGCGCATCCACGACATGCTGTTCGAGGAAGAAGTCGAGGAGGGCGCTTCGCCATGAGTTCATCGCTGACCCCGCCGATCCGGCCCGAATACGAGAACCGGCTCGAGCCCTTCACCGAGCTGCCCGTCGAACGTGTGCTGCCGTTCGGGACGCGCCTGTGGTCGCAGGGCTGGCTGCGCAAGGGCGTGATCCTCGCCGTGCTGGCGGTTCTGTGGGAACTGGCCGCGCGCTGGCAGGACAACGACCTGCTGCTGCCGACCTTCACCGCCACCGCGCGCGCGCTGTTCGACGGGCTGGCCAGCGGCGAGCTGGTCGAGAAGGTGCGCATCTCGCTGGCCGTGCTGTTGCAGGGCTACTTCGCAGGCGTGCTGCTGGCGTTCGGCCTCACCACGCTGGCGGTGTCGACGCAGATCGGGCGCGACCTGCTGGACACGCTGACCTCGATGTTCAACCCGCTGCCGGCCATTGCGCTGCTGCCGCTGGCCTTGCTGTGGTTCGGCCTCGGGCGCGGCAGCCTGGTCTTCGTGCTGATCCATTCGGTGCTGTGGCCGCTGGCGCTCAACACCTACGCGGGCTTTCAGGGCGTGCCCGAGACGCTGCGCATGGCGGGCCGCAACTACGGCCTGCGCGGCTTGCGCTACGTGCTGCAGATCCTCGTGCCCGCGGCGCTGCCGGCCATCCTGTCGGGGCTGAAGATCGGCTGGGCCTTTGCCTGGCGCACGCTGATCGCGGCCGAGCTGGTGTTCGGCGCCTCGTCGGGCAAGGGCGGCCTGGGCTGGTACATCTTCCAGAACCGCAACGAGCTCTACACCGACCGCGTGTTCGCCGGGCTCGCGCTCGTGGTGCTGATCGGCCTGGCGGTCGAGAGCTTCGGTTTCGCGACGCTGGAACGGCTCACGATCCGCAGGTGGGGCCAGCAGCGCTAGCCCCGGAGCGGCCAGGCGCCGCTCTCTCCGCTCAGTTCGACGCCGGCGCGCGCGTGCCCACGCCCCAGTAGAAGGTCGGCCGCGTGCCGTTCAGCGCGTTGTCGCCGATCACCCGCGCCTTGTAGATCACCGGGTTGTGGGAGGCCAGCGTGCGCGCGTTGCGCCAGTGGCGATCGAGCCGGCGGCTCTCCTGCAGCGCGGTGGCGCCACCGACGTCGAACAGGCGCGTGGCCGCGCCGAGCACGGCATCGGTGACGACGATCTGAGCCTTGCCGGCGCGCAGCTCCACGTCGATGAGCAGTTCTTCGGACAGGGGCTCGCCCTGCAGGCGCAGCCGGTCGATCTCGCCGAGCCCGCGGGCCACCTCGCGCGCCGCGAGCGCGGCGACGAAGGCCGTGCTCGACAGCTGGCCGATCACCTGCTGCACCAGCGGGTCCTCGCGCGGCACCGCGCCGCTGCCGTGGCTGAACACGCGCTTGCGCGGCTGCACGAAGGCCACCGCATCGCGTTCGATGGCCCGCGCGATGCCGGCCAGCGTGGCGATGTGGAAGAGCTGGAACACCGCAGTCATCGGTGTCGCGCCGGTGCGCGAGAAATCGATGATGTGCGCGGCCTCGACCGGCACGCGGTCGAAGCGCGTGGTGCCCGAGGCGGTCAGCCGCTGGCCGAAACCGTTCCAGTCGTCGATGCGCGTGACGCCCGGCGCGTCGGTGCGCACCAGGGCCAGCGTGCGCCACTGCGCGGGGTCGGTGTCGTCGCGCTGCACCGTGACGCCGACCCAGTCGGCGTAGAGCGTGCCGGTGCTGTAGAACTTCTCGCCGCTCAGCAGCCAGGCGCCGTTCTCGCGGAACACGCGGGTCTGCAACTGGCCGAGCGCGCCTTCGCCGGCCTCGGTGGTGGCGTTGCCGAAGATCGCACCGTCGGCCACGCGGCGCAGCCACGGGGCGCGCTGGTTGGCCGTGAACTCCACCAGCACGCGCTCGACGAAGCCGAAGTGCGCGCGCAGGGCCTGCGGCAGGTTCGAGTCGGCCTCGGCCAATTCGATGATCAGCTCATACAGCTGCTCGGGCGTCGCGCCCAGCCCGCCGTGTTCGCGCGGCACGCGCAGCGCGCCGAAACCGGCTTCGCGCAGCCAGCCGATGGCGTCGTGGGCGAGGGCGCGCGCGTGCTCACGCTGGGCTGCACCTTCGGCGATGCGGGCAAAGACGGGGCGAAAGCGCGTGGCGAGTTCCGCGTCGGTGGGTGGTGTGTAGGCCATGGAAGGGTGAAGCATCAGATGGCAACGAGGCGGCGCGCTGCGCCGGCGTGGGGAAGGGCAGTTTCGGTGAGGACGGGGCGATGGCCCGGGTAGCCCGGCAAGGCGATGCCCAGGTGCTCGCGCAGCGTGCGACCGCTGTACTCGGTGCGAAACAGGCCGCGCTTCTGCAGGATCGGCACCACGCCGTCGACGAAGTCCTGCAGGCCATCCGGCAGCTGGTCGGGCATGAGGTTGAAGCCGTCGGCCGCGCCGGCGCGGAACCAGTGTTCGATGTCGTCCGCGATCTGCTCAGGCGTGCCGACGATCACGCGGTGGCCGCCACCGCCGGCCAGCTCGCGCACCAACTGGCGCACGGTCAGGCCTCCGCGGCGCGCCGCGGCGATCGTGGCGTTGAAGAAGGTGTGGTTGCCGTTGCCGCCCGCGGGCAGCGCGAGGTCGTCCGGCAGCGTCTTGTCGAGCGACAGGCGATCGGGCGTGACGCCCAGGATGCCCGCCAGCCGCCCGACGCTGTAGTCCCAGGGGATCAGGTCGACCAGCGCATCGCGGCGCGCACGCGCCTGCGCCTCGGTGGCGCCGATGATGGTCGTGAGCCCGGCGAGCACCTTCACGGCGTCGGGGCCGCGGCCCAGTTCGGCGGCGCGCTGCTTCAGGCCACGCGCGTACTCCAGCGATTCCTCGAAGGACTGCGAGGCGGAAAACACCGCCTCGGCATGGCGCGCTGCCAGCTCGCGCCCGTCGGCCGAACCGCCGGCCTGCACCAGCACCGGATGGCCCTGCGGTGTGCGCGGCAGCGTGCCGGGGCCCTGCACCGCGAAGTGTTCGCCACGGTGCGCGATGGGCTGCACCTTGGTCGGGTCGATGAATCGGCCGTCGGCCTTGTCGCCGACAAAGGCGTCGTCGGCCCAACTGGCCCACAGCGCCTTCACGACGTCGGTGAACTCGCTGGCGCGGCCGTAGCGCTGGGCGTGGTCGGGCGCGGCGTCGCGGCCGAAGTTGCGTGCGGACGGCACGTCTGCCGTGGTCACGACGTTCCAGCCGGCGCGGCCGCCGCTCACATGGTCGAGCGTGGCGAAGCGGCGTGCGATGTTGAAAGGCTCGTTGTAGCTGGTCGAGGCCGTGCCGATCAGGCCGATGTGCGTGGTCGCCGCGGCGATGCTGGCCAGCAGCACCGTCGGCTCGAGCGCGGTGATGGGACGGAAGTGGATCTGGTCGACGATGGCCGCGTTGTCGGCCAGGAAGACCGCGTCGAGCTTGCCGGCTTCGGCGATCTGCGCCACGCGCACATAGTGCGCGACATCGACGAACGCGTGCGGGTCGCTCTCGGGCAACCGCCAGGCCGACGGCACGAAACCGGAATGGAGGATGTTGACGTTGAGGTGGAGTTGGCGGCGCGGTGGGTTGTCGGGAAGGCGGCTCATCGGGTGTCGAGATGTTTTCTGTCCGGGTCTAAGCGGATCGGGCCCTGCGCTGCATGCGAGGGTGAACGCACAGGCTAAACGCACACCACTGCAGAGCGCAAAGAACAAAACCAGATCAACGTATGCGAATTTCGTGCTTCGTATTGGATGTGATCGGCTGAACACTGGCACCTCTCGCTCAGATGGTGAGTGTCTCCTCGTCGTGTCGAAGCGACGTTCGGCGGGCCCTTCAGGGTCCGCCTCTTTTATTCAGCGGCTTGGCGGCTTCGGACATAGGAAAAGCCTCGTGCCGCTGCTGATGCTGCGTGAAAGCTTTCCGAACTGGATCTCCGCCAATGACCACCTTCTCCCGCCGGCACTTTGCCGGTGCAACGCTTGCTGGCGCGGCCGCCGTGACCGGGCTGGTTCCCGCACGCGCGTGGGCGGAGGCCTTCCCGGCCCGACAGCTGCACTACGTCTCGCCTTACCCGCCCGGTGGCACCAACGATCTGGTGGCGCGCATCGTGAGCCGCAAGCTGGCCGCGAACTTCTCGCAGCCAGTGGTCGTCGACAACCGCAGCGGTGCGGGGGGCACCATCGGCACGCAGTTCGTGGTGCAGGCGGCCGCCGACGGCTACACGGTGCTCAATGCATCGAGCGGTAACCTCAGTTCGGCGCCGCAGGTGCTCGGCGCGCCCTACGACCCGCTGGCCGACCTGGTACCTGTGGGCTTTCTCGGCCACACCCGCTTCGTGTTCGCCGTGCATCCCTCGGTGCCTGCGACCACGCTGGCCGAGTTGATCGCGTACGCGAAGAAGAACCCGCGCAAGATCAACTACGGCACCGCAGGCAACGGCACCGGTGGCCACATCGCGGGCGAGTACCTGCGGCTTCGCACCGGCATCGACATCGTGCATGTGCCGTACCGCGGCTCGGCGCCTGCGTTGAACGACGCGGTCGCGGGCCATGTGCAACTGGTGCTCGACCCGCTGGCCGCGCAGCATGTGCGCGCCGGCAAGCTGCGCGCGCTGGCCTACTCGGGCGCCACCGTGTCGCCCGACCTGCCGGGCGTCCCGTCCATCGAGGCCGCTGGCGTGCCTGGCTGGGAGGCGACCAACTTCTTCCTGGCGGCGGTGCCCGCCAAGACGTCGGCGGGCGTGGTCGAGCAACTGCACCGGCAGTTCGTCGAGCTCGCGCGCGACGCGGACACGGTGGCCGAACTCAAGGCGCTGGGCGTGGAGATCCAGCCGCTGTCCCTGCCGCAGATCGCCGCCCTGCTCAAGGCCGAGATCGATGTCAACAACCGCGTGATCCGGGCCGCCGGCATCACGGCCTGAGCACGCTTCGCCGCAAAAAGGAAATCCATGACCATCGAGCTCTACGGCACCCTGTACCCACGCCTGTTCTCGGAGACCATTCCGGCCGAGGGCCCGGCCTTCGACATCCCGCATATCGAAGGCACGGCCCGCGCCCATGAAGCGGCGGGCTTCGACGGCGTGCTGCTGCCGCACAACGCGGGCTGGGCCGACAATTTCCTGACGGCGGCGCGCGCTGCCGGCGCCACGCAGCGGCTGATCTTCCTGCTGGCGCACCGGCCGGGCTTCGTGTCGCCCACGCTGGCGGCGCGCAAGCTTGCCACGCTCGACCACTTCACGGGCGGGCGGCTGCGCGTGCACATCATCACCGGCGGGCGCGATGCCGAGCAGCAGCGTGACGGCGACTACCTCACGCACGACGCGCGCTATGCACGCACCGACGAGTACCTCGAGATCCTGCGCCGCATCTGGACCAGCGACACGCCTATCGACCACGCGGGCGCGCACTACCGCTTCGCCGCCGCCTTCTCCGAACTCAAGCCCCTGCAGAAGCCGCACATTCCCGTGTCCTTCGGCGGCGCCTCGGACCCGGCCATCGAAGTGGCCGCGAAACACGCCGACCTGTATGCGCTGTGGGGCGAGACGCTGGACGGCACGCGTGAGCTGGTGTCGCGCGTGCGCACGGCGGCGGCGCGCCACGGGCGGACGCCGCGCTTCAGCATCTCGATTCGCGCCATCGTGGCCGATACCGAGGAAGCCGCCTGGAAGAAGGCCCGCGAGATCGCCGAGACCACGCGCGAGGTGGGCCTGTGGAGCGGCAAGTCGAAGGTGTTCGGTGGCGTGAGCCTTCCCGCGGAGGCCGCGGAGAACGAAGGCTCGCGCCGCCTGCTTGCGCTGGTCAAGCAGGGCGAGGTGCTCGACCAGCGCCTCTTCATGGGCGTGGCCGCGGCCACCAACGCGCCCGGCAACACTACGGCCATCGTCGGCACGCCCGAACAGGTGGCCGAGGCCTTGCTCGCCTACTACGACGTGGGCGTGAGCAACTTCCTGTTCCGCGGCTTCGACCCGCGTACCGACGCGCAGGACTATGGCCGGGCACTGGTGCCGCTGCTGCGCGAAGGCGCGGCACGCCGCGACGGTGCGCTGCGCAAGCTGGCCTGAGCGCCAGCGGCCGATCCCTGTCGTCTCTCTTCCTCGAGCCATCCCATGACTTCCCCGTCCCCTTCGACCCCTGACCATTTCGCGCACGAAGCGCTGCGCCTGCTGGGGCCCGCACCCGCCAACTGGGTGCCTGCGCACGAAGGCGTCGACCACAACGTGCTCGTCGTCGGTGCCGGCCAGACCGGCAGCGCCTTCGCCTTCGCGCTGCAGCGCGCGGGCATCGGCGGTGTCGCCGTGATCGACGCGGCCGGGGGCGCTTCGCAGGCGGGCGTATGGCGCACGCGTGCCCGCATGCACAAGCTGCGCACGCTCAAGCACCTGGTCGGCCCCGAAGGTCCGGTGTCGGCGCTGGGCTTCCAGGCCTGGTACGAATCGCGCCACGGACAGGCGGCCTATGCGGCCATCGACCGCATCGCGCGCACCGACTGGGCCGAGTACCTCGACTGGTTCCGCGGCATCACCGGCACCGCGGTGCGCTACGGCACGCGGCTCGTGCGCTTCGCGCCAGTCACCGGTGGTGCGGTGCCGCACTTCCGGCTGCATCTGGACGTGGACGGCGTCGAGCGCGTGGAGACGGCGCGCAAGCTGATCTTCGCCAATGGCGTGGCCGGCAGCGGCGCGCCTTTCGTTCCCGAACCGCTGTCGGCGGCCCTGAGCCAGGGCCTGGCGGCCCATACCGGCCATGCGATCGACTTCACGGCGCTGGCGGGCAAGACCGTGGCCGTCGTCGGCGGCGCGGCATCGGCCTTCGACGCCGCTGCGGTGGCGCTCGAGAGCGGGGCCGCCGCCGTGCACCTGTTCGTACGCCGCGACAAGATACCCGCCACGCCGGTGGCGCGCGTGCGCGGCTACCCCGGCTTCTACGACAACTACCTGTCGCTGCCCGATGCCACGCGCTGGCACCATGCGGCGCGCTACCGCCGCCTGGGCACCACCCCGCCGCCGGACTCGGTGCAGCGCGTGCTGCGCTTTCCCAACTTCCACCTGCACCTGGGCGCGCCGTGGCAAGGCGCGCAGGTGCAGGCCGGGCAGGTGGTGGCCTCGGTGCATGACCAGCGCTTCCACTTCGACTTCGTGATCGCCGGCACCGGCTACACACACGAGCTGTCGCAACGGCCCGAACTGGCCGGCATCGCCGACCTGGTGCTGCGCTGGCGCGACCGCTTCCAGCCGCCTGCGGACGAACGCGACGATGAACTGGGCGCGGCGCCTTATCTCGGCGCCGGCCTTGAATACATCGAGAAGATCCCGGGCACCGCGCCCTGGCTGCGCGACATCCACACCTACAACCCCGGTGGCTTCGCCAGCACCGGCCTGCCGCTGGGCGACGTGCCGAGCATCCGTGGGTATGTGCCCGCGGTGGTGCGGCGCATCAGCGAAGACCTGCTGCTGGCCGACCTCGCGCTGCACGAGGCACGCACGCGCGCCGACGTGCCGGCGGATTTCGGCGAGGAACTCTATGCCGGTGCCGTCTGGCGGCCGGGCACGCAGCGGCTCGCAGCCTGAGCCGGCCGCTGCAGGGCGGGCATCAGCGCAGGGCGATGCCCGCCGTCTGGATGGCCTTGGCGTAGCGCAGGCGCTCGCCGGCCAGCGTGCGGGCCAGGTCCGCGGGCGTGCCGCCGGTCACCTTGAAGCCCATGTCCTCGAGCTTGGCGCGGGTCTCGGGCGTGGAGATCACGGCCTGGATGTCGCGGTTGATCTTTGCCACCACCGCGGCGGGTGTGCCGGCGGGCGCGAAGTAGCCTTGCCAGCTTTCCACCGAGAAGCCGGGCAGGCCGGCCTCGGCCATGGTCGGCACGTTGGGCAGCGCGCTTGATCGGTAGGCGGTGGTCACGGCCAGCGCACGCAGCTTGCCGGCGCGCACATGGTCGGTCACGGCCGCGAGCGTGATCAGCGTGGCGTCCACATGGCCGGCCAGCACGTCCACCGTGGCCGGACCACCGCCGGAGTAGGGGATGTAGTTGACCTGCGCCCCGGTGTCCTGCGCGATCATCTCGTGCGCGACATGGGCGATGCCGCCGTTGCCGGGCAGGCCCAGGCTGATCGACTGTGGCTGCGCCTTGGCACGTGCCAGGTAGCTGCGGAAATCGGCGATGCCGGTCTTGGGATTGACCACCAGGATCTGCGGGTTCACCACCGCCTGGATGACCGGCGTGAAGGCCTTCTGGCCGTCGTAGGGCAGGCGGTCGAAAAGAATGCCGTTGAGCGTCAGGCCTTCGCCCTGCTGCAGCAGCGTGTAGCCATCGGCGGGCGCCTTGGCCACCCGGGCCGCGCCGATGGTGCCGCTGGCGCCGGCCAGGTTCTCGACCACCACCGACTGGCCCCAGCGTTCGGTCAGGCCCTGCGCGATCAGCCGGGTGAGCTTGTCGGCGCTGCCGCCTGTCGCCACGGGCACCACGATGTGCACCGGCTTCGACGGAAAGCCGGCCGCGTCGTCGTCGGCGTGCGCCAGAGGCAGGAGGGCACCGAAACCGGTGAAAGCGAGGGTCAGCGCGCCCAACATGGCGCGGCGCGGGGCAAGGAGGGGGAAGTGTGTCGTCATGTGGACGCCAATCTAGGAGCGGTACCGCCGGCCTCCAACGAAGCAATTCGGATATGCGTCAACGAAAAACTTCGTTGGGTGCGCGCGCCCCCCGGCTTAGCCTGACCATCGAATCGCCTTCCTGCCCCCAGAAAGTTCCTCCCCATGAGCCTCACCGACCTCCCCGTGGACACCGCGGGCAACGACATTGCCAGCGCCCGTGCGCGCGCCATCGACGCCTTCCTGGCGCAGGCGCGCGGTCTGCTCGCTGGCGCTGCGGACAAGCGCGCCCTGCAGACCGTGGCCGACGCGCTGATCGCACTCGGCCAGCAAAGGGCGCTGTTCCCGGCCGCCCATTTCCCCGTCGATGCGACCCGCCCCGCACAGGTCTACCGTCTGGCGGAGGACGCCGACGGCGGCTTGGCGCTGTACCTGTCGGCCGGCCTCGCGGGCAAGGCCCAGCCGCCGCACGACCACACGACCTGGGCGGTGATCGCCGGGGTGGAAGGCAACGAGCGCAACGTGCTCTACCGCCGCGAAAAGACCGCCGACGCGTCGCGCGACGCGCTGGTGCCCACCGGCACCGTCGACGTGGCCTCGGGCAGCGCCGTGGTGCTGCTGCCGGACGACGTGCACACCATCGAACTCATCGGCGGCCAGGACGGCCGCCATCTGCACTTCTACGGCCGCGCGCTCGAACGCCTCGACAAGCGCGTGGTCTTCGAAGGCACAGCGGGTGGCAGTTTCCGCCACTTCGCGCCACCGAAGACCATTCGCCACCCGGCCATCACGCCACAGGCGCTGAAGGCGGCGCTGGCCGACGGCGAGGAGATCGCGCTGCTCGACGTGCGCGAGACCGGCGTCTTCGTGCGCCGCCACATCCTACTGGCCGCCTCGGCGCCGCTGTGGCGGCTGGAGGTGCAGATCGACCGCCTGGTGCCGCGCCGCAGCACCCGCATCGTGCTGGCCGACGCCGACGAATCGCTGGCCCATGAAGCCGCCGCCAAGCTGGTGCGCCTGGGCTGGCGCAACGTGTCGGTGCTGGCGGGCGGTACCGAAGGCTGGGCCGCCGCGGGCTACGAACTCTTCAGCGGCAGCAACGTGCCGAGCAAGGCCTTCGGCGAGGTCATCGAGCACGAGAAGCACACGCCGTGGATCTCGGTCGACGAGCTGCACGAACGCGTGGAGCGCGGCGACGACATCGTGGTGGTCGACAGCCGCACGCCGGAGGAATTCGCCGACTTCAGCCTGCCGTTCGCCCACAGCCTGCCGGGCGCCGAACTGGTCTACCGCATCCAGGAACTCGCGCCGCGGCCCGAGACGCTCGTGGTGGTGAACTGTGCCGGTCGCACGCGCAGCATCGTGGGCGCCCAGACGCTCATCGACGCGGGCATTCCGAACCCGGTGGTGTCGTTGAAGGACGGCACCATGGCTTGGCTGCTGGCGGGGCGCGAGCTGGCCCATGGCCGCGCCGCGCCGCTGCCCGAGCCGGGCGAGGCGACGCGCAAGAGCGCGCGCGCACGGGCCGAGGACGTGGCCGCACGCGCCGGCGTGCGCCGCATCGACGCGGCCACGCTCGCGCGCTTCGAGGCCGAGTCCGACGAGCGCTCGCTCTACCGCTTCGACGTGCGCACCCGCCAGGAATATGAGGCCGGCCACCTGGAAGGCTGGCGCTGGGCGCCCGGCGGCCAGCTGGTGCAGGCCACCGACGAATACGTGGGCACGCGGCGTGCGCGCATCGTGCTGGCCGACTGGGACGGCGTGCGTGCGCTGACCACCGGTGCATGGCTCGCGCAACTGGGCGGGCACGAGGTGTTCGTGCTGTCGCCGCCCGCCTTGCCGTTGCTGGTGCTCGGGCCCGAACCCGTGCGCGTGCTGTCGCTGCGTGCCTTCACCCCGGACATCGCGCTGCGCGAGGCGGCCGCGGCGCTGGAAGCCGGCACGGCGGTGGTGTTCGACGTGGAGCGCCGCGCGGCTTTCGAGCGACGGCATGTCGCAGGCGCACGCTTCGCGGTGCCCGACCGGCTCCAGGAATTCACGGCCGACCTGCCTGCGTCGCAGCTCATCGTGCTCACCTCGTCCGACGGCGTGCTCGCGCGCACGGCGGCGGCCGAGCTCGCAGCCCGTACTGGCCGCACGGTGCGCGCCCTCGCGGGCGGCACCCAGGCCTGGATCGCCGCCCGGCTGCCCACCGCGACCGGTGCGGAGGGCGTGCTGACCGGCGACGACGACCACTGGTACAGCCCCTACGCGCATGCCGACGTGGCCCAGCGCGACGCCGGCTTCCAGCAGTACCTCGACTGGGAGATCGGCCTGGTGGCGCAGTTGGCGCGCGAAGGCGACGTGGGCATCCGCCTGGTCGCGCCGCGCGAGACGGCGGCGTCGTGAACCTGCGCAGCGCAAGCCGCACGCTGGTGCGCACCGCGTGGCAGGCAGTGCCGACCGTCATCGGCGTGATCCTGCTCAATTTCCTGCTGATGCAGTGGATCCCGGGCGACGCCGCCGACGTGGTCGCGGCCGAATCGGGCTCGGCCACCGCGGAAAGCATGGCGCAGTTGCGCACGCACTTCGGGCTCGACCTGCCGGTGCTGCATCAACTGGGCGCCTACCTGAACAACCTGGCGCATTTGAGCCTCGGGGTCTCGCCGCGCTACAACATGCCGGTGACTGCCCTGATCGGCGCGCGGCTGGGCAACACGCTGCTGCTGATGCTCACGGCGCTGGCCTTCGCGCTGGCCATCGGCATCGCGGCGGGCACCTTCATGGCCACGCGCGTCGGCCGTTGGCAGGACCGCACGCTCTCGGTGGCGGCGCTGCTCTTGTATTCCACGCCGGGCTTCTGGCTGGGCTTGATGGCGATCGTGCTGTTCTCGGTACACCTGGGCTGGCTGCCCACCGGCGGGAGTGAAAGCATCGGCGCGGGTTACACGGGCTGGACGCATGCCATCGACGTGGCGCGGCACCTGGTGCTGCCGGCGATGGCCATGGCGGGCTTCTACATCGCCATCTTCTCGCGCCTCACGCGGGCCGCGATGCTCGAGGTGGCGCGACAGGATTTCGTGCGCACGGCCGAAGCCAAGGGTCTGCACCCGTGGCGCATCAACCTGCGCCACATCCTGCGCAATGCGCTGATCCCGGTGACGACCGTGGCGGGCATGCACTTCGGCACGCTGCTGGGCGGCGCGGTGGTGGTCGAGACGGTGTTCAGCTGGCCCGGTCTCGGCCGGCTGGCCTTCGACTCGGTGGCCGGGCGCGACTACACGGTGCTGCTGGGCGTGCTGCTGATGTCGTCGCTGCTGGTCATCGTGGCCAACATGCTGGTAGACCTGCTGCATGCGTGGCTCGATCCGCGGATCCAGGTGCGCTGAGCGCGCCTTCGCTTCCCTCTTTCCGAAATTCCGGGCTTTCAAAGCTTTCGATGTCCACACCTTTCACACTCGATGCCGCGCTCGCGAACCCGCCGGCACATCCACCGACGCCGCCTGCGGCGCGTCGCCCCGAACCACCGGCCGGACCTCTTGCACCGGCTGTCCCTGCCGCGAAGGCCGCGGTGGACGCCAAGCCCGTCTCCAGCCGACATGCCGCGCTGCGCGCCTTTCTGCGCAACCCGGCCGCCGTGGCCGGCGTCGTGCTGCTCGTTTTCATGCTCGTGCTGGCGTTGCTGGCGCCGTGGCTTTATCCCGGTGACCCGCTCGACATGGTGGCGCCGCCGCTGCTGTGGCCGGGCCAGGATGCTGCCTATCCGCTGGGCAGCGATTCGCTGGGCCGCGACGTGATTGCCGGTATCGCGCACGGCGCGCGCATCTCGCTCTCCGTGGGCGTGGTGGCGGCCGTGCTGAGCCTGGTGATCGGTGTGCTCGTGGGCGCCACCGCCGGCTACTTCGGCGGCCGCATCGACGATGTGCTGGTGCGCATCACCGAGTTGTTCCAGACCATGCCGTCGTTCCTGTTCGTGATCGTGGTGGTGGCCATCGGCCAACCCTCGGTGCCGGTGATCGTGTTCGCCATTGGTCTGGCGTCGTGGCCGGTGATCGCGCGGCTGGTGCGCGCCGAGTTCAGGGCGCTGCGCGAAACCGAGTTCGTGCTGGCGGCCCGAAGCCAGGGCTTTAGCCATGCACGCATCATCTTCCAGGAGATGCTGCCCAACGCCTTGCCGCCGGTCATCGTGACTACCTCGGTGCTGGTGGCGAGCGCCATCCTCATCGAGTCGGCGCTGTCCTTCCTCGGCATGGGCGACCCGAATGCGGTGTCGTGGGGCAGCATGATCGGGCAGGGGCGCGAGCTGCTGCGCACGGCGTGGTACCTCACGGCGTTGCCTGGTGCGGCGATCGTGTTCACAGTGCTGGCGCTCAATCTCGTGGGCGATGGACTGAACGATGCGTTCAACCCGCGGCTCAGGGGGCGTTGAGATGACGATCGAACGAGTCGAACCCGCAGCACCGCTGCTCGAGGTGCGCGGCCTTGATGTCTTCTTCCATGGATCGAGCGGCCCGATTCAGGCCGTGCGCGGTCTCGACCTGACGCTGCAGCGCGGCGAGACGCTTGCGCTGGTGGGCGAGTCGGGCTGCGGCAAGTCGACCACCGCACTCGCGTTGCTCCGGCTGCTTGCACCCGGTGCCGTGTTGCGCGGCAATATCCACTTCGACGGACACGACATCCTCGCGCTGTCGCCTGCCGAGCTACGCGACGTGCGCGGCCGTGAGATCGCGATGATCTTCCAGGAGCCGATGACCTCGCTGAACCCGGTGCACACCATCGGCGCGCAGATCGAGGAGATCCTGCGCCGGCACGAAAAGCTGTCGGCCCTCGCCGCCCGCAAGCGCGCCATCGAACTGCTCGACCTCGTGCGCATCCCCGAGCCGCACCAGCGCATCGACGACCATCCGCACAACCTCTCGGGCGGCCAGCGCCAACGGGTGATGATCGCCATGGCCGTGGCGTGCAAGCCTCGCCTGCTGGTGGCCGACGAGCCGACCACCGCGCTCGATGTGACCATCCAGGCGCAGATTCTCGAACTACTCGACGGCCTGCGCCGCGAGTTGGACATGGCGCTGTTGCTCATCACGCACGACCTGGGCCTCGTGTCCCAATGGGCCGACCGTGTGGCCGTGATGTATGGCGGCGAGAAGGTCGAGGAGGCGCCGACGTCGAAGCTCTTCGCCGCACCGTCGCATGCCTATACCCGGGGCCTGCTGGGCGCGTCGCTGCACGCCGGCAGCGCGCTGCACTACGCCGACGCGCGCCTGCCGGAGATCCAGACGCGCCTCGACCCGGTGACCGGTGTGCGCGACTTTGCCCTGCATGTGCCTGCGCCCAGTTCGACCGTGCGTGCCTTGCCCGTGCGCGCCGCTGCTGGCGAGCCGTTGCTGTCGGTGCAGGACCTGCGCACCGACTACCCGAAACGCGGTGGTGGCGTACTGCACGCGGTGGACGGTGTGTCCTTCGACATCCGTGCGGGCGAGACGGTGGGGCTGGTGGGCGAGTCGGGCTGCGGCAAGTCGACGCTGTCGCGCACGCTGCTGCGCCTGGTGAATCCGGCGTCGGGCCGCATCGTGTTCGACGGCACCGACATCGCGCCGCTGTCCGAGAAGGCGCTCAAGCCGTGGCGGCGCCGCGTGCAGATGGTGTTCCAGGACCCGTACGCGTCGCTGAACCCGCGGCGCAGCGTGTTCGACATCCTCGAGTCGGTGCTCAAGGTGCACGGTGTGGCCGACCGCGTGGAGCGGCGCAACCGCATCGCGGCCATGCTCGAGCGCGTGGGCCTGCCGGCCGATGCGGGGCGACGCTTCCCCAACGAGTTCTCGGGCGGGCAGCGCCAGCGCATCGGCATTGCACGCGCACTGGTGCTGCGGCCTTCGCTGATCGTGCTCGACGAGCCGGTGTCGGCGCTCGACGTGTCGGTGCAGGCGCAGATCCTGAACCTGCTGGTGGAGCTGAAGGAGGACTTCGGCCTGTCGTACCTCTTCATCTCGCACGACCTCTCGGTGGTGCGCTACATCGCCGACCGGGTGATGGTGATGAACAAGGGACAGATCGTCGAGACCGGCAGCCATCGCGACATCTGGGAGCGGCCGCAGCACCCGTACACGCGCAGCCTCATTGCAGCGGTGCCCGGGGCGGAGCAGCGCAAGGCCGCCTGAGCACATGCCCCGAAAGATCGACTTGGTGAGCACCGCCACGGCGTTGCCGCAAGCCTGGCGGTCGACCATCGTGGGAAGTGCCGCCGGCGCCAACGTCAAGGTGCTGCGCATGGACGGCGCCGCCTATCCATCCGAGTGCCACGACTTCGACGAGGCGTTGCTCGTTCTCGACGGGCAGATGCATCTCGAGATCCACGGCCGCATCGTCGAGGTGTACGCCGGGGAGGTCTTTATCGTGCCCTCAGGCATACCGCATGCAGTGGCGCCGGGCAGCAAAGGGACGCTGGTCATCATCGACAGGTAGTCGCGAGGATCTCTCGCTCAGAGTCCTCCACGCTGCCCGGCGGGCCACGTCGCGCAAGGGGGCCGGGTGACCTACCGACCGGCCAGTACCGCTTCGGCCGTCTGGACGAATCCAGCACCGCCGGGACCTGCAGCGATCCAGTTGGGCCACGTGGGAATCTCGCTCAGGTACTCCCGTACGGTGCTCATGCCCACGGTATGGCGGAAGAAGCCGAACATCGGCGCGTCATTGGTCGAATCGCCGGCGTAGAGCACGGCATCGCGCTGCGCATCGATGTCCACACCGTAGATCTCCGCCATCACACGCCGCGTCATCGCCAGCTTGTCATAGCCGCCCAACCAGCCGAGCACCCACAGGTTGTTGATGGTGGCATCAGCTCCTTCTGCGCGCAGTGCATCGACCATGCGCTGTGCGGTCACCTTGCGCTGGGGGTGCGCGAAAGCCAGGCTGGTCTGGCGGAACGGTTGATCGTCGGCATGAACGGCTTCGTGCACCCGTTCGCGGACGCCAAGGCTGATGGCCTCCAGCCGGGAACGGATGGCCGTCATTTGTTCAGGCTCGTGCCAGAACGTGCGCATCACGCCATGCCCGTCCGGCGTACGCCGAAAGAACAAGCCCCCGTTTTCGCCGATCACGCCGTCCACAGGCCACATTCGCGCCATCTGGTCGCACCAGCCGGCGGGCGCGGCGGTGACGGGAATGACGGTGATGCCGCTGGCCTGCAATCGCTCAAGTGCAGCGTAGGCTGCAGCGGACAGCCTGCCTTGGTGGGTCAGCGTCTCGTCCATGTCCGTCAGGACGAAGCGCACCGAGCGAAACGTCTCCGGCCGTGCCGCAGACAGTGCTTGCATCTGTTTCTCCGTGGGTTCGCGTTCATCGTCGCCGCGTCTGCGGCAGCGCCCGTTAAAACGACCCGGTCGTCGGTGGGCCTTCGCCCTTGAGATGCCAGGCCCCCGAAGCCGCCGCCTTCCACTGCCGCGGGTTGTGGTTGGCCACCGTGCGCGCATTGCGCCAGTGGCGGTCGATGTTGTGGCGGCGGTCGGTGGCCGAGGCGCCGCCGACGTCGAAGGCCAGCTCGCTGGCGCGCAGCGCTGCTTCCACGGCGAAGTACTGTGCCTGCGCCACCGCCACCGAGGCTTCGGTTAGCGCGGCGTTGCTCAGGTCATCCGCCCAGGCAGCGTCGATCGCGGCGGCGGCGCGCAGCACGGTGGCTTCGGCGGCGTAGGCCTGCGAGGCGATCTGGCCCACGGTTTCCTGCACGTACGGGTCGTCGACCGACCGGCTGGCGCTGCTGTGCCGGATCGGCCGTGCATGCTGCTGCGCAAACTGCACGGCGTCGTGCAGCGCGTTGCGCGCGATGCCGGCTTCCACCGCCGCCAGGAACAGCTGGAACAGGGGATAGACAGGGTTGCGCCGGTCGCGCGGGATGTAGTTCGGCCGGATCTCGTCGGCCTCGACGACCGTGTCGTGAAAGTGCGTGGTGCCGCTGGCCGTCAGGCGCTGGCCGATGGTGTCGAAGTCGTCGATCAGTTCCACGCCCGCGCGCTCGCGCGGCACGGTGAAGGCGGTCTCCTTGCCCTCGTCGTCGAGCGCGATGGAACTGATCCAGTCGGCGTACAGGGCGCCGGTGCTGTAGTACTTGGTGCCGGTCACGCGGAACTGCGCACCGTCGCGGCGGATGCGGGCGCTGAGGGCGCCGTGGGCGCCACCGCGTTCGAGACCGCCGTTGCCGAAGATGTCGCCAGCCAGCAGGCGCGTGAAGCCGCGCCGGCGCTCCGCCTCGCTGCCGGAGAACAGCAGGCTTTCGACGGTGCCGAAGTTGGGCCGCAGCGCCTGCGCGATGTTGGAGTCGACGGCCGACAGGTCGATCACGAAGCGAATGACGTCGTGCACCGACCCGCCCGGCCCACCGTAGGCCTTGGGGATGCGGAAGGTCAGCAGGCCGGCTTCGGCGATGCGTCGCACCAGCGCATAGGGCAGCTCGCGCGCCTGTTCGCGCGCGGCCGCGCCGGCGCCGACCTCGGGTAGCAGCACGGCTGCGCGGGCGAACAGTTCAGCCGCATCGGCGGCAGCCGACACGGCGTTGCGGCGCGGTGCAGGGTGTGGATTCGAAGGGACGGGGGAGGGGGCTGCGGTCGTGGCGGCGGCGCTGGGCGCGGCGCTACGGCTCACGCGCTCGGCTTCGGTGTGAAGAGACATGGGGTTCCTGGAGGCAAGCCCGAAATCTTAGGCCGCCGGCGTTGCGCCGCTTAGCAGGAATCAGGATAAGCAAATGCGTGAATCGTCGGCGCGCCGGGTCTCATGGCCGTGACGCTTCGTACGCGGGGTCGGTGTCGTACCCTGGCGGCGCGACGAAGCCGCCGTACAGCGCTTCGAGCAGGCCTGCGAAGGCGATGGTCGTCCGGTCTTCGAGATAGGGCCCGACCGCCTGCGCGCTCACCGGCAGGCCTTCTGCGTCGAGCCCGACCGGAAAGCTCGTGGCCGGCAGACCAGGCAGCACCGGCAGGCCGGCCCAATGGAACAGATCAAGAAAGCGCACCTCGCGCGTGCCGTCCTCGAACGCGACCGGGTAGGTGCGCGCGTCCTTGGGCTCGCTGTGGTTGTGGGCAAAAGCCGGCAACGGCGCGACCGGCGTCACGACCACGTCGAAGGCGTCGAAGAAGCGTTCCCACTGGTGGCGTAGCGCCACGCGGCGCTCGTTGTCCTTGAGCCATTCGCTGTGCCGCAGCGTGGGCGCGCGCAGCAAGGCGGCGTCGGCACTGTCGTCGTCGGGCGCCAGCGCTTCCAGCCGCTTCTGCGCCGCTTCGCTCAGTGCCGGCGGCGCCGCCAGCGACGAGCCCAGCAGGCTGCGGTACACGCGGTGCTGCAGCACCAGGTCGGGCAGCAGGCCCACCGGCACGTCGGCTGTACGGCTCACCTGCACGCCCTGGGTGCGCAGGCGCTCCACCACGCGCTCGACCACCAGCGCCTCGTGCAGGCTGCGCGGGTTGCCGGGCCACTGGTCGATCACCAGCACCCGGAAGTCCTTGAGCTGCGTGTGGCGTGCCGGCGGCAGGCTCGCCTTCCAGGCCTTCGCCGCCAGCGGCTCGAGGTTGAGCAGCAGGTCCAGTGCGAGTTCCAGGTCGGCCGCAGTGCGCGCCAGCGGGCCGGCGACGGTCAGGTCGCGGTCGGCCCGGCGGCCCGACGGCACACCGGTGCCACCCAGCGCGACCAGCCCCGCGGTCGGCTTGTGGCCATACACGCCGGTGAAGTGCGCCGGAATGCGGATCGAGCCGCCGATGTCGGTGCCCAGCTCCAGCGCCACATAACCCGCCGCCAGCGCCGCGGTCGAGCCACCCGAGGAGCCGCCCGGCGTGCGCGTGGTGTCCCATGGGTTGTTGCTCACGCCGTAGATCGCGTTGTAGCTCTGCAGGTCGGCCAGGGCGAGCGGCACGTTGCTCTTGCCGACGATCACCGCGCCGGCTTTGCGCAGCGCAGCCACGGCCAGGGCGTCCTGCGCCGCCACGTTGTCCGCATAGTCCGGGTTGCCGCTGCTGGTGACGAAGCCGGCCACGTCGAAGGATTCCTTCACGGTGATCGGCACACCCAGCAGTGGCCGGCGTTCGCCGCGCGCGAGTGCGGCATCGGCTTCGCGGGCCGCCGCACGGGCGGCCTCGTCGTTGCGCACCACCACGGCGTTGATGGCGCGGTCGAAGCGGTCGATGCGCGCCAGCACGTGCTCGAGCAGCTCGACTGCCGTCACGCGGCCGGCGGCCAGCGCCTCGGCCTGTGCGCGTGCGCTCGCGAAGGTCAGCGAATCCAACAGGGTGGGTTGCAGGGCGTGCGTTGTCATGGCGGTCACTTCTTCGGTTCGACCCATGCGTCGGCCAGGTCGCCGGCCGCCAGGTCGATGCTGTTGTAGAAATCGTGCACGCGCTTGTTGAGCACGTGGATGGAGGGCACGGTGACCAGCGGCAGCACCGGAAGCTCGCGCCCGACGATCTGCTGGATCTGCTTGAACTGCACGGCGCGCCGGCCGGCATCGACCTCCACGGCCGCCTGGCGGAACAGCGCGTCGACCTGCGGGTTGTCGTAACGCGCGCCGTTGATCCAGATCAGCGGGTTGCGCACGCCGTCGCCCCAGTAGAAGCGCTGCACGCCCACCGTCGGATCGAACAGGCGGCCCAGGCCGTTGATGTTGATGTCGAAGTCGCGCGTGGTGTAGACGCGCTTTAAGAAGGTGGGCAGGTCGCCGTCCACCACCTCGACCTTGATGCCCACGCGCGCCAGGGCCGAGCGCAGGTAGTCGGTGGTGCGCTTGAACTCCGCGCCGGGGATGTAGCTCAGCCGCAGCGAAAAGCGCTGGCCGTTGGCCTGCCGGGGCTGGCCCGCTTCGTCGAGCAGGCGGTTGGCCGCCGCCACGTCGAAGGGGTAGTGGAAGGTGCTGTCGTCGTAGTAGTCGGCGAGCACGCGCGGCACGGGCGAATTCACCACCTCCGTGCGCTTGTAGTAGATGGTGTTGCGGATGAAGTTTCGGTCGATGGCCTGCGCGATGGCGTGGCGTACCTGGGGCTTCGCCAGCACCGGGTTCTCGACGTTGAACTCCAGGAAGGACGCGTTGTTCAGGAAGCCGTCGTAGCTGTCGTCCACCTTGAGCTTCGGGTTCGCGGCCAGACGCTCCAGGTCGGCCAGCGCGACCCCCTGGGCCACGTCGACTTCGCCAGTCTCCACCGCGGTGGAGAGGGCGGCCGGATCGCGAATGAACTTCACGATCACGCGGTCCAGGTGCGGAAAGCCCTTGCGCCAGTAGTTCGGGTTCTTGCGCAGCACCAGGTGGCTGCCACGCACCCATTCCTCGAACACGAAGGGGCCGGTGCCCACGGGCGCCGTGATGTTGGGGCTGCCGAGCGGCTCGCCGTCGGCGTAGCGGTGCGCCGGCACGATCGGCAGCTCGGCCGACGACAGTGCCTTCAGCAGGAAGGGCGCGGGCTTGCTCAGCACGATCACGGCGGTGAGCGGGTCGGGTGCGTCCACACGCTCCACATTGGCCAGCGTGATGCGCCCACGCGGGCCCTGCTTCTTCTGCGTCAGCACCGCGTAGCGCACGTCTTCGGCGGTGAAGTCGCGCCCGTCGTGGAATTTCACGCCGGGGCGCAGCTTGAAGCTGTACTTCAGGCCATCCGCGCTCACCTCCCACGCGGTCGCCAGCAGCGGCTGCGGGTTGAACTTCGCGTCGTAGCGCAGCAGGCCTTCGGTGACCTTGGCGCTCACGTTGCGGTTGTCGGTCTTGGTGTCGAGGAAGGAGACCAGCGACGTGGGTTCCTGCACCACCGCATAGGTCAGCGTGCCGCCGTCCAGCGGCGCGGGCGCCTTCGTCTGCGCCATGGCCGTGAAGGGCAGGGCGGCCAGCGCCAGGTGGAGCAGCCGGTGGTCGAACTTGAATTTCTCGAGCAGGGAAGAAAGCATGGCGTGTGTGCGGTGTGTGGAAGGGCAAGTGGTGGTGTTGGAAGCGCGTGCTCGTGCGCACTCAGGCAGCGGCAGGCTGTGCCTCGCGCTCCACGTGCGCCGCACGCGCGGGATGCACCGGCCGCCGCAGCCCCAGGTGATCGCGCAGCGTGCGACCTTCGTACTCGGTGCGGAACAGGCCGCGCCGTCGCAGTTCCGGCAGCACGAGCGCGATGAAGTCGTCCAGGCCGCCCGGGAACCACGGGGCCATGATGTTGAAGCCGTCGGCGCCGCCTTCCTCGAACCATTGCTGCAACTGGTCGGCAATGCTGGCGGGCGTGCCCACCACCTGCTGGTGGCCGCGCGCGCCGGCGATGCGCAGGTAGAGCTCGCGGATGCTGAGGTTCTCGCGGCGTGCCAGGTCGAGCAGCAGGCGTTGGCGGCTCTTGGGCCCGTTCGTCTCCGGCAGGACGGGCAGCGGCCCGTCGACCGGCAGGCCGGAGAGGTCGAAGCCCCCGATCACGTTCGACAACAGCGAGATGCCGACCACCGGATGCACCAGTGCCTGCAGCTGCTCGAACTTCTCCTCGGCTTCCGCCTGCGTGCGGCCGACCACCGGGAAGATGCCGGGCATGATCTTCACGTCGTCGGGGTGGCGGCCATGGCGCGGCAGCCGTTCCTTGATGTCGGCATAGAAGGACTTCGCCTCGTCGAAGGTCTGGTGTGCGACGAAGATGACCTCGGCCGTACGTGCGGCGAGGTCGCGGCCGGCTTCGGAAGCGCCGGCCTGCACCACCACCGGCCGTCCCTGCGGCGACCGGGCGACGTTCAGCGGACCGCGCACCGAGAAGTGTTTGCCCTTGTGGCCGAGCACGTGCAGCTTGTGCTCGTCGAAATAGCGCCCGCTCTCCTTGTCGCGCACGAAGCTGTCGTCCTCCCAGCTGTCCCACAGGCCGGTGACCACGTCGTGGAATTCCGCGGCACGCTCGTAGCGCAGCGCGTGCTCGAAATGCGTGTCGCGGTTGAAGTTCTGCGCCTCGCCGGTCCCGCTGGAGGTCACCAGGTTCCAGCCCGAGCGCCCGCCGCTGATCTGGTCGAGCGAGGCGAATTTGCGCGCCACGTTGAAAGGCTCGTTGAAGCTCGTCGACACCGTGGCGATGAGTCCGATGCGCTCGGTGAGCGCCGCGATGGCGGCGAGCAAGGTGAGCGGCTCGAAATGGTCGCTGCGTGCGGTGCGCGAAAGAGACGCCAAGTCGCTGTTGCGTACGCCGACGGAATCGGCCAGGAAGATGGCGTCGAACTTGGCCGCCTCCGCCTTCTGCGCGAGCGCGACGTAGTGGCGGAAGTTGACCCCGGCGTCGGCCTGGGCCCCCGGGTGGCGCCAGGCCGCGATGTGATGGCCGGTCTGCATGAGGAAGGCGCCGAGCTTGAACTGCCGGGGGGATGAAGCCATGGGTCGAATGCCTCGAGAAAAAGGGGGAGAAGGGAAGAAGGCAGGAGAACGGATCGCGGCGATCACCACGCCAGCTGCAGCCGCCACGGCGGGGCGGCGTCGGCCGCGCCGGCCGGCTGCACGGCGAGCGGCACGCGATCGTGGTCGACGTCGAGGAAGTCGCTCAACACGTCGTCGCGCAGGGCGATGAAGGCCGGATCGCTGCGGTTGCGCGGATGGGGAAGGTCGACGTCGACGATGCGCCGGATGCGCCCCGGCGATGGCTGCATCACCACCACGCGGTCGCCGAGGAACACCGCCTCTTCCACGTCGTGGGTGACCAGCAGCATCGTGATCCGTTCCTTCTGCCAGATGCGCTGCAGCTCGTTCTGCAGGCGCGAGCGGGTGAGCGCGTCGAGTGCGCCGAAGGGTTCGTCGAGCAGCAGCACGCGCGGGCGGTTGACCAACCCGCGTGCAATGGCCACGCGCTGCGCCATGCCGCCTGAAATCTCGTGCGGCCACGAGCGCTCGAAGCCACTCAGACCCACCAGCGCCACGTGCTCGGCCACCAGCTCGGCCTTCTCCTTGGCGGTGAAGGGCGCATTGCGCAGGCCGACGGCGATGTTCTGCGCGACCGTGAGCCAGGGAAAGAGCCGGTGGTCCTGGAAGACGATGCCTCGCTCGCGCCCGGTGCCGGCGATGGGCTGGCCGCCGAGCAGGATCTGGCCCTCGTACTGGCTGTCGAGCCCGAGGATGAGGCGCAACAGCGTCGACTTGCCGCAGCCGCTGGCGCCCACGATGCTCACGAAGCGGCCCGCGGGCACGTTGAGGTCGATGCCTTCGAGCACCTGGAGCTCGCCGCTTCTGGCTTGCGCGTGGGTGTAGCGCTTGCCGAGGCCGCGGATGTCGAGTTCGTGGGAGGCAGAGGATGTCGAAAGGGTGCTCATCGGGGGTCTCAGGTTGTGCGTCCGGTCCAGCGCGCCAGCCGGCGCTCCAGCGCGCGGGCCGAGGCATTCATCAGCCAGCCGACCGTGCCGATCACGACCATGCCGAACATGACCAGGTCCATCTGGAAATGCTCGCTGCCTTCGATCAGCGTGTTGCCGATGCCCTTGCCGGCCACCAGCAGGTACTCGGCGCCGATGGTCGCGAGCCAGGAATAGATGAGCGCGAGGTACACGCCCGTGAAGATCGAGGGCAGGGCCGCCGGTAGCACCACCTGCGTGACCGTCTGCCAGCGCGTGAAGCCAAACACCCGCGCCACCTCCAGCAGGCCGGGCGGCACGGTGCGGATGCCGTCGCAGGTGTTCACCACCACCGGCACCAGGGCGGCCAGCGAGAGGAACACCACCTTGGCGACGTCGCCCAGGCCGAACCAGACCGAGATGAGCGGAATCCACGCGAACAGCGAGATCTGCTTGAAGGTGTTGAAGCTCGGGCCGACGATACGGTTGAACAGCGGCGACAGGCCGAGCAGCGCGCCGAGCAGCAGGCCTGCCACGGTGCCGATCGTGAAGCCGGTCGCCTCGCGCGCGAGGCTGGCGCTCAGGGCGCGCCAGAGCCGGCCGGTCACGACCTGCTCGACGGCGGTGTCGAACACCTTGGCCGGTGACACCAGCAGGGCCGAGTTGACGATGTCCAGCGACGACAGCAGCCACCACAGCGCCACCGCCGCCACCGGGAGCACGAAGCCGCGCCAGCGGCCGCGCTGCTCGGGCCGCAGCGGTTGCACCACCGCCAGTTCGGCTGCGTCTCGCGCGGCGCCGGTCATGGCGCAGCCCCGCCGGGTCGGCGCCGATGCACCGTGGTCTCGAGCCGGTCGAGCAGCCGGTCGATGGCATAGCCGATGGCGCCCACCACAATGACGGCCGCCATCACCAGGTCGAGCTGGAACAGCTGCCGGCCGTACACGATGAGGTAGCCCAGGCCTTCGCTGGAGGCTACCAGCTCCACCACCACCAGCGACAGCCAGGCCTTGGTGAACCCCAGGCGGATGCCGGTGAAGAGCGTGGGCACGGCATGCGGCAGCACGATCTCCAGCACCTGCTGGCGCCGGCTGTAGCCGTACACCTGCCCGACCTCGCGCAGCGCCACGGGCGTCTGCCGGAAGCCCTGCAGCGTGTTGAGCGCCACCGGGACCAGCGCCGCCTTGGCGATGAGGATGTACTTCAGCGGCTCGCCGATACCCACGATCAGCAGCACGAAGGGCAGCCACGCCAGCACCGGGATCTGCACCAGCGCATTGAAGGTCGGCAGCACGTAAGCCTCGAAGCGGCGCGACAGGCCCATGGCCGAACCCAGCGCCAGTCCGAGCGAGGTGCCGACGGCGAAGCCCACGCCCACGCGCATGAAACTCGTGCTCACGTGCCGCCACAGGTCGCCGTCGAGCGCCAGGTCGCGCAAGGTTTCCCAGACGAAGAGCGGCGGCGGCAGCACCTGCGGCGAGATCCAGCCCTGCGCGGCGCCGGCGACCCACAGCGCCACCAGCGCGACGGGCAGCAGCCAGGGGAGGGCAGTGTCGGCCGCTCTCGCGGCGAGGCGCCGCCAGACCCGCGATGCGCGCGCAGGTTCGCGCTGGCCGTCGCCCTGCAGTACTGCGGACAGCTCGGCTTCCGCGCTCATCGCGAGGCGATCGACGAGCCCGTCTTCTTGGGCTGGCCCTTTGCATCGAAGGCCGTCCAATAGTCCTCCAGGCCCTGCTTCTTCAGCGACGCCTTCAGGTAGCGCGTGTCGAACCAGTCGTCGATCGACACCTCGCGGCGGATCAGCTTGAGCTTGAGCGCGTCGGCCACGACGGCCTTGTAGCGCGCGACGATGAAGTCGTCGACCAGCGGCGAGTTGCGCACCGCGAGCTGCTGCTGGTCGAACTCCGCCGCCCAGGACGCGACCGGCGTGCCGCTGCGTGCCCAGATGCGAAAGAGCTCGTCGCGGTTCTTCTCGTCCGACGACCAGCGCGCGGCGCGCACGAACACGTCGACCACGCGCTGCACCTCGGCCGGGTTGGCCTGCTCGAAGTCGCTGCGCACCAGCAGCGATGCCTGGCGCGTGAAGGCCGGATCCTGTCCCTGGGTCGAGTACACCACCTTGGCCAGGCCCTGGTCACGCACCTTGAACCATTCGTAGCCGCCGAAGGCCGCATCCACGCCGTTGGAAACGAGTGCCGCCTGTGCGCTGCCGACGTCGAGATTCACCCCCTTGACGTCGCGCTCGGCCAGCCCGTTGGCGGCCAGCACGTTGATGGCAACGAGGTGCCCGTTGGTGCCGCGGAAGATCGAGACGTTGCGGTCCCTCAGGTCCTTGATCGACCGGATGTCGGACGGGGTTGGCGTCACCAGATAGAGGTTGTTGCGCGCGCCGCTGACCAGCAGCAGCTTGGTCTTCAGCCCGTTGGAGCGGCCGACGATCTGCGGCAGGTCGCCCTGGTAGGCGAAGTCGATCTGCTTGTTCGACAGCGCCTCGTTCACCGCCGGGCCGGCCCCCTTGAAGAAGAGCCATTCGACCTTCACGCCCGAGGCCTTGAATTCCTCTTCGAGCCAGTTGTTGACGCGCGCCACGCCGCCGGGCGAGCCGCCCCAGGTGACCGGGTCGCCGCCGCCCGCGGTGGCGACCCCGATGCGGATGGTGTCGGGTGCCGCATGCGCCGAGGTGGCGATGGCGATGGCCAGCGCCGCGCTCCAGCGCAGCCACCGTGGGATGCCGTTCATGCCGTACCCTTCAGGCCGAGCTTACGGCCGACCTCGGTGCCTTCGAAGAAGCGCGGATTCGCCTCGGTGTAGAAGCGGTGCGGGTTGTCGAAGACGAAGGCCTTGAAGTCGGCAGCGGAGATCACGCCCTGCTGCACCAGGTCCCAGGTCTCGGCCAGCGGCTCGGTGAACTCGGGCACGTCCCAGTGGCCCACGTCGGACGACCAGATCGCGTTGATCTTCGTGCCCAGCGGATTCACCTTGTCGTTGAAGGCAGCGGCCACCGTGCGGTCATCGGCCTCCGAGCCGAAGTAGAAGTTGTTCACCCAGCGGTCGCGGATGTCCTCCACCTTCTCGATGCCGGCCAGCGCGAAGTCGTCGATCTCCGACTCGTTCGGTTCGCGGCTGTGGGGCAACGCGGAAATGCCCAGGCTGTCGCGCAGCAGCGTGGCCTTGTCCAGCGTGCGGCCCTTGACGAAGTCGCCGCCGTATTGCTTGAACAGCGAGGCGAGCAGTTCGACGTCGGCCTCGGCCGGATCGTAGTTGCGCACGGCATGCCTGTTGCGCTTCTCCCAGCGGTCCACGAGATGGGTGTAGACGTGCGAGCCCCAGTCGGCACCACCTTCGAGCAGGCCCACGCGCAGACCCGGAAAGCGCCGCGTGACGCCGCCGAAGAACAGCGCCTTGGCGAAGGCCTGCGAGCCGTCGGCGAAGTGGCCGATGTGGTTGTTCATGTAGTTGCTGATCGACTGGCGCCCCGTCCACCCCTGGCTGCCGTAATGCGTGGTGACCGGCACGCCGAGCTCGACCACCTTGGCCCAGAACGGGTCGTAGTCGTGCTCGCTGTCGATGCCGTAGAAATCGATGTAGCCGACCTGCTTGGCGATCTCGGGGTGTTCCTTCGCCGGGTACTTCTCGGCGATGGCGCGGATCGGCCGGCGCACGCCGCCGGCGATGTTGATCACCTTCAGGCCGAGCGTCTTGACCGCGAACTCGAGCTCCTCGATGCCTTCCTGCGGCGTGTGCAGCGGGATGCCCGCGACCGGCGTCAGGCGGTCGGCATACGGCCGGTACTGGTCGGCATGGAAGTGGTTGATCGCGCGGTGCAGCGGCTGGCGGTATTCGCTGCCGGCAGCGGCTGGCGACAGCACATCGTTGGGGAACAGGATCGAGTAGTCCGAGCCCTGTTCGCCCAGGCGCTCGTGCAGCAAGGCGGGCAGCGTGTAGGTGGCCAGGTCGTAGGTGTTGCGCGTCACGCGGGCCCACCAGGGCGCGCGCAGCGTGCGGTGGAACTGGCGCTCCTCGGCGCTCTGCTGGTACCAGTCCTTGCCGCCGCCGTTGCGCGTGACGAAGCGCCCGCCCAGCGCCTTGCGAAGCGCATCGACCAGCTTGACGCCGCCGTACTGCGCCACGTAGTCCTCCAGCACCGGGGCGAAGTCGTTGACGTGGACATCCGTGTCGATCACGGGATGGTCGAGGCCGGCCTTGACGGCGGCGGAGCGCGAAGCGTGCACGGGTTTCAAACGATCGTTCATCTGTGGATTCCTCGGTGGAGACAGGAGCCGTTCAGGCTACGCGCGGGCCGTGCACTCGCCAAAGAAGGCTTTTGGGATTGCTTAGCCGGTGCGTGCATAAGGCACGGCCACGCGGAGAGGGCACGCCACGCATGCAGGAAAAACAGATATCGAAGCGCGCATCCATTGTTTGGCCTGCCGGAGCGCGCGGCTAACCTGCGACGCCGCTGCATGTGAAGCGGTCCCTCCGGCCTTCAGAGAAAAGACATGACGACACCTTGGACTTCCACGCGGCCGATGCCGCAGCGCGCGGCATCGGCCGTGGTCGCCGCCGCCGCCGCTTCTTTTGCCTTCGCGGCGCTGACCGCCACGGCCCAGCCGCGGCCGGGCGGCACGCTGACCTGGCTGATCAACCCCGTGCCCTCGTCGATCGTGCCGCTCACGACCACGGCCGGTGGCAACGCCGAGATCGGCCCGAAGATCGTCGAGGGGCTGCTGACCTACGACTACGAGCTCAAGCCCAAGCCGCTGCTCGCCACGACTTGGTCGCAGAGCGCGGATGGGCTGCAATACACCTTCACGCTGCGCAAAGGCGTGAAGTGGCACGACGGACGGGATTTCAGCTCCGCCGATGTCGCGTTCTCGATCCTCACGCTCAAGCAGGTGCATCCGCGCGGGCGCGGCACCTTCGCCAACGTGGTGGAGGTGAAGACGCCCGACCCGCACACCGCCGTCATCGTGCTGAGCAAGCCGTCACCGTTCCTGCTGACGGCGCTGGCCTCCACCGAGTCGCCGATCGTGCCGAAGCACCTCTACGAAGGCACCGACATCGCGTCCAGCAAATACAACAGCGCACCGGTGGGCACCGGGCCCTTCGTCTTCAAGGAGTGGGTGCAGGGCAGCCACATCATCCTGGAGCGCAACCCGAACTACTGGGACAAGCCCAAGCCCTACCTCGAGCGCGTGGTGGTGCGCTTCGTGCTCGACGCCGCGGCGCGTGCGGCGGCGCTGGAGTCGGGCGCGGCCGACCTGGCCAACGGCACCGGTGGCATACCGCTGTCGGACGTGGAGCGGTTCAGGAAGCTCCCCGGCATCGAGATCGACGCGCGCATCTCGCCTTACCTGGGCAGCCACCAGCAGATCTACTTCAACCTCGACACGCCGGTGCTGCAAAAACTCGAGGTGCGACGGGCGATCGCGCAGGCCATCGACGTCAATGCGTTCGCCAAGACGGTGTGGTACGGCTACGGCACGCCCTCGGCTTCGCCGATCGGCAAGGGCATCGCGCGCTACCACGACGCGAGCATCCAGCCCTATCCGTACAACCCGAAGGCGGCCGAAGCGGCGCTCGATGCAGCCGGCCTCCAGCGCGGCGCAGGTGGCACGCGCCTGAAGCTGCGGCTGCTCTACAACCCCTTCCAGGATCGGCGCGCGGCGGACTTCGTGCGCCAGTCACTGGGGCGCATCGGCATCGACGCGGCGCTCGAGAGCTACGACTTCGCGACCTACGTTACCAAGGCCTACACCGAACGGGCCTTCGACATCACGCTGGAAAGCCTCACGAACCTGTTCGATCCCACGGTGGGCGTGCAGCGCGTGTTCTGGTCGAAGAACTTCAAGATCGGCCTGCCGTTCTCCAACGCGCCGCACTACGTGAATCCGGAAGTGGATCGCCTGCTGGAGGCCGCGGCGGTCGAGGTGGACGAGGCCAGGCGCCGGCAGCTCTTCGTCGACTTCCAGCAGATCGTGCACCGCGACATCCCGTCGATCGAGCTGGGCGCCAATCCGCAGATCACGGTGGCGGCGAAGAAGGTGCGCGACTACGCGCCGACCGGCGAGAACATCCGCGGGAGCTTCGCGGACCTGTACTTCCAGCCGCGCACCGAACCATGACCTCGCCCCGGGCCGCCGGCCCGGGTCCAGCGTTTCAGGCTATTTCTTGGCCCCGTCCACCCATACGTCCGCCAGGTTCGATTCCACCCCGTCGGCCGTCAGCGAATGGTCGTGCACGCGCTGGTTCGCGATGGTGATGAACACCGGCTGGTAGAGGTTCAGGTCGGGCACGTCGCGTGCCACGGTGTCCTGGAAGTCCTTGAAGAGCTTCAGGCGCTTGGCGCGGTCGTTTTCCACGGCCGCGTCTTCCAGCAGCTTGTCCACCACCGGGTTCTGGTAATGGGTGCCGTTGGAGAAGGGTACGCCCTTGATGAAGTTCTTCGACCAGTACAGGCGCTGCACGCCCACGGTCGGGTCGAACAGGTTGCTCGCACCGTTGGTGGTGAAGGCGAAGTCGCGGTCGGTGTAGATGCGCTTGATGAAGGCGCTCGGGTCCTGCGCACGCACGGTCACCGCGATGCCGATGCGCGCCAGCGTCGAGCGCAGGTAGTCGGCCAGGCGCGCGCCGTCGGCGCCGATCGGGTTGAAGTCCAGCGGCACGCTGAAGCGCACGCCACCGGCCTTCTTCGGATAGCCGGCCTCGTCGAGCAGCGCATTGGCTTTCTTCAGGTCGACGGCGTAGGGCGAGGGCGCCGGGTCGTGGAAGGCCTTCAGGCCGGGCGCGATCGGCGAGTAGCTGACCTGGCCGTAGCCATAGTTCACCACCTTCACGATCACGTTGCGGTCCACCGTGTGGGCCACGGCCTGGCGCACCTTCTCGTTCTTGAAGTACGCGTTGTCGAGGTTGAATTCCAGCCGCGTCACGTTCGACGAGTAGCTGTTGCCCTTGGTCTCGAAGCGCAGTGCGGGCACCTTCTTCAGGCGCTCCAGGTCGGCCAGCGGCACGGGCGTGCGGTAGCCCAGGTCGACGGTGCCGGTCTCGAAGGCCACGGCGGCGGCGGCAGGGTCGGTCACGAAACGCACGATCAGCTGGTCGACGAAGGGCTTGGGCTTGTCCCAGTAGTCGGTGTTGCGCTCGTACACGATGTGGCTGCCGCGCACCCATTCCTTGAACTTGAACGGGCCGGTGCCGACGGGCGCGTTGTTGTTCGGGTTGCTGGCCGGGTCGGTGCCTTCGTAGATATGCCTGGGCACGATGGGCGTCTCGGTCGCGACCAGCGCGCGGATCAGGTACGGCGCGGGCTTGGACAGCCGCAGGACGGCGGTGTACTTGTCGGGCGTGTCGATGGCGGTGAGGTTGGCGAAGGTGTTGCGGCCACGCGGGTGGATCTTCTTGAGCAGCTCGATGGAATAGGCCACGTCGGCCGAGGTGAAGTCGCGGCCGTCGTGCCACTTCACGCCCTGGCGCAGCGTGAAGGTGTAGGTCAGCCCGTCCGGACTGATGGTCCACTGGGTGGCCAGCTGCGGCTGCGGGTTGACGTCGTAGTCGTACTTGAGCAGGCCTTCGGTGACCTTGGCGCTCACGCTCAGGATGGGCGTGGCCACGTTGCCGATGGTGACGAGCGCGGTCGGTTCGCTGGTCGTCAGCAGCGTGAGCGTGCCGCTGTGGTTGGGCGGTGCGGCGTGGGCGGCGAGGCCCACGGCAAGCAGCGCAGCGAGGAGGGCGCTGCGAAGCGGAAAGGAGGGGGTCGAGAAAAACATGGTGTGGAAAACGGGGTCGGAAAAAAAAGAATTCAGGCAATGACAGGCTCGACGCCGGCATGCACGGTAGAAGCCGAAGAAGCCTCCGGCGACACCAGCCCTTCGCGCAGGTCGCGCGCCACCAGCGCCGGGTCGCGCTTGGACGGGTCACCCAGGCCGCCGCCGCCGGGCGTCTCGACGACCAGCCGGTCGCCGGCCGGCACGATCTGCCGGCCCTTGGCGCGCAGCGTGGCACCCGAGGCCAGCCGCAGCGCACCCGGCGCGCCATGGCCGCCGCCGAGCGCGCCGCGCGCGGGGTTGGCCACGCGGTCGAAGGCCGCCGCGATCAGGAAGGCGGCGTCCGGTTGCGCATGCCGCACCTCGATCACCTGGCCCAGGCCGCCGCGCACGGCGCCGGTGCCACCGGAGTCGGCGCGGAATTCCTTGCGCTCGAAGACGACCGGAGCCTGGGTCTCCAGGATCTCGAGCGACACGTTGCGCACGCCGCTCGGGAAGGCTGTCACCGACAGCCCGTCCTTGCCGGGCCGCGCGCCGGTGCCGCCGGTGGAGAAGCTGATGACGTTGAAGCGTGGGCCACGGCGCACCGCCTCGGCGTCGGCCGGGCTCGTGCCCGCCAGCACCTCGCCGCCGACCAGCTGCAGATTCCACAGCGACGAAGCGCCCTCGGCGGGCACGCGGCCGGGCCGGGCCTGGCGCAGCGCGCCGAACACCGCGTCGGGCAGCAGCTGGCCGACCACGTGGCGCGCCGTCACCGCCGCCGGATGCAGCGCGTTCAGGATGCAACCCGCGGGCGCCTCCACGCGGATGGGTGCGAGCGAGCCGGCGTTGTTCGGCACGTCGGGCCCCACCAGGCAGCGGATGCCGAAGGAGGTGTAGGCATCGGTGTAGGCCTTGGGCACGTTGATGCCGCGCGCCACGCTGCCGGAGGTGCCGGCGTAGTCGACCGCGATGCTGTCGTCGGCGATGGTCACCGACACCTGCAGCGTGATGGGCGCGTCGTAGCCGTCGGCCACCAGCGTGTGGTGCCAGGTGCCGCGCGGCCAGTCGCGCAGCGCCTCGCGCATGGCCTGGGCCGAGCGCGCGATGACGAAGTCGCCCAGCGCCTCGAGGTCGTCGAAGCCGAACTCGCGCAGCAGCGTGCGCAGGCGCCGGCCGCCCACCTCGTTGCATGCCACCAGCGCGTACAGGTCGCCCTCGACCTGCTCGGGGTCGCGCACGTTGGCGCGGATGATCGCCCGCACGGCCGGGTCCACCGTGCCTTTGCGCACGAAGCGCAGGATCGGCAAAAACAGGCCCTCGTGGTAGATCTCCAGCCCGTCGGGGCTGGAGCCGATGCCGCCGATGTCCACCACGTGCAGCGTGGAGGCGAACAGCGCCACCGCGCGGCGCGCATCGCCTTCGCCATGGAAGACCGGCGTGACCATCGTCATGTCGAACAGGTGGCCGGTGCCCTTCCACGGGTCGTTGGTGAGGAACACGTCGCCGTCGTCCATCGTGTCGATGGGAAAGCGCTGCAGGAAGTGCTTGACCGATTCGGCCATCGAATTGACGTGGCCCGGCGTGCCGGTCACGGCCTGCGCGATCATCCGTCCATCGGGCAGGAACACGCCCGCCGACAGGTCGCCGGCCTCGCGCGTGGAGGTGCCGAAGGCGGTGTGGATCAGCACCTGCGCCTGTTCCTCGACCACGGAGAGCAGCCGATTCCAGGCGAGCTGGTGGCGGATGAGCTGGCGACTGGCCAGCGCCTTGGGGGTGGGGGGCGTGCTCATGCAACGGTTCCTGCGAAATCTTTGGAGGGTGTCGGGGCCGTCTTCGTGACCAGCCCGGCCTTCAGGTCGCGCGCCACCCGTGCGGGGTCGCGCTCTGCCGGGTCGCCCAGGCCCGCGCCGCCGGGCGTCTCGACCACGAGCACTTCGCCGGCCGGAATGACCTGCCGGCCCTTGCCGCGCAGCACGGTGCCCGCATGCTTGAGCCGCGCGGCGCCGGGTGCGCCGTCGCCGCCACCGAGCGCGCCGCGCGCGGGAAAGCGGATGCGGTCCCAGGTGGCCGAAAGCACCATCGGGTCGCCATCGGCGTTCTCGATCTCGATGACCTGGCCGAGGCCGCCGCGCGACGCGCCGACCCCGCCCGAATCCGCCCGGTACTCCTTGCGGCGGAACAGCAGCGGTGCCTGGGTCTCGAGGATTTCGAGCGATACGTTGCGCACACCACTCGGGTACGCCGTGGCCGACAGCCCGTCCTTGCCCGGCCGCGCGCCGGTGCCGCCGGTGGAAAAGCTCACGATGTTGAAACGCCGCGCGCGCCGCAGCGCGTCGTTCGGCCCACCCTCGATCGGCTGGCCGCCGAACAGGCGGATGTTCCACAGCGACGACGCGCCTTCGGCCGGCACGCGCTCGGGCCGCGCCTGCCGCAGCGCGCCGAACACCAGGTCGGGCAGCATCTGCCCGATGGCCGCGCGCGCCGCCACCGCGGCCGGCGGCAGCGCGTTGACGATGGAGCCTTCGGGCGCCACCACGCGAATGGGGGCGAGTGAGCCCGCGTTGTTGGGCACGTCCGCGCCCACCAGGCAGCGGATGCCGAAGGAGGTGTAGGCGTCGGTGTAAGCCTTGGGCACGTTGATGCCGCGCGCGATGCTGGCCGAGGTGCCCGCGAAGTCGACCAGGATGCCGTCGTCCGACACGGTGACGGCCGCATGCAGTTCCAGCGGCATGTCGTAGCCGTCCACCGTCATGTGGTTGCGCCAGGTGCCTTTGGGCCACTCGCGCAACGCCTCGCGCATGGCCAGCCGCGAGCGTTCGATGATGTAGTCGCCCTGCGCCTGCAGGTCGGCCAGCTTGAACTCGCGCAGGAGGCGCTGCAGCCGCACGGCGCCCACCGCATTGCAGGCCACCAGCGCATGGAAGTCGCCCTCGACCTGGCCGGGCTCGCGCACGTTGGCGCGCACGATGTCGAGCACGGCTTCTTCGATCACGCCCTGGCTCACGAAGCGCAGCGGCGGCAGGAACAACCCTTCGTGAAAGATTTCCAGCGCATCGGGCCCGGCGTTGACGCCGCCGATGTCGACCACGTGCACGGTCGACGCGAAGAGCGCCACGGCCTTCTTCGCGGCGCCCTCGCCGTGGAACACCGGCGTGACCATGACCACGTCGAACAGGTGGCCCGTGCCTTTCCAGGGGTCGTTGGTGACGAACACGTCGCCGTCGCGCATGGTGTCCACCGGAAAGGCCCGCAGGAAATGCAGCACCGAATCGGCCATCGAGTTGACGTGGCCCGGTGTGCCGGTCACGGCCTGCGCGACCATGCGCCCGTCGGGCAGGAACACGCCGGCCGACAGGTCGCCGGCCTCGCGTGTCGGTGTGCCGAAGGCGGTGCGGATGAGCGCCTGCGCCTGTTCCTCGACCACGGCGAGCAGGCGGCTCCAGACCAGTTGCTGGCGCAGGGCCTGGCGGCCAGCGGAGGCCGTCATGCGGCCTCCGCTTCGACCAGCTCGGCGCGGTCTTGCGGGCCCACGGTGGTGTCGTTGAGCACCAGTGCACCAAGCCGCGTTGCGCGCGCTTCGAAGCCCGCGATCACGTGCGTGGTCGTTTCGTCTTCGACGACCAGCGCCGGGCCTTCGATCCACCGGCCGGCACCGAGCGCGGTGCGTTCGTAGACCGGCACCTCGGTCCACCGGCCGGCGTCCGCGTCGTACAGCCGGCGAGTGCCCGACGGCTCGGCGCGGCCGGTGTCGGCCACCACCTCGTCGGGCTCGGGCGCCGCGCGGCCACCGGCTTCGACCGCGACCGACCAGCTCACCGCTTCGGCCGCGATGTGCGGCAGGCTGCGGCCGTACAGCGCGGCATAGCGATCCTCGAAGCGCTGGTGCAGCGCCTGGCTCGCGGCCGCGTCGAACGGGCCTTCGGGCAGCTCGACCGGAATCTCGTGGCCCTGGCCCGCGTAGCGCATGAAGGCCTGGCGATGGCGCACCAGCGCGGCGCCGGGCGCGGCACGCAGCACCACGTCGTCGGCGGTGGCCGTCAGCTCGCCGAGCAGCTTGTCGACGGCCGCATTGTCGATGCGGTCGAGCCGCTGCGCGAGGCTGCGCACCGTCTGGTAGGCCACCGGCGCCCACAGGAAACCGAGCGCCGAACCGACGCCGGCCGAGTTGGGAATCACCAGCCTCGCCACACCCAGCTTGCGCGCGAGCAGCGCGGCATGCAGCGGCGCCGCACCGCCGAAGGCGATGAGCGTGCTTTCTTCCGCCACCTTGCCGAGCTCGGAGGCATGCACGCGCGCGGCGTTGGCCATGTTCTCGGTGACGATTTCGACCACGGCCTGCGCGGCGGATTCGACGTCGAGACCGGTCTGTGCCGCAAGACCCTGCAGCAGCGCGTCGCGTGCACGCTGCGGGTCGAGCCGCACCTTGCCGACGGCGAAGCGCGCCGGGTCGATGGTGCCGAGCGCGGCGTGCGCGTCGGTCACGGTGGGCAGTTCGCCGCCCAGGCCGTAGGCGGCCGGGCCGGGCGAGGAGCCCGCGCTGTCGGGGCCCACCTGCACCACGCCCAGGTGGTTCACGCGGGCGATCGAACCACCGCCTGCGCCGATCTCCACCATCTCGATGACCGGGATGCGGATCGGCAGGCCCGAGCCCTTCAGGTGCCGGTGCACCCGGCCGAACTCGAAGCTGCGGCTGATCTGCGGCTGGTAGTCGTCGATGAAGCAGATCTTGGCCGTGGTGCCGCCCATGTCGAACGAGAGCGCGCGCGTGGCGCCGATCTGCTCGGCCACCTGGCGCGCCAGCACGGCGCCGCCGGCCGGGCCCGATTCGACCAGTCGCACCGGCTCGTCGATGCCGGCCTGCAGCGTGGTGATGGCACCGCCCGAAGTCATGAGGAAGGGCTCGGCGCGCAGGCCGCGTGCCGTGGCGCCTTCCTGCAGGCGGCGCAGGTAGCCGGCCACCTGCGGCTGCACATAGGCGTTGGCGCTGATGGTCGACAGGCGTTCGTACTCGCGGATCTCGGGGCACACGTCGGAGGCCAGCGACACCCACAGGCCGGGCGCGTGTTCACGCAGCAGCTCGCGCACGCGGCGCTCGTGCGCGGGGTTGGCATAGCCGTGCAGGAAGCACACGGCCACGCTCTCGATGCAGTCGGCCAGCAATTGCTTCGCGAGCACGAACACCTGCGCTTCGTCCAGCGGCGTGATCACGCGGCCGGCCGCGTCCACGCGCTCGACCACGCCGTGGCGCCAGTGGCGCGGCACCAGCGGCGCGGGCTTGTCGAGGAACACGTCGTACTGCGCGAAGCGGTCTTCCAGGCCGATCTCCACCAGGTCGCGAAAGCCGTGCGTGGTGAGCAGCGCGGTGGGTGCCCCCTTGCGCTCGATCAGCGCGTTGGTGGCCAGCGTGGTGCCGAGGATCAGCAGGTCGACATCGGCCCAGCTGGCGCCGGCCTGCTGCAGCACTTCTTCGACGCCGCCGAGCACGGCCTGCTCGGGCGCGGTGGGCGTGGTGAGAACCTTGAGCGTGTGTTTCTCGGCGCCGCGCAGCAGCACCACGTCGGTGAAGGTGCCGCCGACGTCGACGGCGACGCGCACGCGCGGGTCGGAGGATGGATGGGAGTTCGAGGACATGGGGTGAGGTGTTCTTGGGGAAAGGAGTCAGCGCTGCGCCGTGGCAGCGGCGGCGGCAAAGGCCTGCGACAGGTCGGCGATCAGGTCCGCCGGGTCTTCGAGCCCGATGTGCAGGCGCACCACCGGCGCGTCGCCGGTCCACTGCCGGTGCTCGCGCAACCGCTCGGGCTGGGCGACCAGCGCCAGGCTTTCGTAGCCGCCCCAGGACGCGCCGATGCCGAAGAGCGCGAGCGCATCGACGAAGGCGTCGGCCGCGGCCGGTGTGGCATGGCGGAACGCGAAGGACACGAGGCCGCTGGCGCCGCTGAAGTCGCGCTTCCACAGCGCATGGCCCGGGTCGGAGGGCCGCGCGGGATAGAACACGCGTGCCACCTGCGGCTGCTGCTGCAGGAATCCGGCCACCTCGGTCGCGTGGCGCTGGTGCTGCGCGAGCCGCACGGGCAGCGTGCGCAGGCCGCGCAGCGCGAGGTAGGCATCGTCGGCACCGATGGTCAGGCCCAATGCCTCGTAGGCGGTGGAGAGCTTCGCGGCCAACACCGGGCTGTCGACCACCACGATGCCCTGCATCAGGTCGGAATGCCCCGCGATGTACTTGGTGGCCGCCTGGATCGAGATGTTCGCGCCCAGGGCCAACGGTTGGTAGAACCAGCCGCCGCTCCAGGTGTTGTCGGTGGCGACCGTCACGCCGCGGTCGCGCGCGACGGCGGTGAGCGCGGGCAGGTCGAGCACTTCGAAGAGCAGCGAGCTCGGCGATTCGAGGTACAGCAAACGCGTGTTCGGACGAATCAGGTTCGCCAGGTCGTCGTGCGCGGGCGAGAAGTACTCGACCGTGATGCCCAGGCGCTGCAGCAGCGTGCTGTCGACGCGGCGCAGCGGCGCGTACACGCCGTCGGCCACCAGCGCATGGTCGCCGGGCGACAGCAGCGCGAGCAGCACCAGCGTGATGGCCGAGAGGCCCGAGGGCGTGAGGAAGGCGCGGTGCCCGCCTTCGAGGCCCGTCACCGCGTCTTCGAGCGCGCGGTGCGTGTCCAGGCCATGGCGGCCGTAGGAGGCCACGCGCTCGCCGGCCGTGCGGCGGTGGTGGTAGTCGGCGTGCGCGGCGGTGTTCTCGAAGCGCACGGTGCTGGTCCGCACCACGGGCACGTTGACCGGTCCGCTGCCGTCGCGCAGTGCGGGTGCGCCGGCGTGCAGCAGGCGGGTGCCGGCGCCCAGCTTCTTGGCGCGCTTGTCCTCGCTCATGCCGCCACCTGGCTCGGCTTCATTTGCGTGGCGTTGTAGTTGACGACCGCGCCGGTCGCCAGGTTCACGCCGATGCGCTGCGACAGCGTCTCCAGCGGCCGGCCGTACAGGTGGAAGTGCAGCGTCGGCTGCTCGCCGATCACGTGGATGCTGTGCAGGTCGTCGGCCAGGAAGCCGATCGACGTGCCCGGCTGCACCGTCACTTCGCGGTCGAGTTCGAGCCGGGCCACGGCGGGGTCGCTGCCGTCGTCGGTGCGGCGGTAGACGCGGTTCTCTTCCTGGCCCTCGACCGCGACGATGGTGGCCCAGGTCGTGTGGTTGTGCGGAATCGAGGTCTTGCCGGGGTTGATGGAGTTGAGGTAGAGCGCCACGCCGTCGTCGCCGTCCCCGGGGTTGAGCCGGTAGCGCGTGGAGGCGCCCACGCCTTCGGTGATGGCCGGCGGTGGAAAGTCGGCGCGGGTGAACAGCGCGGTGTGCGAAGCCAGCTGTTCGAGCCGCGCGGTGATGCGCGCGAGCACGGCGCGGTCGAAGGGCTGCGTGGCGGCGATGGCGCGCACGTCGTTCAGGGCCTGGTCAACGGCGGCGCGGCGTTGGGCGGCGACGTCTGCGGAAGAAGAACTGGAGAGGGTGGGGGTTGCTGTTGTCATGGTTCTTGGGGGAAGCAAAGTGGGTTCAGAGTGCGAAGCGCAGCCGCTCGAAGGCCAGCGTCTCGGGGAAGGGGGCCGGCAGGGCGGCCGGCGCCGACGAGGCACGCGGGCCTTCGCCCAGCGCGCGGTGCAGGAAGGCGCGGGTGCGCTCGCTCTCGGGCGCACCGAAGATGCGCGCGGCCGGCCCGTGCTCGACGATCACACCGGCCTCGGTGAAATACACCTGGTCGCTGATCTCCTCGGCGAAGCGCATCTCGTGCGTCACCAGCACGCAGGTCAGGCCGTCGCGCACCAGGTCGCGGATGACGGTGAGCACCTCACCCACGGTCTCGGGGTCGAGCGCGGAGGTCACTTCGTCGAACAGCATCAGCTCGGGCCGCATGGCCAGCGCGCGCGCGATGGCCACGCGCTGCTGCTGCCCGCCCGACAGTTCGCCGGGGTAGGCCGCCTCCTTGTGCGACAGGCGCACCTTGTCGAGCAGGGCGCGCGCGTCGCGCTCGGCCGTGGCGCGATCGCGTCCGGCCACGCGGGTCGGCGCGATCACCAGGTTCTCAAGCACCGTGAGGTGCGGGAACAGGTTGTACTGCTGGAACACGAAGCCCACGCGCTTGCGCAGGGCGATCAGCTCGGCCTCGGTGCGCAGCGCGTCCACGCGCGTCTCGCCCACGCGGATCTCGCCGTGCTGCGGGCGCAGCAGCCCGGTGATGCAACGCAGGATGGTCGACTTGCCCGAGCCCGAGGGCCCGATGATCGACACCGCCTGCCCGCGTTGCACCTCAAAGTCGATGCCCTTGAGCACTGGGTTGGCACCGAAGGACAGGTGCACGTCATGCAAGGCGACCAGCGGTGCCTCGGCCGCGGTGGCCGGTGCAGCGGCGAGGAAGGAGTCAGTGGCGTTCATGGCGGCGTTCCAGCGCGCGTGTGGCGCGGGCGATCGGGTAGCAGTAGGCGAAGAACAGGCCCAGCAGCGTGCAATAGACGAGGATGGTGAAGTCGGTGCGCGCCACGGTGTTGCTGGCGATCTGCGCCGTGTCCACCACGTCGTGCACGCCCACCAGCGATGCCAGCGAGGTGCTCATGGTGATGCTGGCGTAGAGGTTCATCCAGGGCGGCAGCATGCGTCGCACGCATTGCGGCAGCACGATCAGGCGGAAGATCTCGCTGCGGCGGAAGGCCAGCGACTGCGCGGCTTCCCATTGCGCGCTCGGGATCGACTGGATCGCGCCACGGAAGATTTCCGCCACGATGGCGCTGGCCGGCAGCGCCAGCCCCAGCACCACCTTGATCCAGTCGGGGAAGGGGACGACCCAGGTCGAGACTTGCAACTCGAACGGGAACACGTAGGTGGTGAAGTAGATGAGCACCAGCACCGGCGCGTTGCGAAAGACCTGCACGTACCAGCGCACCCCCACGCGCAGCGCGCGCGAGGGCGACAGGGACAGCGCGCCGATCGCCAGCCCGGCGAGCGTGCCCAGCGCCATCGCCAGCACGCTGATCTCGATGTTGACCAGCAGCCCGCGCAGCAGCACCGGCAGCCAGCGCCAGAGGTGCGTGACGACAGCCGGCGTGCTGCCGGTGGCGCTCCAGAACGTGAGCACCGCAGCCGCGCCGAGAGCGGCCAGCGTCCAGGGATTGCGCCAGGGGCCGGCATCGGCCGCGGCCGGTCGGCCCGTGGGGTTCAGGGCGTGTTCATTGGCCATAGCCGGGCATCCTCCAGCGTCGTTCGAGCCAGCGGCCCGCCAGGCTCACCAGCCAGGTCAGCAGGCCGAAGTACAGCAGGATCAGCAGCAGCAGTTCGAGCACGTTGTCGCGCTGCGTCCAGATCATGATCGACTCGTAGGTCACGTCACCCACCGCGATGGCGGAGGCCACCGCCGTCATCTTCACCAGGTCCACCAGGTTGTTGACCAGCGAGGGCAGCGCGAATCGCACCGCCAGCGGCAGCTCCACGCGGGCGAGCAGTTGCCGCTGCGAAAAGCCCAGCGAGCGTGCGGCCTCGAGCGTCACGCGCGGCACCGCCTCGATGCCGGCTCGCAGCGCCTCGGCATGGAACACGCCCTTGTGCAGCGACACCACGATCACCACCCAGACGAAAGGACCGAGCGGGTTGGTGCCGCCCAGCGGCTTCAATTGCTGGGTGATGAGCATGTTGAGCACGAGGAAGGCGCAGTACAGCTGCACCAGCGTCGGTGTGTTGCGCGTGACCTCCACGAAGGCACGCGCCGGCCGGACCAGCCAGCGGCGGCCCGAGGTCAGCGCCGCGGCGATCGCCACGCCCGAGAGCAGGCTGCCGGGAATGGTCAGCAGGCACAGCTGCAGCGTCACGCCCAGGCCGCGCACGAAGGCCTGGCGCTCGCCCGGGTCGAGCGCGAAGGCATAGTTCAGGCCCAGCGGCTTGAGCGCCGCCACCAGGGCCGGGAGCAGGCCGTCGGTCATGGGACTCACGGGGCCGCCGCGATGGCGGCTGCAGGCACAGGCGCAGCGCGCCGCAGCGCGCCGACCGCTCGTGCGATGCGCTGCACGGCCTCGGCCAGCACCGCATCGCTGGCGGCGATGGAGACGCGGAAGTAAGGCGAGAGGCCGTAGGCGGCGCCGTCCACCACGGCCACCCCCTCGGCCTCGAGCAGCCAGTCCACCACGTCGGCGTCGGAGGCGATCGGCCGCCCGTCGGGCCGCCACCGGCCGATGAGCGCGCCGCAATGCACGTAGGCGAAGAAGGCGCCCTGCGGCGCCAGCAGCGACAGGCCGGGCACGGCCTGCAGCGCTTTAGTCACAAAGCCCGCGCGCCGTGCGTAGGCCGCGCGCGAGGCGCTCACGAAGCCCTGGTCATCGGCATCCAGCGCCCAGGCGGTGGCGGCCTGCCCGATGGCGTTCGGTCCGCTCGATGCCTGCGACTGGATCACCTCCATCGCGCGGACCAGCGCCTCTGGCCCCGCGCCCCAGCCGATGCGCCAGCCGGTCATCGCATAGGTCTTGGAGGCACCATTGACCAGCAGCGTACGCTCGCGGAGGTCGGGCGCGACGTGCAGCAGGTGTGCCGGGCGTTCCGGCGTGAACCAGATGTGCTCGTAGATCTCGTCCCACAGCACCAGCACGCGCGGATGGCGCCGCAGCACCTGGGCCAGCGCGGCCAGTTCGTCGGCGCTGTAGACGGCGCCGCTGGGGTTGCCCGGCGAGTTCAGGATCAACCAGCGGGTGCGCGGCGTGAGCGCGGTCTCCAGCGCCTGCGGCGTCAGCTTGAAGGCGCTGGCCTCGTCGGCCGGCACCATCACCGCCGTGCCCTCGTTGACCGCCACGATGTCGGGGAAGGACGGCCAATACGGTGCGGGCAGCACCACCTCGTCACCCGCGTCCAGCGTGGCGGCCAATGCGTTGAAGATCACCTGCTTCGCGCCATTGGAGACGATCAGTTGCGACGGCGGGTAGTCGAGCGCGTTCTCGCGCCGGTACTTGGCGCTGATGGCCCGGCGCAGCGTGGCCGTGCCGGCCGTCGGCGTGTACTTGGTCTCGCCGCGCGCCAGGGCGGCGATGGCGGCGTTCTTGATCGGCTGCGGTGTGTCGAAGTCGGGCTCGCCGGCGGTCAGCACCAGCACGTCGCGCCCCTGCGCGATCAGGGCCGAAGCGCGCGCACTGGCGGCCGCATTGGGCGAGAGCTTCACGCGCTGCACGCGTCGGGAGAGGGGGAAGGAAGGGGTCGTCATGGGGCGGGATTCGGTGGTTCGAAGGCGCTGTCGATGGGCTGCAGCGTGTAGGGCACGCCGGCGGATCCGGCCACCTCACGCAGTTGCCGCTGCAGCGCCGCGGGCAGCGGGATGCCCAGGCGGCTGCGTTCGGCGTGGTGGGTGGCCTCCGGGTCGCCGGGCACCAGGACCGGATGGCCCGGGTCGACCGCCGGCGTCGCGTGCAGCAGGTCGATCACACCGTCGAGCGCCTGCGCAAAGGCGCCGGGTTCGCCGAAGAAGCCCGGGTCGATCGCGAGGAAGCTGTGGCCGACGTTGGCCGGGTCGCCCGGGCCGTGGTTGCGGTTGTGCAGCGGGGCGAAGGCGCCGCCGTTGAGGGTGCCCCCCAGTACCTGGGCCAGCAGCGACAGGCCGTATCCCTTGTGGCTGCCGCCGTCGGCGCTGCCACCCAGCGGGGTGAGGCCGCCATCGGCTTGCTCGAAGACCTGTTGCCGCGCCGCCTGCGGCTCGGTGACCGGTGCGCCCTGGCCGTCGACCACCCAGCCTTCGGGCACCGGCTGGTCGCGCAAGGCCTTCACCTTGACGCGGTTGGCTGCGGCGGTGGTGGTCGCCATGTCGAGGACGAAGGCGGTGTTGCGCGAGCCCGCGGGCAGCGGCGCGGCAAAGGCGATCGGGTTGGTGCCGAGCACCGGCGCCGTGGCACGGGTGGGCACCAGCAGGATGCCCTGCGCCGAGCTCGTGACCAGGCCGATCAGCCCCTGGTCGGACGCGATGCGCGCATACACGCCGGCAGCGCCGAAGTGGTGCGAGTTGCGTACGCCGACCAGCGCAACACCGAGGACGCGTGCCTTCTCGACCGCCAGCCGCATCGCTTGCGCCGACGCCACGTGGCCCAGGCTGGCGCCTGCATCGATGAGCGCGGTGGCCGGCCCTTCGCGCAGCAGGACGGGTGACGCATCCAGGCGCAGCCGGCCGTTGCGCTGCAGCACCGCGTACTGCGGCAGCATCGACACGCCATGCGAGTCCACGCCCAGCAGGTCGGTCTCGACCATGAGTGCCGCAGCGGTCTGCGCATGCGGGGGCGGCATGCCCCAGGCCTGCAGGATGGCGATGGCCTGCGCGCGCAGGCCATCGGCGCTGAAGCGGTCCTCCTCAGTCACGCGGGCGGCTCACGGCGCACGGACTTCGAGCGGTGCGCGGTCGTACTGGCCCTGCCGCGCCTTCTGGTTGGCGGCGACGAAATAGGCGTCCGGCACGCCGTATTTCTTCGAGAGCGTGACCAGCAGGCCGCTGCGGTGCCAGTCCCGGATCGCCTGGTCGACATAGGCCTGGGTGTCGGCCTCGTTGCGCCGGGTCCAGACCACGGTGGGCGAGGGGATCAGCTGGTCCTGCGTCGCGAGCTCGAAGTCGGTCCATTCGGCCGCGCTCGCGCCGGTCAGCGTCTGCAGCATCGCCGGCTGGATGTGCACCGAGGCGGCGCAGGTGCCGCCCTTGAGCGCCAGCAGCGATTCGGGAATGCCCTTGAGGCCCTTGACCACCGCGCCGTAGGTGTCCTGCAGCGGCTTGGCGAAGTTGCTGCCCTGCGAGACGCAGGCCACCTTGCCGCGCAGGTCTTCCCACTTGCGGATGCCGCTGCCCTTGCGCACGATGGCCGCGCCGCCGACCAGGTTGTAGGGCGTGGGGGCGAAGCTCAGGATCTCGCTGCGTTCCTGCGTCCACTGGATGTTGGCGATCAGCAGGTCGACCTTGCCGGCCTGCAGGAACTGCACGCGCGTCGAGGCATGCACCGGAACCACCTCGAGTTCGACGCCCAGCCGCTTGGCGATATCGCGCGCCAGGTCGGTCTGGAAGCCGCCCACCTTGCCGGTGGCGGTGTCGAGCAGGCCGAAGGGCGGCTCCGGCGCGTCGACGCCGACGGACAACCTGCCGCGTTGCTTGATCTTGTCGAGCGTGGCGTCGGCATGGGCGGCGCCCGCGAGGCCGGCGGCCAGCAGGGCCAGCGCGCACAGGGCGCGTGGGAAGCGAGTGGATTTCATGGAAAGCATTCCTCCTCCCGCGCGGTCGCGGGTTTGGCCAGAAACGGCAACGTGGAAAAAAGGGGCCGTCCGCGATGGCGCGGCCGGCAGCGCTTAGGGTGCTGCCTTGAAGCGAGCCTGCAGCTTTGGCAACAGCGACTGCGGCGGTTCGATGTGGTTGCGCTTCTCGGTCTCGATCAACCAGCCGCTGCGGTGCCACTGCTGGACCACCTTGTCGACGGCAGCGATGGTGTCGGCTTCGCCCTTGCGGGCCCAGACGACCGAGGGCGCGGGCAATAACTCTTCGGTGATCGGCGCCGCGTAGGCGGCCCATTCGGCGTTGCCGCGCAACAGAGGCTGGATGAGGGTGGCGTCATGCACGGCTGCCACGCAGTTGCCGCCGCGCAGCGCGAGCAGCGACTCGGACGAGGTCTTGAAACCGCGCACCTGCGCGCCGTACTGCTCCTGCAGCGGTTTCACGTAGCTGCTGCCTTGCGAGGCACAGACCACCTTGCCGCGCAGGTCTTCCCATTTGGCGATGCCGCTCGTCTTGAGCACGGCGGCCGTGCCGCCGACACGGTAGAAGGGCGTGGGCGCGTGGCCCAGGATCTCGCCGCGGTCGGCGTTGTATTCCATCGAGGCGATGAGCAGGTCGACCTTGCCCGACTGCAGGAACTGCACCCGGTTCGAGGGCTGCACCTGCACCAGCTCGACCTCCGCACCGAGCTGCCTGGCCAGGTCGCGCGCCAGGTCGGGGTTCCAGCCGACCAGCTGCTGGGTGGCGGGGTCGATCGAGCCGAAGGGGCCGCCACTGACCATCACGCCGATGGCGACCTTGCCGCGCTGCTTGATGCGATCGAGTGTGGCGTCCGCATGCGCCGCGCCCAGGCACAGCAAGGTGGCGAGAGCGACGGTAGCGCGCGGGGAAAGAAAAATCGAGGAGAAGAGGCGCGAACGGGAAGTCATCGAAGGTGAATGGCGAAGCAGGGCAGTCGGCAATCTTCCGAGGCCACGACTGCCCAAGCAACGAACGCCTTCAACTATCGATATGCGTTTTTCCGTACGGGCTGTGGTGCGCACCCGCGGAAACGCGGAAACTGGCCAGTTCCTCGGGCGCGCACTGGGCGATGAGGCCCAGTTCCCAGTCGAGGTAGCGGCGCGCGGCCTCGAGGTTGCCGTCGTGGCGGTCGTGCACGAAGAGCAGGAAGTCGATGGCCTCGGCATCGGGCGGCGACGTCGGCGTGGCCTGTTGAGCCCAACCTGCGGACGCGACCACTTCCGCGCGGGCCCATGAAAGCTGCTGCCAGCCGCCCTCGCGCAGATCCAGCGCGGCCAGGCGTGCGACGGTTTCGTCGGGCGCGATCAGCAGCACGGGGCGCTGCAGGTCGCCGCCGGTCGCGGCCCAGGCATCGGCGACCACGCGCGGTCGGATCGACCAGACGGCGCCGCGCGCATGGCCCGCCCGGTAGGCCGGGGAGGGCCGCAGGTCTAGCACCGCGGGGGGCGCGTCGGTGTCGTCGTGCCACGCGGACAGCGCCTCGGCGTCCACCGCCGCCACTGCCGGCGGCAGCGGCACCGGCGCACGCGCGGGCACGCGCAGGTCGGCGGCCAGGCCGTCTTCGACCAGCGCCGCATCCAGGCCGAGCCGGCGCAGCCACAGGGCCACCACCGGCGCGCGCACGCCGTCGTCGTCCAGCACCAGGATGCGTGCATGCCGCACCCCGACTTGCAGGTCGGTGGCCTGCAGCAGCTGGCCGCCCGGCGCGTGGCGCGCGCCCTGCAGGCCGCCGGCCGCGAATTCTCCCGCGGTGCGCACATCGAACACGAAGGTGGTGCGGGTGCCGTCGTCGAGCCAGGCCTGCGCCTCGGCAGCGGTGAGCACCGGCACGCCGGCGTGCCGGGCCGCGGCGGTGGCGTCGTCGCGGGCGGCCTGGCGTTGCACCGCCTCGGGCGCCGGTGGCACCGTTCGCGTACTGCCGCGTTCCAGTTCGAGGCCCGCGAGCGCCCAGCCCTGCGTGCCGTTCTCCAGCGCGAGCACCGGGTTCGGCACACCCAGATCCCGCAGGATCTGGGCGCCGACGATGCTGCGCGTGCGGCCCGCGCAGTGCACCACGATCGGCGTGGCCGGGTCCGACACCAGCGTGCGCCATCGCAGGGCCAACTCGCCGTTGGGCACGGGAATGGCGCCGGGCAGCGTCATCTTGCGGTGCTCTTCGAGCGTGCGGCCGTCCACCAGTACCAGCGGCTCGCCTGCGCGCTGGCGCTCGGCCAGTTCGCGGGCACTGATGTGCGGCACGCCGAAGGCATGTTCGGCGATCTCGCCAAAGGTTTTCGACGGCAGGTTCACGCCCTTGAACAACGTGTGGCCGGCGCGCTCCCAGGCAGGAGCACCGCCCGCGAGCACCCATACATCGTCGTACCCCAACGCCTCGAGCCGGCTGGCAGCGCGGTGCGCCAGCGCGGAGTTCGCGTCGCCGTCATCGAAGAGCACGGTGCGCGTGGCGCGGCGCGGCACGAGGCGGGCCACCTCCGGTTCGAGGCGGCTGTAGCCGGCATGCACCGAGAAGAACGGATGGCCTTCGCCGTATTGCCCGTGTTCGCGGATATCGAGCAAAGCCAGCTCGCGGCCGTCCTGCAGCCACTGGTGCAGCGTGCCGGCCGAGATGGCGGGCGCGCGCGTGGCGGGAGCAGTCGAGATGGTTTCGGAGATTTCGGAATGGGCGGTCATCGGTGCGGCAGGAGACAAGTGGGCGGCACCATAGCAACTTCGCAGACGCGTTGCTACGAAGACTTCCGCATAAGCAAGTGCGGCAGCGCCTGGCTTGGCCTACCGCTTCAGCGCGCGCCGCGTGACGGCGCCGCGGCCGACAGGGGCTTCACGAAGCGCAGCGTCATGCGGTCCGATTCACCGATCGCCAGGTACTTCGCGCGGTCGACGGCGCCGCCCCGCAGCGTCGGTGGCAGCGCCCACACGCCCTGCGCATGGTCGTGCGTGTCGCGTGGGTTGGCGTTGACCTCGCTCGCGGCCTGGAACACGAAGCCGGCCGCGCGGGCGCGCTCGATGACGAAGTCCTGCGGCACGTAGCCGCTCTCGATGACGCGTGCAAGCGAGGTGCCGGGGAGGGCGCGGTGTTCTTCCACGCCGAGCACGCCCCCGGGCTTGAGCACGTCGAAGAAGGCACGCAGCGTCTCGTCGAAGTGGCCGTCGGCGATCCAGTTGTGGATGTTGCGGAAGGTGAGCACGGCGTCGGCCCCGCCGGGCGGGTGGATGTCGGTGAAGCGCGTCACCGGCAGCGTGCCGAGCACCACGCGCCGGTAGGTCGCGGGGTCGGCCGCGAGCTTGTCGCGGAAGGCCGCGCGGGCGCGGCGCTGCTCGCTCGTTCCATCGGCCGGGTAGTGCGCGGCGTAGAGGCGGCCGCGTGGGTTCAGGAAGGCCGCGAGGATTTCGGTGTACCAGCCGCCGCCGGGCGCGATCTCGATCACCTGCCAATCGGAGCGCAAGCCGAAGAACTCCAGCGTCTCGAAGGGATGGCGTGCGCCGTCCCGTGCCCGGTTGGCCGCGCTGCGCTGCGGCCCATCGACCGCGGCGCGCAGGACCGCCATGGATACAGCGGCCGATCGGTCCGTGGCTGCCGCGGCACCCGTCAATGGCAGCAGGGCCAGCGTCGCGAGCATCCGTCGGCGAACGCTGGACGTACCGACGGACACATCGGCGTGATCAAGAAGGGCAGGGGGACGGAAGTTCATGAGATCCACGAGCTGTGCATGACAGGGCGGTGCGCACGTCGCGCACCCGGCGAGATGGCGGGAGGATGGCACAACGCGGCCTGCCGTGCAGCGTGCAAGGGCTCGCGCCGACCAACGCGGACCGAATCTCGAAAGTTGGAATCCGTCTTTGGCGGCGCGTCGACCTGTCTCCAGAATGCGGGGCATGACGGTCCGGGTCCCACAGGCATGCAGGGTTTCTCCCGCGGCGCAGGCGCGCCACGTGATCGCCGTGACCATCGCTGCGTGGCACATCGCGCTGCGTTCTTCCATTGATCGAACCCCACTGCTGCCACCGTGAGTCACTCCTCTTCACCTTCGCGCGCACCCGTGGCGTGGATCGCCGGTGTCGGCGCGGTCGCCGGCCTTGGCGCCGCACTGGCACGGCGCTTCGCCGAGGGCGGCTACACCGTGGCCCTGACCGGCCGTACGCCGCAGCAACTCGACGCCGTGAGTGTGGCCATCGAGGCAGCCGGCGGCCGGGCACATGCCTTCGCCGGCGACGTGGCAAGCGAGGCCGAGGTCCAGGGCATCGGCCAGCGCGTGCGCGCGCTGGGGCCGCTGTCGGTGGCGGTGTTCAACGCGTCGAGTGCGGTGCGCGCTCCCACGCTGGAGATCACGGCTGAGCAATTCACGCAGGCCTGGCGCACGACCACGCTGGGCGGGTTCCTGTTTGCCCGCGACGCTTTGCAGGCGCTGCTGGCCAATGGCACCGGTGCACAGTCCCCGCAGGGGCGCGGCAGCCTGCTGTTCACCGGCGCCACCGCGGCGCTGCGCGGTAAGCCACCGTTCGCCGCCTTCGCGGCGGCCAAGGCCGGGCTGCGGTCGCTCAGCCAGAGCCTGGCCCGCGAGTTCGGGCCGCAGGGCGTGCACGTGGCCCATGTCGTGATCGACGGCGGGATCGATGGTGAGCGCCTGCGTGCCGGCGCGCCCCAGCGTGTCGAACAGGCCGGTGCGGACGGGCTGCTCCAGCTCGAAGCCATCGCCGAAACCTACTGGCAGCTGCATGCACAGCACCGCAGCGCATGGACACAGGAAATCGATCTGCGTCCCTTCAAGGAACCGTTTTGAGGACTTCCCCATGAGCGCCGTCTTGAACTGCTGGCCCGGTGCCGTGACCTTGCCGAGCGTGCAGGCCGAACTCAACTACCTTCGGCCAGGAGAACCGGGAGAAGGCCGGCCTGTGAGCTACACCTTCGAGCCGCCGCCCGGCGTGCCGTGGACCACCGGAGAGATGGCGCCTTCGCGCGTGTCGATCCACGACGGCCGACCGCTCGCCGCCCTGGGCGAGTTCTCGCTCGATCGCAGCGGCTTCGCCTACCGGCGACACCGCAGTGCGGTCACCGATTTCTCCGACGACGCTGCGATCCGCGCCACGTACTACGCCGAGTCTGAAGCGCTGCTGCGCGAGGCGACCGGCGCCGAGAAGGTCGTGGTGTTCGACCACACGCTGCGCGACAGCGCGCTGGGCTCACGCGCTACGTCGGCGCTGCGCGAGCCGGTGCGCCGCGTGCACAACGACCAGACCTTCGTCTCGGGCCCACGGCGTGTGCGCGATCACCTGCCGCCGGAGGAGGCCGCGGAGCGGCTCGCGCACCGCTTCGCCATCATCAACCTGTGGCGGCCACTGGCCACCGTCGAGCAATGGCCACTGGCGCTGTGCGACGCGCGCACCATCGCACCGGGCGATCTGGTGCCGAGCGATCTGGTCTACCGCGACAAGGTGGGCGAGACCTACGGCTTTCTGCACAACCCCGGCCACCGCTGGTACTGGTTCCCGCGCCTGCGGCCCGACGAGGTGCTGTTCCTGAAGATCTACGACTCGCGCGAGGACGGCACCGCGCGCCTGACCGCGCACACCGCCTTCGAGCAGCCGGGCCAGTCGCCCGACGCGGCACCCCGCCGCAGCATCGAACTGCGCGCGCTGGTGTTCTGGCCGGCAGACAGCCGCCACTGAATGTTGTCGCCCAACTCGAGGGATCCAAGCTGGGTGGGGTCCCTATGGATGTTATTTAACATAATATACATTGTATCTAGCTGACGGTGGCAGCGACCGGATGCTATCGCACGGGCGTCCTTGTTACGATTGGTAAAAAGAATCGACAGGGAGAGCCCCGATAGCACCCATGCATCGGGTGCAGCGCTATGGCTCAGGGAAAAGCGAGGACTCCGCGCACGGACGACCTCGGGCTTATCTTTTTTCACATCAGGACCACGCGACACGGCCCCACGCGCCGCAGCTGGCAGCGCCGGGCGCGCCTCGCGCTTGATTACCTGTATCCAGACCTGACGCCCGCCGAGCGGCATGAGGTGGCATGCGTCTGGAGCCAGCCCGACTGCCACCGCATCGCCTCCAAGGCGTTGCGGAAGGTTCGGCCGAGCGGAATATCCGAGTCGTTCGCAGACGGCCAATGCATCCCGGCGCGCAGGTTCACACGCGCCGGCTTTGATGCAGCCGGGAACCCGACGCGCAAGAAAAAGCCGGGCATTGCCCGGCCTACCGCATCGGCGAACGATGCGCACTATCAGGATCAGGCCGTCAGTACCACGACCCGAAGCCCTTGCACGCCCCAGCATCCCGCGCGCCGCGACACTCGCGCTTCAGACGCCTCTCGCGCTGGTCCCGTGTCTCGCCGCCCGGCAGCCGCGCCATTTCGCGCGTGGAAACCTTCGGGCAATGAAGCCCGCCGCGCGGTCCAACAGTACACCCGGATACGTCGCGCTTCGCCGCCGCAGCCGCGCCCGGCGATGCCGCGAGTACTACCGCGAGCGCAGCCGCTGGCGCCAAAGCCCGCACGAGTTGCGAAACGAACGCTGCACCCGCAGCGAATGAAAACACCACTTTCGATGACATATCTTCTATCCCCCTGAAATCCGCCACGACATCAATGGCGTAGCGGATTCTGCCCCGAAAGTTGGCGTGAATGCGATGCCATATTGAGCGCGGGCGCTTCCCGCATCCCGCCCGCGAAGGCCGCTAGGACACAATTGTAGAAATTTGCCTCACATGAGTATCAAGCGTCGAATCAAATGCCTCAAAACCCCGGCATATCGCCGAAAACCCCCTGCAAATTGAAATTCCAACTGTTTCTGGTTACTTTGTCAGTCGGAGACTTTTCCGTTTTTTCCCCAATTTCAGGCATGGCGCCACGAAAACGACGATGTTATCCATGATGACCGCGACCAAAAACAATCTTCCATGCAAGCGTTATCCATGAGCGGCGTTTTCAAAATGAGTCTCTTCATCGTTGTTATCCATTATGAGTCTCTGAAAAACATCGATTTTTCAAGATGTTATCCATGATGGGATCGCGCCGATTTATCGCGGAATCCAGACTTGCTGGTGCTTTCTCGCGTATTTCTTCTGATACCACGCATTCAGTACTTTCCGCTGCTCGACCTTTTCAGTGATGCCCGCACGCCGCCACGTTGCTGCGCGACGAGCCGCCTTCGTGAGCCCCGCCGTCAATAGACGCTCGGCCGTGCCGTTCGCCACCGCCTCCTTGACGCCAGCCTCCACGGCAGCCTTTAGCCCTTCAGCGTTCAGCACAGATTGAATTGGCACGCCGAGAACTGCGGTCAGCCGTTGAGACAGAAGACCGTCGATAGCATCGGCCACACCGTCTCCGGTGAGGTTGTCAATGTCCAAGCCCGACTGTTCCGCGACCAGCTCTTTCACCGCGTCGGGCGTCAGTTCGCGCTCATCCGGGAAATTCAACCCTGCTTTCCGCAGCGCCGCGCGGATGTTCGGCCCGTAGCGCTCAAGCGCCCTTCTCTGCAATTCATCCTTCGCCGCGTTCACGGAATCTTCCCACGAGGCTCCATCGGTGTAGTTGTCAATCACCAGATCGATGATGTCCTGCGCCATGCCCGCGTTATCGCGAGCCGTGGCGATGCCAAGCGTCTTCAGACGCGACGCGCGCTCCTGCGCCTTCTGTTTGAGAGTCAACCCCATCTCTTCCTCCTACTGTTCGACCGTCGCGCCAAAGGGCACCCAAACACGTTTGTGCGTTCGCCTGTATTCGGCCTGTCGCTTGCGGTTGTCCACTGACGCCGCATCCATCTTGAGCGGCGGACGGCCCGGCCTTGGCGGTGCTGGCAATCCCTGCGCATGCGCCTCCGCATACTCCTTGCGCACCGCCTTGATGATGTTGACCAGCATCACCAGCTCTTTCGCGTCGTTCACGAGATCACCGCCGCCCTCGCCCACCTGTTCCGCCACCTTGTCAGCCACATAGTCGCGGAGCGCTTCCTTCAGGCCGTCCACCGTCAGCGTCTTGGCATTGATGCCGAACTCACGCGCCGCCGTGGCGAGCGCCAGCTGCTCGAAGTCTCGACGCACTGCCGCCTTGTCGAAAACGTTGGTCAGTTTGATGCCGACCGTCGCCAGCGGCCCTGCGTTCAATGCCTTCGTGAATGACTCGCGCGTGATCGATTCTTCATCGGCGAGATTGGGCAAACCCAGCTGCTCGAACGCGAGGGAGAGCGCCCATTTTTCGATCTTGTGTTTGTTCCGGTTCAACTGCCGTTCCAGCTGCATTTTCAGCAGCCCGCCGACAATTGGAATATCGATTAGCGACGCCTTTTGCTTTGCCATTTTTACCCCCAAAAAAAGAGCGCCAAGGCGCTCCAAAAAAACTAACTCTGTTTGCTCTTGCGTCGGCCACCACGCCTTAGAAATCTCTGCCCGCGATGGCCTCGCTTTTTCCCACGCCGATCAACCCCGCAATCGCAAGTCCGGCCTGTAGGATGTGCTCGCCAATGGCAGCATCCTTGAACAGCCATGCGCCAATCGCTCCCGCGATGATCGACAGCCCCTGATACGTCGATGGCTCGCGCGCGCGATCCACCCACCATGCGCCCTTACTCATGACGGCCCCCTGCTGAGTTCTGAATTTGGAAATGCACGCGCTCGCGAAGGGCGCCGCGCCAGCGGCCAGCCCACTCCAGCCCGACCGCCTCCCCGCACTCCCCCATCCGCCGCAAGGCGTCTTCGTCGGCCCACAGCGGTGCGCCGCTTCTCGTCGGCACCGCATCGAAGGCCCAGGCTTTGCCCGTGGCATCGGGGTTGTGAAGGGAGCGGCCCGGCCGCGCGTTGGTAACGATGACGCCGGGCACCGTCCGACCTTGCGCGAACAATGCGGCCTGCTCGGCTTCGCTTCGCAACGTGCAATAGATCAGCACGTCGAGCCCGGCCGCTTTGCAGCGAGCCACAAAGGCCAGTGCCGCAAGCCGCACCGGCTCTGCAAGATCGGAGAGCGCCCGGCTAGCCATCTCAGGCCGCCAGGATCGCGTTGATGCGCAGGATTTCGGCCGCCAGCCACGCGCCCAGCTCTTCGACGGAAGCCTTCTGTGCCGTCTTCTCGTCCTTCAACGACTGCGGCACAGTCGGGTCGGCCTCCATCAGCGTGAGTTCGGTTCGCAGCTTGTTGGCTCGCTCGCCCGCCGCCTCCTGCCGCTTTGCGTAGGCCAGGACGATGCCCTGGTTTTTCTTGACGATGTCGCCCGTGAACGGCTTCGGCGCCACCAGGGCAAGACCGCGCATCGTGAACGGCGTTTCGTCGGCCAGCATGCCCAGCGCGCCAGCTTGCTTCAGGAAGTCATCCGCATCGCGGAAGGTCTTCACCTTGCCCGCGTCGTCGGCGACACGATAGCCATCGGGGCCGATGAACACCGTCGCCTTGAAGGCAATATCGGCGCCCGACTTGACGGCCTCCAAGACGAATTGCGAGACGCCCGAATTCAGGGCCAGAACCGCCAGGGCGGCGAGTTGTTTGCGCAGCATTTTCAATCTCCCTTTGAGAAGTGGTTGTGCGATAGCAATGCGCTATCGCTGGCCCGCACTGTGCCGCGTGCGTTTTTCAAAGCAAGAACTTTTTGGAGGGATTTGAGGGATTTGGCCCGGCCGACGCGCTGCTATGGCGGGTCGCGCTCGCTCAGATCGGGGCCGAGGTTCAGTGCGAGCCTCGATTCGGCGACTGCGCGCAGCGTTGGCGCAATGTCGCGCCGGTTGTGCCGGCCTGTCACCGTACAGTTATTGAAACGAGTCCAAGGCGCCGCTACGCGTCGCGATGCGAACCCCTCCCCGCCCCACTCGACGCGCCGCGTCGGCGTGACGGCGAGCGCATCGCGCGCCTTGTCCACGACACCGCAGGCCCAGCGCTCGCGCGCGACCTCATACCGCCCCGCCCGCTCGCGCTCGACCGCATGCACGCACAGCCGGTAGCCAGAACGAGGCAGGCCCGCGCCGCCTTGCGCGCGCATGTAGCGGTGCCAGTCGGCTTGCCGCTCGCCTTTGCGGTGTGCCGCGATCCACGCCGACACGAGCGCATGCGAGCCGCCCGCCGCCGCTTGCTCAGTGACGCGGCGCAACTCACGCCAGACAGTGACGGGCGGCTGACCGATCGCCTGAAACTGGCGAATCCGCCACGTTGCCGCCCACGCCTCGACGCGCTGCGACGGCTTCACCTCCATGTCTCCCAACAAGTCGGGGCCGACCTCCAGCCCCGGCGCCGTGTCGTCGGTGTGCGTGGTGATCTGGTGGTCATCGATGTTCTTCGCGATGTACTTCGCCACGTAGCCGGCAGCCTGCCCCGGAATCATCGATTTGATGTTCACTCGATAGCGATCCGCGCCCGCCTCCGCACCGTCATCCTGCAACCAGTATTTCCGCATCGTCGCCTTCACGTAGGCAACGTCGCCCGGCCTGCACCATAGGAGCATGTGCCAATGTGGGCATCCGTCGTGGTGAGGCTCGGCTACGCGGAAGCCAACAACAGCGACGCCATCCCGATTCCACTTCGCGCGCAGCCGAGCCCACTGTTTCGAGAGCCACGCCTGCGCGTCGGCCGGCGATTCGCCCCGGTGCTTCGGATTGACGCCGCCGCCCTTGCGGTGCGCGTGAAACCGGCTCGGGCAGGTGTTCGTGGTGAACAGGCCGGCCATGTTTTCGGCGTCCGCCCACTCTTCACACCCACGAATGCGAGTCATCAATTCCCCTCGACGGATTGTCTTATTCGAGGTGGATTTTTGCGAAACGGACCAGAGAGACGCCCTTTGCCCGGTCGCCGACTCGATAACCGCCTCTTTCATCATCGCTTCGGAGGCGCGGACCTGTTGAATCCGCCGCCGAACGGCCTGATCCGAGCAGTACCAAGAGCCGGCGCCCGCGCCGACCTTTCCGACCTCGATTGCGCCCCGTTCGTACTGCTGCGCGACCCATCGGCGAAGCTGTGCGCGCCACCACTTCGGGCACACCACGCGACGCGCCAGCCGGGCCACGCCTTCGGCCCATTTCCCCATCGCTGCGCGCTTGCGCTGCGCCGGAATGCGCCCGCCCTGCCGCTCAATGAACGCCGACAGGCGCAACCACACGCGCCATTGCTCGCACACCGTTTCCGCACGATTTAAGAAGGCTTCAAAGGCCGATGCGCGCGCCATCGCTGCGACGGCGCCGGCCCGGCCGCGAATCTCATCCTCTGACAGATCGGCGCCGCGCGCGCCGCCGTACTCCGCGAGCCAGTGCGCGTATTCGGCGCACTCGGCCGCACCCTCTGCCGCACCGCCGATCTTTCGGCCGGCCGCATCGCGTGGCGCACGTGAGGCCCGAGCGCGCGCGATGATGTTGAGTTGCCAATCCTTCGGCAGTTGCTCGGCCACGGCGGCGCGCAGGACGCGCCGCCGTGCACTGTCAGACCATCGCCACGGGATGATGACGGAGCCGAATGTGTCGACCCCGCCCAAGCCCATCAACGCCACGAACAGCCCTCAAGCCGCCGCATGGTCGCGCGCGCTTCAATGCCGACGCATGAGCGCAGGCCATCGGGCAGCGACGCCCACGGCACCGACATGTATCGCTCCCAGTCGTCGGGCGCGCATTGCGCGAGCAGGAAGCAGCGCAGCGCGTCATCCAGCCGCGCCCACCAGTCGGCGGTCCCGCCCCGCAGGTTGCGCCCCTGTGCCTTCGCCTGCACGCGCACGACCTCGATGAACTCATTCGCCCACGCTATCGCCTGCGCCTTCGCGCTCGGCAACACGTCGCCGCTCACGCCTGCGGCCTCGCCCTGATGTACTCAAGCGCACCGCATGGATTGATCGACACATAGAGCTTCGCGAGCTTCCACGCTGTAGCGGTCGGAACGATCTGCACCACCGCTCCAAGGAAGGAGACGGCCACGCCCTGCGCGCCGACCTCAACACGGCATGCGTAGGAACCTCCCGGCACCGGCTTCACCACCGCGTCGACGTATTTACCAGCCACGCCGTACCCGCTCACCATGACTTGCACTCGACCGCCACCGTCGACCACCACCGCCACCGTCCAACGGGCCGAGCCGATGGACATTGCGAGCGCGCCCAGCGGCAGATCACTGACGAGCCGCCACGACCATTCAGCAATCATCGGCGCATCAATGACGCCATCGGGCGTAGCGGCCTCCCAGCGGATTTCGGCCCCTCCCGAAGCAGCCAACCGCCCGCCGAGCGCCGAGAAGACATAGCCATAGTCCACCCAGCGGCCACCGCCTATTTCTGGCGTCATGCCATTGATCGGGCCATCGACGCGGAACGAATCTAGAAAGACTTCGTCGCCGGTCGATGCAGGCTCAACCGGTTCCGGCTCGGGCGGGTCGACTACGCCACCGCTCCCGGGGTCGCCCTTGTCCCCCTTGTCGCCCTTTGGCCCCCGCTCGCCCGGCTGCCCGGGGTTGCCCTGCACGCCCTGCGGCCCCGGCTCCCCTTGCGGGCCCCGCGCGCCCGTAAGACCTTGCACGCCGCGCGGACCCTGCGCGCCATCCTGCCCTGCCGGCCCCGGAACGCCCTGCGGCCCACCAGCCGGCCCCGGCATGCCAGCGAGCACGATTCGCGAAGGCCACAGCGCGCCCGCGTCGTCGTACTCATTCTGTGGCACCCCCTCCACATCCGACACGGCGAAATAGCCGGCCGTCGATAGGTTCGGGGTCGCATACGGCTGCAGCTGCCCGACGACGGAAGAGAACTCGACGCCCTCGCGCTGGCCCAGCAGATACTGGGCACGCATCGAGGCCGTGACGAGATCGCGGACGATCCGCACAATCTTTTCGCGGCCAGCGTTGTAGAACGCCTCCAGCGCCGCCGTGTCGGCCATGACGTAGCTCTGCGCGCCGGGCAGCACCTCGAACATGGACACGGTGCGCCATTGCAGCCCGGACCCCGGCCGAGTAATCGGGTCCGCCACCTGAACACGCAGGAACGTCGCCGCGCCGGGGTCATATGGCAGCAGCGCATGATCGGCTTCGATCACACCCGCAACGATGAGCGCTTCCCACAGCGCCCGCCACTGGTCGCCCAGGTCCTGATCGCGGAACACTAGCGAAATCCCAGGCGGGCATGGCAGCGGTTCGAGCGAGAAGCGCCGCTGACCGTCCTGCTCGTAGCTGTAGAGAGAAACGACGCGAGCCGCGCAGCGGCCCACGTCCTGCAATCGGCGGTTGTCGCTTCGGTAGTCACCACGCGAGCGAGTGATTGCGGTTGGCTCTGGCGCCGGGGCCGGTGCTTCGTTCGCCATGCTCACCCCGCCACCGCTTCGACGGCCACACGCTCAGCACTTTCGGCCTGCAAACCGAGCGCATCGGCGAATACGGCCGCAGCATGCGGCGCGAGCGTGACGCTCGCCTGCACCGCTCGATCAGCGGACAGAATTTGAATGAGGACGTGACCGGGCGACGTTGGCGACGGACGCGATTCGATCCGCTTTCCAGCCAGGGCGATAACTGTTGACTTCGACATGACAGCACTCCATAGATTTAGGAATGCCGCCACCGTCAGCCCATGTCATCGGTCTGCGCGTTGTCTGCAAAGTTTGCTCGATAACGCGCAAACCAAAAGGTCCGAAGGCCAGTCTACAGAGGGAGAAACGAGGCAGTTATATCAACTGCTTTCGTTATCTATACATTGTATCAATCGCATCGCAACGATCTGGGCGTTACTGGTCGCTGGCGTTCACACAAGTGAGTTTGATGCTGCTCTGCAAGTGAATTTGACGCTACCCCCGAAATCGCACTGTGCAAGGTTGAAGCTAGATTAGCTCCGATACCCGCCAAGTGCTACGGGCACTAACTTGTCGTGGTCTTTCCGCTGACTGAAGTCACTCCCAAAATTCCTGGGTCGGAGTCGGCCGACACAAAACAGGTGCAGCAAAGCAGTTTCTTGCGATGCAATCCGGGTGCGCCCGTCTGATCGCAGGTTTGCGCCTCACACATTTGAGCACGCGCGCCTGCTAGTCTGAGCTGAGCAGGTCTGAGATCCCATTGAGGTCCGCAGTCAGGCGCTCGTACACCGTATCGACAGCAAGTCCCCAACCGTTCATATGACCAGCCGGGTCAATGCCGAAAACAGCACACTGCTTGGCAAACTTGTCGTCAAAGTCGGTGTCAGTCCTATGAGACTCGAGTGACCGTAGCTGGCCCAGGGCGAAGACGCTGGTCATCCGCTGAAGCAGCACCCTTGAGTCCCATGCAGAAGCGACAACGCTACTCTCTTCCGGCCAATGGTAGCCACCCTCACGGGTCAACGTCGCCACCTGGCACAGAGCTCCGAGCAGCTTCAAGGAACCCAACTCATTGGTCTTGTCTCGTGGTAGTCCGAGGGCGTTCAACATGTTGCGCAGCGGCGCTGGCTTCAGGGCTTCCATGAGCTTTTGCAGCAGCACGCAGCGCCGCAGAAAGTCGGCCTGGCTCGATTCGAGAAGGGCCACGTTGCCATGCACCGCCAAGTCCGGCACACCCCACCAACCACGGTACTCAATGTCCGATGAGCTGTAGACGCCAATTTCCTCCTGTGTGAATGCGAGCCCAAGCCTATCGCTAAGCCAAAACAGAACTTTGGTGAGCCGCAAGAAGCTCTCCACGAAGGAACGTGCGCGGTTGCTGATGTTCGTATCGCCATAGCGCGCCTTGTCAGCCTCAGCAACTGAAGGATCAACCGCATGTGAATGCCATTCAGCGACGACACCAGGTGGACAGCCTTCGTACAGTTTTTTGAGCTCTACACGAATGAAGTTGCGCCCAATGCGGTTCGTGTAGCCAACAGACCATTGCCCGCTGTATGCCACGCCACCAGACTCTGGGTAGATCGTGAATGCGGAGTTGCTTTGGTACTTCAGCAGAACCTTGTCGGCCACATATCCATAGAGCCATTCTCTTGCTGCGCGCTCATAGGTCATCTGGCCCTCATGACCTGGCCACGCGAGTTCCGGCTTAGCTTCTTCGCTGACCTGCCGACGCCCTTTCGCGAGAACCATGGCTCTTCCCCATGCCTGGCAATAAACTGATCGGCCAGGCGGCAGCTGAAGGTTCAACAGTCGACCTGGAAGCTGGAAATCTTCTGCGCGAGAACCATGAAGAGCAGAAAGGATTGAAGCGTCATGTTCGGGCCGGCGTTCCTCGTAGTAGAACGCGACTGCGGAGCAGCCCTTGAGACTGCAGTAGTCGGAAAAGTACTCTCGGCGGATCTCAACGAACGCCCTCCCCTTTGGGGCATCCATTGAAGTATTAACAACGCTTCGACAGCGCACAACGTCATAGACAGGTCGATAACGGTCATCCCAACTGACTGTGCCGTCCGCCAAGTACCGAGGTACGAGACCGTACACCATGAGAAGGTCGTTGCTCGGAAGAATAACCTCATGGTTGTCAGCGGACCAGGAATTAATGAGGGGCTCGTACCGCTCACCATGCTCAAGACCGTCAATCCAAAAGCCTGATTTGTGTACTCGCTCGCCGTCGACCACAGGCCGAGGTCCATGAGATTCCACTTTCCATCCGGTCCCTTCCGATACGACTACGAGTTCTGCCGCACGAACGGGAGGAACAAGCGCTACAGAAACAACGCGAGTCCCGACCACGTCCCCCAGCGGCATGGTGCTGTATTCGCCAATCACGACATAGTCGCTACCACCCACGTCATACGGTCGACCCCAATGCACTAGCGCCTCAGGCCAAAAGGTGTCTGCTACATGGCTCCTTCCTCGGAATTGAGGGATTGCCCCATCGGTCTTGCTGTCGTTCATATCAGTTATCGGGTTTGTCAAAACCTTAGCTCCGGTGGATATGGCGTGCCGTCCACGAACCAAAGATGCTTATCGCCGCTGTCAAAAACAGCCGAATTAAATATGAAGCACTGGCACTCATCGTTGGCTTTATCGATGAGCTTGGCAAAGAGCTCAAGGTTCGCGCGCTGCTGCTGATTTAGCCCAGCCTTTATGATGTCAAGCTCTTCGATGGAGTGCTGCTCGATGAAGGTAAAGTGCTTGCCGAGGAAGCCGCACACCAAGTCGGAAACTACAATGCCAGGCTCCGTTTTTGAGTCGGTAAATCGGTAGGAAACATCGCTCTCGCCAATCACAACTCTTCTTCCGTCGAGCTGCTCTTCTATTGAGGGCTCCTCATCGAAGACATGTTCGGCGTTCACGAAGGTCGCCATGCGGTTGAGAAACAGCGGGGCAAAACTTCCAATTAGAGTCTCAGGGTCTTCCTCGGCTAGGAGCTTCAGTGAGGTAGCTGGATCGTTCGCAGCCTCGGAGAGCATTTTGAAGAACATGAAGCTGTCTTCGTTTCGAAAGTCGCCCTCCTCCTTTGAACGATTTCGCTCCCGATTGAGCTTGAAGATTATCGAGTAGAGGTGCATCCACACAGCACCTAAAAAATCGCTGGTGAGTGTGGGGTCAACGTTGGGGTAATCGAACTTTCGAAGAAGTCGAAAGTAGCCCAGCGGGTCCATGCGAACTATGGCGTGCAGCTCGCTCTTCATGCCTAAGTGGTTGTAGCGAATATTAGCGAACCGCTCATGCGTGAGGAGGCAGTCCACTAGGTCAAGAATCGACCAATTCAGAACACTGAAATTGCTGTAGTGAACGTAGAGGGGCCTGTCCAGCAACCACCGCAGCAGGACACCCAAGCGAGGCGACTTCAGCACTCTTTCGTACGTGCCCCAAGCCACGTGCTTAAACTTCATCTCATCGACGTTCGCCGGCACGTGAAGTGCAGTCCTCAGCTCGTCCAGGCCTTCGAACTTTGCTCCTGGCTCCAGTGCAATGCCGCCCAACACGAAGCACTTAAACCCCTCGTCGCTTAAGCCGGTTTCTGTGAAACGAAGCTTGCGTATGTTGTTCGTCTCGTCGTAGAACAACGTGTAGCTCTTCTGAGAGTTTGGGTGGAACACAAGCTCAGGACTACGAAACGGCTCAAGGTCCAGAACCCCTAAAACGAAGCTGTCAGCAGATTTTCCTTCTTCGCTTTCTGGGGTCACGAGGCTGTCGCTCCCAGGCTGGGCCCCGACATAAGATCTGAGAGGGTTACTTCCTCGCCTGTAGCGAGAGGCCGGATGCCGCGCTTCATATGACGGCCGAGCAGCTCTTCGATTTGTAAAAGTCGCATGAGGGGGCACTGAAGCTCAGAGGATTGCTTGCCGGCGAATGTACGCAGCTCATGAAGGGCCGAGGCGAACTTCTCATTGATGACGACTTCAAGCCTCACACCCATGGTGTCATTGAGCTGGCGCTGAACCTCTTCCAGGTGCCCGAGCTGGTTGTACTCAGCCTTCCCTTGGCTATCTTTCACGACAGGGCTCCACAGCATGAAGTGGTGCTCGTAGTCAGCCAGGTACTGCCGTGCATAGTCGATATCTCGAACGAACTTTTCGACGAGTTTCTTCACGTTGTTAGGGCGCTTGTCTCGAACGTACTGGAGGCCAGTCGTCAGGTGGACGGCCACCTCGCACACATAGACCTTGCGCTCTTTGAGATTGATGGCCACAACGTCAATCTCACCCTGGACACCCACGGTGTAGAGGTTGGTCTGTATGAAGTCGCATTTGCGGATGTAGCGCAGATAGGACGAGACGAGCTGCTCCCCTACGTTCATGCCACACCACCAAGAAGCTGACGCCACCAGGTTCGCCAAAAGGAAGCGAGCGCCCTTGCCTCAAGGTTCGGCACCAGGGTCTCAGCTTCTGTGTATGCAGCCCGCAGCCTTTCCAAGCACATATCACAGCGGTTCACGAACTCCTCATTCCCCATGGACGCGCCTTCAGTGCTCAGGAGCTCCATCGCCAGGCGGAAGGCCCGTAGGTTGCTGTAGACAAGAACAGTCGACCCGGCGAGTTCGCTCCCGAGCAGACCCAGCTTTGACACCACCTCATCGAGGTACATGTCCCGTGGGCGCTCAATCTTCCGCAGGGGGATGCCCGCACGGTTGCCAGCCTCAGTCGCCGTCTTCCAGCTTGTCAGCGCGTTGACGAGTATTTCGTACGCCCCACGGTATGAGTCGAGCTCACCAGCTAGCCCTGCGGCAACAGCTGACCCTTCTCGAAACCTCTTGAAGTCCTCGGCAACGAACTGGGTGGCATACGCCAGCCCCAACGCCCCGAACACGGCCACTGTCGCCGAACCAGCGCTGTCTGCCATTTACTCCCCCCTCTGCAATTGGTTTGAGCCAGCAATGGCTAAATTGTTTTCCGTCTAGCTCTGCCAATTAGCGCGCGACACGCGGGCGGATCTCGGCACGGATGTCGTCAATTTGAGCGCCTGCGACCTGCAGCTGTTGCCTCATTTCATTAAAAATAGGCAACCCAAGATCGTCGCTGATCGTCATTAATACTGTGAACGGAACCCCCTCCTCCGGGAAAGCATATTCGCTGCGCGAAAGCGAGTCGACAACAAGACGCCACTGAGAGGAATTGCCTGCTTCATCCAGAGTGACCATTGAGCGTTTAACTGGCCACCACTTTGCACCGTGTTGAACGCGCTCTTTCTCAAGCCCAGAGGGGGTCTCCTGTTTCAAGCGACCCTTAAATGTCGCTTCTCCAGTTTCTTGGTCGATCACCTCTTGACGCAAATAGACGTCTAGATTCACGCGCACAAATTCCCCCGCGTGGTCCCTATCTATGGGTGGCCGATGTACAAGGGTCACCTTTACCGAACCGGAACAGGCGCCCTTCTCCGTTACCAACGACTTAGGCCAAGCAAAAGCAAAGCGCAGCTCTTGCCCCTTTGAAAGGACACCACTGAAAACTAGAGTAATCTCACTGTCTTCATTTTGCAGGGTGTGATCTGCCAGTCTGGGGATCCCGGCGCCAACAAAGTCCCTGATCACCTGCTTCAACTTCTTATGAGTTAGGGCCGCCGGAAGATCTGCGTGGTGGATGGCGAGTGCGATTAGCGCTTCCCTCGAAAGCTTTCCAACCACCTCATGATTAATTGCAGCGAGGGTCTTTGCGGCGAGCGGCGCCGCAAAACTTGTACCGCATGCGTGCAACAAATTGCCATCAGCAGAAATGGAACAGAGGCCACTCATAGAGTCAAGCTTGCCGCCAACGTGACAGATGTCGGGCTTCGCTCCGAGCGAGGGTCCTGGTCCCCTTCGAGAGTAACGTGCTGGAAGGCAAACTCCCTGTTCATCAGGTGGATTAACGGCCCCCACCACTAAGGAACGAATGCTGTCTGCAGGTTGAAAAATCCGATCTTTGCCTGCGTGCCGGTAATTGACCAACATCTCCATTGCATCGGTGGGCTTTGAAGGCCACTCCTCGCGAGCCTGAGCGGCGTCAAGATTGCCGGCCGGTAGCACAAACAGTATGTCGTGCCGATCGGCGATTTCGTCGAGCAAGTTTGCAAAAATGCTATAGCTCGTATCCGCAACCGGCGTCGTAACTGCGAGACTCATATTAAATACCCGCGCACCAGCCATTTTTGCGGCGGGTATTTCGGCGTCGAGCTGTTCCAGAAAGTCCACAAACCCGCGAGGATAAAATTGGCCGTAACTTCCTTCCGAGGTCGGGTGTAATCCAAGATCAAAAAATCGGCATTTCTGTTCTTGGAATAGCGGATGTGAGTTCAGAGCATCGGCTCCGCAAATCAATCCGGCAATGAACGTACCATGACCCACGTCTTGATCTGTCCCGAAGACCATTCCCGTATCGCCAGCTGACCAAGCAGCTAAGGCAGGATGAGTCGTGACACCAGAATCAATCACGCCAACCACCGGATAAGTGCTCAGTACATTCGCCGGAACTGGCAGATTCGCGGGTCCAATTTCGTCGGACTCAAGTTTTGCGGCCTGCAAAACGGGCGGAAGAAGGATCGAGCGAACAATGGGCTGTTCATCTAAGAACCCAATGAGCTTCTCGTGAATCCTTCTTGCTTCATCCAAGTTGCCCAGCGCCTGGGGATTGATCGTGATAACAAAAAGAGAGGCTGTAACCCAACGCTCTTCAAGTTGGGTGACTTTTATCGGCAAACCCAATTCAATTAATTCAGTTCTGAATGCGGCCAATGCCTTCGCGCCGCGCAGGCGGAAACCTGCGCTTTGGCGCTCATTTACTGAACGGTCGGATATGAACGTCTCGATGTAATATGACCCTCCAGTTCGGCGATCCGATAGCCATTCTACGGCTTGCTCGAGGGAAAAATTTCGTCTATCTGCTGATGAATAAACCCGTACTGATTCAATGGCTCCTACCTCGCTTCGCTCGCGAGACGGTTTGGCAACCCTCTTGCCGTCTTTGTTTAGAACCCAGTTGGTTTGAGGCTCGGCTGAGGAGATGGTAGCCGCGATGCGAGAAATTGCACTCGCTTCTAACTCAACAACAATCGAGCCAAGCGGCCCCCCATATGAAGGGCCGACATGACTACCAGGAAAAATCTTGTTAACTGGCCGATGACTTTTGGCCCACGCATCCGCTTGAAGCGCTACATGTGCGTAGATGAGACCACCCCGCTTGGAGACACCCGTCTGCTCAAGACCGAGGACCTGATTTCTCAACTTCTCTCGGTGCTGAACAAACGCGGCATCGCGGTCCGCGTAGAAGTCTTTGTTCGACCCACCCGGATTGACATCTGCCAAGCGTACGTAATCTTGAGAATTGAGAACCACCTGCACGGGACTGTTCATCGTCAACTCCTAAAATTTTGTTCTAGCCGCGCTTCACCCATCTGCTGATCGTGGGCTGTGTCTTTCCGAATAATGCCGCCAATTGCTCTTGATTGAATGGCGTTGCTTTATCATTAAATAAAGCTCGGACCAATTCTTCTGGCGCGCCCGTCACCAGTTGCCGGCGTTCGCCTGCGTCTTGCTGCGCACTCAACTGGACATACGAACGTAACGATTGCAGAAAATCAAAAGAATCTTTCCGGATTGCAATTTGACGGCGTAAAAAATCCGTCAGCTTCTCAATGTCCGACCCGCTAGCGCCTTCCATCAACCAAGCCAAAAAACGAAAGCGCACGGGTTCGTTAAACACGGTGGCCAGTCGCTGGGTCAGAATTTCTTGCCGAACTTCGATACCTGGGTTGGGTACTTCGATTCGGATATCAAAGCGACGCCAAACAGCAGGATCCAGTAGCGCCTCGTGATTCGTTATAGCAATCGTGAATCCCACCCCTGCACGCGCATCGACGCACTGGAGCAGCGTGTTAACCACGCGTTTAATCTCTCCAAGCTCATGAGGGTCGTCACGCAGCTTAGCGACTGCATCAAATTCATCGAGCAGTAGTACGCATCTGTAACGGTCAGCAAACGTGAAAAGGTTCGCGATATTGCGCGCTGTTGTACCTAGAAACGAAGATATAAGCCCATCGAGCTTCGCGACAACGACTGGCAGCCCTACCTGTGCAGCGATGAAGTGCGCCAACATGGTCTTGCCAGTGCCAGGAGGGCCAAAAATCATGGTGGACATTGCAGGTCGCAGTCCAGCAAGGCGAAGGTCATCTGCGTTCCGCCACTCTTCGAGTAGTGAGGCGATGCTGACACTCAAGGGTTCGTCGAACACTGGTCTTGGGCTTTCCGCCGGGTCCACTATCTCCGCCAACGCCGCACCGGTCTCCTTGTCCACCGGAGGGCGGACATTTGGCGTCAATGTCTCACCCCCAACTAGGGCGCGCGAAAGGATCACCCGACTGGGCGACAGTTCCGCGCTCTTTGGTTGCGGTCGGAGGAGCTTCTTGAGCTGTGCAACCTGCTCCTCTGCGCCATCGGACTCAAGGGCTCGAACGAGACGCTCTACATGGGCGCGCACGGCTTCGTTTCCGCTCTGTACGGATGCGCGACAAAGTCCTAGAACTATTGGGAAGTGCTCCACCTGTAGCCGATCTATGCATGTAACTCGAATAAAAATGCATGATACAGCGTTTTCATGCGCCAGCCACTCAATGTAATGCGAATATTTGACTTTTCATGCACGGGAAGAGGGCGCCTTGGGCGGCGGCCGCGGTAGACAGCGCCAAACACATTGATGCTGTATGAATGTACAGTGTCTTTGTGGGCCGCGAAACTTGGATGGACGTCTGCGCCCGTGGGCTTCAACGTCTTTGGCGCATTGTTGATGCCGGCCGGCTAGATGAGCTCGCGGGTGATCTGTGGCATGACGAGAGGCTCCGAGCGATGTCCCCAGATGCTGCTGTGATGTGGCTGAAGCCCGCTGCGGGACGCTGCTTGTATTCGCGTCCCGGGTGACGTTTGACCTATCGAGCGCCAAAATGAACAGTGTGGCAACCAGCGAACCGCTCTCCGATCGAGGTCCGGGGGATACGGCTGGTTTTTGGCTCACAAGCCCCAAGAGCCTTAAGGATCGGTTCTTAATGCGGCAGAGCCCCGCTTGTCGTGCAGCCTCTTGGCAGTTCCAGTAAATGATCGCGCCTAACTACCGATCAACGACTCGAGCTCCAACAGCGTTGATATCCAGACCTTCGCTTCGGAGGTACGTTTCCTGGCAAGGTGACACGCCTGCATACCGAAAGAACGCGGACCCTCGTAGTCTGCCGACAGCGTATCGCCGACCATCAAGACCTGCTCTGGTGATGCATCCAGTGCGTCACAAAGGTACGAATACATGTGAGGCTCCGGTTTGACGGCGCCCACCGCGAAGCTCCATGCGTAAGCATCGAGTTGCGGCAGCAACGCCTGAACCGGCTTGGCATATGGACCAGCCAGATTGGAGCAAAGACCGATGGGGAGACCGCGGCTCTGCAGCAAACGAATCGCCGGTATCGCATCCTCAAAAAGCCTGATGCTCGCGAGCTCCGCACTGAGATCGACCGTCAGCTCTTGGAGCACATCGCCGGGCAAGGTCATGCCCAGCAGTTCAGCAGCCTCTGCCAACCCGACATCCAACTTCATTATTCGAGCGCCATTGTCCGTTCTTGGAGCGCGTCCCAAGGTGTTCAACTCGGAAAGCAGTCGTCGATACGGGCGCCTCGGGTCCCCTATGTGCACGAGTGTCCCGTAGACATCGAACGCCACGGCCTTAACGCCAAAGAATTGCTTTTTCACAGAAAGTGCTTCGCAGGTAACTGACATGAACTTGCCGGACATCGCAGTCGTGCTTCATGATCTCAGCCTTCTTTCGACCCACCAAGGAGAATTTCTCTTCACCATCCAAAAGCCACTACCACCACCCGCCGGGTTCGCCAGTTGGCTCGACTATGCAGTCGAAGCGTTCAGCACCCGTCAGGCCTGGCTCGAAAGCCTCTGGGAAACCTGGGTCGACGACACCGCAGTCGAACTAGACCGTGATGAAATTCGTGAATCCGCGCGCCTGGAGCTACACGCCCTGCGCAAGGCCGCCTCAGCGGCTGACCCCTAAGTCTGCAGCGGGATCGTGCGCGAGCGCGTCTAACGCGCCTTTCGCGTGCCGGCCTTGACGGTCTTTGATGCCAGCGCCCCTTGCGGCGGCTCCTGTTCCGGTGGCGAGAGCCGTTCCAGCAGGGCGCGAAGCGTTTGTGCTTCGGCTTCGAACTGAGTCGCTTCTTGCTGCGCCACTGCGAGTCGTTCCCGAATCGCTTGAAGATCATCAACAAGGCCGCGATTGCTGGCGGTCAGCTCTCGTTGCGAATCCTCGGCCGCATCGGCCTTGACCTGCAGCCGCGTGATGGTCTCGGCCTGCGACAGCAGGCTCTCGCGATGGCGGCTTTCGGTCTGCGCCAGTTGGCCGCGCAGCGCCTCAAGCTGCTTGTCGACCTTGACCCGCGCCTGACGCTCATGGTCAATGTCCAGCAGTGCGCGCCGCTCCGCAGCGTCTGCGCGGCTGTTCGCAACGGCAACGGCCTCCCGCGCCTTGACCAGTTCGGCGCTGAAATCCGCCCGCGTCCGCTCTTGCTGATTGCGCGCTTCCTCGAGATGGCGCTGCAGCTCCTGCAGTCGTGCCACGACGCCGGCATGGGCGCGCCGTTCTGCCTCCAGGTCCGTTTGCCGTTGCTGGAGCGTTTCTTGGGTCGCCCTCAGTTGCTGACCCAGGGCATCGGCGCTGGCCTGCGCCTCCGATGCGGCCTGGCGGGCTCGAGCTTCCTCGTCATGGGCTTTCTCGACCGCCGCCTGGTCATCAAGGCGCAGCGCCGCGAGTTCGTGGCGCGCGGCGGCCGTGGCCTGCCGCCATAGATCGGCGATGGCTTCCGCTGCACTCGTCTTGAGTTCGGGCGGCAGATCCGGATGATCGATTTCAACTCGCGCCTTGCTCCGCAGGTCTTCCCAGAACTTGGCCAGCGCCTCCGCCGGCGCGCTCATCGAACCCTTGCGCACGAACTGGTAGAGCTTGCTGGCAGTGGGAGTGATGCCATAGCGGAAGAACAGCAATGCGCAGACCTCGCGATAGAGGTCTCTTGTTTCCGTAAACCGCCCCCTGAGGGATTCGATGTCGCTCTGGAGTTCGATTTCGGTGCTCATTAATAAATAATACAACGTAATACGTTGAGTTCATTGAGATAAGTGTAAATCTATGGACATAATCCTTCTTATGTCCATAATTCGGCGATGCCGTTGTGTTGCACTCCACCCCCGATGAATGCACCCGCCAGCCTCGATCAGCTAATGATCCCGGTCCACCTGGACGGCAGTTGCGGCCGAAATCGCGCCAGTTCGCGATCGCAGTTGACCGCGGCCGATGACCGCTCGGCCGTTCTGGCCTGGTTGGCTCGCTATCTCGATTCGCCTGCCACGTTCGCCAACTATCGCAAGGAAGTCGAACGCTTTTTGCTGTGGTGCGTTCTGCAGCGTGGTGCAGCCCTCTCTGACCTGACGCACGAGGATCTGCTGCTCTACCACCGCTTTCTGGAGAACCCGCAGCCGGCCGAACACTGGGTTATGGGACCCGGACAGAAGCCAGCGCGCAACTCGCCGCGCTGGCGACCCTTTGCCGGCCCGCTGGGGCCGTCGAGCCTTCGCCAGGCGTTGTCGATCCTCAACGCGATGTTTTCGTGGCTTGTCCGGGCTGGATATCTAGCCGGCAATCCGCTGGCGCTAAGCCGCCGCAAGCATCGGCAGGCGGCACCTCGTGTGAGCCGCTTTCTTCCAGATGAACACTGGGACCTGGTGAAGGCGGCGGTCGAGGCGATGCCCGCGTCCACGGAGCGCGAAAGGCTCCGCGCATCGCGCTGCCGATGGCTTTTCTCCCTGCTTTACATCGGCGGGCTTCGTGTATCTGAGATTTGCGCTGCTCGCATGGGCGGATTCTTCAGCCGTTGTGGAGTCGACGGGCGCACACGCTGGTGGCTCGAGATCGCCGGCAAAGGCAATAAACCCCGTCTCGTCCCAGCAACAGGCGAACTGATGACTGAACTGGTGCGCTATCGCAACGCTCTTGCGCTAAGTTCGCTTCCGCTGGAGGGTGATGAAACGCCACTGGTAATGACGCTAATCGCCCCGATCAAGCCAATAGCGCGAAGCGCTATTCATGAGCTTGTAAAGGAGGTAATGCGCGCCGCAGCGGCGGCGCTACGGTCGCGGGGTTCTGGCTTCCAGGCTGCGGCTGCGCATCTCGAAGATGCATCGACGCATTGGATTCGTCACACGGCTGCGAGCCACCTTAGCGAGAAGGCTGATCTGAAAGTAGTTCGCGATAATCTTGGCCACGCCAATATCAGCACAACAAGCATCTATCTGCACGCCGACGACGACGCGCGTCACGATGCGACGGTCGCCGCGCATCGGCTTCGATGGCGCACTCCGTAGACGCGCGGCACGAGAGTCAAGGCCTCCGCCAAGAGATCGTGCGAACGAAAGACGCAGGCGTGGCTTCTCTCCCCTGCTGGCGACGTTGTCGAAGTTGCTGTCGTTTTCCAGCTTCGAGGCGCTGAATACGAACACGCGGGATGTGCCGATCCGCACAGCTGTGGGCTTGCATATGAGGAATTGGGGCCTCAGCGACAGATCCTGCCCTCCAGAGCGGAATCACTGACGCTCATGACCTGTTCCGAGAACGCAGCTCGGCACCGGGCTCACTCAAGCCAAGGTGCGTCTTCACCTTTTCCGGAACCTGCTTGAGACGCATGTTTTCTCAAGAGTGACCTACGTCTTGTTGTCTGGACTATGCGCAGCGATGGCAACCTCAACCGGCGAGTGCGAGAAGAGCGTGTTAATAGACTGTCTAAAAAGTGCATCCTTAACAGCAGCCGCCCATCCGCGAAGCTCTAATGCCTTTTCCTTTTCTTTCGCGATTTGCCTCGTCCAAAGATTGAGTTTGTCGACCCATGCAGTCCTTAAAGCCATTACCTCCGCGCCATTTCTTGGGCGAGCATTGGTGTCAACGAGTGGCGGGTCTGCAAACATATATAAGACGCCAAGCATCGGCTGGGGCGTAGGCCCCGAATGTCTGGTTGACACATCGCCCAGTGACTCCACTGAGTCGGCGCGATCCGGGTCTCCCGTGAAGGTGCAGATCCATTGCCAAACCTGAAAGCAGTTTGGAACGTACGGATGATACTTCTTTCGATGTTCTTCGCGCGCGGCGCCAGAACACATTGCCGTCGTAAAACCTAGGGTCGCATCCCTCATCCGCGAAGAAATTGCTGGTCGAAGCCGTGTGATTTCGTCCTCTGCCAACCTTGCCGCATAAAGCAGGCTGTTGACGTTGCTAGGATCGATAGCCGGATCGAAGTACTTGAGCACCATCGTGTCCTCAGTCGTATCGATCTCATTTTCATCCGCCCCTGCCAACGATAGAGCCGCACGTAGCGCAACATAACTTGGCAAGACCCAAGGCACAGTTGTTGCGCCGAACCTACCAAAATCGGCTGCCCCAAGCACGGTTCGCAATGCACCGCAGCTTGCAAGCACCCGGGAGCGTTGATGGTCGGTCAGATCTGCAGCTTTACCTAGTCCCGCCCCGATGGCTAAGAGATCAAATGTGGCTCCTTCAAGAGCCGCAATGAAGTCTCGTCTCGAATCTTCAACCACGATGTCACGGATGTCAATTCTGAGTAGCTTCAGATCTTCGAGAATCTCTTCCGTATTCTCATAGATGGATCGGAGCTTTGACGATATGCCGCGCTGCCAACTCGCAAAACTCCGGTCTGCTTCAGACTGCCGTACGGCATTCACGATTTCTATCCCGACTTTGACCGCGGTTGCTAAAGACATCGAAGCTCTCCTCGATTAGGTTTTGATGAAGCTGGCAGGACGGCTGGGTCGTCACGCTCGTCTGGCCGGAACCTGACGGTCTCGAACACTTGGAAGTCCTTGTGTGTGGAGTGGTGGTGAGGGCTGTCCTTTTGGGCCAGTTGCAGTCCAGGACTCGGCGAATTGGCAGACAAAGGGGGGCGGCCAACATTCGAGCTCAGCTGCCCGCGGGGGCGGGTGGGGCAAGCCCGGACCGAGACAATGTATGGAGTCAGGCCGAGACCACAGTGCCTGCGGGAGATGGTCAGCTTAGCGAGGGGTCAGGCCTCGCGCGCGCTACCTAATGCCAAAGTCAGCGGGGCGATTGAGTGTGCTCCGCCGGGACTCTTCCAAAAGTGTCGCCGCTTCAGAAGCGTCAGCATCAAGAAGTGACCGATAGAGTGCTCGATTTTCTACCTGCACTGCGAGCAAGTCCGCGTTGCGAATTGACGTAACGGCGATGACTTGAGCTCGCCCTGAAATGTCTTCGATTTCAAATCCAGTCGCAGTGCGCCGCATATCGTAGTTTTCTTCGATAGTGGTTCGGCTACCTCCGCCACCAACACGCCAAGGCCCAAGGCTGAAGCCCGCGCTGCCGCCAGTTGTTCGCTTGTTGAAGAAGTAGTCAGCGACCATCGAAGACGTATTGACGGAAATCTTGACGCCTCGCACAAGGGTGACGGAGGTTGGAATAAGATTCAATCGCCCTGCTTGCCCCCAAAATCCAGGTGGCATTCTGTCCCGAAAGCGGGAAACGATGCCTGCCTTAAACCATTGACCTCGATCAATCGGAAACGATTGGATGTTCTCGAAGTGGATGGCGATCGAACTCGTATCCGTTTCGGCGTGAGTCTTGATTGTTTCATTAGACGCATTGCCTCCGGCACCGAACACTCCAAAATAGCTAACATTAAAACCGCCAGACCACCGATCTTCGAATCTAGTTGTTTTCACGGCCGTCTCATCGATCTTGATGTCCCAGCGATTAGCGGTCGTCAGAAACAATTGAATGTCGTCCGAAAGGCCTGCCCTATACCAATATTGCCAGCTATCCGATGGGAGCAGGACGTCGTCGTCGTCTTGCGGCAACGGGATACGCTGCCTTGGATCGGACAGCGCGCCAAGTGCCCTCCCGACTTCAAGGAGGTCACCACCTGCAGTGTTGACCTCTCGCATATATGCGGCCACAGCAGCATTGACTTCCTGCTGATAGGACAGTCTTGTGGCAGAGTAGCCGAAGTCCACTTCCCACTGGCTCCTGCTCAACGGTGGCTTTCCGCGGTTATTAGCGACGTAACGGTCCCACTGTTGGTTGACGAAATACTCGTTCTTTTGCAGCTTATCCTGCGCCGCTTTTCTTTCAGTATCTAGACGCTCCAGTTTCATGGGGTCGGACACGCCGGCGTCCGTTATGACCTTGGCGTTGAGCTGATCAAGGAAGGCCTGATATTCGTCGGGAACATTTATCCCGGCATTCGGCACATAGACGGCGTTCCACGTTGGTGCTTGATTAGCGATTCGCTGCTCACGGTACATGTTCAGCAGGCGATTTGCGCTATCCCAGTCTGCACGCTCGGCTACTTGTAAAGGTTGTAGGATTACGCCATTGGTTTCGTGTGCCCCCCTTAGACCTGTAGTGATTCCATTGTGCAATGCCGCCCAGGCATCTTTGCCGTCGTTTTGGAAAACATTCGCCATCATCTTTCCTTTGGGTTACCGCTCAGGTCTTCACCGCCCTGCGCAGCGAGCATTGCTGGGCGGAGTCAATCAAGAGGGGCAAAATACGGCCGTTTGATGCAGGCGTCATCACCACTTTTGTGTAGATTGGGGTACGGCTGCGGCATTGCTTTTTCCCGCGAGGCCTAAGGTGTTATGAAGACGACATTACGCCGCTTTGCGCGGCTGTCGCTACGCAGCCTTGCTGAACGCCCCGCAAGTGCTGGCGGCAACTGACCTTCTCCCTGCCTGACTCGGTATGACGGGGTGCTGGCCTTGATGCTGCTTGGCCTGCGCGATTCGAACCGCGCTTGAAAGTTGTTCGACTGGAATTCGATGAACCGATAGTTTCCGAAGGGACTTATATCTGACCCGCTGGTCGGGCCAAGTCGTTAGGTTCACCACGAGGGCCAAGCGCAGGCTTGACGTTCTAGGTGAGTCGGGCGGCAGCGCGACGCCAAGCCCGGCCAATTTAGTGGCCGTCGCCGACGATGTCGGGCCGATGCCTGGAGGACGGATGTTGATTCGTCCGCCCCAGAGTGCCTAGGCATCAAGCGTTGGCAGCAATCCGAGCACAGGTGCGGCATAAGGTGCGTTGAGGTTTAAGCGCAGATTGACGTAATTACCGCTGGATTTAGCAAGTCGAGCGCTGCGACAGTGTCATCAAACAGGCAGACGCTTCCACGCTCAGCGTAGAGGCCGGGTTCTTGATCTTGACAGCAGATGCTGGGCCAAGGTCCTGCCTAGCATCTTAGCGGCCGCGGCCAAGCCAACGTTCGAATACAGCATCAACGCCTGCATTGGCGTGGAGCGGCTCGATTTGAGAGATTCAGGGCGTAGAAAAGCTTTCGAAAGGGACGTCTGGAATCTTTTGTTTGCACGAGGTTCCCCTGGACCTCCGACACCACGGCTCTGAGGTCCGGTGTGGGGTAACAGTTGCTAAGACCGACGCAGGGTTCATGAATATTCCGCTTTAGCTGTGTTCACCGCGCCTGAGTTCTCTTAACAGCCGCACGGGTCGTCGTTTGCCGAACCGGCATTGGTCTTCGGTCGTTCCGCGTTTGCAAAGTGCCCTGTGTACCAGAAAGCATCGGAGCCTCGGATGGCACGAGCCTGTTGCACGACGCGCCCAACGCGGGCGAGTGTCTCCTCAGACAGTCGCCCAGCGACCGGGCATTTCGGAACCGCGCGGCTCTTAACGTTGTACATTTTTCTGTACTGCACGACCGCCGAGCGCAGCCCCGAGAGCGCGCCCGCGGGTGTCTGCGCTGCCACTTGGACGTCACCCCCAACAAGGCGAGCCACGAAGCGTTCATCGCTCTTGAACAGCCAGCAGTGCGTGGATGGTCCGACGTGAAGCAGTGCGACGCGGCGAACATCGCCGTCGTCGGGCCGAGCCCCCTTGCCTGTTTCCCAGCCATCCCTTTCACTCCACAGAAGGCAAAGCTTAGAACTGAGGGCTTCTACCTGACGCAGATTCTTCAAACGCGCTTGTCCCAGTGCATCGCATCGCTGTTGCTTGGTCGGCGTGCCCGCCGAGAAACGACCACCGACCGCATCCTGCACATAACCGACAAATCGATGTCCGCGCGTCGTGGCCCGGCAGAACCAGACAAATCGCCCCGGCGCTGCCTGCTCGCCCAGTTCGGTGTTCTGGATGTACCAATTAGCCCACTGCTCCCGGATCGACTTGTCCGCCTGCCGCGTCGCTTGATCCCATGCAACACAGGCTTCCAAGGCAATGGCGTGCGATTCGACCCATGTACGAATACTTCCGCTGAGTGCCGGCCCCCTAGTCGACCCGGCGGCGGCATTAAGCCGAACTGCCGTGTAGTCACCGGCACTATTTTTTTCGCGCAGCGACTCGGGCCGGTTCAACCAACGCCGGTAGATGACCCTTGGTTCCAGACGGCGCGACCACACCATGTCCATGAACGCCAAGCGCGCCTTCGGTCGAGCGGCCATCTCATTCGCAAACGTTGCAGCGTCGAACGTGCTCATCAGCGCCTTGAGGTGACGGTCAGGATGAGGGAGCCCGTGCCGTCGCAGGCGGCGGGCCAATGCCCGGTAAACCTGCGTCGCTGGATCAGAACGGCGCCCCGCCCGGCTGACTTCTACATTTCGAGAGCTTAGGGAGCCGCTCGACGACAAGTAACTCGACCATCTTTGCCCCTCGCCGGGATGAGACCAGAGCTCGGACGGTTTACCAAAGCAAGTCGGATACGCGATGTCCAGATCGTCACACCAGCGCGCGGTAAGAGCGAGTTGAGTTTGACGAGGCAATCGGCTGGTCTGCGACCCTGAATAGGAGAGCTTTGCAACTTGGTCAATCCACCGGGCTACCGGAGCCCAAGCTTCGACCTCTGTCGCGGACAAGTTAGGGCGGCGCGCGCTGGAGGGTTCGAGCAGACGAACATGGCCGCAAGGACAGCAATAGGTAGGTGCGGCGAGCCCTGCCCCAAGCAAGTTGCCGAATCCGCTCCCGCATTTTGCGCATGCTGCCACGAGGGGCACGTCGTGAATGGGGCAGCGGGTGACGAGTTCGATAGAGCCGAGCAACGAGTGGTATCCACTCGCAATGCAGGCAGGACACCACCGCATGCCTTTCACCAAGTAATCGTTCAGGAGGGCTGGGAACTGCTCGACGACGGCGTATTTCGAAAGCACACACCTCCGCTCGCCTAGGGCTTTCATCAAGGCAGAGATTTCACGCACTCGACGCGCAGCGGAGGCCGGTTCGCCCTTTGGGAGCAATCGGGTGTTGAGCACGCCTCGGACTTCACCTTGATGCAGATGGTTCAGCCAGGTTGCCCGCATCAAGATATGCCAGAGCGATGAATACGGCAGTACGGATCCCGGATTCCAGGTCAGGAGGTTCATCGCTGCCCCTTGCCCGATGCACGGTTGGCCAGATGGGCTGTGGCAGCCACAAGCGCGAGTAGTTGCCGATGTCCGCTTTCAGCGACGATGTGCTCTAGGCTCGCATCGGACGTCACGTCGTGCCAGTTGGCGCCCCCGGCGACGCGCAGGAGGATGTGACGGCAACATTGAGTGACCGTCTTCATCGGGAACTCCAGTGGCGCCGGATAGTTGGTAGGAAGCCCGGCGACCAGCGCCGTGTAAAGCGACTCAGCGAAGTGCTGCAGCCTGAAGCCTTGCTCCCAGGCCTCAGGTGCGACGCCGGCAGTGAACGATTTACCGGAATGGGCTGGCCACTCCGTTCCTTCGTCGTAGCCGGCCATCACTAAAGTGAGTTCGTCTACCCCTTCGATGCCCATGAAGCGCTCGCTTGCAAGCATGAAACGCGCGGCCGCATGGGCACCCCCTACCATAGCCAAGCTCATGGGTTCATCGAAAAACTGCAGGGAGGCAATGGAAAACACGCACAACCGCAAAGCCTCCTTTTCGAGCAGACTGTGCAGCTCAACTAGCCACAGCCACTCGCGCTGGGTCATGCCCTGCGCTTCATCGATGATCAAGATGAGAAAGCGCCCCCCCCCCCCCGGGTCGCAAGCGAGTGCCAGCGCTCCCGTAGCATGTGCTGACGACTGAGCGGACTTCGGGCCGCCTTTGCCAGAGGGTGCTTGCTCGCATCAAGCAGTCCCGCATAGAACCGCCCGATGGAGTTCGCGCTGCCAGATTCGGTATGACTCCAGACCACCATCGGCAGAGTCTTTCCATAGCGCTGAGCTAAAAGGGTTTGCACCCAATGGTCCACAGCGCTTGACTTGCCGAATCGCGACGGCCCGTAGATCGTCGCCCCTTCGACCTGGTTATCAATCCACGAGGCGAGTTGGTCCACCATTCGCTGGATCGACTCTGTGTACAGCGAATAGTCTCGCGTCACGAGCGGGTGATCACGTGCAAGATGGGCTGGCACGAGTGGAGAAGGTCCCAGCACAGAAGGCTGCGGCAGCGAAGGCCCTATCGACGGCGTCACCATGTTTTTGCCTTGGGCAAATCGCGTGATGAGCGCATCGCGGGCTTTACAGCAGGACGCGTCGGCGTTGTGCACGTGCTTTTAATCTGCTGCTCGAAGATCTGTTCAGACGGAGGTTCCACATGCAATGCAGGGAGGGCTAGTGCTTGCGATTGCGAGGTTAGGATGCGCCTCGCCTCGAGGTATGCTGGATGGGCCGGCAACTTGCCGCCGTGGGTCTCTGCATAGCGGATGAGCTCTTCGACAGCGTCGCAGCGGGTCGATAGGTGAAGAAGTCTTCGGCGCTCCAGGGCGCGCGTCGCCTCCCGAATGAAGAGGCTGTGCGGCGTTTGGTGCCAAGGTGGAGCCGCGCGGATTACCCCAAGGAAGAGTCCCTTTTTGTCTGAAACCGTGGCGAAGCGTGCGTCATCCTCGTTCTCGATCTGGAGCCAAAGGTTTTTGCCGATCAGATCCGTTCGCAAGGCCAGCCACTCCGCTGAATAGCGCGCATTTGAAAAGTTAAAGTACGGTCGCCGCCCGCTCTCGACGCCACCTAGAACCGTGCAAAGCTTGCGTACGCCTACCATGCGGCTTACTGCATGCGCATCTGCGCGCCTGACGGGATGGGACGGTGGTACGCGGAATTGAAGTTGCTCTAAGGGTGTCCGATACCCCAAGCTCGAATGCGGCGTCGCGTTGTAATTCGCGATCAACGTATCGAGCAGTTCTTCCGCGTACTCGAGCTGGAATGCCGTCTCGTCCGCGACGACAGCGGGATTCGCCCCCCCTCGCTTATCCGCAGGGCGGCTGCCCGTCGTTGGAGCCAGCCGGTGGAACCCACCGGCGGCCAAATTGCCAAAGAATGATTCGATGAATGGACGATCGTCCTTACTGCGGCGGCTGGTGAAGCTGTCGGCGGACTGCGGCTTCAGGACCCGGCAACCGACAACTTCCTTCAGCGTGCTTTCCACACGGTGACAGATGTTTGCCATCGCGCCGTCCACACTGATCTCGTTCCAACATACACCCCTGAGGTGGTCGAATACACCCGAAGGCAGCCCTGCATTTTCGCTGTAGGCGTTTTCGGAAAATTGGAGCTTGCGGCGGCTCCACAGAGATAGCGAACTCTTGATGGCACGCAGAACGTCCTGTGCGGAGCACTCGCGTCGCAGGCTGAGGTGATAGCCCAGAACTGCGCGGCTCGCGACATCCTCCAGAACAATCACGAAGAGGCGGGGGATTTTGCGCAGTTCGAATCCGCCGTGGATCGAGGGGAAAGCGACAACCATCCGGGCATCCAGCTTATGTGCGTCACATTCGACGCGGTCGAAGGGTTCCAAGTGGGGTCTGCCGGTGCCATCACCAGCGATCGCCTTGCGGCGCGCATCCTCGCCGCCAAGCAGAAGGAGTTGCCTGCGCGGATTCTCTGCAAGGACCCGGTCGATGAACGCGCAGATCGTTACGTAACCCAGCTTTTCCACGTTAAACGGCCATTCGCCTCGGCGCTGATAGCCGCGTGCGCGGAGCTCGCCAATCAACCACCGGAACAATCGCTGCTTGGACTTGCCCGGACCGGTCAGACCAGATGCCGTCGACAGAATCTCTTTGCGAAATCTTTTCTCGATCTCGCGGCCGTCCTGAGACGCAAACAGCCATTGCAGTGCGCCGGCTGTACCGGCTCCTGCCTCGCCGGGCTCCGGTTTAGTCTGGCGGTTGTAGGTCGAAAGACGCAGATATGGTAGAGCTCCTCGCCATCCGAAAAGGTCGCCGTCAGGATGCGGCTGCAGGCATCGGTCGACGATCAGTCTGTACACGTTTGAACGTGAAAGGCCGGATTCGCGGCGTAGCTCCGCTTCCGATGCGCCCTTTAAGTACAGGTTTATCGCAGTGCGTCGGCGCCGGAATTGTTCGCGCCTCGCCGAGGGCAAGCTGTCCTGGTCGACTTGAGTCCACGCAGCCGTATCTATGTCTCGCACCGCCGGAGACACATGGGTTCGCGAGCGCGATCCGACGCGTTGAACTTTCGTCATGCCACCTCACGGACATAACAGCGAACTCAAGTTTTACTTGAAACGTACGTTAGGCGTCAAATTCCGTTGTAACCGTCGCCCGATCATGGCGCTTCAGACTGTCAGCTCTCCAGAGGAGAGGCTGTTGCACCGCTAGCGTCAAATTTGCTTGTGTGAACGCGCGCCTCGATCTACCACTTGCCGTCGCTCGGCCGCTTCGCTTGAACAACCGCCTTCAACATCTCGATGGCATCCGGCCGCTTGCCCTGGACGGCGAAGTCCATCGCCGTCATGTTCTGCTGGTTCTTCATCAGCGGGTCAGCGCCTTCGTCGAGCAGCAGCTTTACGCTGTCAGGCGATCCGTACATCGCCGCCATCATCAGCGGCGTGGTGCCGTTGGGCGACTGGGCGTCGATGAAGGCGTATTTCTCGAGCAGCAGTTTCATGATCTCGACCTGGCCGCTGCTCGCCGCGTAGTGCAACGCGGTCCAACCCGGCTTGTTGATGTCGGCGTCACGGGCGATGAGCTGTTTGACCAGGTCCATCTGGCCCTTGATGGCGGCCAGCATCAATGGGCTCTCGTCGTTGCCGTTGCGCAGTTCGACGTTCGTCTGCGGCGACGCGAGCAACACCTGCACGACGCGCGGAGACGGCTCCCGGATGGCGATCAACAAGCCGGTCAGCCCATGCTCGTCGCGCGTGTTGGGGTCGAAGCCGCGGCGCAACAGCGACTCGACGCCACTCGCATTGTTGCTGCGAACCGCGCGGAAGAAGTCATTGAAGGAATCTGCATGGGCAAAAGAAAACGCCGTTGCAGCAACAAGATAGAGGCAGAACCTCGCCAGATTTCTCATGTCTTTTGAACGCCCGTGAACAGGGTTTCGAAGTTGCGGCTCGTGGCCTCGGCGACCGCTTCGACGGACACGCCGCGCAGTTGGGCAATCTGCTGCGCGACGAAAGGCACGTACGACGGGTTGTTGGTCTTGCCGCGGTACGGCACCGGGGCCAGATAGGGACTGTCGGTCTCGATCAGCATGCGGTCGAGTGGAACAAAGGCGGCAACGTCCCTCAGGTCCTGCGCCTTCTTGAAGGTCAGGATGCCGGAGAACGAGATGTAGAAGCCGAGGTCGAGCGCGGCGCGGGCCACCTCCGCTGTCTCGGTGAAGCAATGGAAGACACCGCCTGCCGCCGACGCGGCACCGTCCTCGCCCTCCTCTTTCAGGATGGCCAGCGTGTCGGCCGAGGCTTCGCGGGTGTGGATCACCAGCGGCATGCGCACCTGCTGTGCCGCCCGGATGTGGACGCGGAAACGGTCGCGCTGCCATTCCATGTCGGCGATGGTCCGGCCGCCCTTGCGCTCCTCCATCTGGTAGTAATCGAGCCCGGTTTCGCCGATGGCGACGACCTTCGGGCGCGCCGCGCGCTGCACCAAGTCGTCGATGCTGGGTTCGGCGATGTCCTCGTTGTCGGGATGCACGCCCACGCTGGCCCAGAAGTTGTCGTACTGGGCGGCCAGACCCTGCACGTCATCGAACTCTTCCAGCTTGGTGCAGATGCACAGCGCCCGGTCGACCCGGGCTTCGGCCATCGCCGCGCGGACCTCCGTCATCTGGCTGGCGAACTCGGGAAAGGTCAGGTGGCAGTGGGAATCGGTGAACATGGGCGGGAGCGGCAACGGCAAAGCGGGCACGCCGCCGGGCGGCGGCGTCAGGCGCAGGGCGCGCGGGTCAGATGGTCTGGGTCGGGCGGTCCGACGCCATCGAGCCGCCCAGCGCTTCCTCGATGCGGGCCTTGAGCTGGCGCGATTTTTCGTCCGCCGGAAAGCGCACACCGACGCCCGGCGCGCGGCTGCCCGCGGCGCGCGCCGGCGTGATCCAGGCGACCTTGCCGGCCACCGGATAGCGTTGCGGGTCGTCCGGCAGCGTGAGCAGCACGTAGACGTCGTCACCCAGCCGGTACTCGCGCGCGGTCGGGATGAAGATGCCGCCTTCCGCGAAGAGCGGGATGTAGGCGGCGTAAAGCGCCCCTTTTTCCTTGATCGCCAGCTGGATGACGCTGGGACGGGCGGGCGCGGGTGTGGCGATGGGCGTGTTCATGGGCGACGGCCCGAGTTTAGGGCGCTTCGCGCCTCGCTCACAAGCGCTTCGAGCATGAGACCCGCATTGAAGGGATGCTCCGCGGTGCGCGCCGCGGCGGCCAGCGACTTCGACCAGCGGGCCAGAACGACCGGCGGCGGTGCCGGTGGCAGCTCGGCTTCGGCAAAGAAACGCGGCGCGGCGCCGCTGCTCACGGCCATCAGGTCGTGGCAAAGCTTCTGCAATGCATCGATCGCCTGCGGTGGCGCATGGTCGCTCAGTGCACCGACTTCGCCGCGCTGCATCGCCTTGGGCAGCAGCGACCAGGCTTTGGGGGATTGGCCGGTGCGCGCCAGACGGAGCGCATCGCTCGGACGGCCACCCGCGGCGCGCAGCAAGGCGGGCGCGTCGGCGGCGGGCACCTCGTGTGCCGCCAGCCACGCGATGGCTTCGCTGTCCGTCGGCCACGGCAAGGTGAAGCCCAGGCAGCGGCTTCGGATGGTCGGCAGCAACTGCCAGGCAGCCTCGCTGGCGAGCACGAAGCGGACATCGCCGACCGGCTCCTCCAGCGTCTTGAGCAAGGCATTGGCCGTGATCGCGTTCATGCGCTCGGCCGGGTAGACCAGCACCACCTTGCCGCGGCCACGTGCGCTCGTGCGCTGGGCGAAGCCGACGGCGTCGCGCATCGCCTCGACGCGGATCTCGCGGCTGGGCTTGCGCTTCTTGTCCTCGATGTCGGCCTGCGACTTCTCGTCGAGCGGCCAACCCAGTTCCATCATGGCGACCTCGGGCATCAGCACGCACAGGTCGGCATGCGTGCGGACTGCGATCGCGTGGCAGCTCGGGCAATGGCCGCAGGCGCCCTCGCCGCTCGGCTGTTCACAGAGCCAGGCCGAGGCGAGCGCCAGGGCCAGTTCGTACTGGCCGAGGCCGGACGGCCCCTGCAACAGCCAGGCATGCGCGCGCTGCCGCAGCAGATCGGACAGCGGGCGCACCAGCCAGGGCGACATCGCCATCATGTGATCAGCCCGCGTTCGCGCAGTGTCGATTCGACCTGCTGCCACACCTGCTCCCGCGGGCAATCGGCGTCGATGCGAACGAAGCGCGTGGCCGCCGCACGCTCGGCATAGCCGGCGGCCACACGCCGGAAGAACTCGACCGGCTGCGCCTCGAACTTGTCCGGCAGCCGAGCCCCGGCCAGCCGTTCGGCGGCGATCTCCGGCTTCAGGTCGAACCACAGCGTGATGTCGGGCTGGAGCAATCCATCCCCATTGCCGCCCTGCCCCGCCTGCGCCCAACGCTCCAGCGTCGACAGCACCTCGGCATCGAAGCCGCGGCCCGCGCCCTGGTAGGCGAAGGTGGCGTCGGTGAAGCGGTCGCACAGCACGACGTCGCCGCGCGCGAGGGCGGGCGCGATCACTTGCACGATGTGGTCGCGCCGCGCCGCGAAGACCAGCAGCGATTCGGTCAGCGCATCCATGGGCTGCGACAGGATCAGCCCGCGCAACGTCTCGGCCAGCGGCGTACCGCCCGGCTCGCGCGTGCGCGTGACGGCGCGGCCCGCGGCGCGGAACAGCGCCTCGAGCGCATCGATGTGGCTCGACTTGCCCGCGCCGTCGATGCCTTCCAGCGTCAGAAAGAGTCCGCTCATGGTCCGTTGCTCTTGGGTTTGGGCTCGATGCCGCGCTGGTAGCGGTTCACGGCGCGGTTGTGCTCGTCCAGCGACGTGCTGAACTGGCTGGAGCCGTCGCCGCGCGAGACGAAATACAACGCCTTGCTGGGTGCCGGCTGCACCGTGGCCAGGAGCGCGGCCTTGCCCGGCATCGCGATCGGCGTCGGTGGCAGGCCGCCGCGGGTGTAGGTGTTCCAGGGCGTGTCAGTCTGCAGGTCCTTCTTGCGCAGGTTGCCGTCGAAGGCTGCGCCCAGACCGTAGATGACGGTGGGGTCGGTCTGCAGCGGCATGCCCACGCGCAACCGATTGATGAAAACGGCGGCGACTTCGGGTCGGTCCTTGGCCTGGCCTGTCTCCTTCTCGACAATGCTGGCCAAAATCAACAGATCATCGGCCGACTTCAGCGGCAGGTCGCTGGCGCGCGCGGCCCAGGCCGCTTCCAGTTTCTTGTCCATCGCGCGCATCGCCCGCTGCAGCAAGGCGGTGTCGGTGGAGCCCTTGGAGTAGGTGTAGGTGTCCGGGAAGAAGCGCCCTTCCGGATGGACGCCGGGCCGGCCGAGCCGGGCCATCAGGGCGCTGTCGCTCTCCCCCACCGTCTCGGGCTTGAGCTGCTCGGCCTTGGCCAGCGCCGCGCGCACCTGGCGGAAGTTCCAACCCTCGACCAGCACCAGACTGCGGGTCGCTTCCTCGCCGCGCACGAGCATGTTGAGCAAGGTGCGCGGGGTGACGCCGCGCTCCAGCTCGTAGCTGCCGGCGCGGATCTGCCGGTCCTGCCCGGAGAAGCGGAACCAGGCATAGAGCAACTGCGGCTGCACGCGCGTGCCGGTGGCGGCCACGGCCTCGGCGACGCCGCGCGGCGTGGTGCCGGGCTCGACCGACAGGTCGACGTTCGCCGCAGGCAGATCGAGCGGGCGATGCACCCACCACAGGCCCCAGGCACCGGCACCCAGCGCGCTGAGCGCGGCGAGCAGAAAGAGGGTCAGGAAGAAGCGGCGCAAGCGAAAGCCAAGGAAAAAGGGAATGGGCGACAGCGGAAAGTCGCGCCGTGGGCGGTAGCCCTGCGAGCCCCACGGGCGGGTGCCGACCATGATAATTCAGCGATGACCTCTGCTCTTCCGAATGGTGTAACCGCCCTCTCCCACCTGGGCGTGATCCGCGCCGAAGGCGCCGACGCCGCCAGCTTCCTCCACGGCCAGCTGACCCAGGACTTCGCCCTGCTCCAACCCGGCGAGGCACGCCTTGCGGCGCTGTGCACCGCCAAGGGCCGGATGATCGCCAGCTTCATCGGCGTGCGGCCGCATCCTGAGCTTGTCCTGCTGGTCTGCAGCCGCGACATCCTGGCGGCCACGCTCAAGCGACTCTCGATGTACGTGCTGCGGGCGAAGGTGAAACTGAGCGACGCGACCGAGTCGACCGCCCTCTTCGGCCTCGCAGGCACGGCGCTCGCGGCCAACGGCATCGATGCCGCATCGCCGCCGGGCACGCGCATCGCGCGACCGGTGGCCGGCAGCGAGGACGAGATCAGCATCGTCCCGCTGTATCCCGCCGATGGCGTCCCGCGCGCGCTCTGGCTGGCGCCCGTGGCCGCGCCCCGACCGGTCGGCGACGAACTGGACGCCACGCTCTGGCAGTGGAGCGAGGTGCGCAGCGGCGTCGCCACGCTCACGACCCCGGTGCTCGACGCCTTCGTGCCGCAGATGCTCAACTACGAGTCGATCGGCGGCGTGAACTTCAAGAAGGGCTGCTACCCCGGCCAGGAGATCGTGGCGCGCAGCCAGTTCCGCGGCACGCTGAAGCGTCGCGCGTACGTCGCGACGGCCGATGCACCGGTCGAGGCCGGGCAGGAAGTCTTCGCGGCCAGCGATGCCGAGCAGCCCGTGGGCACGGTGGTCCAGGCCGCCCCGGCACCCGACGGCCGCTGGGCGGCGCTCGTGTCGATGCAGATCGCGGCGCTGGACGCAGGCCCGCTGCACGCCGGCAGTGCCACCGGGCCGGCTCTCGCTGTCGAGCCGCTGCCGTACCCGCTGCTCGCCGACATCTGAGAACGCTCAGAGCGGCCGGCGCATCTCGATGTGCGCGATGCCGGCTTCCTCGAAGGGCTCGCCATAAGGCGCGTAACCCAGCCGTTGATAAAAAGCTTCGGCACTGCGCTGCGCATGCAGCGTCACCGCCCGATCGCCCCTGGCGAGCGCGGCGGCTTCCAGCGCGCGCAGGACCGCCGCGCCGTGCCCGCCGCCGCGCAGGGAGCGGTGCACCGCCATCCGTCCGACACGCGCCAGCCCGGGCGCTTCGCGGATCAGCCGTGCAGTGCCGATCACCCGCCCGAGTCGGTTGCGGGCCACGGCATGCAGCGCGGTCACGTCATGTTCGTCCCATTCCAGGTCTTCGGGGATGCGCTGCTCCTTGACGAACACCGCCCGGCGCAGGCCGCCGGCACCGCTGCCGAGCTTCTGCCAGTCGCCGGTCTCGACCGTGGCCATGGGCTCCCTGGCTTCGTAGGCGGCGAAGATCGCGCGCAGTTCGTCCGGCACCGGTCGGGAGGTCTGCGTGGCCGGGTCGGCGAAGACGTAGACCAGCTCGCAGGTCACGAGCAGATCGTCGCCGCGGAACAGGCCGCCGTGGAACACGATGGACGAGTTGCCGACGCGCACGCACTTCATCGCGACGTCGAGCACGTCGTCCATGCGGGCCGAGGCATTGAACTCGATGGTCGACTTCTTCACGTACAGGTCGCCGCCGAGCGCGGCCATGGATTCTTCGTACGGCAGCGCCAGCGCGCGCCAGTAGTCGGCGATGGCGGTGTCGAAGTACATCAGGTAGTGCGCGTTGAAGACGATCTTCTGCATGTCGACTTCCGCCCAGCGCACGCGCAGGCGGTGGAAGAAACGGAAGTCGCGGCGGTTTTTCAGTTCGATCATGGCTTCAAGGCCTCCTTCATGGCGCGGGCCGCGTCGGCATGCGCCTGCAGCGCTTCGGGAATGGCCCGGCCCATCTTGATGAATTCGTGGATCACGCCGCGGTAGATCTCCAGATCGACTGGCACCCCGGCCGCGCGCAGCTTGTCGGCGTAGGCGACGCCTTCGTCGATCAGCGGGTCGGCCTCGGCCAGCCCGATCCAGGCGGGCGCGACGCCCTCGACGTCGTCGGCGTTGAGAGGGGCGAAGCGCCAGTCGTTGCGGTCGGCCGGCGTGCGCACGTACTGGCCGAAGAACCAGCTGATGAGCGGTTCGTCGAGCAGCGGGCCGCAGGCAAAGCGCTCGTGCGACGGCGTGTCCTGGTGGGCGGTGGTGCCCGGGTAGAACAGCACCTGCAGCGCGACCGGAATGCCCGCATCGCGCGCCATCACGGCGCACACCGCCGCCAGCGTGCCGCCCGCACTGTCGCCGCCCAGCGCCACCCGGCTGCCGTCGAGGCCGAGCGACGCCGCCTCGCGCGCCACGAATTGCACGGCGTCCCAGGCATCGTCGGAAGCAGTCGGGAATTTGTATTCGGGTGCGAGCCGGTAATCGATCGACACCACGGCGCAGCCGCTGCGGCTGGCCAGCACGCGGCATAAGGTGTCGTGCGTGGCGATGCTGCCGACGGTGAAGCCGCCGCCGTGGAAGAAGACCAGCACCGGCAGCACATCGGCCGAGGGCGCATAGAGGCGCGCCGGCAGGCCGAAGCCATCCCGCGCGGCGATGTGGAAATCCTCGACCCGGGCCAACGCCGGCTTCGGCACCTCGAGCACGCCGGCGCCTTTTTCGTACGAGGCCTTGGCTTCGGCGGCCGTCAGTTCATGGAACGGTGGATGGCCGGCACGGGCCATGCGCTCGACCACGCTCGCCATCTTCGGCGTCAGCATGGGCGGCCAGGTGCCGTCAGCACGGGAGAAGAAGGTGTTCCCGCGGCGACAGCGGCAAGGGTTTTGTGCATGGGCAAGATGGGATCCTGTTGCTAGATTCGTTTCGTCAAATCGTACAGCCACCTTTCGCATCGACGCATTCCCATGGCCCTCATTCAGTACCTCACCCAGATCCAGTTCGACTTCGGCGCGATCCGCCTGCTGAGCGCCGAGTGCGCACGCGTGGGCATCCACCGGCCGATGATCGTGACCGACGCCGGCGTGCGCGCCGCCGGCATCTTGCAGACCACGCTCGATGCGCTGGGTGATCTGGAGGTGAGCGTGTTCGACGCGACGCCGTCGAACCCGACCGAGGCCGCCGTGCGTGCGGCCGTCGACCTGTACCGCAGCGGCCGCTGCGACGGGCTGATCGCCGTCGGCGGCGGCTCGGCCATCGACTGCGCCAAGGGCGTCGCCATCGCCGCCACGCACGACGGTCCGCTCAAGACCTACGCGACCATCGAAGGCGGCTCGCCGAAGATCACCGAGAAGGTCGCGCCGCTGATCGCGGTGCCCACGACGAGCGGCACCGGCAGCGAGGTGGCGCGCGGCGCGATCCTCATCGTGGACGACCACCGCAAGCTGGGCTTCCACAGCTGGCACATCCTGCCCAAGGCCGCCATCTGCGACCCCGAGCTGACCTGCGGGCTGCCGCCGCGCCTGACAGCAGCCACCGGCATGGACGCCATCGCGCATTGCATGGAGACCTTCATGTCGGCGGCCTTCAACCCGCCGGCCGACGGCATCGCGCTCGACGGCCTGGAGCGCGCCTGGGGCCACATCGAACGCGCCACGAAGGACGGCAGCGACCGCGAGGCACGGCTCAACCTGATGAGCGCGTCGATGCAGGGCGCCATGGCCTTCCAGAAGGGCCTGGGCTGCGTGCATTCGCTCAGCCACAGCCTGGGCGGCGTCGACCCGCGCCTGCACCACGGCACGCTCAACGCCCTCTTCCTCCCCGCCGTGATCCGTTTCAACGCCGGGGCCGAATCGGTGCAGAAAGAGCATCGCCTGCAGCGCATGGCCCGTGCGATGAACCTCGATTCAGCCGGCGACCTGGGCGACGCGATCCGCGACATGAGCCGGCGCCTGGGGCTCCCGGGCGGGCTGGCCGAGGTCGGCGTGACGCCCGCGCTGTTCGAGAAGGTGATCGACGGCGCGATGGCCGACCACTGCCATAAGACCAACCCGCGCCTGGCCACGCGCGAGGACTACCGCGAGATGCTCGAAGCGTCGATGTGAGCAGCGGTCGCCTGGCAGCGACCGCGCCCTTCCCGACTGGCGGCGTCCTGATCAGGCCAGGGCCGCTGTTTCTGCCATCAGTTCGTCCTTGCGCGCCTGAAGTTCGTCCCTCATGGCCACCAGGTCCAGCTTCTTCGCTGCGCGGGCCTTGACGAAAATCTCGTTGCGCTCCTCCTTGACGTGGTGGTCGATGTACTCGCCCAGCACGATGACCTTGGCGCACCACTTGGGATCGTTCTCGTCGCCTGCCTCGATCTGCGCGATGAGTTCCTTGGCGCTGGCATGTTCCACTTCGGCCTCGTCGAGCAGGTCTTCTTCCTTGATGGCCTCGCGCAGGGCGGGGTAGAAGATTTCTTCCTCGATGCGGGCGTGGACCGTCAATTCCATGCAGATCTGGTCGGCCAACTCTCTTCGTTTTGCGGGGGCCGTCTTGGCTTTGGACTCTGCCAGGGGCTCGAACTCCTTGAAGAGCTTCTTGACATTGCGATGGTCGGCGTCGAGCAGGCTGCAAGCGTCGGCGGGGGGGCGGGTGGTGGGCATCTACAAGCTCCTTTGGTCGTGGGACACAGAACATCCGCGCAGGAGCATTCGCCGTGCGTAGGAAAAAGGCGGAATGTGCAAGGCGATCTTCTCCTCGGGCCGGAGACGCGCCGCGCGGCGGCGGCCAACCTACACGCTGGACACGCGTTGGCCGACGGTCATCGTGCTGCGGGCTGGCTAGGGTGTGCAAGGCACTGTCACCACCGTAGGGCTTCCATGATCGGCTCCGTCATTCTTTCGTTGAACAGGCAGGCCGTTCACGGCCAGACCGTCATGCACCACCTGCAACGAACGACGCCGGCTGCGGCCTGACAACCCATGGACATCCTCGACATCGTTCAGTGGCCCGCCTTCGCAGCGTCCCTCGCCGCCGCCTACCTGGTCGGTTCGAGCGCCAAGGGGCGCCGCAACGCGGGCTTCTGGGTATTCCTTTTGAGCAATCTGCTCTGGGTCGCTTGGGGCGTTCATACGCAGGCCTGGGCGTTGATCGCCTTGCAGGTGGGCCTGGCCGCGCTGAACGTGCGTGGCCTCTTCAAGACGGAGACCACGTCGTGAGCGAACTGACGGACCTCTTCGCGCGGGAATTCCCGGTCTGGCACATGATCGTTCGCGGGTCGGTGGTTTACTGGTTCCTGTTTCTGGTTTTCCGTTTCGTCCTGCGGCGGGACGTCGGCTCCATGGGCGTTGCGGACCTGCTCTTCGTGGTCCTCGTGGCCGACGCGGCGAGCAATGCGATGCAGGGCGAGTACCGGTCGATCAACGATGGACTGGTGCTCCTGTCGACGCTCATCGGCTGGAACTTTGCGCTGGACTGGCTGAGCTTCCGGTCGCCGGCAATTGCGAGATTTCTGGAGCCGCTGCCCGAGGTCCTGGTGCGTCACGGTCGCGTCAACCGCAAGGCGCTGAAGCGCGAGATGATCACGATGGAAGAACTGGAGGCAAAGCTGCGCGAAGAAGGCGTGGAACGCATCGAGGAGGTGCGCGCCGCCCGATTGGAGAGCGATGGCAGGCTCAGCGTGCTGAAGAAGCGTCGCCGATAAGTCGGGGGGTGGACGGCGGCGGCCCTCGGTTTCAGCGCATCGCCATCAGGCACGGCGCCCAGTGTCGACCACCCCAGAATGAGGCGTGGGTCGGGGTAGCCGGACGCGGGCGCCCATCGGCGTGGCCAGTTTGAACACCTGCGCGAATTGTTGCAGTGCTGTGGCGTTGCGTGCCTCCGTTTGGGATGCCACGCAATCGCGTGGGACTGTGACCTCCAGGTCGCGCATTCGGGCATCGGAAACGGTGGCCATCACGCACTGGTCACTGGCGGTACCGACGACCAGCAGATGGTGAACTTTCAAGTCTTGCAGAAGAAGCGTCAGCGGTGTCGCGTAGAACGCCGAGTGCTTGGGCTTGAGAACGAAGTAGTCGCGCTCGGACGGTCGTAAGGCCGCCGTCACGGCCGCGGCATTGCCGCCGCGGTCCAACGACATGGCGATGAGCTTGCCGAAGTCCGAGCGCCATCGGCCCAGGTTGTCGTTGGCGTAGATGACGGGCACCGCCGCTCGCGCGCAGCGCGCCTTCAGCGCCGCAATGCGGGGTGCAATGCGGATGGCGCCAACCAGCAATTTCTCAGCGTCCGGAAAGGACCAGCAACTGATCATGTCGACGACCAAAAGCGCCATCCCGCCACGCGACGGCTCTGCGCCGAGATTTCGAGCCGCCAGCGGGTCAGGCTTTTTCATCATTGGAAGTCATGCATGGCTAGAAGGCCCCGCCCAGGAGGCGGAAGGTGAAATCCGTCCGGAGAACGTGTCGCGGAGCGCCGATTACGATGCCCTAGGTTCGTGCCTTCGGACCGTCTCTGCCGACGGTGCTAACGCCGGTTCTTGTCCGTGCTCGAGGCTGGCGTGAGGTCTTCGGTGAGATGAAACGGCGCTGAATCATCGTGTCGGGTGCCCTGTGCATTCGACTTCCTGTCTTGCATCCTCTCCCGTGGTGCCGGGGCGGAGATGTCCTCGCCGGCGGCCGTCTTTTCCGTCGTGAACTTTTCACCCGCGCCCATGTTGTCGACGCCACCATCCGTGCTGGGACGGGTCCCGTCGCCACTGCTCTTGACGTTGCTCATGCCTGCTCCTGTTGTCGGTGCCGCGTCGAACCGCGGACCGTGCTGTGTTCGGACGACCGACAGTGGTTTCGAGCCAGCAAGCGCGATGTCCGCTTTCCTGACCGTCTGCTGTCGGAGAAACCCGCAGCAAGGCTCTCGGCCGAGGCTTGAAGGCCGGGCCTGTCAACTTCCGGGCATCACGGCCAAACCTGGCCCGGGGCCCTTCATTCGGCCTTCACGCCGGCGGTCTTGATCACCTGCCCCCACTTGGTGGTTTCGGCGGTGATGAAGGCATCGAATTCCTGCGGCGTGCTGCCCGCCGGAAAGGTGCCCATGGCATCGAGCCTGGCACGCGTCTCGTCGCTCTTGATGATGCGCGCGACCTCGTCCGCCATCCGCTGTACGACGCCAGGCGGCGTGCCCGCAGGCGCGAGCATTCCGGCCCAGGTGCTGCCGGTGAAGCCGGCGAAGCCCTGTTCGATGAAGGTCGGCACATCGGGCACCGCCGGCAACCGCTGTTCGCCCGCCACACCGATGAGCCGGATCTTGCCGGCCCGCGCCTGGTTGATCAGCCCGGTCGGCGCGTCGAAGAAGAGCTGGACCTGTCCGCCCATCAGGTCCGTCAGCGCCGGCACGGCGCCGCGGTAGGGGACGTGGACCATGTAGGTCTTCGTCAGCGCCTTCCACAGTTCGGTCGTGAGGTGCGCCGCAGAGCCGTTGCCCGACGAGCCGAAGCTGATCTTGCCGGGGTTGGCGCGCGCATAGTCGATCAGTTGCCGGCCGGTCTTGAAGGGTGCGTCGTTGTTCACCGCCGCGAGCAGCGGCGACACACCCATCAGCGAGACGCCCATCAGGTCCTTGCGCGGGTCGTAGGGCAGCTTGCCGGCATAGAGCGAGGTGTTGGCAGCGTAGGCGGCGATGACGACGCCGAAGGTGCTGCCATCGGGTGCCGCCTTCGCGACCGCATCGACGCCGATCAGGCTGTTGGCGCCCGGCCGGTTGTCGATCAGCACCGGCTGGCCCAGGCGCTGCTGCAGACCGAGCTGCACCAGCCGGGCCATCTGGTCGGTGAAGCCGCCGGGCGTGTAGGGCACGACGATGCGGATCGGCCGGTTCGGCCAGCTGTTCTGCGCCAAGGCCGGCAGGGCGAGCGATGCGGCAGCCGCCGCGGTCGAGAGATGGAAACGGCGGCGGGTCAGCGGTGAAGAAGGCACGAACGATGTCTCCATTTTGGGAATGGATCATTCTGGAAGCCCACGGTACCCCCGAAGGTCGGGGTTTGCCCCCTGAGGCAAATGCCGATCGACCTCGATCAGGGCGACGGAGCGATCGCCTCGGCGTACTCGTACAGCAGGCCCAGCAGTTCCTCGCCGCGCTCGTCGGCTGTCTCGGCCGCGGTGTCGATCTCCCCGAAGAACTGGTCGACGTTGCGCGCACCGCCCTCGCCTTCCAGCAGGCGCGCCGCGCGGTGCGCCTCCCAGCGCTCGGCCTCGTCGGGCGTGAGCGTGTCGACGAAATTGCGGGCCCGGTAGCGGAACAGGATCTCCTCCAGCCGCGGGTCGTCGAAGCCGGTACGCGACAGCGCCAGCTCGGCCGGCGACAGGCCGCGCAGCTGGTTCAGCCGCCGCCGGTCGGCGTTGCCGACGAAGCCGCCGTAGAGGTCTTCGTCGACATCCGGCGCGGCCTCCTTCGGCCGTTCGTACACCTGCGTCCAGATGGCGCTCATGTCGGGCAGGCCCTGGGCGATGGCGGCGTGGCGCAGCGCGGTGTCGAAATCGACCTTCCAGCGTTCGGCCATCGCCGGCGTCAGCGTCTTGAGGTTGCCCACGACCATCGGCGACTTGTTCAGGTGGATGCCCTTGATCGGCAACCGCGTCACCCCTTCGGGCAGCTCGGCGGTGCGGGTGAAGAGGCGCTGGCGCAGCGTGGGCACGTCGATGTCGCGCAGCTCGCTCGGGTCGTGCGCCAGGTCCCAGGCCAGCAGCTCGTTCTTGTTAGTCGGGTGGCTGGCCAGCGGCCACATCACGGCCAGGCAGCCGCGCTCGGCCGGGAACATGCCCGACACGTGGAGGAAGGGCTTGGCCGTCTCGCGCGTCGCGGGCAGGCCGAGCTCGTTCGCCACACGGTCCTTGCGGTGCAGGCCGAAGGCGAAATCGAAGAGCCGCGGCTGGGCGGTGCGGATGAGGCGCGCCAGCGCGATGGTGGCGCGCACGTCCGACAGCGCATCATGCGCCGCCTCGTGCAGCAGCCCGTTGGCGCGCGCCAGGTCGCCGAGCTTGAAGCTGGGCTTGCCGTCTTCCCTCGTCGGCCACTGGATGCCGTCGGGGCGCAGCGCGTAAGTGAGGCGCACGACGTCGAGCAGGTCCCAGCGGCCGCAGTCGTTCTGCCATTCGCGCGCGTACGGGTCGATCAGGTTGCGCCAGAACAGGAAGCGCGTCACCTCGTCGTCGAAGCGGATCGTGTTGTAGCCGACCCCGATGGTGCCGGGCTGCGAGAAGGCGCGCTCGACCTCGGCGGCGAAGCGGTGCTCGGGCACACCGCGCTCCAGCGCCAGTTGCGGCGTGATGCCGGTGATCAGGCAGGCCTCGGGGCTCGGCAGGTAGTCCGGTGCCGGCTGGCAATAGAGCATCAGCGGCTCGCCGACTTCATTGAGGTCGGCGTCGGTGCGGATGGCGGCGAACTGGGAAGGCCGGTCGCGGCGCGGCACGGCGCCGAAGGTTTCGTAGTCGTGCCAGAGGAAGGTGTGGGCGGACATGGTCGCGTCGGATCGGTCAGAGCAAGGGTGAGGAAAGCCGGGCCAGCGCGTCGCCCAGGCGGCGCGGAAAGCTCTGCGGCCGGTTCAGGCGCACGGCGGCGGCGCTGTGCAGGTCGGTTTCGAACTGCGCGGCCAGCGGGCGCGCCAGCGCATCGCCGTACACCACCGCCATCACCTCGAAATTGAGGCGAAAGCTGCGGTTGTCGAAGTTGGCGGTGCCGATCATCGCGCAGTGATCGTCGACCACCAGCGTCTTGGAATGCAGCATGCGCGCCTTGTACTCCCAGACCTTCACGCCCGCGCCGATGAGTTCATCGTAGTACGAGCGCGCGGCAGCGCTGACGATCGCCGAGTCGCTGCGGCGCGGCACCAGCAGCCGCACGTCCACACCGCGCAACGCGGCGCTGGTGAGCGCCATCAGCGCCGGCTCGCCCGGCACGAAGTACGGCGTGGTCAGCCAGGCGCGCTCGCTGGCCGAATGGATGGCTTCCACGTGCATGCGGTGGATCGCTTCGAGCGCACTGTCGGGGCCGCTGGTGACGATCTGCGCCGCGATGCTGCCCGCCTCGGTGCGCGGCAGCATGTGCGCCAGCGACTCGTCGACCATGCGCCGGGCGCTCTCGCCGGTGGCGTAGCTCCAGTCCTCGAGGAAGGTGGTCTGCAGCCAGCGCACCGCGCTGCCTTCGAGCCGCAGGTGCATGTCGTGGTAGGCGTCGGGCCGGGTCCGGCGGTCTTCTTCATCGGTGATGTTGACGCCGCCGGTGAAGCCGATGCGGCCGTCGACGACGACGATCTTGCGGTGGCTGCGGTAGTTGGTGACCGGCCGCAGGCGCCGGCCGATCTTGGTGTCGTGGAACAGCGCGATGTGAATGCCGGCGGCGCGCATCGGTGCCATGAAGCGGCGGCCAATGCGTTTGGAGCCGAGCGCGTCGAGCAGCAGGCGCACCGCGACGCCCTGCTGCGCACGCTCGATCAGCAGATCGCGCAGGGCCGTGCCGATGCGGTCGGGCTCGAAGATGTAGTACTCGAGGTGCACGTGATGCCGCGCGCTGCGCACCGCCTCGAAGATGGCGTCGAAGGTGCGTGCACCGCCGGACAGCAGCTCGACACCGGTCGCGCTCGACACCGGAATGCCGCAGGCCGCCGTGCCCAGCGCGGCCAGGTGCCGCAGGGCGGGCGGCGCGTTCTCGCCGGCCTCGTGCAGCAGTGCCAGATCGGCCGGCGCCTGGGCGATGGCGCGGTTGCGCAGGCGTTTGAGCCGCAGCTTTTTCAGGCGCTGCGGCCCGAGGAAGTAATAGACGAGGAAGCCGGCGAACGGCAGCAGCGCGAGCGACAGGATCCAGCTCATCGTCGACACCGGCGCGCGCTTCTGCATCACGATCCAGACCGACAGCACGGCGATGTAGCCGCTCCAGGCCAGGGAAAGGCCCGTTTTCCATTCTTGGCTGATTTCGGGGAGGATCAAGAGACAGGCGCTGCGATGGGAGGGGATGGCGCCAGCCCAAAGGAAAAGGCCGGCAGCGCGATGCTACCGGCCTTTGAAGGCTCTACGGCCACGTCGGGCCACGTGGACCCGTGCGAAAGTCGATCAGCCCGCGGCAGCCTCCTCGGCTTCCGGCTTGGCCTTGCCTTCCTTCTTCGGCAGCGGCTGGATGTCGAGCTGCACTTCGTCCTTGTCGTCGAGGTCGACGGTCAGGCGACCGCCGTCCTGCAGGCGACCGAAGAGCAGTTCATCGGCCAGTGCACGACGGATCGTGTCCTGGATCAGGCGCTGCATCGGCCGCGCACCCATCAGCGGGTCGAAGCCCTTCTTCGCCAGGTGCTTGCGCAGGGCGTCGGTGAAGGTGACGTCGACCTTCTTCTCGGCCAGCTGCGTCTCGAGCTGCAGCAGGAACTTGTCGACCACCCGCAGGATGATCGATTCGTCCAGCGCCTTGAAGCTGACGGTCGCGTCCAGACGGTTGCGGAACTCCGGCGTGAACAGGCGCTTGATGTCGGCCATCTCGTCACCCGATTCACGCGGGTTGGTGAAGCCGATGGTTGCCTTGTTCATGGTCTCGGCACCCGCGTTCGTCGTCATGATGATGATGACGTTGCGGAAGTCGGCCTTGCGTCCGTTGTTGTCCGTCAGCGTGCCGTGGTCCATGACCTGCAGCAGCACGTTGAAGATGTCCGGGTGCGCTTTCTCGATTTCGTCGAGCAGCAGCACGCAGTGCGGCTTCTTCGTGACGGCCTCGGTCAGCAGGCCGCCCTGGTCGAAACCGACGTAGCCCGGAGGCGCACCGATCAGGCGGCTCACGGCGTGGCGCTCCATGTACTCCGACATGTCGAAGCGGATCAGCTCGATGCCCATGATGTAGGCGAGCTGCTTGGCCGCTTCGGTCTTGCCGACGCCGGTGGGGCCGCTGAACAGGAACGAGCCGATCGGCTTGTCGCCCTTGCCCAGACCCGAACGTGCCATCTTGACCGCCGAGGCGAGCACTTCGAGGGCCTTGTCCTGGCCGAACACGACGCTCTTGAGGTCACGTTCCAGTGTCTGCAGCTTGCCGCGGTCGTCGTTCGACACGTTGGCCGGAGGAATGCGCGCGATCTTCGCGACGATTTCCTCGACCTCGGCCTTGGTGATCGTCTTCTTGCGCTTGCTCGGCGCCAGGATGCGCTGGGCTGCGCCCGCCTCGTCGATCACGTCGATCGCCTTGTCGGGCAGATGCCGGTCGTTGATGTACTTGGCGCTCAGCTCGGCCGCGGCCTGCAGTGCCGCCACGGCGTACTTCACGCCATGGTGTTCCTCGAAGCGCGACTTCAGGCCCTTGAGGATGTCGACGGTTTCCTGCACCGTCGGCTCGACCACGTCGACCTTCTGGAAGCGACGCGACAGGGCCGCATCCTTCTCGAAGATGCCGCGGTATTCGGTGAAGGTGGTGGCGCCGATGCACTTGAGCTGGCCGCTCGAGAGCGCCGGCTTGAGCAGGTTCGACGCATCCAGCGTGCCGCCCGAGGCCGCGCCGGCACCGATCAGCGTGTGGATCTCGTCGATGAAGAGCACGGCGTTGGGCCGGTCCTTCAGCGACTTGAGCACGCCCTTGAGGCGTTGCTCGAAGTCACCGCGGTACTTGGTGCCGGCCAGCAGTGCGCCCATGTCGAGCGAGTACACCTGGGCTTCGGCCAGAATTTCCGGCACGTCGCCCTGGGTGATGCGCCAGGCCAGGCCCTCGGCGATGGCGGTCTTGCCCACGCCGGCCTCTCCGACCAGCAGCGGGTTGTTCTTGCGCCGACGGCACAGGATCTGGATCACGCGCTCGACCTCGTACTCGCGGCCGATCAGCGGATCGATCTTCCCGTCCTTGGCCATCTGGTTGAGGTTCTGGGTGAACTGCTCCAGCGGCGATGCCTTCTCGTTCTTCTCGCCACCACCCTCCTCGCCCTCGTTCGAGGACGATTCGGCGCTGCCCTTGGCGGCTTCCGGCGGGTCGCTCTTCTTGATGCCGTGCGCGATGAAGTTCACCACGTCCAGCCGGGTCACGCCCTGCTGGTGGAGGTAGTACACCGCGTGCGAATCCTTCTCGCCGAAGATCGCGACCAGCACGTTGGCGCCCGTCACTTCCTTCTTGCCGTTGCCGGTGGACTGCACGTGCATGATGGCGCGCTGGATCACGCGCTGGAACCCGAGGGTCGGCTGGGTGTCGACGTCGTCGGTCCCCGCCACCTGGGGCGTGTTGTCCTTGATGAAATTCGTCAACGACGCGCGAAGGTCGTCGACGTTGGCCGAGCATGCGCGCAGAACCTCTGCGGCGCTCGGGTTGTCCAGCAAAGCGAGCAACAGGTGCTCTACCGTGATGAACTCGTGGCGCTGCTGCCTGGCCTCGACAAAGGCCATGTGCAAGCTGACTTCCAGTTCCTGGGCAATCATGTGATTTCCTTTTGCCTTGCTGTAAATAACTTCTCAGATGGGTCAGCGGGCGGTTTATTCAACCGGCTCGCTGACGCACTGCAACGGGTGGCCGGCCTGGTGGGCCGCCTCCATCACCTGATTGACCTTGGTGGCGGCCATGTCACGGGAATACACCCCACAGATGCCACGGCCGTCGAGATGGATCTTCAACATGATCTGGGTCGCGGTTTCACGGTCCTTGTTGAAGAACTCCTGAATGACGACGACCACGAACTCCATGGGGGTGTAGTCGTCGTTGAGCATCACCACCTGAAACATCTGCGGTGGGGCGGTTTTCTGGGGGCGGCGCTCCAGAACGACCGAGTCGCCATCCCCCCCCGCGGGCTTCTGGGCCGGCGGCGTGGCGGGTTTCGAGGGGTTTCGGGTTGCCATGAAATTCATTCTATCGAGCGAGCAAGCGCCATGCCGACGCCACAGGATTTGGTGTCATGTTACGGAGAAAACAAGGGTGACGAACAGCCGTATTAGCCAAGTTTTACACGCGTAAAAAAGCCCCGGTGCCTGGGAAGACGCCGGGGCGTTGTCTTTTTCGCGAAAGGGGGCGCCGTCCGCCGCCCTTTCGTGCTTGGCGCAGGTCAGGCGGCAACCGATTTCAAGGCGGCGTTCAGCGTGGCGCTCGGCCGCATGACGGCCTCGCACTTCTCGGCGTCGACGAGGTAGTAGCCGCCGATGTCCGCCGGCTGGCCCTGCACCGCCTTCAGCTCGTCGACGATCTTCTGCTCGTCACGGGTCAGCGCATCGGCCAGGGGGGCGAACTTGGCCTGCAGCGCCTTGTCGTCGGTCTGGGCCGCGAGTTCCTGCGCCCAGTACATCGCCAAGTAGAACTGGCTGCCGCGGTTGTCCAGCTGGCCGGTCTTGGGCGACGGGTTCTTGTTGTTGTCCAGCAGCTTGCCGGTGGCGGTGTCCAGCGTCTTCGCCAGGATCTTGGCCTGGGCGTTCTTGGTCTTCAGACCCAGGTCTTCCAGCGACACGGCCAGGGCCAGGAATTCACCCAGCGAGTCCCAGCGCAGGTGGTTTTCTTCCACCAGTTGCTTGACGTGCTTCGGCGCGGAACCGCCGGCGCCCGTCTCGTACATGCCGCCGCCGGCCATCAGGGGCACGATCGACAGCATCTTGGCGCTGGTGCCCAGTTCCATGATCGGGAACAGGTCGGTCAGGTAGTCGCGCAGGATGTTGCCGGTGACCGAGATGGTGTCCAGGCCGCGAATGACGCGTTCCAGCGTGTAACGCATGGCGCGCACCTGCGACATGATCTGGATGTCCAGGCCCTGGGTGTCGTGGTCCTTGAGGTAGGTCTGGACCTTCTTGATCATTTCGGCTTCATGCGGGCGGTACGGGTCGAGCCAGAACAGGGCCGGCATGCCCGAATTGCGGGCGCGGGTGACGGCCAGCTTGACCCAGTCGCGGATCGGTGCGTCCTTGACCTGGCACATGCGCCAGATGTCGCCGGCTTCCACGTTCTGCGACAACAGCACTTCGCCGGTCGCGAGGTCGACGATGTTGGCGACGCCGTCTTCGGTCACCTCGAAGGTCTTGTCGTGCGAGCCGTATTCCTCGGCCTGCTGCGCCATCAGGCCCACGTTCGGCACCGTGCCCATGGTCACAGGGTCGAAGTTGCCGTTGGTCTTGCAGAAGTTGATGATCTCCTGGTAGATGCGGGCGAAGGTGCTTTCTGGGATGACCGCCTTCGTGTCCTTCGGCTTGCCGTCCGCGCCCCACATCTTGCCGCCGATACGGATCATGGCCGGCATCGAGGCGTCGACGATCACGTCGTTGGGCGCGTGCAGGTTCGTGATGCCCTTGGCCGAGTCGACCATCGCCAGCTCCGGGCGGTGCTCGTGGCAGGCGTGCAGGTCACGGATGATCTCTTCCTTCTTGGTCGACGGCAGCGACTCGATCTTGGTGTAGAGGTCGACCATGCCGTTGTTGACGTTCACGCCCAACTCGTCGAACAGCTTGCCGTGCTTCTCGAAGGCTTCCTTGTAGAACACGCGCACGGCGTGGCCGAAGACGATCGGGTGCGACACCTTCATCATCGTGGCCTTGACGTGCAGCGAGAACATCACGCCGGTCTCGCGGGCGTCTTCCATCTGCTCTTCGTAGAAGGCCAGCAGGGCCTTCTTGCTCATGTACATGCTGTCGATGATCTCGCCGGCCAGCAGCGACACCTTCGGCTTGAGCACCGTGGTCTTGCCGCTCTTGCCGACCAGTTCCATCTTGACGTCGCGCGCCTTGTCCAGCGTCATCGACTTTTCGCCGTGGTAGAAATCGCCGTGCTTCATGTGGGCCACGTGCGTGCGCGAAGCCATGCTCCACTTGCCCATGCTGTGCGGGTTCTTGCGCGCGTATTCCTTGACGGCCTTGGGCGCACGGCGGTCGGAGTTGCCTTCGCGCAGCACGGGGTTCACGGCGCTGCCCAGGCACTTCGAGTAACGGGCGCGGATCGCCTTCTCTTCGTCGGTCTTGGGGTCTTCCGGGTAGTCCGGGATCTTGTAGCCGCGGGCCTGCAGTTCCTTGATGGCGCTGATGAGCTGGTGCACCGACGCGCTGATGTTCGGCAGCTTGATGATGTTGGTGTCGGGCAGCAGCGTGAGCTTGCCGAGTTCGGCCAGGTTGTCGGGCACGCGCTGCGCTTCGGTCAGCGATTCCGGGAACTGGCCCAGGATGCGGGCGGCCACCGAGATGTCGCTGGTCGTCACGTCGATGCCGGCGGGGGCCGTGAAGGTACGGATGATCGGCAGGAAGGCCTGCGTCGCCAGGAACGGCGCTTCGTCGGTCAACGTGTAGATGATGGTTGGTTTGCTCATGCGGCCTGCATCCTTGATGTCATTGGGTCTGTCTGTCACCGGCGCCCGCCGGATCGTCGATTATTGTCGCCGGTCGCACGCTTGCGCGCTGCGGTCGCGGCGACGCTCACATGTGGTCGATCATCACCTGCCCGAAACCCGAGCAGCTGACCTGTGTCGCGCCGTCCATCAGGCGTGCGAAGTCGTAGGTGACCTTCTTGCTGAGGATCGATCGGCGCAGCGACTGGATGATCAGGTCGGCCGCCTCTTTCCAGCCGATGTGGCGCAGCATCATCTCGGCCGAGAGGATCTCCGACAGCGGGTTGACGTAGTCCTTGCCGGCGTACTTGGGCGCCGTGCCGTGCGTGGCTTCGAACATCGCCACGGTATCGCTCAGGTTGGCCCCGGGCGCGATGCCGATGCCACCGACCTGCGCGGCCAGCGCGTCGGAGAGGTAGTCGCCGTTGAGGTTGAGCGTGGCCACCACCGAATACTCGGCCGGGCGCAGCAGGATCTGCTGCATGAAGGCATCGGCCACCCGGTCCTTCACGGTGATGAATTTGCCCGAATGGGGGTTCTTCACCCGCATCCAGGGGCCGCCGTCGATCAGTTCCCCGCCGAACTCCTTGGCCGCGAGGCCATAGCCCCAGTCGCGGAAGGCACCTTCGGTGAACTTCATGATGTTGCCCTTGTGCACGATCGTCACGGAGGGCTTGTCGTGGTCGATCGCGTACTGGATCGCCTTGCGCATCAGGCGCTCCGTCCCCTCGCGTGACACCGGCTTGATGCCGATGCCGGAGGTTTCGGGGAAGCGGATCTTCTGGATGCCGAAATCGTTCTGGAGCAAGGCGATGAGCTTCTTGGCCTGCTCGCTCCCGGCCGCGAATTCGATACCGGCATAGATGTCCTCCGAGTTCTCGCGAAAGAGCACCATGTTCGTCTTGTGCGGCTCCTTCAGCGGGCTCGGGACGCCGTCGAAATACTGGATCGGACGCAGGCAGACATACAGGTCGAGCGCCTGTCGCAACGCCACGTTGAGCGAACGGATGCCGCCCCCCACCGGCGTGGTCAGCGGGCCCTTGATCGAGACGACGTGCTCGCGCACCGCCTGCACGGTTTCGTCCGGCAGCCACACGTCGGGGCCGTAGAGCCGGGTCGATTTCTCGCCGGCGAAAACCTCCATCCAGTGGATCTTTCGGCGGCCGTCGTAGCTCTTGGCCACGGCCGCATCGACCACCCGGAGCATGACCGGCGTGATGTCGACCCCGATGCCGTCCCCTTCGATGAAGGGAATGATCGGCTGATCCGGCACAAGGAGTGAATTGTCGGCGCTGACGGTGATCTTCTGACCGGCGGATGGAACCTGAATGTGCTGGTAGCTCGACATTGGGCGGAGTTGCTCCGAGGTGACATTTGATGGTCGAAGCGACTTCAACCGCTGTTATTAGCCTTAGAATTTTAGACGCAAGCAATCATGTCGAATGCCGTGTCAACCGCGGTCGATGCGGCTTCGTTGTTTGCTGACCTTCTGCTGGGCGGAAGGCGTAATCACTCAACTCCTCGAGGAATTCCCAAATGAACAAAGCTCTCGCAGTCCTGATCGCCGGCCTTTTCGCTGCAGGCGCCTACGCCCAGACCCCCTCGGCCGAAAAAGCGCCGGTGACCAACACCGCGCCGCAGGCCCGCGCCGAAGCCAAGGTGGCCAGCAAGCCCGCCGGCCAAGTGAAGGCCGGCGCCGGCGGCGACATCAACAAGGTCCCCGAAGGCGGCGCGGTCGGCACCGACAAGGCGGCTGTCGCTGGTGAAAAGCGCGCTGAAACGCGTGACGCCCGCCGCACCAACAAGGACGGCTCGGTCAAGCGCAAGTCGACCCAAGGCGGCACCCCCAAGTAATTGGAGTTGCTCTAAAAAGAAGCGTTCTTCGGAACGCTTTTTTTTCGCCCGCGTCAAAGGGGCTGCACTCTCACGGCGCGCCTCCCTCCAATTGGGTACGCTCCCATCCTCCTTTTGATCATCGAATTCAACGCATCATGTTTTCGCGCGCCATTGCCCTGTTTTCTTTGTGCCTGCTGCCCTTTGCAGCGCTCTCGCAGGAAGCCCAGATGGATCTTCCTCGCGTGAAGTTGTCCGCCGGCATGTACCAGATCGATGCGCAGGTCGCGCAGACGCCCCAGCAGCAGCAGGTGGGCTTGATGTTCCGCAAGGAGATGCCGCAGGCCGAGGGCATGCTGTTCGTCTTCGAGCAGCCGTCGACGCAATGCTTCTGGATGAAGAACACGCTGCTACCGCTGTCGGCCGCGTTCGTGGCCGACGACGGGCGCATCGTCAACATCGTGGACATGCAGCCGCTCACGCTCGACTCGCACTGCTCCGAGGAGCCGGTCCGCTTCGTCCTGGAGATGAACCAGGGCTGGTTCGCCAAGAAGAACATCAAGAAGAATGCCAAGCTGGGCGGCGCGCCCTTCCAAGCCAGGCGCTGAGGCTACCGGTGCGCAACACCGAGACGACAAAAAGCCGGCACGAAGCCGGCTTTCTCTCGAAGGCAGAGCCCGGACTTAAGCGAAGTTCTTCTGCGCGAAGTCCCAGTTGACCAGCTTGGCCAGGAAGGTCTCGACGAACTTCGGGCGCAGGTTGCGGTAGTCGATGTAGTAGGCATGCTCCCAGACGTCGACGGTGAGCAGTGCCTTGTCGGCGGTGGTCAGCGGCGTGCCGGCAGCGCCGGTGTTCACGATGTCGACAGTGCCGTCGGCCTTCTTCACGAGCCAGGTCCAGCCGGAGCCGAAGTTGCCGACGGCCGACTTCACGAAGGCTTCCTTGAAGGCGTCGTAGCTGCCCCACTTGGCGTCGATGGCCTTGGCCAGGTCACCGGTCGGAGCGCCGCCGCCCTGCGGCTTCATGCAGTTCCAGAAGAAGGTGTGGTTCCAGATCTGCGCGGAATTGTTGTAGATGCCGCCGCTGGACTTCTTCACGATCTCCTCGAGCGTCATGCTCTCGAACTCGGTGCCCTTCTGCAGGTTGTTCAGGTTCACGACGTAGGCGTTGTGGTGCTTGCCGTAGTGGTACTCGAGCGTTTCCTTCGAATACTCGGGCGCGAGGGCGTCGAGGGCGTACGGGAGAGGAGGAAGGACGTGTTCCATATTCTTGGCTCGTGGGTTGGTTGTGGGATGAGGGATTCTAGAAAGGATTCACGCGCCCCGCGTCGGCGGGGGCCGCGTGCGCACGGCGTCGACGTGGACATCGAGGCTGCCGTCGGCCAGTCGCGCGGACAGTGCATCGCCCGCAGCGATGCGTGCGGTGCTGGTCACGGCCTGCCCTCGCGCGTCGACCAGCCACGCATAGCCGCGCTGCAGCACCTGCGCCGGATCGAGCAGGCGCAGTCGCGTGTCCAGCCGGTCGAGGCGTTCGCGCTGCTGGCGCAGGCTACCTTGCAACAGCGCGGGCCAGCCTTGATGCGCGGTGCGTGCCCGTTGGGCGAGCCGCTGGTGCTGCGACGCGACGGCATAGCGCAGCCGCTGCGCCTCGCGCGCCAATCGCAGTTGCTGTCGCAGCACGACGGACGACGGTCGCCCGAGCCGGCCGGCAGCCAGGTCCAGCCGCTGACCGAGCAGGTCGAGCCGCGCGCCAAGGGCGTCGTTCAACTTGCCTTCGATCAGGTCCAGCGCGCCGAGCCAGACCTCGCGCGGCGCGGACACCAGCTCTGCCGCCGCGGTCGGCGTCGGTGCACGCAGGTCGGCGCAGAAGTCGGCGATGGTGAAGTCGGTCTCGTGGCCGACGCCGCACACCACGGGCACGGGGCTCTGCACGATGGCGCGCGCCAGGGTTTCGTCGTTGAAGGCCCACAGGTCTTCGATCGAGCCGCCGCCGCGTACCAGCAGGATGACATCGACGGGCTGCGGCGACGTCCAGAGCGACTGCAGCGCCCGCACCAGTTCGGCCGGCGCGCCGGCGCCCTGCACGGCGGCTGGCGCCAGCACGACCGGGATGTGCGGCACCCGACGGCGCAGGGCGGTCACCACGTCGTGCAGTGCCGCGGCGCCGAGCGACGTGACCACGCCGACGGCGCGCGGCATGGTCGGCAAGGCCCGCTTGCGCGCCGGGTCGAAGAGCCCTTCCGCCTCGAGCTTGGCCTTGCGCTGCAGGAACTGTTCGAACAGCGCGCCCTGCCCTGCGCGCGACAGGCTTTCGACCACCAGTTGCAAATCGCCGCGCGGCTCGTAGACCGCGAGTCGGCCGCGCACCTCGACCTGGTCGCCATCGCGCGGCGAGAAATCCACCAGGCTGGCGGCGCGCCGGAACATGGCGCAGCGCAGTTGCCCGGAGGCATCCTTCAGCGCGAAGTAGCAGTGGCCGCTGGCCGCACGCGAGAAGCCGGAGATCTCGCCCTGCACGGTGACCGGGTTGAAGCGCGCGTCGAGCGCATCGGCGACCGCATGGCACAAGGCGCCAACCGCCCACACGCGCGGCGCGACACCGCGCGACATCTCGGCATCGATCACAGCGAAATGCTCTCGGCGACAGCCACTCTTCCACAGTGCAGCACGTGCACGTTGCCCGCCCACGCACCCGCCTCAGGGAAGCACGGCTTGTGGTGCAAGCTATTGATTTCGTTGGAGAAAGTGCTGCTCAAAATTCGATCGTCCTAATGCGAGGCCCTGTCCATGCGGGTGCGGACCAGTTGCCAACGCAGTTAATCACAAAGTTATCCACAGAATCTGTGCGTCGTCGCTGACAGCGATGCGACGCGGTTTCTGGCGCGGCACTCGGTGATAATCGCCGCGCATTTGCAATCCAAGGGCCGGAGGATTTCTTGTTTTCCATCATAGTTGCTGCGGGCTGGCCGATCTGGCCGCTGCTCGCCTGTTCGGTGCTCGCCTTGGCCTTGGTGATCGAACGCTTCACGAGCCTGAAGACGGCACGTGTCCTGCCGCCCAAATTGCTCGACGAGGCCATCAATGTGTCGCGCAACGCGGTGCCGGGCCCCGATGTCGTGACCAAGCTCGAAAAGAACTCGGCGCTGGGCGAAGTGCTCGCCGCCGGGTTTCGTGCGCTGAACGCCAACCCGCGCTGCAGCGAGGAAGATGTCCGCGCCGCCATGGAAGCTTCCGGCCGCACGGTGGCGCACCGTCTGGAGCGCTGGCTCCCGGCGCTCGCCACCATCGCTTCGGCCGCGCCGCTGCTCGGCCTGCTGGGCACCGTGATCGGCATGATCGAGATCTTCGGCTCGCAGTCGCCGGCCGGTGGCGCGGTGGGTTCGGGCAATCCGGCGCAACTGGCGCACGGGATCTCGATCGCGCTCTACAACACCGCCTTTGGCCTGATCGTCGCCATTCCCACCTTGATCTTCTGGCGCTACTTTCGCACCCGGGTCGACGAATACCTGCTGAACCTCGAGCTGGCCGGCGAGCGCTTCGCGCGGCATCTCAACGCGCTGCGCAAGTGAGCCCGCGATGAAGCCCGGTCGCATGCATTTCCGCCACGGCGCGCGCGACGAGCCGGAAATCAACTTGATCCCGTTCATCGACGTGCTGCTGGTCGTGCTCATCTTCCTGATGCTGTCGACGACCTACAGCAAGTTCACCGAGATGCAGCTGCGCCTGCCGGTGGCCGATGCCGAGCCGCAACGCGACTACCCCAAGGAAGTGATCGTCGCCGTGTCGGCGGACGGCCGCTATTCGATCAACCGCAACGTCCTGCCCGACCGCAGCGTCGAGACGGTCGCCGCCGCGCTCACGGCGGCGGGCGGCACCAAGGACAGCGTGGTCATCATCAGCGCCGACGCCAGCGCGGCGCACCAGGCCGTGATCACGGTGATGGAGGCCGCACGCCGGGCCGGCATGGTGCAGATCACCTTCGCCACGCAATCCGCCGCCCAGGCGGGGCGCTGACTTGCAGCTGCAGCGCGTCTGGCTCGAACGGGGCGCGGTCGCGCGGCTGCTGTGGCCGCTGTCACGATGCTTCGGCCTGCTCGCGGCACTGCGCCGCGCGCTGTATCGCGCGGGCTGGCTGCACACCGAGCGCGCCGGCGTGCCGGTCGTGGTGGTGGGCAACGTGGTCGCCGGTGGTGCGGGGAAGACCCCGGTCGTGATGGCCATCGTCGAGCACCTTCGCGCCCGCGGCGTGCGGGCCGGCGTGATCTCGCGCGGCCACGGCCGCCGCACCACCGACTGCCGCGAAGTGCACGACGACAGCGACCCGCGCGACGTCGGCGACGAGCCGGCGCTGGTCCGCCGATCGACCGGCGCCCCCGTGTTCGTCGCAGCTCGGCGCATCGACGCGGCACGCGCGCTGACGGCGGCCTACCCGGACGTCCGCGTGATCGTCAGCGACGACGGCTTGCAGCACCTAGCAATGGCGCGCGACGTCGAGGTCTGCGTCTTCGACGACCGCGGCATCGGCAACGGCTGGCTGCTGCCGGCCGGGCCCTTGCGCGAGCCCTGGTCGCGGGCCTGCGATCTGGTGCTGCACACCGGTGCGCGGCCGGCCTTCGCCGGTTTCACGGCGCGACGCTCGCTGGCCGCATCGGCCGTGTCGGCGGACGGTGCCACGGTGCCGATCGCAGCGCTGGCCGGTCGGCCGCTGATCGCCGTGGCCGGCATCGCTAAGCCCGACAGCTTCTTCCAGATGCTGCGCGACCAAGGCCTCGTACCCGCCCGTTGCATCGCCCTGCCCGACCACCACGATTTCGACGATTGGGCACGGGTTGCCGCCGCCGATGCGACCGTGCTGTGCACCGAGAAAGACGCGCTCAAGCTCTGGCGCCGGCAGCCGGACGCGCTCGCCGTGCCGCTGCGCTTCGAGCCGGCGCCCGCCTTCCTGGCAGCGCTCGATGCAAAGCTATCATCGCTCGATGGACACCAAGCTTCTTGAACTGCTCGTCTGCCCCGTCACCAAGGGCCCGCTGACCTGGGACGCCGAGAAAAAGGAACTGGTCTCGCGCAGTGCGCGGCTGGCCTACCCGGTGCGCGACGGCATTCCCGTGCTGCTCGAGAACGAAGCCCGCACCCTATCGGACGACGAACTCGGCCTTTGATGCCCTTCACCGTCCTGATTCCAGCGCGCCTGGCCTCCACGCGCCTGCCCGACAAGCCGCTGGCGAACATCGGCGGCGTGCCGATGGTCGTGCGCGTGGCGCAACGCGCCCAGTCGTCCGGCGCCTCGCGCGTCGTCGTCGCGGCGGACCATGCGCGCATCGTCGACGCCTGCACCGCGCACGGCATCGACGCGCTGCTCACGCGCACCGACCACCCGAGCGGCAGCGATCGCCTGGCCGAGGCCTGCACCCGACTCGCGCTGCCGGACGACGCGATCGTCGTGAACGTGCAGGGCGACGAACCCCTCATCGAGCCGGCGCTGATCGACGCCGTCGCGGCCGAACTGGCCGCGCAGCCGGAGGCCGCCATGAGCACCGCCGCACATGCGATCGATTCGCCCGCCGATTTCGGCAACCCGAATGTCGTGAAGGTGGTGCTCGACGCGCGCGGCTCCGCGCTGTATTTCAGCCGCGCGCCGATTCCCTGGTGGCGCGATGGTCCTGCGTCGAACGACGGGCCCGCCGTGCCGACGGCGCCGCCACCGTTGCGGCACATCGGCATCTACGGCTACCGCGCAGGCTTCATCCGCAGGTTTCCGACGCTGGCACCGGCCCCCATCGAAACCACCGAAGCGCTCGAACAGTTGCGGGCACTGTGGCATGGCTTCCGCATCGCGGTGCACATCAGCGACCACAGCCCGGGCCCGGGCGTCGACACGCCGGAAGACCTGGCCCGCGTGCGTGCGCTGTTTGCGGGTCGCTGAGGCGTCTTTCGCGGGCATTTCGCACGGGTGCGCATGCTATCCTCGACGCAACTCCGCCCTGCCCCTTGCCCCCGTGGCCGGCTCGGCGCGACAGAAATCTAAGAACCGTCCGAGGACACCATGAGACTGATTTTGTTGGGCGCCCCCGGGGCAGGCAAAGGCACGCAAGCCGCTTTCATCTGCAAGAAGTACAACATCCCGCAAATCTCGACGGGCGACATGCTGCGCGCCGCGGTCAAGGCCGGCACGCCCCTGGGCCTGCAGGCCCAGGCCGTGATGGCCTCGGGCGCGCTGGTGAGCGATGACCTGATCATCAACCTCGTCAAGGAACGCATCGCGCTGCCCGACTGCGCGAGCGGCTTCCTGTTCGACGGCTTTCCACGCACGATTCCCCAGGCCGACGCCATGCGCGCGGCCGGTGTGAAGCTCGACTACGTGCTCGAGATCGACGTGCCCTTCGCCGACATCATCGAGCGCATGAGCGGCCGTCGCTCGCACCCGGCCTCGGGCCGGATCTACCACGTCAAGTTCAATCCGCCGAAGGTGGACGGCAAGGACGACCTGACCGGCGAAGACCTGGTGCAGCGCGAAGACGACAAGGAAGAGACCGTGCGCAAGCGGCTCGACGTCTACAGCCAGCAGACCCGTCCGCTGGTCGACTACTACGCCGACTGGGCCAGGGCCGAACCGTCCGCCGCGCCCAAGTACCGCGCCATCAGCGGCGTCGGCACGGTCGACGAGATCACGCAGCGCGCCCTGACCGCCCTGAGCAGCTGAAGCGCCCAGCAGCCGCAGGGCTGCTGGGGCGACCGACGCCCTGAGTGTGTCGGCTACACGTCGAGGGACGACAGCCTCGACAGGACTGCCGTACGGCAGACATCCAGAATTTCATCGGCGAGCGGCGAGTCGTCAGGACACGCCCGCGACAGCACCACGGCGCCGATCACCTGCGCGATGACGTCGATATGCGCGGCACGCAGGTCTGCCTCCCGTTTACTGTCCTCCGGCACGCCGGACTGGTCTGCCAGGTTCGCCAGCATGCCTTCAACGCCATTCGCAAAAGCCGCCTTGATCGACGCCGGCTGACGCGCAGCGTCTCCGCATAGCGCAGCCATCGTGCAACCTTCCCCCCGAGCGTCCCGGTGCTCACGGGACAAGTAGTCTTTGACGAACGCTCCCGCATCGACCCCTTCGGCTTTGGCGGCCGCCTCGGCAAAACCACAGGTCGCCGCTTCCGCCATCAGATCGGCCTTGGATCCGAAGTGCTTGTAGAACCCGCCGTGCGTGAACCCCGCGGTCGCCATCAAGTCCGCGATCCCCACCCCATCGTAGCCATGCTCGCGAAACAGCGCAGAGGCCGTTTCGACGATGTGCGCCCGGTTCGCCTGGGCCTGCGCTTTGGTGACCTTCATGTCCAGGAACTCTCTCGATGTGCCATTAGGTGATGGCATGAATATACATTGATGTTACTTATCATCAAAGTCCTTGACATCAAAGATGATGATCGACATCATTAAAACACCTTCGCTTGGAAGGCTTCTGGACCGGAGCGATCCCCATCTGACCGCTTCCGCCTTCCTCCAGCATTTCCGCGGCTTTGACGCATCAACGACAAACAGCAAACCAGCATGACTGACAAAACGCTTTTCGAGCCCTACACACTGGGCTCACTCCAACTGGCCAACCGCATCGTGATGGCGCCGCTGACGCGCAATCGTGCGGGTGCGGGTCTGGTCCCCAGCGAGCACGCCGCCACCTACTACAGTCAACGCGCCTCGGCGGGCCTCCTCATCACCGAGGCCACCCAGATCTCGGCCGATGCCCAGGGTTACCAGGACACGCCGGGCCTCTACACCCAGCCGCAGATCGACGGCTGGCGCAAAGTGACCGACGCTGTTCATGCCAAGGGCGGGCGGATCTTCGTCCAGTTGTGGCACGTGGGCCGCATCTCCCACGTCGACCTGCGGCCTGGCCGCACCGCGCCGGTGGCGCCCTCTGCCATCCGCGCCGCGACCAAGACCTTCGTCAACAATGGTTTTCACGACGTCTCCGAGCCACGTGCGCTGACCTTGGATGAGCTTCCGGGCATCGTCGAGGATTTCCGCCAGGCTGCGGCCAACGCGATCGCCGCCGGCTTCGACGGCGTCGAGATCCACGGTGCCAACGGCTATCTGCTCGAACAGTTCATCAAGGACGGCGCCAATGCCCGCACGGACGCGTACGGCGGCTCCATCGAGAACCGCGCGCGCCTGCTGCTCGAAGTCACGGCGGCCGTGGCGAAGGAGATCGGTGCCGAACGCACCGGTGTGCGCCTCTCGCCGGTGTCGTCGGCCGGCGCCATTTCCTGCAGCGATCCGCAGCCGCAGTACGACTACATCGCCGAGCAACTCAGTGCACTGGGCATCGTCTACCTGCACGTGGTCGAAGGCGCCACCGGTGGTCCCCGCGATGCCGCACCGTTCGATTTCGATGCCTTGCGCACCCGCTTCAAGAACACCTACCTGGCCAACAACGGGTATGGCCTCGAACTGGCCAACGCCCGCCTGATCGAAGGCAAGGCCGACCTGTTCGCCTTCGGCCGCCCCTTCATCGGCAACCCCGATCTGGTCGAAAGACTGAAAGCCGGCGCACCCCTCGCCACCCTGAACCCGGCCACGCTCTATGGGGGTGGCGCGGCGGGCTACATCGACTACCCGGCGCTCGCCGGTTCCAGCGCCCAGCAGTGATTGCCCCATGCCGCACACCGCGGCATGGGCTCGCCCTTCTATCAAGAGAAAAAACACATGACCACTCGTTCCACTGTTCTCATCACGGGCGCCTCGACCGGCATCGGCGCCATCTATGCCGACCGCTTCGCACGCCGCGGCCACGACCTGGTGCTGGTGGCACGCGACAAGGCACGCCTGGAAACGCTCGCGGCGCGCCTGCGTGCGGAAACCGGCGCCGCCGTCGATATCCTCCCGGCCGACCTGACCCAGGCCAGCGATCTGGCCGCCGTCGAGGCGCGCCTGCGCGAGGACGCCAGGATCGACACCCTGATCAACAACGCCGGAGCCGCACTGCCCGGCCAGTTCATTGACCAATCGACCGACGATGTCGCCCGTCTGGTCACGCTCAACACCACCGCACTGGTCAGGCTGGCGAGTGCCATCGCCCCGCGCCTGGCGCAGGCCGGCAAAGGCGCGATCGTCAACATCGGCTCGGTGGTCGGACTGGCACCCGAGTTCGGCATGTCGGTCTACGGTGCAACCAAGGCCTTCGTGCTGTTCCTGTCCCAGGGCTTGAGCCTGGAGCTCACGCCCAAGGGGGTCTATGTGCAGGCGGTGTTGCCTGCCGGCACCCGTACCGAGATCTGGGAGCGCGCGGGCATCGATACCCGTGCGATGCCTGAATTGATGGCGGCGGACGAGCTGGTGGATGCCGCGCTGGCCGGATTCGACCGCCGTGAGCTCGTGACGATCCCACCGCTGCACGATGCCGCGCGCTGGGAGGTGCTGAACACGGCACGTCAGACCCTGATCGCGGACATCCGGCAGGCGCAGGTGGCCGAGCGCTATCGAACCGCCGCCTGAAACGGCAAAAGACTCCGGAACGGAAAGGACAGCACATGACGTTCAAAGCACTGCTCGCCAGCAAGACCGGCGACACCATTTCAAGCAGCCTGGTCGACTTCAAGGCCGAGGATCTGATGCCGGGCGACGTCACCGTCGCGGTCGAGTACTCGACGGTGAACTACAAGGACGCGATGGCGCTCAGTGGCCGGTCACCGGTCATTCGCCAGTTTCCGCTGATTCCGGGCATCGACTTTGCCGGTGTCGTCGAGTCGTCGACCTATCCCGGCCTCGTCGCTGGCGACCGTGTGCTGGCGACCGGCTGGGGTCTCAGTCAGACCCACCACGGCGGCTTCGCGCAGAAGGCGCGGGTGAGCGGTGATTGGCTGGTCAAGGTCCCGGACGTCTTTTCGACCCGGGATGCCATGGCCATTGGCACTGCCGGGTTCACGGCCATGTTGTCCGTGCTCGCACTGGAGCATGGCGGCCTCGCGCCCGAGCATGGCGACATCCTGGTGACCGGCGCCAATGGCGGCGCCGGTTCCGTGGCGATCGCACTGCTGTCGGGCCTGGGCTATCGCGTGATCGCATCGACCGGGCGTCTCGAGGAATCCGATTACCTGCGTGCGCTGGGCGCGGCGGACGTCATCGACCGCCACACCCTGTCCGACGCGGGCGCACCGATCGCCAAGGAGCGATGGGCCGGAGCCATCGATTCGGTCGGCAGCCATACGCTGGCGAACGTCCTGGCGCAGACCCGGTATCGCGGCGTGGTCGCGGCCTTCGGCCTCGCACAGGGGGCGGATCTGCCGGCCTCCGTCCTGCCCTTCATCCTGCGCAACGTCACCCTCGCCGGTATCGACTCGGTCAATGCACCGCAGCCCGTGCGGCTGCAGGCGTGGACGCGTCTGGCCAGTGACCTGGACCTGGACAAGCTGGCGCGAACCACCCAGGTGATCGGCCTGGCCGAGGTCTCCGAAGTCGCCCGCCAGGTTCTCGCAGGGAAGGTTCAGGGGCGCACCATCGTCGACGTGAACGCCTGACCGGCCTCGCACATGCCCTACATCGATGCCCCCAACCGATCGATCGATGTCGACGGGACTGCGTTCGCGTACCGCGAGCTGGGGCCGCGCCGTGGCGTACCGCTGGTCCTGCTCAACCACTGGGGCGCGGTCCTCGACAATTTCGACCCGCGCATCGTCGATGGACTTGCCCGCAGGCATCGCGTCATCGCCATCGACTACCGGGGGATCGGCGCTTCGGGCGGAACGGCACCCGTGACCATCGATGCGATGGCACAGGACGCGATCGCGCTGATCCACGCACTGGGTTTCGAGAAGGTCGATCTGCTGGGCTTCTCCCTCGGAGGATTCGTGGCGCAGGACATCGTGCTGAAAGCCCCCGGCCTGGTGCGCCGGCTCCTCTTGACCGGCACGGGGCCGGCGGGCGGCCGAGGCATCGACCAGGTCGGCGCGGTTTCCTGGCCGCTGATGGTCAAGGGCTTGCTGACGCTGCGCGATCCGAAGACCTACCTGTTCTTCACCTCGACGGCCCATGGCCGTCAAGCCGCGAAAGCCTTCCTGGAGCGACTGAAGGAGCGCAAGTCGGAGCGGGACAAGGGGCCGACGCCCGGGGCCTTCCTGCGACAGCTCAAGGCCATCAAGGCCTGGGGCCGGCAGTCGCCGCAGGATCTGGGCGGCATCCGCATTCCTGTGCTGATCGCCAATGGCGACAACGACATCATGGTGCCTACCGTGAACAGCCATGAGATGGCGCGTCGCATTCCCGGCGCGCAACTGGTCATCTACAAGGACGCCGGGCATGGCGGGATCTTCCAGTACCACGGCGAGTTCGTGTCCCAGACGCTGGCCTTCCTCCATGACTGAACAATCAAAAACTCTGGAAAAAAGTCCCCCATGAAGGCCTTCATCATCGATCGGTACGGAAAGAAAGAAGTCGGCCGCATCGGCGAAATGCCCGACCCCGAGGTGCGGGACGACGATGTTCTGATCCAGATCCACGCGGCCAGCATCAATCCCCTGGACTCGAAGATCAAGGGCGGCGAATTCAAGCTGATTCTTCCCTACCGCCTCCCCCTGATCCTGGGCAACGACATGGCCGGTACGGTGGTGCGGGTCGGCGCTCGCGTTCGCGACTTCAAGCCCGGTGATGAGGTCTATGCACGCCCCGATGACGATCGCATCGGCACCTTCGCCGAGTTCATCGCCGTCAAGGCATCATCGCTGGCGCTGAAGCCCGCGAATCTCAGCATGGTCGAGGCCGCGTCCCTTCCTCTGGTGGCCCTGACGGCCTGGCAGACGCTCGTCGAAACCGCCAAGCTGAAGAAGGGGCAGAAGGTGCTGATCCATGCCGGCGCCGGCGGCGTCGGCACCATCGCCATCCAGCTGGCCAAGCATCTGGGGGCGCTCGTGGCCACGACCACCAGCACGGCCAACATCGCCTGGATGAAGGCCCTGGGCGCGGACGTCGTCATCGACTACAAGCAGCAGGACTTCGCCACGATGCTTCATGACTACGACGTGGTGCTGAACAGCCTCGGCAACGACGAGCTGAACAAATCACTCCAGGTTCTCAGGCCGGGCGGGCACCTCATCTCCATCTCCGGCCCCCCCACCCCGGCGTTCGCCGCCGCGCGAGGCCTGGCCTGGCCGCTGCAACAGGTGCTGCGCCTGCTGAGTTTCGGCATCAGGAAGAAGGCGAAGAAGAGCGGGGTCGACTACACCTTCGTCTTCATGCGGGCCGATGGAGCGCGGTTGCGCGAGATCACATCGCTCGTCGAATCAGGCGCCATCCGCCCCGTTGTCGACAAAGTCTTCCCGTTTCAGGACACCTACCAAGCGCTGGCCTACGCAGACGGGGGGCGCGCCAAGGGCAAGGTCGTGGTGCAAATGATGTAGTGCTCGTGAGCATCTCGGGTGGCGACCGCGTTCCTCGGCAAGCCGTGGTTGGCACTGCCGCGTCGCTAGTGCAGACAACGGCAGAGGCGACTCACTCCCACTCGATCGTCGCCGGCGGCTTGCTCGACACGTCGTAGGTCACGCGATTGATCCCGCGCACCTCGTTGATGATGCGGCCCGACACCTTCTTGAGCAGTGCGTACGGCAGCTCGGCCCAGTCCGCAGTCATGAAGTCGCTGGTCTGCACGGCGCGCAGCGCGACGACGTAGTCGTAGGTGCGGCCGTCGCCCATCACGCCCACGCTCTTCACGGGCAGGAAGACGGTGAAGGCCTGGCTGGTCAGGTCGTACCAGGTCTTTCCGGTTTCCGGATCGACGAAATTTCGCAGTTCCTCGATGAAGATCGCGTCGGCGCGACGCAGAAGGTCAGCGTATTCCTTCTTCACTTCGCCGAGGATGCGCACGCCCAGGCCCGGGCCGGGGAACGGGTGGCGGTACACCATCTCGGGCGGCAGGCCCAGCGCCACGCCGAGTTCGCGCACTTCGTCCTTGAACAGGTCGCGCAGCGGCTCGAGCAGCTTCAGGCCCAGTTGCTCCGGCAGGCCACCGACGTTGTGGTGGCTCTTGATGGTCACGGCCTTCTTGCTCTTGGCACCGCCCGACTCGATGACGTCGGGGTAGATGGTGCCTTGCGCCAGGAAGGTCGCGCCCTTGTGGCCGCCGTCACCGGCCTTGAGCTTCGCAGCCTCTTGCTTGAACACGGTGACGAACTCGCCGCCGATGATCTTGCGCTTGGCTTCGGGGTCGCTCACGCCGGCGAGCTTGCCGAGGAAAAGATCGCTGGCGTCGACGCGGATCACCTTGGCATTGAGCTTGCCTTCGAACATCTCCATGACGAGGTCACCCTCGTTCAGGCGCAGCAGGCCGTGGTCGACGAAGACGCAGGTGAGCTGGTCGCCGATCGCGCGGTGGATGAGCGCCGCGGCCACACTCGAATCGACGCCGCCCGACAGGCCGAGGATGACTTCCTCGTCGCCCACCTGCGCGCGGATCTTCTCGACGGCTTCGGCGACGTGGTCGCGCATGACCCAGTCCGGCTTGGCTTCGCAGATGCCGTGGACGAAGCGCTCGATGATCGCCTTGCCCTGCACCGTGTGCGTGACTTCGGGGTGGAACTGCACGGCGTAGTAGCGGCGTGCTTCGTCGGCCATGCCGGCGATGGGGCAGCTGTCGGTGCTGGCCATCAGCTTGAAGCCGGGCGGCAGCTCGGTGACCTTGTCGCCGTGGCTCATCCACACGTTCAGCATGCCGTGACTTTTCCCGTCTGATCCTGGCGTGGTGAAGTCGGCGATGCCCTCGAGCAGCGCCGTGTGGCCGTGGGCGCGCACGGCCGCGAAGCCGAATTCGCGCTTGTGGCCGCCCTCGACCTTGCCGCCCAACTGGTGCGCCATGGTCTGCATGCCGTAGCAGATGCCCAGCACCGGCACGCCGAGGTCGAACACGGCCTGCGGGCACTTGTCGGTGGTCTCTTCGTACACACTGGCGTGGCTGCCGGAGAGGATCACGCCCTTCAAGTGGCCGTCGGCCGCATATTCGCGCACCCATTCGTCGGTGACGTCGCACGGATGCACTTCGCTCAACACATGCGCTTCGCGCACGCGGCGCGCGATCAGCTGGGTGACTTGCGAGCCGAAGTCGAGGATGAGGATCTTGTCGTGTTGCATGGCGGGGACTCAGAGCGTTGAAATGTCGAACAGCTTCACGCCAGCGTGGGGCGCGGCCTGGATGAGTTGCTCGTCGAGGGTGGCGAGCGGAAGGTTGAGCGAACGGGCCAGCCACAGATAGCCCGCGTCGTAGAGCGAGACGCCGGCATCGATGGCGACGGCCAGCACGGCCTTGTGCTGGGCGGGCGCGAGTTCATGCAACTCGACCCGGTGGCGGACGGCGTCGAGCACACTCCACAGGCCTTCGACGGCCGCCGGCGGAATGCGTCCGCTGCGCACGCCATTGGCCAGGATATTGGCGCATTCCCACTGCCAGGCGTTGGGCGCCTGCGGCTCGACCTCGTCGCGGCGAATGGCGGCGTAGAGTTTGCGGGTGTGGGCGTTGGCTTGGTCGGGCAGCAGCCAGGCGGCGGTGACCGAGGCGTCCATGACGAAAGCGCTCACGCTTGCCGCCCCTGATCGCGCAGGGCTCGCACCGCGGCACCGGGGCGGATGGTCGCGTGCAGCGCATCCATCTGGCCGAGTTCGCGCGCGATCTGCTCGTCGGTGATCACCGGCTTGCGGCGTACCGGCAGCATCCGCACCACCTCTTTGCCGTGGCGCGTGATGCGAACCTCCTCGCCCTTCTCGACCAGGTCGATCAGGGCCGAGAAGTTGTTCTTGGCTTCAGCGATACCGATGGATTGCATTGGGGCCAGAATTTAAAAGTCTGGCCCGAATTCTACCCATAATCTGGCCCGACTTGAAAAGTCGGGCCAGAATCAGGGTCACTCGGCGCGGTAGTTCGGCGCTTCCTTCGTGATCTGCACGTCGTGGACGTGGCTCTCGCGGATGCCCGCGGTCGTGATCTCGACGAACTCGGCCTTGTTCTGCATGTCGGCGATCGTGGCGCAGCCGCAGTAGCCCATACTGGCGCGAACGCCGCCGGCCATCTGGTAGATGATCGAAACGATCGACCCCTTATAAGGGACCCGGCCCTCGATGCCTTCGGGCACCAGCTTGTCAGTGTTGGGGTTGCCGGTGCTCGATTCCTGGAAGTAGCGGTCGGCACTGCCCTGCTGCATCGCGCCGATGGAGCCCATGCCGCGGTAGCTCTTGTAGCTGCGGCCCTGGTACAGCACGATCTCGCCCGGCGCCTCTTCGGTGCCGGCGAACATGCTGCCCATCATCACGGTGCTGGCGCCGGCCGCGATCGCCTTGGCGATGTCGCCGGAATAGCGCACACCGCCATCGGAAATGAGCGGCACGCCCGTGCCCTGCAGCGCGGTCGCGACGCTGTCGACCGCCATGATCTGCGGCACGCCCACGCCGGCCACGATGCGGGTGGTGCAGATCGAGCCCGGGCCGATGCCGACCTTGACCGCGTCCGCGCCCACATCGGCCAGCGCACGCGCCGCGTCGCCGGTCGCGATGTTGCCGCCGATCACGTCGACCTGCGGGTAGTTCTGCTTGACCCAGCGCACCCGGTCGATCACGCCCTTGCTGTGGCCGTGCGCCGTGTCGACCACGATGGCGTCGACGCCCGCGCGCACCAGCGCCTCGACGCGCTCTTCGGTGCCCTCGCCCACGCCCACCGCCGCGCCTACGCGCAGCCGGCCATTCGGGTCGCGTGCGGCGTTCGGGAACGTGGTCTGCTTGGTGATGTCCTTCACCGTGATCAGACCCTTCAGCTCGAAGGCGTTGTCGATGACCAGCAGGCGTTCGAGCTTGTACTTGTTGAGCAGCGCCTTGGCGTCGGCCAGCGTCGTGCCGTCGGGCACGGTGATGAGCTTGTCGCGCGGCGTCATGATTTCGCTGACGGGCGCGTTGTAGCGGGTCTCGAAGCGCAGGTCGCGGCCGGTCACGATGCCGACCACCTTGCCCGCGTCGACCACCGGGAAGCCGGAGATGCCGAGCTGTTCCGACAGCGCCATCACCTCGCGCACCGTGTGCGTGGGGGTGATGACCACCGGGTCGCGCAGCACGCCGGATTCGTAGCGCTTGACCTTCGACACCTCGGCCGCCTGCTGCTGCGCTGTGAGGTTCTTGTGGACGATGCCCATGCCGCCTTCCTGCGCGATGGCGATCGCGAGGCGGGCTTCGGTCACGGTGTCCATCGCCGCAGAAACCAGCGGCAGGTTCAGCGTGATGTTTCGGGAGAGTCGCGTGGCGAGGGAGGTGTCCTTGGGCAGGACCTGGGAGAACGCTGGCACCAGCAACACATCGTCGAAGGTGAGCGCTTTGCCGAGAAGGCGCATGGGGAAGGCTCCAAAAGACGGATTGTAACGAGCCCCGCCCGGAATCATGGTGCCGCCCCCGGGTTGTCCCTCTTCCGTGGCGCCCCGACCGCGTTCCGCTGCGGACTGTGCCCGAATACCAACTCCCACCCGACCCCCGACCCGCCAAACATATTGCAAAACGTAAGGGAGCGCTAAACTTCCCGCATGAAATTCATGCGTTTGCTGATGCTGTGGGGGGTGTGCGTGCTGCCGTTGGTCGCGAGCGCCCAATGGCAGTGGGTCGACAAGGACGGCAAGAAGGTCTTCAGCGACCAGGCGCCGCCCACCGACGTGCCCGAGAAGAACATCGTGCGGCGCCCCGGCTCGCCGAGTGCACGCCCCAGCTTCGCACCCGCACCCGCCGACCCGGCTGCCGCGGGTTCCGAACCCGCCCGCGCGCCAGCCAGCGCCGCCAGTGCCGCCCGCCCGACCGGCATCGACAAGGAGCTCGAAGAAAAGGCGCGCAAGGCCGAAGAAGCGGAAAAGGCCAAGCAGGCCGCGGAAGCGCAGAAGGTCGCCAAGGCCAAGGCCGACAACTGCAACCGCGCCCGTCAGGGCAAGGCCACCTTCGACAGCGGCATGCGCGTGGCGCGTCTGAACGCCCAGGGCGAGCGCGAGGTCATGGACGACAAGGCGCGCGCCGTCGAGCAGCAGCGCCTGCAGAGCATCATCGACAGCGACTGCAAGTGACGGTTCGCGCGGCGTTCCGAGCCGGGCCACGACACGTTGCCGCCGGCGCCACCAGCGTCAGTACCCCGCCTTGCCGCCTTCGCGGCGCCGCGCGAACAGCCCCGTGCCCTTGCGACCTTGCTGCTTGAAGCGCTCGCGCCGCGCGACCTTCGGATCGACCAGCAGCGCACGGCACAGTTCGACCCGATCGCCTTCGGCCAACACCTGATCCCACTCGGCGGCACGGCCCCAGATGCCCGCGGTCAGCGCACGCCAATCCAGGCCTGCGAAACGGGCCGGCAGGCCGCTCGCACGCACGGCGTCTTCCAGCGTGGCACCCGGCGGGAGCGCCAGCGCTTCCTCGAACACGGTGCGGGGCGCCGGCGCACAGACCAGCGTGACGGTGACCATCAGGGGGCTCCGTAGACCTGCTCGGCGCGCTTGACGAACGCCTCGACCAGGCTGGACGCGATCTTGTCGAACACCGGGCCGACGAGCGCCTGCAGCGCGAAGTTGCTGAAGCCATAACTCAGGTCGAGCTCCACGCGGCAGGCCCGCTCGCCCGCCTCCCCCACGGGGTTGAACTTCCAGAGGCCATCGAGGTTGGAGAACGGCCCCTCGACAAGTTTGAGGTGCACCTCGCGCCCCGGCACATGCGTGTTGCGGGTGGTGAATTGCTGGCGCAGCCCACCGAAGGCGAGCCCGACTTCGGCGGTCATGCCGGCCTCGTCGTGCTCGATCACGCGTGCGCGGTCGCACCACGGAAGGAACTCGGGATACTTGGCCACATCGGTGACAAGGGCGTACATCTCATCAGCGCTGTACCAGATGAGAACGGACTTGTGGACGGTTTTCATAGAATCGACACGGTGTGTGCGTTTCGATTGTATTGATGCCATGCGCCCCCATCTGAGACCGCCATGGCCACCAAGAAACAACAAGACTCCTCCGCCCGCATCGCCGACAACAAAAAGGCCTCGTACAACTACTTCTTCGAAGAGCGTTTCGAGGCGGGCCTCGTGCTCGAAGGCTGGGAGGTCAAGTCGCTGCGCGAAGGCAAGGTGCAGCTCACCGACGGCTACGTCGTGATCCGCGACGGCGAGATGTTCGTCGTGGGCCTGCAGATCAACCCGCTGCGCAGCGCCTCGACCCACACCACGCCCGATTCGATCCGCACCAAGAAGCTGCTGCTGCACAAGGAACAGATCCGCCGCCTCACCGGCAAGATCGAGCAGAAAGGCTACACCCTGGTGCCGCTCAACCTGCACTGGAAGGCCGGCAAGGTGAAGTGCGAAATCGCGCTGGCCAAGGGCAAGGCCGAACACGACAAGCGCGACACCATCAAGGACCGCGAAGGCAAGCGCGAAGTCGAACGCGCGATGAAGAGCCGCAACCGTTGAACCGCTGACAGGACCGACACACCATGGCCATCCAACCGCTCGACGCCAGCCGCAGCAATCCCAGCGAAGGCGGCCCCAGCTTCTCGCTGTCCAACCGCCTGCTGCGAGGCGCCTGGAACCTGACCTGGTTGCTCTTCGCATCCTGGACGCCGACGCCGCTCAAGCCATGGCGACGTTTCCTGCTGAAGCGCTTCGGTGCCAAGCTCGGTGTCGGTGCCGATGTGCGCGGCAGCGCGCGCGTGTGGTACCCACCGCACCTGCACCTGGGAGACCGCGCGGTGCTGGCCCAGCACGTGACCTGCTACAACATGGCGCCGATCCACCTTGGCCCGGACGCGCTCGTGTCGCAGGGCGCCCACCTGTGCGCCGGCACCCACGACATCACGTCACCGGTGTTCCAGCTGACGACCAAGCCGATCACCATCGGTGCGAAGGCCTGGATCGCGGCGGGCGCCTTCGTCGGCCCGGGTGTCGTCGTCGGTGAAGGCGCCGTGCTCGGTGCCTGCGCCGTGACCTTCAAACCGCTCGAGCCCTGGGGCGTCTACGCCGGCAACCCGGCGCAGCGCATCAAGACGCGGGTGCTGCGCACCTGATGTTTATTTCGACGGTGAGGGAATAAGCACCCCTCGCCCGGTGTTCATCCAGCAATCGCCATGGACACCCGCCCGCTCGTCGACCACATTCCCAGCCTGCGCCGCTACGCACGGGCCTTGACCGGCGACGCCTGGGCCGCCGACGACCTGGTGCAGGACACGCTCGAGCGCGCCTGCGTCAAGTGGCGGCTCTGGACCGCAGGCACGGACCTGCGGGCCTGGCTCTTCACGCTGATGCACAACGTCTTTGCCAACCAGGTGCGCCGTGCGCCGCCACGCGCCGTGGTGGACGTCGACGAGGTCGGGCATGAACCGCACGAGGCCGACGCCGGCCTCGACCGCACGCTCGACCTGCAACGCTGCCTGTTGCTGCTGCCGGACGACCAGCGCGCCGTGCTGCTGCTGGTGGCGCTCGAAGACCTGTCGTATGCCGAGGTCGCCCGGATCCTCGCGATCCCGGTGGGCACCGTGATGTCGCGGCTGTCCCGGGCGCGGGCCCGCCTGCACGCGCTGATGGAAGGCGCGGCGTCGACCGACAGCCGCCCGGCCTTGCGTCGACTCAAATGAATGCCGCCACGCCATGAACCACCCTGCGCCACCCGACCATGACCTTCCCGACTGGGAAGCGCAGCGTGCCGCCCTGCGCCGGTTGCACCGCGACGTCCTCGATGCACCGGTCCCGCCGGCATTGCTCGCCGCCGCCGGCCAGGCCGATCGTCGCTTCGCGCGCCAGGCGCTCTGGACGCGCTGGGGCGGGTTGGCCGCTGCGGTGCTGATCGCCTTCGGCGCCGGCTGGTTGGCCAACGGGCAATGGACCGCCGCCAGCGGCGCGAGGCAACTGGCCCGCGCGCCGGCCACGCGCGAGTTCGTGCATGCGGCGTCCGTGGCCCATGCCGTGTATGCGCCCGAGAAGCGCCACCCAGTCGAGGTAGCGGCCACGGAGGAACAGCACCTGGTCCAGTGGCTGTCACGCCGGCTCGACAAGCCGCTGAAGACGCCCGACCTGACCGCCGAAGGCTACACGCTGGTGGGTGGCCGGCTGCTGCCCGGCGATGCGGGGGCGCGTGCCCAGTTCATGTTCGAAGACCGCAGCGGCCAGCGCGTGACGCTCTATCTGGGCGAGCTCAAGACCCCGATGGCATCCGCCCAGGTGGGCGAATCGGCCTTCCGTTTTTCGACCGACGGGCCGGTGCCCAGCTTCTACTGGGTCGACCGCGGCTTCGGGTATGCCCTGGCCGGGAAACTCCCACGCGACGCGTTGCTGCGGCTGGCCACGCTGGTGTACCGTCAGCTGTGACGCCCCCGTGCGTCCACCTTGTCACACAAGTTTTTTAACCGAAGGAGAACCCTCCATGAAACTGCTCAGCACTTCCATCCTCGCCATCGCCCTGCTGTCCGGCTGCGGCATGATGAACAAGACCGCCTCGGCGCCCGATACGCCGACGCGCACGGCCGACGGCGTGCTGGTCGGCCCGAACGGGATGACGCTCTACACCTTCGGCCGTGATGCGGTCGGCAGCGGCAAGTCGGCCTGCAACGGCCCGTGCATCACCAACTGGCCGGCGCTGCTCGCCCCCGATACCGCCAAGCCGATGGGCGACTACAGCGTCGTCGTGCGCGACGACGGCAAGAAGCAGTGGGCCTACAAGGGCGCCCCGCTCTACTACTGGGCCAAGGACGCCAAGGCCGGCGACCGCACCGGCGACGGCGTCGGCGGCGTCTGGAAACTCGCACGCCCTTGAACGCGTCGTAGCGCCAACAAAAAGCCGGCACGAGCCGGCTTTTTCATGGGTGATCGCCGGACGCTTAGCCCGCGCGCCGCGCCCGCATCGCCACCAGCTCGTTGGCGACCAGCGCGCCGACCACGATCGCGCCGCCCGTCAGCACGGTGGCTCCCGGCACCTCACCTGCGCCCAGCCAGGCCAGCGTGATGCCGAAGATGACCTCCAGCAGGGCCAGCAGCGATACCTCGGGCGCACTGAGCACGCGGGCGCACAGCACCGACATCACGCACGGAATCGCGAGCTGGAACACGCCGAGGAAGCCCAGCAGCGTCAGGTCCCGGTCGGTGGCCTGGAGCGGCCAGGCGAGTGGCAGCGTCAGCAGCGAGGACAGCACGGCACCAATCAGCACGGCAGGCACGAGGTCGATGCGCTGGCCTTGCGCGTTCGCATGCTGCACGGATGTCCAGTTGGCGGCACCGGCAATCGGGACGCACAGCGCCACCAGCGTGCCCAGCCATTCGCCGTTGCCGATCTGCGTGCCGTACATCCAGCCGATACCCACGCCGGCCGCCGCGATGGCGAGCCAGGTGCGCAGCGGCAGGCGATGGCCGATGAAGAGGCGTGCCGCCAGCGCGGTCAGCAGCGGCCCGGCGGCCAGCGTGACCAGCACGTTGGCGGTGCTGGTCAGCGTGAGTGCCACCATGAAGGCGGTGAACATCACGCTCCAGCAGACGCCGGAGATCCACAGCGCCCGCCCGCCGTGGCGGATCTTCGAGAAGACGCCGGGTCCCTGCCAGGCTGGCAGGACGACCAACAGCGCCAGCGCGGTGAACGCGCTGCGCCAGAAGGTCACTTCGAAGCTTCGCGCCCCTTCGAGATGGCGCGTGACGACGCCGGCCGTGGCCCACATCAGGGTCACGCCGACCATCATCCAGACCGCGCGGCCGTGGGTCAGGGTCAAGGCGGCCCCAAAACGATCAGCCGACGATCAGCGGCCGGCGCGCTTGCGTTCGCTTTCCTTGAGGAAGCGCTTGCGCAGGCGAACGCTCTTGGGCGTGATCTCGACCAGCTCGTCGTCCTCGATGAATTCCACGCCGTATTCCAGCGTGAGTTCGATCGGGGGCGTGATCTTGACCGCGTCTTCCTTGCCGGACACGCGGAAGTTCGTCAGCTGCTTGGTGCGGGTGGCATTCACCACCAGGTCGTTGTCGCGGCTGTGGATGCCGACGATCATGCCTTCGTACACCGGATCGTTCGCCTTGACGAACATGCGGCCGCGGTCGTCCAGCTTGCCCAGGGCGTAGGTGAAGATTTCACCGTCGTCCATGGAAATCAGCACGCCGTTCTTGCGGCCGCCGATGTCGCCCTTGTGCGCTTCGTAGCTGTCGAAGATGTTGCTGATGAGGCCCGAGCCGCGCGTCAGATTCAGGAACTCGTTGGTGAAGCCGATCAGGCCACGCGCCGGGATGCGGTACTCGAGACGCACGCGCCCGCGGCCGTCCGGTTCCATGTTGACCAGCTCGCCCTTGCGCTCGCCCAGAGCCTGCATCACGCCGCCCTGGTGCTGCTCTTCGATGTCGGCGGTCACCAGCTCGATGGGTTCGTGCTTCTCGCCGTCCACGTCCTTCATCACCACGCGCGGCTTGCTCACGGCCATCTCGAAGCCTTCGCGGCGCATGTTTTCCAGCAGGATGGTCAGGTGCAGTTCGCCGCGGCCCATGACTTCGAAGATGCCTTCTTCGTCGGTCTCGCTCACGCGCAGTGCCACGTTGTGCTGCAGTTCCTTCTGCAGGCGGTCCCAGATCTGGCGGCTGGTGACGAACTTGCCTTCGCGGCCGGCCAGCGGGCTGGTGTTGACGCAGAAGTTCATGGTCAGCGTCGGCTCGTCGACCTTGAGCATCGGCAGCGGCGACGGCTTGGCCGGGTCGGTCACGGTCACGCCGATGTTCAGGTCGGCAATGCCGTTGATCAGCACGATTTCACCCGGGCCGGCCTCGGTGGCCTGCACGCGTTCGAGGCCCTGGAAGGTCAGCACCTGGTTGACACGGCCCTTGATGGCCTTGCCGTCCGGACCTTCCATGACCACCACGTCCATCATCGGCTTGATGGTGCCCTGGCTGATGCGGCCCACGCCGATGCGGCCGACGAAGGTCGAGAAATCGAGTGCCGAGATCTGCAGCTGCAGCGGCGCGGCCGGATCGCCCTTCTGGGCCGGCACGTGTTTGAGGATGGTGTTGAACAGGGCCGACATGTCGGGGCCCCACTGCTCACCCGCTGCGCCTTCTTCCAGCGACGACCAGCCATTGATGCCCGAGGCATACACCACGGGGAAATCGAGTTGTTCGTCGGTCGCGCCGAGCTTGTCGAACAGGTCGAAGGCGGCATTGACCACGAAATCGGGGCGCGCGCCCGGCTTGTCGACCTTGTTCACGACCAGGATGGGCTTGAGGCCCAGGGCCAGCGCCTTCTTGGTCACGAAGCGCGTCTGCGGCATCGGGCCTTCCTGCGCGTCGATCAGCAGCACCACGCCGTCGACCATCGACAGCGCGCGTTCCACTTCACCGCCGAAGTCCGCGTGACCGGGGGTGTCGACGATGTTGATGTGCGTGCCTTCCCAGGTCACGGCGCAGTTCTTCGCCAGGATGGTGATGCCGCGTTCCTTTTCGATCGCGTTGTTGTCCATCACGGTGTCGACGACCTTCTCGTGCTCGGCGAAGGTGCCGGACTGGCGCAGCAGCTGGTCGACCATCGTGGTCTTGCCATGGTCCACGTGGGCAATGATGGCGATGTTGCGGATTTGCTTGGGGGTACTCATGGTGTGGTCTCGCAGAGAGTTGCGTTCGCTGGTGCGTTCAAAAGGATTTGCTGGATTTCGATGGGGTTCAGCAAGCGCCCCGGGATCAATTCGTTGGCCGTGACATGGGCCGTGCCGAGGAAGGCCGCCGGCTCCTCGCCGAAGACGGCCACCTCGGTGGCGTCAGCCCAGTCGCCGCGGCGGCGCAGGCCCGACAGGAAACGCGCCGCATCTTCCGTGCCCAGCGTGACGCGGCTGTGGCCGGCGACCAGCGCTTCGGCCGGCAGCAGGCGGGCCAGGCGTTCGTCCTCGGACATCGCTTCCAGCGCCTCGATCGTGACGCATTGCGTCTCGGTGAAGTCGCCGGTGGCGGTGCGCCGCAGCGACGTGAGGTGCGCGCCGCAGCCCAGCGCCTCGCCGATGTCTTCGCCGAGCGTCCGGATGTAGGTGCCCTTGCTGACGGTGGCGACGAGGCGGAGGGTGTCTGGCGACAGCGCGGTCAGCGCCAGCGCGTGGATCGACACGTCGCGGGGTGCCCGCTCGACGTCGATCCCTTCACGGGCGTATTCGTAGAGTGCCTTGCCGTCCTTCTTCAGGGCGCTGTGCATCGGCGGCACCTGGCGGATGGCGCCGGTGAACTGCGCCGCCACGCGGGCCAGATCGTCGGGCGTCAACTGCACCGGGCGTTCGGCGATCACCTCGCCCTCGGCATCGCCAGTCGACGTTTTCACGCCGAGCTGCACCGTCGCCACGTAGGTCTTGTCGGCATCGAGATGCAGTTGGCTGAATTTGGTCGCCGCGCCGAAGCACAGCGGCAGCACGCCGGTCGCGAGCGGATCCAGCGTGCCGGTGTGGCCCGCCTTCTCGGCACGCAACAACCACTTGGCTTTCTGCAAGGCCTGGTTGCTGGAGAAACCCAGCGGCTTGTCGAGCAGCAGCACCCCGTGCACAGGGCGCCGTTGCACCCTGGTGCGCGGCGCGTTCATGCCTACTCTTCCTTCGAGCGGGAAGCGACGGCCTGCGCGATGAGCGCATTCATGTCGGCCGCACGCTCGGTGGTGCGGTCGAACAGGAAATGCAGCGTCGGCACGGTATGGATCTGAAGTCGCTTGAACAGGCCGTTGCGCAGGAACCCCGCGGCCTGGTTCAACGCTTCGGTCGTGACGACCGGGTCGCCTACGAGCAGGCTGAAGTAGATCTTCGCGTGCGCGTAGTCGGGCGTGACCTCGACCGCCTGGATCGTGACCATGCCCACGCGCGGGTCCTTCAACTCGCGCGCGATCAGTTCCGTCAGATCGCGCTGGATCTGATCGGCCACCTTGAAGGCGCGGTTGGGGGCTGCTGCTTTGCGCTTGGGCATCGTCCGTTTCGCTGGGGCGCCTTACAGCGTCCGCGCGATTTCCTTGATTTCAAAGAATTCGAGCTGATCGCCCTCTTTGATGTCGTTGTAGTTCTTGAGCTTGATACCGCACTCGAAACCTTCGCGCACTTCGCGGACATCGTCCTTCATGCGCTTGATCGAGTCGACTTCGCCCGTGTAGACCACCACGTTGTCGCGCAGCAGGCGGAAATGCGCGCTGCGGTTGACCGAACCGGAGGTGATGTACGAACCCGCGACCGTGCCGATCTTCGAGGCGACGAACACCGTGCGGATCTCGGCCTGGCCGATGATCTCTTCGCGGCGCTCGGGGGCCAGCATGCCGGACATCGCCACCTTCACCTCATCCACGGCGTCGTAGATGATGCTGTAGTAGTTCAGCGTCACGCCATTGCCTTCGGCCAGCTTGCGCGCACCCGCATCGGCACGCACGTTGAAGCCGATGACGACCGCCTTCGATGCGATGGCCAGGTTGATGTCGTTCTCGCTGATGCCGCCGACGCCGGCGTACACGATCTGTACCTTGACCTCGTCGGTTGCCAGCTTGAGCAGCGACTGGGCCAGCGCTTCCTGCGAACCCTGCACGTCGGCCTTGATGATCAGGCGCAGCGTCTGCACCTCGCCCGCCGACAGGTCGGTGAACATGCTCTGCAGGTTCGACGCCTGTTGCTTGGCCAGCTTGGTGTTGCGGAACTTGCCGGCACGGTAGGTGGCGATTTCGCGCGCACGGCGCTCGTCGGCCATCACCATGAACTCGTCGCCCGCCTGCGGTACCTCGGTCAGACCCTGGATTTCCACCGGGATCGACGGACCGGCCGTCTTGATCGGCTTGCCGTCCTCGTCGAGCATGGCGCGCACGCGGCCGTAGGTCGAGCCTGCGAGCACCACGTCGCCGGTCTTGAGCGTGCCGGACTGGACCAGCACGGTGGCGACCGGGCCACGGCCCTTGTCGAGCTGGGCTTCGATGACCAGACCCTTGGCGGCGGCATCGACAGGCGCCTTCAGTTCCAGCACTTCGGCCTGCAGCAGCACCTGCTCGAGCAGCGCATCGATGCCCTCGCCGGTCTTGGCCGACACCGGCACGAACGGCACATCGCCGCCGTACTCTTCGGGCACGACCTCTTCGGCCACCAGTTCCTGCTTCACGCGGTCCGGGCTGGCATCGGGCTTGTCGATCTTGTTGATCGCGACCACGATCGGCACACCCGCCGCCTTCGCATGCTTGATGGCTTCCTTGGTCTGCGGCATGACGCCGTCGTCGGCCGCCACCACCAGGATGACGATGTCGGTGGCCTGTGCACCGCGAGCACGCATGGCGGTGAACGCCTCGTGACCGGGGGTGTCGAGGAAGGAGACCATGCCACGCGGCGTTTCGACGTGGTAGGCGCCGATGTGCTGCGTGATGCCGCCGGCCTCACCCGCGGCGACCTTGGCGCGGCGGATGTAGTCCAGCAGCGAGGTCTTGCCGTGGTCGACGTGACCCATCACGGTCACGACCGGTGCGCGCGGCAGCGATTCGCCTGCCTGGGCGCCGACGTCTTCGTCGGTGAAGGCTTCCGGATCGTCCAGCGCAGCGACCACGGCCGTGTGGCCCATGTCTTCCACGATGATCATCGCGGTGTCCTGGTCGAGCGACTGGTTGATGGTCGCCATCATCCCGAGCTTCATCAATTGCTTGATGACCTCCTGCGCCTTCACCGCCATCTTGTGGGCCAGTTCGGCCACGGTGATGGTTTCAGGCACGTGCACTTCGAGCACGCGCGCCTCGACCGGTGCGGCCGGGGTGTGGTCCTCATGACCACCACGGTCGTTGCCGCGACGGCCGCGCGGGCCTCCGCGCCAGTTGCCGCGACCGACGCCACCACTGGCATCGCCGCGCGTCTTGATTTCCTTCTTCTTGGCCGGATCGCCCGCCCAACTCGACGAGAGCTTGGCCGACTTCACGTCCTTGCTGGCGCCCGGCGCCGTCGCGGCACCCGGTGCGGCAGGCGCACCCGGACGCGCAGCGGGCGCGACCGGCTTGTGCAGCGTGCCCTTGACGGCCGGCTTCGGCACTTCCTTTTCGGGCGCCTTGTGCGGCACCAGCACGCGGGCCGGTGCGTTCATCATGGCGCGGATGGCCTCGGCTTCGGCCAGGGCCTTGCGGCGGCGCTCGTCCAGATCCTTGGCGCGGGCGGCTTCCTCGTCGGCGCGGGCCTTCGATTCAGCGGCAGCCTTGGCCTTGGCGTCTTCCTTGGCCTGGCTGGCGGCAACGGCATCAGCCGCGGCTTTGCTCACGGCAGCATCGGGTTCTGCAGGAGCTGGTGCGTCGAACCCCGGCGCCCTGCTGCCGACCACGGCGGCAGTTGCCGCGGCCTTTTCCTTGGCTGCCACAGCGGCCTTGGCTTCGCGCTCGGCGGCTTCAGCCTGCTCGGCGCGTTCGGCCTTCTCGCGTTCGCGGGCTTCCGTTTCCTCGCGCTGGCGACGCTTCTCGGCCAGCTCTTCTTCCTGGCGGCGGATCAGCTCGGCCTGGCGGCGCGCCTCTTCCTCGCGCCGGCCGAGTTCGGCTTCGTCGATCTTCGGCGCAGCAGGTTCGCTCACGGGTGCGGCAGCGGCCGGCGTCGGCTCGGGCGTGCTGCCGGGGCCTTCGTCGCGCTGGATGAAGGTGCGCTTCTTGCGCACTTCCACCTGGATCGTGCGGGCACGGCCGGTGGCGTCCGCCTGCTTGATCTCGCTGGTGGATTTCTTGACGAGCGTGATCTTCTTGCGCTCGGGCTCCGCCGTGCCGTGGCTGGCCTTCAGGAAGCCGAGCAGGCGTTGCTTGTCCGCCTCGGTGAGCGCGTCGGTCGGCGCGGCTTTCGCCACGCCTGCGCTCTTGAGCTGGTCAAGCAGGGTTTCGGGGGTCTTCTTGAGTTCGTTCGCGAACTCGGCGACTGTGGTGCTGGACATATGTGCTTCGTGCTCCCATGACCGTCACTCTTGGCCCGCGAACCAATGTTCACGGGCTTTCAAGATGAGGGCTTTGGCGTCATCGGCACTGTGGCCGGTGATCTCGGTGAGTTCGTCGACCGCGAGGTCGGCCAGGTCGTCGCGGGTGTGGACACCCGCTTCGGCCAGCTTTGGAATGAGCTCGGGGTCGAGGCCTTCGAGGTCGCGCAGATTCTGCGAGACGCCTTCGGCGCTTTCTTCCTTCGCGATTTCCATCGTGAGCAAAGCATCCTTGGCACGGGTGCGCAGCTCGTTGATCGTGTCTTCGTCGAAGCTCTCGATTTCGAGCAGCTCGGAGATCGGCACATAGGCCACTTCTTCCAGGCTGGTGAAACCTTCGTTGATCAGGATGTCGGCGATTTCCTCGTCCACATCGAGCTTCTCCATGAAGAGCTTGCGGCTGGAATCGGTTTCGAGCGCCTGCTTCTGGGCTGACTCGTTCGCGTCCATGATGTTGATCTTCCAACCCGTCAGGTCGGACGCCAGGCGCACGTTCTGGCCGCCGCGGCCGATGGCGATGGCGAGGTTTTCCTCGTCGACCACCACGTCCATGGCGTGCTTCTCTTCGTCCACCACGATGGACGACACGTTGGCCGGCGCCAGTGCACCGATCACGAACTGGGCGGGGTCCTCGGACCACAGCACGATGTCGACGCGTTCACCGGCGAGTTCGTTCGTCACGGCGTTCACGCGGGTGCCACGCACGCCGACGCAGGTGCCGATCGGATCGACCCGCTTGTCGTGCGAGAGCACGGCGATCTTGGCGCGCGAACCCGGGTCACGGGCGCAGCTCTTGATCTCGAGCAGGCCCTGTTCGATCTCGGGCACTTCCTGGCGGAAGAGTTCGATCATGAATTCCGGCGCAGAGCGCGACAGGATGATCGGCGCGCCGCGCAGCGTCAGGTCGACCTCCATGATCATGGCCCGCACGCGGTCGCCGTTGCGCAGGTTTTCCTTGGCGATCATCTCGCTGCGGCGCAGACGCCCTTCGACGCGGCCGGCTTCCACGATGATGTCGCCCTTGTCCAGGCGCTTGACGGTGCCCACGAAGATCTTGTCGCCGCGCGACATGAAGTCGTTGAGCAGCATCTCGCGCTCGGCGTCGCGGATCTTCTGCAGGATCACCTGCTTGGCGGCCATGGCGCCGATGCGGCCGATCGGGACCGAGTCCACCGTTTCTTCGATGTATTCGTCGACCTCGATGTCGGGCATCTCTTCCTTGGCTTCGAACAGGAGGATTTCCTGGTCGGGCAACTGCAGGCCGGCTTCATCGGGAACGACGTGCCAGCGGCGGAAGGTCTCGTAGTCGCCGCTGTCGCGGTCGACGGCCACGCGGATGTCCACGTCGCCCTGATGGAGCTTCTTGGTGGCTTGCGCCAGTGCGGATTCGACCGCGCCGAAGACGACGTCGCGTTCGACGTTCTTCTCGCGCGAGATCGCATCCACCAACATCAACATTTCGCGATTCATGCCACTACGCTCCTCTTGTCAGTCCGACACTTCCGTGTCGCCAATGTCCGAAAGACCCTCGGGGGCCTGTTCCACCGACCCCGCCGGGGTCTTGGGCCTGCGGCCCTTGAAGTCCACGATCGGCGCGAGCCGCGCTTCGCGCAACTCGTCCAATGCAAAGCCGAGCGCATGCAACGGTGCAGGCGCGCGCTTCTTGCTGATCTTTTGTCCCGGCTTGGGTTCGGGGGCCTCGCTCCAGACGATCTGCCAACCACCCGCCTCGGCCCGCTCCAGCGTGCCGCGAAACTTCTTGCGGTTGGCCGCCACCTGGCCGCCGGCCGCAGCGCCCATCGGCGCCTTCAGCGTCACGTCGATCACTTCGCCGACGAAACGCTCGAAATCCTGTTCATGCCGCAGCGGGCGGTCGATGCCCGGCGACGACACCTCGAGGCGCTTGTAGTCGGCCCCGTCGACTTCCAGCGCAAATTGCAGCTGACGCGTGACCTTCTCGCAATCCTCGACCGTCACGAAGGGTTCGGGCGCACCGGGCACCCCATCGGAGGTGGGGGCGATCCAGGGCAGATCAATCGTGACGCGCAGCAATCCCCCGGCCGATCTTTCGATCTCGACCAGGTCGTAGCCGAGTCCGGCCACGGTTTGTTCCACTACTTGCTGCAATGCCACGTGTCTGTATGTGCCCTTGAAATTGCTCTTGGCTGTCGCTCACCGAGCGCGCCCTGCTCGCTGTCGTCCAGAAATGCCGAGAAATGCTTCGCCCAATAAAAAACGGGCGGTTGGTACCCGCCCGTTTGGTCGTGAGCCTCGAATTATATGCCAAAAGGTTCTCAAATGAATGACGCCTTAAGCCGAGAAAACGGCGCCGCGCCTTCTCGCTTTGCGCCAGACCCCCAGAAACAGCAAAGAACCCAATGCCAGAGCGGCTGCAGCCACCAGCAAGGGCACGGCGAAGGAGCCGGTGCGCTGCGCCAGCGGCGCCGCGAACAGCGGCCCGAGGATCTGTCCGACGCCGTACGAGGCGGTGGCGTAACCGATCAGTCCGGCCGCTGCGTTGCCGCGTAGCCGGCGGGCCTCGCGCACGGCGAACAGGGTGATCGCGGTGAACGGCATGCCCAGCAGCAGACTGCCCACGGCAAAGCCCGAAATGGTCGGCCAGAGCACCGAGAGCACGACGCCCGCCGCCTGCAGCGCGTAGGCGATGGCGAGCAACAGCCGGTTGTCCCAGGCGATCGGCGCCCGCGCGCCGATCAGCGCGCCAGGCACGATCGCCAGGCCGAACAGCGGCCAGAAGAAATCGGGCCAGGGAGAACCCGGAAGGGCCTGCCGCGCGATCACCGGCAAAAAGGTCGCCGTGATGATGTAGCCGAAGCCGGCCAGGCCATAGAGCCCGACCAGCCAGCGCGCATCGCTGCGGTGGCGGGCCGTCGCCTCGGGCTGCGGCGCTTCGGGCGCCCTGCCCGCGCCGGTTGCCGCCTGCGCGCCGTCGTCGAACACCCGCCAGATCAGCGCGATGAGCACCAGCGCCAGCAGGCCGTAGCCGATCCACGCCGCATCCGAGCCCCAGCGCCCCGTGACGCCACCCAGCAGGCCCGTCACCGCGATCCCGATCCCGGGGCCGGTGTAGATCACACCCCCCAGGGCGGGCGAATGGGTTTCGGCCAGGCGGCGCAGGCCCCAGCCGGAGGCGAAGACGAACACCCAGGCGCTCACCACGCCCGCGGCGCCGCGCAGCGCGCCCCAGACGGTGAAACCGTGCAACAGCCCCATGCCCAGCAGCAGCGCCGCCGTCGCCAGCAGGCCACTGCGCACCATGAAGGCCGGCCGCAACCGGATCGACGCGCACGACACCGCGCCGATGAAGTAGCCCAGGTAATTGAGCGAGGCCAGTACGCCGCCGGCCTGCAGGTCGAGCTTGCCCTCGTGCAGCATGATGGGGAGCATGGGCGTGAAGGCGAAGCGGCCCAGCCCCATCGCCACGGCCAGCGTGACCATGCAGGCCAGCGCGGCGCGCCAGGCGTCCCGCCGGTCTTTTCCGATATTCGACATTCTTTAGGGTGTCTCTTTGTCTAATCGGCCACGGCGGCCGCCACGAGCTTGCGCGTGTAGGGATGTTCGGGGGCGTCGAGCACCTGTTCGACCGGCCCGTGTTCGAGGATGGCGCCGTCCTTCATCACGATGACCTGGTGCGCCATGGCGGCGATGACCTCGATGTCGTGCGTGATCAGCAGATAGCTCAGCCCCCGCTCGCGCTGCAGCCGCTGCAGCAGCCCGAGCACCTGCTTCTGGATGGTGACGTCGAGCGCGCTGGTCGGCTCGTCGAGCACCAGCAGGGTCGGGTCGACGATCAGCGCGCGCGCGATCGCCAGTCGCTGGCGCTGCCCGCCCGAGAACTCGTGCGGATAGCGGTCGAGCAAGGCGGGGAACTGCGCCTCGCCCAGGCCGACGTCGGCCAGCGCCGCCAGCACGCGCACCCGGCGCGCCGCGCGGTCGAGTTCGGGCGCATGCACCGTGAGACCCTCGCCCACGATCTGCTCCACCGTCATGCGCGGCGACAGCGAGGAGAACGGGTCCTGGAAGACGACCTGCATGGTCCGGCGCAGCGCGCGGTCCTGCGTGCTGCCGGCGCCCCAGCGCTGGCCGCCGACCGCGAGCGAGCCGTCGTGCCGCAGCAGGCCCAGCGTGGCGAGCGCGAGGGTCGACTTGCCGGAGCCCGACTCGCCGACCACGCCCAGCGTCTCGCCCGGGGCGATCCGGAAATCGGCGCCTCGCACCGCCACGAAGGCGCCGGCGCGGAACCACCCGGCGATCCCGGGGCGCGGCACGGGATAGCTCACGCGCAGGCCCTGCGCCGCCAGCACCGGCGGCGCCTCGGTGGTCGGTGGCGGCACGACATCGCGCGTCGGCCGGCTGTCGATCAAGCGACGTGTGTAGGCATGCTGCGGCGCCCCGAAGACCTCGCTCACCGCGCCCTGCTCCACGATGTGGCCGCTTTCCATCACCGCCACGCGGTCGGCGAAGCGACGCACCAGGTTCAGGTCGTGCGTGATCAGCAGGACCGCCATGCCGTGCTTCTGCTGGAGCGCGCTCAGCAGGTCGAGGATCTGGCCGCGCACCGTGACATCCAGCGCCGTGGTCGGCTCGTCGGCCAACAACAGGCGCGGCTTGCAGGCCAGCGCCATGGCGATCATGGCGCGCTGACGCTGCCCGCCCGAGAGCTGGTGCGGGAAGGCCCGCGCACGCCGTGCCGGCTCGGGGATGCCGGTGTCGGCCAGCAGCGCGACGGCGGCCTCCTGCGCATCGCGTTTGGACAGCCCCTCGTGCAGTTCGAGCACCTCGGCGATCTGGTCGCCGACGCTGTAGAGCGCGTTCAGCGCGGTCATCGGCTCCTGGAAGATCATCGCGATCTCCTTGCCGCGGATGCCGCGCAGCGCGTGCTCGGACAACGCCAGCAGGTCACGCCCGCCGCCCGTCGCATCGGCGAAGCGTGCGCTGCCCTGGACCTCGGCGTTCTGGACGAGGCGCAGCAGGCTGAGCGCCGTTACGGTCTTGCCCGAGCCCGATTCGCCGACCAGCGCGAGCTTCTCGCCAACGCCGATGTGGAAGTCGATGCCGTGCACCACCGCCTTGCCGCCGAAGGCGACGCGCAGCCCTTGAACGTCGAGCAGCGGTGTCGTCACGTGTCCATCTTTCGGGGGTCGAGCGCGTCGCGCAGCGCGTCGCCCATGAAGGTGAGCAGCATCAGCGTCACCACCAGCACGCCGAAGGTCGACAGCGAGATCCACCAGGCGTCGATGTTGGCTTTGCCCTGGCTCAGCAGTTCGCCCAGCGACGGCGTGCCCGGCGGCACACCCAGGCCGAGGAAGTCGAGCGAGGTCAGCGCCAGAATCGCCGCGCTCATGCGGAACGGCAGGAAGGTGACGACCGGCGTCATGCTGTTGGGCAGGATGTGGCGCCGCATGATCTGCAGGTTCGACACGCCCAGCGCCCGCGCGGCCCGCACGTAGTCCATTTGGCGGTTGCGCAAGAACTCGGCCCGCACGTAGTCCGACAGCCCCATCCAGCCGAACAGGCTCAGCAGCACCAGCAGCAGCGCGACGCTGGGCGCGAAGATGGCGCTGAAGATGATGAGCAGGTAGAGCTCGGGCATCGAGCCCCAGATCTCGATGAAGCGCTGGAAGGCCAGGTCGGTCTTGCCACCGAAGAAGCCCTGGATGGCGCCGGTGATGACGCCCAGCACCACGCCAATGAAGGTCAGCGCCAGCGCGAACAGCACGCTCACGCGGAAGCCGTAGATCAACTGCGCCAGCAGGTCGCGGCCGCGGTCGTCGCTGCCGAAGAAGTTCTCGCGAGACGGCGCGGCCGGGTTCGGCGAGCTCGCGAAGTAGTTGAGCGTCTTCGGGCCGTAGGGGTTGGGCGCGTAGATCGCCCAGTTGCTGCCTTGCGTGATGCGCTCGCGGATGAAAGGGTCGAGGTAGTCGGCCGGCGTCTCGAAGTCGCCGCCGAAGGTCTTCTCGGAATAGTCGCGCAGCACCGGGAAATAGGTCGTGCCTTCGTAGCGCACGACCAGCGGCTTGTCGGTCGACAGCACCTCGGCGAACAGGCTCGCCACCACCAGCACGCTGAAGATCACCAGGCTCCAGAAGCCCAGGCGGTTGCGCTTGAAGCGGCGCCAGGCGCGCTGGCCCGGCGATGGGCTCACGGTGGGCGCGGCGTCAGTCAAACTTCACCCTCGGGTCGACCCACACGTAGCAAAGGTCGCTGATCAGCTTGGTCACCAGCCCGATCAGCGTGAAGAGATAGAGCGTGCCCAGCACGACTGGGTAGTCGCGCCGGATCACGCTCTCGTAGCTCAGCAGGCCGAGGCCGTCGAGCGAGAACAGCGTTTCGATCAGCAGCGCGCCAGTGAAGAAGGCGCCGATGAAGGCCGCCGGAAAACCGGTGACGATCGGAATGAGCGCATTGCGGAAGACGTGCTTCCACAGCACCTGCCGCTCGCTCAGCCCCTTCGCGCGCGCCGTCAGCACGTACTGCTTGCGGATTTCCTCGAGGAAGGAATTCTTGGTCAGCATGGCCGTCACCGCGAAGCTGCCGAGCACCATCGCCGTGATCGGCAGGGTGATATGCCAGAGGTAGTCGACGATGCGTGCGCCCCACCCCATCGCTTCCCAGTTGGGCGACGTGAGCCCGCGCAACGGAAACCACTGCAGCTGTCCGCCGAAAATCACCAGCAACGCGACGCCCAGCACGAAGCCGGGAATGGCGTAGCCGATCAGCACGATGAGCGTGGTGACGAAGTCGAAGCGCGAGCCGGCCCGCACCGCCTTCGCCACGCCCAGCGGCACCGCGATCAGGTAGCTGATGAAGAAGGTCCAGAGGCCGAGGCTGATCGACACCGGCATCTTTTCCTTCACCAGCTGCCACACGTCCTTGCGCTGGTAGAAGCTGGTCCCGAGGTCGAAGCGCGCGTAGCTCTTGAGCATCTGCCAGAAGCGCTCGTGCGCGGGCTTGTCGAAACCGTAGAGTTGCTTGATCTCCGCGATGCGCTTCTCGTCCAGGCCCTGGCGGCCGCGGTAGCCGGCCCCGCTCGACGCCGCGCGTTCACCGCCGGAGTCGCGCCCCTGCAGCTGCGCCACCATCTGCTCCACCGGACCACCCGGCACGAACTGGATCACGACGAAGGTCAGCAGCAGCACGCCAAACAGCGTCGGCACCATAAGCAGCAGGCGTTTGAGGATGTAGCTGGTCATGCGCGGCGCCCGTTCACTTGTTCGCGGGCGAGGCCCACCAGGTGCTCATGGCCCAAATGTCGGCCTGGTAATACGGCGGGATGGTCGGCGGCAACACGAAAGGCGCCGGCCGGTAACCGATCAGGAAGGCATCGCCGTAGTAGTGCGGCACCGAGTAGTAGCCGTGCGACAACACCCGGTCGAGGGCGCGCATGGCGGTGACCAGTTCGGGCCGCGTCTTCGACGCCACCACCTTCTGCAGCAGCGCGTCGACCGCCGGGTCGGCGATGCCCCAGATGTTCGACGAGCCGTTGGTGGAGGCGGCCTTCGATCCGAACAGTTCCAGCAATTCGCCGCCCGGCGCGGTGCTGCCTTGCAGCCGAAGTGACGTCATCTCGAAGTCGAAGCTGTCCATGCGCTGCTGCGACAGCGAGAAGTCGACCGTGCGGAAGCTCATCTGGATGCCCAGCTTCTGCAACGCGGTCTGGAAGGGCGTGGCCACGCGAATCAGCGAGGGCTGGTCGTTGAGGAACTCGATGGTGAAGGGTTCGTTCTTCGCGTTGCGCAACGCGCCGTCGCGGTAGGTCCATCCGGCTTCCGCAAGCAACCCGCGTGCCTTGCGGAGGTTCTCGCGCAGGCTACCGGGCGGCGCGGTGCTCGGCGACACCACCGCAGGCCCGAAGACTTCGGGTCGCAACTGGCCGCGCAACGGCTCGAGCAGCGCGAGCTCCTCCGGCTTGGGCAGGCCCTCGGCATGGAACTCGCTGTTGGGGTAGTAGCCTTCGACCCGTTTGTACAAGCCGTAGAAGAGTTGCTTGTTGAGCCACTCGAAGTCCATCGCGAGGCCGATGGCCTGGCGCACGCGGATGTCCTTGAACTTGTCCTTGCGCACATTGAAGACGTAGCCCTGGAAATCGCCGGGGTTCTTGTTCTCGAAGGCGCGCTTGACGAGCTCGCCCGACGTGAACTGCTTGCCCGTGTATTGGCGCGCCCAGTTGCGGGAGGTGAACTCGCGCATGAAGTCGTATTCGCCGGCCTTCAGCCCCTCGAACTTCGACGTCTCGTCGAGATAAATCTTGAAGGTCACGCGGTCGAAGTTGAACTGCCCCTTGCGCACCGGCAGGTCGGCGCCCCAGTAGGCCGGATCGCGCGTGTAGGTGATGTCGCGGCCCATGCGCGGGTTGGCGATCTTGTAGGGGCCCGAACCGATCGGCACCTCGGTCGTGATCTGGTCGAAGGGCTTGCCCCGACCCCAGGCACGGCTGAAGACGGCCATGCCACCCACCACCAGCGGCAGTTCGGGGTTCGGGCTGGCGAAGTCGAATCGCACGGTGCGCTCGTCGACGGCGACCACGTCCTTCACCTCGGCGTAGATGGTCTTGAACTGCGGCGCCGCCTCCTTGCTCATCAGCATGCGGAAGGAATGCACCACGTCGGCCGCCTGCACCGGCGAGCCGTCGTGGAAGCGCGCCTTCGGGTTCAGCCGGAAGGTGGCCGACTGCTTGTCTGCCGCGACGTCGACGTCGTCGGCCAGCAGCCCGTAGGCCGTGGTTGGTTCTTCCGAGTTGCCGGTCAGCAGGCTCTCGATCATCAGCGAACCGATGCCGTACGGCGCGGTCCCCTTGAGCGTGAAGGGGTTGAACTTGTCGAAGTTGGTCGGCCGCGTGGGCGGCACCATGCGGATCTCGCCGCCCTTGGGCGCCTGCGGATTCACGTAGCTGAAGTTCGTGAAACCCGACGGGTACTTCACATCGCCGAACTGCGCGTAGGCATGGGCGGCCCACGAGGGGGCCGCCGAGAGCAACATCACCAGGAGCAGCCAACCACGCATGCGAGAATTCTGCCCAAGATTTTCACGAGGCAACTCCATGGGCTTTCTTTCCGGCAAAAAAATTCTGATCACGGGCGTGCTGAGCAACCGTTCGATCGCCTACGGCATCGCCAAGGCCTGTCATCAACAGGGCGCGGAACTCGCCTTCAGCTACGTCGGCGAGCGATTCAAGGACCGTATCACCGAATTCGCCGCCGACTTCGATTCGAAGCTGATCTTCGACTGCGACGTGGGCGACGACGCGCAGATCGAGAAGCTCTTCGCCGACCTCTCGCAGACCTGGCCGCAGTTCGACGGCTTCGTGCACAGCATCGGCTTCGCCCCGCGCGAGGCGATCGCAGGCGACTTCCTCGACGGCCTGTCGCGCGAAGGCTTCAAGATCGCGCATGACATCAGCGCCTACAGCTTCCCGGCGATGGCCAAGGCAGCCCTGCCCTACCTGCGCGACAAGTCGGCGCTGCTCACGCTGACGTACCTGGGCGCCATTCGCGCACTGCCCAACTACAACACCATGGGTCTGGCCAAGGCCAGCCTCGAAGCCTCGGTGCGCTACCTGGCGCAGTCGCTCGGCCCCAAGGGCATGCGCGTGAACGGCATCAGCGCCGGCCCGGTCAAGACGCTCGCGGCCAGCGGCATCAAGGGCTTCGGCAAGATCCTCTCGACCGTGGCCGAGGTGTCACCGATCCGCCGCAACATCACGATCGAGGATGTCGGCAACGTGGCGGCCTTCCTGCTGAGCGACTTGGCCGGTGGTGTGACGGCCGAGATCACCTACGTGGATGGTGGCTTCAGCAACGTGGTGGGCGGCATCGACGAACCTGCCGCCTGATCGACTGCTCTCCGAACGGGAGAGTGACCTGGGAGGGTCGAGATGAAACGACGTCACTTTCTGATGGCGGCTGGGCTGGCGAGTGCCCTGCCGCCGCTCGCGCGCGCCGCCGCGCCGGCATTGATGCTGGCCGACGTGTACCGGCCCGGCATGCCGCTCGAGGGCTACTGGGTCAGCGAGAAATACGATGGCGTGCGCGGCTACTGGGACGGCAAGCAGCTCTGGACGCGCGGCGGCACGCGCGTGGCGGCACCGGCCTGGTTCACGGCCCCCTTGCCTGCCGTGCCACTCGACGGCGAACTCTGGGCCGGCCGTGGCCGCTTCGAGCTGGCGACATCGACCGTGCGCAGCCAGATCCCGAACGATACCGCCTGGCGCGAGATCCGCTTCATGGTGTTCGATTTGCCGGCCCAGCCCGGCGACTTCGATGCGCGGCTGGCGGCGTTGCGCAAGCTGCTGCCCATCACCGCCGCGCCATGGGTGGTGCCGGTCGCGCAGCAGCGCGCCACCACGCACGAGGCGCTGCAGGCCTTGCTGAACAAGACCGTGAAGCTCGGCGGCGAGGGCCTGATGCTCCATCGCGGCGGCGCGCCGTACCGCGGTGAGCGCAACGCCGACCTGCTGAAAGTCAAGCCCTACGACGATGCCGAGGCACGCGTCGTCGGCCACACGGCCGGCCAGGGCCGGCATGCGAGCCATCTGGGTGCCCTGGTCGTTGAGACGCCGGAGGGGCGGCGCTTCAAGCTGGGTGGCGGCTTCACCGACGCCCAGCGCCGCGACCCGCCACCGGTCGGCACCTGGGTGACCTACCGCTACAACGGCACCAACCCGAGCGGCCTGCCCCGCTTCGCGCGCTTCATGCGGGTACGCAGCGAGCCCGGCATCTGAGCGGGCCCAGGGCCGGATTCAGGGCGTGATGCCCTGCTTGAGCTTCGCCTCGATGTCTTCGATGACGGGCATCAGGTCGGCCACGCTGTCGATCACGTAGTGCGCGCCGGCCGCCTTCAGCTTGGCGGTCGCGGCCTGACGCAGCACCGCCTGCTGTGCCGCGTCGAGCGCCTCCCATTGCGCCAGCGGCAAGCCGACCGCGTTGCCGCTGATGGCCAGGCCGACCGTCCAGGTGCCGGCGTTCAGGCCTTCCTCGATGCCGACGCCGGTGTCGTCCACCTTCACCACGCGCGACGGCGGCCACACGCCGATGTCGGCGAAGGTGCGGTACATCATGAGCGGTGATGGACGGCCGGCCGCCAGGTCGCCGGCGCACACCAGGTTGTCCGGCACGTAGCCGCCAGCGGCGGCGATGGGCGTCACGATGTCCATGATCGGGCGGTTGTAGCCGGTGGTCGAGCCGATCTTCAGCCCGCGCGCGCGCAGGGCATCGACCATCGCCACGGCGCCCGGAATGAAATCGGCGAAGTCGGCCACCACCGCCGCGTTCATCGGCGTGAAGACCTCGTAGAGGTGGTCCACGTCGGCGTTGCCGAAGGGCGTGCCGTGCACCGTCTGCCATTGCGCCGCGACGCGCGGCAATTGGCCGAGCGCATGGATGTGGTCCCACTTGGCCATGCCCATGGGACCGCGCGCCTCGGCGATGGTGAGTTCGACGCCGAACTTCTCGAACAGGCGCACGAAGGCGCCCATCGGGGCGCAGGAGCCGAAGTCGAGGATGGTGCCGGCCCAGTCGAAGACGACGGCGCCGAGGGTGGTTGGTTTGGAAGTCATAGGAAGAAGGGAAGAGGGTTTACCAATCCGCGAACACTTCTTCGGCGATGCCGAAGGCGGTGCTGGCGCCGGTGCCGCTGGTGACGATCACCATCCGCGTGGCGTCGTCGGGGCGGTCGATCAGGCAGTCGGTGCTGGCCGACGAGGGGTAGGTGCCGACCCAGCGCTGGGTCACGGTGGCCTGCTGCAGCTTGAGCGTCTCGCGCAGGTGCCGCAGGATCAGGTCATCGACGCGCTGGTCGGCGAAGGGTTCGAGCACGGCGCCGTAGTGGTGCGAATCGCCCACCACCAGCGAACCGTCGGCGCTCTGCACGACGATGAGATGGATGCCGTGGGCCAGCGATTCGCCCTCCTCCCGGCGCATCTGCTCGAGCAGCGGCGCCGCCTCGGGCAACTGGCTGTAGCCGTGGTAGCGCACCAGGCTCAGGTCGGCCATCACGGAGCCCGGCAGCCGGAAGCCATGCTCCGGCTGCACCCGCAGCATGTGCAGCTGGCACAGGCGCAACTGGTGTGGCACCAGGCGCTCGGCGAAGAGGCCGTTCAGGTCGGTGTTGGTGCACACCGCCACGCGCTCGCCATGCAGCACCGCGCGCGACGTGCGCACGCGCGGCGTCGCGACCTCGAGCACGGCCTCGCCGAAACGGAACACCACACCGTGCGCCTCGGCCAGCCAGCGCGCCAGCAGGCCGATGGCGGTGCGCGACTCGACGCGCATCTCGTGCGGGCTGTAGAGCACGCCCTGGGCGCCGTCCAGCTGCAGCACCGGCGCGCGCCGGGCGGCTTCGTCCAGGCCGAGCAGTTCGCAGCCCTCCCCCATCTCGGTGGCCATGAAGGCCTCGAGCACTTTGAGCGCCTGCGGGCGGAAGGCCGTGAGGTACAGGCCCTGGTGCACCGCCTCAATGCCGGCCTGCGGCGCGACCTCGCCCCAGATCTCGCGGGCACGCCGGGCGCGGCGCCAGGTGTCGCCGGCGCCCTGCCCCGTGACGGTCACGAAGCCGAAGTTGCGGATCGACGCGCCGACGCAGGCCGCGTCGCGCTCCACCACGCACACGCGCAAGCCGCGCTGTGCGGCCACGTAGGCATGCGCCAGGCCGACGATGCCGGCACCGACGACGACGAGGTCGAAGTTCGTGTTTGTTTCAGTCATGCTTCGGAGAAAAAGGAAGAGCGTGCAAGACGCAGCACCGGCCAGTGCCGTGCCTGCGCCTCGGCCGCCAGACGGGTGTCGGGGTCGACGACAACCGGTTGTCCGACGGCCAGCAGCAGGGGCAAGTCGTTGATGGAGTCGCTGTAGAAGAAGGCCGTCCGCAGCAGCCCGTCGGAGGTCACGCCGCGCTCGGCCAGCCACGCGCGCAGGCGCGTCACCTTGCCTTCGCGCATGTTGAGCGTGCCACGCGTGCGCCCACTGAAGCGGCCGCTCGTCTCCTGTGCGAGCTCGGTGGCGATCAGGTGCTCGAAGCCCAGTTCCGCCGCCGTGCGTTCGACCAGGAAGCGGCTCGTGGCGCTCGTGAGCACCAGCAGGTCCCCTTGCAGGACGTGCTGCTGGACCAGTTCGCGGGCGGCCGGCGGAATGCGCGGCCGGATCACCTGGGCCATGAAAGCTTCGCGCACCGGATGCCACTGTGCGGGCGTGCGGCCCTGGAGCGTGGCGGCGAAGAACTCGCAGAAGTCCGCCGGTTCGGCTTCGCCGGCGCGGTAGCGGCCGTCCATCTCGGCGTTGCGCGCGGCGAAGCTTGCGTCGAGCAGCCCTTGCGCCATCAGGAAATCGACCCACAGCACTTCGCTATCCCCGTCGAGCAAGGTGTTGTCGAGGTCGAACAGGACCAGCGTGCTCATCGGCTCGGGGCCCGCCAGGCTTGGGTGCGACGGTCGACCCATTTGCCCAGCGCCATGTACAGCACGGTGACGACGGCAGAGGTGGCCGCGATCAGCACCGCCATGGCGGCGGCCGGACCGGTGTCGCCGGCTTCGTCGAGGTTCAGGATCGCGACCGAGGCCAGCTTGGTGTCGGGCGAGTACAGGAACACCACGGCCGAGATGGTCGTCATCGCGTTGACGAAGAAATAGCGCGACACGTCCAGCAGCGTTGGCAGGCAAATGGGCAGCGTGACGCGCCAGAAGGTCTTGTAGAACGGCACCTTGAGCGAGGCGGACACCGCCTCGAATTCAGCGTCCATCGACTTCAGCGCGGTCACCATCGTCAGGTGGCCGGTCGTGTAGAAATGGACGATCGTGCACAGCACCATCAAAGGCAGGGTCTGGTAGAAAACGTTGAGCGGGTTCGACGGCGCGTTGAAGAAGAAGATGTAGCCCAGGCCGAGCACCAGGCCCGGCACCGCCATCGGCAGCATCGCGAGCAGCCGCACCAGTTGGCGCGCCCAGTCCATGCCGTGGGTCTTCTCCAGCAGGTAGGCGCCGACGAACACCACCGCCGTGCCGATCACGGCGGTGCAGGCGGCCAGCTTCAGGCTGTTGATCATCGCGTCGCCCAGCTCCGCGTCGACCAGCCCCGAGACATAGTGGGTCAGGCTCGGCGCCAGGTTGTAGGGCCACAGCGTCGCGAACGATGCGAACACTGCCATCAGGAACATCGCGAGCATCAGCGCGACGATGACGATGCAGTAGAGCGTCATCGCGACGTCGAAGCCGCGTGCGCGCTTCGGCACCAGCGCCACGGCGCGCGCCGTGAGGGTGGAGGTCTGCCTGCGCTGCACGACGTGGTCGATGGCGAAGGTCAGCGCCGCCGGCGTCAGCAGCAGCAGGGCCACGACTGCGCCGCGCTGGAAGTCCTGCTGGCCGATGACCAGCTTGAACACGTCGGTCGCCAGCATGTTGAAGTTGCCGCCGACCACCTTCGGAATGCCGAAGTCGGTGATGACGAGCGTGAAGCTCACCAGCGCTGCCGAGATCAGCCCGTACTTCGCGCCGGGCAGCGTGATGGTGAAGAACTTGCGCACGGTGCCGGTGCCCAGCGCGTCGGCCGCCTCGTAGAGCCGGGCGTCGGCCAGCGCGAGCGCCGTGACGAGGATCATCAACGCGTGCGGAAACGCCGCGAAGCATTCGGCCAGCACGATGCCCGACGCGCCGTAGATGCCATCGAACCCCAGCGCACGCCAGAAGTCCTTCGCGAGCCCCTGGTTGCCGAACCAGTAGATCAGCGAGATGGCCGACAGCAGCGATGGGGCCAACAGCGGCAACAGCGTGATAGTCCGGAACAGCGGCTTGAAGGGCATGCAGCTGCGGGTCAGCGCATAGGCGAAGGTGAAGGCCAGCGGCACGACGATGGCGGTCACCAGCAACGAGACCCACACGCTGTGCCAGAGGCTCTGCAGCAAGGCCGGTGACGCGAGGTAAGCGGTGAAGGCGCTGGTGCCCGAGGCGGTACCACCGTCGGGCGCATCGAGCGCCTTCGACAGGATCAGCAGCAGCGGTGCGAGCAGGCCGATGCACAGCAGCGCCACCGTGCCGAGCAACGCGACGTTGGCGAGCCGGTCGGTCCAGTGCACCTGCTGGCGCAACGGCGGCGCCTGTACGGGAAGGTGGATGGTGGCCATCAATCGGACACCATGGGAAACACGCGCAGTCGGTCGGCCCGCAAGGCGAAGCGCACGCTCGCGCCCTCGTGCACGCCGAACTCGTCCATCTGGTTGAGCGAGTACTGCAGTTGCAGCGGCTGGCCCGGCATGCCCTGCACGTCGACCTCGGCCAGGCAGTTGCCGCCGAGGAACTCGATGTGGCGCACCGTGCCTTCGCAGCGCAGCGGGTCGTCGTCGCGCACGCCAGCGCCGATCACGCGGTCTTCGGGACGCAGGTACAGCGCGACCTCGCGCCCGGCACGAAAGTCCGCCCCGGCGCCCGGCGCGCACTGCAGTCGCTTGTCGCCGCAACGGAACCAGCGCTCCCCCTCGGCGACGCCTTTGAGCCGGTTCACCTTGCCGACGAAGTCCGCCACGAAGGGCGACGCCGGCTCGCGGTACACCTGCATCGGCGTGCCGACCTGCTCGATCACGCCGTGGTTCATGACCACGATGCGGTCGGCCACCGACAGCGCCTCTTCCTGGTCGTGCGTGACCATCACGGTCGTCACGCCCAGCTCGCGCTGCAGGGCGCGGATCTCGTTGCGCAGGTGGACGCGCACGATCGCGTCGAGCGCCGACAGCGGCTCGTCGAGCAGCAGCAGTCCCGGCGACGTGGCCAGCGCACGCGCCAGCGCGATGCGCTGCTGCTGCCCGCCCGACAGCTGCGCTGGATACTTGCCGCCGCTGCCCGGCAGGCCGACCAACTTCAAGAGTTCGTCGACGCGCGGCGCGACCTGTGCGCGAGACTGCCTGCGGTTGACCAGCCCGTAGGCCACGTTCTGCGCGACCGTGAGGTTCGGAAACAGCGCGTACGACTGGAACATGATCCCGTAGTCGCGCCCGCCCGGCGGCAGGACCGAGATGTCGCGGCCGGCCTGCACGATGCGCCCGGCGGTCTGCGTCTCCAGGCCCGCGATGATGCGCAGCAGCGTGGTCTTGCCGCAGCCCGAGGGCCCCAGGAAGCAGACGAACTCCCCGCGCCCGATCGACAGGTGGATGTCGTCGAGCGCGGTGAAGGCGCCGAAGCGCTTGTGGATGCCCTGCAGTTCGAGGTAGGCCTCTGTCACGCGCGCTCCCGGCTTACTTCTTCGGCTCGCTCTTGGCGTCGTAGCGCTTGGACCATTCGGCCAGCGTGCGCTCGCGGCCGGCAGCGGCCTTGTCGAAGTCGAGCTTGATCAGCCGTGACTCGTAGTCGGCCGGAATGTTCGCGAGCTTGGGGGCGACGCCCGGCTGCGCGGTGATGGCGAAATTCTTGCCGTACAGGATCATCGCGTCCTTCGACGACGCCCAGTCGGCCAGCTTCTTCGCGGCCTCGAGCTTCTTGGTGCCCTTGTAGATGGCGAAGGCTTCCAGGTCCCAGCCCAGGCCTTCCTTCGGGAACACCAGTTCGATCGGCGCGCCCTTGGCCTTGTTGGTGTGGCCGCGGTATTCGAAGGACACGCCGGCCACGTATTCGCCGGCGGCCGCCATGTTGCAGGGCTTGGAACCCGAGTGCGTGTACTGGCCGATGTTCTCGTGCAGCGCGTCCATGTACTTCCAGCCGCCGCCCTTGCCGCCGTCGTCGCCCCACAGCTGCAGCCACGACACCACGTCGAGGTAGCCGGTGCCCGAAGACGCCGGGTTGGGCATCACGACCTGGCCCTTGAACTCGGGCTTGGTCAGGTCCTTCCAGGTGGTCGGAATCGGGATGTTCTTCTTCTTGGCTTCGACGGTGTTGAAGCACACCACGGCCCCGAACACGTCCATGCCGAACCAGGCCGGCGGCGACTTCTTGTCGCGGTAGGCCGGCATGATCGCGTCGAGGTTCAACGGCGCATAGGGCTCGAGCATGCCGTTGCGCTCGAACAGGGCCAGGCTGGTGGCGGCCACGCCCATGACGACGTCGGCCTGCGGGTTGGCCTTCTCGGCCAGCAGCTTGGCCGTGATCACGCCGGTCGAATCGCGCACCCACTTGATGTCGATGGTCGGCTCGACCTTGTTGAAGGCTTCCTGGTAGGCCTTGAGCTGGTCCGTCTCCAGCGCCGTGTAGACGATGAGCTGGGTTTTCTGGGCCAGCGCAGCGCCGGCGAATGCCACGCCGATCAGGCCGGCGATGAGTGACTTGGCGAGAGACATCGAGAAGCTCCTTGTCGAAAAAGAAAGGGACTGTGCCGGCACGAAACGACATATCCGTGACACAGGCGCCAAGCAAAATCGGGGCCACATCGCGCACTTCGTCTATTGTCTTTTGTAGATCGTAGACAATCGACGGCGAGGAACGTAGGATCGGAACCATGGCCCCCAAGATCTCCAGCAACCCCGCCATCGCGCAGCTGCAGTCGAATTCCCTCGCCAACCTGGTGCAGCGCGAGATCGAACGCATGATCCTGGACGGCTCGCTCCCTTCCGGTGCCAAGCTCACCGAAGCCACGCTGGCCGACCAGATCGGCGTGTCGCGCGGCCCGGTGCGCGAGGCCTTCCGCATGCTCGAGGAAGCCGGCCTGGTACGCACCGAGAAGAACCGCGGCGTGTTCGTGCGCGATGTCCCGGTCGAGGAAGCGCTGGAAATCTTCGAGGTGCGCGCGGTGATGGACCTCTACGTCGGCCGCAAGCTCGCGCAGGGCATCACGCCCACCGAGGTGCGCGAGCTGCGGCAACTGGTCGACGCGATGGAACAGGCCGTCAAGAGCGACAACGCCCACGACTACCACCGCTTCAACCTCAAGTTCCATGACCGGCTGCTGGAGCTGGCCGGCAACAGCAAGCTGCTCGCCACCTACCGCCGGCTGGTCAACGAGTTGTCGCTGTTCCGTCGGCAGAACCTCACGGCCGAATCCATGACGGTCTATTCGCGCGAGCACCGCCAGATCGTCAAGGCCATCGCCGCAGGCGACCCCGAAGCGGCCGGCCAGGCGATGTACCAGCACGTGATGAACAGCCGCGAGCGCACGCTGCGCAACTACGAACAGAAGCAGGCGGCAATGCGAGCCTCGGTGGGCAAGCCCGCTACGGCCGTGGAGGCCTGAGGCCATGGCTTTGAGCCTCACGGACATCGACGGGCTCTTCGCCCGCCACGGCGCCGCCCAGTACAGCGGCGAACCGGTCACCCAGCTTCAACATGCGCTGCAGACCGCGCTGCTCGCCGAAGAGGCCGGCGCCGACGACGAACTGGTCACAGCCGCCCTGCTCCACGACCTGGGCCACCTGCTCAACGACCAAGGCGAAACACCCACCCTGCGCGGGGTCGACGACGTTCACCAGTACTTCGCCCTGCCCTTCCTGCGCGGCGTGTTCGGCGAGCGTGTGCTGGCCGCCATCCGGTGGCATGTCGACGCCAAGCGCTACCTGTGCGCGACGCGCGCCGACTACTGGCAGCAGCTGTCGGACGACTCCAAGCGCAGCCTCGAACTCCAGGGCGGCATCTTTTCACCGGCGCAGGCCGAGGCCTTCATCGCGCAGGAGCACGCGGCCGATGCGGTCGCGCTGCGCCTGTGGGACGATCAAGCCAAGGCACCGGACCGCCCCACGCCACCGCTCGCGCACTACCTGGCACGCGCACAGCGTTGCATGCTGGCCCGCGCGTGAGCATCAGTGGCCCGGTTCTGCTGGCGGTGCTGTTCGGCGCGCTGTTGCACGCCGGCTGGAACGCGCTCATCAAGTCCGGCCGCGACAAGCAACTCGACACGGCGCTCATCCACAGCCTGGGCTTCTTCGTCGCGCTCCCCGTGCTGCTGTGGACCGGCCTGCCGGCCACAGCGTCGTGGCCCTACATCTTCACGTCGACCGCCATCCATCTGGGCTACTACATCGCCTTGGCGGGCGCCTACCGGCACGGCGACCTGGGCCTGACCTATCCCGTGATGCGCGGCAGCGCGCCGCTGCTCGTGGCCGTCGGCAGCGTAGCCTTCATCGGCGAACACCTGTCGGCGGTGTCCTGGGTGGGCGTGGCGGTGGTGTGCGTCGGCGTGCTCACGCTCGGGCTGTCGCGTTCGTCGCTGCATGCCGGCGACGAAGCCCAGCGGCGCAAGGCGCTGCGCTTCGCCTTCGGCAACGCCGCCATCATCGCGCTCTACACGGTGGTCGACGGCATCGGCGTGCGCGCGTCGGGCGATGCACTGGCCTACGTCGCGGCGCTCTTCCTGTTCGACGGCATTCCCTACCTGCTGCTGGTGCTGTGGCAACGCGGCGAGCGGCGCGGCGCCGCGATCCACTACATGGCCGGGCGCTGGAAGATCGCCGCCATCGGCACGCTGGCCTCGCTGGGCAGCTACGCGATCGCACTCTGGGCGATGACACGCGCGCCGGTCGCCCTGGTGGCGGCGCTGCGCGAAACGTCGGTGCTGTTCGCCGCCTTCATCGGCACGCTGCTGCTGCGCGAGCCGTTTGGCTGGCAGCGCGCCGCCGGCACCCTGGTGGTGGTCGGCGGTGTGATCGCACTGCGTTTCGGCTGACGCCTGCGTCGCCGGGTCAGGCTTCGCGCACGCAGTCGGCGTAGTAGCGCTTCTTGCCCGTCTCGTCGACGCGCGCCACCAGCCCGTGGATGTCGGTCTCGAAGCCCGGGCACTCGGCATTGAACTCGCGCGCGAACTTCAGGTAGTCGACGATCTTCTTGTTGAAGACCTCGCCCGGGATCAGCAGCGGGATGCCCGGCGGGTACGGCGTGATCAGGCTGGTGGTGATGCGGCCTTCCAGCTGGTCGATTTCCACGCGCTCGGTCTTGCGGTGCGCGATGTGGGCGAAGGCGTCGCTCGGCTTCATCGCCGGCGTCAGGTCGCTCAGGTAGATCTCGGTGGTGAGGCGCGCGATGTCGTAGCGCGCATACAGCTCGTGCACCCGGTGGCACAGGTCACGCAGGCCCAGCCGCTCGTAGCCCGGGTGGTTCTGGCAGAACTCCGGCATGATCCGCCACATCGGCTGGTTGCGGGCGTAGTCGTCCTTGAACTGCTGCAGCGCCGTCAGCAGCGTGTTCCAGCGGCCCTTGGTGATGCCGATGGTGAACATGATGAAGAAGCTGTAGAGCCCGGTCTTCTCCACGATCACGCCGTGCTCGGCCAGGAACTTGGTGACCACGCTGGCCGGAATGCCGGTCTCGGCGAACTTGCCCTGCAGGTCCAGGCCCGGCGTGACGATGGTCGACTTGATCGGGTCGAGCATGTTGAAGCCGTCGGCCAGCTTGCCGAAGCCGTGCCAGTTGCGCTTGGCGCTCTTGGCCTTGCTGTCGGTGCTGCCCTCGCCCTTCATGATCCAGTCGTCGGCGCGGCCGATGCCCTCCTCGACCAGCTTCTCGGGGCCCCAGACCTTGAACCACCACTCGTCCTTGCCGAACTCGGCTTCGACCTTGCGCATGGCGCGGCGGAAGTCGAGCGCCTCCAGGATGCTCTCTTCCACGAGCGCGGTGCCGCCGGGCGGCTCCATCATGGCGGCGGCCACGTCGCAGCTCGCGATGATCGCGTACTGCGGGCTGGTCGACGAGTGCATCAGGTAGGCCTCGTTGAACAGGTCGCGGTCGAGCGCGCGGTTCTGCGAGTCCTGCACCAGCACGTGGCTGGCCTGGCTGATGCCGGCGAGCAGCTTGTGCGTGGACTGCGTGGCGAACACCAGCGACTCCTTCGGCCGCACGCGGCGCTTGCCCATCGCGTGGTAGGCGCCGTAAAACGGGTGGAAGGCGGCGTGCGGCAGCCAGGCTTCGTCGAAGTGCAACGTGTCGACGTAGCCGTCGAGCATGTTCTTGATGGTCTCGGTGTTGTAGATCACGCCGTCGTAGGTCGACTGCGTGAGCGTCATCACGCGCGGCTTGACCTTGTTCGGGTCGCGGCCCTTGAGCAGTGGGTTGGCCTTGATCTTGGCCTTGATCGCGCTCTGCTCGAACTCGCTCTTGGGGATCGGGCCGATGATGCCGAAGTGGTTGCGCGTGGGCTTCATGAAGACGGGAATCGCGCCGGTCATGATGATCGCGTGCAGGATCGACTTGTGGCAGTTGCGGTCGACCACCACCACGTCGTCGGGCGCCACCGTGTGGTGCCACACCATCTTGTTGCTGGTGCTGGTGCCGTTGGTGACGAAGAAGCAGTGGTCGGCGTTGAAGATGCGCGCCGCATTGCGTTCGCTGGCCGCCACCGGGCCGGTGTGGTCGAGCAGTTGGCCCAGTTCTTCGACGGCATTGCACACGTCGGCGCGCAGCATGTTCTCGCCGAAAAACTGGTGGAACATCTGGCCGACCGGGCTCTTGAGGAAGGCCACGCCGCCCGAGTGACCCGGGCAGTGCCACGAGTACGAACCGTCTTCGGCGTAGTCGATCAGCGCCTTGAAGAACGGCGGCTGCACGCCTTCGAGGTAGCTCTTGGCCTCGCGGATGATGTGGCGCGCCACGAACTCCGGCGTGTCCTCGAACATGTGGATGAAGCCGTGCAGTTCGCGCAGGATGTCGTTCGGGATGTGGCGCGAGGTCTTGGTTTCGCCATAGATGTAGATCGGCACTTCGGCGTTCTTGCGGCGCACCTGCTCGATGAAGCTGCGCAGGTTCAGCACGGCGGGGTCCAGGTCGGGGCCGGGCGTGAATTCCTCATCGTCGATCGAGAGGATGAAGGCGCTGGCCCGGCTCTGCTGCTGGGCGAACTGCGACAGGTCGCCGTAGCTCGTGACGCCGAGCACCTCGAAGCCTTCGCTCTCGAAGGCCTGCGCGAGCGCACGAATGCCCAGCCCCGAGGTGTTCTCGGCGCGGAAGTCCTCGTCGATGATGACGATGGGAAAGCGGAATTTCATGCGGGGGGCTCCGAAGACGCAAAGCGGCAAAAGCGAAAAGAGGGGCGAAGTGTACGGAATTCGCATGAAAGTGCTGTGAGCCCTTTGCCCGACAATGACGAGCCTGCAACAACGAGGAGATGACATGGCGGATTCCACTCTCTGGTGGCTCATCGCGAGCGGCGCCATCGTGCTGGAACTGCTGACCGGCACGGTCTACCTGCTGTTGCTCGGCACCGGCTTCGCCGCCGCGGCGCTCTCGGCCCACGCGGGCTTCGGACTGCGCACCCAACTCCTTGTCGCGGCCGTCGTGGGGGTTGGCTCGGTGGCCGCTTGGTACCTGGTGCGCCGACGCAGGCCACCGGCGGCGCCCAGCGGCGCCAACCGCGATGTCAACCTCGACATCGGCGAGCACATCCACATCGACCGCTGGAACGACGACGGCACCGCCCAGGTGCGCTACCGCGGCACGCAATGGACCGTCGTACCCCGCCCCGGCAGCCCGACCAGCCCCGGCGAGCATCGGGTGGCCGAAGTCATCGGCAGCCGCCTCGTCGTCGACAAGATCTGAACCGGCTCGAAGCCGCAACAAGGAAGCACTCCATGGAATACACCGTCCCTCTCGTCATCCTCGTCATCGCCATCATCTTCATCAGCCAGTCGATCAAGTTCGTGCCGCAGCAGAACGCCTGGGTGCGCGAGCGCCTGGGCAAGTACCACAGCACGATGACGCCCGGCCCGAACTTCCTCATCCCCTTCATCGACAAGGTGGCCTACAAGCACAGCCTGAAGGAAATCCCGCTCGACGTGCCCAGCCAGATCTGCATCACGCGCGACAACACGCAGCTGCAGGTCGACGGCATCCTCTACTTCCAGGTGACCGACCCGATGCGGGCGAGCTACGGCTCGTCGAACTACATCGTGGCCGTCACGCAGCTGGCCCAGACCTCGCTCCGCAGCGTGATCGGCAAACTCGAGCTCGACAAGACCTTCGAGGAGCGTGACGTGATCAACGCCCAGGTGGTGGCCGCCATCGACGAAGCCGCGCTCAACTGGGGCGTGAAGGTGCTGCGCTACGAGATCAAGGACCTGACGCCACCCAAGGAAATCCTGCTGGCCATGCAGGCCCAGATCACCGCCGAGCGCGGCAAGCGCGCGCTGATCGCGGCCTCCGAAGGCCGGCGCCAGGAGCAGATCAACATCGCCACCGGCGAACGTGAGGCCTTCATCGCCCGCTCCGAGGGCGAGAAGCAGGCGCAGATCAACAACGCCCAGGGCGAGGCCGCGGCCATCACCGCGGTCGCGACCGCCACCGCGGACGCCATCGAGCGCGTGGCCGCTGCCATCCGCCAGCCCGGCGGTGAACAGGCGGTGCAGCTGAAGGTGGCGGAGCGCGCGGTCGATGCCTACGGCAAGGTGGCCGCCGACGCCACCACCACGCTGATCGTGCCCAGCAACATGAGCGAGACCGCGGCACTCATCGCCTCGGCGATGCGAATGGTGCAGGCCGGCAAAACGGGCCCGAGTGCAGGTTAGAATCGCAGGCTGTTCGGAGCGGTGGATGAGCGGTTTAAGTCGCACGCCTGGAAAGCGTGTGAGGGTTAATAGCCCTCCGCGGGTTCGAATCCCGCCTGCTCCGCCAACAGACTAAGAAATACGCCCCTTTTGGGGCGTTTTTTCTTTCTGTTCCCACATAAAGGCCCACAACCGGGAAGGCTTGGAGCATGGCAACGTTTCTGCAGCGTATTGGTCGTGTTCCCATGTCGAAGCTGCTCCAGACAGAATCGCTGGACGATGAACTGCGGGCTGGGCTCTGGAATGCGATCACGCTTTCCTTCTGGAGCAAGAGTCGAGACTTCCCCGACGAGTACACCACCGCCGGGCAAACGGCTCTAGATTTGGAGGCTGCGATTCGCCGGCTTTGGATCGGTCACTTGAAGCGGCCACTTGATACCCTGCCCCCTAGGCCCATGGCTGGCGACCACCGCTCCGTGTACGGCATCCTTAGGCAAATCGTCATGGAAGGGCGATGGGATGCGGCACTTGATATTGTCGATGCACTGGTTAGCTATTCACCGAGGCGTTGGCAGAGTGAGATGGCGGCTGCATTGAACTCGGTCTTAGAACAGGAAAACGCTGCGTACCGCTTCGTGAATGCGGAACTCACTCCCATTACGTCCCCCGTTGAGATCGCAGCCATCGAGTCGGCGATCGAGAAAAGCAGTCGTGCTGTGCGTACTCATCTGGAGGCCGCGCTAGGAAAGCTCTCGGATCGAAAGCATCCTGATTATCGGAACTCGATAAAAGAGTCGATATCAGCCGTGGAAGCAGCATGTCAGGCTGTGGCAAAGCAACCGTCCGCCTCACTGAATGACTGCCTAAAGGTCATAAAGAAGTCGAAGCCTCTGCACCCGGCGTTTGAGAGCGCACTAACGAAGTTGTATGGCTACACCAGCGACGCTTCTGGCATCCGGCATGCCATGGCTGAGGAAGGTTCAGAGGTCACGCACGCCGATGCACAGTTCATGTTGGTGTCCTGTTCGGCATTCACCAATTACCTCTGGACTGTCGCTGCTGAGGCTGGAATCGAGGTATAGCTCTACCCATCGGTTTCGACCACCCACCCTGCGACACACCAGGCGCCTGGAAGCTTGCTTTTCCACCTGCCGTTAGATCGGCTGACACCCCAGCACTTACGCGCGCAAAGCAGATGCCCAAGTGTCTTCGTGCACGATAAACAGCGGAACACCTGCCTGCTTGTGCTGGACGGCCTTCTCGATCTTCGTGCCGAAGCTGCCATGCTTCCATTCAGGACTGCCGAGGCCGCCGACGACAAGGTAGTGCAGCTTCTTTGTGACTCCTGAGATCACGCCGCCTCTTGTCTCGATCGCCTGCTCGCAGATCTTGCGCGGCCCGAAAACGAAGTCACCGGTGAAGCAGAACGACTTTGCTACGACCTCGATGCCCTCCACACGGTCAATCGGAAGCTCGCTTACAAAACTGGCTTCTGCTACCTCATCTAGACGACCGCCGATGAGCTTCTGCAGTGTGTCGGCAAGGTGAGATCGCTCCTCCGGTGTGATTACGCCGTCTGCGAGCACCGATTGGATCTGCGCGTAGATCACGGTGCCGGGCCAGGTCAGCGAGACATTCTGTGCCGTAGACAGCCACTGTCCAAGAAACCGAATTTCATCGTCGTTCAAGTGCTGATCGGCCATGAGGCCTTGCACGAGCCCGACTAACGCCGCGCAGGAGGTTCGCATCTCATTGCGAAAGGCGGCCGCTTGCCGCTGGTAGATGTTGATCATGCTGATCCTCCGGCCTCAACAGTGGACTTGGCCAGTGCGCCGAGATCGCTCGTAAACGTCACCGCCATTCCGGTCATAGAACATGTGACCAAGGGTCTGGCTTCGGTATCTATGTCGAGGTCCTCGCCGCGGAGCCCTTGCCACGTTGCAAGGTAGTGGAGCGCGCCGAGGCGCTTCCCCGCCTTTATCGCAGGTCCGCCGCCCTTCCACGCAAGCTCAGGAAGCTCGCCACGTCGCGCAGCCTCGGCGAGGGATGGGTCCTGGCCGGCTTTTTCGATACCCCTTGCCCAAGAGCAAAGCAGCCCTTGATCGGGCCCCTGCCACAAATCTTCCCAGCGATCTCCGAGTACCGGCCGTTCGTCGATCGAATGGTGAATTTTCATGCGGCGCATACTAAGCTGGACGCCCTGACAGGGGAAGCAGTTCAGCCTTCGCTTCAGCTCGGACTGTGCACAAGTGCCGACACTATTGCCCCTCGACCGTCTCGCCGAACCTGCTCATCACGTAGGCGCGCATCGCGGCCACCAGGGCCGTCGGGCCCTTCACGATCCGACCTTTCCGGCTGTTCGCGAACTCCGCGGCGCCCGCGATCCAGTGATCAGTTTCCCAACAGATCATGATCCGCTCGCGCTCGATGATGGGACCGGCATCCGTCCAAGACGACGAGGGGCAGAACTTCAGTTGCTGGTCAACCGTCGGCTCGACCCCTTCGGCGCGGGCCACCCAGTAGTCGAGCGTCGAGCCGGCCAGTTCATCGGTCTTCATGGGTGCTCCTCAGAGCTGATTGAACAGTCCACACTGTACTGACAAGGGTCTCGAGCTGGCGGCTACACGTCGAGCGCGACCTGCCCGCCGTCGACCGCGGTGAACCTGGTGGGGATGTGCGTGCCAGTGCGCCAATCCGGCTCATAGATCGCCTCGCAAGGCACGACGCAGTGCCGAGCCTTTGCCCAGGCTTGCTTGAAGCTGGCCAGCGTTGCAACGGTCTCCGAGCGGGCGTTGTACGTGCGGGTGCCGTACTTAACCTCGGTTGCGAAGCCGGGTAGGAGGCCGAAGCGCGCATCCACCACATCGAAGTCGGGCACAGCCTCGTCACCGGAGTCGCACTCAGGTGGTCGGCGGACGATGGGCGCGAACTGCGTGGGATAGACATGGAGGCCACCGCTACCGCGAGGCGGCTCCCAATCGGGTGGCAACTTGATGCCGAAGCGCTTCTCGTAAAAGTGCCGGCGCTTCTCAGCTTGGTAATGGCTGCACATCCGGCGCATTCTGCCGGTATGACAGAGGCCAGGCTCCGATCAGCGGCTCCTGCAGGCGTACAGCGCTCCGCCGGAAAGACCCGCGACCGCGACTCCACCAGCGAGTACGAAGGGTGCCCAAGCTACGGCGCCCGCGGTTGCGCCAATAGTCCCGGCCACATACCCTGCGCTTCCCGTGAGAATCGTGGCGCCCGAACTATGCGCCACCGCAGTGACTCCAAGAGCGGCAGCAGTCCCGGAGGCGCCGGCACCAATTCCGGCGGTAGCGGCAGCCGCCTTGGCTGTGTTCATGATGCCGTCGCGGTACTCGTTTGTTTTGGAGCAAAACGATGCGTTGGCAAGCGTCGACAAGGCAAACAGTCCAATGGAAATTGCTTGCTTCAGCATGGTTTGACCCCGGATACTGGCGAAAATCACGCGGCGCGCCTCTCGTCGATCGTAGCTACAGGTACTGGCTGCCCCAGAATGACGTAAATGTCTCCGTCAGCGTCTGCAGCCTCGACTTCGAGAACGGGGTATGCCCGGCTCAGGTCGGCGTGCTTCGCCCACACACCTGGGCCTCTGAGCCCGGCAGGAGGTGCAGATAAAACAACATAGCCAAGCGCACCCCGAGCTACGGCGTCAATGGCTCGACGCCTCCCGGAATAGCCAACCGCACGCGCCGCGCCGGTCTCCGCGAACCCTTCAGCATGAAAACAGCGCACTCGCAGGTATGCGCCCGCATTTGCATGCTCACGAACGCGCTGGCCGGCCTCGCTCCAAAGCTGCATGAGCACCGTGCCAGACGGAGCAAACGCATCCCAGGAGTTCACCACGGAACCATGCGACTTGAACCCGATCGACTTGAGGAACTCGGTGATGGTCATGCAAATGTTGCACCTTATGGAAGCGCTGCGATGATAAGCAAATCTTGCGCGCGCGGCGCTAACAGGCGCACCTAGACTGAGGAAGGCAATTCATGCAGGCATTAGAGGATCTGAACGAATGGCTGCTTGGGTTGCTCTTGACGCGCCCGAGGCTGTTCATCTTCTGCGGACGTGCGCTTTTTGCTTTGGCATCCGCAATGGCGGTGCTTGGCTGGCGCTTCGATAAGCTCGGGCACAAGGTTGAGCGGCTATCGGCTCGAGCAGGCGTGGCACCTCCCGACTTCATGGCCGGGCTGCCGTGGTGGTTACGCCTCTTTGTGCCTGAGACGACCAGCGGATGGATAGGCATCGCTCTGCTCGCGCTTGCTGGAATCTCGATGGCTCTTGCCGGCAAGTGGGCGAGGAAGATTCATCAATGACGGACTCCAACGTCCTCGAGTTTTGACACGCGGCGCCCGCTCGCACGGATCAGCTCGAGTAAGTTCTCCGGCCCCTGCAAATGCAAGCATCCGACGATCAACAAAATCTTCGCGTTGCTCTGGAAGAAAAACTGCTCCATGCGAGAAGCCCAACGACGGTTTCGCTCCACGAATATCGCCTCGTAGAGCACGGGGTCCTCGATCATTGGACCGTCTTTCGCCACCTCCCAAATACCCGCCTCGTCGCCGGCAAACCAGGCCTCGTACAGCGCTTGAAATTTCCTTGGAACGTCAGGCCTTGACTCAAGCATCTGCTCCATCGCAGCGATGAAGTGTTCAACTGGCGGTCCATCAAAAAGATCCGAGACCTCCTGCGCGCTCTCAATCACGTTGAACGATCTGCCTGCCTGACTAAGCCGCGCGTTCATCCTCACGTCCAAGCCCGGTTCGCCGTCTAAGCCGGAAGATGCCGACACCATCAATGCGGACCATGGCTTCATGCGAGCGAGTTCGGGAATGTGCTCGTTATGGGGCCAGATCGATGCCAGGGCGGCGAACATTGCTGGCGGCAGCGTCGCATGAAGTACGGGGGTGGGTGCTGCCATCAAAGGAAGTAGCTCGACCACGTTGTGCTCGAAGCAAATCTGTTCGGCCCATGACATCGCCGCTTCCACCCGCGGTGGCAGATCTACAACCCCCTTTGGGAAAAGATGCACGCTCCCAAGAATGCGGGTGTTCGTGCCTTCGACCTCGTAGTACATAGCGCCTCGCAGTCATTTATGTGCGACTGAGTATCGCCAGCCGTGCCAGTCAAAGCCATCTTTTTCGCTTTCGTCGCTGGGTGCAGCTCGTGCGCCGCTGGTCAAGAAGCCTCCCCTGCATAGGCGCGGCTGCGGCGGAAGCCGTTCTGCGTGCGACGCTCAGAACTCTGCACAGCCTCGATGACCATGCTCTTGGTCGCCACGTCGCCGACGGTGAAGTTGTAGTGGTAGGTGTCGCCAGTACCCTGCTGGCAGGGCATGGTTCGGCACGATGCTACGGAGATGCGACTTTCGTCAAGGTGATATAGGAGCGCCAGCTATTGATTGTCAGATCGCCCTTGAGCGTACCGTCAGATTGGAGAAGGTACTTGGCTTCACCACTGCCGTCTGGTAAGTAGTAATGCAAGGTGCCGGGACCGACCGTGGCCTGGACGCGAAACCATCGGGTAGATGTGTAGTCGGTCTCGCCGACTGAATGGATAACGGTCGCCGTAGATGTTCCGAGGTGTTCAACAAGAAGAATCGCCGGAACTTTCAGTCGAGGGCTGAACCATGTTCCGGACCACTTCCCTGAAAGCGCCGCGATGCTTGGGGCGAGCACACCTTCAGGCGGTGCGTTAGCGACCGCGCCGCGGGGCAACGGGGGCGGTCGCAGATACCCGGCCGGCGCCGGGGCATTGCCTGAGCAGCCGCCAAGCAAAAATAGGACAAGGATTATTGCTAAGCGAACGGGCATTGGACCCCACATCGAACACGCGTATAGAGCTGGGCCAAGCCACGCCGCACGGTGTTGCGGTTCAGCAGTTGTAGGGAGCGCTCCAGACGCCGCCTGCTTGGCACCGCTTGCACTGCATCGGTCGAGTACACCCCCCTCCGGCTGTTGGCTCCCCTGGGCACCACTTATGCTCTCCTCCAACTGGATATTCGGTCGAGGGGTTCAGTTGGCACCCGCCCGGTTTCATTTGCGTACTTAGGTCGCCTGAAGTTTTCTGCGGTGAGATGCACCCTGCAATTAGCAGCGCGACGACGAACACTAGGTGGACTCGACAACTTCGCATAGGTAGCTTTCGGAGTGCGTCCCACACGTTAACGGTCGACGCAGAGTGCAGCATCAACACTTTGAGTGATCCAGCGCCGTCACCACCCAAGTTGACAGAAGATCGCTGGGCTGCCTTCTAGCCCCACCCCAGGGCTTCGTAAAGAGGAAGCTGTCCGTGAAGCCCGCCGCGGTGCATCGCCTTACCCGCGCGTAGTTACCCGTCCAAGCACCGACACCCTGCAGTCGTCGCGCGTCACCTCGGCCAGCAGCAGCCGGCCGCCGACTGGGGCTTCTGGGAGCATTGTGAGCGTCCTCTCAACCTGCTCGGCTGCGATAGCGTGGGCCTGGCCTGGTGAGCGTGCGTGGATGCCTTCTTGGCCCCACGACGCATCCCAGGGGGACAGGTAGAGGTCGGTGATCTCCTGAAAACTGAAGCCTGTCTCGTCGTGGGACTGAGCCACGAGGCAGCACATCGAGCCGCGGCTGCGCGAGTAGCCCACCATCGTGACCTCCTGCTTGTGGATCTCAGTGACGTGGGGCATCGGCTTGAGCGATTCGGTCACGAACGCGAGTGAAGCCGGCAGGTCGTCCTCCGCCTCGTCGAAGCCGGCTGCGGACCGCAACGACGTAGTAAGCGCGTGCAGGAACAGGTCGCCTCCACGGATCGCCATCACCACGTTCGCATGCGACAGGGTGAGCAGCTTGCTGCACTCTGTGTAGCGACCATCCGAGCCGAGGCCCTCGGTGTCGACCACCACCATAGCCTTCTGTGACGTCATCCAAACATCAACGAGGCTCATGACGGCTTTCCCACTGTGAGAGAGCCCAGAACGGGGCTCACGGTCAGGTAAGTAGCGTAAGCGGTGTAGATGTAGGACGCCGCTTGAAGAATGATCGGGATTGCTTGAGGCATAGGTTCTTTCAGGTGATGAGTTCGCTTGGCACAACGTCGCCCAGGTCGGTGCACATGAGGTACACAGCCGGGCCGCGCAGCAGCATGCCGACGCCGAACGGGAGGATGGAGACGCCAAGCTCTGCGCACAGAGTCCGGATCAGGTGGCGGCGAGCACGGGCAGTCACCGGCCGACCCCTTGAGGATCAATGCCCGCCTGCTTCCGCGCCATAGCGGTCAGCTCGGCCAGGTGACTCCCCGGCGTGACAGCTGACCGATCCAGGAGGCTTCGCAGCCGCTCCGACGGGACGGTCCCAGGGTGGTCTTGGAGCCAGGCGGCCCATAGGTCAGCCAGGACGTGGCGCCAGGGCCAGGTGTATGCGTGGAACGAGAAGTCTCGCTCACCGGCGAACCACTGCGCAATCGGCTTAGGGATGGAAACATTGCCCCCGCTGCGCCGACGACCGCGAAAGGTGGACTTCGCCGCGGTCAATCGTCGGCTCCCGGTTCCAGCTTGAGGAGGCGCAAGGCTGAGTGCATTTGTGTGCGGGCGTCACGTTCGACGCCAGCGGCCGGGTGTGGCTTTCGCTGCCCCCAGCGGTCGGACACCACCGCGCCCTCCTTGTCGAGCACCTTGCGTGCCTCTTGCAGGCGGTCGTAGGCCTCGCACGCCGACTGCAGCAGCAGAAGGCCTGCCGCATCGTTCAGGCTGTAGTCGTTGAACAGCCCTTGCCACAGCTTTTTTGCCTCGAGGCTGAGGTGCTTGGCGGGTGTCGGTTTAGCGCTCAATCGGTCGCTCACTTTCTTTCATGGATTGGCCCGGACTTACTGCGCGTGAGAGACCGAGTGGTTTCCGACCCGGTCGACCTCCAGACTTTTTGCCCCCCCTGGGGGTAGGTGGCGGCGTGCAGCCCGTCAGGGCGGTGAGCCTCCCCGCAGCGCTCTCTACGCTGCCATGCACGCCCATACGCGAGCGGGATGCGGACACCCCTGTTCAGGCCGGCGCCTCTATGGGCTGCTCTCTCGATGGCGGCGGCTTGGGTCATGCGGTGGTGTCGAGGCTGGCCATCAGGCGGTCAGGGTGGCGACCTTCTTGCGCCGTGCGGCCGTGTCGATGCGCTGCTTGATCGCGTCGCGCTCTTCCGCAGTCATGAGGTAGTCGGCGATGTCGGCATGCCAGGCGGGCACATAGCCGCCGGTGATGTCGAAGGGATCGAAGGAGCCGGCATCCGGGTATTCGAAGCGAGTGCATGGAAGCTGTTGCGAGTAGCCCAGTGCGTCGATGGAGTGGCGGAGGCTGATCTCGGCCTGGTTCGCAGCATGCAGTTCGACGATGGCATCCTTGATGCGCTTGGTCCGTGCCTTGTGCTCTTCGCTGAAGCGCTGCGCTGCCTTCTGGCTCAGTTCGAAGGCGACGCGATCGACAACGACCTGCTGCGCACCGATGGCCCGGCGCAATCCAGAGATCAACATCTCAGCGGCGCGGGTCTTCTCGTTCAGGCTCGATGGAACACGTCCGTCGAGCAACATCTCGGCATGCTCGATCAGGACGACGCCCGGCTGATGGGCCTCGATCTCCTGAGCGCGGAACCAGTCGGCGCGCATCTGCACCAAGCTCTCCTCGGCCTTGTTCAGCTCCGTTTGAAAGCGGGACAGCTTCTCGAGTTCGACGGTATACGCAGGGATCGTCGACAGCGCCGGGTATGCAAGTTCTTCAGTCATGTTTGCCTGAGGTTTCTGGTTGGTTCAGTGATCTTCGATCGATCGACTGGGTAGAGCTAAGAGGCTTACCCAGAATCTTTCAGATGGCCTTGCGGATGGTCTCGGCCGCAGCTTTCGGGAGGCCAAGCCGGGCCGCAATCAGCTCGCCGCGCCGGCGGTCGCTGAGGGGCTGCAGACGAGGATCTGCCGCCAGTCGCCGCCAGAGGGCGATGTCCTCGTCGGAGTACTTGCGACAAGCCGCCGCACCTCTTGCGCGCTGGCCTGCCTGAGCAACCGAGCGCCGACGTTCAGCCTTTACGGCGGGCATAAGCGTCTCAGCAGCACGCCGGATGAGCATCAAGTACCGGACGATCTCCATGGCGTGCGCGAGATTGCCAGCCTTGTAGATCTCGAAGGCTCGCTGCCGGTCTGCGATCGCATGCGCCCTGTCCTGATCCAGCAGGTCACCGGACGCAAGGAAGGCATCCAGCGCTGCGAGGTCGAAGCCGTATTGGCTGTGGGCAAGCCACGCAAATCGGTCCTCAAGGCTTTGCCAGGCTGGCGCAGGCTCTGCAGCGGACAGCGTCGACGGCAGTACGTCGACCAGTGCGTCGTTCATGCTGAGCACGCGGTGGCACGGATCGCTCGCTGGCTGCGAAGCCGTCATGCCCTCTGCCCTCCTGCGCGAACGGCAGCCTCGCGCGCACTCTTGGCCTTGTGGCAGTCGTCGCATCTCGGCCTGAGGTTGGAGTCGTCGTTGCTCCCGCCCTGCTCAAGCGGAATGTCGTGGTCGATCTGGTCTTTGTCAGATCGCCAAACCCGACCACAGTCGACGCACAGGTAGCCATGCGCCAGGGCCACGCGCTGCCGGGTCTCTATCCAAGTGCGACCACGCACCCGTGGCGTCGTGCCGGCCTTGGCTTCGAGCACGTTGATGCGGTTCGACCTCAGCGCAGCGAGACGCGGCTTCAGAGTTGTCAGCCTTGACATGTCACCCACCCTTCGCAGTAAGCGTTCTTTTGAGAGCGAGACGCCGCCCGGGTCATCGGGTCGAAGCCAACAAGGGAGCGCTGGATGTAGGTCAGCGCTCCCTTGCCGAGGTCGTACATCAGGATCTTGTCGGCGCTCATGGCTGGGCCTTTCGGATGGCGTTGACCTTGCGGAGGGCGCGCTTGGCCTGCAGCAGGCGCTGCCGCTCCGCATCAAACTGCTCAGGCGTGAACCTGCCGGGCTCTTCTTTGTTGGCCTCGCGCATGCCGACGATCTGCCAATTCAGCGCATCGACGGCGTGCCACAGCGCGACCGTGTCGGCCTTGGTGAGGATGGTGGTGGCCGGCTCGGTCATGCCTGCCTCCCATACTGCTCACGGAAGTACGCGAGCAGTTCAGCCTGCAGGTGGATGGGAGTAGCCAAGCAGTCCTCGCGCATCTCTGCGCGTGCCTTCGCGCCGTCTCCGTGGAGGTCGCAGGCACGCATTGCCGCGGCGACGAGCTGAACAGTGGTCTCGTGCGCCGTCTGGACGAATGCAAGTAGCTCGGGTTTGTGCGCGACGAGCAGCACCCGAAGCGCCGGGGTCAATCGATTCGCGGGCTTGACGATCAGGTTTTCACCATCGACCCGGAGAGAGATGCCGGCGGACGAGGCGGTGCGGCAAATCTCGACCGGGCTCACAGCGGCACCTCTTCATCGCCAAGTTGCTCAGCTTCTTCACCCTTGAGCACATGGGCAAGTTGAGCACCTTGAGCAACATGGGCGGTTTTATCTTGCTCAACATGCTCATGTTGTCCAACTTGCCCATGTTTTTTTGTGAGCAAGTTGCCGCCCTTGCGGGCGTAGACCGGCAGTTGCCAGTACCAACCCGACTCGCCCTTTTTCTTGAGCACGTTAAGGGCATCGGAGGCACGGCGCACTGTCGACCAAGAATGTCCGGCTTCCTTGGCCTCAGCCTGCACGGTCTTGGTGGGCGTGGCGCAGATCAGCAGCTCGCGCAAGAAGTCCTCGGCCGACTGGCGAGCACCAGCAGCGTCCGTGCCCTCCTCCTCCGGTTCCGCGAGTAGGTCGCGAGCGTTCCCAGCGACTGCCTGACCCCAAGTGACGATGGATGTCGGGATGCCTCGGGCCTCGACCTGCTCGACGTGGTACTCGAAGCCGCCATCATCTGGAGCGATGTTGGCCTTGGCACGCACCAGCATGCGCTTGTCGCCGCCCTCCTCGTTCCGGACCTTGGCGGCCAGCATGACGATGCGTGCGACCGCACTGAAGGCGATGGAGCCGGTCACCCGCTCTGTCGGGTCGCGACCCACCGTGCCCTTGCTCAGGTGCGTGATGCCCACCACTGCGGCGCCAAGCTCGGCGCCTAGGTTGACCAGCGGCTGCAAGCCCTTCCGAACCTCGGCGTTCTTGTGCGAGTCCCCGCTGACCGCAGAGACCACCGGGTCGACGATGAGCAGCTTGATGTCGCCGATGCGCTGGGCTTCGATCGATAGCTCGAGCAGTTCGCGTGCGGGGTCAAAGGGCAGCACCTCGTCGTCGACACGGGAGCCCGTCACGAAGTAGATGCGATCCATGTTGGCGCCCATGCCTATCAGGCGCGGAACCAACGTGTCGGCCGGATCGTCTTCGCCCGACCAGATCAGGACGTTGCCCGGTTCGCAGCGCACGCCGTCCGGCCAACGCCCGCCGCTAGTGAGTGTGGCAGCCAGGCCCAGTGCGATCGTCGTCTTTCCAGCGCCTGGAGCACCGGCCAATATGTGCAACTTGCCGCGAGCCAGCCAGTGATGCCAAAGCCAGGAGATCGGCACGGGTTCGATGTCGGAGCCGCGCGTGAGCACGATGCCGTCGAGTTCCATCGGGGGCGGCAGTGCCTCCCACACAGGAGAGTGATCCTTCATGTGAGGGCCTTCCTTGCCTGGTTGAGGCGTTGCTTGGCTAGTTGCTCCCGCTGGAGGTCTGACGCGCTGATCTGACGGCCCGCCCTGCGATCGAACCTCACGATGGCCAGCACTTGGCGCTCGAACTCCGCCGCAGCGCGCAGAGCGGTACGTGTGACCCCGGGTGCTGGCGGTGGTGGGCGCGGGCGGTCTGGCGGCGGGAAGAGATTGGCGATCGTCATGCCGATGGCAGCGACGACATCTGCCGTAGCGCAGCCAGCAAAGCAGTGCATGAGCACCCGGCCGTCATCGCCCTCCTTGATGGACAGCGACGGGCCGCGGTCAGCGTGCGCAGGGCACCGTGATGCGAAGCCCTGGCCGGACTTTCGGACCTGCTCGAGCTGCAGCAGAACGTTTTCGATCACGTTCATGCGACCGTCTCCGTCCCATGACTTGCGCCGCCTACACTTGTGACATGGCCACAGAGTTGTTTACCGCAATCGTTGAAGCGATCAAGCTCGCGCCACGCTATCTGGCACCAGTTGGGATGGTCGCTGGCTTGCTGCTGTTCCTGCCTGAACAGTATCTGCAAGTCCTCGGCATAACGCAGCTTGCAGAAGACTATCGCCCGATTCTTGGGCTCACATTTCTTTTTTGCCTTGCGGTGGTCGCAATAGCCGTGCTGAAGTTCATCGCAAGTGGACCGCTGTCCCTGTACTACAGGTGGCGCAGAAAGCGCTACCTGAAAGATCGTCTGTCGCGACTGACGGAAGATGAAAAGCAAATTCTGCGGTTCTACATATCGAAGCAGACTCGCACCAATGTTCTTCGCGTCGACGATGGCGTCGTGCAGGGCCTCGTAGCCGACCGTATCATCTTCAGGTCGGCGAACATGGGCAACGTTATCGAGGGCTTCGCTCACAACATCGCTGATGGAGCGTGGCAGGTGCTCAACGAGGATCATTCCCTCCTCGACGGCACGACCAACTTCTACCGGACCGATAAGGACCGTGGCCTCTACTAGCAGCTTCTCCCAACCTGCGCGAGCGAACTGTGCCCTCAAGGTCTCGATGTATTTGTGCTCGAAGGTGGTCATTTCGTCACCTTCTTCGAAGCTTCAAATTCTTCGATGGCGTCCATCCGCCAGTACGGTTTGGAGGGGCCGAATGGGTACTCTGGCTGCGGCAAAACCCCTTCCCGCAGCTTCACATAAAACGTCGAGTTGGAAATGCCCCAGCGCTGGCGTAGCCGGGGGCCTTGGATCCAGACTGGCGAGGTAACCGGCCCGCTTCGAGTTTGCATCGCATCACTCCATCTTTGTTAGGACGGAATGACTGTCGAACTTGGCGGCCCTACGTTGATCCGGTTTGTTTTGCCATCAATGTAAGTTCGGCCTTCTTCGCCTTGATCGCCGCGTTGATGATCCGAGGGCCGCACGGTATCGAATAGTGAGCGCCAAGCTCTGACATAAACGTTGCGAACCACGCCCCAGGGTCAGATGGCGGCAACCGCCCGAATCGCCCGTAGTAGACATCGACAATTCTGGCGGTCAGATGTTGAGCGTTGGCCTGATCCGGCTTGCTCTGTCGCGTCGGATCAAGGGCAGCGGCTGCTCTGCTTGCAAGCACCTCGAGCGCGTCAATGAAATCCCAAGCAATGCCCTGCACGGTTCGGTCAAGCCCCTCCGAAGCAACCACCGAGTTCGGCACTGTCTCAGCAACACCGTCTCGGGCAGCATCCGAGTGCTTAACGAGTTCGCTTTGAAGCTGCAGCGCATCCCTTGTTTGCTGCGTAGCCAGAGCCAGTGATTGCAATAAACGGTCAGCGTTTCCCGCGATCTTCAAAAGCTCTTCACGTTGCCTTCCAGGACCGATGGACAGCTTGTCATCAATGGTCTGCTGGACCCATTCGCCGCAGTTCTGAAGAAAGCTTTCCGCAGCGTGAGCGTCGATCCCCTGTGACACCAGCACTCTGCGAAGTCGGCCTCGTAGCAGTCCCGGGATGTAGTTGGCTTCTACCAGCGCGCCGGTGCCGTCGCCTAGGTCCGGCTTGGTTCGCCTCATGGCGCAACCTTATCGAAGCCCCTTTCCGCCACCCTTGCGGACTCTTTGCGGAGACTGCCGACTGCGCGCGGCACCCGACCACGGCGTAAGGGCTGCATGACGGGACGAGCCGCGGCGGCGAGCCGTTTGCGGACGGTCGCGCTCATAGGCGGACCAGTGTCAGGTGCTTGGTCTCTCCTTCAGCGTCGAGAAGAACGTGCGCCGGGTAGAAAACCTTGCCCTTTCCAAGCTCGCGGGCCGTATAGCCGAACTTGTAGTCGAAGGCCTTGTTGGTTTCTTCGTCCAAGTACCTGCCGTTCTCCATCCAGACGCCGTACAACCCGTACCCCTCGACTATTTCCAAGTAGTGTCCGTCGACGTGCATACACAGATCGCCAACCTTGAACGCGGCCGGACTGTCGTGCAACGCTACGCGGACTGCGTCAATTCCAGGATCACGCATACTCTCGCGCTTCTTGGCCATTGCCATGGCCTCCTGCCGGGCCTTGACCTGCTGCCTGATGGCAGCATCACGGCGCACCTCTGCGACTGCGCGCTGGACGCCGACTAGAACACGAGCGGTGCCGTCTTCGTATTGCTCGATCCTCAGGTACGTTTCATCGCGCCTGCACTTCCGAAGGATGATCTGCCCTTGTGAGTAGGCAATCGAGCATTTTCCTTCAGGAGGAAGCTGATCCGACCTGATGATGCCGGCCGCCGTCAACGAAACAAGCGGGCCGCGATATTCGTCGTGATCGATTTGCTCGGTGAGGTGAATGTCGTCGGGCAAGCTGGCAGGGTGCGGCGAGATAATCGAGAGAGCCATGTGTGCGGTCCTTTCAGGTTGTGCACTTTGGTCAGAGCCCTGTCGGTGTTGAAGCACCTTCGGGGCTCGCTTCTTTGTGCCTCAGCGAAATGAATTGACGCCCACTTCATTTCCGCCCTGAGGTGCGGCGTTCATCCTGTGCGGGCCATGGGAAGCACGTTGCCCTTCGTGGCGGGCGTCTCGATGAAGTCGGCCCATGCCTGCATCATCTGCAGCCGCTTGGCGAACATGTCGCCGCGCCGGTAGGCCGCCTCTACCTTCGATTCGATGACGTGGGCCAGCGCCATTTCGGCCAGGTCGCGCGGGAAGTTGGTGCGCTCCGCAGCCCAATCGCGAAAGGTCGACCGGAAGCCGTGCGGCACCTGTTCCTGGCCCATGGTGCGCATCACCTTGAGCAACGTCATGTCGCTCAACGACTGGCCCTTCACGCCGGGGAAAACAACATCGGTTCCGTCTACGCGCGGCGTGGCCTTCAGCAGCTCGATCGCTTGTCTCGACAACGGCACACGGTGTTCACGCTTGCCCTTCATGCGGTCGGCTGGAACAGTCCAGAGCTTCGCCTCTAGGTCGAACTCCGGCCACCGAGCGCCACGGACCTCGCCCGAGCGGGCCGCGGTCAGGATCGCCAGCTCGAGGGCGCGAGCGCCGTTCCCGTTCGCCACCTTGAGCTGCGTCCAGAAGCCCGCCATGTCGTCCAGCGCCACCGCCGCGTGGTGCTCGACCTTCGACACCTTGGAGGGCTTGGGCAGCAACTGCTCGAGGTGCCCTTTCCATCTGGCCGGGTTGTCGCCTTGGCGGTAGCCTCGCACGGTGGCCCAGTCGAGCACCGCCTCGATGCGGCCGCGCACGCGCGTAGCGGTCTCGGTCTTGGTCTTCCAGATCGGCTGCAGCACTTCGAGGATGTGCGCGAGCGTGATGTCACGCACCAGCAGTTCGCCAATGTGCGGGTCTGCGTAGGTCTTGAGGGTGTTGGTCCATTGCTGCCTGTGCTTCGGGTTGTCCCACTCGTCGCCCTTGGCGTTGATAAACGCCTCGGCACACTGGCTGAAGGTCTTGGCCGTGGCGTTCTCGGCCATCAGCAGCGCCCTCGCCTGCTTGCGCTGCTCCACAGGGTCGATGCCTTGAACGATCTGATCGCGCGCACGCCGAGCGGCATCACGAGCACCGGCGAGGGTCACGTCCGGATAACCGCCGAGACCGATGTCCTTACGCACGGGCCCGACGAGCACCCGCAAGATCCACGACTTGGCGCCGGTGGCCTTGATCCACAGGTGCAAGCCGGCCACCCCGCCGACGGCATGACGCCCCGGCATCTTCAGCCGACTGACCTGCAAAGCTCCAAGCTCGACCGCCTTCTTTGGCATTTATCCATCCTGGTGGTAACCGTTACCACATTAGGCGCGGCATTGCGCCGGATTGTCAAGGATGGTTCCACAGGTTTTAAGCGGGCTCTCCCTCTGGCGAAGAGTGAAATCTGCATAGTTCGGGATCGCTCCGGACCCGGCCTTCGGGGACGCCTGCTCCGCCAAACTTGTGGCCCCAGTAGCTGTCTTGCTACTGGGGCTTTTTAGTTGGCGGGCGCTCACGGCGCTCCGCACTAGAACTTTTCATTTAAGCCCTCCCAAGAATCGCGAAAAATCACGGCCCGTGGCAGGGATGTCCCGCATGGAATCGGTTTGTTGCAACGATCCGGCAGGCGCCTAATGCGCTCTCACGCAAGGAGTCGCAACATGGCAGATACCGATTGCATACGCAAAGCACACTCTTGTGCGGCGGACCCGCGTGAGGCCGCGCGGGAATTCCATGCCAAGGTGTCGCAGCCGGCCATGGCCCTGGTGATTTTCTTCTGCTCCAGCGAATACGACCTGGACGCGCTGGCCGACGAGATGAAGCGCCTGTTCGGCGACGTTCAGGTCGTGGGCTGCACCACGGCAGGGGAAATCGGCCCCGCCGGATTCCGGGACCACAGCCTCGCCGGCGCGAGCTTTCCAGCCAGTCACTTTCGGGTCGCAGCGGGCCACGTCGACCATCTGCAGACCTTCGACGTGGAGGCCGGCCAGACCTTTGCCCAGGCGCTGTTGCAGAAGCTGCTCGCCGAAGGCCCGCCCACCGATGCGGACCACAGCTTCGCCCTGCTGCTGATCGACGGCCTGTCGCTGCGCGAAGAACCGGTGACGCGCGCATTCCAGACCGCGCTGGGCAGGCTCCCCCTGCTGGGCGGTTCGGCCGGCGACGGCATGAAGTTTGACCGGACCCATGTCTACCGGGACGGCCGGTTCTGCGCCGATTGCGCGGTGCTGGTGCTGGTGGTGTCCCGCATCCCGTTCCGGATCTTCAAGACGCAACACGTCGTTGCCACCGAAGACCGGCTGGTGGTGACCGAAGCCGATGCGCCTTCCCGTACCGTCAAGGAAATCAACGGCCTGCCGGCCAGCCAGGAGTACGCGAGGATGCTCGGCATCGACGCGTCCGACCTGGACCCGTCGCGCTTCGCGGCCTGGCCGGTGGTGCTGACGATCGGCGGGACGCCCTATGTGCGCTCCATTCAGAAAGTGAATCCGGACGGCAGCCTGACCTTCTTCTGCGCGATCGAGGACGGGCTGGTGCTTCGGGTGGCCAAGGGGGTGGACCTGCTGCAGAACCTGGAGCAGGCCTTTGCCGGCATCCGTGCAGAGATCGGGCCACCGCAACTCGTCCTGGGATACGACTGCATCCTGCGCAAGCTGGAGATCGTGCAGAGCGAGGCGAAGGACCGCGTCGGCGAGGTGCTCCAGGAGAACAACACGATCGGCTTCCACACCTACGGCGAGCAGTTCCGTGGCGTGCACGTCAATCAGACGCTGGTCGGCATTGCATTCGGCACGAACGCCGCGGAGACCCACGATGTCTGATATCACGCTGCAGGACCCCGGCGTCCAAGATCTGTCCTCGCAGGACGAGATCGCCCGGCTCAACAAGATCATCCGGGCCCTGATGGACCGTGCCGAGCGCAGCGCCAACGCGCAGGGCTCGGACTTCAATCTGTTCCAGACCACGATCATGCTGGAAGAGCAGGTGCTCAGCCGCACGGCGGCGTTGGAGGCCGCGCTGCACGAGAACGAGCAGGTCAACCGGGTGCTGCGCAAGACGCAGGCCGATCTGGTGGCGGCCGCGCGCTCGGCCGGCATGGCCGAGATCGCCACCAACGTGCTGCACAACGTGGGCAATGTGCTCAACAGCGTCAACGTGTCTGCCGGGCTGATCCTCTCCAGGGTCCGTGCCTCCAAGCTGGAGGGGCTCGCACGTGCGGCGCAGCTGATGAACGAGCATGCGGACGACCTGGGCACCTTCCTGGCGTCCGACGCCAAGGGCCAGATGATCCCTGGCTACGTGCGCCAGTTGACACCGCTGCTGGTGGCCGAGCAGCGCGCCGTTGTCGACGAACTGGGGGCGCTGACCAAGAGCGTCGACCACATCAAGGAAATCATCGCTGCGCAGCAGACCCATGCCAGCGCCTCCAGACTGATCGAGTCGATACGGATCCAGGAGCTGGTGGAAGATGCCCTGCGCATGAACGCCACGGGCCTGGCGCGCCACCGGGTGGTGATGGAGAGCGGCCTGGCACAGATTCCCGCGCTGCCGCTGGACAGGGGCCGCGTCCTGCAGGTGCTGATGAACCTGGTGCGCAATGCCAGGCAATCGATGGAGGCGGCGGCGGACGACGGCGCGCAGCTGCTGCTGAACGCGGAGATCGTCGGAGATGAGACGCTGCGCATCCGCGTCACGGACACCGGGATCGGCATCGCCCCCGAAAACCTGACCCAGGTGTTCGTGCACGGATTCACCACCAAGAAGGACGGCCACGGCTTCGGGCTGCACAGCGCAGCGATCGCAGCGCGAGAAATGGGCGGCACGCTGACGGTCCACAGCGACGGGCCCGGTACCGGCGCCACCTTCACGCTCGAACTTCCGATCAGAGAAGCCGCGGAGACGGCATGAGCACGCCGCAGAACCGCCGCATTCTCCTGGCGGACGACACGCCCGCTATCCACGAGGACTTCCGCAAGATCCTGCTTCCGGCGGCGATGGCCGCGGACCTGGGCGATCTGGAATCTGCGCTGTTCGGCACCACGGCCAAGACGAGTGACGTCGACTTCGTGCTGGACGGCGCATTCCAGGGACAGGAGGCGCTCGCGAAGGTCCGCGACGCCTTGGCGGCCGACGCGCCCTACGCCCTGGCGTTCATCGACATGCGCATGCCTCCAGGATGGGACGGTGTCGAGACGATCGAGCAGCTGTGGCTCGAAGACCCGCGCCTGCAGATCGTGATCTGCACGGCCTATGCGGACCAGTCATGGGTCGAGGTCTTCGAGCGTCTGGACGCGCGCGATCGCCTGCTCGTGCTCAAGAAGCCGTTCGACGCGGTCGAGGTCCGTCAGCTCGCCAGCGCGCTCACGATGAAGTGGCAGATGACGGAGGATGCCGCCTTCAAGATGAACCAGCTCGAGCAGGCCGTCGAGGAGCGGACGCGGGAGTTGTCGGACGCCAACATCATCGTGCAGAACAGCCCGACCATCCTCTACCGCCTGCGCGGCGAACCTGCGTTCCCGCTGATCTACATCTCGCACAACATCACCAAGTTCGGTCACGAACCGGCGGCCCTGCTGGCCAACCCGAACTGGACGGACGTGCTGATCGACCCGGCCGACCAGGCCGGCGTCGCTGCCGCGATGGCGCGCGTGCTCGAGAAGGATGCCGAAGGCGCCTCGATCGAATACCGGCTATGCACGGGTGACGGCGCACGGCGCTGGGTCGAGAACCGCTACGTTCCGGTGCGCGACAAGGAGGGCCGGCTCATCGAGGTAGAGGGCATCGTCATCGACGTCACCGAGCGCAAGGCGGCGGAGGAACAGCTGGCACGGCTCGCGCGCACCGACGGGCTCACCGGCCTGGCCAACCGCGCCACCCTCACCGAGCGCCTGCACCAGGCCCACGCCGCAGCGCAGCGAGGCTCCGTGCCCTTTGCACTGCACTATCTCGACCTGGACCACTTCAAGGAAGTCAACGACACCTTCGGCCATCCGGCCGGCGACCTGCTGCTGCGCGAGGTGGCCCAGCGTTTGCGGACCTGCACCCGCGAAACCGACCTGGTGGCTCGCCTGGGCGGCGACGAGTTCGCCGTGCTGCAGACCGAAATGGCCGAACCGGCCGCTGCCGGCGCGCTGGCGGCAAAGATCCTGGAGGAGCTCGCGCGCCCCTACATGCTCGCCGGCAACGAGGTGCATGTGTCCGCCAGCATCGGCATCTGCCCTTTCATCCCGGGCAGCGAGGGGCCGGACGAAATGGTGGGGCAAGCCGACGTGGCGCTCTACCGGTCGAAGGAACACGGCCGCAACCAATACCACTTCCACTCGGAAAACCTCGATCTGGAAGTCCGCGACCGGGTGAAGCTCGGCGAAGACCTGAAAAAGGCGATCGAGCAGGAAGAGCTGGAGCTCTACTACCAGCCACAGGTCGAGCTGTCCTCCGGGAAGATCGTGGGCGTGGAAGCCCTTCTGCGCTGGAACCATCCACAGCGAGGCCTGCTCGACGCCGGCGCGTTCGTGCCGATCGCGGAGCGCACCGGCGGCATCGTCGTGCTGGGCCGCTGGGTCCTGAACCAGGCATGCCGGCAAATGAGCGTGTGGCGCGAACAGGGTGTGGCGCCGCCCCTGGTGGCCATCAACCTGTCGCTCGGGCAGCTCCGGCAGGGCAGCGAGCTGATTCGCGACGTGACGCAGAGCCTCGAGAAGTGGCAGCTCGATCCATCCGCTCTGGAGTTCGACGTGACCGAGTCGACGCTGGCCCAGATGACGTGGACCCACAACGACGTGCTTCCGAAGCTGCGCGCCCTCGGTGTTCGCATTGCGATCGACGACTTCGGCACCGAGTACTCGTCGTTCGAGTACCTGCGCACCTACCGCGTGAACCACTTGAAAATCGCGCAGTCGATGCTCAAGAGAGCCGTCGACGATCCGGACAGCGCGGCCACCGTTCGGGCCATCATGAATCTGGCGCGTGAAGCGCGCATCGGCATCATCGTCGAGGGGCTGGAGACGGAGGCGCAGCTCGCCTTTCTCCACTCGACCGGTTCCACGACGATGGCGCAGGGCTACTACTTCAGCGAGGCGGTGGTTGCCAACGAGGCCGGCGACTTTCTGCGCACGGGCACCATGGAACAGAGCGAACGCAGCAAGATCGACAACCAGGGGGCTGCGGCTTGACGGGGCCCTACAGCATGCGAAAAGCAAGCCTGATGCTCATCGCGACATGGGGCTTCGCCGCCTGGGTTCCGGCGGTGCGGGCCGAGCCTGTCGTGCTGTCGCTGGTGCACGCCGCTGCCACCACGCACCCGGCCCATCTGGCGGCGCTGCAATTCGCCAGACGGGTCGAGGAGCGCACCCAAGGACAGGTGCGTACGGAGATCTTTCCCGCGTCCCAGCTCGGCAGCGAGAACGAGCTGCTGCAGAAGGTCAGGCTCGGAGCGGTCGACATGGACGTGAGCTCGATGAACTACCTCATCAAGTACGAGAAGACCTTCTCCGTGGTCGTCATGCCATACCTTTTCGACAGCTATGCGCATGCCCACCGCGTGCTCGACGGCCCGGCCATGAAATGGCTCGCGCCACTGGCCGAGAAGCAGGGATTCATCATCCTGTCCAATTGGGAATGGGGGTTTCGCCACCTCACCAACAACAAGCGTCCGATCAACGGGCCCGACGACGTGCGGGGCCTCAAGGTGCGCGTGCCGCCCGTGGCCGAACTCGAGGCCACCATGGAATCGCTGGGCGCTCAGGTCAGCAAGGTCGGCTTCAAGGAACTCCATCAGGCACTGTCGCAGGGCGTGGTCGACGGCCAGGAAAACCCGCTCAACGTCATCTACTACAACAAGTTGTACGAGGTCCAGAAGCACCTGGCCCTGACGCGCCATGTGTACTACCACACCCTGCATCTCATGAGCGCCCAGAGTTGGGCGAAGCTCACACCGGCCGAGCAGCTGATCGTGCGCGAGGAGAGCAAGGCGGCGGGCGACGGCATGCGCCGGAAGATCATCGCCGAGGAGGAGGACCTGATCGCCAAGATGACCGCCGCCGGCGTGAAGGTCACGCGCCCGGATCCGGCGCCGTTCCGCGCGGCCACGCAGCGCGCCCGCGAAGAGATCAGGCGCTTCGCGGGCGACGAGAACGTCCGCACCTTCCTGAAGATGGTCGATGCAGAGCGAAGCCCGTGACGCGCCTCGGGAACCGTGACCTGGGAGTGAATCGCAATTGAGCAAATTCTCGACCGGCTTCTCGTGGTGGAAGAGATCGCGCAGCCTGCGGGTGGAGATCGCGCTGGGATTCGGTGTCGTCATCGCACTGATGCTGGCCCTGGGCGTGGCCTTCTATCTCAGCGAGCAGCGGTCCGCGAAGGCCATCGACAAGTTGTTGAACAGCGACAACCGGATGGCGGACCTGAGTCTGCGCAGCTCGCTGGCGATGTACAAGGCACGCGACGCCGAAAATGAACTGCTGCGGTCGGTGGACCGGCTTGGCGTGGCGGCGGCGAGCGCGCGTTTCCTGCCGGCCATGCAGAACCATTTGCTGGACATGCGGGAGTACCTGGCGAGCCTTCGGATCCTCTCGACCGATCCGCAGTTCAGGGCACAGGTCGCCCGGATCGAGGCCCAGACCGAGCAATACGAGGACGGCGTTCTCGCCCGCATCGCGCAGCATGGCAAGGAAACGCCAGCGAGCCCGTCATCCGAATTGGGCAGACACGACGTCGACACGACCGCTGCCATCGAATCCTCGGTCGAGGCGCTTCACACCGCGGCGACCAAGCGCGCACTTCAAACCCGCGCCGATGCCGAACGCGCTGCCACATTCTCGCGATGGGCCGCGATCGCCATGGTCGTCCTGGCCAGCCTGCTCGGCGCGGCGATCGCGTGGATCGTCTCGCAGCGCATCACGCGCTCCATCACCGAGCTCATCGCGTTTTCCCGGCGCGTGGCCGCGGGGGACTTCAGTGCCAGAGCGCAACAAGGCCGCGCGGATGAATTCGGCATCCTCGCGAGCGCCATGAACCAGATGGCGGAATCGATCGAGAACTCGAACGTGCTGCTGGAGAGCAGCGCTGGCCGATTGAAACACCAGGCCACCCACGACCTGCTGACGGGGCTGCCGAATCGCGCGCTGCTGGAGGATCGCCTCAAGCAGGCCATCTCCTATGCGGATCGCTATGGCCGGCTGATGACGGTGGTGTCCATCAACCTCGACGGCTTCAAACTGGTCAACGACAGCCTGGGCCGCAAGGCCGGGGACGAACTGCTGAAGGTCATGGCCGAACGCATGCACCAGTGCCTGCGCAGCGTGGACACGGTGGTGCGAACAGGTGGCGACGAATTCGTGATCGTTCTGTACGACCAGCCGGGCGACGGGACGGACGTGGCACCGGCTCTGCAAGGGCTGCTCGAAGCCATTGCAGAGCCGGTACGCATCGGCGACCAAGGGGTCCAGGTCACGGGCAGCCTGGGCGTGGCCACCTATCCCGCGGACGGGGCCGACGCCGACGCGTTGCTCAGGAACGCCGATGCCGCGATGGCCCTTGCCAAGGCATCGGGGCGCAATAATTTCCAGTTCTATACCGCCGCGATGAACGGCGCGATCCGCGACAAGCTCGCGCTGCGCGAAGGATTGCGCCACGCCGTCGCGCGGGGGGAATTCCACCTCGTGTACCAGCCCCAGGTGGCGATGACATCGGGCCAGGTGACCGGCGTGGAGGCATTGATCCGCTGGCAGCATCCGGAGCGTGGCCTGGTATCGCCAACCGAGTTCATTCCTCTGGCGGAGGAGACCGGACTCATCGTTCCGATCGGCGAATGGGTGCTGCGCACCGCCTGCTTCCAGAACCGGGCCTGGCAGGACGCGGGCCTGCCGGCCTTCAATGTGGCGGTCAACGTGTCGGCGCGGCAGTTCAGAGAGCGAACCTGGATCGAACAGGTCGATCGGGCACTGGACGACAGCGGGCTGGATCCCCGGTTTCTCGAACTGGAACTGACGGAAAGCCTGATCATGGAAGACCTCGAGAAGGCGCTGCTCTCGATGCGGACCCTGCAGGCCATGGGCGTGCAGCTGTCCATCGACGATTTCGGAACCGGCTATTCCAGCCTCAGCGCGCTCAAGCGCTTTCCAATTTCCAGACTGAAGATCGACCAGGGCTTCGTGCGCGGCATTCCCGGGGATGAAGAGGACAAGGCCATCGCCAAGGCCATCATCTCCCTCGGCCATGAGCTCGATCTCAAGGTCATCGCCGAAGGCGTCGAAACCCTCCAGCAGCTGGCGTTCTTGCGCGCCAACGGCTGCGACGAAATACAGGGCTACCTCTTCAGCCCGCCCGTGACGCCCGCCGAATGTGCCACCTTGGTCAACGCGCGCTTTGCCGTCGCACAGGGAGATTGAGGGCGCTGCCGGTCCTTGGGTCCTTGGCTTCGATCGGAGGTATGGCGCAGCAGCGAGCCGTGCGACGAGTTCGGGTTCGGGTTCGCATTGGGCTCCCCTGGCGACCCGGCGGCCAACACTGCGCCATGAAAAAAGGGGCCCTTGCGGGCCCCTTCATCTGCCAATGCGCAGCGTGCAGTGCTCAGCGCACCACGGCGATCTGCGTGCGTGCACCACCCTTGTACGTGTACAGCGTCAAGGCGCCATTCTTGATGTCGCCCTTCTCGTCGAAGGTGATCGGGCCGGTCAGGCCCTTGTAGTCGACCTTGCCGACTTCCGGCAGGTACTTCTCCGGCTCGGCGGAACCGGCCTTGACCATCGCAGCAGCCAGCACGTTCACGGCGTCGTACACGTACGGCGCGTAGATCTGGACCTCGACGCCGTTCTTTTCCTTGAACTTGGTCTTCCAGGCTTCCAGCGGTGCCTTGAAGTCACCGTCGACGCCACCCGCTTCGGCGCACACCACCATGTCTTCGCCGATCGCATCGCCGGCCAGCTTGGCCAGTTCGGCGGTGCACAGGCCGTCGCCGCCCATGAACTTGACGGTCATGCCCAGTTGCTTGACCTGCTTGAGCATCGGGCCGCCGACCGCGTCCATGCCGCCGAAGAACAGCACGTCGGGCTTGGCGCCCTTGAGCTTGGTCAGGATGGCGTTGAAATCGGTCGACTTGTCGGTGGTGAATTCGTGGCCCACGATGGTGGCGCCGGCCGCCTTGGCAGCCTTCTCGAATTCCTCGGCCACGCCCTGGCCGTAGGCCGTGCGGTCGTCGATCACGGCGATGTTCTTGCCCTTGAGCGTCTCCACGGCGTACTTGCCGAGCGTGCCGCCCAGTTGCGTGTCGTCGGCCACCACGCGGAACGTGGTCTTGAAGCCCTGGCGCGTGTACTTGGGGTTGGTTGCCGATGGCGAGACCTGGGGGATGCCCGCGTCGCTGTACAGCTTGGAAGCGGGAATGGTGGTGCCCGAATTCAGGTGACCGACCACGCCGTTGACCTTGCTGTCGACCAGCTTCTGGGCGACGGCCGTGCCTTGCTTCGGATCGGCGGCGTCGTCTTCGGCCAGCAGTTCGAACTTGGCGGTCTTGTCACCGATCTTCAGGCCCTTGGCGTTCAGGTCCTCGATGGCCATCTTGGCGCCGAGCTCGTTGTCCTTGCCCAGGTGGGCGATGGCGCCGCTGGTCGGAGCGACGTGGCCGATCTTGACGACCAGGGTTGCGCCGGGAGGTGCAGCAGCGGGTGCAGCGGCCGTGGGTGCCGGCGCAGCGGCGGGTGCAGCGGCTTCTTCTTTCTTGCCGCAAGCCACTAGCGTGAGAGCAGCCAGTGCGACCGCAGTCCATTTCATTTGCATGGGAACCTCCAGAACATGATGGATAGAGTAAAAAACCGGTCTCTTGAACCGGGTACGACAGCAGAGCAACTTCCGCGCCGGACCTTGTCTTCCAGCGCCCTCGCGCCGTCGAACCGGGCGCAGTTTAGCCCAAGGTCTGCCCGTTTCCGGGTGGGTTGGACCCGGGTTTTTCCTGCAGTTCCTGGGCCAGCGATTCGGTCACCAGCGTGCGCAGGACGTCCTCGATTTCGTTGCGAAGGCGCGGCACCATGAGGTCGAGCTGGGCCTGCACGGCCGCCGCGACGACGTCGCTCAGCCGCTCCTCGAGCTGCAGGTCGACGCGCTGCATCACGCGGTGCAGCAACTGCTCTTCCAACGCGAAACGCTCCATCTCGCCGAAGCGCGTGACGGGGTCGAGCGCGATGGCACTGCGCAGGTCCGGCAGGTCCGGCGCCACGGGCAGCGAAGGTGGCTCGGCGGAGGCTACCGAGACCGCATCCTCGGGCTCTGCAACGCTTTCAGCCTGCACAGGCGTCACCGGCTCGCTCGGCACCAACGGCGCCAGGGGCTCGAGCACCGTGGTGAGCGTCGGCACGAAGCGCGGCGGCGTCCGCGGCGCATTCATCGCGAAGCGCCCCCCTGGAACTGGTGCCGGGTGATGGCGTAGCCCCGGTCGGCGTAGTGCCGCCAGCGCGCCCGCGCATCCCGGCGGTCCAGTTCGTCGTCGGTCACGATGTCGATCAGCCGCTCGAAGCGCTCGAAGCCGTTCGGCACCGTCGCATCGAGATTGAGCAGTACCTGCTGGTGCGGCAGCGCGGCATTGGCGCCGTCCATCAGCACCACGGGCGAGCGTGCCAGCACCGACGGCTCCGCGCTGGCCCGGCAATGCGCGATAAAGTCGGCCGCCGAGAACTGCCACAGCGCCGCGTCGACCGCCTCGATCGTCGACACATCGCCGACCACCACCACCCGCGCCCCGCGCGCCGCCACGGCCTTGCGCAGCAGCCGACAGGCGTAGGCCACCTTGTCGGGCGTGTTGAAGTGGAAGTCGATCTCGGTCACGCGCCGGTCGCCTCAGGGGGTTGCACGGGCCTTGCGGGCGGCTTTGCGCGGCGCGGCCGGCGCGCTCGCGCCTTCCGCCGCCCGGGCCATCAGGTACGACATCAGCAGGCCGACCGGCCGGCCGGTCGAGCCCTTGGCGCTGCCGCTCTTCCAGGCCGTGCCGGCGATGTCGAGGTGGGCCCAGGGGTAATCGGCCGCGAAGCGCTGCAGGAACTTGGCGGCGGTGATGGCGCCACCTGCGCGGCCTGCGATGTTGGCCACGTCGGCGAAGTTGCTCTTGAGCCCCTCGGCGTATTCGTCGTCCAGCGGCAGGCGCCAGCACAGGTCCTGCGCGCGGTCGCCGGCAGCGCTCAGTGCCGTCGCCAGCGCTTCGTTGCTGGAAAACAGGCCACTGCGCACGCCGCCCAGGGCGACCACGCAGGCACCGGTCAGGGTGGCGATGTCGATGACGGCGGCCGGGGCGAAGCGTTTGGCGTACGTCAACGCGTCGCACAGGATGAGGCGCCCTTCGGCGTCGGTGTTGAGCACCTCGATGGTCTGGCCGCTCATGCTGGTCACGACGTCGCCCGGCTTGAGCGCCTTGCCGTCGTTCATGTTCTCGGCGGCGGGGATCAGGCCCACGACGTTGATCGCGGGCTTGAGTTCGCCGAGCGCGCGGAACACGCCCAGCACGCTGGCGGCACCGCACATGTCGAACTTCATCTCGTCCATTTCTGCGGCGGGCTTCATCGACACACCGCCGGTGTCGAAGGTGATGCCCTTGCCGACCAGCACGACCGGCGCCTGGTCCTTGGCGGCGCCCTGGTAGCGCAGCACGATGAAGCGCAGCGGTTCTGACGAACCCTGCGCCACGGCCGCGAACGAGCCCATGCCGAGCTTCGCGACTTCCTTCGGACCGAGCACTTCGCACTGGATGCGCGGCAAGGCGCCGAGCGCCTGGGCCGCCCCGGCCAGCAGCGTCGGGGTGCAGTGGTTGGCGGGCCGGTTGCCCCATTCCTTCGCCAGCTCGATGCCGGCGACCGTGGCACTGGCTTCGGCGAAGGCCGACTTCACGGCGGACGCGTCGGCCACGCCGAGCACCACCTGGCGGATGCTGCGCGCCTCGACCTTCGGCTTGGTGGTGGTGTAGACGTAGCTCGCGTCGGCCGCGGCGATCACGGCGGCACGCACGGCCAGGCCATCCATGCCCGATGGCAGCAGCAGCGTGACCCGCTTGGGTGCGGCTGCCTTGACCGCCTGAACGGCCGCGCCGACCGCATTGCGCACTGCGCCGGCGGAGCCATCGCCCGCGCCGACCAGCAACACGCGCGGGGCGGTCACACCGGCCGGGCGATACAACGCGAGCAGCTTGCCGGCCTTGGCCGGAAGGTCGCCGGCCTGGCGGACCGCATCGATGGCCGTGGCCAGTGCATCGGCCTTGGAAGGCGCCGCCGCCTTCGCACCATCGGGGACGAGCACGATCAGCGCGTCGGTCTTGTCGGTGGCCGCCTGGGCGGTGCTGAGGGTCTTGAGTTGAAAGTCCATAATCCTTTTCTTTCGCTCGACGATGTTATTCCATTCCTCTTTGCGCAAGGAGCTGTCGCGCAGCTTCGGAGCCACGCTGGTGGTGCTGATCACCATCGTGATGACCATGATGCTGATCCGTACGCTCGGCCTTGCCTCCAAGGGCAGCGTGAACCCCTCCGACGTGATGCTCGTCATGGCCTACACGGTGCTCGGCTACATGCCGACCATCCTCAGCCTGAGCCTCTTCGTCGCCATCGTGGGCACGCTCTCGCGCATGTACCGCGACAGCGAGATGGTGATCTGGTTCTCCAGCGGCCGCGGTCTGGTCGACTTCGTGCAGCCGCTGTTCCGCTTCGCTTGGCCCGTGCTGCTGATGATCGCGGTGCTGGCCCTCGTGGGCTGGCCCTGGGCCAATTCGCAGACCCAGGGCATGCGTGCCCAGTACGAGCGCCGCGGCGACCTGGAGCGCATCGCGCCCGGTGAGTTCCGCGAATCCGCCGGCCGCAACCGCGTCTTCTTCATCGACAAGGACACGCCCGACGCGGCGACGGCCACCAACGTCTTCATTTCCTCGATCGAGCGCAACCTGCAGATCATCACGTCGGCGCGCAGCGGGCGTCTCGAAAGCGTGGGCGATACCCGCTACCTGATGCTGAGCAACGGCCAGCGGCTCGAGCGCTCGCTCGACGAGAAGACGCTCAAGATCAGCGAGTTCGACACCTACGGCACCAAGGTCGGCAGCGATGTGGCCGCGTCCACCGATGCGACGCCGCTGCGCGCCCGGCCGACCCTGAAGCTGGTGATGGAGCCGTCGCCGCCGAACCTGGGCGAACTGGCCTGGCGCATCGGCCTGCTGTTCGCCGGCATCAACTTCGTGCTGCTGGCCCTGACGCTGTCGAACGTCAACCCGCGGGTGGGGCGCAGCGCCAACCTGCTGCTGGCCCTGTTCGCCTTCGTCGTGTACTTCAACCTGCTGAACCTCGGCCAGAACTGGATCGGCTCGGGCCGCGTCGGCATGGGCGCCTTCATGCTCGCGCTGCACGGCGGGATTCTGCTGCTCGCCGGTCTCTGGCTGCTCAAGCGCCACAACAACTGGGGACTGCGTCTGCGTCGACCGGCCGCATCGCCCCGTACCCAGGTGACCCGCGCGTGAAGACGATCCGTCGACTGATCTACACCGAGGTGCTCAAGGCCGTGGCCTTCGTCACGCTCGGCTTCCTGGCCCTCTTCTTCTTCTTCGACTTCGTCGACGAACTCAGCGACATCGGCCAGCCCGACAGCCTCGGCTACGGGGCGCCGCAGGCCCTGGCCTATGTCGCGTTGTTGGTGCCGAGCCATCTGTACGAATTGCTGCCGATCACGGTGCTGATCGGCACCATCTTCGTGATGGCGCGGCTGGCGCAGAGTTCGGAATACACCATCCTGCGCACCAGCGGGCTGGGGCCTTGGCGGGCCTTGCGCTCGCTCCTGCTGCTGGGCGCGGGCTTCGTGGCGCTGACCTTCGCGGTCGGCGACTACCTGGCGCCGGCGGCCGACCGGAGCGCCCAGGTGCTCAAGGCGCGCTTTCGCGGCGATGTGCTTGCCACCGTCGGTACCACCGGTGCCTGGCTGAAGGAAAGGCAGGGCGACATGTCGTATGCGGTCAACGTGGCGGCCATGGGCCGCGACGGCACCCTGACCAGCCCGCGCATCTTCGAGTTCGACGGCAAGGGCTTCGTGGCCTCCCAGATCCAGGCCAGCACCGCACGCATCGTCGACGGGGCTTGGCTCCTGGGCAATGCCGAACACCAGAGCTACGACACCCGCGCGACCGACAAGGCCCAGGTCGTCACCACACATTCGCCCGAGTACCGCTGGCCGACCACGCTCACCAGCGAAATGGTGTCGGTCGCGCTGCTCAAGCCCGACCGCATGCGCACCCTCGACCTGTTCGAGTACATCCAGCACCTCGAAGTCAACGGCCAGACCGCCCAGCGCTACGAGATCCAGTTCTGGCGCAAGGTCTTCTACCCACTGTCCTGCCTGGTGATGGTGGTGCTGGCCCTGCCCTTCGCCTACCTGCACTTCCGCCAGAGCGGCGTGACGACCTATGTCTTCGGCGGCGTGTTGATCGGCATCAGCTTCTTCCTGCTGAACAACGTGTTCGGCTACATCGGCAACCTGAGCAACTGGATGCCCTGGCTCACGGCGGCGGCGCCAGGGCTGATCTACACGATGCTGTCGCTGGGCGCCTTCGGGTGGCTGGTGCTCAGACGTTAGCGGCATGAACGACATGCCATTCGCGGTCGTCCTGTTCGCCCATGGGTCGCGCGATGCGCGCTGGCGCGAGCCGGTCGAGGCCGTCGCACGCCGCATGACAGCGCGCCAGCCGGCGGTGCCCGTCGCCTGCGCCTACCTCGAACTGGTCGAACCCGATCTGCCCACCGCGGCCGGACGCCTGATCGCCGACGGTGCACGCGCCTTGCGCGTGGTGCCGCTGTTCCTCGGCATGGGCAAGCATGTGCGCGAAGACCTGCCTCGGTTGGTCGACGCCCTGCGCGCCGCGCACCCGGAGGTCGCGTTCTCTCTGGCGCCGGCCGTGGGCGAAACGGCCGAAGTCATCGATCTGCTGGCGGACATTGCGTTGCGCAGTTGACCTTTCAGCAGATCGATAGACCGAGAAGGCATAATGAAGGCCGCAATAAGACGGAATTTGTTATGAATCTCCACCAGTTCAAGTTCGTGCAGGAAGCGGTGCGGCGGAACCTGAATCTCACCGAAGCCGCCAAGGCGCTGCACACCTCGCAGCCCGGCGTGTCCAAGGCCATCATCGAACTCGAGGAAGAGCTCGGCGTCGAGATCTTCGCCCGCCACGGCAAGCGCCTCAAGCGCGTGACCGAGCCGGGCCAGCACGTCATCGCCAGCATCGAATTGATCATGCGCGAGGTGGGCAACCTCAAGCGCATCGGCGAACAGTTCAGCGCGCAAGACAGTGGCACGCTGTCGATCGCCACCACCCACACGCAGGCGCGCTATGTGCTGCCGGTGCCGGTGGCGAAGCTGCGCGAGGCCTACCCGAAGGTCAATGTGAGCCTGCACCAGGGCTCGCCGGACCAGGTGGCGCGCATGGTGATCGACGAGGTGGCCGAGATCGGCATCGCCACCGAATCACTCGCGGACTACAGCGAGCTCGTCACCCTGCCCTGCTACGAATGGCAGCATGTGCTGGTGCTGCCCAAGGACCACCCGCTGGCGGGCAAGGAGCGGGTGTCGCTGGAAGACCTGGCGAGCGAGCCGATCATCACCTACCACCCGTCCTTCACTGGCCGCACGCGCATCGACCACGCGTTCGCGCAGAAGAAGCTCACGCCGCGGATCGCACTGGAAGCGATCGACTCGGACGTGATCAAGACCTATGTGCGCCTCGGCCTGGGCATCGGCATCGTGGCCGAGATGGCGGTGCGCGACAGCACCAACGACGATCTCGTCGTCAAGCCCATGGGCCACATCTTCGGCCAGAACATCGCCCGCATCGCCTTCAAGCGCAGTGCCTACCTGCGCAACTTCGTCTTCAAGTTCGCCGAGTTGCTGAGCGACCGGCTGGACCGCAACCTGATCGCCAAGGCCCTCAGCGGCCAGCAGCAGGATTACGAACTCTGAGTCACCCCCCGCGTCTTTCGATCACCATGAGCACCGCTTCTTCTTCCCCGCGCACGCCCGCCATCGGCACCAAGTTCCCCACGATGGGCACCACCATCTTCACCGTCATGTCGGCGCTCGCCGCGGAGACGAACGCAGTGAACCTCGGCCAGGGCTTCCCGGACTTCCACTGCGATCCCAAGCTGCTGGCGGATGTGACCGCGGCGATGGCCGCCGGCCACAACCAGTACCCGCCGATGCCGGGCGTGCTGCCGCTGCGCCAGGCCATGGCGACCAAGATCGAGGCGCTCTACGGCCATCGCTACGACGCCAACAGCGAGATCACCGTGACCGCCGGCGCCACGCAGGCCATCATCACGGCGGTGCTCGCCATCGTGCGGCCGGGCGACGAGGTGATCGTGCTCGAACCCTGCTACGACAGCTACGTGCCCAACATCGAACTCGCCGGCGGCGTCGTGGTGCGCGTGCCGCTCACGCCGGGCACTTTCCGCCCCGACTTCGCGAAGATCGGCGCGGCGATCACGCCGAAGACGCGCGCGATCATCGTCAACACGCCGCACAACCCCAGCGCCACCGTGTGGACCGCCGAGGAAATGCGCGCGCTGGAAGAACTGCTCGCGCCCACAGAGGTGCTGGTGATCAGCGACGAGGTCTACGAACACATGGTGTTCGACGGCGTTGCACATGCCAGTGCGGCCCGCTACCCCGGCCTGGCCGCGCGCAGCTTCATCGTGAGCAGCTTCGGCAAGACCTACCACGTGACGGGCTGGAAGGTCGGCACCGTGGCCGCGCCTGCCGCACTGACGGCCGAGTTCCGCAAGGTGCACCAGTTCAACGTGTTCACCGTCAACACGCCGATGCAGCACGCCCTGGCCAGCTACATGGCCGACCCGGCGCCGTACCTGGAGCTGCCGGCCTTCTACCAGCGCAAGCGCGACCTGTTCGCGGCCGGCCTGGCCAAGACCCGCTTCAAGCTGCTGCCGAGCGCCGGCACCTACTTCCAGTGCGTCGACATCACCGCCGTGAGCGACCTGGGCGAGGCGGATTTCTGCCAGTGGCTCACCCGCGAGATCGGCGTTGCGGCCATCCCGCTGTCGGCCTTCTACGGCAGCGGGTTCGACCAGCGGGTGGTGCGCTTCTGCTTCGCCAAGAAGGACGAAACCCTGCACCACGCGCTGGAGCGACTGGCGAAGCTCTGACAGCGCGCGTCGGCATGACCTGACCACCGAAGGCGCCGCTTTCCCTCGTCCTTCGCCCGCCGGTCGGCGACCATGAGGCTTCATTTGAACGCCTGAGGGCCTTAGGAGAAATTCATGTCGACGATTCTGCTGGTCATCCTGATTCTGTTGCTGATCGGCGCGCTGCCGACCTGGGGCCACAGCCGCAGCTGGGGCTATGGGCCGAGCGGCGGCCTCGGCCTGGTGCTGATCGTGGTCATCGTGCTGCTCGTGATGGGCCGCATCTAGAGGCGCACTCACCGCCCACGGAAAAACCCGCTTCGGCGGGTTTTTTCATGTCAGTTATCCATTGCGCTGGCGCGCCACCCGCAGTCGATGAAACCGGCGCGGCCGGATGCCAGGGCACCCGCGGAACTGGCTTTGCCAGGCCGCCAGGTGCGCCCCCTTGAGGGGGAGGCGCCGCAGGCGCATCGGGGGTGGGTTTCATCTCAGACGGACATCCGGCGCATGCCCCGGCGGGGGATGGGCGTGGACATGACGATCGCGGTCCGCGTTTCGCCCCATCGGTTGATGTCGCCGAGGAAGGACTCCAGCGCGGCCATGTCCGCCACGGCGATGCGCATCATGTACGAATCCGCGCCGGTGACGTGGTGGCATTCGAGGACTTCGACGCGCGCGCGCAGTGCCTTGAGCAACGCCTGCTTGTGTGGCTGCGCCGTCGTGATGCCGATGAGGGCCTGAACCGGCAGGCCGACTTTCGCGGGATCGAGGTCCGCCTGCACGCCGCGGATCACGCCCGCGTCCTGCAGGCGCTTGAGACGCTCGGCGGTCGCGGCGATCGACAGACCGGCGGCCTCGGCCAGCGTCTTGAGCGGCGCGCGACCATCGGCCTGCAAGGCTTCGAGCAGCTTCCAGGCTTTGGCGTCGAGTTGGATGCTTTCGGTCATGCGCCGAATTTTCCATGGATCTTTCGGCGATCCTTTGTCTCCACCGTAAAAATCCACTTCGATCGAGGAGGCCACCTGCCTACGATCGGTGGCATGGAATTGCTGGAAGTCTTCGTCTCCTCGTTGCTGATCGGCTTGTCGATCGCCGCACCGGTCGGCCCGATCGGCGTACTGACCATTCAACGCAGCCTCGGCCAAGGCCCTCGGGCAGGCCTCGCAACCGGCCTGGGCGCCGCCGTTGCAGATGCTGTCTACGGCGCGATCGGTGCTTTCGGAGTGACCTGGTTGATCCAGGTGCTGGTGGCCGTGCGCCTACCACTTGCACTCTTCGGCGCGGGCTTCCTCCTGTGGATGGCCTGGAAGCTCGTGCGTGCGCCTGTGGCCGTGCGCACGACGCGTTCGGAGACAGCGCGCAGCCGCTGGCACTACTTCGCCACCACCTTCGTGCTGACGCTGTCCAACCCGGCGACGATCCTCTCGTTCGTCGCGATCTTTGGCGCGATGGCGGGCCGCTCTGCGATGACGGCGCCTGGAACGATGGTGCTGGGCGTGCTGCTCGGGTCGGCGACATGGTGGCTTTTCCTCAGCACCATCGTCGGCCGCCTTCGTGAACGCTTCGACGCGCGTTGGCAACGTCGGATCAGCCTGGGCAGCGCGACCGTGCTGGCCACCTTTGCCGTCTGGCAGCTCGTATCGGCCCTGTGGTGACCAAGAAACCCGGCCGTCGTCGAATCACCCACCGTGACATTCCTCAGGCCTGAAGCTGCGCCCAGGCCTTGTCCAGCCGCTTCACGCTCACCGGCTGTGGCGTGCGCAGCTCCTGCGCGAAGAAACTCACGCGCAGCTCCTCGAGCAGCCAGCGGAATTCCAGCATCCGCTCATCCACCACGCCCTTGCGCTCGGCCACCAGCCGCCAGTAGCGCTGCTCCTGTGGCCGCAGCTCCGCCAGCTTGGCGGCATCGCGGGCCGGATCGGCGCGCAGCTTGTCCAGACGCGCGGTGATCGCCTTCAGGTAGCGCGCGAAATGCTGCAGCTGCGGCCAGGGCGTATCGGCGATGAAGCGCTTGCCGACGAGCCGCTGCAGCTGTTGCGACGCATCGGCCGTGGCATCGGGCTGGATCTTCGTGTCCTTGATCTTGCGCACCGCCACGGCGTACTCCACCAGGATCACGCCGGCCAGCCGTGCCACCTCGTTGGCGATGAGCGTGAGCCGTCCGCGGCCTTCCTCAATGCGCTTCTTGAAGGCGAACTCGTCGGTCGGCAGCGGCTCCTGCAGGAAGGCACGGTCGAGCGCGACGTCGACGATCTGCGCCCGCAATTCGTCGGCGGTACCGAGCGGCATGTAGGCAACGGCCATCTTCTGCAGGTCGGGGATGTTCTTCTCGAGGTACTTCAGCGCGTCCTTGATCTGCAGCGCGAACAGGCGGCGCAGGCCGGCGCGGTGCTTGGCGGCAGCCACGGCCGGCTCGTCGAAGACCTCGATGCCCACGGCGTCGCCGCCGTCGACCAGCGCCGGGAAGCCGATGAGCGACTGGGCGCCGCGGCGCACTTCCATCAGTTCCGGCAGCTCGCCGAAGGTCCAGGCCGTGTAGCGGGCGCCGGCCGGCAGCGCGGGGGCCGAGGGCGCTGCGCTTGCCGGGCGCCGGGCGTTCGCGACCTTGGGCGCATCGGCAGGCACAGCCGCGGGCGTCGCCCGCACGTTGAGCCCAGCCAGCGCCTGGAACGCGCCACGCGCCTGCGTGCCGAGCTCGGCCTTCAGCGCGCCGAGGTTGCGCCCCATCCCGAGCTGGCGGCCGTGTTCGTCGACCACGCGCAGGTTCATGAACAGGTGCGGCGGCAGCATGTCAAGCTTGAAGTCGGCGCGCTTCACGTCGATGCTGGTCTGGTCGCGCACGCGCTTGAGCAGCACATCGGTCAGCGAACCCGCACCGAAGACCTCGGGCGCCGACAGCGCCTCGGCCAGCTTCGTCGCCGATTCGGGCAGCGGCACCAGCCGCGAGCGCGGACGCTGCGGCAGGCTCTTGAGCAGCGCCTGGATCTTGTCCTTGAGCATGCCGGTGACGAGCCACTCGCAGCGCTCCTCGCTCACCTGGTTCAGCACGAAGAGCGGCACGGTGACGGTGAGGCCGTCCTTCGCATCGCCGGGCTCGTGAAGGTAGGTGGCAATGCAATCGACGCCGCCCAGCCGGATCGTCGGCGGGAACGACTGCGTCGTGATGCCCGCCGCCTGGTGGCGCATCAGCTCCTCGCGCGTCAGGTACAGCAGCCGGGGCTGGGCGCGCGACTGCTCCTTGTACCAATGCTCGAAGGCGGCGCCGCTCGCCGCATCGGGCGGCAGTTGCGCGTCGTAGAAGGCATAGATCAGCTCGTCGTCAACCAGCACGTCTTGCCGGCGCGCCTTGTGCTCGAGGCCCTCGACCTCCTTCACCAGCTTGCGGTTGGCGGCGAGGAAGGGGTACTTGCTTTCCCATTGCCCGCCGACCAGCGCTTCGCGGATGAAGATCTCGCGCGCTGCCACCGGGTCGACCTTGGTGAAATCAACGCGGCGACCGCTGTACACGACCAGCCCGTAGAGCGTGGCGCGCTCCAGCGCGGTGACCTGCGCGCCCTTCTTCTCCCAGTGCGGGTCGAGCAGCTGCTTCTTCAGCAGGTGGCCGGCGACCTCTTCCAGCCACTGCGGCTCGATGTTGGCGATGCCGCGTCCGAACAGTCGCGTGGTCTCGACCAGCTCGGCCGCGACGATCCAGCGGCCCGGCTTCTTGCGCAGGTGTGCGCCCGGGTGCCGGTAGAACTTGATGCCGCGCGCGCCGAGGTAGGCCTCGTCGTCTTCCATCTTCCAGCCGACGTTGCCCAGCAGGCCGGCAAGCATCGACAGATGCAGCGCCTCGTAGCTGGCGGGCTGACGGTTGAGCTGCCACTTGTGCTCAGTCACCACCGTGAGCAGCTGCGAATGGATGTCGCGCCATTCGCGCAGCCGCCGGATGTTGATGAAGTTCTGCCGCAGCAGTTGCTCGTACTGGCGGTTGCTGATCTTGTGCGTGGGCAAGGCCTCGGCCACGGGTTCCGGCGCGGCAGCGGCCATGCGCTGCGCGATGGGCAGGAAGGCGGCGTTGGCGCGCTTCTTCGGATCGCCATGCAGTTCGCGGCGGGTCTGCGGCGCGTTGCCGCCACGCGCGTCCGCAATCCACTTCCACAGCGTCAGGTAGCCACTGAATTCGCTCTTGTCGTCGTCGAACTTGGCATGCGCCTGGTCGGCCTGCTGCTGCGCCTCCATGGGCCGGTCGCGCACGTCCTGCACCGACAGGGCCGAGGCGATGACCAGCACCTCCTCCAGCGCACCGCGCGAGCGCGCCTCCAGGATCATCCGACCCACGCGCGGGTCGAGCGGCAGTTTGGCCAGTTCCTGGCCAATCGGCGTCAGCTCGTTCGCATCGTCCACCGCGCCCAGCTCGTTGAGCAACTGGTAGCCGTCGGCGATCGCGCGCGGCGCGGGCGCCTCCAGGAACGGAAAGCGTGCCACATCGCCCAAGTGCAGCGATTTCATCCGCAGGATGACGCCAGCGAGCGACGAGCGCAGGATCTCCGGGTCGGTGAAACGCGGTCGCCCCAGGAAGTCCTTCTCGTCGTACAGCCGGATGCAGATGCCGTTGGCCACCCGCCCGCACCGGCCGGCACGCTGGTTGGCCGCGGCCTGGCTGATCGGCTCGACCAGCAACTGCTCGACCTTGCTGCGGAAGGAATAGCGCTTGACCCGCGCCGTGCCGGTGTCGATCACATAGCGCGTGCCGGGCACCGTCAGCGAGGTTTCGGCCACGTTGGTGGCGAGCACCACGCGGCGGCCGGTGTGGCCTTCGAAGATGCGGTCCTGCTCGGCGGGCGACAGCCGCGCGAACAGCGGCAGCACCTCGGCATTGCGCATCACCGGCTGCTGCGCCAGGTGCTTGCGTAGGTGGTCGGCCGCCTCGCGGATCTCGCGCTCACCCGGCAAAAAGACCAGGATATCGCCGCCGTTGTGCGGATCGCGCCAGAGTTCGTCGACGCCGTCGGCGATGGCGTCGTTCAGGTCGTATTCGCGCGATTCCTCGAAGGGCCGGTAGCGCTGCTCGACCGGAAAGGTGCGGCCCGAGACGTAGATGATGGGCGCAGGACCGTTGCGCGATGCGAAGTGCGTGGCGAAGCGGTCGGCGTCGATGGTCGCCGAGGTCACGATCACCTTGAGGTCCGGCCGGCGCGGCAGGATCTCGCGCAGGTAGCCCAGCAGGAAGTCGATGTTCAGCGAGCGCTCGTGCGCCTCGTCGATGATGATCGTGTCGTAGGCCTTGAGCAGCGGGTCGGTCTGCGTCTCGGCCAGCAGGATGCCGTCGGTCATCAGCTTGACCGAGGCGTCGCGGCTGAGCCGGTCCTGGAAGCGCACCTTGAAGCCGACCACCTCGCCCAAGGGCGTCTTCAGCTCCTCGGCGATGCGCTTGGCCACCGAACTGGCCGCGATGCGGCGCGGCTGCGTGTGGCCGATCAGCTTGCCCTGCCCCGGCGGCTTGCCCAGCTTGCCGCGACCCAGCAGCAACGCGATCTTAGGCAACTGCGTGGTCTTGCCCGAGCCGGTTTCGCCGCAGACGATGACGACCTGGTTCCTGGAAATGGCCTCGGCGATCTCGTCGCGCCGCGCGGAAACGGGCAGCGACTCGGGAAATTCGATCTTCAGCGCGATCTGGGGCGGCGTGGGGTGGTCGGTAGCGGACAAGACAGGCGGTCGGGCACGGGGCACATCGGAGAGAATCGCGAATTATCCCCGCCCGTCCCCACCGGCGCACCGCCCGCCCCCTGCCACCCTGCCCGCATGTCCACCGTCTTCAACTTCACCTTCGTTCCCTGGTTCCGTTCCGTCGCGCCGTACATCCACACGCACCGCGGCAAGACCTTCGTGGTGGGACTCACCGGCGAGGCGATCGCCGCGGGCAAGCTGCAGAACATCGCGCAGGACCTGGCGCTGATCCAGTCGATGGGCGTCAAGGTGGTGCTGGTGCACGGCTTCCGCCCGCAGGTGAACGAACAGCTGCGCGCCAAGGGGCATGAGGCGAAGTACTCGCACGGCATGCGCATCACCGACGAGGTGGCGCTCGACTCGGCGCAGGAAGCCGCCGGCCAGCTGCGCTACGAGATCGAGGCGGCCTTCAGCCAGGGCCTGCCGAACACCCCGATGGCCGGCTCGACGGTGCGCATGATTTCCGGCAACTTCATCACCGCCCGCCCGGTCGGCGTGATCGACGGCGTCGACTTCAAGCATTCGGGGCTGGTGCGCAAGGTCGATGCGGCGGGCATCCGCCGCACGCTCGACTTCGGTGCCATGGTGCTGATGTCGCCCTTCGGCTTCTCGCCGACCGGCGAGGCCTTCAACCTGACGATGGAAGAAGTCGCGACCAGCGTGGCGATCTCGATCCAGGCCGACAAGCTGATCTTCCTGACCGAGATCCCGGGCATCCGCATGGACAGCGAGCTGCCCGAGAGCGAGGACAACCCGATCGACACCGAGCTCCCGCTGGATGCGGCGCGCAAGCTGCTCGCCACGCTGCCGCCGGCCCAGCGCCCGACCGACACCGCCTTCTACCTGCAGCACTGCGTCAAGGCCTGCGAGGCCGGTGTGGAGCGCAACCACATCCTGCCCTTCGCGGTCGACGGCTCGCTGCTGCTGGAGGTGTACGTGCACGACGGCATCGGCACGATGGTGATCGACGAGAAGCTCGAGTCGCTGCGCGAGGCGACGGCCGACGACATCGGCGGCATCCTGCAGCTGATCGAGCCCTTCGAGCGCGACGGCACGCTGGTCAAGCGCAGCCGCACCGAGATCGAGCGCGACGTCGCCCAGTACACCGTGATCGAGCACGACGGCGTGATCTTCGGCTGCGCGGCGCTCTACCCGTACCCCGAAGCGAAGACGGCCGAGATGGCGGCGCTCACGGTGTCGCCGCACTCGCAGGCGCAAGGCGACGGCGAACGCATCCTCAAGCGCGTGGAGCAGCGCGCCCGCGCGATGGGCCTCGACAGCATCTTCGTGCTGACCACCCGCACCATGCACTGGTTCATCAAGCGCGGCTTCGTGCAGGTCGACCCCGACTGGCTGCCCGAGGCGCGCAAGAAGAAGTACAACTGGGACCGCAAGAGCCAGGTCCTGGTCAAGAAGTTCAAGTAAGCCACCATGAATCCGCTCCTCGCCAAGCTGCAGCCCTACCCCTTCGAGCGGCTGCGCAAGCTCTTCGCGGGCGTCACGCCCAACGCCGACTTCAAGCCGATCAGCCTCGGCATCGGCGAACCCAAGCACCCGACGCCGGCTTTCATCCGCCAGGCCCTGACCGACGGGCTCGCGGGCCTGGAGGCCTACCCTGCCACGGCCGGTGACATCAAACTGCGCGAAGCCTTCACCGGCTGGCTGCAGCGCCGCTACGGCGTCGCGGTCGACGCCGCCACGCAGGTGCTGCCGGTCAACGGGTCCCGCGAGGCGCTGTTCGCCTTGACGCAGACGGTGGTCGATCCGAGCGGCCCGGTGCCACCGGTGGTGATCTCGCCCGATCCGTTCTATCAAATCTACGAAGGCTCCACGCTGCTCGCCGGCGCCGAGATCGTCTACGTGCCGAGCGTGCCCGAGCGCAACTTCGCGGTCGACTGGGACAGCGTGCCGGAAGCCGTCTGGGCCCGCACGCAGCTGATCTTCGTCTGCTCGCCGGGCAACCCGACCGGCGCCGTGATGCCGCTGGACGAATGGCGCAAGCTCTTCGCGCTGTCGGACCGCTACGGCTTCGTGATCGCCTCCGACGAGTGCTACAGCGAGATCTACTTCCGCGACGAGCCGCCGCTGGGCGGCCTGGAAGCCGCGACGCAGCTCGGCCGCACCGATTTCAAGAATCTGGTCATGCTGACCTCGCTGTCCAAGCGCAGCAACGTGCCGGGCCTGCGCAGCGGCTTCGTCGCCGGCGATGCCGAGATCATCAAGGCCTTCCTGCTCTACCGCACCTACCACGGCAGCGCCATGGGCGGCGCGGTGGCGGCCGCGAGCATCGCGGCCTGGGGTGACGAGGCGCACGTGGTCGAGAACCGCGCGATGTACCGCGCCAAGTTCGCGGCCGTCACGCCGATGCTCGAGGCCGTGATGGACGTGCGTCTGCCCGATGCGGCCTTCTACCTGTGGGCCGGCGTGCCCGCGGCATGGAACGGCGACGACCAGGCCTTCGCCCGCGCGCTCTACGCTCAATACAATGTGACGGTGCTGCCCGGCAGCTTCCTGGCGCGCGAGGTCGGCGGCACCAACCCTGGCCGTGGCCGCGTCCGCATGGCTCTCGTGGCCGGCACCGACGAGTGCACCGAAGCCGCCCGCCGCATCGTTGATTTCATCCAGAACCGAGCCCTTTCATGACCCAACAACTCCAGCAGACCATCGACGCCGCGTGGGAAGACCGCGCCAACCTCTCGCCCGCCCAGGCCTCCGCCGAAGTGCGCGAAGCGGTCGAGCACGTGATCGCCGAACTCAACAACGGCACGCTGCGCGTGGCCACCCGCGAATCCGTCGGCCAGTGGACCGTGCACCAGTGGATCAAGAAGGCGGTGCTGCTGTCATTCCGCCTGAAGGACAACGAACAGATCCAGGCCGGCTCGCTCGGCTTCTACGACAAGGTGCCGACCAAGTTCTCGCACCTGTCGGCCGCCGAACTGAAGGAATCCGGCGTGCGCATCGTGCCGCCGGCCGTGGCGCGCCGCGGCAGCTACATCGCCAAGGGCGCGATCCTGATGCCCAGCTACGTGAACATCGGCGCCTACGTGGGCGAAGGCACCATGGTCGACACCTGGGCCACGGTGGGCTCGTGCGCGCAGATCGGAGCCAACTGCCACCTGTCGGGCGGCGTCGGCATCGGCGGCGTGCTGGAGCCGCTGCAGGCCGGCCCGACCATCATCGAAGACAACTGCTTCATCGGTGCGCGCTCCGAAGTGGTCGAAGGCGTGGTGATTGAAGAGAACTCGGTGCTGTCGATGGGCGTGTTCATCGGCCAGAGCACGCCGATCTACGACCGCGCGACCGACTCCGTGAGCTACGGCCGCGTGCCCGCCGGCTCAGTGGTGGTGGCCGGCAACCTGCCCAAGCCGGGCGGCAAATACAGCACCTACGCAGCCATCATCATGAAGAAGGTCGACGCCAAGACGCGCTCGACCACCAGCCTGAACGACCTGCTGCGCGACTGACCTGCCCCGACCGCCCGCCAGGCGGTCTTTTTTCAGCATCAGAACAGCCCGAGGAGTGAGAGAACGATGAGCACGATGGAACGCATCCTTCGACTGATGGCGGAGCGCAAGGCCTCCGACATCTACCTCTCGGCCCACTCCCCGGCGCTGATCCGCATCAACGGCAACTGCCTCCCCATCAATGCACAGGTGCTGCCGCCCGAGGCGCCGCTGGGCCTGCTGGCGGAAGTGGTGCACCAGAGCCGCATCGCCGAGCTCGAACGCACCGGCGAGCTCAACATGGCGATCCAGCTCGAGGGCGCCGGCAACTTCCGAATCAGCGCGATGCGCCAGCGCGGGAGCTACGCGGTGGTGGTGCGGCACATCGCGCTGACCATCCCGTCCTTCGACGAGCTTCACCTGCCGGACATCCTGAAGACACTCATCATGGAGCGGCGCGGGTTGATCCTGATGGTGGGCGCCACCGGCGTCGGCAAGTCGACCACGCTCGCGTCGATGCTCGACTACCGCAACGAAAACGCGTCGGGCCACATCCTCACCGTCGAGGAGCCGATCGAGTTCACCTACACCAACAAGAAGTCGATGGTGAACCAGCGCGACGTGGGCAGCGATACGCAGTCGCTGCAGGTCGCGCTGAAGAATGCGCTGCGCCAGGCCCCCGACGTGATCCAGATCGGCGAGATCCGCGACCGCGAGACCATGACCGCCGCCATCGCCTATGCGCAGTCGGGCCACCTGTGCGTGGCCACGCTGCACGCCAACAACAGCTACCGCGCGCTCAACCGCATCCTGAGCTTCTACCCGGTCGAGGTGCGGCCCACGCTGCTGGGCGACCTGGCCGGCGCGTTGCGCGCCATCGTCGCGCAGCGCCTGCTGCGCACGCCCAAAGGCGAACGCTGGCCGGCCATGGAGGTGCTGCTGAACACCGCGCTCATCGCCGAGATGATCGAGAAAGGCGACTTCTCCGCCGTCAAGGAGGCGATGGAGCAATCGATGGCCGAGGGCTCGCAGACCTTCGAGGAAGACATCGCCCAGCTCGTGACCGAGGGCCGTGTGACCCGCGAGGAAGGCCTGTCGCAGGCCGATTCACCCACCAACCTGATGTGGCGCCTGCAGAACCGCCAGGCAGCGCCCACCAAGCGCGACGAAGAGCGCGCGCTGATGGCACAGGAAGAAGAACCCAGCTTCACCGATATCACGCTCGACGTGCGCCACTGATCCTTCGAAGATGTCCCGAACCCTCCAGCTCGCCGAACACCTCATCTCCCGCCCGTCGGTCACGCCCGACGACGCCGGCTGCCAGCAGATCCTGGGCGAGCGCCTCGCCGCGCTGGGCTTCCGCCTCGAAACCATCGAGAGCGGCCCGGCCGATTTCCGCGTGACCAACCTGTGGGCGGTGCGCCCCGGCACGGCTGGCGGCAAGACGCTGGTCTTCGCCGGCCACACCGACGTGGTGCCGACCGGCCCGCTCGACCAGTGGACCAGCCCGCCCTTCACCCCCACGCACCGTGGCGGCAAGCTGTACGGTCGCGGCGCCTGCGACATGAAAGCTTCGCTCGCCGCCTTCGTGGTGGCGATCGAGGAATTCCTGGCGGGCACGCCCGACCCGCGGCTCACGCTGGCGCTGCTGCTGACCAGCGACGAGGAAGGCCCCGGCGTCGACGGCACCGTCGTCGTGTGCAACACGCTGGCTGCGCGCGGCGAGGCGGTCGACTACTGCATCGTCGGCGAGCCGACCTCGGTCGAGCGCTGCGGCGACATGATCAAGAACGGACGCCGCGGCACGATGAGCGGCAGGCTCACGGTCCACGGCGTGCAGGGCCACATCGCCTACCCTCACCTGGCGAAGAACCCGGTGCACGCCTTCGCGCCGGCGCTGGCCGAACTGGTCGCCATCAACGCGGCCGGCGGCTGGGACGCGGGCAATGCCTTCTTCCAGCCGACCAGCTGGCAGGTCAGCAACATCCACGCGGGCACCGGCGCCAGCAACGTGATCCCGGGCAGCGCGGTGATCGACTTCAACTTCCGCTTCTCGACCGAATCCACGCCCGAATCGCTGCAGCAGCGCGTGCGGGCCGTGCTCGATGCGCACGGGCTCGACCACACGCTCGCCTGGACCATCGGCGGCCTGCCCTTCCTCACGCAGCCGGCCGAGCTGGTCGACGCGGTGCAGCAAGCCATCCAGGCCGAAACCGGCCTCACGACCGAACTCTCGACCAGCGGCGGCACCAGCGATGCGCGCTTCATCGCCAAGATCTGCCGGCAGGTGATCGAGCTCGGCCCGGTCAATGCCAGCATCCACCAGATCGACGAGCACATCGACGTCGACGCGATCGACACGCTGAAGAACATCTACCGGCGCGCGATCGAGACCCTTGAATCCCGGCAGACGGCGCGGGCGGCGGCATGAGCACCGCCAGCGACGAGGCACGCACCGTCATCCAGCTCATCGACGCCGGCGCGAAGCAGCTGAACGAGGCCGGGGTTGCCTTCGGCCACGGCACCGACAACGCCTTCGACGAGGCGGCCTGGCTGGTGTTGTGGCAGCTGCGCCTGCCGCTCGACGACCTCGATGCGGTGGCCGACCGCCCCGTGTCCTTGGGCGACCAGGCGCGGGTCGACGCGCTGATCGCCACCCGCATCCTGACCCGCAAGCCCGCCGCCTACCTCACCAAGGAAGCCTGGCTGCAGGGCGTGCCCTTCTACGTCGACGAGCGCGCCATCGTGCCGCGCAGCTTCATCGCCGAGCTGCTGATCGACGGCAGCATCGACTACTGGCTGGGCGAGCACACGCGCCAGGTGCTCGACCTGTGCACCGGCAACGGCAGCCTGGCGGTGCTCGCGGCCATGACCTATCCGGACGTGACCGTGACGGCCGCCGACATCTCGACCGAGGCGCTCGAGGTGGCGGCGATCAACGTCACGCGGCACACGCTCGACAGCCGCATCACGCTGGTCGAATCGGATGGCCTGGCCGCCCTGCCCGGCCCGTGGGATCTGATCCTCTGCAACCCGCCCTACGTCAACGCCGACAGCATGGCGGCGCTGCCGGCCGAGTACCAGGCCGAGCCGGCGCTGGCGCTGTCGGGCAACGCAGCCGGAGGCACCGACGGCATGGACTTCATCCGCCAGTTGCTGGCCGACGCGCCCGCCCGCATGAATGCACAAGGCGTGCTGGTGCTCGAGATCGGCAACGAGCGGCCGCACTTCGAGGCCGCCTTTCCGGCGCTCGAAGCGGTGTGGCTGGAAACGTCGGCCGGCGAGGACCAGGTGCTGCTGCTGACGCGCGACGCCATCATCGCGGCGCGCAGTTAGCGGTCGTCCATGGCCGTCCTGCTCGACGTTCGCATCCCGCGCACGCGCGACGCCTGGGTCGATGCGCTGAGCCAGGCGCCTGTCGCGGGCACCCGTGTCGAAGGTTGGCTGTTCGAAGGCCGTGCGGCGCGCCACCGTGCCGAGGCGCGACTGGCCGCCGTCGGCATCACGGCCCGCCTGCGCAGCGCCTACAAGCCGCTGGTGCATCACTTCCTCGAAGAGGTCGAGCGCACGCAGCTCACGCATGTCACGGTGCACTGCCCGGTGCACCCGAACGCTTCGCCACGCCGTTTCCAGCTCGAGGCCTATCCGCTGGCCGAGATGCTCGGACGCGCGGCGCTGCGCTTCGAGATGCTGCCGGCCTCCGACGCCCTGCCCGCTTACCGCATCGAGCTGCAGTGGCGCGACGGCCGCAGACGCACGGACCAAGTCCCGGCGCCGAACCACGTCCACGCCGATGCGCTCGGTGACACGCTGCTGTCGCCCACGGCATGGCTGCGCGTGCAGCGACCGGGTGAGGCCTGGCAGGAAGGCCCGCACGAATCCGAGCACCAGGCCGTGTTCCGCCGGGTGATCGATTGGGTGCAGCAGCATCCGTGGCCCGATGCCGAGCCATACTTCGAGCGCCTCGACCTGCGCGTCGACCTGCCCGGTATCGCCCATGCGCCGGCACGCGAGAGCGAATGGATGGACAGCCGCGAGGCGCTGCACGAAGACCTGTACTTCACGCTGCTCGAACTGTTTCAGCGCCGCAGCGGCCGGCCGCCCGGCGACCGGCGCCTGCAACCGGGCCAGATCGTGCCGGACGTGCGTGCCGGCCGTGGCGATGCGCGGCTGCGCATTGCGGTCGGGCCGTACCCTTCGCAGGAACCCACGTCGATGCTCGACGACACCGTGCCGCTCGACCGCAGCCCCTCGCCGCTGACGCCCGCGGGCATCGCTACCGAACTGGCCCGCATCCCCGGCGAGCGCTTCTCGGCCACCACCCGCGAAGGTCGGACGGTGCACGGCGTCCACCACGCCGGCCACGGCCCCGCCGTGCTGATCAGCGGCGCGCAGCACGCGAACGAAACCTCCGGCGTGGTCGGCGCCCTGCGCGCGGCGCACCAGCTCGCCACGCGGGGCGCCCACTTCGCGCTGATCCCCCTCGAGAACCCCGACGGCTACGCCCTGCACCGCGCCCTGTGCGCCCACGCCCCGCGCCACATGCACCACGCGGCCCGCTACACGGCGATGGGCGACGACCTGGAATACCGCGACGCGCCCCCCTGGTACGAACGCGCAGCCCGCGAACAGGGTTTGGCCCTGTCGGGCGCGCAGTTGCACCTGAACCTGCACGGCTACCCGGCGCACGAATGGACGCGGCCCTTCAGCGGCTACATTCCGCGCGGCTTCGAGGCGTGGATGCTGCCCAAAGGCTTCTTCCTGATCCTGCGCCATCACGCCGGCTGGGGCGACCGGGCGCGCGCGTTGGCCGAACACGTCTGCCGACGGCTCGCCGAGCGGCCGGCGTTGATGGCCTTCAACGCCCGACAGCTCGCCAGCTACAATGCACATGCCAGCGATCTACCGTTCGAGCTCCTCCACGGCACGGCCTGCATGATCAGCGAAGTCAACCGTCCGGGCCCGCCCCTGACACTGATTTCCGAGTATCCCGACGAAACGATCCACGGCGACCCCTTCATCCTTGCCCACGACACCCAGACCGCGACGGTTCTGGCCGCCGTCGAAGCCCTGGGCCTCATTTCGTCCCGTCCATGATCACTCTCAAGAACGTCGTCCTGCGCCGCAGCGCCAAGCTGCTGCTCGACGGCGCCAACGCCACCATCAACCCCGGCGAACGGGTCGGCCTGGTGGGCCGCAACGGCGCCGGCAAGTCGACGCTCTTCGCGTTGTTCAACCGCACGCTGCACGAAGACGGCGGCGATTTCTTCCTGCCCAAGCAATGGCGCATGTCGCAGGTGGCGCAGGACATGCCTGAAACCGACGAAGGCGCGTCCGCCTTCGTGGTCGGCGGCGACACCCGGCTGGTCGAACTGCGCGAAGCGCTCGCCAAGATCGAAGCCGCCTACACCGAGAACCCGGACGATGCCGACCTCGGCATGGCGCTGGCCCATGCCTACACCGACCTGGCCGACGCGGGCGAGCACGACGCCGTGCCGCGCGCCCAGGCGCTGATCCTGGGCCTGGGCTTCAAGAGCCACGAGCTCGACGCGCCGGTCAGCAGCTTCTCCGGTGGTTGGCGCATGCGTCTGCAGCTGGCCCGTGCCCTGATGTGCCCGAGCGACCTGCTGCTGCTGGACGAACCCACCAACCACTTGGACCTGGACGCGCTCGTCTGGCTCGAAGCCTGGCTGCAGAAGTACGAAGGCACGATGATCGTCATCAGCCATGACCGCGAATTCCTCGACGCGGTGACCAACGTCACGCTGCACGTTGCCAACGCCCAGCTCACGCGCTACGGTGGCAACTACAGCAAGTTCGAAGAGATGCGCGCGCTGCAGATGGAGCAGCAGCAGGCCGCCTTCGGCAAGCAGCAGGAAAAGATCGCACACCTGCAGAAGTTCATCGACCGCTTCAAGGCCAAGGCCAGCAAGGCCAAGCAGGCGCAGAGCCGTGTGAAGGCGCTCGAACGCATGGAAAAGGTCGCGCCGCTGCTGGCCGAGGCCGACTTCACCTTCGAGTTCAAGGAGCCGGGCAACATCCCGAACCCGATGCTGTCGATCACGCAGGCGAGCTTCGGCTACATGGTCGACGACGTGCCCAAAACCATCCTGACCAACGTCAGCAAGTCGGTGCAGGCGGGCCAGCGCATCGGCATCCTGGGCGCCAACGGCCAGGGCAAGTCCACGCTGGTGAAGACCATCGCCCGCGAGATGGGCGCGCTGGCCGGCACCGTGACCGAGGGCAAGGGCCTGAACATCGGCTACTTCGCGCAGCAGGAACTCGACGTGCTGCGCCCGCAGGACAACCCGCTGGAGCACATGGTGCGCATGGCACGCGAACTGGGCACCGCGGCCAAGGAGCCGACCGGCGAGCAGGCCCTGCGCGGCTTCCTCGGCAGCTTCAACTTCAACGGCGACATGGTCAAGCAGCCGGTCGGCACCATGAGCGGCGGCGAAAAGGCGCGGCTCGTGCTGGCCATGATGGTCTGGCAGCGCCCCAACCTGCTGCTGCTGGACGAACCCACCAACCACCTGGACCTCGCCACCCGCGAAGCCCTGGCCGTGGCCTTGAACGAGTTCGAAGGCACGCTGATGCTGGTGAGCCACGACCGCGCCCTGCTGCGCTCGGTCTGCGACGAATTCTGGATGGTCGGCCGCGGCGGCGTGACCGACTTCGACGGCGACCTGGACGACTACCAGCGCTACCTGCTCGACGAGGCCAAGCGCCTGCGCGAAGAAGCCAAGGAAGCCGTACGCAAGGCCAGCGAACCCGTGGCAGCGCCCGCACCGGCGGTCGCCGCCAAGCAGGACGCGGCGCAAGGCCGCCAACAGCGCAGCGAACAAGCCAGGCCGCTCAAGCGCGAGATCGCACAGATCGACGAGCGCCTGGCCGAGGCCGGCACGGCCAAGGCCGCCATCGAGGCCCGGCTGGCGCAGGCGCTGCCCGCCGCCGAGATCGCCGAAGCCGGCAAGCGTCTGAAGGCGCTGAACGAGGAAATCGAACGGCTCGAGGAACGCTGGATGACGGTTTCGGGTCAACTGGAAGCCCTCACCGCCTGACATGAAGCCCACCCCCGATGCGCCTGCGGCGCCGCCTCCTCGAGGGGGCGCACCCAGCGGCCTGGCAAAGCCAGTTCCGCGGGTGCCCTGGGCTCGGCCGGGAGGTTTCATCGGCTGCGGGTCGCGTAGCGCAATGGATCACTGACTCGGCCTGACATCGCCAACCGACAGGAGTACCGCCCCATGCCGTCCGCCATCGAATTTGCCCAGGGTGACCCGGCGCTGATCGCCGCGGTGCGGCGCAGCCGCAAGCTCGTCGCGCGCAAGGCCCTGCTGGCGGCCGCCGCCAGCGCGGTGCCGCTGCCGGGCATTGACTGGGCCGCCGATGCGGCGCTGCTGTCGCGGCTGGTTCCCCAGATCAGCGCCGAGTTCGGGCTGTCGGTCACCCAGGTCGAAACCATGGCGCCCCAACAGCGCGAGCGCATCCAGAAGGCCGCCACCACCGTGGGTGCGCTGCTGGTGGGTCGGCTGGTCACACGCGACCTGCTGATGGCGCTCGCCAAACATGCCGGCCTGCGGCTCACCACCAAACAGGCCACGAAGTACGTGCCGGTGGCCGGCCAGATCGTCTCGGCCGGACTGGGCTACGCCGCGTTGCGGGCGCTCGGCGAGCAGCACATCAAGGACTGCGTGAAGGTAGCCCGGGCAGTTCAATTCGCTTTGCCTTCAACGCCCGATCAAACGCAAATTGGCGGCGAAAACCCTGAAACCAAAAGACCTCAATTCTGGAAACGTCTTGGATTTCTTCATCAAAAGTAATGCCTTGGCGCTCATCGGTATTTGATCAATGACCGGTTTTGTGCAGCTTGCATGACGAAGTTGTCTCTCCGTTAATTCCTCCCGTGCTACCCTGTCAGCACAGTCCCTGAGCAGATGCTGCACCGGCAGCCAAGTGGACAAGAATTGGCGGAGGAAACGGATGAACGATGCAGACCTTGCCGCCTCCATCGAGCGGCTGATGGCCCGGGTCGACTATTACTTGCATTGCGAATTGGACGAGGAATACGACCATGACCGGCCGGATTCCGCACGCAGGCAATTGGAAGTCGCCCTCCGGGAGGAACTGCTTCGCGCGAGCGCCATCGGCCTCGTGAGCTCCATCGCTTCGACCACGCGCACGGGCTTCGGCGGCGCAGACCTGGCGTCCTGACCTCCCAGAAGCGCCATCGACCACTCAGGAAATGCTCTCTTGCACATGGCGCACCGCTCGAGCGGGGTTACGCCCTGATGGCGCTTGTCGGCTTGAATGCTTTTGCACAGCCCGTTGACCGCATGCTCTTCACCTTCCAGATATTGCATATAGACGCCATCCAGGTAACAGAGCACCCGGTAATTTCCAGGGCGGGATTGACGCGACGGGACCTTTCGAGAATGGCCGGCAGATCCTGGTCGGACTGGTGGTGGCTTCGGCTGGCGATGAGCATCGACAGGGTACGTGCACAGGCCGCGCGCACCGTACCGCAGCCATGCCTTGATTCGCCTCAACTTGAGGCGAATCAGCGAGTGCCGCGTTGGCCCCTCGCATCATCAGCTGCGGGTGGGGCGTTCCCAGCGGCTGATGCGCTCGAAGAAAATGGTGGGACGTGCGGGGGTCGAACCCACGACAAACGGATTAAAAGAACGCCTCTTCCACCTTCTGGCAGCGTAGAGCCGCTGGAGTTTCCCTCGATAGACCCATCACTTTTGGACCGAAACGACGGTTAGGGGCCTGTTTGCGACTATCGGACCGGAAAACTATCTTCCACAGTTTCTCCCACAGCGAAACGTGGGGTCGCGATGACATGGCACACCCACCCACAGTAGGTGGCGCTGCCTGCGAAGTCCCCACACCAGTCCCCGCAGTCCCACACCCACCTACAGCCTCAGCCGTGCCCAACAGCGTTGGGGGCTACAAGTCACCGTCGCATTTGAAAATCGCAGGACCTGCGCCGGATACCTTCGTAGTGCAGTTGATTGAGCGACCGTCCTTAAGCACGTATGTATCGACCATGACGCTCCCGCCAGTGTTGTTTCGATACCGCCGAACGGCGGCTTTTTCCAACGATGCCCGAGAGACTGCCGTGTTCTGCCGCACGGCGGCATCAAACTCATCGCGCGACCTATACGCGGCTTCCATTTCGTCGGCTCGCCGCCTTTCGCGTGCTTCTCTGCCGGCCTCGACCTGTGCGGCTAGGCGCTTCAGTGCGGCCTCCGAAGCCAGCTCCTCGTCGAGTTGGCGCTGTGCTCGCGCGAGGTTCGCAGCAATCTCTTCTTTGCTTTCACAGCCTGCACCAACTACGGCGGCAAGCAGAAGCACGGCACACAGTGGCCCCCGATAGCCCCTTGAGGCTTCATCTTTCGTTTTTTCCATCGTCTTAGCCTAGCACTCGACAGGGTCTATCACACGCGTCGCCGCCTGTGGCGCCCCCGGCTACAAGTTTCCACGCCGCCCGCCAGTTTTCTGAGCGGGCCTTCCTTCATCTAGACAAATCACCGCAACCGAAACCACGCCATGAGCGGACAGCAACAACCGCCGTGCAACACCCACACATGATCAACAACGAATACCCAAAGGGTCGCTCCGAGGTCACTCTGATCCCGCGAGTCGGTCACACCATCCTCAAGGTCACCCTGCCCTTCCTGGTAGACCCAGCAAAGCCCGATGACGCCCGCAACCTCGCCCTGCAACACGCGCGTGCCCAAGACATCGACGTGAGCGACCACAAGGCCGCCTGATGGGAGTAGGACTTCGAGTACGCGACCCGAACACGGGCGCCATCACCTTCGACACGAACATGCGCGTCGGGCGAATCCTGGGCACCGTGCAGGCGGGCCTGGGTACGGGTTCGATCAACGACGCCCGTTTCCTTCAAGGGACGCCCTTCGCGTTCGTCGATGTCGAGTCGAGCGCCAACCTGTTCGACATGTATTCCACCGTCCCTGGCACGTCCTATCCCCGCATCACCTTCTCTGGATCAACCATGACTTTCACACGTCAGACCGTGCCCAACCTTCAGGCTGCGACGTACACCATCTATTACGGAGTCCGCTGATGCCTGCAGGACTCAAGGTTTTCGGGGACCAGTTCCATGTCCAGATCGATGGAACCACGCCGCACATCACGCTACTGCGCAAGGGCATGGGCTCCGTGGGCGTCAACCCGTATCGGTCGATCTACGGGCAAGCCGAGATCATCGTGAACGCAGGGGAAATCCTGGCCTTGGTGCCGGGAGGTATTCCGCTCACGCTAATGCGCCGCAACGGAAACGTAGCGACCCTGGGCTGTCCTGTAGCCAACGCCGGGTCTTTTGAATACTTCATCTTCTCGAAGCATCAAGCGTCCGGCGTGAACTACGGCATGCGTCTATTCGATGAGGCCACCGGCCAGTTGATCTACGACACAGGCCGCGCAATGCTGAACGTCCTTGGGACGCATCAAGGCGTGGGGCAGACTAGCTACCAGTCCTCGAAGGTCGCTGTGATCCCTGGACAGACCTACGCTGACTGGTCCCGCACGGAGCAGCCCCTGGGCGGCAACCCCAATTCGCCGGCTGGCTACGTTCTCCTCTACGAGGCTGGCGCGGGTTGCGTCACCACTAGCGGCGGGACCGTCAACGTACAGAACCTCCGCATCTTCGACAGCGCGGGCCCACCGAACGCAAACCCGACGCCCGGTTGGGACGCGCGTGGGTCAAACAACCTGGACAACACGCTCACCGTGGTGGACGTGTCCAACCTATGAGTTCGGGTACATCGCTGGAGTTTGCTACGGCCCGTCGGTCCTTGTTCGTTCTGGATGCGGCGTCAAGTCTCGACGGAGTTTTTCTAACTGAAGCCTCACCATCTCGTCCTGCGCCGGCTGGATTCGCGTGTGCCACCGATGGAACCCGTAGCCCATCAGCACGAGTCCAGCGGCACTAATGACAGTAAGGCCCCACTTGAACGTGACCTTGTTTTCGGATTCGACCGCTATCAAGCGCTCCACGAACGCCTTTTTCATGATCTCGACGGCGGTGGGTTTCTCAATCGACCGAAGCGTCTCAAGCTCAACATAAGACTTCACCATGAAGTCATTGCTGGACTTCGTCTGAGCGATCCCGACACCGATGCCGAACACGAACAGCAGCAAGCCAAACAAGGCGTAGAACTTGTAGATGTTGTCCGTGGGGAGAGGAATCTTGTTGTCCATGGCAGGTCCTTTGAGGCGTCCAAAGCGTCCTTGATAATGCCCGAGCAGGCATGCGAACCCTCGCGAGACTGACGCGAAGCAAGCGAGGAGACTAATACTGCCCGCGACCAGACCTAGCGTCGGTCTTCTTCCCGCGCTTCCCGCACGGCGCGCGCTATCAAATCGGCTTGCCGCTGCATAGCCGCGTTGCTTCCCGCACGCCACAAAAGAATGGCCGGGATCAGCAGCACTACAGTTAGAAACCCGCCAATAATTAGCGCAGTGCCGTCGTCCGACTTGAACGGAACAAGCATCACGAAAAACCAGATGAAAACAAGCGCTAGGGACATCGGCTTCTGCACAACTTATTCCTCCCTGCACGCGTAAAGGACCGAGGCCGCCGCACCGGCAACCCCGACCGTCGCAAGGCCCCCTGCCACCAGCAGAGGCGCGGAAGCCACAGTTCCCGCGACCATGCCTAAGGTGCCTGCGGCGTATCCGGCGCTTCCCGTGAGAATCGCGGCGCCCGAACTGTGGACGACAGCAGTTAGGCCCAACGCCGAAGCTGTGCCACTCACACCCGCCCCAATGCCAACCCCTGCCCCACCAAGCGCAAGCGCCGCTTTTGAGCCGTGCGAAATTCGGTCCCGGAAGGCATTTGCTTTGGAGCAAACGGACCCACTCGCATGAAACGCCAAGGCGCAGAGAACTACCGGAACGAGTAGTTTTTTAGTAGACGGCATGAGGTCGATAGTACTAGCTCCGCCCTTAAAGTGTAAGAATTAATTGCGAAGAATGCGTTGTCACCGCCTTCGCCCTGTGTGCGCGGCCATCGTCCTGCCGACCTCCTCGCCCTGCCGACGAAGCGCCCTCGCCCGCTCCATAGCCCTGGAATCTGCAGGACTCAACTGGCCTCTCGCTGGCACATGGCTGGTCACGCACCACCAAGTCTGCGGATAGACCGCGCCTGACCCCTTGGAGCCCCTCGGCGGGTGCATCTCGTAGCCGCTTAGCAGGACGCCTCGGTCGTTGATGGTGAGGAGCCGTACCTTGTCGAGCACAGGGATCAGGTAGGTCTCGCCATCCTTTGCCAGCAGCTTGGCGATACGCCGATTGAACCCGCGTCGATGGACGACTAGCTCGCCGGCCACGGGATGCGCCTGGACTTCCAAGCGGTCCATGAGGGCGCCTTCGTGGCGGCATCGGTACACGGTGGCAAACATCGCATCGACATGGATAGCTGTATGGATGTACAGTGCGCCCATGGACCGCGAAACTTGGATAGCCGTATGTGCGCACCGGCTGCAGCGTCAGTGGCGTACCGTTGACCCAGACCTACTGGATGAGGTCGCGGGTGATCTGTGGCGGGATGAAAGGCTGCGAGAGTTGGCGCCTGATACAGCCGCCGTCGCGTGGCTAGAACCCGTTGCGGGTGTGGCCGGCATCCACACGTCAAAGGCGGCAGCATGCGCTTCCCCCGGTCCCGGCCATACTCCGCTTCCCGATTGATCTGGAGCCAACATGACTGCTGTGTGGATTGTTCTATTCCTGATCGTTGCAGGCGTTGTCTGGAAGGCTGTAAAGGACGCAGGCGCTAGGCACACAACGGTCGCCGCCGCGTCCGCGTCAAGGACTCCCGGGTTTCACTGGCCCGGCCTCGGTGAGTACGATTTCGAAGTTGTCGGTGAGTCCCACTATCAGCGTGTCTTGCAGCGACTCGCGGGCGAACACGGCGACGAGAGTGCGGCCAAGGATTGCGTAGCAGAGCTATACCCGGACGATGGGAATGTGCACGACAAGCGTGCGGTCGAGGTGCGGGTTTCGGGGGAGCGTGTCGGCTTCATGTCGCGCGAGGACGCCCGGAGCTTTCGTAGGAGGCTAAGCGCCAAAAAGCTGACGGGTCAAAGCACTTCCTGCGATGCGAAGGTGGTGGGCGGCTGGACTGATTCCAACGGAGTGAAAAAGCAGTACGGCTTGCGGCTAGACATCAAGACCTTCGACACCTGACATCGATCTTCGGTCCGCAATAATTCGGGCCATGAACTATCTAAAGGTCCTTGTCCTCTCGACGGCGCTCGCACTGACCGCCTGCGCATCCACCCTAGTGCCCTATGTCCCACAGACGCCCCGGGAGGCCCCGGAAAAAGCTGTGGAGCGCATCCTGCACGAACAGGCTACGGACGCCCCGGTCGAGCGGGTCAGCGTCTCCAAGGCGTTCTTCGAGTACGCGGAGCCGACCACAACTGAACGCAGGCTCATGGTCCTGCGCGACACCATCCAGCATCCTGTGCAGCGCGTCTACTACCGCAGCATCGAGAACGTCAGGATGTACCTGAAGCGAGGCGCGTGGAGCGTAGTAATTGAGGCCAAGGGCGGCCGCGAGGTTGCTACCGTTTCACCTGCGTCAGAGGCGGACGCGAAATTGCTCGTTGACGCGCTGGAGGCGCTTCGGAAACCCTAGGCTATCGCGCAAAACGTCTGACGGTGATCTATGCCGGAGGAGTCGCTTGCGGCGAACCCTTTATTGCTCATGCGCCGTAAGCACTAGCCCGCTGCTAAATCCAACCTAATGCGCTCCAGCCAGAATCGACAGAATGTTGACCGCTCCACCCCTCGCATTCTTTGGCGTCAGCGCCTGCATCTTTTTCGTGGCACTGCTGATTATTGGGTTTCTCGGAACAAAGCTCGCCAATCGCGACCCATCAGATGTTCGCCTCATTTGGTATTTGTTCTCGCTGACCACCACCCTCACTATCGTGGTTGCTTGGTGGGCAAGCGGCGCTGGCGCCATCAACGCTGCCGGGAGCTTCCGAGGTACGGCCGGCAATTGGCTCATGAGACTCCTCATGACCACTCTTGACATCGAAACCACCCTCAAGGTCTATGCCGCTGTAGTCGGATTAATCGTCGCCCCGCAGCTTCTCAGTTGGGTGCTGAGCGGCTTGTTTGGCTGCGCTTCCGCACCGAGGTTCATCGGTCCAGCGTTGCGCTTTCTCTTCTGGAGCACCGTGAAGTCGTTTGTTGTTTTAGCCGGGGTCGTTCTCGCTGCCACGGCGTATGGCTGGTTTCGGAGTTGGGATGGCATGACCGCGCGGCTGGTCGTGGTTCATGTATGGACAGCGTTGATGGCGCTCACCGCAGCCTTTGGCACCCTCTACATGTATAGGGACCTCAGTGAGCCCTGGCAGCCCGAGAGCGAACCCGGTCCGAATGCCGCAAAGCTGCGCCGCATCATTTATAGGATCAACGCATGGATGAACCGACGCATTCCTCAAGCGCAGACCGCAGAGCTGATCGATTCCTAGTGCATCGTTGAAGCGGCGCTGCAGGAGGCCGCCCGTATTCGCTACTTGCGCACCGCGATGCACTCAAAGTTCACGGCAGGGATGGTCTCCATGGAATTTTTCGCGAGTCCTTGGCGCTCCTTGGCGGCCCCGGTGACCCTGATGAGTGACTCGGCCACCTTCTCGGCGGCGCCTTTGCACATCGCTTCGGATGTGAAGCCGGAGATCACGGTGGGCGCAATGTCCCGGATGTTTCCTTTGGGACCCGTGAGATGCAGCGTCAACACCAACAGCCATTCCATTTTTCGCCTCCTGCGTGGCTCCGACTATGCATTGTCTAGGGCTACCATGGCGCCCATGGACCGCATAACCGCCCGCCGCGTTGACGTGGAGATTGCCAAGCTGGTGACCGAAGCCCAAAAGCTTGGGGCAGAGACGCGCAGGCTCAACGCTGAAGCGGACAAGCTCATCCGTGAGCGCTGGTGGTATCCCGGCCTCATTCTGTCCACGGCCATCGGCGCCACGGCAGCAGTGATGAAGCTAGTTCTCTCCTGACCTAGAGCGGATTGCTATCGCAGTCCCTCTGCCTTGCTCAGCGCATTGCCTCAAGAATTCCTGCGTCCAACCAGAGGCGACACATGTCCGCCTGCCACCGCCGATCATCCATGGCCCTCAACTGTCTGCGCGTCGGGCCTCGGCCGCCCGCCAAGAATTCCTCATACGCAAGACGCACGACCGCCTCTGCCTTCTGCGCCCTCTGATAGGCCATCCACCAACGCCGATTTAGCCGGCGCCATTGCTGAATCGTTGCCTGTTCCATTGCGTGCCCCTGGATCGCTATGCGGCTGCAGGATTGCACGAACGGGACACAAAAGGCACTACCAAGACTAGTAGGTCTGGAGCCGCGTCTTCGTGCGTCCACTGAGTTGTCGCTGTGCGGCCACGGCACAAAAAAAGTTCTTCCACAGTTCTCCCACAGCCTGCGTGCGATCAGGCCGGAGTCGTCTATGAGGGAGCCTGACGGGCCAACGGACTAACCGTCCGGTCGGGGACTAGACACCGCCAGCAGCGGCTCAGACACTGGGCGGATGCCCTTCTCGACCGAGTCAATGCCGCGCCTGACCCTCTTCGATTCCACGGCTACCAAGACATGGGCGCAGTCACTGATTCGCGCAGGTCAGCGAGCCTGGGCAGTCACGGCGACTGAGCGAAACACGCTTCCGAGTTCACGGTCTACGCCAGAGGAACGCCGCAGACGCTGGCGGACGATTGGTGAGGCGCTGATGCTGGGGCGTGATCTGTCTACTGACGTGACGGAGTTCAACCAGTGGTGCATCAAGCGGAAGCTGCAGATCGATGGACGGACTCGGGCGGCAGCGATTTGGTACGCCGAGAACTGGGGTTCCGTCGAGGCCATCGCGGGTAACGCTTGTCATCCAGAGGTGCTCCGGCGCCTGCATCGAACGTCTGATGACGCCATGAATGCTTCAGGTCAAGTTGATAGCTTTTCATGAAAGTGACTGAGGGTGATGACCCGAAGTCGGCATCTCTCGCGATGAACTCAACGGAGAACAAGGACCCTACCCCGACGCCTCGCCGTCCCTCGAAGTAAATGGACTGAGAGTAGGACCCTAAGCGGAATCGCGACGGTTCATGAAAGTGGCGGAGGGTGAAGACCCGAAGCCGTCAGAGCATCTGCTGATCTTTTTTTCCTTGCTTCGCAGCATGAGCCCCACGGGCTAGTCGCTGCTTTTTCGCCCCCACCGCCCATGACCAACTTCGCTACGAGGTGGCGTAAGCCTGCGCCGTCGACCACGCCGCCGCGCAAGTACCTGAACGCAGCCGGGTCGCCCCTGGTGACCTGCGGAGTCCACGGACCCCGCCAGTGGCTGCTGACGTTCAAGGACGGCTCCACGCGCGTCACAACGATCCGACCAACCCCTGAGATGGTCGCGATCCACAACAAGCATCTCGCACGCAAAGCGCCCAAGCCCCCGCTTGAGGTCGAGGTGCTGCCCGCCGACTGATCCCTTTTCGCAAGCCTGATAGCCACGGGCCGCACCACCCTCGCCGCCTGCATGCCCGGGCGGCACCTCAACTCGAAAGCCTCAATGAGCAACCCTCGAACCGTGGCCGCCCACGTCTACGGCGCGGACCATGTACATCCGCCCGTGGTCTCCATGCGTGTGACCCTCGACCGCATCACTGGCCGTGTCCGTGCCATCGGCCACAACAGCGAAGTGCTGGACCAGACACTCGGCCAGATTCACGACGTACCCGAAGGCGTGACGCCAGTGATCGGCGAGCCCTGCCCCACCCTCGAACTCCGCCGCAACCTCATCACCGGTCAGCCCGACTGACTGCCACCCAAATTAAGCAATCCATCATGATCAGAACCAAGACTCATACCGTCCAGTATGTCGACCTCGGCCCTGCCGGCCACTTCAAGCCCGGCACGGAAGTGAGTCGCTACCAGGAGCAATGCAAGCTCGTCCAAGGGCTCAAGCAAGTGACCGCAGGTTGCGCTGCCTGGACCCTCTCCCGACGCGAAGCAACAGCACAGTTGGCCGCTGCAATGGCCCATCTTCCGCCCGAGTACAAGGACACCAAGGTTCCTCCAAGTCTGGAGCAGCGCCTCGGCTTCACGAAGTACGCCGTACTCCAGCGGATTCTTCAAGACCTCACGTCGACGGGTCCGATCACCACACACATTGCGGTGCTCACCAGCATCATCGACGAACTGGAACGCGGCCTCGGGATGTTCCTGGTCGGCGCAGAGCGCGCGCCTGATGCGAACACGGAGCGTGCCAACGAACTGGCAGCACAAGCCGAAGAAATCTCCAAGCAACACCGCGCAATGAAGGGGGTGCACGCATGAGCGGATCAGTCGAGACTCTGAATGGCGTCCTGATGCCGCACCCAGACGGTAGCGGCCGGCTCATACAACTTGCGCTCTGGTCCGTATTGAAACCTCAATACGACGCCCGCCGCACTCAGTTCGAGAGCGGTCTAGGCCGACACCTTGAAACTGCAGAGGGACGAACCGTCGCAGCGGCGGCGTTCATGCAGCAGGAAGCCGTGCATCGCGTCGAGATCACGCCCGAGCCCCCGAAGTACAAAGGCGGCCTAACCGAGGCCCAGGTCGATCGCTTCGTGGCGAACAGTGACCTCGGCGTCACGAATCGCCATGGCGGGGAGGATTTCCCAGTTGCCGAATCGAATCCTCTGGCAGGTCCGAGCATCAAGTCGGTTTCCTTCTTTGGCGCATGACCTTCAGGCCCTCCGTGATCGCTGAAGATCAGCCGAAAAAGATTCGGAAGGCCAAGGCCCCACCCGAGCCCCCGAAGCCTCCTCCGACCCCTGAAGAACTCGCGGCGTCCGCTGCCGTCGTTGCGGCCATCCGCAGTGCATGCGCCCATCGTGAAGCTGGCCGCGACTTCGAGCGCGAGACATCGCGACTTGCATCGCACTCCGGCCGGCCGCTGTCGGGCAGTCAGGTCTATTGGTCGACCTCGGGACGGATGCTCTGTGGTCATTGCCACCTGTACTGCGGACAGGATGCGAGCCCCAACGAGACGCAGTGTTTGGGTCACTGGAAACCCGTGGCCCCTGCCTACATCGCAGAGATTGCCGCCTCCCGTATCAGGTCCGCCGAACTGATGCGCGAGGAAGAGGAACGCCGCAGAGCGAGTCGAAACGCTGGACGCATTGCAAGTCGGGCCGCTGCGAAGGCCAACCCCTGGCGATGAGCGCCGCCTATGTTTGAACCGTAGGCAGAGCACCTGCAAAACACTCAATTTGAGTGGTTCACCCGACGCAATCCATAGCCCGCCCTGGTCCGCAAGGTCCTTGGCGGGCTTCTCTATTTCTGCCCCTGCATCACGCAGTGGCTCAACACACCGGACCACCTATGCAGAAGCCGACCGTCATCCCCGAGGGGCACAAGTGGTGCCCAGGCTGTACCGCTGTGCTTCCCCTGGCCTCATTCGGACCCGATAGGTCCCGCCCTCCTCTGTACCTACAGGGGCGCTGCCGTGGATGCGTGTCGCGTGCGAACAGTGTGCGTCGGCGTCCAAGGCAGACACCGGAGGAAATCGCCGTAGCGCTTGCCGACAACGCCCGGGAGCACGCCGGCAGCGCGATGCCGTGTGAGATCAGCGCAGCCATGCTGCAGCCACTCCCGCCTGCTTGCGTGTTGACTTTGGACGACTTGGTCGAAGGCGACTCCCCCCAGCCCCCAGCGCTCGCCATGCTGGTCGACGGCCACGGCTTCACGGCTGAGAACACTGTGGTGATCAGCGCCCAAGCGCGTCGGCGGCACCGCGTCATCGGCGCCAAGGCCATCCGCGATCACCTGGGAAAGGCGGACGTACTGCCGGCCCTGACCGTGGCGACGTTGATGGATGCGCTTGTCCGCCACAACTCCCTAGCCTGGGCTGTCGAGGCCGACGCAATCGCAGCCGAGATCGACGGTCCCCCAACGGACGCAAAAGGCTGCTTGGTGATCCCTGCGAACGGCAGGAGAGCCAAGGATGCCCACGTGGACCAGAAACAGCACTTCGTTGACCTGATCGACGGACAGCCATACAGCCGACCGTTCGCTGCGCAAATTGAGCACTACGACCAGTACGTTGGATGGTCCGGGTTCGTGACCGCCCAGCGGTCCGCCGAAGTCGAAGAAGCGCAGTTTGTGTAAGCACAACCGCATGCAGATTCGGCGCTCGCCTGCGTGTGTGTAAGCCGCAAACCCGCATGGATAAAGGCTTTGCGAAACGATGCCTATACACATGGTTTTCTGCAATGGCGAAGCCGAGCGCCTGACCACCTTGGGGCCGCCTTGCATCCCGCGAAGCCACCGAGGGGCGCAGCCCCGAGGCTTCAAGGCGATAGCCAAGGTGGCACGAGCTTCAGCACATTTCCCCGTCACCTTCCATCTTCAGAGACCTGAAGGTTTAGCCCATTGGGGTACTGCCGTACCCGTAAAGCTGGGATGCATTGGGCTTCGCTTCTGATGCCCTCGGCGGTCCCATACATCGAAGCATCGCCAAAGAGGTCCATGGCGTCGACGCCGGCACCTCATTCATCATCATCATCATCATGACAACAATCAAGCTACCTACCGTCGAGGGGCACGAGATCGAGCTAGCCGTGGCTGACCACGCGAAGCTGTGCGCTTGGCCTGACCTGGACCTGTCCTGCATCCACGTAGTGGGAGACCATGCGCTGCATGCGCTCAAGCCATCGACCGGTAAGCTGCACGCGCTTTCCCTGGAGGAGATGCTGAAGGTGCGTATCAAGCCGTGCAATGCCTGCCAACGCCACCTCCCCGAGACCGTCTTTCCGACCTCAAGGACCGCTAAGACTCCCGGGCGATACCGAAGCACCTGCAATGCCTGCCGAAACACTCGACGCCGGGCGCTGCGGGCTGACGACAAACCGCCCGTCACCGTCCCAGTTCCCGGGCCACCTGGGGAACTCTTGACCAAGTACAGGGCAGCCGTGGCCCCTCCCCGCGATGTGGTGTGGGTCTTCGTCGACGGTGAGGCGCGTGACGTGCCCCCGATCCTCAAAGACGACGCACACACCCGCGTTCCTCTGTGTGACGCCCAGCGTTTATTCGTTGGCTTCGCGCACCTGGATACGTCAGCGTACAAGCTGCTTACCAGCCCACTCATCAGGGCGCACCGCTGGCTGTGGACCCTACAGCCACACGGGGAGGTCATAGTCCGCGCATCGCCTCTTGGCACCTTGGGCACGCACTCGGTCAAGCGGCTGATACGGGACCATGGCTGCAGGGCTTCACTGACGGTGGAGCGTGCTGGGTATCCAGGCTGAGATACGGCTGCAATCCGCCGTATCGGTTCCTACCGTGGGCGTTTGAAGTACCGGCGCACGGTATCCACTAGCCATGTGATGACCCAGAGGGCTGCGAAGATCGCCGCGAACCCCACGATCCCCAACGCAAACTCGTGCATGCCACCTCCTTGTTGATTCACGCGTGAGGGGCATTGAGGCCCCAAAGGATCGCAGCGTATTCCACGGTCTCAACGCACCCACGAGGCGGCTCAAAAAATTTCTCAAAAATCCGTGACATCCCCCCTCGTCCCACTGCGCAAACTTTTCCCCCCGTACGCCCGGGCCTCTTTTGAGCGGAGCCTGACCCTCAAGAGTGCCGAGAGGGTATGCCGAGCGGAGCTAAGCGTAGCGCCCAATGTCCAGCGCCCAGCGCCTAGGCCACCCGGGATGGCGCCGATCCCCACAGTACCCACCCACAGTGGCCTGTCCTGAGCGATGTTTCTCCTCTGACGGAGCCCTTGGAACCACCGGATAGCGTATCCGTCGCCTTGCTGAGCAGGACAACCCACAGGCTGTGGGGCCTGCAATCGAGCTAGGACGGGCGAAGGCCTCGACATAGGCCAAGGGATTGGCCGGAGCGCTGCGCGGCTCCTGAAGGACATTGCGGGCCTTGGCGGGCCCATTGGCTAGTGCGCTCGTATGCGCACCCGTCTGCCTCTCCGACCCTGTGGGTTCTACCCGGGTCTTACCGAACTCAACCACCTCTCATGGCACGCTACGCACCCATCTACCTTGAGGCCGACAAGCGGCTTCACCGCAAGCATCCTGATGTCCTCCCAAGCCACCGCAGATGCGCGGTGTGTTGCGAGATCAAGGAGCTATCTCCGGATTTCTTTTACCCCTGCAGAAGTTCGCACCCGTGGCAGTTGTCCAGCTTCGATACACGCTGCAAGGCCTGCATGGCGGCTGCATTGACGGCCCGCAGGCTCGCGGACAAGGCCAACCACCGGGCGAAGTCCGCGAAGGCTCAAAAGGAAAGGCGCAAAGCTATCAAGGCTGCTGGGGGCCCCGTGGCATATGAAGCGAAGCGGGCTGAGCTCCAAACAGCCCGGGAGGCCGAGCGGGACAAGAAAGAACGGCTAGCAGCGTTCAGGCGCGGCCTACGTCGCAGGTATGGCCCCAGACCTGACGGGATCAAGCTGATGATCGCCGAGCGCAGCCGCATGTACGCCGAGCGAAGGCTGCACAGTCCTGAAGAACCTAGGGAGTTCCACAGGCCTGCACAGGACTTTAGTGATCTTGAGGTGATCCGTGCGAGACACCGTCATGCTTCGGGGCGTGGCGCTTAGACTGACAGTAGACAACCAATGCTTGATTATGGACTCAAAGAAAATTGTCTTTCAGCAGGGCCGTGGATACACCCTCGAAAAAGAACTAGGAAGCGGGGCCTGCGGGCAAACTGTACTGCTCCACGACGCGGCAATTGACGAATACTTTGTTTGCAAGAAGTATGCGCCAGCGGATATTCGTTGGCGAGAGGTCCTATTTTCAAATTTTGTGCGTGAAATAAAATTGATGCATGCGCTTCATCACATCAATGTAGTGCGCGTCTTTAACTACGTGCTATATCCCGATCGATTTGCCGGGTACATATTCATGGAATACATCAATGGCCCGGACATTGATGCGTATTCAGCGGATCATCCGGAAGACATCAACAGTCTCTTTGCGCAAGTAGTCGAGGGCTTCGACCACCTTCAAAGCAAAAGAATTTTGCATCGCGACATTCGGACAACGAACATCCTGGTGACAGAAAACGGTGCTGTAAAAATCATCGATTTCGGCTTTGGGAAACAGGCTGTAGACAGTGCCGACTTCGACAAGAGCATCTCGCTCAACTGGTGGTGTGCCCTTCCTCCAGAGTTTGCCGAGAAAATCTACGACCACTGCACTGAGGTCTACTTTGTCGGAAAACTATTCGAACAACTGATCGACAAGCATCAGCTTTCGCATTTTCAATATTCCGATGTGCTGCGCCGAATGGTTGAACCCTCGAGAAAGAAGCGCAGCGAGTCGTTTTCGCACGTGCGTCAAGAAATTCTCGGGAAACCAAGATCTATTGAATTCTCATCAGACGATGTCGAATGTTATCGCGCGTTTACGCGAACTCTCACGGCGAGAATTTCGAAGATTTATTCAACCGCAACCTGCTTTGGTATTGAGGACATTCACCTAAAGCTTCAAGAGTCTTACAAGGCAATGATGCTGGAGCAAGCGGCCCAGGACAGTGCGTTGGTAATCCAATGCTTCATTGACGGGGGCTACATGTATTACAGCAAGCAGGCATTCCCGGTAGACCAAGTTCGTAATTTTTTAGATCTTTTGAATCGCTGTAGCAAAGAGCAGAAAAATATCGTAGAGGCAAATCTTCACGCGCGCATTAATGCCCTGCCGAAGAAGCCGCATGTCAAGTCCGGCTTCGATGAAATGGACGACGACATTCCGTTCTAGGCTGTACAGCGTTCTGGCGCACGGCCGTTAGAAGCCAACCCCCATCTTTAGAACCCCGAGACGTGGAGTCAATGACCCCACGTTCTACTCGATTATCGGCTGCCGATTGATGGAGTCCATGAGACTATACGTCTGTCGGTTGCGAAACCGGCCCCGCAGACGGTCCACGGATACGAAGGGGCGAATCGGCGGACCCGCAGACGGGCCTGCGCACGTAGTCAACCGATACGGTTGCGGGATGCGCCAGCTACGAGGGGTCAGCGAGTACCGATGCTGGGAAGCACTGAAGACCGCGATGCGGTACGGGGGCGAGGCCCCGGGGCGTGACCCCAGCCCTCGAACGCTTGGACCCGGCGGGCTGTCTCTGACTGCCGGATAGCGACACGAGAGGCGGCCTCGCCCGGACCCACGGGACCCGCGAGTTCTCTGCCGGGCGCTGTGCAACCACACCGCACACCGATCCCGGCGAGTGATCAGAGCGGATTCCGTCGAGTCCCTTCTGACCATTCAACGAGGAGCACTCCATGCAGATTGCAGCCACTGCCAAGACCACCGCCGCACCTATGAACCCCATCGCGTCGCTGAACCGCGCCACCCGATTCTTCTGGGATCACGCGCAGTCATGCCCAAGGCTGGACCAAGACCCAGCCGAGGCCCGCTTGGAATACGCCGAGGTCCTTGCCGACGCCGAGAGCCATTTCCTGGACGCAGAGAGTCGGATGGGCTTCACGTTCCACGTCCGTGCAAACCGCAAGACCACCCGCCCCCGTACCTGGACCATGTGGATTGCACAAGCTGATGGTCAGGCGGTCGCTTGGCTCACAGACGTTCAGGACGGCAGTCCCGCTGCATGCCGCGTGGTGCGAGCCGAGCTAGCAATCGACGCCAAGGAGGCGATGGAGGAGGCAGCCCTGGGAGCTACCGTACACTGACGGGAGTCAATGAAACTAGGAGTCCCATGGCAACGCTGCTTTCCCCTACCGCCCATACGATGCGCCAGCGTTTCGGGGAGTGGCTGAAAGCCCGCAGGGAGGACGCAGGGGTCACGCAGTTGGACCTGTCGAAGTTGCTGGGGCACTCCTACGTGTCCATGGTTTCCCAGGTTGAGCGGGGACGTTCTTTGATTCCCTCCCCTGACCTCATGGCATGGGCAGGCGCTATCAAGGTGAAGCCCAAGGACTTCGCCATGCAGTACCTGTATTGGTGCCATCCAGAGGTGAGCACCATGCTGACGGGCGTGGACCCTTTCGAGAAAGAAGGGTTACCGCCAATCCCCAAGGGCTCAGCAGCGAACCCAGGTGGACACAGCGCCGCCGCCAAGAAAGCGAAGAAGAAATGACTGTCTACCTGCGCCCCGGATCGTCGGTCTATCAGTTCGAGTTTGTTGCCCACGGCGAACGTCACCGGGGCTCCACCGGCGAGACCGAGAAAGACAAGGCCCGCGCCTTCGAAATGAAGGAACGCGCCAAGATCGAGCAGAGCCGCACAGCCAAGGAGCAAGGCATCAACCACATGACCATGTGGGAAGTCTCGCGGGCGTGGCTCACGGCGTCCAAGGCCACCCACAAGGACCATCGGAACAACGAGAGTCGAGTGCGGAAATTATTTGGGTCCGAACTGCAGCAGCGGGGCCGCGAGTGGTTCGAGGTGTCGAATGCCCGCTATGGCGTCCCGAAGGACCTGAAGACCCACGAAGTCACCCAAGCCATGCTCTCCACTCTCAAGAGCAAGCGCCTGGATGAAGGCTGCAAGCCCGGCACTATCAATCGCGAGATGTCGCTGCTGCAGTCCCTTCTGGGCTTTGCTGAATCCATTGGCGCCCCCATGCCCGCCCAGTCCATCAAGTGGAGCGCCCGCAACAACAGAGCCGCCTCGCTGAAGCTGCCTGAGACCAAGGGGCGCATGCGCTGGCTAACGGTCGAGGAAGAGCGCAAGGTCTTGGACGGGCTGATGCTGGAGTCCGAGCGCCACCCGGGAGACATGGCTGCGCTGGACTCTTGGCACCTCTGCCAATTCCTGCTGGATACCGGCGCACGCTACGACGAGATCGCCAAATTGAAATGGGATGTGGTCGACTTAGAGCGCGGCACGATCAACCTGTATCGGGGCAAGGTGGACAACGAGTCGACGCTGCGCCTCCCATCGCGGACCTGGACGATGCTGCGTGACCGCCACGAGATGATGAAGGACCTGGGGTTCACCGTGATCTTCCCGAAGCTCAGGGGCCGTGCATGGGACGGTGAGGACGTGAGCCGAGGTCACGCCACCAAAGCGATCCAAAGGCATCTGGACGGCCTGGGAGGTGATCGAGCGACGCCGCATGCGTTGCGGCACACCTTCGCCTCACGCATGCTGCAGGCCGGGGTGAGTCTCGCAAAGGTCTCGAAGCTGCTGGGTCATGCGTCCGTCGCTATGACAGCCCGCTATGCGCATCTTGCTGATGACGCCGTCCACGAGGAGGCCCTGGAGGTGATGGAACGGCTGCATAGCCACCCACCCACACTAGCCCCCACACCGCAGCAAATCACTGTCAGCAACTCACTTCATGGGGGCTTCCAAGTGATTGATTCACTTGGAGAAATTGGTGGGACGTGCGGGGGTCGAACCCACGACAAACGGATTAAAAGTCCGCTGCTCTACCAACTGAGCTAACGTCCCGGATCGATCTTGTTGTCGATGTTCCTGGGTCTTGCCGGTGTGTCGACGCCGGCAAAGCCTACGATTATAGCGTGGCCCGAAGGGCGATTTTGTCCAGCACCCACCCGGCCGCGCATTGTCCGAAGGTGGCCGTCACGCTCACCACCGAGCCGTAGCCGTGGCAGTTGAGCGAGCCGTCGCCTTCGATGGCGCATGAGGCGTCCGGTGGCGCGACGCTCTCGCGGCTGAAGACGCAGGCCACGCCGATCTTCTTGCCGTCGCGCGGGGCACCGTGCAGCTTGCGCAGCCGGTTGCGCACCTGCGCGAGCAAGGGGTCGTGCGTGGTGAGGGCGAGATCGTCGATCTCGACCTTGTGCGCCAGGCGCTTGCCGCCGGCGGCCCCGACGGTGACGAAGGGAATGCGTGTCGCCCGTGCCCAGGCGGCCATCGTCACCTTGGCGCGGACCTGGTCGCAGGCGTCGATGACGGCCGTGAGCGGCCCGTTCGCGCCTTCGGCCATGGCCACCTGGCCGAGCCAGTGGTCGGGCTCGACGAAGTCGTCGATGGCCAGCACCTGGCAACCGGGGTTGATCTGCGCGATGCGCTCGCGCATCGCTTCGACCTTGGCTTGGCCGACGGTCGATTCGAGCGCGTGGATCTGGCGGTTGATGTTGGATTCGGCGATGTGGTCCAGGTCGACCAGCGTGAGTCGCCCCACCCCGCTGCGGGCCAGGGCCTCGACAGCCCAGGAGCCGACGCCCCCAATGCCCACGACCATCACGTGTGCGCCGCGGATGGCTTGCGCACCCGCCACGCCATAGAGACGCTCGAGCCCGCCGAAGCGGCGTTCCAGGTCGGGCTCGGGAGCGGAAACAGGCGCGAGCGCCGCGGCATCCATGGGCGCAGCGCCTGCGATTACTTCAGGCGCGACAGACGTTCGCGGCCGGCCTGCGCGGCTTCGGACTGCGGATAGGCCTTGGTCAGGTCTTCCAGCGTGCGGCGGGCCGCGCGCGTGTCCTTGAGCTCGATCTGGCAGTTCGCGATCGACAGCACCGCTTCGGGCGCCTTCGCATGATCGGGCGCCAGCGACAGCATCGAGCGGAAATTGGCGATCGCTTCGTTGTAGTTGCGTGTCGCATACTGGGCATTGCCCAGCCAGAAGAGCGCCGACGGCGTGTAGCCGCTCTGCGGGTAACGCTTAACGAATTCGGCGAAGGCGGTCTGCGCCTGTGCGAACTGACCGCTGCGGAACACGCCGAGCGCCGCGTCGAAATCCGCCTTCTCGCGCGGGTCGGCGGTGAACTCGCGTCCATCGACCGCCACCTTGGCCGGCTCGTTCTTCTTGAGCCGGTCGTCGATGTCGGTCTGGCGCTGCTGCAGTTCGGACACCGTCCGCGCAAGCTGCTCGTTCTGCCCCGTCATGCGCTGCATGTCGCCGCGCATCGTTTCGATCTGGTTCTGCAGGTCGAGCAGGCTGCGACGCAGCTGGCCGTTCTCGTCGGTCAGCCGCTGTTCGCTCTGCACGCGCATCGCCTCGACGCGCTGGCGAAGCTCGAGGATGGCGCGGCGTGCCTCGTCATCCTCGAACAGCGCCGCGTTGGCGCCGGCCGACATGCAGACCAGCAGCGCTGCGAGCGCCGCATGGCGCAAATCGAATGCGCGTGCCATCAACGGTAGGTGATCTCGGCGCGACGGTTCTGGGCCCAGACGGATTCACCGCTGCCCGACACGGCCGGCTTTTCCTTGCCGAAGCTCACGGCTTCGACCTGGTTGTCGCTGATGCCCAGCAGGTTCAGCGCACGGCGAACGGCTTCCGAACGCTTCTGGCCGAGGGCCAGGTTGTATTCGCGACCGCCACGTTCGTCGGTGTGGCCTTCGATCGAGATGCGGCGCTGCGGGTTGGCTTTCAGGAAGCGGGCGTGGCCGTCGATGAGCGACTGGTACTCGGGCTTCAGGGTGTAGCTGTCGTAGTCGAAGTACACGATGCGTGCAACGCCGACAGGACCTTGCGCCGTGGCGGCATTCGGGTCGATGGTGACGGGTGCCACGCCGCTGGCCGCGCCGCTACTGCCCTGGCCGGCGCCGCCCGAACGGTCCACCACGGGGGTGTCGTTCAGCTTGGTACCGGACGAGCAACCGGCGATCAGGGCCACGATGGCCAGCGAATAAATCGTGCGTTTCAACATTACAGACTCCTCAGTTAATCTAATCATTGCTTCTGAAACGGACCCCAGTCCGGTTCACGGATATCTCCGGCCTGTCCGGCCAACCGCGCCTTGATCTTGCCGTCGAGCGTGGTGGTCATCAGTGCTTCGCGCCCTCCAAGCTGCGTGGCATAGACGATCAGCTTGCTGTTGGGGGCAAAACTGGGGTTCTCGTCGGCCGTGGTGTCGGTGATCGCGGTCACATTGCCGGTCGCCAACTCCATCACGTGCAGTTTGAAGGCACCCCCCACGCGGGAAATGTAGGCCAACCACCGGCCGTCCCCGCTGACAGAAGGTGAAATGTTGTAAGAGCCGCTGAAGGTGACGCGCGTCGGCGAGCCGCCATTGGCACCCATCTTGTAGATCTGCGGCGCACCGCCGCGGTCGCTCACGAAGTAGATCGTGCTGCCATCGGCCGAATAGGTCGGCTCGGTGTCGATGCTGCTGCTCTGCGTGAGCCGGCGCGGCTCGCCACCGCTCGCGGCGATGGTGTAGAGCTGCGAGCCGCCGTCGCGGCTGAGCGTGACGGCCAGCGAATTGCCATCGGGCGCCCAGGCCGGTGCGCTGTTGGAGCCGCGGAAGTTCGCCAGCAGGCGACGCTGGCCGCTGGCCACGTTGTGCACGTAGACCACCGGCTTGCGCGACTCGAAGGACACATAGGCCAGCTGCGAGCCGTTGGACGACCAGACCGGCGAGATGATGGGTTCCGGGCTGGCCAGCGCGGCTTGCGCGTTCTCGCCATCGGCGTCGGCCACCCACAGGCTGTAGCGGCTGCCGCCCTTGGTGACGTAGGCGATGCGGGTCGAGAAGATGCCCTTCTCGCCGGTCAGCTTTTCGTACACATAGTCGGCGATGCGGTGCGATGCGAGGCGCAGGTCGGCCTGGGGCACGGTGTAGCTCTGGCCGCCGAGGTCTTGGCCACGCACCACGTCCCACAGGCGGAAGCGCACGTCGAAGCGGCCATCGGCCAGCTTGGTGACGCTGCCCACCACGAGCGAATCGGCGGTGCGCTGGCGCCAGAGCGTGAGGTCGGGCCGCGAGGCCTCGTCAAGGGCTTGGCCCGACGCATCGACCCCACGGAACTGGCCGCTGCGTTCGAGATCGGCCTGCACGATCGCCGAGATCTTCTGGGGCGAGGCGTCCTGCCCCTTGAAGGGAGCCAGCGCGATCGGCAGCTGCGTCAGGCCCACACCCGACACCTCGACCCGGAATTGGGCGAGCGCGGGGACCAGGGGGGAGGCCGCCATGGCCGCGACGAGCGCGCGGCGGGCGTTGAACGATGAAGAAGAAGGCAAAGGAAATGCTGACAACGGCTTTTTCATGCAGTTCGGAGAGTTTCGCGGCGACAAAGTTTCACGGATCGATCACTGGTGTCGGCAACCCGCGATGGTACACATTGCCAAACCGCATTTTGCGACAGGGCCCTAATACATCAGCGTGGTCCTACAAAGAAGAGGTGGAATACCCACCCGTAGAATCCGCCGCCATGCAGCCTTCCCCTTCCGGCGATATCGCGCGGCCCCCTTTGACGCGCCGCCTCGCCCGACTGATGTCCTGGTTCGGCGGCTCGCTGCGGTGGTGGTCGCTGGCCATCGGCGCGGCCCTGGTCGCCGCCCTCACCGAACCCCTGATGCCGGCGCTGCTCAAGCCCCTGCTCGACCGCGGCTTCACTCGCGGCCAGCTCGCGCTGTGGATGGTGCCGGCCGCCATCATCCTGCTGTTCGCGGTGCGCGGCCTGGCGCAGTTCGTCTCGCAATACGCGCTCGCGCGCATCGCCAACGAGGGCATGCAGCGCCTGCGGCGCGTGCTCTTCCAGCGACTGCTCGCGGCCGAACTCACCCTGTTCTCACGGCAATCGGCCAGCACCCTGTCGAACACCATCGTCTACGAGGTGCAGACCGGGTCCATGCTGCTGGTGCAGGCCCTGCTGGGGCTCACGCGCGACGGCTTCACGCTGGTCGCCCTGCTCTTCTACCTGGTCTACCTGAACTGGAAGCTCACGCTCATCGTCGGCGTGCTGGTGCCCGGCGTGGCGTGGATCATGAAGGTGCTGTCGAAGCGGCTCTACCACCTCACGCGCCTGGGCCAGACCGCCACGGACGACCTGGCCTATGTGGTCGAAGAGAACGTGCTGGCGCACCGCATGGTGCGGCTGCACGGCGCCGAGGCCGGCCAGACGGATCGCTTCGACCGGCTCAGCCAGACGCTCAACCGCCTGGCCGTGAAGTCGACCATCGCCTCCGCCGCGATGACGCCGCTCACCCAGCTGCTGGCCGCCGTCGCACTGTCGGTGGTGGTGATGATCGCGCTGTGGCAGAGCAGCGAACAAGGGCTGACCGTCGGCAGCTTCGTCGCCTACATCACAGCGATGCTGATGCTGATCGCGCCGATCCGCCGGCTCGCCGACATGGCCAACCCGATCACCCGCGGGCTGGCGGCGCTGGAGCGTGGCGTGGCGCTGATCGACGACGTGGCGTCGGAGGCGCAAGGCGGCTTCTCGCTGCCGCGCGCCGAAGGCCGCATCGAGCTGCGCGAGGTCGAGGTGCGCTACCGCGGCGAGGACGAGGCGCCGGCGCTCGACCGCGTCAGCCTCTTGATCGCACCCGGCGAGGTGGTCGCCTTCGTCGGCCCCTCGGGCTCGGGCAAGACCACGCTGGTCAACCTGCTGCCGCGCTTCGTGCTGCCCACCGCGGGCCAGGTGTCGGTCGACGGCCACGAGGTCGGCGGCTGGCAACTGGCCAGCCTGCGCAGCCAGTTCGCCATGGTCAGCCAGGACGTGGTGATGCTCAACGACACGCTCGCCGCCAACGTCGCGCTCGGCGCCGGGATCGATCGCGAGCGCGTGCTGGCCTGCGTGGCTGCGGCCAATCTGTCGGACCATGTGCAGGGACTGCCGCAAGGCATCGACACCGTGCTCGGCCACAACGCGACTCAGCTGTCGGGCGGCCAGCGGCAGCGACTGGCCATCGCACGCGCGCTGTACAAGGACGCGCCGGTGCTGCTGCTCGACGAGGCCACGTCGGCACTCGACACCGAATCGGAACGGCTGGTGCAGGAGGCCCTTCAGCGCCTGATGCAGGGCCGCACCACGCTGATCGTGGCACACCGCCTGTCGACCATCCAGCATGCCGACCGCATTGTCGTGATGGAGCGCGGCCGCATCGCCGAACAGGGCAGCCACGCGCAACTGATGGCGCTCGACGGTCTCTATGCGCGGCTGCAGACGCGGGCAGTCAGCACGGCGGCACCTGGGCAGCCCCCTACCCTTTGATTCGGCGCGTATGCGCCATTTCTGTTCGCGAAACACCGCGGAACCGGCTTTGCCGGGCCGCTGGTGTTGCCCCTCGAGGGGAAGACGGCTACACGAAGTGAGACGACATCGGGGTGGTCATAACAAGACGATGTCGAACTGGCCCTGCCCCATGGCGGGCTCCGACTGCAGCGAGATCGGCTTGCCGATGAAGTCGCTCAGGCCGGCCAGGTGCTGGCTCTCTTCGTCGAGCAGCAGTTCGATCACCTGCGGTGCCGCGACGATGCGGAACTCGCGCGGCGTGAACTGCCGCGCTTCGCGCAGGATCTCGCGCATCACGTCGTAGGCCGCAGTGCGCGCGGTCTTCACGATGCCCTGCCCGCCGCAGGCCGCGCAGGGCTCGCACAGCATGTGGGCCAGCGATTCGCGGGTGCGCTTGCGCGTCATCTCCACCAGTCCCAGCGGCGAGAACGCGCCCGCGCTGGTCTTCACGCGGTCGCGCGCGAGCTGCTTGCGGAACTCGGCCAGCACCTGCGCGCGATGGTCGTCGCGCGCCATGTCGATGAAGTCGACGATGACGATGCCGCCCAGGTTGCGCAGCCGCAGCTGGCGCGCGATGGCCTGTGCGGCTTCGAGGTTGGTCTTGAAGATGGTGTCGTCGAAGTTGCGGGCGCCGACGAAGCCGCCGGTGTTCACGTCGACGGTGGTCAGCGCCTCGGTCTGGTCGACCACCAGGTAGCCGCCCGACTTGAGGTCGACGCGCCGGCCCAGCGCCTTGGCGATCTCCTCGTCGATGGAATACAGGTCGAAGATCGGCCGCTCGCCCTTGTAGTGCTGCAACTTCCCCGCCGCCTGCGGCATGAATTCGAGGCCGAACTTGAGCAGCACGTCGAACTGCTCGCGCGAATCGATGCGGATGGTCTGCGTCTCTTCGCTGGTCATGTCGCGCAGCACGCGTTGCAGCAGGCTCAGGTCCTGGTGCAGCAGCGACATCGGCGGGAGCCGCATCGACATGTCGCGGATGCGCGACCAGGTCTTGCGCAGGTAGGCGATGTCCTCGGCCAGTTCGGCGTCGGTGGAATCCTCGCCGTTGGTGCGCAGGATGAAGCCGCCGGTGTTGGCCGGCACCGCGCCGCCGCTGTCGGCCGCCGCGGCGGCATCGATCAGCGTCTGCATGCGTTTGCGCAGGCTCTCGCGCTGGTCGAGCGGGATCTTCTGCGACACGCCCACGTGGTTGTCCTGTGGCAGGAACACCAGCAGCCGCCCCGCGATGCTGATCTGCGTCGACAGCCGCGCGCCCTTGGTGCCGATCGGGTCCTTGATGACCTGCACCAGCAGCGACTGGCCTTCGAACACCTGCTTCTCGATCGGCACGATGGCACCGCTGTTGCGATGATCCCGCTCCGGCGCCTGCGCGGTGGGGCGCGAGCCCGGCGTGAACGGCGCGACGATGTCGGCCACATGCAGGAAGGCCGTGCGTTCCAGGCCGATGTCGATGAAGGCCGACTGCATGCCGGGCAGCACGCGCGACACCTTGCCGAGGTAGACGTTGCCGACCAGGCCGCGCTCGAGCGTGCGTTCGACGTGCAGTTCCTGCACGGCCCCATGCTCGACCAGCGCAACCCGGGTCTCCTGCGGCGACCAGTTGATCAGTATGTCTTGCATGCGTGTCTCTGACGTGGGGGCTTAGAGCTTCAGGCCGAACTGCCGCAGCAGCGTGGCCGTCTCGAACAGCGGAAGACCCATGATGCCCGAATAGGAGCCGCTGATGTGTTCGACGAAGGCCGCGGCCGCGCCCTGGATGCCGTAGGCACCGGCCTTGCCGAGCGGCTCGCCGCTGGCGGCGTAGCCGGCGATCTGCGCGCGGGTCATGGGCGCGAAACGCACGCGCGAGACGCTCAGCGCGGCGTGGCGCCGGCGCCCCTGCTGCACGGCGACGGCCGTGAGCACGCGGTGCGTCCGGCCGGCAAGCTGCGCGAGCATGCGTTCGGCATCGCGCGCGTCCTCCGGCTTGCCGAGGATCGTGCGGCCGAAGGCGACGGTCGTGTCGGCGCAGAGGATCGGGGCCGGTGGCAGACCGAGCCGGCGATGCCGTGTGACGGCTGCATCGAGTTTGAGTCCGGTCACGCGCTGCACGTAGGCCGACGGCGACTCGCCGGGCCACACCGCTTCGAGGGCTTCCGCATCCTCGTCGGGCGTGGCCAGCAGCAGTTCATGCCGCACACCCAGCTGCCCCAGCAGCTGGGCGCGACGGGGGCTCTGCGAGGCCAGATAAATAAACAGGTCACTCATTCGCGGTGGTACGGATGGCCGGCATTGACCGACCAGGCGCGGTAGAGCTGTTCGACCAGCAGCACGCGCGCCATGGCATGCGGCAAGGTGAGGTCGGACAGGCGGATGCGTTCGTGCGCAGCGGCCTTGAAGGCCGGGTCGAGCCCGTCGGGCCCGCCGATGACCAGCGCCACGTCGTCGCCTTCGAGCTGCCAGTTCTGCAGCCGCGTGGCCAATGCCTTGGTGGTGAGCGCGGTGCCGCGCTCGTCGAGCGCCACGATGCGCATGCCCTTGGCGATGGCCGCCTCGATGCGCTCGCGCTCGGCGGCATACAGCGTGTCGAGTGTCTTCGAGCCGCGCGGCTCGGTCTTGACGGCCCGCAGTTCGAGCTTGAGTTCGGGCGGGAAGCGCTTGGCGTAGTCGTCCCAGGCGGTCTGCGCCCAGTCGGGCATGCGTTGCCCGACCGCGACCACCAGCAGCTTCATTTGCTGCGCGGAGCAGTCTTGCGCGCGGGCGCCTTCTTGGCTGCGGCCTTCTTCGCGGGAGCGCCGATCTTCTTCACCGGGACCTTCTTGGCGGGTGCGGCACCCGAGGCGCTGGTCTTGCGTGCGGGCGCACGGGACGTTTTTCGCGCGGCCGGCTTGGCCTTGAGCTTCTCGGCCTTGGCTTCCTGCTCGGCCGCGCGGATGGCGGTCTTGGCAGCACTCGCGCGGCGCAGCGACGTGACAGGCTTCTCCGCCTTGTCGGCCTTCTTGTCCTTCGGGGTGCTGCTGTCGGCGCTCACCGCGGCGGGCTTGGTGGCACCGAGCTTGAGCCGCACCGGCTTGTCGCCCCAGATCTCCTCGAGGTGGTAGTACTGGCGGATGGCCGGTTGCATGATGTGCGCGACCGCGGCGCCGCAGTCCACGATGATCCACTCGCCGTTGTCCTCACCCTCGATGCGCGGCTTGGGAAAGCCCGCTTCGCGCACCGCGTCGCGCACGCTGGAGGCGAGCGCCTTGGTCTGGCGGTTCGAGGTGCCCGATGCGACGATCACCCGCTCGAAGAGCGGCGAGAGATGCTCGGTATCGAAAACCTGGATGTCCTGCGCCTTGACGTCTTCGAGCCCGTCGACGATGGCTCGCTGGAGTTTTTGGGTGTCTTTCTTGGCGGCGGCTTCAGTGGTCATCAGGCGGAGGCGTAGAGGTGGTGTTGGTCAATATAGCGCGCAACGGCAGGGGGAACCAGCGCAGCGATGTCCTCCCCGCGGGCAATGCGGGCACGGATGTCCGTCGCACTGGTGTCCATCGGGGGAAGTTCGAGCGTTTCGAAGCGCGCGCCGGCCGGCAGGCCGGGCAGCGTCCGCGGATCGAAGCGGGTCGCCGATCCGTCGGAGCGGGCGGATTCTAACCGCTCAGCTATGGAAACAATAGCAATGGCCAGGATCTCCTGCCAGCCGTGCCAGGTCGGCAGGGCCGCCGCCTGGTCGCTGCCCATGATCAGCACCGGCTGGGCCTGCGGGAATTCGCGCTTGAGTTCGCGCAGCGTGTCGAGGGTGTAGGTCGGGCCGGCGCGCTGCACTTCGCGCGGGTCCACCACCACCCGCGGGATGCCGCCGAAGGCCCGCTCGGCCATCGCCAGACGGTCGGCGGCCGGGCTGAGCGTGCGCGTCTTGTGCCAGGCATCACCGGTCGGGAAGATGCGCAGTTCGTCCAGCCGAAGCTGCGCCAGCGCGGCCTCGACCAGCGCGACATGCGTGCGGTGCGGCGGGTCGAAGGCGCCGCCGAAGACACCCAGCCGCGGCGGGTTCAGAGCCATTCGCGGCGCACGATGAAGTCGCTGTACAGCGCCGCCTCGGGCGTGTCCGGTGCGGGCACCTGCTGGTAGGCCCAGCTCGCCTGCGGCGGCATCGACAACAGGATCGACTCGGTGCGGCCGCCCGACTGCAGGCCGAAATGCGTGCCGCGGTCCCACACCAGGTTGAATTCGACGTAGCGGCCGCGCCGGTACAGCTGGAAGGCGCGCTCGCGCTCGCCGTAGGGCGTGTCGCGCCGGCGCTCGACGATCGGCATGTACGCCGGCAGAAAGCCGTCGCCCACCGCGCGCAGCATCGCGAAGCTGTCGTCGAAGCCCAGTTCGGAGAAGTCGTCGAAGAAGACGCCGCCGATGCCGCGCTGCTCGTTGCGGTGCTTGAGAAAGAAATACTCGTCGCACCAGGTCTTGAAGCGCGGGTACTTGTCGTCGCCGAAGGGCGCCAGGGCGTCGCGGCAGGTGCGGTGGAAGTGCACCGCATCGTCCTCGAAGCCGTAGATCGGCGTGAGGTCCATGCCGCCGCCGAACCAGCAGACCGGCGTGCCGCCCTCGGGCAGTGCCGCGATCATGCGCACGTTCATGTGGACGGTCGGCACGTAGGGGTTGCGCGGGTGGAACACCAGCGACACGCCCATGGCCTCGAAGGGCGCGCCCGCCAGCTCGGGCCGGTGCTGCGTGGCCGACGGCGGGAGCTTGGGCCCCCGAACCTGCGAGAAGCCGCACCCGGCGCGCTCGAACAGCGCGCCGCCTTCGAGGATGCAGGTGAGGCCGCTGCCCTGCAGCGCTTCGCCCGGCGCTTTGTGCCAGGCATCGCGCACCGCCGTGCCGCCATCGGCCGCTTCGACGGCACCCACGATGCGCCCTTGCAGGCCGCGCAGGTAGTCGCCGACAACGGCCGGGTCGGCCTGCATCAACCGTTGCGCGCGTGCAGCGCGCGGTAGCCGATGTCCTTGCGGTACTGCACGCCGTCGAAGCGCACCTGCGCCGCGACCTCGTAGGCGCGCTGCTGGGCCAGCTTCACGCTGTCGGCCAGCACGGTCACGCACAGCACGCGGCCACCGCTGGTCGTGAGTTCGCCGTTGTCGAGCGTCGTGCCGGCGTGGAACACCATCGCGTCGGGCGCCTCGGCCGGGATGCCGGCGATGCGGTCGCCCTTGCGCGGCGACTCGGGGTAGCCGTGCGCCGCGAGCACCACGCCCAGCGCCACGCGCCGGTCCCACTGCAGCTCGACCTGATCGAGCGTGCCGTCGGTGGCGTGCCAGAAGACCTCGAACAGGTCGGACTTGAGCCGCATCATGATCGGCTGCGTCTCGGGGTCGCCCATGCGGCAGTTGAACTCGAGCGTCTTGGGCTGGCCGGAAGCGTCGATCATCAGCCCCGCATAGAGGAAGCCGGTGAACGGAATGCCGTCCTTCTCCATGCCGCGGATGGTCGGCAGGATGATCTCGCGCATCGCCTTGGCGTGCACCTCGGCCGTGACCACCGGCGCCGGCGAATAGGCGCCCATGCCACCGGTGTTGGGGCCTTCGTCACCGTCGAGCAGGCGCTTGTGGTCCTGGCTGGTGGCCAGGGCGGCGACGTTCCTGCCGTCGCACATGACGATGAAGCTGGCCTCCTCGCCCTGCAGGAATTCCTCGATGACCACCCGCGCGCCGCCCGCGTTGTGGGCCACGCCGAACTTGTTGTCGACCAGCATGAAATCGATGGCGTCGTGCGCTTCCTGCGCCGTCATCGCCACCACCACGCCCTTGCCCGCCGCCAGGCCGTCGGCCTTGACGACGATCGGCACGCCCTTGGCATCGACATAGGCATGGGCCGCGGCCGCGTCGGTGAAGGCCTCGTACTCGGCCGTCGGGATCTTGTGGCGCTTCATGAAGGCCTTGGAGAAGGCTTTCGAGCTCTCCAGTTGTGCCGCCGCCTGCGTCGGGCCGAAGATGCGCAGGCCGTGGGCGCGGAACTCGTCGACCACGCCGGCGGCCAGCGGGCCTTCGGGGCCGACCACCGTCAGCGCGATCTTTTCCTTCTGCGCCCATTCGCGCAGCGCCACCGGGTCGGTGAGGTTCACCGTCTCGAAGCGCCGGTCGGTCGCGGTACCGCCATTGCCCGGCGCCACGTAGAGCTTGGAGACGCGCTCGGACTGCGACAGGCGCCAGGCCAGGGCATGTTCGCGGCCGCCGCCGCCGATCACCAGTGTCTTCATTCGGAGATCACCGCGTTGTGGAACACGTCCTGCACGTCGTCGAGGTCTTCGATGATGTCCAGCAGCTTCTGCATCTTCGCGCCCTCCTCGCCCGACAGCTCGATGGTGTTCTCGGCCCGCATGGTGACCTCGGCCACCTCGGGTTTCAAGCCTGCGGCCTCGAGGGCGTTCTTGACGGCTTCGAAGTCGGCCACCGCGGTGAGCACCTCGATGGCGCCGTCCTCGTCGGTCACCACGTCCTCGGCGCCGGCTTCCAGCGCGACTTCCATCACCTTGTCCTCGTCGGTGCCCGGTGCGAAGACGAACTGCCCGCAATGCTTGAACTGGAAGGCCACCGAGCCCTCGGTGCCCATGTTGCCGCCGTGCTTGGAAAAGGCGTGGCGCACCTCGGCCACGGTGCGCACCCGGTTGTCGGTCATGGTGTCGACGATGATCGCCGCCCCGCCGATGCCGTACCCTTCGTAACGAATCTCTTCGTAATTGACGCCTTCGAGGTTGCCGGTCGCCTTGTCGATGTTGCGTTTGACCGTGTCGATCGGCAGGTTGACCGCCTTGGCCTTCTCGACCGCCAGCCGCAGCCGCGGGTTGGCGCTCAGGTCGGCGCCGCCGGCGCGGGCGGCCACGGTGATTTCACGGATCGCACGGGTCCAGAGCTTGCCGCGCTTCTCGTCCTGCCGGCCCTTCCTGTGCTGAATGTTCGCCCATTTGCTGTGTCCGGCCATGGCTTTCTTCTCTCGCTGTCGTGTGTTGTCAAAGCAGCTGCGAGTTTACTGTCCGGCGCACACAACGCCCGGCCACATCGGGCCGGGCGCGCGCACGCTTTTGGGGATAATCCGCCGATGACGCCATTGCCCTCGACCGCCCCCGCCGACCCGGTGCTGCTGCCTCCCCACGCGCCACTGCCGCTCTACTACGGGAACGAGGACGAACACCAGGCCTTCCTGCGTCGCATCTTCGATGACACAGCGCCCGACTACGACCGCATCGAGCGCGTGCTGGCCTTCGGTTCCGGCCCCTGGTACCGCCGCAGCGCCCTGCTGCGCGCCGGACTGCGCACGGGTGCCGAGGTGCTCGACGTGGGCATCGGCACCGGCCTGGTGGCGCGCGAGGCGCTGCGCCTCGTCGGCCCGTCCGGCCGCCTGGTCGGCGTCGACCCGAGCGCCGGCATGATGAAGGAAATCGACCTGCCCGGCGTCGAACTGGTCCCGGGCAAGGCCGAAGCCCTGCCGCGGCCCGATGCCAGCAGCGATTTCGTCAGCATGGGCTACGCGCTGCGGCACATCAGCGACGTGGCGGCTGCCTTCGGCGAATTCCATCGCGTGCTGCGCCCGGGTGGCCGGGTGCTGGTGCTCGAGATCAGCAAGCCGCGCGGCCGCATCGGCACGGCCCTGCTCAAGGCCTACATGCGCGCCGTGGTGCCGCTCATCGCCCGCTTCATCGGCCGGCGCCACGACACGGCCGAGCTGTGGCGCTACTACTGGGACACGATCGAAGCCTGCATTCCGCCCGAGCAGGTCGTGCAGGCGCTGCGCGACGCCGGCTTCAGCGACGTGCGTCGGCATGTCGAGCTGGGCGTGTTCTCCGAGTACACCGCCGTCAAGACCGCATGAATGCCGCAACATCCGTGACCTCGGCCTCCAGGCCGGCAAGACCATCCAGGAGCCTCCATGAGCGCGCGTGAACTGCTGAAAGTCCCCCCGTTGCGCGTCGAGCGCCTCACCCTGCCGCAAGGGCTGGCCATGGCCGCCGACGGCCGCTCGCCCTTCGGCGGCCTGGGCTACGGCACGCCCGACAACCTGGCCTGGATGCCGACGGTGAACGCCCAGGTGCTGTCCGCGGGCGGTCCGATGGCCGACGTCTGGCAGGCCAGCGGCGAGATCCGCTCCGGCACCACCGGCGTGGCGCGCTGGCGCACCGACGGCCACTGGGTGCTGGGCGCCATCGACCTCGACGAGGCCGTCGAGCAGCAAGGCGTCGCCAAGCTGGCCGAGCGTGCCTACGCCGACCTGTTCCGCGCGCTGGCCGACAGCGGCTGCCCTCACCTCTTGCGCATCTGGAACTACCTGCCGCAGATCAACGGCGACGGCGGCGGACTCGAGCGCTACCGCCAGTTCAATATAGGCCGGCAGCAGGCCTTCCTCGATGCCGGCCAGGCCGCCTTCGACGGTGCGCCGGCCGCGTGCGCGCTGGGCATCCGCCAGGGCTCGCTGTGCATCCGCTTCCTGGCCGGGCAAATCGCGCCGCTGCCGGTCGAGAACCCGCGGCAGGTCTCGGCCTACCGCTATCCCGAAACGTACGGCCCGCGCTCGCCGACCTTCTCGCGTGCCGCGCTGGCCGAACTCGGCGGCGGCGACGTGGCGCTGTTCATCTCCGGTACCGCCAGCATCATCGGCCACGAGACGGTGCACCTCGGTGACGTGCGGGCGCAGACCGCGGAAACCCTGCGCAACCTGACGGCCGTGATCGACACGGCGAACGCACGCACCAGCGCCCGATTCGCCCTGCCGACGCTCGAGGCCGTGGTCTACGTGCGCCACGTGGCCGATGCGCCGGTGGTCCGCCAGGTGCTGGTCGACGCGCTCGGCGCCGACGCGCCCACGGTGCGCCAGGCGGTCTACCTGGAGGCCGACATCTGCCGCCAGGACCTGCTGGTCGAGATCGAGGCGCACGCGGTGGCGCCAGGGGCCCTCCGCGCGTGACGAAGGTGGGCTCGCGATGAAGACGCTGCCGCGCCGGGCCCTGTCGATCGCCCTGGCGCCGCCGCTCTACGCCCTGCTGCTGGGCCTCGGCCTGGTGTCGCTCGGCTGGAACCTGATCGCGATGCTGCTGTACCCGGTGCTGCCGCCGGACACCGCGCGGCCGCTCGGCCGCCGCGTCATCGCCGGTGCCTACCGCCTGTTCTGGGCGATCGCGTCGGTCACCGGCATGATGCGCATCGATGCGCGCTGCCTCGACGCACTGCGCGACGAGCGCGGCCTGATCCTCGCAGCCAACCACCCAACCATGCTCGACGCATTGCTGCTGGTGGCGCGGCTGCCGCGCAGCGCCTGCATCATGAAGGCGGGGCTCATGAAGAACGTCTTCCTGGGCGCCGGCGCGCGGCTGGCGCACTACATCCGCAACGACTCGGCCCACACCATGGTGCGGCTCGCGGTGCACGACCTGCGGCGTGGTGGCCAGCTGGTGATCTTCCCCGAAGGCACGCGCACGGTGACGCCGCCGCTCAACCCCTTCTGTTCCGGCGTGACGCTGATCGCCAAGCTGGCGCAAGCCCCGATCCAGACCGTCTTCATCGACACCGATTCGCCGTACCTCGGCAAAGGCTGGCCGCTGTGGCGCGTGCCGCCGCTGCCGCTGGTCTTCACGCTGCGCCTGGGCGAGCGCTTCGCGCCGACGCCCAACAGCGCCGCCCTGCTGCTGCAGATCGAACAGTACTTTCGCCACGCCATGACACAGAGCGCCACCGAGGCGCCGACCGAATGCAAGAACCTTCGCGCACCCATCTCGTCCTGATTCCCAGCTACAACACAGGCGAGCGCCTGTTCTCCACCGTGGCGGCCGCACGTGCGCAATGGAACCCGGTCTGGGTCGTGATCGATGGCAGCACCGACGGCACCGGCGAACGCCTGCAGCGGCTCGCCGCCACCGACCCCGGCCTGCGCGTGTGGCAGCTGCCCGAGAACCAGGGCAAAGGCGCCGCCGTGCTGCGCGGGCTCGAGGCCGCGCGCGAAGCCGGCTTCACCCACGCGCTCGCGATGGATTCGGACGGCCAGCACCCGGCCGACCTGATCCCCACCTTCATGCAGGCCTCGCAGGCGCGGCCCGACACCCTGGTGCTCGGACGCCCGATCTTCGACGCCAGTGCGCCGCGGATCCGCGTGTGGGGGCGCAAGCTCTCCAACGGCTGGACCCACATCGAGACGCTCTGGGCCGGCGTCGGCGACTCGCTCTACGGCTTTCGCATCTACCCCGTGAACGCGCTGATCGAGGTCATGCGTGCCCAGCCCTGGATGCGCCGCTTCGACTTCGACACCGAGGCCGTGGTGCGGCTGGTGTGGAGCGGCGTCAAGCCGATCAATGTCGATGCGCCGGTGAAGTACCTCAGCGCGGCCGAAGGCGGCGTCTCGCACTTCAACTACGTGCGCGACAACCTGCTGCTGTCGTGGATGCACGCGCGCCTGATGGGCGAATTCCTGCTGCGCCTGCCGTCGCTGTTCGTGAAGCGACTGCGCGGCCTGCCGCCGTACCAGCCTTGAAGCACCCCCAGCCCCTCTCGCCGTGGACCGCCGAGATCGGCTACCGCATGCGCAAGCTGCTGTGGCTGAAAATGCTCGGCACCACCGCCGTGACCTCGGCCTTCTTCATCGGCTACTTCTACGTGCTGCGCAACCCGGTGTTCCCGGTCGTCGTGATGCCCGAGACGGCGCTCGACCGCTGGATCGGCTTCCAGCCGGGGGCGCTCTTCATCTACCTGAGCCTGTGGTTCTACATCGGCGTGGGGCCGGGGCTGCAGCGCGGTTTCTGGGAGCTCGTGGTGTACGGCCTCTGGCTCATGGCGATGTGCCTCACCGGCCTGCTCCTGTTCTATCTCTGGCCGACCGCCGTGCCGCCGCTGGGCTTCGATGCGTCGGGCTACCCGGGCTTCGCGCTGCTGCAGGGCGTGGACGCGGCCGGCAATGCCTGCCCGTCGCTGCACGTGGCCACCGCGATGTTCACCGCCATCCGCATCGAGCAGGTGCTGCGCGATGCCCTCGTGCCGCGCTGGCTGCGCGCGGGCAACGCGCTGTGGTTCATCGCCATCGCCTGGTCGACGCTGGCCGTCAAGCAGCACGTGGCGCTCGACGCCTTGGCCGGCGCCGCGCTCGGCCTCGCCTTCGCATGGGCCTCGATGCGCTGGAGGCCCGGGGCCCAGCAGCTATCATCGACCACGACTCGCAGAGCGGAAAACACACCATGAGTTCGTTGAAGGAATTGCAGGACCTGATCCAGGAGAAGTACGGCATCCCGTCGTCCGAACTGGACCCCCACGCCTCGATGCGCGAGAAGGGTCTCGACTCGCTGGCCCTGGCCGAATTCATCTTCGAGATCGAGGACAAGTTCGGCATCGAAGTCCCCGACGACAACCCGAACATCGACACGCTGGCCGAGCTCGCCGCGCTGGTCGACAAGATGCGCGCCGCCAAGGTCGCCTGAGGGCCGTCCGCCACGATGAGCGCTGTCGTCGTCACGGGTCTGGGTGTCGTTGCGCCGCACGGCGACGACCCGCACGCCCTTTTTGCCGCGTTGATGCGGGGCGAATCCGCCATCCGCCCGGTCTTTCCCGAACTGCCCAAGCCTGCGGCGGCCGCCACGGTCGACTTCGACGCCGCCCGCTGGTTCACCAAGCTGCAGCTCGCTGGCGTCGACCGGGTCAGCCAGCTCGCCGTCGCGGCGGCCGACCTGGCCTGGCGCGACGCCGCACTGGCCGCCGACGCGGTCGCCCCGGATCGCATTGGCGTCTTCGCCGGTTGCGGCATGGGCGGCGCCGCCGCACTGGAGACCGCCTACCGCAGCAACAACGGCCGCGTGCCGCCGCTCACCATCCCGGCCTTCATGCCCAACGCCCCGGCCTCGCACGTGGCGATGCGCCACCACGCCCAGGGCCCCGTGCTCACCTATTCCGTGGCCTGCGCGTCGTCGTCGCTGGCCATCGCCGAAGCGGCCAAGGCGGTGCGGCACGGCGAGATCGACGTGGCCATCGCCGGCGGCAGCGAATCGCTGATCGTCCCGGGTGTCGTGCTGGCCTGGCAGGCCATGCAGACGCTGGCCCACTTCCAGCCGGGCGAGGCGGCTACGGCGGTGAAGCCCTTCGCCGCCGACCGCAGCGGCTTCGCGCTGGGCGAAGGAGCGGCCTTCCTGGTCCTGGAATCGGAAGCGCACGCGCGCCGCCGTGGCGCCACGCTGCATGCCACGCTGGCCGGCTGGGGCAGCAGCTGCGACGCCACCCACCTCACCAAGCCCGACGTGGAAGGCCAGGCCCGTGCCCTGCGTGCCGCGCTGCGCCAGGCCGGCCTCTCACCGCGCGACGTCGGCTACTGCAATGCGCATGGAACGGCCACGCGCATCGGCGATGCGGTCGAGCGGGAGGCACTGGCCGCCGTCTGGGGCGATGCGCTCGACGACCTGCGCGTGAGTTCGACCAAGGCGCTGCACGGCCACCTGCTCGGGGGTGCCGGTGCGCTGGAGGCCGTGATCACCGTGATGGCGCTGCGCGCGCAGCAACTGCCGCCGAATGCACATGGCGAGGCGACCGACCCCGCCTGCGCGCTGAACCTGGTGCGGAACGTTGGGGCGCAGGCTTCGCAGCTGCACGCCGCCATCAGCAGTTCCTTCGCCTTCGGCGGCACGAACTCGGTCCTGCTGTTCGCCCGCTGAGCGGACCTGGGCAGGCCCTAGGCCGCCACGAACGCCCCGTGCAGTCCCAGCGGCAGCGCATAGGGCAAGGTCGCCTGCGCCACCGGCCCGTCGGCCAGCGCATCGGCGGCGAAGCACGACAGCACCGTCTTCCCCTGCGCGTAGTCGAGGGCGGTCCCGAGCACCCACCCCGGACGCTCGCCATCCGGCACGACCACATGCTCCTCGACCAGCGCCTGCGCCCCGTAGCTGAAGCGTTGCGAAGCCCCTGATTCGACGTCGGTGCGTGCGACCGCGCTCCACAGCGGCCGGCCGTCGATCGGCGCGGCGGCATGGACCACCTCGCGGTGCCGCAGGCCGACCCGGCGCGGATCGATGCGCGGGAATTCGGCCTCCAGGGGCCATTCGACCTGCGTCGCCCGGCCCGCGCCGAGGTCCAGGCGGGCCACCGTCAGCCTAGCCTGCGGGCCGCGCACATAGCGCCCCCGCACGAGCTCGCGGGTGCTCGTGAAGAGGCTCGAGGCATCGGGCGCGCGGACGTAGTCGACATGGATCACCGTCCCGCCGGCGGTCTGCTCCTCCCAGGCGTTGCCCAGATGGAACAGGAAGCCGGCCGGCAGCGCGAGCATCTGCTGACGCTGCCAGTCCTTCTTGTCGATCACCAGTGCACGCATGCCGAGTTCGGGCCGCCACACATGCGCATCGAGAAAGCTCGCGCCCGCCTGCTTGCGCGCGGCGTCGTACACCAGGGGCGGCATCAGGAACACGAGGTGCCTGTCGGTCACCGCGAAGTCGTGGACCATCGGCAGGTGGCTCACGGGCCGAGCGTCGGCGCGGCGCAATGCGCCATCGGGCGCGATCTCGTAGAGCACCAGCAGGCCGTTGCTCGCGCTGACGCCGAAGTTCCAGACCGTTCCATCCGGATCGATCTTCGGATGGGCGGAGAACGGCACGCCGGCCAGATCGGCCCGCCAGGTCTTGAGGCCGCGCGTCGCCAGCGTCTGCGGGTCCAGCCGCGTGGCCGAACCGCCTTCCCACAGCGCGAGCAGCTCGCCGCCGATCGGCAGCATGTTGATGTTGGCGACGTTCATGTCGTCGGGCGAGCTCAGCGGCTCGCTGCCCGCGAACACTGTGCCGAAGCCCTCGATCAGGCGGCGGCCGGCGCGCGCTTCGCGCACGCGCTTGGTGGTCGCGACATAGCGGCCCTGGTGACGGACCTCCCGGCCGTCGATCACGAAGCGGTGCGCCATGCCGTCGCCGTCGAACCAGTGGTGGTAGCGCTCGCCGCCGACCTCGTGCCCGGCGGGGCCGACACGGTAGAGCGTGCCGGTGACCGCGTCGGGAAAGCGCCCGCGCACCGTGGCGGCCGTCGGCGGCAGGTCGCCGGGCAGCGACGCGAAGCCCGGCTTCCAGGGTGCGGTCGAGGCCTCGAAGGCGGTCTGCCAACTGTCGGGGGTGTTGGTGCCGTCAGCGTGACCAGCCAGCGGCAGGAGGAAAGGCGCGCTGCCGGCCGCAGCCAGCCGGCGAAGCAATTCACGGCGGTCCATGGCCCGAGTCCTCTCAGTGAAGGCGAAGGGCGATGCTGCTGTCGGCGGCTTCGAGCGGCACGGCGGCCGCGTCGAAGCTCGGGGGGCCCATGCGGCCCCTGGCATCGTTCGAGAAGCCGTAGCGTTCGATCGGCACCCCGACCAAGTTCGCATCGAGCTTGCCGTTGCCGTTTTCATCGGCGAAGGACTTGAGCACATAGCGTCCGGGTGGCAGGCCGGCGAACACCAGCTGCGCCTTGCCGTCGCGCATCGGGAGGGTCTGCGCGGCCAGCGCCTTGTCCGCCGTCAGCGCATCGGCCGAGTCGAACAGCGCCACATAGAGCGTGGCCGGCACGGCCGGCCCGTCGCTCACGGCGACACGGAGATCGGCCGCGCTCGCGGCCAGGGGAATGGCGACCATCGCTGCGATGGCGGCAAAGGCGAACACGGTGCGAAAGGGATGCATGTGGGGGCTCCGTCGAAAGTGGAGCCCCGACGATCGCGCGTCAGGCGCACCCTCGCCAGCACGATGCGACGAAACGCGCCGGCCGGTCGCGAAACGTCCGAAAGACGGTGTTCGGTGAACGGCCCTAACGCAGCGCCGGCAGCAGCCAGGTCCACGCCAGCCCGGCGAGGGCACACGTGCCGAGCAATGGCAGCACGCCGACCTTGAAGCGGAACAGCGCCACGGCGGCGCCGAGCGCGATCACGGCCGACGCCGCGTCGAAGCGCCCACCGAAACCCTGCGGCCACAGCACGTGGTACGCGAAGAAGAGCGCGAGGTTGAGGATGACCCCCACCACGGCCGCGGTGATGGCCGACAGCGGCGCGGTGAAGCCCAGCCGGCCGTGCGTCGCCTCGATCACCGGGCCGCCGGCCAGGATGAAGACGAAGGACGGCAGGAAGGTGAAAAAGGTGACCACCGAGGCCGCCAGCGCGGCGCCCGCGAACAACGCGTCGGGGCCGAGTACCTGGTGCAGCCAGCCGCCGACGAAGCCCACGAAGGCCACCACCATGATCAGCGGGCCCGGCGTCGTCTCGCCCAGCGCCAGGCCGTCGATCATCTGCGCACCGGACAGCCAGTGGTGCTGCTCGACGGCGCCCTGGTAGACATAGGGCAGCACCGCGTAGGCACCACCGAAGGTCAGCAAGGCCGCCTTGGTGAAGAACCACCCCATCTGCGTCAGCGTGCCCTGCACGCCCTGCGTGGCGACCAGGGTCGCCATGGCCAGCGCCCACAGCCCCAACCCGACGCCGAGCACCTGCGCCAGCCGCACACGCGAGAAGTGCGCATGCGGCGGCGGCGGCGTGTCGTCGTCGATCAGCGCCGGCCCGTGGCCCGACGCGGTATGGCCGGGCACCCCGCCGAGCGTGAACACGGCGGGCGCACGTCGTGCGCCGAAGTGCCCGACCAGCGCGGCGGCCACCACGATGGCGGGGAACGGCGTGTCGAAGGCGAAGATCGCCAGGAACGACGCCGCCGCGATGCCCCACATCCAGCGGTTGCGCAGCGCGCGCGTGCCGATGCGGTGCGCCGCATGCAGCACGATGGCCGTGACGGCCGGCTTGATGCCGTAGAAGATGCCCGCCACCACCGGCACATGGCCGAAGCGCAGGTAGATCCACGACAGGCCGATCAGGATGAACAGCGACGGCAGCACGAACAGCCCGCCCGCCACGAGGCCGCCGCGGGTCCGGTGCAGCAGCCAGCCGATGTAGGTCGCCAGTTGCTGCGCTTCGGGGCCCGGCAGCAGCATGCAGTAGTTGAGCGCGTGCAGAAAGCGCTTCTCGCTGATCCAGCGCCGGCGCTCGACCAGCTCGGTGTGCATGATCGCGATCTGCCCGGCCGGCCCGCCGAAGCTGACGAAGCCCAGCTTGAGCCAGAAGCGGAAGGCCTCCCAGAAGCCCACGGCGAGCGGGGCCACGCCCGGCGCCGCGTCACCGAGCGGCGCGCCAGCCACTAGACCATCCCGCCGTTGATCGAGATGACCTGTCCCGTGATATAGGCCGCGTCAGGGCTGGCCAGGAAGCCGGCGAGCGCGGCCACCTCGTCGGGCGTGCCGGCGCGCTTGACCGGCACCATCTGCTGGATGAGGGCTGGGTCGAACACGGCGTCGGCCATCGGCGACGCGATGATGCCGGGCGCGATGGCGTTCACCGTCACGCCGCGTGCCGCCACTTCGAGCGACAGCGCCTTGGTCGCGCTGTTGAGCGCGCCCTTGGCGGCGGCGTAGTTGACCTGGCCGCGGTTGCCGGTGAGCGACGCCACCGACGAGATGTTCAGGATGCGGCCCCAGCGGGTGCGCAGCATCGGCAGCAGCAGCGGCTGCGTGACGCGGAAGAAGCCGTTGAGCGACACGTCGATCACCTTGTGCCACTGCTCGGGCCGCATGCCCGGCAGCACCGCGTCGTCGTGCACGCCGGCGTTGTTCACCAGGATCTGGACCGGCCCGCCGACCAGCATCGCGGCGCAGCCGGCGGCCGTGGCTTCGTCGCTGCGCAGGTCGAAGACATGGCATTCGGCGGTGCCGCCGGCCGCGGTGATGGTGGCGGCCAGTGCCTCGACCGCCTGCGGGCGCGAGCTGGCATGCAGCAGCACGGTGGCGCCGTCGCGCGCCAGGCGCTGGGCGATGGCCGCGCCGAGAGCGCCGCTGGCGCCGGTGATGAGGGCACGTTTTCCGGACAGGGACATGGCGGTCATTTCGTCGAGGGAGGGGTGGCGGGAGGCAGCGGGGTGTTGAGGACGACGACCGCGCGGCCCTCGGCCAATGCGCGGCCGCCGGCGTCCTTCACGGCGAACTCATAGAGCACTTGGCTGGCGTCGCCCGACAGGCGCTTGGCGTGCACCTGCAGCGCGTCCGCCACGTCGTCGAAGCGGTCGACCGCGAACCGCACGTTGCGCGCGCTGGCCAGGAAACCGGCCGAGGGCTCGGCATCGTCCGGTGCGAGCACGCCGCCGTGCAGGGCCATGGCCTGCGCAGCGTATTCGACGAGGTTGGGCGCCATCAGCCCGCTCGCGGTGCGCAGCGGGTTGTCGGGTAGCGCATGGCTCGCCGTGCTGCAGTGGATCGCCTCGGCGTCCCAGGCTTCCAGCCGGTCGAGCAGGCACATGCTGCCGCTGTGGGGAATGCGGCGGGCGATGCCGGCGCGGTCGAGGGTCTGGGGTGTCGTCATGGCGATGCAGGTTCGAGGTCGGCGACCAGCAGCACGTTGGCAAAGGGCGTGCCCTGGCTCATGGGGATGTTCTGTACGGCGAAGCCCAGGCGCTGCAGCAGCGTGGTCCATTCGACCAGCGTGCGGCCCCAGGTCGGCGACACCCGGTGCCCGCGAACGCGCGTCACGGTGTGGTCGACCCATTGGCTGATGGCGTAGCGACGCTTGCTGGCCGCATCGCCGACGCGCAGCAGCAGCCGCCCGCCGGGCGCGAGCGCGTCGCGCACACGCTGCAGCACGCCTTCCTGCGCCGGGAGGTCGACGTAGTGCAGCACGTCGAGGATCACGACCAGGTCGCAGGCCGGCAGCGGCGCGCTGCACATGTCCGCGCACAGGATGCGTGGTGCGGGTTGCAGATGGCCGAGCGCCGCCTGCGCGCGGGCCACGTCCCTGGGCATCAGCTCGATGCCGGTGTAGTCGATGCGTGCGGGCGTCGCCGGCCAGGCGCTCGGCCAGTGGCCTTGCGTCTGCATCGATGCGGCGACCGACAAGAGACTGGCCGTGAGGCTTTGGCCGCTGCCGATGTCGAGCACGCGCGCATGCCGCGCGCCGATCAGTTGGCGCTCCAGCATGCCGCGGAAGGCCGGGTCGCGCCCCAGCTTGCCGCGCGCGAAGTGCCAGCCGAACCGGCCGGACTGTCGGTATGGCGCGGTGGCCTCCTCGTGCAGGCGGCGCCAGGCCGCGTCGGTCGACAGCGTGTTGCTCATGCGTCCTTCAGTGCGTCGGGCAGGGTCACGGCGCGCAGGCGGTCGGCCTTCAGCCGTGCCAGCAGCGGCGGCAGCACCTCCAGCACGACCGGGCGGCCGGTCGCGGTGCGGGCGGCGTTGCCGTCGTGCAGCAGCAGGATGTCGCCGGCGGCCAGCCCGCGCACCAGGCGCTCGAGCACCTTGGCCGGGTCGCGCTCGCGCGTGTCGAAGCCGCGCCGCGTCCAGCTCACCAGCGACAGGCCCAGGCGCTGCAGCACCGGGGCGAGAAAGGGATTGCGCAGGCCGGCCGGCGCGCGAAAGCAGGTCGGGCGTTCGCCGGTCGCCTGCGTGAGCAGGTCCTGTGCGCGGGAGATCTCGGCGGCATAGCCACGGGGCCCGAGGAACGAGAAGTCGTGCCGATGGCGCGCCGTGTGGTTCTGGATGCTGTGGCCGCGCGCGACGATCTCGCGGGCCAGCGCGGGATGCGCCACCACGCGGTCGGCGATGCAGAAGAAGGTGGCGCGCTGACCATAGGCCTCGAGCACGTCGAGCACCTGCGGCGTGACGACCGGGTCGGGTCCGTCGTCGATGGTCAGCGCGACTTCGCGACGCGCCACGGCGGCCGCGGGCAGGCGCGTGACGTTCGGCCCCAACAGGCGGCTGCGCGGCGTGAGCCCGGCACCGGTGATGAGCGCATGGTTGAGCACCACCGCGCCGATCGCCCAGGGCAGCGCACCGGGCACCCACACGGCCGCCGCCAGCGCGCCCACGTGCAGCAGCGCACTTGCCGGGAAGATGAGCGGCATCGACGTGGCGGAGGACATCGGAGGAACGGTGGCGGACGTCATGGCGCGCCTTTGTACCTCAGCGCACGCGCCGCTTGGCGAAAGCCGCAGAGAGCAGCAAGGCCAAGAGCGCGCCGGGCGCCACCACGCGACCGATGGCCGAGAGCGCCGGGATGTCCGAGATCGCGATCAGCCCGAAGGACACGACCGTCGTCAGGTTGGCCAGCATCAGCGAGGCCAGCGTGTCCTCGTCGGCGCGGCCGGTCTCCTGCAGCTGGTCGAAGAAGAGCGCGTAGTTGGAGCCGACCGCCACGATCAGCAGCAGCCCGACGAGGTGCAGGATGCCCAGCGGCACCTGCAGCGCCGCCATGCCGCCGAGCGTGAGCACCACCGCCAGCAGCAGCGGCTGGCACACGGCCACCAGCCGGCGCAGCGAGCGCAGGTACAGACCCAGCAGCACGACGACAGCCAGCGCACCGAGCAGCACCTGCACGAAGGCCTCGTGCAGGTAGCGGTCATAGAGGCTGCCCAGTTCGGCGCCGATGTCGACCACCTGAACCTCCGGCAGCGGCGCCAGCGCCGCCACCAGCTTGGCCTTGTCGAAGCGATCGGTCGTGTGCAGCGCGATCAGCGACGCCCAGCCGCCGCCCGGCCGCTCGAACATCAGCGCGCGCACCACGGGCGCCAGCGGCCCCTGGGCGAGTTCTTCGCGGGTGATGGGCGCCAGGTTGCGCGCCGCGTCCACCGAGGCCACGAAGGGTTCGAGCCGATCGGGTGCCAGCGGCATGCCCTGCGTCGCCTCGGCCACGCGCGCGCGCAGCGTGGCAGCATCGGGCAGGCTGGCGATGCGCGCCTGCTGCGCGGCCGCGCTCGGCAGCATGCGGGTGACGGTTTCGTAGCCGCTCAGCTGGCCTTCGTCGACCAGCGCATCGAGCCGCTGGCCGGCGGCCTCGGTAATGCGCAGCGTGGCCTGCTCGTCGGCCGCCTGGATGACGACCAGCGTGCCCCCGTCGCTGGCGCCGATGTCCTCGCGCAACGAGGCGTCGAGTTCCTGCGAAGCCTTGGAGATCGGGCTCATGGACGACAGGCTGGCGCGCCACAGCGCCCCGCCCTGCCACGCCATCAGCGCCATCGCCACCACGCCCAGCACGACGAAGCCGACGCGCAGCCGCGGCATGGCCTGGACGATGCCGCTCGCCACACGTGCCATGTGACGGCGCATGCCGATGCCCGTCGCGCCATCGGGTGCCAGCATCGGCAGGCCATGGCGCGTGACCAGCGCGGCGGCCACCAGGCCGGCGATGGAGAACACGCCGAGCTGCGCCAAGCCCGGGAAGCCCGAGAACAGCAGCGCCGCGAAACCGCACACCGACGTGAGCAGGCCCAGGCGCACCGTCGGCCAGTTCAGGTCGCGCCAGCGCTGCCAGCCGGTGCCCGGCACCGCCGCGCCGCGCGCCTGGATCAGGTAGTAGATGGCGTAGTCGACTGTCTCGCCGATCAGCGTGCTGCCGAAGCCCATCGTGAGGCCGTGCACCGAGCCGAACACCAGTGCGACCGCGGCCGTGCCCGCGACCACGCCGGTCAGCACCGGCAGCAGCGCGACGACCAGTGCCTTGGGCGACGCGAAGGCCACCAGCAGCAGGCAGCCCATCACGATGGCGCCGACGATGGCGAGGTGGATCGCCTCGCCCTTGATCTTGTCGCGGCTCTGCACCGAGAACACCGGGGCGCCGCTCAATTGCAACTTCGGCGCTTCGGCACCCAGGCCCTGCGTCGCCTTGGCGTATTCGGTCTCGATGCGGGCGACGGCGGCCGCTTGCGCATCGAGATCGCTGCCCGAGGCCTTGGTCGTGGCCAACAGCATGGCGCGCGGCGCGGTGCGCGACACCCACACGCCCTCCTCCGTGCGCGGGGAGGTGGCGGGGATCAGCCCTTCGGCGATGCGCTGCGTCTCGCCGGTCGGATCGCGCTCGAACAGCGGCCGGACCAAATTGCCGGCCGGCGTACCGAGCATCGACATGGTGTCGGTGACGGCATCGCGCAGGCCGTCGACGCTGAAGCGCTGCGGCGTCACGTCCGGCGACAGCTGGTAGCGCCGGTCGAAGACGAAGGTGCCGGCTTCCTGCCATTCGCTGTGGTCGCCGTTCTGGACCTGCTCGTAGAGCCCGCTGGCGCGCATCGCCTTGCCGAGGGCGCGCGACACGTCGGCGCGCTGGGCCGCGTCCTTGCCGCCTTCGAGGCCGACCATCAGCGTCCGCGAGGCGACGCCGCTCTGCAGCTGCTCGATCAGCACGCGCTGGCGCGCGTCGGGGCTGGCCGGCAGGAAGGCCGACAGGTCGGCGCTGAAGTGGGTACTCGAAATGACCGCGACCCCGGCCAGCACCGCGGCCAGCCACAGCAGGAGCACGAGCGTGCGGCGGCCCCGGCTCGGCCCGGCGTGCTGAACGCTCATTCCAAGACCTCCGCCCTGCGGGCTGCGGTGCGAGCGCCTTCGGGCGGCCGGGCGGCGCTCATCGCTTCGGCGAGATCGTCATGACCGACCGGTCGCCGCCGCGGAACTCCATCTCCACGCCCAGCACCTCGCCGGCCTTGCCGCTCAGGCGCAGCGTCGCAACCTGCGACGCCAGGCGCGCATCGATCGGTGCGAGGTCGAGCGTCCAGTCGCTGGCGCTGCCGCCGACGGTGCTGGTGAAGTAGCGCTGCAGCACCTGCGTGTTGCCGGCGAGCGTGGCGCGCATCGCTTCGACCATGCCCTGCAGTTCGGGCATGCTGTCGAGCGTCATGCTGCGGCTGCGACCGCTGCGTGACAGCGTGAGGTTGTTGCCGTCGACCGCCATCGTCTCCGGCCGCGGCGACAGGGTACGCCGCACCAGCTGGTCCGGCGCCGTGAAGCTCAGGGTGCCGCTGGCCGCCAGCGGGCCGTCGAAGCCGCGCACGTAGCGCTGCTCGGTGAAGTTGGCCTCGCCCTGCTTCTGTTTGGCCAGCAGGCTCATCAGTTCATGGAGGTCGAAGGCCCAGGCCGGCGCGGCGGCGCACGCCAGCGCCACCAGCGCCCAGCGGGCCTGCCGCAGCCCACTCTCGACGCGTGCCTCAATGCGAGTCTTCAAGCCAGAAATCATGGAAGTTGAACCAGTTGTAGGGATGTTCGCGGCACAGCGCCTCCAGGCGCGCCACATAGGCTTCGACCGCTGCGCGGATGCGTCGTTCCCGTTCGGCCACGTCGGCCACGCGCTCGCTGAAGTCGGCCAGCGGCTCGAAGCGGACATCGTAGCGGGCGCCCCCCAGATAGAGCCCCGCCATGAAGAACACCTTGCGGCGCAGCAGCGCGGCCAGGCGGAACGGCCCGTCGTTGAACACGGCCGGATGACCGAGAAAGGACAGCGTGAGGTTGTTCCCGCGCTGGCCCATCTCGTCGCCGTCGGACAACGTGCGGTCGGCCAGCAGGCCGCCCAGCCCGCCGCCGTCGAGCCAGTCGCGCAGCGCCAGCATCGAATGCGGCCGGCCCAGCGCGATGATGTGCGGGCGCAGCTCGGGCAGGCTGATGGCTTCCAGGATCGCGGTGATGCGCTGCGCGTTGTCGGTGAACATCAGCATCGCCAGCGGCAGCGCGCCCTGATCGCTGCTGTGCTGGCGGCAGGCCCCCATGGCCTCGAAACTGCCGACGTGCGCACCGAGCAGGAAGGCGCCCCGCCCCGCGAAAACCTCGGCCTCGACCGGTCGATTGCCCTGGATGGTCACCTCGAAGAGGTCGATGCGGCCCCGCAGGAAGTACACCCTGTCGAGCACCGTCGACGCGAACGCATGCAGCAGCCGATAGCCATCGGCCCAGCCCGCCCGGGGGCCGATGGCCCGGCGCAGATAGCGCTTGATGTGGCGCCGCGACGTCGGGTCGAACAGCAGGAAGTAAAGGCAGATCGGATGCAGGATCAGGCGTGTGAGCGGTCGACCGCAGGTCAGCGCGATCCAGCAGATGACGCGCAGCGCCGTCATGTTGCTGCGCTCGGGCTTTTGCGTCCAGCCGGCGGCCCCGGGCCGCTTGTCGCTGGCGCCTGGCAGGCCGGCTTCGCGTTCCGCCATCAGCGTGTGTCCGATGGCGTCCAGCGCCCGCTCGCCGCCACCACGTCGCCGCAGCGCACCTCGAAGCGCACGCCCCGCGCGGCGCCCGTCTCGGGGTGCAACGCGATGTCGATGGCCGCGCCGGGCCGCACCGGCGAGAGGAACTTGACCGCCGCCAGCGTGGGATGCGCACCGAGCCGTGCCGCCATGGCGGGCACGCGCCGCATCACCTCCATCACTTCCGCCACCAGCAACGCGCCCGGCACCAGCGGCTGGCCGGGAAAGTGGCCGGCGAAGACGGGATGGTCTGCAGGGATCTCGTGCGTCACCTGCACTGGCGTGTCGTCGGCGGCCAGTTGCGACAGCGCGAACTCGCGCAGCGCGCGCACGGTCAGCTTGCCGGTGCCCTCACGCGGCAGCGACGGCACGTGCACCACGCGTCGCGGCACGAAGACGGATTCGAGCCGCGCGCGCAGCGCCGCGACCACGTCGCCCGCGCCGAGCGTGGGCGCGACCACGAAAGCCACCGGCCGCACCACGCCGTCGCTGACGTCGTCGGGCAGCCAGAAGGCGCCGTCGTCCACGCCGGGGATGCTGTTGAGGTGGTAGTTGAGGTGGCCGAGCGAGCTGCGCTTGCCGGCCACGTGGACCAGGTCGTTGGCGCGGCCGAACAGGCGGAAGCGCCGGTCGTCCAGCAGCTCCAGCACATCGGCCATCGGCGTGGGCTGGGGGATGAAGTCGCCGGCGAAGACGAACTGCTCGGTGCCGTCGGCGCCCGGCTGCGCGGTGACGCGGATTTCGCCGAAGGTGTCCCACACCTCGCTCTGCGTGGGCCGGCGCGTCGCGACCTGGCCCGACTCGGTGCTGCCGTAGATCTCGATGAGCATGCCGCCGGTGGCCTGCTCGGCCTGGGCCGCGAGCTGCGGCGACAGCGGCGCGGTGGCCGACAGGATCAGGTCGACCGGCGGGATCTCGACGCCGGCCAGCAGCAACGTCTTCAGGTGGAACGGCGTGGTGACCAGCGCACGGGGGCGCGGCACCACGGCCAGCGCCGCCACGATGTCGGCCGGGAAGAAGGGCCGGCCGCTGTCGAAGGCCGCGCCGCCCACCAGCGCCAGCAGGGCCGTGGATTCCAGCCCGTAGCTGTGCTGCACCGGCACCGTGCCGACCAGTGTCAGCCCTTCGAGCGAGGGCCGACCGAGCAACTGCGCCAGCCGGGCGACGGCGGCGGCCGCGTCGCCCACCAGCGTGTGCCAGCTCTTGGCATGCGGCTGCGGCACGCCGGTCGAGCCGGAGGTGAGCAGGCTCACCGCATGCAGGTGGCCGTCGATGACCGGTACGTCGCAGGGCGCATCGGCCGCACGGGCACCGACCTCGACCATCACGCGCTCGAGCCCGGGCGTTTCGAGCGAGGGCTCGTCGGTCACGGCGGTGAGTTTTCCGTGCTCGGCCGTCAGCCGCGCCATCGTCTCGGGCCGCGCATCGGGCGGCAGCAGGCTGGCCTGGCCGCGCAGCAGGGCCGCACCGAGCGCCACCGCGAAAGCGTAGCGGTCGTTGCAGAGGTTCAGCACCGGGCCGGCAGCCGGCATGCGCTCGGCCTGCCGCGACACGTCGGCCAGGAAGCTGCGGCCCGACACCGGCACGCCGGCGCGCCAGGCCAGCGGCGCGTCGAGGTCGCGCGTCGCCAGCAAGGGGTGGGAAGGAACATCGTTCGACATGCGCAGCTCCGTTGTCATCGCGTCAGCGCTTGGCGTTCGGCTCGGCCGACGTGGCGCCGTAGAAAGCCCGCACCGCATCGATCATGCGGGTGCGTTCGAACTCGGGGTGCAGGCGGTAGCGCACCAGGTGCTCGCCCACGAACAGCCCGACCACCATCACTGGGCTCAGCACATTGGCCAGCAGCGACCAGACCGAGAATGGCAACCAGAGGTAGACGGGGATCGAGACCAGCGCGGTGACCGTGAAGTAGATCGTCCAGACCCAGGTCACCTGCCGCGTGTACTCCGGCATGCCCTTCCCGAGCGGATGCACGCGCTGGGCGAACTGCCCGATGAGCGAGAGCCGCCCGCCGCGCAGGCTGCCGCCGAACCAGCAGGCCAGCACCCCGTTCATGCCGACGTGCTGCAGCACGTACAGCCGGTTGGGATCGCCCGCGCCGCCGCGCCAGAGCGCGACGAAGATGAACACGCCCGCCAGCGTGGCACCGAGCAGCCCCCAGCCACCGAAACGCGAACCGCCCAGACCGAGCGCCGTGAGCCAGAGCGGGCCCAGCAGCACCGCCATCGCCCAGGGGGCGTGCGGATGGAACAGCATCAGCCAGTGGGACAGGCCCGCATACGCCGCCCCTGCCAGCAGCAGGAGCGCCAAGCGCCATCGCGACATCGGGGTTTCAGGCGCCGCGGGCGCTTCGGGGGCGTTCCATTTCAAGCCGTCGTACGGTTCGCGGCAACGTGGGTGGCCAGGGTTCGAAGCGACTGGAAGATCTGCTGGTTGCGCTCGTCGTCCGAACGCAGCTGGAAGCCGTAGCGGCGCGACACCTCGAGCGCCACTTCCAGGATGTCGATCGAGTCGAGGCCCAGGCCGTCGCCGTACAGCGGCGCGTTCGGGTCGACCTCGGCGGGCGCCACTTCGAGATTCAGGGATTCGACCAGCAAGGTTGCGAGCTCGAGCTCGAGCGGCGTCTGTTCAGCGCTGGAGCCATCGGCGGAGAGGGGGGTGGGGGTGGTCGACGACAAAGGAACTCCTGGAACTATTTCACGGAACGTAAGCCTGGGGCGTCGAATTATAGGAGGGGGTGTTGGATAGACTGCCGCTTTCGACTGTTTCCGGAGCCCCCATGGCCGACCCTCTTCTCATCGCCCGCCACGACGCAACCGAGTGCTTCCTGCTGCCGAACCTGACCAACCGGCACGGCCTGATCACCGGGGCCACCGGCACCGGCAAGACGGTCACGCTGCAGACCCTGGCCGAGCAGCTGTCGGGCATCGGCGTGCCGGTGTTCATGGCCGACGTGAAGGGCGACCTCACGGGCATCAGCCAGGCCGGCCACATCGGCGACAAGCTGGCCGCGACGCTGAAGGAACGCGGCATCGAAGCGCCCGCCCCCCTCGCCTGCCCCGTCACGCTGTGGGACGTGTTCGGCGAACAGGGCCACCCGGTGCGGGCCACCATCTCCGACATGGGTCCGCTGCTGCTGGGCCGCATGCTCGACCTGAACGAAACCCAGGCCGGCGTGCTGAACCTGGTCTTCAAGGTCGCCGACGACAGCGGCATGCTGCTGCTCGACCTGAAGGACCTGCGGGCCATGCTGCAGTACGTCGGCGAGAACGCCAGCCAGTTCACCACCGAGTACGGCAACATCAGCGCCGCCAGCGTGGGCGCCATCCAGCGCGGCCTGCTGCAGATCGAGGGCCAGGGCGGCGACAAGTTCTTCGGCGAGCCGATGCTCAACATCCAGGACTTCATGCAGACGGTCGGCGGCAAGGGGGTGATCAACATCCTCACGGCCGACAAGCTGATGAACTCGCCGCGGCTCTACGCGACCTTCCTGCTGTGGATGCTGTCCGAGCTGTTCGAGCAGCTGCCCGAGATCGGCGACCCCGACCAGCCCAAGCTGGTCTTCTTCTTCGACGAGGCCCACCTGCTGTTCAACGAGGCGCCCAAGGCGCTGGTCGAACGCATCGAGCTGGTGGTGCGCCTCGTGCGCTCCAAGGGCGTGGGCGTGTTCTTCGTCACGCAGAACCCGCTGGACATTCCCGATTCGGTGCTCGCCCAACTGGGCAACCGGGTGCAGCACGCGCTGCGGGCCTTCACGCCGCGCGACCAGAAGGCCGTCAAGGCCACGGCCACCACCATGCGCCAGAAGCCGGGGCTCGACATCGAGGCCGCCATCACCGAGCTGGCCGTGGGCGAGGCGCTCGTGAGCTTCCTCGACGCCAAGGGCCGGCCCAGCGTGACCGAGCGCGTGTTCGTGCTGCCGCCGGGCAGCCAGCTCGGCCCGATCACGCCGGCGCAGCGCCAGCAGCTCATCGCCGACTCGCTGGTGGCCGGCGTCTACGAGAAGACGGTGGACCGCGAGTCGGCCTACGAGAAGCTCAAGGGGCGCGCAGAGAGCGCGCCCGATGCCCCCGCCCCCACGGTCGGCAAGGCCGGCGCCGCCAAGCCCGGCGCGCCCGCCGAAGGCGGCTTCCTGAACGACCTGCTGTTCGGCTCGACCGGCCCGCGCGGCGGCAAGCGCGACGGGCTGGTGCAGACCATGGCGAAATCCGCGGTGCGCACCGTGGGCACCAACGTCGGCAAGGAAATCTTGCGTGGCGTGCTGGGCGGCATCTTCGGCGCCAAGAAGCGCTGACCGTCGTGCAAGGGCCTGCCGGATGGACAACGATTTCGAAGAGGAACTGAAGCGGGTCGCGGTCGTGACCGTCGACATGAGCCACGAGCAGGTCGACCGCTCGGTGCGCGAGGTGCTCAAGCTCATGCGCGAACATCTCGCCATGGACGTGGCCTTCGTCTCGCACTTCACGGAAGGCCGCCGGGTGTACCGCCAGGTCGACGCGGCCGACAACCGATGGCGGGGTGCCGAGGGCAGCTCGGATGCCCTGGAACGGAGCTTCTGCCAACGCGTGGTCGACGGTCGGCTGCCGCAGCTCGTCACGGATGTGCAGAAGTTGCCGAACCTCGCGGAACTCCCGCGTCCGCCGGTGCCGATCGGCGCGCACCTGAGCGTGCCGATCGTGCTGCCGGACGGCGACGTCTACGGCACGCTTTGCTGCTTCAGCACCGCCCCGAACGAAGCGTTGACGCACCGCGACCTGAAACGCCTGCGGATGGCCGCCGACCTGACGGCGCGCCTGATCGCCAGGAGCCGCCGCAGCGGTGACCCTCAACCGGACGCCGCCGAGAGCTGAATGCGCCTGGCGGGCTCCGCCTCCACGTCGCCCAGCGTGAGCGACACGCGGGTGCCCCGCCCTTCGACCGAATCGATCGAGACGCGCGTGCGCAGCGCGTCGGCCAGCCGCGCTACCAGCGCCAGGCCGATGCCCAGGCCATCGGGCGCGAGCTGGCTGCCGCCCTCGGCGCGGAAGAACTCCTGGAACACCTTCTCGATCTGGGCGGCGGGGATGCCGATGCCCTGGTCCCACACCTCGACCCGCATCCGGGCGCCGGCCGGGCGCACCGCCAGGAGCACCTTGCGACCCGGCGGCGTGTACTTGATCGCGTTCGACAGGACGTTGCCGATCATGCGCCGGAGCCTGACTTCATCGGTATGGAGGACGGCATCCCGCACCCGGACCCGCAGCGTCAGCCCCTTGGCGTTGGCGAGGGGTTCGTATTCCTCCTGCAGGGCGCGGATGACCGAAGCGACCGAGACCGGCGACACCGTCAGACGGACCTGCCCCGCATCGAAGGCCGACAGGTCGAAGAGCGAGTCGAAGAGCCGGTTGACGACCTGGGCGGCGCGGCCGATCTTCGGCGCCAGCTCGTCGTAGCTGTCGGGCTCCGCCTCCAGAAACTCCGCGTACAGACCCATCGCGATCACCGGCTGGCGCATGTCGTGCGTGGCGGCGGCCAGGAACTTGTTCTTGGCGACCACCGCGGCCAGCGCCTCCTCGGACTTGCAGGCCAGGTCGTACTGCGCGCCGTACAGCGCCGACTGGAGGCGCAGCCCATCGGTCGACAGGCGGCGAAGGAAGAAGAACTGCGCGACGCACAGCGGAACGAAGCCCAGCGCGCCCCAACCGGCATCGGGCCCCGTGGCAGCGGCGTAGGCGAAGTAGCAGAAGACGCCCACGAAGAAGGTGGGGACGAACGCCTTCCACAGCGCAGGCAGGACCGCCAGCCGCTGCGCCGCCCCGTAGATCAGCGCCGCCAGCACGGCCCAGCAGGCGAAGCCCCGCAGGCCCTCGCTGCGCGCTGCGAACAGCAGCAACGAAGAAGCCCAGACGCCCCCCATGACGACATAGAAAGGAACCAACCGTCGCACGAAGGCCTGCCGTGCGGACGGCCCGTCACGATCGACCACGTCGACGAAATGCCGGGCCGAGTGCAGCCGCACGTAGGCGCCGGCCAGCACCAGACCGAGCCACAGCAATACGGCCTCGGCCGGCGCATACGGCCAGCACAGGGCCGCCATGGTCGATGCCAGCAGGAGCCCCAGCGTGTGCCGATGCAGCGCATCGTTCATGTATTGCCGGATCAGGTTCGCGCCGATCGCGTCCGCTCGTGCCTTCTTCGCGCGTCGCTCGGCGGCCGCGGAGCGCTCTGCGCCGTCGCTCTCTCGCGGCTCGATCGAGAACGAGGCGCGAACGGGCACACCGGCCGATGCAGCCTGTTCGAAGCGGGACGACGCTGACAAGGGCGGTTCGCCCAGGAGGGAGTCGGACACGGCGAGGAAAGGAAGGGTTGCACCCCATCCTAGGTGGCGGCCCCGCCCGCGGCAACCGGTTCCTCGGCCCCCTTTTCGCCGTTCGGCCTTCCTACAACGAACGACCTATGGCACTGCGCCGCCAGACCTTTTCAGGCCGCCAGGCGCAAGAAGGCCTCGATCGGCAGCAGCTGCTCGGGCACGTTGAGCGCCGGCGCGTGACCGCAGCCCGGCACCTCGATCACCTTCAGCAGGCCGGCGGCGCCAGGCCCGCGCGCGCGCATCTCGGCCACGGCCTCCGGCAGCACCAGGTCGGAATCGACGCCGCGCAGGCACAGCACCGGCACCTCGATGGCGTCCCAGTGGGACCAGATCAGGTAGTCGTTGTCGTGCGCCGTGAACTGGCGAACCATGGCCGGGTCGTAGTGCGGCGTCACGCGGCCGTCGGGCAGGCGGCGCGTCGAGGTCTCGGTGAGTCGCCGCCACTGGGCATCGCTGAGCCAGCCGTAGGGCTTGTAGACCGTGCGGAAGAAGGCCTCAAGCTCCGCCACGGTGGCAAAGGCCGGTGGGTTGCCGGCGTAGGCCTTGATGCGCTCGACGGCGGCGCTCGCGAGTTCGGGCGCGTTGTCGTTGAGCACCAGGCTGGCCATGCGCGCCTTCATGCGCGGCGCGAAGAGGCCCGACGCGCAGACCGTGCCGATGGCACCGCCCATCGAGGTGCCGACCCAGTGGACACGATCAAGCTGGAGCGCATCGCACAGCGCCTCGGCCAGCCAGGCGTAGAACGAGAGCTGGTATTCGGCGTCCGGCAGCGGGCTCCACTGGCTCAGGCCGCGGCCGAGGGTGTCGGGGCAGATCACGCGGAAGCCCTGCCCCGCCAGATGATCGGCCAACTCGTCCATGTCGCGGCCGGTGCGCGCCAGGCCATGCCAGGCAATGACGGCGGCGCCCTCCTTCGGCCCCCAGTCCATCCAGTGGATTTCGCGGCCCAGCAGTTGCGCGTAGTTCGAAGTGGGAGTCATCGCAAGGCCCTCGCCCGGAGTTTGCCGACGATGCCCGTCGGGAAGTAATAGACGGACAGCACGAACAGCACGCCCAGCCACAGCAGCCAGCGGTCCGGCGACAGCAGCGCCGCCAGCCAAGGCAGACCGCTGGCCGCTTCGCTGCCGAGCTTGAGCAGGTCCTGCAGGTAGCTCTGTGCGATGACGAAGAGCACCGCGCCCAGCGCCGCGCCGTAGATGGTGCCCATGCCGCCGATCACCACGATCAGCAGCACGTCGACCATGATCTCGAAGCTCAGCGACGTGTCCGGCCCGTTGTAGCGCAGCCAGATCGCGAGCATCGCGCCGGCGAGCGTGGCGAACAGGGCCGACAGCACGGCGGCGGTCGTGCGGTAGACCACCACGCGGTAGCCGATGGCCTCGGCGCGGAATTCGTTCTCGCGGATCGCCTGCAGCACGCGGCCGAAGGGCGAGTTCACGATGCGCAGCAGCGCGAGCACCAGCACCACCGCCGCCACGAAGAGCAGGTAGTAGCAGAGCAGCCGACCGTCCAGCGAGACACCAAGGAAGGGCTCGTCGGCGAACTCGAAGCTCGGCGAGATCAGCTCGGGCAGCTTGAAGGTCAGGCCGTCTTCGCCGCCGGTGAAGTCCGACAGCTGCGACGCCAGCGTCTGGAAGGCCGAAGCCACCGCCAGCGTGATCATCGCGAAGAAGATCGCGCGCACCCGCAGCGAGAACAGCCCGATGGCCAGCGCCAGCACCAGCGACACGGCAAGCGACGCGCCCAGGCCGATGAAGAGCGCGTCCCAGCCCGCGCCCAGCCGGCTGGCCGAGATGGCGATGCCGTAGGCGCCGATGCCGAAGAACATCGTGTGCGCGAAACTCACGATGCCGGTGTAGCCCAGCAGCAGGTCGAAGCTCGCGACCAGCACGATGAAGACCAGGATCTTGGCCGCCACGCTGAGCGCCTTGACGCCCGGGAAGATGAAGGGCGCGAAGGCCAGGCCCAGCAGCACGGCCAGCAGCAGCAGCGCGAGCACGCGGCTGCGCGGCATGTCGTTGGAGAGGAGTCGTTTCAACATGACTTCGCCCTCACCGGCTGCTCGCCACGGGATACACGCCCTGCGGCCGCCACAGCAGCACCGCGACCATCAGGAAGATGCTCGCGAACTGCGTGAGCGTCGGCACCAGGAAGCCGATGTAGTTGGTCATCAGCCCGACCAGCAGCGCGCCGATGAGCGCCCCGCCCGTCGACCCCAGCCCGCCGATGATGATGACGATGAAGATCAGCACGTTGACCTGCGCGCCCATCTGCGGAATCAGGTTCTGCTGGAACAGCCCCCACATCACGCCGCCCAGGCCCGCGAGCGCGCTGCCCACCACGAACACGCCGACGAACAAGCGGCCGATGCGGTAGCCGAGCGACTCGACCATCTCGCGGTCCTGCACGCCGGCGCGGATCAGGAGGCCGATCTTGGTCCGTCCGAGCGTCCAGGCCAGCAGGCCGAAGACGACCAGGCCCACCGCGACGGCCAGCAGCCGGTACTTGCTGATCGCCGCATCGGCCACGAAGACCGAGCCGCGCAACGCCTCGGGCAGCGGCAGCGGGATCTGCGCCGGGCCCCAGATGACCTTGATCAGCTCTTCGCCGATGATCATCCCGCCCATGGTGATGAGGATCTGCTTCAAGTGCTGGCCGTACACCGGCCGCACGATGAAGCGCTCGAAGGCGAGGCCGACCGCGCCGGCCACGAGCATCGCCACCAGCATGGCCGGGAACACCGCCACCAGGTTGCGCCACAGCTCGCCCGAGCCCGTCCAGTCGCCCATCAGCCCGAGCACGCTGCTCGCGACGAAGGCGCCCAGCGCGATGAACACGCCGTGGCCGAAGTTGAGCACGTCCATCAGGCCGAAGATCAGCGTGAGGCCGGAGGCGATGATGAAGATGATCATGCCCATCGCCAGGCCGGCGACCGTGAGCGTGAGCCAGGTCGAGAGGGAGCCCGTGAGCGGCAGCGCGATGAGCGCGAGCACGGGCACCAGGGCCAGTGGCGTCCAGTCGAAGTCGGTTTTCATAAGGCCAGCCCCAGCAGCGATTGCTGCAGTCGTTCGTCCGCCGAGAACGCGGCCATGGGGCCGCTGTGCACCACGCGGCCGTTGTCCATCACGGCTACGGTGTCGCCCAGGCGCTGCGCGAAATGGATGTTCTGCTCCACCAGCAGGATGGTCACGCCGCTCGCCTTGAGCTGGGCGAAGGCGTCGATCATGTTGTTGATCATCACGGGCGCGAGGCCCTTGCTGGGCTCGTCGATGATGAGCAGCTCGCGCGGCTCGACGATGGCGCGCGAGACGGCCAGCATCTGCTTCTGCCCGCCCGAGAGCTTGCCGGCCGGGTGGTTCCAGAACTTCTCGACCGCGGGGAAGAGCTGGAAGATCCACTTCAGGCGCGTGTCGTCGATGGCGTCGGCGTTCTTCGCGCTGCGCGCGGCCAGCAGCATGTTCTCCTTGACCGTCAGGTCCGAGAAAATGCCCATGGTCTCGGGCACGTAGGCGATGCCGAGCGCGGCGATGTCGGGCGTGCGCAGCGCGGTGATGTCCTTGTCACCGAAACGCACCCTGCCCTGCGATGCATGCCACAGGCCCATGATGGTCCGCAGCGTGGTCGTCTTGCCGGCGCCGTTGCGGCCGAGCAGCATCGTCAGTTGGCCCTTGGGCACGACCAGGTCGACGCCGTGGAGGATGTGGTACGCGCCGATGTGCGTCTGCACGCCCTGCAATTCAAGAAGATTCATACGGCCTCCTTCGCGACGCCGAGGTAGGCCTCTTGCACGATCGGCGATGCGATCACTTCGGCCGGTTCGCCGTCGGCCACCAGCGTGCCGTTGTGCAGCACGATGATGCGGTCGGCCAGCTCGCGCACCACGTCCATCTTGTGTTCAACCAGCAGGATGGTCTTGGTCTTGTCCTGCTTCAACTGGCGGATGAGGTCGAGAATGACCGGCGCCTCGGCCGCATTCATGCCGGCGGTCGGCTCGTCGAACATGAACACCTGCGGCTCCAGCGCCATCAGCAACGCCACTTCGAGCTTGCGCTGGTCGCCGTGCGGCAGGCTCGCGACGGTGGCGTTCTCTTTCGACTTGAGGTTGATCTGCGCCAGCAATTCATCGGCCCGCGCGGTCAGCGCCGCGTGGTCGCTCCAGATGCTCCAGAGGTTGAGCCCGCGCCGGTGCGCGCCCTCGCGCGTGGCCTGCACCGCGAGGCGCACGTTCTCCAGCACCGTGAGGTTCGGAAAAAGATTGGTGAGCTGAAACGCACGGCCCAGGCCGGCGTGCGTGCGCGCCGAGGGCGACAGGCCGGACAGGTCGCGCCCGTTGTGCGACACCGTTCCCGCGCTGGCTTTCAGTTGCCCCGAGATCAGGTTGAAGTAGGTCGTCTTGCCCGCCCCGTTCGGTCCGACGATGGCCGTCAACGTGCCGGGCGCGAAGGCGCACGAGACAGCGTTGACGGCCACGTGGCCGCCGAAGCGGATGGTGAGTCCGCGGGTTTCCAGCATCGCTCGTGCCGTTCGTTCAGCGCTTGTTCTTGATCGGGATGTTCATCTCTTCGGGCTTGATCTCGTGCACGAGCTCCGGCACGCCCCACGCGAACGCCGGGTCCACCTTGATCTTGAAGTGGTACATCGACTGCATCGCCTGGTGGTCTTCCTTGCGGAAGGTCATCTTGCCCTTGGGCGTGTCGAAGCTCATGCCTTCCATCGCCGTGATGAGCTTGTTGGTGCCGGTGTCGCCGCCCGTCTTCTTCAGCGCCGTGACCACCGCCATCGCGGCCGAGAAGCCGCCCGCCGTGAAGAAGTCCGGCGGCGTCTTGAACTGCTTGTAGTGCGCCGAGACCAGTGCCTCGTTCACCGGGTTCTTCGGGATGCCGAAGTAGTAGTAGGTCGCGCCTTCCATGCCGGGCAGGCTCTTGTAGGCGGCCATGGCGGGCAGGATGTTGCCGCCGGTCGCGATCTCGATGCCGTAGCGCTTGAGGTCGAGGTCGACGATCTTGAAGGGGTTGCCCGCGCCGGCCCAGACGATCCAGATGATCTTGCGGCCCGGCTGGTCCTTAAGCTTGTCGATCAGGCGCTGCGCACCGGCGGTGAAGTCGGTGGTGGCCGGCGGCAGGTATTCCTCGTGGGCCAGCTTGGCGTTCTTCAGCGCAGCGCCGAAGGCCTTCACGCCGTCGCGGCCGAAGGCGTTGTCCTGCGCCAGCGTGGCGACGGTCACACCCGCCTTGTCGATGGCCACGGCATTGCTGATCGCGTCCTGCGACGAGTTGCGGCCGGTGCGGAAGATGTACTTGTTCCACTTGTCGCCGGTGATGGAATCGGCCACGGCCGGCTCGACGATCAGCACCTTCTTGTATTCCTCGGCGACCGGCAGCATGGCCAGCGCGACACCCGATGCTGTCGGCCCGACGGCCAGCGCGGCCTTGTCGTCGGAATAGGCGGCGGCCAGCAGCGACTTGCCGAGATCGGGCTTGCCCTGGTCGTCCTTCTCGATCACCACGAGCTTCTTGCCGTTGACCTCCATCGTGCCGCCAGTGGCGTAGTCCAGGCCCATCATCAGGCCGATCTGCGTCTGCTTGCCGTAGGCCTCGAGCGCGCCGGTCTTGCTATAGACATGGGCGATGCGGATCTCGTTGGACTGCGCGTGGACGGGCGCGGTGGCGGCGGCGGTCAGCGCAGCGAGCGCCGTCAGTGCGAAGAGGTGGCGACGTTGGATCATGCGGGTCTCCTGTTTTGGTATGACTGAATATTGCACAGTCCATGCCAAGACAAGGCGCGTTGATCCGAAAGGTATTTCCCTAGATGCATTGACGAATCGCACGACACCCAAACACAGCGACCGCCTGACTTTCAGGCATTTGTCTGATTTTCGATCAGGGTTTTCCAGGGCGTAGGACATCGGGCCAGCGACGTCCATCTGCTTGGCCCGACATCACGTAGGTCACCGCCGTTTCTGCGATTTCCCCGCTTTTTACCGACTTAGCATCGGTTCCGGTCTGGTTCAAGAGCCGATGCAACACGCGTCGATCGACATGGACCGGAACCCGATTTCATCTAAAGAAGAGGACATAGACCATGACCACATTGAAGCTCCGCACCCTCGCCACCGTCACTGCCGTCGCTGCGGCCAGCATGCTGTTCGCAGGCTGCACCACCACCCGTCCCGGCGACACCGGCACGTCCTCGTCGTCGCGTACGTCCATCGACGCACAGGTCGATGCTTCGCTGTCGAAGCTCTACCAGACCGTCCCCGGTTCGCGCGAGATGGTGAGCAAGGCCGCTGGCGTGCTGGTGTTCCCGTCGGTGGTCGGCGCCAGCCTCGGCGTCGGCGCCGAATACGGCCGTGGCGCGCTGCGCACCGGCGGCCGCACGCAGGCTTACTACAGCACCACCGCTGGCTCCATCGGCTTCCAGGCCGGCGCCCAGTCGAAGGCTGTGATCTACGTGTTCAACACGCAGGAATCGCTGGCCAAGTTCCGCAACAGCAAGGGCTGGACCGCTGGCGCTGACGCCACCGTGGCCGTGGCCACCATCGGCGCCAACGGCTCGGTCGACACGAACACCATCCGCCAGCCGGTGGTCGGCTTCGTGCTGACCAACGTGGGCCTGGAGGCCGGCGTGTCGGTGTCGGGCGCGAAGATCACCGAGATCAGCCTGTAAATCTCGTCACCCCTGAAAACGGCCTCGCTTCTGCGAGGCCGTTTTTTTGGATGACGCATTAATCGCCGGTGGGCCCCATACGGTCGTACAGGGTTGCGCGCGAGATGCCCAGCAGCCGCGCCGTCGCCAGCTTGTTGCCGCCGGTTCGAGCCAGCGCGGCGGCGATGGCGCGGCGCTCGAGTTCGGCGATCTGCTCGGCCATGGGTCGCAGCAGGTGTGCCTGGTCAGCATCGCCGCCGGACGGCAGCGGCTCGGGCGCGGCGATCTGCTCCAGGCCGGTCTCGGCCAGCACGCGCTTGACCTCGGCCGCATCGATGCGTGTCGAGTCGCTGCGCATCGCCAGTTGTTCCAGCACGTTGCGCAGCTCGCGCGTGTTGCCGCGCCAGTGCTGCGCCGCCAGCAGGGCCAGCGCATCGGGCATGAGTTCGGGCGGCGCTTCGCCGCTGCGCTGCGCCATGTCTTCGCCCAACGCCTCGATCAGCGCTGGGATGTCGCTGCGCCGCTCACGCAATGGCGGCACCCGCAGCGGCAGCACGTTGAGGCGGTAGTACAGGTCCTCGCGAAAGCGCCCCTCGCGCACCAGCGCCGGCAGGTCGCGCGAGGTGGCGGCGATCACGCGCGCATCGAAAGGCACCACCTTGTTCGAGCCCAGCGGCTCGATCTCGCCTTCCTGCAGCGCGCGCAGCAGCTTGGCCTGCAGGGCCAGCGGCATGTCGCCGATCTCGTCGAGGAACAGCGTGCCGCCGTCGGCCAGCTTGAACTTGCCCTCCCGCCCCTTGCGATCGGCCCCGGTGAAGGCGCCCGGCGCGAAGCCGAAGAACTCGGCCTCCAGCAGCGTGTCGGGCACGGCCGCGATGTTGAGGCTCACGAAGGGGCCGTTGGCGCGTGCCGATGCCGCGTGGATCGCATGCGCCAACAGTTCCTTGCCGGTGCCGGTCTCCCCCAGCAGCAGCACCGGGCTCGACGACTGCGCGGCACGCCGCGCATGGCGCTTCACGTCGACGGCCGCCGGGCTGCTGCCGATGAAGCTCGCGAAGGTGTGCTTGGCGCGGCGCTGGCCGTCGGCGCCCGCCAGCTTCCACAGCGGGTGGTTGCGCTGCGTCGCCAATTCGCGGCGCGCATCGTCGAGGTCGCGCTGCAGCATCGCGAACTTGCTGATCAGCGGCTGCAGCGTGGTCTCAGGATGGTCGAACAGCACGATGCCGATGGCGCCGATCACCTCGCCCAGTTCCGGATCGCCCTCCGCACCCGCCACTTCCGCGTGCAGCGGGATGCGGCTGACGACGAAGGTGCCGGCCTTGTTGGTCAACAGGTCGATGAGGATCGGCTTGCCGCTCTCCAGCACTTCGCGCATCTGCGTGTTGTGGATCACCTCTTCCACCGGCCGCCCGACGAAGTCGTCGACCGACGCGAAGCCCAACGCCGGCAGGAAGCGCTTGTAGCCCTCGTTCACCCACACGATGCGGCCGCTGCGATCGACCAGGAACATGCCCTGGCTGATGCTGGAGAACAGGTGGAACATCGAGCGCGCGGCGAGCGCGAGGATGCCTTGGGCGTCGAGAGGGAGCGCGGGAGGCGCAGGTGATGCAGCAGAGATGGAGCCCATCGCGGCATCGTAGCGCCGGGCGGCGCGCTCGCGACAGCCAGGTGGTTCCGCGTCATGCACCGCCGCAACGCCATCACTCCCTTCTCCGAGCAGGCTCTTTAGTTCAATCAATCGTTTGATCTGTGGTCTAATCCGGCCGCCATGAAGACGTCGCCCCAACAGACCGCTTCGCCACCGGCGACACCCACGGAACGCGCCTCGCGCAGCGATGGCGCCGAGTCCCGCGAGCGCATCCTCTACGCCGCGCTGCGCCTCTTCGCCGAGCACGGCTTCGCCAAGACGTCGACGCGCGAGATCGCCAAGGCGGCCGGCGTCAACATCGCCGCCATCAGCTACTACTTCGGCGACAAGGCCGGCCTCTACAGCGCCACCTTCAACGAGCCGATGGGCGGCTCGTCGGCCGACCTGGTCGAGCTGTTCGGCGCGCCGGGGCTGGCCATCGCCGAGGCGCTGCGCCTCTACATGGTGGCCTACGTCGAACCGCTCAAGCATGGCGAGATCGTGCGCCAGTGCATGCGCCTGCATATGCGCGAGATGGTCGAGCCGACCAGCCAATGGGCCGAAGAGGTCGAGCGCGACATCCGCGGACCGCACGAGGCGCTGGTGCGCATCCTGGCGCGTCATTTCGGCATCACGAAAGCGGACGACGATGTGCACCGACTGGCGCTGGCGATCAACGGGCTGGCTCTGCAGCTCTTCGTGATGCAGGACATGGTCGAGGTGCTGCGACCGTCCCTGCTGCGTTCTGCCGAGAGCATCGACCGTTGGGCCGATCGGCTGCATTCGTACGCGATGGCGATGCTCGATGCCGAAACGGCACGGCGCGCCCCGCCCCCTTCCAAGAGGACCTCCCCATGACGCCCCACCGCACGAACCACCGGCCGCGCCTGGTGCTGCTGTGCCTGTCGCTCGCGCTGGCCGGCTGCGGCGTGACGCGGCCGCCCGCGAGCGCGAGCGCACCGATCCCTGCGCAGTGGCATGCGCCGGTGCCCGCCCCCCTGGCCCACGTGGGCTCGCTGCCCGCCCTGGCCGACTGGTGGCGGCAACTCGACGACCCGTTGCTCGTGCGCCTGATCGAAGCCGCGCAGACAGTCAGCCCGACGGTGGCGAGCGCTGCGGCGCGCATCACCGAGGCGCGCGGCACGCGGGTGCAGGCCGGCGCGGCGCTGCTGCCGACGCTCGACGGCACGCTGTCGGCGCAGCGCAGCAACTCGCCAGCGGGCGGCACCGGCAGTTCGACCGGCGCGAGCGCTTCGCTGCCGGCGGTCACGACCTTGCAGGCCGGCCTGCAGTCGAGCTGGGAGATCGATCTGTTCGGCGGCCGCCGGGCCAGCCGCGACGCCGCCGACGCACAGTTGCAGAGTGCCAGTGCCAAGTGGCATGACGCCCGGGTGTCGGTCGCGGCCGAGACGGCCAACCAGTACTTCGCCGAGCGCGCCTGCCAGCGCCAGCTCGCGGTGGCCGAGTCCGACGCGCGCTCGCGCGGCGAGACGGCGCGCCTCACCGACCTGTCGGCCAAGGCCGGCTTCACCGCTCCGGCCGACGCGGCCCTGGCCCGCGCGAGCGCGGCCGACGCGTCGGCCCGCCTGACCCAGCAGGGCGCGCAGTGCGCCGTGCTGCGCACGGGCCTGGTCGCGCTGACCGGCATCGACCCGACCGAGATCGACCGGCAGCTGGCCACGGTCTCTGCTGACCGCGCCCTGCCGGCGGTGCAGGTCGTGGCCAGCGTGCCCGCCCAGATGCTCGCCCAGCGGCCCGACGTCTTCGCCGCCGAGCTGGGCGTGGCCGCAGCCAGTGCCGAAGTCGGCGCGGCCGAGGCCGACCGCTACCCGCGGCTGACGCTGCAGGGCTCGGTCGCCGCCCTGCAGCTGCGCAGCGGCGGCGCGCGTCAGCGCATCGACACCTGGACCATCGGACCGGTGGCGCTGACGCTGCCGATCTTCGACGGCGGCACGCGCGCCGCCAATGCCGAGAGCGCCAAGGCGCGCTACGACGAGGCCGTGTCGCAGTACCGCGGCAGCGTGCGCACGGCGGTGCGCGAGGTCGAGGAGGCGCTGGTCAACCTGCAGGCCACCGACGCCCGCACCGGCGACGCCGACACCGCGGTGCAGAACTACCAGGCATCGTTCGACGCCACGCAGGCGCGCTACCAGAGCGGCCTGGCCAGCCTGTTCGAGCTGGAAGACGCCCGCCGCACGCTCTTCGCCGCGCAGACATCGCGCGTGGCGCTGCAGCGCGAACGCGCCGAAGCCTGGGTGGCGCTCTACCGCGCCACCGGCGGCGGCTGGGCCCGGCCCGGCACCGCCCTCGCCAACGACACCTCTCCCTCTTCCGCACAGACGAAGACAGCGAAGACACCATGACCCGACGCCAGCGCACCCTCCTCCTCGCCTTCGTGGCCCTGATCGTCGTCGCCGTGCTGGCGTTCTGGCTGCTGCGCAAGCCGGCCGAGCCCGCGCCGCCGGCAGGTGCCACACCGGCCGGCGCCAAGGGCGCCCCACCCGCGCGCCCGGCCCTCACCGTGTCGGTCGCCAGGCCCGAGCAGAGCGAGCTGAACGTCACGCTCGCCGCCAACGGCAACGTCGCCGCCTGGCAGGAAGCCATCGTCGGCTCCGAGTCGAACGGGCTGCGGCTGGCCGAGGTGCGGGTGAACGTCGGCGACGTCGTGAAGAAGGGCCAGGTGCTGGCCGTGTTCTCGCCCGAGACCGTCAACGCCGACGTGGCGCAGGCGCGCGCCTCGCTCGCCGAGGCGAAGGCCACCGCCGCCGACGCCGCAGGCAATGCCGCCCGCGCCCGCACGCTGGCGCAGACCGGCGCGCTCAGCCAGCAGCAGATCAACCAGTACCAGACCACCGAGCAGACCGCCAAGGCGCGCGTCGAAGCGGCCGAGGCGGTACTCGCCGCGCAGCAGGTGCGCGGCCGCAACACGCGGGTGCTGGCACCGGACGACGGCGTGATCTCCGCGCGCACCGCCACGGTCGGCAGCGTGGTCGCGGCCGGCACCGAGCTGTTCAAGCTGATCCGCCAGGGCCGGCTCGAATGGCGCGCCGAGGTCACCTCGGCCGAGCTCGGCCGCATCGCGGTCGGCACGCCGGCCACGGTGCAGAGCGCGAGCGGTGCGCAGGTGCAGGGCACCGTGCGCAGCATCGCGCCGACGGTCGATCCGCAGACGCGCAATGCACTGGTGTATGTCGACATCCCCAACGTGCTGCAGAACACCGGCATCAAGGCGGGGATGTTCGCGAACGGCGAATTCCAGCTCGGTCGAAGCAACGCCCTGACCGTGCCGCAGGCCGCCATCGTGCCGCGCGACGGCTTCAACCACCTGTTGCTGCTGCAGCCCGACAACCGCGTGTCGCAGCTGAAGGTCGAGACCGGCCGCCGCGTCGGCGAGCGGGTCGAGATCCTCACCAAGCTGCCCGCCGATGCGCAGGTGGTGGTGCAAGGCGCCGGCTTCCTCAACGACGGCGACCTGGTGCGGGTGAATTCCGTGAGCCCTGGAGCAGGCAAGCCATGAACGTTTCCGCCTGGTCCATCCGGAACCCGATTCCGGCCGTGATGCTGTTCGTGCTGCTCACCTTCGGGGGGCTGCTGTCCTTCAACGCGATGAAGGTGCAGAACTTTCCGGACATCGACCTGCCGACCGTGACCGTGTCGGCAGCGCTGCCGGGCGCGGCACCGTCGCAGCTGGAAACGGATGTCGCGCGCAAGCTCGAGAACTCCATCGCCACCATCCAGGGCCTCAAGCACATCACGACCAAGGTGCAGGACGGTGCGGCCACGCTGATCATCGAGTTCCGCCTCGAGAAGCCGGTGCAGGAAGCGGTCGACGACGTGCGCTCGGCCGTGCAGCGCGTGCGGGCCGACCTGCCGGCCGATGTGCGCGACCCGGTCGTCACCAAGCTGGACTTCGCAGCGCAGCCGGTGCTGGCCTTCACCATTTCGTCCAGCCGCATGGACGCGGAAGCGCTCAGCTGGTTCGTCGACAACGACGTGACCAAGAAGCTGCTGGCGCTGCCCGGCGTGGGCGCGGTCAACCGCGTGGGCGGCGTGACGCGCCAGGTGCATGTCGACATCGACCCGGCCAAGCTGCAGGCGCTGGGCGCCACCGCCGCCGACATCTCGCGCCAGTTGCGCCAGGTGCAGACCGAGAGCGCGGGCGGCCGCTTCGACCTGTCGGGCAGCGAGCAGCCCGTGCGCACGCTGGCCACGGTCCAGTCGGCCGACGAACTGCGCAGCATGCAGATCCCGCTGTCCGACGGACGCCGCATACGGCTCGACCAGGTGGCGCGCATCAGCGACACCATCGCCGAGCCGCGCGCCACCGCCTTGCTCGACGGCAAGACCGTGGTCGGCTTCGAGGTCGCCCGCAGCCGCGGCGAAAGCGAAGTCGCCGTCGGCGCCCTGGTGCAGAAAGCACTGGCCGAGATGCGCACGCAGCACCCGGACATCCAGTTGACCGAAGCCTTCAACTTCGTCGACCCGGTGCAGGAGGAGTACGACGGCTCGCTGCACCTGCTGTACGAAGGCGCGATCCTGGCCGTGATCGTGGTGTGGCTCTTCCTGCGCGACTGGCGCGCCACCTTCGTCTCGGCGGTCGCGCTGCCGATGTCGGTCATCCCGGCCTTCATCGGCATGCACCTGCTGGGCTTCTCGATCAACATCATCTCGCTGCTCGCGCTGTCGCTGGTGGTCGGCATCCTGGTCGACGACGCGATCGTGGAGGTCGAGAACATCGTGCGCCACCTGCGCATGGGCAAGAGCCCGTACGACGCGGCGATGGAGGCGGCCGACGAGATCGGCCTGGCCGTGATCGCCACCACCTTCACGCTGATCGCCGTGTTCCTGCCGACCGCCTTCATGAGCGGCGTGGCGGGCAAGTTCTTCAAGCAGTTCGGCTGGACCGCGTCGCTCGCGGTGTTCGCGTCGCTGGTCGTCGCGCGGGTGCTCACGCCGATGATGGCGGCCTACCTGCTCAAGCCGATCGTCGGCGCCGAGAAGGAGCCCGGCTGGCTGCGGATGTACATGCGCGCGGCCGAGTGGTGCATGAAGCACCGGCTCGCGACCATGGCCATGGCCACGCTCTTCTTCATCGGCTCGATCGCGATGATCCCGCTGCTCAAGACCGGCTTCATCCCGGCCGACGACAACTCGCAAACGCAGGTCTACATCTCGCTCGCGCCCGGTGCGACGCTGGCGCAGACCTCGGCCACCGCCGAGGAGGTGCGCCGCCGCGTGATGGCCATCCGCCATGTGAAGAGCGTCTACACCACCGTGGCCGGCGGCAGCGCGGGCGGTGATCCGTTCGCGAGCTTCGGCACGCCCGAGACGCGCAAGGCCACGCTCACCATCAAGCTCGACCCGCGTGGCGACCGGCCGCGCAAGCAGGTGATCGAGAACGAGATCCGCGCCGCGCTCGAGTCGCTGCCGGGCGTGCGCAGCACGGTCGGCCTGGGCGGCTCGGGCGAGAAGTACATCCTGTCGCTCAGCGGGGAAGACCCGGCCGCGCTGACCACCGCGGCGCGCGCCGTGGAGCGCGACCTGCGCACCATCCCCGGCCTGGGCAACATCACCTCGACCGCCAGCCTGATCCGCCCCGAGATCGCGGTGCGGCCCGACTTCGCGCGCGCCGCCGACCTGGGCGTGACCAGCTCGGCCATCGCCGAGACCCTGCGCGTCGCCACGCTGGGCGACTACGACCAGTCGCTGCCCAAGCTCAACCTGGCGCAGCGACAGGTGCCGATCGTCGTGAAGCTGGAAGACTCGGCACGACAGGACCTGGCGCTGCTCGAACGCCTGGCGGTGCCCAGCGCCCGCGGGCCGGTGATGCTCGGCCAGGTTGCCAAGCTCACGGTCGAGGGCGGCCCGGCCGTGATCGACCGCTACGACCGCTCGCGCAACGTGAACTTCGAGATCGAGCTCTCGGGCGTGGGCCTGGGCGATGCCAAGGCCGCCGCCATGGCGCTGCCGTCGATCCAGAACCTGCCGCCCGGCGTTCGCGTGGCCGAGGTGGGCGACGCCGAGGTCATGACCGAGCTGTTCAACAGCTTCGGCCTGGCGATGCTGACCGGCGTGCTGTGCATCTACATCGTGCTGGTGCTGCTCTTCAAGGACTTCCTGCACCCGGTGACCATCCTGTGCGCGCTGCCGCTGGCGCTGGGCGGCGCCTTCGTCGGCCTGCTGATCGGGCAGAAGGCGCTGTCGATGCCGTCGCTGATCGGGCTGATCATGCTGATGGGCATCGCGACCAAGAACTCGATCCTGCTCGTCGAATACGCCATCGTCGCGCGCCGCGACCACGGCATGAGCCGCTGGGACGCGCTGCGCGATGCCTGTCATAAGCGCGCACGGCCGATCATCATGACCACCATCGCCATGGGCGCGGGCATGGCACCGATCGCCTTCGGCTGGGGCGCGGCCGACTCGAGCTTCCGCTCGCCGATGGCGATGGCGGTGATCGGCGGGCTGATCACGTCGACGGTGCTGAGCCTGCTGGTGGTGCCGGCGGTGTTCACCTACATCGACGACATCGAGCAGTGGATCCGGCGCACGGTGCGCCGGCTGCGCGGGGCATGAGCCTTGCGCGCCTGCTTCTGGTCGGCGGCACCGCGGCGCTGGCACTGGGCATCGCCTTCGACGGCCACCTGCCGCGCGCGGCCGAGCTGCTGCCAGCGCTGAGCGACGAACCGTTGCAGCGCGCGGTGGCGGCACCGGCTTTCCAGGCGCATGCCGGCCAGGTCGACTACCGCATCGCGCCGGTGGCCGACTACGAGATCACCGGACTGGTCGTGAGCCGGCATGACGCCGACACCTGGTGGGACTGGATCCACCGCGCCAGCAACGACCACCTCAACGTGGTCGACCTGTGCATGATCTGGGGCGCCAACGCGGCCGACGGCGCCTACGAGAAGATGTCGTTCTCCAGCGGGCAGTTCGTCTGCTACTACAGCAGCCGCGACGACACGGCCTGGCAGCCGCAGTACACCCGCGCGCTGTCGAACAACCACCTGCTAACCGAGGATCCGCACATCGCTCGGCAACTGCGCCGGCTGCGCGTGGGCGACCAGGTCCGCATCGGCGGGCAGCTCGCCAGCTACAGCCACGACGCCGGCTTCGCCTTCACGCGGGGCACCTCGCTCACGCGCGAGGACACGGGCAACGGCGCCTGCGAGACGATCTTCGTGCGCGAGGTCGAACTGCTGCGCCGCGCCCCGACGTGGCCTCTCTGGCTGCGATGGCTCGGCGCCGCGTTGCTGGCTCTCGGACTGGTTGCGTGGTTCGCGGCGCCGCATCGGCCACGGAACTAGAGCCGGGCGGACCAGCGCGAGCCTCGCTAGGATGCGGGCATGCGTTTGCTCCTTGTCGAAGATGAAGCCGAGATGGCCGCCTGGCTCATGCGGGCCTTCAAGCAGAGCGGCTTCGTCGCCGACCATGCGCCCGATGCCGCCACCGCCGAATCGCTGCTGGCCGCCGGCGACTACGACGCGGTCGTACTCGACCTGCGCCTGCCCGACCGCCACGGCTTGGCGCTGCTGGTCGACCTGCGCGCCGCGGGCAACCGCACGCCGGTGCTGGTCCTCACCGCCGAAGGCTCGGTGCAGGACCGCGTGCGCGGCCTGAACGCCGGCGCCGACGATTTCCTGGGCAAGCCCTTCGCCATCGAGGAACTCGAAGCCCGGCTCGATGCGCTGGTGCGGCGCGCCCGCGGGACCACGCACACGGCGCTGCAATGCGGCTCGCTGATGCGCACGAACGGCAGCCGCGCCTTCACGCTGGCCGGCCAGCTGCTGCAGCTGACGCCGCGGGAGAGCGCCGCGCTGTCAGTGCTGCTGGCGCGCAGCGGCTCGCCGGTGGAGAAGGCACAGCTGTCGGCCAAGGTCTTCCCGGCCGACAGCGACGCGGGGCCCGACGCCATCGAGCTGGTGCTGCACCGGCTACGCCGCAAGCTCGACGGTGGCGACGTGCGCATCGTCACCGTGCGCGGCCTGGGCTACATGCTGGAGAGCATCGCGCATGACAAACCCGCTGGCTGAACCGACCCGCTTCGGCATCCGTGCGCGGCTGCTGGCGCTGCTGCTGCCCTGCGTGCTGGGCCTGCTGGCGCTCGACAGCTGGAACGACTACCGAGAATTGCAGGGCCTGGCCCAGGCCTCCTACGACCGCGCGCTGCTCGACAGCGCCGAGACGCGGCGCCTCGGCGCCACGCTGGCGCCCAACGGCACGCTCCAGCGCGACGCCGCCACCGCCGAGGCGCGGCGCCTGCGCGAAGCCGGTGCAGCGCAGCGCGAGCAGGCCGAGTCCGCGTCGCTGCGGCAGCATCTGCTGCGCGACGTGCGGATGCTGCTGGTCGTCGTGGTGCTGGTCTGGCTCGGCGTCACCTGGTCGCTGCGGCCGCTCGAGCGGCTGCGCCGCTCCGTGGTCCACCGCCATGGCCAGATGCCCGAGCCGCTCGATCCGAGCGGCGTGCCGCACGAGGTCGCGCCGCTGGTCGATGCGGTGAACCAGAACGTCGCGGGCTACCGGCAGCTGCTGGAGCGGCAATCGCAGTTCCTGGCCGATGCGTCGCACCAGTTGCGCACGCCGCTGGCCATCCTGATGACGCAGGCCGGCGTCGCGTTGCGCGAGACCGACACCGCGCAGCTGCACGACACGCTGCGGGCCATGGTCGCGCAGATCGCGCGCAGCCGGCGGCTGTGCGAGCAGCTGCTGTCGCTGGCGCATGCCACCGATGACGCCGCTGCGACCGAGGCGCTGCCCCTGACGGACCTCAACGCCGTGACCAAGGACGTCGCGCTGCAGTACCTCACGCTGGCGCACGAGAAGGACCAGGACCTGGGCTGGGTCGATGTGCAGGCCGTGCCGGTGCATGCGGACGCCGCCGAGCTGCACGAGGTGCTCTCGAACCTCGTGCACAACGCCATCGTGTACACGCCCGTCGGTGGCCACATCACGGTCCGGGCCGGAACGACCGGCGACATGGCCTGGGCCGAGGTGAGCGACGACGGCCCCGGCATCGCGCCGGCGCGGCGCGCCGAGGTGTTCGAGCGATTCCGCCAGGTCGGCGACCGCGCCGGCAGCGGCGCGCGCGGTGCCGGGCTGGGCCTGGCCATCGCGCGCGCCTACGCCCGGCGCAACGGCGGCGACATCGTGCTCGCCGATGGCGATGCGGCGGTCGACGCCGGTGGCGCACCCACGCGCCCGCCGGGCCTGCGCGCCGTCGTGCAGCTGCCGCTGGCCGCACCCTAGCAATGACCCTTAGAAGGCGCTAAGGACTAACACGTATTTTGCGGGCAGGGTGACCCAACGAAAGCCGATTGGAAGCATCGCTTTCTACGATTCGCCGCCCGAGCATCGCTGCGCCTGCTGCGCGGCGACGGTCGGGCCGAACCACCTGGAGACCCTCGCATGCCCCTCTACTGCCTCCCCCACGCGCCGTTCGAAAGGCGCTCGCCATGAACAGCCGCAACTTCGTCCGGGGCGTGGTCATCATGGCCCTCGCCCTGCTCTTCGGCCTCGTCGCGCTGAACTACAAGCTGGGCACGCTCGGCCACTCCGGCGCCGGGATGTTCCCGTTCATGGTGAGCTGCGCGCTGTTCGTGGTCGGTCTTATCACGGCGGGCCGTTCCTTCTTCATCGAGCGCCTGCCGGTGGACTACAACGTCAAGAACATCGCCCTCATCCTGACCAGCCTGGTGGGCTTCGCGGTGATCTCCGAGTACGTCAACATGATCCTCGGCATCGTGTTCCTGGTGTTCTGCTCGACCTTCGCCGGCACCTCCTACTCCGTGTTTCGCAACATCAAGATCTCGGTCTGCCTGATCGCGATCGCGTTCGCCTTCAAGAACTTTCTCGGCCTGAGCCTGCCGCTGTACTGATGGAACTCCTTCACAACCTCGCGTTCGGGTTCGAGCAGGCACTCACGCTGCAGAACCTGCTCTATTGCGCCCTCGGCTGCACCGTCGGTACCCTGATCGGGCTGCTGCCCGGCCTCGGGCCGCTTTCCACCATCAGCCTGCTGCTGCCGCTGACCTACTCCATTCCCGCCGGCGGCGCGTTCATCATGCTGGCCGGCATCTACTACGGCGCGCAATACGGCGACAGCGTGAGCGCGATCACCATGAAGATCCCGCACGCCAGCAGCATCGTGGCGTGCATCGACGGCTACCAGATGACGCTCAAGGGCAAGACGGGGCTGGCGCTGTTCACCGCCGGCATCTCGAGCTTCATCGGCGGCACGGTGGCCATCGTCGTGCTGGCGACCATGGCGCCGATGCTGGGCGAGGTCGGCTTCCTGTTCGGTCCGGCGGACTATTGCGCGCTGATGCTGCTGGGCTTCTTCTGCGTGAGCTTCGTGAGCAGCGGCAGCCTGCTCAACGGCCTGGCGATGGCCATGATCGGCGTGCTGCTCGGCATGGTCGGCACCGACGTCAACAGCGGCGTGGCGCGCTACACGATGAACCTGGCCTTCCTGCAGGACGGCGTCGGGCTCATCAGCATCGCGCTGGGTTGCTTCGGCATCGCCGAGGTGGTGAAGAACCTCGACAACAAGAACGTGCTGACACCCTTCAACGGCAAGATCAAGCTCATGCCAACCTGGCCCGAGTTCAAACGCATCCTCCCGAGCGCCCTGCGCGGCAGCGTGATCGGCTCGATCCTGGGCATCCTGCCCGGCGGCGGCCCGACCATCGCCCAGTTCGCGGCGTACGCGGCCGACAAGCGCTTCAGCAAGTACAAGCATGAGATCGGCACCGGCTGCATCGAAGGCGTGGCCGGCCAGGCCGCCGCCGACGAAGCCGCCGCCCGCACCAGCTTCATCCCGCTCATGGCCATCGGCATTCCCGAGAACGCCGTGATGGCGCTGATGATGGCGGCCTTCATCGTCAAGGGCATCCAGCCCGGCCCGAACATGATCGCCAGCCACCCCGACCTGTTCTGGGGCCTGGTGGCCAGCATGTGGATCGGCAACTGCTTCCTGGTGATCCTCAACGTGCCGCTGGTGCGCTACTGGCTGTCGGTCTTCAAGATCCCGTATGTGGTGCTGTTCCCGGCCATCCTGTTCTTCTGCTGCATCGGCACCTACAGCATCAACAACAGCCTGGACGACATCTACACGACGGCCGTGTTCGGCCTGATCGGCTACCTCTTCCTGCGGCTCGACATGGAAGCCGCGCCGCTGATGCTCGGCTTCATCCTGGGCCCGATGCTGGAAGAGAACTTCCGCCGCGCGATGCTGCTGAGCCGCGGCGAGTTCGGCATCTTCGTCACCCGCCCGATCAGCGCCACGCTGCTCAGCGTGATCACCGCCGTCACGGTGTGGCAGGTCGTCGCCTTCGTTCGCGCGGCGCGCAGGAAGAAGCCGGAGCGCCTGGCCGAGGACGTCGCGCCGGTGGCGGGCTGATCCCCGGGCGCCTTCCTGCGATGTTCAGACCGCGGCGTCGATGCGCAACGACAGCTCGGTCGCGGTGTAGGTCGGCGTGACCTTGTACCCGGCCGGCACCGTGATGGCGCTGAACTTGCCGATCAGCGCGCCGCTGCTGACGACCGTGAGCACGTCGCCCACGCTGGGCGCCGCGCCCGCCTTGAACGTGATGTTCAAGGTGCCGTCCAGGGCCGCCACGCCCTTGACCGACAGGCGGCCGGCGCCGTTGCCGCCGATGTTCATCTGCAGCGTGCTGCCGCCGAGCTGCGTGTAGGCACCGGCCATCGTCACCGTAGACGGGGCATTGCAGACCAGCGTGCCGCCACCGACATAGACGTTGCCCACGCCGAAGGCGCTGGCCGAGTCGGCCTGCAGCGTACCGGCGACCAGTTGCGTGCCGCCGCTGTAGCTGTTCTTGCCGCCCAGGCGCAGCGTGCCGGTGCCGGTCTTGCTCAGCTTGCCGGCGCCGCCGATGTCGTTGCGCCAGCTGTCCATCGCATGGAAGCCACCCAGGCTGGCGTCCATCTTCACGACCACATCGCCGTTGAACGCGCCGTAGCCGTCGGCCGCGTCGAACAGGTTCAGGCGGCCCCAGCCTTCGGGGTCGTCCATCGCCGGGTAGCCCGACGCGATCGCGGTGGTCTTGAGCACCACGCGGCGCTGCTCGGCGTCGAGGTAGGGCAGCCGGGTTTCGAGCAGCACTTCGGCGCCCTTGGGCACGACGGCTGGTTTGGTCTTGTCGCCGACTTGCGTGAAGCCGAAGGTCATGCGGCGCAGGTAGGCCGCCTTGCTGGCGGCGTGGTCCGCGAAGCGGTCCTGGTCCGTGCCCTGCGAATGCGCGAAGGTGTTGAGGGCCGTGGCATCGGTTGCGCCTACCGCCGTCATCAGCACCGACTGGGCCTGCGCACGGGCCGCGGCCTTGCGCGCCGCGTTGGCGCCGGTGGACAGGCTGGCCGCCGCCACCGCATGGCCCTGGATGCGCCCGCCGATCACGTCGAGCGGCGAATGCATGCCGGCGAGGATGCGGTTCTCACCCAGTTCGAGGCCACGGGCGACCATTTCCTGGAAGCGCTCGGGCACCACGTAGCCGAAGGCGAAGCCGTTGCGCACGGCTTCGGCCGTGTGGCCGCTGACGAAACCGCCATCCGTGGTCGGGGTGGAACTCTTCGCGGGCTCCAGGGAAGGCACCACCTTGACGCTGCTGCTCCAGCGCCAGGGGCGCGCGTACTTGAAATAGCGCTTGGCCGGTTCGGTCGAGCCGTTCTCGCCAATGTTGTTGACCAGGTCGACCACGGTGCCGAAGCCCGGGTTGGCACTGCCACCCACACCGCTGTTGTTGCCGCCGTCGTCGTACTTCACGGTGGTGGCGTCGGCGGCGATCCCGGTGATCGTCGTGGTCTGCTGCGCGGCGGCGCGCCACGCCGCCGTGAGTGGACCCAGGCCATCGCTGACGCTGTAGGCCTTGCCGCGGCGGTCGTCGAGGTAGGCCGCGAGTTCCTGCGCGCTGGTGCGGGCCGTGGTCACGTCGATCACGTACTGGATGTTGTGGCCCAGCACGGCCGCGTTGACGCTCTTGCCGTCGGTGGCATCGCCGGGAATCCCGCTCCAGTTGGAAGCGACCACGGCCGGAAAGCCCGCCTGCGCCGGGGCCGTCTGGCCTGCGTCCACCAGCAGCGTGCTGGGCGTCCAGAAATCGAGGAAGCCGGCCACCACGCGGACGCCGGCGTTGGTTTCCTTGGTGGCGTAGCGGGCGTCGCCGCGCTGGTTGGTCGCGACGTTGTCGACGAAAGGCGGAACGGTGGCCACGTCGGGCACCGGTGCGGCGTCGGTGAAGCCGAGGTCCTTTGGCGCGCCGGCCGCCACGACGACGGGCGCGGTCGGCGCCGTGCCGGTGGTGGGGGTCGAAGCGCCCGAATCGCCACCACCGCCGCAGGCCGACAGGCACAGTGCGGCGACCAGGGTGAGGACGAACGGACGGGAGGATGACAGGAATGGAGACATGGAAAGGATTCGATGCGGAATGGGAGCGCGAGCCGGCAGGAGCGCCGGCTCGACGGCACGCAATCTAGGCAACGAAGAAGTCATGCCTGTGAAACACGCGGGCGGCATGGGGTTGCGGCGCCGGCGTCGTTTCGTCGCCCTTGGCCTACCGGTACATGCTGTGGCATCGCACGCGAGCAGCGCGATCCCGCGTCGACCATCGAGCCCTCGGAACACGGAGGACGCCCATGCTCGCCACTCGCATCCAATACGCCTTTGTCGGAACGGCGCTTCTGCTCGCCATCAACGGCTTCGCGCAACAGGGGCCGGCCGACCGCGCCGCTGCGCAGCAGCGCTATGACGCGGAGGTCGCCGCCTGCAACCGCGGGACTCTGCCGGCACCATCACGCGAGGCTTGCGTGCGCGCGGCGGGAACCGCGCTGGATCGTGCCTTGGGCGGGCCGCCGACCGAGGCGGCGATGCCGTCCGCCGATGGCCGCGCGACCGTGGTGGCACCGGTCGGCTCGCCCACGCCGCCCGCGGCGTCGGACACGGTGACCACGCAGGATGGCCGCGCCACCATCGTGCTGCCGGCCGACCGGGCCGGCGCGCGGCGCTGAATCAACGACCGAAGATCAGAGCGCCCCGATCCGGGCCTTCTTCATCGCCATCGCCTTGGCGACGCGCGGCAGAATCAGCACGGCCAGCACCACCAGGATCAGCACGATGGACATGGGCCGCTGGAAGAACACCGCCGCACTGCCCTCGCCGATGGACATTGCGTTGCGCAACTGCGCTTCGGCGAGCGGACCGAGGATCATGCCGACCACCACCGGCGCGGTCGGGAAGTCGAAGCGCCGCATGACCACGCCCAGCACGCCGATGGCGTAGAGCAGGAACAGGTCGAAGGCGCTCTGGCGCATGCCGTAGGCACCCACCGTCGCGAAGATCAGGATGCCGGCGTAAAGCTGGGGCTTGGGAATCTTCAGCAGCTTGACCCACAGGCCGACCATCGGCAGGTTGAGCACCAGCAGCATGACGTTGCCGATGTAAAGCGAGGCGATCAGCGCCCACACCAACGCGGCCGAGGTGGTGAAGAGTTGCGGGCCGGGCTGGATGCCGTAGTTCTGGAACGCGCCCAGCAGGATGGCGGTGGTGTTGCTGGTGGGGATGCCCAGCGTGAGCAGCGGGATCAGCGCCGCGGTCACCGTCGCATTGTTGGCGGCTTCGGGGCCGGCCACGCCTTCGATGGCGCCGCTGGTGCCGAACTCGGCCTTCGCGTCGCTGTCCTTCGCGAGCTTCTTTTCCATCGCGTAGCTCAGGAAGGTTGGGATCTCGGTGCCGCCGGCCGGGATGCAGCCGAACGGCGTGCCGATGGCGGTGCCGCGCAGCCAGGCGGGAATCGAACGCTTCCAGTCGCGCTTGCTCATGTGCACGCGGCTGAGCTTGTTCTGGCCTTCGACGACCTTGCCTTCGTACAGCACGGCATAGAGCACCTCGGCCACCGCGAACAGGCCGACCGCGACCAGCACGATCTCGATGCCGTCGAGCAGTTCCGGCACGCCGCCGGTGTAGCGGCCCTGGCCCGAGATCTGGTCGAGGCCGACGCAGCCGGCGGCCAAGCCGATGAAGAGGGCCGTCATGCCGCGCAGCGTGCTCTTGCCGAGCACCGCGCTCACGGTGGTGAAGGCCAGTAGCATCAGCAGGAAGTACTCGGGCGGGCCGAGCTTCACGGCGAAGTCGGCCACGAAGGGCGCGAACAGCGTGACCACGACCGTGGCGATGGTGCCGGCCACGAAGGAGCCGATGGCCGCGGTGGCGAGCGCGGCGCCCGCGCGGCCGCTCTTGGCCATCTTGTTGCCCTCCATGGCGGTCACCATGCTGGCCGTCTCCCCGGGCGTGTTCAGCAGGATGGAGGTGGTCGAGCCACCGTACATCGCGCCGTAGTAGATGCCGGAGAAGAAGATCATCGAGGCCGTGACGTCGACCTTGCCGGTGATGGGCAGCAGCATGGCCACGGCCACCGCAGGCCCGATGCCGGGCAGCACGCCGACGGCCGTGCCGAGGGCGCAGCCCACCAGGCACCAGAGCAGGTTGGCAGGGGTGATCGCCGCGGCGAAGCCCTGCATGAGTGCGTTGAAGATATCCATGTCAGATCCAGCCCGTCGATGTCAGGCCCGGCAGGTTGATCGCCAGGAACTGCGTGAACATCCAGAACACCGGCGCTGCGATGAGCAAGCCGGTGACGGCATCGATGAGCCAGGTGCGCGGACTGTTCACGCCGCCCTGCCCGCTCGCGCGGCGCAGGCCCTGCACCGCGAGCACGTAGCACAGCGTGCAGCTGAAGATGAAGCCGATGGTGGTGATGAGCGCGGCATTCAGCAGCAGCCCCGCCGACACCCAGACGAAGCCCGACCAGTAGGTCTCGACCGCGCCCGAGGGTTCGTCCATGTCGCGGAAGCCACCGGTGCGCGATTCCCAGACGATCCACGCACCGCAGATCGACAGCACGATCGACACCAGCCACGGCAGGAAGTTGGGGCCAACGCCGCCGTAGCCCGCCTCCGAAGAAATGTCGATGGCGCCCGCCGCCAGCCCCAGGCCGGTCAGCAGAACGCCGACGCCGACGAGCGTCTGCGGCCAGGTGGTGCCGCGCCCCACATCCGCGGGAAGAGAGCTGGAGTTCATTTTTTTCTCTAAAGGAGAGGCGAATCGTCCCCTTCCAGAGACACCGCGGAACCGGCTCAGCCGGGCCGCAGGTGTCTCCCCCGGAAGGGGGTGGGCGCTGCCACACGAAGTGGGCAAGCCTGGGGGAGAGCCAAGTTCTTCAAATCATCCCGGACTTGGCCATGATGGCGCGCAGGCTGGCGAAGTCGTCGTCGACGAATTTCGCGAAGGCGTCGCCCGACAGCACGGCCGGCGTCCAGTCGTTCTTCTTGAGCGCTTCGGCCCAGGCGGAACTCTTAAGCGCGGCCAGCACCATGTCGGTGACGGCCTTGCGCTGCTCGGGCGTGAGGCCCGGGGCACCGTACACGCCGCGCCAGTTGCCGATCTCGACGTCGATGCCCTGTTCCTTCAGCGTGGGCACGTTGATGCCCGGCAGGCGCTGCGCCGAGGTGACGGCGATCGCGCGCATCTTGCCGGCGGCGATGTACTCGGCGAACTCGCTGTAACCGCTGCCGCCGACCGTGACGTTGCCGCCGAGGATGGCCGCCGTGGCCTCGCCGCCGCCGCGGAAGGCCACGTAGTTGATCTTCGACGGGTCGGCGCCGACCTTCTGCGCGATCATCGCTGCCGCAATGTGCTCGGTGGAGCCGCGCGAACCGCCGCCCCACTTGACGCTGCCCGGGTCCTTCTTGAGCTGGTCGACCACATCCTTCATGGTCTTGAGCGGCGAGCTGGCCGGCAGCACGAACACGTTGTATTCGGTCGTGATGCGGGCGATGGGCGTGGCCTGTTCGAGCTTGACCGGCGGCTTGCCGGTGATGATGCCGCCTAGCATGACCGAGCCCATGACCATCAGCGCGTTCGGGTCGCCCTTGGAACCGTTGACGAACTGGGCCAGGCCCAATGCGCCGGCCGCGCCACCCTTGTTGTCGTAGGTGACGGTGTCGGCCACCTTGGCGTCGGTCATGGCCTTGCCCAATGCGCGACCGGTGGTGTCCCAACCGCCGCCCGGATTGGCCGGAATCATCATCTTGAGGTTGGCGGCGGCACGTGCCGACAGGGGCAAGGCGCCCGCGGCGGCCAGGGCGGCCAATGACTTCAAAAAGGTGTCGCGACGCATTGAATGTCTCCTTCGGGGGTGGAATCTGGGGAAGCTGAACGCCGCTATGATGCGCCGCCCCGCTGTCAGTTGGCTGTCCGGCACACTGGGGTAAACACCGAACCCACCTCCCGATGAAGCTGCTGCTGGTCGAAGACGACCCCACCATGCAAACCACGCTGCAGCGCACGCTGGGCCGCCGCCGCATCGACGTGCGGGTGTGCGGCGACGGCGCGCTGGCGCTGGCGCAATGGCAGGCGCTGGAGCCCGACGTGGTGGCGCTCGACCTCAACCTGCCGAACCTCGACGGACTGCAGGTGCTGGCGCAGGCGCGTGCCGCCGGCCTGCGCACGCCGGTGCTGCTGCTGACGGCGCGCGGCACGGTGGGCGACCGCATCGTCGGGCTCAACGCCGGCGCCGACGACTACCTGCCCAAGCCTTTCGACCTGGACGAACTCGAGGCGCGCCTGCGCGCCCTGCGCCGCCGCCATCAGCAACACGACGGCAGCGACGCGCCGCCCGGCCCGCCACCGGTCGGTGGGCTGCGCTACGAGGGCGCGAGCGGCGCCATCTACCACCGCGCGGAGGTGCTGGAGCTCACGCCGCGCGAGCTGGCGCTCTTGAAGGCGCTGATGACCAACCCCGGCCATGCCGTCACCAAGGAACGGTTGTTCGAGCTGGTCTTCCCTGGCGAGGCGGACGTGCAGTACGAGGCCATCGAGGTGGTGGTGTATCGCCTGCGCAAGAAGCTGGTCGGCACCGGCACGGCGCTGATGACGCTGCGTGGACTGGGCTATCTGCTGCGCGAGGAGCCGTGAGGCGGCCCTTCCCGACCTCGGCGAGCTCGCTACGGGCACGGCTGCTGCTCGGCATCCTGGTGCCGGTGGCGCTCGTCATCGCGGTCAACAGCGTGAGCCTGTACCGCCAGAGCCTGGCCGCGGCCACCATCGCCTACGACCGCACGCTGCTGGCATCGGCCAAGACCATCGGCGAGCAGCTCGACGTGACCGGCTACGACGAGGCGGCCGTGCTGCGCGCGGTCGTGCCCTATTCCGCGCTCGAGGCCTTCGAGGCCGACAGCCAGAGCCGGATGTACTACCGCGTGTCGACGCTGAATGGCGAGATGATCTCCGGCTTCGACGAGGTGCCCTTCTGGCGCGGCACCTTGCCGATCCGCCCGCCCTACGCGGCGCTGGTCGATTTCTACGACGCAGAGTTTCGCGGGCAGCAGGTGCGCATCGCCGTGCTGCTGCAACCCGTGGCCAGCGCCGTCGGCCGCGGCATGGCGGTGGTGCAGGTGGCGGAAACGCTCGAGATCCGCGAGACGCTGGCGCGCAAGCTGCTGCTCGACACGCTCTGGCGCCAGGCCGTGCTGCTGGCCGTGATCGCCGGGGTCACCGCGCTGGTCGTGCAGCGCGCAACGCAGCCGGTGCGCGCGCTGGGCGAAGCCATCGAGGCCCGCGCCGCCGACGACCTGTCGCCCATCGAGGCGCCCGACGCCCCGCGCGAACTGCGCCCGCTGGTCGAGGCGACGACGCGCGTCATGGGCCGGCTGCAGGCGCTGCTCGACCATCAGAAGCGCTTCGTGCGCGACAGCGCCCACCAGCTGCGCACGCCGCTGGCCGTGCTCAAGGCGCAGGTGCAGTCGGCGCGGCGCGGCGACGTGCCGGCGGATCAAGCCCTTGGCGAGATCGACGCCACCGTGGCGCGCGCGACGACGCTGGCCAACCAGATGCTCTCACTGGCCAAGGTCGAGCAGTTGCGCCAGCAGCCGGAATCGAGCACGCAGGACCTGGGCGAGGTGGTGCGCCAGGTGGCGCTCGACGTGTCGCCGCTGATCGCCGACAAGGCGCTCGACTTCGAACTCGACGCCCATGCCGTGCCAGTCCACGCCCACCGCTGGATGCTGCAGGAGCTGACACGCAACCTGCTGCACAACGCCATCAAGCACAGCCCGCGCGGCGGCATGCTGTCGGTGCGGGTGCGTGCCGACGATGGCGAGGCGCTGCTGGGCATCGCCGACGCCGGCCCCGGCATCCCGGACGAACTGCGGGGCCGTCTGTTCGCGCCCTTCTCGGCCGGTGACATGGCCAGCGGCTCGGGGCTCGGGCTGGCGATCTGCCAGGAAATCGTGCATGCGCTGGGGGGAACGATCGCGCTGGACAATCGCCTGGCGGACGGCCGCGTCGTCGGGCTCGACGCCACCGTGCGGCTGCCGCTGGAACAAGGATAGGAATGGATCGTCTGCGTATCGACAAGTGGCTGTGGGCCGCGCGCTTCTACAAGACCCGCTCGCTGGCGGCCGACGAGATCGGCAAGCACCGCGTGCAGGTCAATGGCGACGTGGCCAAGGCCTCGCGCGAGGTCAAGGCCGGGGACACGGTCGCGCTGCGCCAGGGCGCGGTGCAGCGGACCGTGGTCGTGCGCGGCCTGAGCGGCCAGCGCGGGCCGGCGCCGGTGGCCCAGCAGCTCTACGAGGAAACCGCCGACAGCATCGCAGCACAGGCCGCGGCCCGTGAGCAGCGCCGCCTCGGCAGCGAGCCGGCGCTGAGCATCGAGCAGGGACGGCCGACCAAGCGGGAGCGCCGCAGCCTCGACCAGGCCCGAAGCGGTTGGGGCCCGCGCTGGAGCGCCAGCCTGGACGGCGACGACAGTGCCGAATAGCCATCGGCGATGCGGCCTAGCGGGGTGTGCGACCGGGCGCCGACGCCGCGGTGCGTTTAGCCGAATGGCGTATTGAGGCCGCGCCGCCTCACGCGCAGACTGCGGGCTCGCTCCCTGGGTTCATCACTTCTTCCAAAGGCACCCAAATGGAAACGCTTTCGCAAGCACAGTTCGTGGTGGCCCTGGCCTCGGCAGCGGGGGTCGGTATCGGCATGCTGATGACCCTGAGCCGTTCGCAGATCGTGCTCACCCAGGCGATGGCCGCGCGCGTCGCCGCCTCCATCGCGACACTGGACGAGTCGACGCGTTGAGTCAGAACCTCAGAACCGGCCCAGCAGGCGCTTGCGAGCCGCCTTCGCAGGTCGAATCGATTCGCCGGTTGGCTTCTTCATCGGAAAGCGGCGCAGCATCCGCAGGCCCTGCGGCGTGACAGCCTCCACCGTCGCGGGCGGCTGGTCATAACCATGCAGCGTGCGCACCGGCAAGGGGATGGTCGCCTTCACGTGCCCCGCCAGGTGCAAGACGCGCAGGCCATCGACTTCCTCCCCCGAGAACAGGTTGACCGGAAGCGGCGCTTGAGCGAGCTGATGAAGGAGCAGAAGTGACACGGGTGGACCTTGGTGGGCGGCATGCGCGGCGGTCGCCGCCTCACTGACGCGCTGGTTTCTTCGATTTTCGGCGGGTGCGGAGGCCCCCGGAAGCCCGCCCCAGGTCAACAAAGCCTGCCCGGCGTGAATAAATTGACACTGTTTAACAGTCGTCGACGGACATACTTGTGGGTCACTCGGAGGTGCTCATGAGTCAATGGGAAGTGGAATTCGCCGGCGCCGTGGCCAATCTGGAAACGGCCTACGCCGTGGATCAGCACGCCTACGACGTCCTGCGCGATCCACTCAAGGCGTCCTGGGCCTTGCTCCCCACCTGGATGTGGCCCGAACCCGAGCGCGTCGGCGCCCTGCTGCGTGCGCGGATCGATCTCGTCGCGGCGGAAGACGAGGTGCGCGATCTGGTACGCCGCCAGAGCATCGCCATCCGCAATGCACGGGCGCGACGTCAGGCGATGTACCAGCGCCGCGCCTTTGCCCAGACAGCGCCCGACGAACTCAGCGGCCCGGCGGCCCTGGCCGCACTGTCGCCCTCACCCGTCATCATCAGCGCTGTGCAGCCGGCGAGCGAGTCCTAAGCCTGTCGGCGCGACATCGATCGGCCTTGCCGTCGGCTACTGGATCGTCGTGTGGGCGACGTCGAAGGAGGGGCTGATGAACGTCGGCGCGGCGAGTTCGCCACGGCGCGGGCCATCAGCACCGGCCGCCGCCTGCAGCGCCATGTAACCTGCCGCCAGCGCCGCCTGGTAGGTCTTGGCGGGCGCGTCGGCCGCATCGATCGGCTCGTAGACACCCGCGTCGTCGTTCTCTTCCTGCAGCACCCAGAAATACAGGCCCGGCCACGGCTCGTCCACGGTCAGTGCAATGCGGCGCAGATCAGCAGTCATTTCTTCATCCTCGTCGGGCCGGGCCCGTTGCTGTTGTAGGTATCGGAACCGGATGGAACCGAGTTCTTTAGTTCACATTCGATGATCTTTGTCACCGTCTGTCGATAACCTAGATTAGGCATGGCTTTCGCCCGATATGCGCGGCACGGGAAGTCCGTTGTAATGCTTTAAGTGACAAATCCCGCAAAACAACGAGAACATTAGTACTCTTTTATCGATTCACTGGCGTCCAATGAACCCCTCACCAGGGACGCACATGAACCAGCCACAGCACGTACCGCACGATCCGCCGACCGGCTTCGATTTCGACTATGCGCCCGGTGCGCTGGAGGTCCGCATTTGCGAACTCGCCGTCGCCACGGCCGACCAAAGCGACCCGATCGTCGACGACGCATTGCGCACCGTCCTGCGCATCCTGCGGGAGCAGCATGCGACCGACGCCGCCTTCGTCCTCGAGCTGGTCGACGGTCGCCGCGTGCAGCGATCGCCCAACGGTGCCGCGTACGGCAGTTTTCATACGGCCTGCTTCGGCAACCCGCTCGACTTCGCCATGGCGCGCCAGGCCGTCCCGCGGACGACGAACGCCGCCTGCTATGTGAGCGTCCCGGTCGTCCTGCTCGACGGGCGGGTCTACGGCACCCTGTACGGTCCATGCTGTGATCTGGCGGAAGAGGCGCGCCAGCGTGATCTCGCGCGGCTGGAAATGACGGCACAGCTGGCGGCCCGCCTGATCGATGCGAGGCGTGCCCGGGCGCCGACGCCAGGCACGGCCGCGACGGCGCAAGCGTAGTCGCCCAAAACCAGAAAACCGCGCTCGTCTCCCGCATTTGATCCACCGCAAGGCACGGCGCGCGGCACCGGCGCAGGATGGTGACCCGACGGCTTCTCAAGGAGACACACCATGTACCGCTACATCCTGGTTCCGCTCGACGGCAGCAAGACGGCCGAGCGCGGCCTGCGCGAGGCGATCCGATTCGCCGACGCGCAGAAGACCAAAGGCAAGCTGCATCTGGTGCACGTCATCGATGAATTCCCCACATTGGTCGAGCTCTCGTCGATGAACAGCTTCGAGCTCTCGATCCAGCGCCTGCGCGACGACGGCCATGCATTGCTGGAGCGGGCTGCACGCACCGCCGCCGAAGCCGACGTGGAGGCCGACACGGCCCTGTGCGAAGTCACGCAAGGCCGCATTGCCGACGCGCTGGTGGACGAGGCCCGCAAGAGCGGCTGTGACCTCATCGTGATGGGCACGCACGGCCGCCGCGGCTTCAGCCGACTGGCGCTCGGCAGCGACGCCGACCTGGTGGTGCGCGCGAGCACGGTGCCGGTGCTGCTCGTGCGCGACACCTCGGCAGACACCTGAGGACACCGCCGTCGGCAAGCTGTCCCTCTGGCACGCCGCGGCCTTCGTCGGCGGGCTCCTGTTGCTGGGCGGGTGCGCGCCGCTGGCGGCCCCGCCGGCAGCGCTGCGCGACGGCCGCATGCCCGACTCGCGGGTCGAGTCGGGGTTCGCGTCGCTGGTGACACGACGCAGCGCCAGCGTGGTGGACATTGCGACGCTTCGCATCGGGCGCGATGCGAGCCCTGAACTCGAGTTCATGCCGGAAAACGACTTCGCCGACCGGCTGGCCTGGCCGCTCCCGGCGAGCGTGCAGCTCAGCCAGATCCGCGATCTCGCCTCGGGCCTGATCCTGTCCAGCGATGGCTACATCCTCACGAGCGCGCACGTGATCCGCAACGTGGACGACATCCAGGTGCGACTCGACGACGGCCGGCGCTTCCGTGCACGTGTGGTGGGTCTCGACGCGCGCAGCGACGTGGGCGTGCTCAAGATCGCGGCCACCGGGCTGCCCACTGCCGCCATGGGCGACTCCTCCCAACTGGCCACGGGCGACTGGGTGGCGGCGATCGGCGCGCCCTTCGGTTTCCATGGCACCTTCACCGCTGGTGTGGTCAGCGCCACCGGGCGCTTTCTCAATGGCGGGGGCGACATTCCCTTCATCCAGACCGACGTCGCCATCAACCCCGGCAGTTCCGGCGGTCCCCTCTTCAACAGCCGGGGCGAGGTGGTAGCGATCAATGCGCTGATCTACAGCGGCAATGGCGGCTACATGGGCATCTCCTTCGCGGTCCCCATCAATCTGGCGCTGAAGATTGCCCATGCGTTGCGCGACAACGGCATCGTCCGGCGTGTGCACCTGGGCGCCGAGTTCCAGGAAGTGACGCCGGCACTCGCGCAGTCGTTCGCCGCGCCCGGCACCACGGGCGCTCTGGTCGTGCAGGTGCACGACGGCGGTCCGGCGCACGCCGCCGGTCTGGCGGTCGGCGACATCGTGACCGCGATCGATGGTGTGCCCATGGCCCGCCCCATGGACCTGCTCGATGCCATCGCCGCACGGCCGGCCGGCACGCGGTGCCGCCTGACGGTCTGGCGGCGCGGCGCCAACACCACCGTCCGCGTCACGCTGGCCCTTCAACCGGGCAGCACGCCCCACGACGCCCCGCCCAGCGACCTCGCGTGGACCGATGACCTCGGCTTGACGCTGCGCGAACTCACCCCTGCACAGCGCCTGCAGCTTCGCATCGACAGCGGTCTGTGGGTGCACGATGCCGCGGGGCTCGCGCGCAGCGAAGGAGTCCGGCCGGGCGATGTGGTCATCGCTGTCAATGACCAGCGCGTGGCACACGTCGCCGACTTCAAACGCCTGCTCGCCGCATTGCCGCCGGGTGGCGGCAGTGTCGCGCTGCTGCTGATGCGTGACCGCCGGATGGCCTACCTGGCCATCGGCTTGCCGCCGAAGCCGTCCGCGCGCTGACACCCTCCAGGCCCCGCCGGCGACGCCCGACAATAGCCACTTCATTCACGGAGCATCTGCAATGGCGATCGAAATGGCTTTCTGGGCCGAGCCCGAACACATGGACGCCATCCGGGCGGCCAATGGCTTCGCGAGCGGGCTGAAGAATGTCCCCCTCTGCCCGTTCAATGTCGGCGACACCTTCAGCTACCCTGGCCCCACCCATGCCCTGGCCTACCGGGTCATCCAGCGGCATTACCAACCGATGGCGGATGGGAGTGCGAAGTGGGTCATGAAGATCGAACCCTGCGCGCACCCGGTGGCGGGGTAGTTCCTTGCCTCGCTACGCGACGCGACGCGACGAAACGCGTGGCTCCCAGACGCAAGAAAGCCCCGACTGGCGGGGCTTTCAGGGGCCTTTGATGCACCGTGAAGTGATCAGAAGCCAATTTTGGCGGAACCGGAGGGATTCGAACCCTCGATGAGGCTCTACACCCCATACTCCCTTAGCAGGGGAGCACCTTCGGCCACTCGGTCACAGTTCCTTTGGAGGCGTGATTATGCCAGTGTTCGGACCGTTTTCAGGCGGTCGGCTGGTCGAGATCGAAGGCTTTGTGCAAAGCACGCACCGCCAGCTCCATGTACTTCTCGTCGATCACGACGGAGGTCTTGATTTCGCTGGTGGAAATCATCTGGATGTTGATGCCCTCTTCGCTCAGCACGCGGAACATCTTGCTCGCCACGCCCACATGGCTGCGCATGCCGATGCCCACGATGCTGACCTTGCAGATCTTGGTGTCACCCACGATTTCGGCGGCGCCCAGCGTCGGCAGCACCTTGGCCTTGAGCAGGTCGGTGGCCTTGGCGTAGTCGTTGCGGTTGACCGTGAAGCTGAAGTCGGTCTTCCCGTCCTTGCTCAGGTTCTGGATGATCACGTCGACCTCGATGTTCGCGTCGGCGACGGCGCCGAGGATGTGGTACGCGATGCCCGGCTTGTCGGGCACGCCCAGCACCGAGATCTTCGCTTCGTCGCGGTTGAACGCGATGCCGGATACGACGGCTTGTTCCATGTTTTCGTCTTCCTCGAAAGTGATCAGCGTGCCGGACTTGGCCTCTTCATTGATGTCGATGTCCCAGGGCGTGAAGCTCGAGAGCACGCGCAGCGGGACCTTGTACTTGCCGGCGAATTCCACCGAGCGGATCTGCAGCACCTTGGAGCCGAGGCTCGCCATCTCGAGCATCTCCTCGAAGCTGACGGTCTGCAGCCGGCGTGCGTCGGGCTCGACGCGCGGGTCGGTCGTGTAGACGCCGTCGACGTCGGTGTAGATCAGGCATTCGGCCGCCTTCATCGCCGCGGCGATGGCCACGGCCGAGGTGTCGCTGCCGCCGCGGCCCAGCGTCGTGATGTTGCCGGCGTCGTCCACGCCCTGGAAGCCGGTGATGACCACCACCCTGCCGGCGGCCAGGTCGGCGCGCACGCGGGCGTCGTCGATGCTCTCGATGCGGGCCTTGGTGAAGGCGCTGTCGGTACGCACCGACACCTGCCAGCCGGCGTAGCTCACCGAAGGCACGCCCTCGGCCTGCAGCGCGATGGCCAGCAGCGCCGACGACGCTTGCTCGCCGGTGGACGCGAGCATGTCGAGTTCGCGGTCGTGGCTCGCGTCGGTCTTGCTGGACGCGAGTTCCTTCGCGAGGCCCAGCAGCCGATTGGTTTCGCCGCTCATGGCACTCGGGACCACCACCATCTGGTGGCCGGCGCGTGCCCATTTGGCGACGCGCTTGGCGACGTTCTTGATGCGCTCGGTCGAGCCCATCGACGTACCGCCGTATTTGTGAACGATCAATGCCATGGGTGAAATCAAGGAGAGAAAAAACGGACGCCGCGACCTCGGCGACGGCCCTGTGGACCGCTTCGTCGCTGGCCGGTTCAGCGCGGGGGCTGCGAGCTACGGCGAAGGCGCGACATTGTACCAACGCAGCCGGGGCCCATCCCGCTCGACGAAGCCGTCGGCCACCTTCAGCCGAATGCCGTGGCCGCGGGTGCGGCAGGCCTCGACCTGGTCGAGCAGCTGCTGCAGCTGGGCTTCGCTCGGCACCGCGCGGTGGGCGCTGCGCAGCCAGTGCCGCAAGGCGTTGGCGCGGCGCTCGCGCGACAGGGACTGCAACGCTTCGATGGCTGGCGGCATGCCGGCGGTCGCTAGGTCGATCTCCGCCAACTCGGCCAGCAAGGCCGACGCGCGCGCCGCGTTGCGCGCGCTGCGCGCGAAGGTGTCGCGGAACTGCGGCAAGGCCTCGGCCAGCGCCGGCAGCACCCGCCGGCGGATGCGGTTGCGCGTGTAGCGCTCGTCGGTGTTGCTCGGATCCTCGATGAACGGAATGCTTTCGGCCGCGAGCCACGCACGCAGGTCGGCCGCCGGCACGTCGAGCAGGGGCCGGTGGAAACGAACGCCGTGGCGGATCATCTCGCGCGGCATGGCGGCCAGGCCATCGAGCCCCGCCCCCCGGCCGAGCGCGATCAGCATCGTCTCGACCTGGTCGTCCGCATGCTGGGCGAGCAGCACGTCCTGCAGCCCCTGCGCGGACGCCAGTACCGCGAGCGCGGCGTAACGCGCGCGCCGCGCCGCGTCCTCGGGGCTGTCGCCGCTGTCGTGACGAGCATCGACCCGGCCGATGTGCAGCGGCACGCCCAGCGCGTCGCAGGTGGAAGCGCAGTGGCGCTCGAAATCATCCGCCACCGACTGCAGGCCGTGATGCACGTGCAGCGCATGCACCTGCCCCGGCCAGCGTGCCGCCGCCGCATGCAGCAGGGCCGTCGAATCGGCCCCACCGCTGTAGGCGACGCCCAGCGGAAGCGACACCGCCCACGAGGCGAGCGCATGGGCGGCGGGGTTGTCCATGGTGAAGGGCGGACCGGAACCGGTCCGCGAGCACGTCAGCGGGTGCTGTCGGCCTTGGTGTCCGAGAAACGGCCGTAGCTCTGCAGGCGCTCGTAGCGGCGCTCGAGCAGCTCCTTCACCTTCAGGTCGCTGACCTGGCGGAACGCATCGTTCAGCGCGCGCTTGAGGAAGGCAGCCATCTGCTTGTGGTCGCGGTGCGCGCCGCCGACCGGCTCGTTCACGATCTTGTCGACCAGGCCGAGCGCCTTCAGGCGGTGGGCCGTAATGCCCAGCGCGTCGGCCGCTTCCTGCGCCTTCTCGCTGGTCTTCCACAGGATCGAGGCGCAGCCTTCGGGGCTGATGACCGAGTAGATTGAGTACTGCAGCATCACCAGCTGGTCGCCGACCGAAATGGCCAGCGCGCCGCCGGAGCCGCCCTCACCGATGATGGTGACGATGATCGGCACCTCCAGCTGCGCCATCTCGAAGATGTTGCGGCCGATGGCTTCCGACTGCCCACGCTCTTCCGCGTCGATGCCGGGGTAGGCGCCCGGCGTGTCGACGAAGGTGAAGACCGGCAGCTTGAACTTCTCGGCCGTCTTCATCAGGCGCAGCGCCTTGCGGTAGCCCTCGGGCTTGCTCATGCCGAAGTTGCGCGCGGTGCGCTCCTTCGTGTCGCGGCCCTTCTGGTGGCCGATGACCATGCAGGGCACGCCGTTGAAACGCGCCAGCCCGCCGATGATCGACAGGTCGTCCGAGAAATGGCGGTCGCCATGCAGCTCGACGAAGTCGGTGAAGATCTCGTGGACGTAGTCGAGCGTGTACGGGCGTTCCGGATGCCGGGCGATCTTGGTGATCTTCCAGGGCGTCAGGTCGCTGTAGATGTCCTTGGTGAGCTGCTGGCTCTTCTTGCTGAGCTGGTCGATCTCTTCGGAGATATCGACCGCTGATTCCGTCTGCACATAGCGCAGTTCTTCGATCTTGCCTTCGAGTTCAGCGATGGGCTGCTCGAAGTCGAGGAAGGTTCGTTTCGCCAACGTCTTCTCCTGTTTTTAGTACGCGACCGGTACCGGGTCGAGCGACCGCCAAATATACCAAGTCGCCACGCTGCAATAAGGCGCCCAGCCCACACCCACCTCGCGCAGGTCGCTGCGGCTGACCGGCTCGCCCGAAAAGTAGTTCTGGCTCACGCCGTTGATCAGGCCGATGTCGTCCAATGGCAGCACGTTGGGCCGCATGAGGTGGAAGATGAGGAACATCTCGGCGGTCCAGCGGCCGATCCCGCGGATCGCCACCAGCTCGTCGATGATCATCTCGTCGGTCATGTCCTTCCAGGCGTCGATGTGCACGGCGCCGGAATCGAAATGGATGGCGAGGTCGACCAGGTACTCGACCTTGCGCGCCGACAGCCCCGCCGCGCGCATGTCGTCGACCTTGAGCTTGAGCACGTTGCGCGGCGTCATCTTGCGCGGCAGCGCCTCGAAGCGGTCCCACACCGACTGCGCGGCCTTCACGGAAATCTGCTGGCCGACGATGCTGCGCGCCAGCGTGGTGAAGGCGTCGCCGCGCGACTCCAGGCAGGCGTCGCCGAACTGCGGGATGAGCCGCTTCATCACCCGGTCTTTCTTGGACAGGTGCTTGCAGGCTTCCACCCAGTAGTCGGGCGTGATGATCTTGACGGGCGGGGAAACGGCGGGCGACATCGGGGTCTTGTCCTTCACTGCGCCGCAGCCCAGGTCGTGCCCGTGGCCGAATCCTTGAGCACGATGCCCTGCGCGAGCAGGTCGTTGCGGATGCGGTCCGCCTCGGCAAAATTCTTTGCCGCCTTGGCCGCCGCACGCTGCGCGATCAGCACCTGGATGGCCGCATCGTCGAGCGCACTGCCCGCCTGCAGGAACTGCTGCGGGTCGCCCTGCAGCAGGCCCAGCGTGCCGGCCAGCGCCTTCAGCAGGGCAGCCGTTTCGGCCGACGCCGTGCGGTTCACCTCGCCCGCCAGGTCGAACAGCACGGCGATCGCCTCGGGCGTGCCGAAGTCCTCGTCCATCGCGGCTTTGAAGCGCGCGGCCTGCGGCTGCGACCAGTCGATGGCAACGGTGGCCGGCGCCACCGAATGCAGGGCCGTGTACAGCCGCTTGAGCGCATTGCGCGCGTCGTCCAGATGCGCGTCGCTGTAGTTGAGCGGGCTGCGGTAGTGCGTGCGGACGAGGAAGAAGCGCAGCGTCTCGCGGTCGTACTTCTGCAGCACTTCTCGGATGGTGAAGAAGTTGCCCAGGCTCTTGGACATCTTCTCGTTGTCCACGCGCACGAAGCCGTTGTGCATCCACACCTTGGCCAGCGGCTTGCCGGTGGCGCCTTCGCTCTGTGCGATCTCGTTCTCGTGGTGCGGGAACTGCAGGTCGGCGCCGCCGCCGTGGATATCGAAGGTCTCGCCCAGTGTGGCGCAGCTCATGGCGGAGCACTCGATGTGCCAGCCCGGCCGGCCCGAGCCGAAGGGGCTCGCCCACTTCACCTCGGCGGGCTCGGTCGGCTTCGACGCCTTCCAGAGCACGAAGTCGAGCGGATCGTCCTTGCCGTCGAGCACCGCGACACGTTCGCCCGCATGCAGTTCGTCGAGCGACTTGCCCGACAGCTTGCCGTAGCCGGGAAACTTGCGCACCGCGTAGTTCACGTCGCCCATCGGCGAACGGTAGGCCAGGCCCTTCTGCTCGAGTGTCTCGATGATGCCGAGCATCTGCGGCACATATTCGGTGGCGCGCGGCTCGACGTCGGGCGGCTCGATCCCGAGCGCGGCGACGTCCTCGTGCATGAGCGCGATCATCTCGTCGGTCAGGGCGCGGATCGTGATGCCGCGCTTGACCGCGCGCTCGATGATCTTGTCGTCGATGTCGGTGATATTGCGCACGTAGGTCACGTCAAGGCCTGAGGCGCGCAGCCAACGCTGGACCACGTCGAAGGCCATCATCATCCGCGCGTGGCCGATGTGGCAGAGGTCGTACACGGTCATCCCGCAGACGTACATGCGCACCTGGCCGGGTTGCAGTGGAGAAAACTCCTCCAATTCACGCGACAGCGTGTTGTAGATGCGCAGACTCATGGAAATCGGAAAACGTCGGCCTGCGACTCGGGCGACGCAGGCGAACAAGGGTTTTGTCAGGGGTGTGGGGGCTGCCGCACGAGGGGTTCGGCTTGGCCCCTCGGCTACAATCGCGCCCAGTATAAACGGCCCCTGCGGGCACCTTCCGCCATTCTTCGGGCGAGTCTTGAAGCCCGCGCCGGACACTCTTCCCGAGCCTCATGAAGCAAGCCGTCACCCTCCTCCCGTTGTCGTGGTCCCTCCGTCATGCCGTGCGTCTATTCGGCATCCTGCTGTTCGCGGCGGCCGGCACGCTCGCGCATGCCGACGACTACGCCGACGTCAACCAGCTGCTCCGCCAGGGCAAGGCCGCCGAGGCACTGACCAAGGCCGATGCCTACATCGCCGGCAAGCCGCGCGACCCGCAGATGCGCTTCCTGCGCGGCGTGATACTCACCGAGCAAGGCAAGACGGCCGACGCAACCACGGCCTTCGTGCAGCTCACGCAGGACTTCCCCGAGCTGCCCGAGCCCTACAACAACCTGGCCGCGCTCTATGCGCAGCAGAGCAAGTTCGACCAGGCGCGCGATGCGCTGGAGAACGCGATCCGCCTGAACCCGAACTACGCCACGGCGCACGAGAACCTCGGCGACGTGTATGCACGGCTCGCGGCCCAGTCCTATGCCAAGGCGCAGCAGCTCGCATCCACCAACGCCAGCGCGGCACCCAAGCTCGCGCTGATTCGCCAGATCTTCACCGGCACGCCGGCCTCCATCTCGGCATTGCCGGGTGCGCCCGTCGAAGCGCGCAAGCAGACGCACACCAAGTAAGCCGTTCGCGCCTCGGGGCGCGCGGTGCCCGCCGAGGCACGTCCACTCCTGCAGAAAGCGAGTCATCCCTTGAGCTCCCACATCCTCTCGCGCCGCACGGCGCTGGTCCTGGCCACCACGCTCGCCCTGGGCACCAGCGCCTGGGCACAAGGCGCGGCACCGCGCGTGAAGCTGGCCACGTCGGCCGGCGACATCGTCGTCGAGCTGGCGCCCGAGAAGGCGCCGAAGACCGTCGCGAACTTCCTCCAGTACGTCCAGGACAAGCACTACGACGGCACGGTGTTCCACCGCGTCATCGACGGCTTCATGATCCAGGGCGGTGGCTTCACCGCCGACATGCGCCAAAAGCCGACGCGCGCACCGGTGCCGCTGGAGGCCTCGAATGGCCTCAAGAACGCCAAGTACACGATCGCCATGGCGCGCACCGGTGACCCGAATTCGGCAACATCGCAGTTCTTCATCAACGTGAAGGACAACACGATGCTCGACGCCCCCAACCCGGACGGCTACGGCTACACCGTGTTCGGCAAGGTCGTCGCGGGCAGCGAAGTGGTCGACAAGATCCGCGCCGTCCAGACCGGCAACAAGAGCGGCATGCAGAACGTGCCGCTCGACACCATCACCATCCAGTCCGCCACCGTCGTGGCGAAGTAACCCAGGAGCCATCCATGAGCAACCCCCAAGTCGAACTCGTCATCAAGGACCAGGGCACCATCACCCTCGAACTGGACCGCGCCAAGGCGCCGAAGTCGGTCGAGAACTTCATCGGCTACGTGAAGAGCGGCCACTACGACAACACGGTGTTCCACCGCGTGATCCCGGGCTTCATGGTGCAAGGCGGCGGCTTCGAGCCCGGCATGACGCAGAAGCCCACCGGCGCCGAGATCGAGAACGAGGCCAACAACGGCCTGAAGAACGACAAGTACACGGTGGCGATGGCCCGCACCAGCGCACCGCACTCGGCCACGGCCCAGTTCTTCATCAACATCGCCGACAACGGCTTCCTGAACCACACGGCGCCGTCGGCGCAGGGCTGGGGCTATGCCGTGTTCGGCAAGGTGATCGCCGGCACCGAGGTGGTCGACAAGATCAAGGCCGTCAAGACCGGCCGCAAGGGCTTCCACGACGACGTGCCGATGGAAGACGTGATCATCGAGAAGGCCACCGTCACGGTCGAGTAAGCCCGGGCGTCACGCGGCATGAGCATGGTGACCGAGCAGGCCTTCGCCGAACTCGTGGCGCCGGCCGCGTGGCACACGGTCGACCTGCTCTCCGACCTGCACCTGCAGGCCAGCGAGCCGGCAACCTTCGACGCCTGGCGCGGCTACCTCCAGACCACGCCGGCCGACGCGCTCTTCATCCTCGGCGACCTGTTCGAGGTCTGGGTCGGCGACGATGCCGCTGCCCTCCCCGGCTTCGAGGCGCAATGCGCCGACCTGCTGCGCGCCGCATCGCTGCGGCGGCCGATCTTCTTCATGCACGGCAACCGCGACTTTCTCGTCGGGCCGGATTTTGCTGAACGTTGCGGCCTCACACTGCTCGAAGACCCCACCGTGCTGGTGCTGCACGGAAAGCGCTGGCTGCTGAGCCATGGTGATCTGCTGTGCCTGGCCGATACCGACTACCTGCAATTCCGCGCGCAAGTGCGCACGCCGGCGTGGCAGCAAGCCTTTCTGGCCCGACCGCTGGACGAGCGGCGCGCGCTCGCGCGGTCGATGCGCACCCAAAGTGAACAGCGCAAGTCCACGCCCGGCATGGTCTGGGCCGATGTCGACGCCGATGCGGCCCGCGATTGGCTGGAGCGAGCCAACGCGCACACGCTGGTCCACGGCCACACCCACCGACCCGCCGAGCATGCGCTGGGCGACGGGCTGCGCCGCATCGTGCTGAGCGATTGGGATGCCGCCGCGCACCCGCCGCGCGCGCAGGTGCTGTGCGTGTCGGCCTCGGAAGCGCGGCGCGTTGACGTCCGCTGAGGGCCGGGATGTTCAAGTGGCTCCGCGGCCTGCGCGCCGCCCCCGCGATTCCCGATGCCGCCTGGCAGGCCACGCTGACCCGCTATCCGTTCCTGGCCGAGCGACCGGCGGCAGATGTCCAACGGCTGCGCGCCCTGGCAGCCGACTTCCTGCGCGACAAGGAATTCCACGGCGCGCACGGCTTCGCCATCACCGACGAGGTGGCGCTGGCCGTCGCGGCGCAAGCCGTGCTGCCCGTGCTGCACCTGCCCGGCGGGCTCGACTGGTACGGTGACTTCGTCGGCATCGTGGTGCATTCGTCCGAAGTGGTCGCGCGACGCAAGACCATGGACGAGACGGGTGTGGTCCATGAATACGACGAGGTGGTCGCCGGCGAGGCGATGGACCGCGGCCCGGTCATGCTGAGCTGGCAGGACGTGCTCGCCAGCAGCCTGACGGCGGCCGAGGGCTACAACGTCGTGATCCACGAGTTCGCGCACAAGATCGACATGCGCGACGGCGCCGCCGACGGCTGCCCGACACTGCCGCCCGGCTTCGGCGGCCACGCCAGCGCGCGCGACGCGCATGCCGCGTGGCGCGCGGTGATCCAGCCGGCCTTCGACGTCTTCCGTGAGCAGACGATCGTGGCCGAACGCTTCGGCGGCGAGCCGCCCTGGCTCGACCCCTACGGGGCCGATTCGATCAGCGAGTTCTTCGCGGTGGCGTGCGAGGCGTACTTCGTGAACCGCACGCGCTTCGGCGAGGAATTCCCACCGCTGCTGGCGCTGTTCGACGCCTTCTTCACCCCCCCGACCCGCTGAAAGACAAAAGGCCGCGCGCCCTTCGGCAACGCGGCCCATTCTCCTCAGGCTCTCAGCCTGCGGCGCTTACTTGCGCAGCAGGGCCTTCAGCGCGTTCTGCAGACGGCGCGCGGTGGCCGCGTCGTGCGCCGAGGCCAGCACCTTGCCCGCATCCTCGCCCCAGGTCTGCGCCGGCGCCGGGTCGCCACGCTTGGTCAGCAGCTTGAGCTGCAGTGCACGACGCGCGTCGATCTGGTCGGCCGGCGTCGGCACCTCGGCCGCCATCTCCAGGCGCAGCAGGGCTTCGCCCGCGTCGCCGGACGGCGGCTTGGCCACCGCCTGTGTCCATGTCGTGCGCACCGCGGGCGTCACGGCCCGACCGAGTTCCTGCACGCTCGGCAGTTCGGAGGCGTCACGCTTCTCCCAGGCACCCAGCAGGTGCGTGAGCGCTTCGCCGTGGGCCTGGGCCGCCAGCTTGCGCAGCGCCAGGTCGGCGCGCTCGAGCGCTTCGCGCTGGGCACGGAAGGCCGTGTCGCCCAGACGGGGACCGCGGTCTTCGAAACGCGGCGGACGGTCGCCGAAGCGGTCGCCACCCGGGCCGCCAGCCCGCGGGCCACGATCGTTCGGGCGCCCACCGGGGCCGCTGCGGCTGTCGCGGCGATCGCCGAAGCGGCCGGCCGGGCCTGCCGGCTCCGCCTTGCGGCTGCCCGGACGGTCGTCGCCGCGGCGCGCGGCCACCACCGGCTTCGGCGCAGCCTTGGGCGGCGCGGCCGGCGTGGCGGCCGCAGCGTTGTCGCCTTCGTCGGCGCGGGCGGAGAAGTCGGCGCTGCCGACCGGTGCGATCAGGTCGCCCGACGGCGCCGGCGCGGCGATCTGGCCTGCCTCGTCCGGTTCGGGCGCCGCCACGGGCGGCGGCGCTTCGGTTTCGCCCGGCACCGGTTGCACCGAGGCGCCTTCGCCGAACTCGGCGGCGGCCTGGCCAGGCGCGACGATCTCGGTCGCACCGACGGCCGGACCGTCGCTTCCGGACGTGACCGGAGCAGGTACAGGCGCGGGCGCCGGGCGCGCCGGCGCCTCGCCGCGCAGCGCGGCCTCGAGCTGTGCCACCGCCGCACGGATCTTCTGCACGTCACCGGAGGCGTTCGCTGCATCGAGCGCCTTGGACGCCTCCAGCACGTTCCGGTCATGCTCGCTCATCGCCGTGGAGGCCTTTTCGCGCTCGGCCGTCTTGCGGTTGAAGGCTTCGTCGATCGGGGCGCGGAACGCATCCCACAGCTTCTGTTCCTGGCGGCGGTCGAGCGGCACACTCTGGGCCTCGGCCTGCCAGCGCTGCTGCAGCGCCTTGACGGCGTCGATGCGCAGCATCGGCTGCGCGCCCAGATCGGTGGCCTCCGCGATCATGGCCTGGCGACGCTCGATGCTGGCGGCCTGCGCTGTTTCGAGCGGCGCACGGGCGGCGCCGAAGGCTGCATTCCACAGCGGCTGCAACTCGGCGAAGACTTTCTCTCCGACATGGCCGCCGTCGCGCCAGCGGTCGGCGAACTGGTGCAGCGCGCGGTTGTGCGCCTTCAGGTCGGACGCGCTGGCGTGCGCTTCGGCCCAGGCCTTCACCTCCTCGATCAACGCCACACGATGGGCGCGATGCTCGGCCGCGTCGGCACGTACCTTGTCGAGCCAGGCTTCGACCACCTTGTGAGCCTCGTTGCAGGCCTCGTCGAAGCGCTTCCAGAGCGCGTGGTTGGGCACCCCACCCTGGTCGGCCTTCTTCCATTGCTCGCGCAGCGTGCGCAGCGATTCCTGGATCTTGCGGCCGCCGAGCGCCTGGCCTTCCGGGCGCTTGAGCAGGCCTTCGGCCTTGGCGACGAGGTCTTCGCGCACCTTGTCGGCGCTCCAGCGCTGCCAGCCTTCGAGTTCGCCCGCGGCGACCAGCGCAGCGTGCACCCGGGCCTCGAGCGCCGCATCGACCTGCTTGCCGTGCTCCTTGAGCACCGCGCGCAGCGCGGCGGCTGCGCCGGCGCTGGCCTTGCCGTGGCCCTCGGCGGTTTCCTGTTCCAGCTTCGCCAGCGCGACCTCGACCGCGGCCTGGGCGGCCGCGCGCTTCTCGGGGTCGATCTTCGGGCCGGCCGGTTTGGCGGGCGCCGCAGCGGCGGCTTCGGTCGGCAGGCCGCGGGCCGCGCGCAATTCGTCGGCCCAGACAGGCACCGGCGGCAGCGGTGCCGCGGTATCGGCTGCGGCGGCGATAGCCTGCGCCAGCGCGCCGTGGAAAGCGTCGGACACAACCAGCAGCTGGGCCTTGGAGGCGTCGATCTGCGGGGCGAACTTGGCGTCCAGGCTGTTCCAGTTGGCGTCGGCGGTCAGCTCGGTGGCCTGCTGCTGCCAATGCGTCACGTCGGCACGCAGGCCTTCTTCAGCCGCCTGCGCATCGCGCCAGCCCTTGGTCGACAGCACCTCGAAGCGCTGCGCCAGAAGCACGGCGGCCTCGCGCTGGACCTGCGCGCGGTGCTGCAGGTCCTCGATCCCCTTCACGCGTTCGGCCAGCTGCACCTTGAAGCCGGCCAGCGGCTCGCGCGACAACGGCGCACCGGCCTTGGCGGCGTCGCGCTGCCAGGCGAGCGCGTCGGCGATGTTGAGTTTGGACTGCGCCAGCAGAGCTTCGGCCTTCTGTGCCCATTCGGCGGCGATCGCCTCCTGGCCCTTGGCGCGCTTGATCTCGTCGAGCTTCTCGCGCAGCAGGCGCGCGGCGCCCTTGTCACGGCCGCTGAGCTCCTTGAACACCTCCTGCATCTGGTCGGGCGACGGATTCGCCGCGAGCCACTCGCGGATGCGCTGCGCCCGTTCGCCGGACGTGGGGGCGGTGAACGCGCCGCCCGTGAGCGTGTCGAGAGACTGAAGGTCTTGGTGCTTGGAAGAGGTAGAGGTCACTGCGCGCAGGTCGTTGTCGGAGGAAAGAGGAGAAAAGCGAAGGCGCCGGCAGAAAGCCGGCGCACCCCGCCATTTTCACCGACCGGCGCGTGTTCCGTTCAACGGGTCGCCAGATTCAGTTCAGCGCCAGGTTTCCAATCGTTGCCGGAGGGGTTCGTGCGGACCGCGCCGAGGAAGAGTCGCTCGCTCGGCAACTGCTTGCCCAGGAGGTAGTCGCGCACCACCGCGCCGCGCTCCACGGCCAGCTGGCGAATGGCCTCGTCGTTGACGGTCAGGGTCGCCAGCAGCAGGTCTTCCATCTCCTTCTGCGGCAGGTCCTTGGCCAGGCCGATCAGGTTGCGCGGCTTGGTGATGTCGGCGCGCTTGTAGACGGCGGTGAGCAGTTCCGGGTACTCGGCGTCGGTGACCGAGGTCACGTCGGCCGCGTTCTGACCGGCACGCGCGGCCGTCCGGCGCTTTTCGGACAGCAGCAACTGGCGCAAGCGCTGGCGCTTGGCGGCCTCCCCTTCCTTCTCGAGGCTGGCGGTGCCCACCACGGTCAGTTGCAGGGCCGGACGGTCGGTCAGCGCCTTGGCCACCTTGTCGAGGCTTTCCTTGGCGCCCGCCGTCAGCGTGGCGCTGCCGGCATCGAAGGCGATCGCACTCGCCTCACCCGGGCCGCCACCGCCGAAACCGCCCGTCAGCAGGCTGAAGGGCGAGGTCACGGCCTTGACGATGAGGGTACCGATGGCCCTGAAGATCAGCGAACCGATGCTGAACTGCGGGTCGTTGAGCGAGCCGCTGATGGGCAGGTCGATATCGATCACCCCGTTGCGGTCGGCCAGCAGGGCCACCGCGAGCTTCACCGGCAGGCTGTTGGGGGCGCCCTGCACCTCCTCGCCGAACTGCAGCTGGTTGAGCACCAGCTTGTTCGTCGCCGCCAGGCGGCCTTCGGCGGAGATCTTGTAGTTGACGTCCATGCTCAGCTTGCCGCGCTCGATGCCATGGCCGGCGTAGCGCACCGCGTACGGCGTGAGCGGCGCCAGGTCGAGGTCGCGCATCTTGGCCGTGATGTCGAGTTCGAGCGGCTTGGCGAGCGGATTGATCTTGCCCGAGATATCGAGCGCCGCCGTCTGCTGCGCCTTGCCCCGCAGTTCGAGGTCCGCCATTTCGGGCTTGTCCGACGCGAAGGCGCTGAGCTTGCCGGTCAGCGCACTCAGGTCGGCCGAATAGTTCGGCTTGACGAACAGGTCGGTGAAGTCGATCTTGCCGTTGACCAGACTCATCGGGCCGAAGCGGATCACGGGCGCCGGGCCGCCTGCGTCACCAGTGGCTGCTGTGACCGTTGGCGCGGGGCGCGTGGATGTCGGCGCTCCACCGACCATGGCCTCGGCGGGGACCGTGGGGGTGCCCGACGCCGGTGCCTTGGCCGTCGTCGTGGTGCTGCCGCCCAGGTTGCGCCGCGTGTTGGCCTCGGGCGCCGCAGCCGCCGCCGCGTCCGCCTCCTGCTGCGACTTCTTGGTGAGGTTCTGCAGGTTGAGCCGACCCGTCGGGTCGACAATGACCCGCGCAAAGAAGTCGGTCAGCGTGGTTTCGCGCACATCGACCGTCAGCGGCGCACGCGGCACCATGGCGACCTGCAGGCCCCGGAGGCTGAGCGCCTTCCAGCTCAGCAACTGGTTGTTGGCGCGCTCCAGGCCCGGCGATTCGGACTGGGTGAGCGACGCACTGTTGGCGCGGAAATCTTCGACGGCGGTGTCGCCGGCCAGCTTCAGACCCATGCCTGCCGGCAGCGTCTCGTAGCGGACCGTGCCGCGGTAGCTGGCGAAGGCGCGACGGATGTCGATGTTGAGCGCGTCGCCGTAATAGGCCTTGAAGGCATGCGCCGGGAAGGCGGCCACCTCGAGCCGTCCCTCGGCCGACAAGGGCTTGAGCACGACCTGGCCCTTGTAGTCGAACTTGCCCGGCTCGGCGCGGCCGGCGGCGATGCGGCCCGACAACTGGACCGGCGACACGGTCGCGGTGTCGGGTGTGATCTTCTGCGCGTTGAGCTTGAGCGCGGTGACCTCGACCGCAACCGGCGTGCCGCTGGCCTTGTCGGCATAGGACACCGTGCCGCCGTCCACCACCAGCGAGGCGACGCTCAGGCGCCAGGGTTTGGTGTTCGTGCCCGCGGCCGTCGACGCGGGCGCCGCAGCCTCGGCGGACTTGGGTGCGGCGACCTTGGCCGCGGCCTGGTCCGACGCGCCGGACGGCGCCCGGAGCCAGCGCTCGAACATCCAGCGCTTCTCGTTGTCGCGCTCGATGCGGACCTTGGGGTTCGTCGCGGTGAACGAGGCGATGGCCAGCGTGTGCTGCGTCATGTCGGCCTCGGCATCGACCAGTTCGAAGCGGCCGACGCTCGCCAGGGCCGTCTTGCCCTGGGTGAGTGCCAAGCCGTCGGCCGACAGGCGGCGCGCCTTGAACTTGAGGTCGGGCGCGTTCCAGGACACCTCGATCTGTCCGCTGAGCTTGCCGTCCAGCGTCGGTTCCAGGCTCTGCGCGAGGTAGGGTGCTGCGAGCGACAGCGGCAGCGCGTCGACCTCCGCCTGCACGCTGGCGACCTTGTCGGTCGCTTCGCCCTGGAACTTGAGTCCGGCACCGGCCACCCGGGTCGACCCGCTGAACCGCGCCGGCTTCGCCGTCGGCCAGGTGATGCCGTTCGCCTCGATGGCGAGTTCCGACACATCGACCGCCGCGGCCGGTGCGGTGGTCTCGTCGCGCCAGCCGATGCGGCCACCGTTCAGCACGACCTTGTCCACCGTGATCTGCATCGGCTTTTTCTCTGCCGGAGCCACCGCCGCACTGGCCGGCGCCTTGGGCGCAGCGACCTTCTGTGTCGCGCCCGTGGCCGGATCGGTGGCCAGCAGGTTCAACTGCCCCCCCGCATCACGCGCCACGACGAGCTGCGGCGCCGCGAGCGCCACCTCACCCAGATGAATCACGCCGTCGAGCGGCCGCACGTCGACCAGTGCGACCTTCAGGGCGTCGAAGCCGAGCAGGTCGCGTCCCTTCGTATCCGCCAGCCTGGCCTGGTGCGCTTCGACCGTGCCGGTGATCTTCAGGCCCGCCACGGCGGCCTGTTCGAAGTCGATCTTGAGGTCGGCGTCCAGCAGGCCGGCCTTGACCTGGACCGGCAGGCCGGCCGGGATGTAGCCCAGGTACGGCGCAAGGTCGAGGCCCTTGAAGCGCAGTTGCGCATCGGTCTTGCGGTTGTCGGCGAACGGCGTGGTGAAGGCGGCCGAGTCGAAGGCGCTGCCATTGAGCGTGAAGGCCAGCTTGGGCTCGGTCGTGACCTCGCGCTTCGATTCCAGGTTGCTGAGGAAGGGCACCTTCAGCACCAGATCGCGCAGCGCGTGCTTGCGGCCGACCGTCTGGTCGTCGAAATCCACCGATCCATCGGTCACGCTGATGTTGTAGACCGCAAAACGCGCGGGGTCGGACTTGGGCGCATCCGGCGGGCTCGCGAGCTTGGCCAGGACGTCGTCGATGTCGTACCTGCCGTCGGCCAGATGCGTCAGGCGGACGGCCGGGCCTTCGACGCTCACCGCGTCGATCACCGGTGCCAGGCGAAGCAAGGATTGCAGCTCCGCATCGGCGTACAGCCGGCGGATGGCCAGTTGGGGCTGGCCGCCGTCCGCTGCAGCGATGCGCAGATCGGTCAGTGCCAGTTCGAGCGACCACGGCTTGAAGTCGACGGCACCGACCGTGACCTGGCGGCCGAGTTTCTCCGTGGCGATCTTCTGCAGCTGGCTCTTCGCCAGGGGCGGCACGGCCAGCCAGGCCAGAACCCAGAGGACCAACAACACCCCCAGCGCGACGCCTCCGCGACGCAACCACTTGTTCTTCTTCAACGATGCGACATCCATCGGGCGAGTGTGCCGCAAATGGAGGGGGTCGAAGCCCTGCTTCCGAGCGAAGGCTGCGCATCGAGAAGTTTGCCGCGACGGGCGCAAAAACGAGAAAGCCCGGCGGTTCGACCTGAAGTCTTGCCGCCGGGCTCGATGGCGGGCACGAGGCCCTTGCCATCTTTCGCTCGAGTGGAAGTGAATCGTTCCGCCCGTGCTGGCAGCAAGAGATTGCCGCCGTTGGCCTCCGCCGCGGGGTTCTCGAATCGCTTCTCGAACCGCTGGACTTCGGTACATGCCCGATCAGATCGGACGCCCTCAGATTAGGCTTTTCGACCCGCTGCGGCAACACAGATTGACAATCAAGATGCCCATCTGGCTATCAGAAAAGCAATCGGCGGCTTCAACCTACATAGCATATGGAAGAACATCCTTATGCTTGACCGTGTATTTGGCCGCTCCTAGAATCCGCCTCGCCCGGTTCTCACTACCTCTCCCCCCGGGCCGTCCCGATCCGCCGCCGAATACTTTCGGCCTCACCATGTTGTCAGCGCCCCTCCTTCTCGCGCTGACCTGGTACGTACCAATCCAAGCGCTGTCGTCCGACCTCTCGCCCTCCGGCGTGATCTTCAGACGCCGCACAGAAAGGAAGAGCGATGAACAAGACGTTGGAGACCACAGCCCGCGGGCTACGGACATTCGGTTCCGATGTGGTCGACGGCTTTTTTGAAATCACGCACAACGGCTTCGCCCTGCTCGGGCTTGCCACGGTGTTCGTCGTGCTGGCCTTGGCCGCACGCCCGGACCTGCGTGCCACCGGTGAAGCGCAACTCGCCACCTGGCTCGAATCGCGCAAGCCTGCGCCCGAAGCCACGGCGCTGACGCCCACCGCCATCGACCGCACGACGGCCGCGAGCCCGCTCGACCTGCCTAAGCAGCAAGCTGCCGTGGCTTACTGGCTCAGCAAGAAGTACCGGGTGGCCGCGGAGCCCCTGAGCGTTCTGGTGGCGGAAGCTTATGAACTCGGCAAGCGCACCAAGCTCGACCCGACGCTGATCCTCGCGATCATGGCGGTGGAGTCGAGCTTCAACCCCTTCGCCCAGAGCCATGTGGGCGCCCAGGGCCTGATGCAGGTCATGACGCGTATCCACGAGGACAAGTACGAAAGCGCGGGCGGCACGCTCACGGCCTTCGACCCTGTCACCAATATGCGCGTGGGCGTCAAGGTGCTGCAGGAATGCATCGCCCGCGCCGGCTCGCTCGAAGCCGGTCTGCGCTACTACGTGGGCGCCGCGAACCTCGACGACGACGGCGGCTACGCCGCCAAGGTGATGGCCGAACACGCGCGCCTGGTTCAGGTCGCGGGCGGCAAGGCACCGCCGGTCGCCCCGCCGGCGCTGCGTGCACAGGCACCGCAGAGCCAGCCCGTGCAGGTGGTTGCGCCGGCCAAGCCGGACGGGACAGCCGTGACGCCCCCGGAAAAGGTGGCGCTGCTCGCGGACTCCTGATCGATCCTCGCCGCCGGCCGAGGGCATCGCCCCTCGGCTACACTCGCGAGGTACGCGACTGGCGATAGGCGCCGCGCCCCCCACAGGGCCGACAGCGCTGACGTGGACTACCACTGGGAAGCGTACCGCCCGGCAACCGCCGGGCGATCAGCCGTTCGCCTGGGCAGCCCTTGTTTGATTGAAGAACAAGGACCACCGTCTTCAAAGGACTGCCATGTACCACCGCGACATCCTGGTCGAACAGACCGACCCCGAAATCTGGGCTGCTATCCAGGCCGAGAATGCCCGCCAGGAACACCACATCGAGCTGATCGCGAGCGAGAACTACGCCTCGCCGGCCGTCATGGCCGCCCAGGGCTCGCAGCTCACCAACAAATACGCCGAAGGCTACCCGGGCAAGCGCTATTACGGCGGTTGCGAGTTCGTCGACATTGCCGAGCAACTGGCGATCGACCGCATCAAGCAGATCTTCGGTGCCGACGCCGCCAACGTGCAGCCGCATTGCGGCGCCTCGGCCAACGAAGCCGTCATGCTCGCCTTCCTGAAGCCCGGCGACACCATCATGGGCATGAGCCTGGCCGAAGGCGGCCATTTGACCCACGGCATGCCGCTGAACATGAGCGGCAAGTGGTTCAACGTGGTGAGCTACGGCCTGGACGCGAACGAAGCCATCGACTACGACGCGATGGAGCGCAAGGCGCACGAATCGATGCCCAAGCTGATCATCGCGGGGGCCTCGGCCTACTCGCTGCGCATCGACTTCGAGCGCTTCGCCAAGGTAGCCAAGGACGTCGGCGCGATCTTCATGGTCGACATCGCCCATTACGCCGGCCTGGTGGCCGCGGGCGTGTACCCGAACCCGGTGCCGTACGCCGACGTCGTGACCTCGACCACCCACAAGAGCCTGCGCGGCCCGCGCGGCGGCATCATCCTGATGAAGTCGCAGCACGAGAAGGCGATCAACAGCGCCATCTTCCCCGGCCTGCAGGGCGGCCCGTTGATGCACGTGATCGCCGCCAAGGCCGTGGCCTTCAAGGAAGCGATGGCGCCCGAGTTCAAGGCGTATCAGCAGCAGGTCGTGAAGAACGCGCAGATCGTCGCCGAGACGCTGACGGCGCGTGGCCTGCGCATCGTGAGTGGCCGCACCGAAAGCCACGTCATGCTGGTCGACCTGCGTTCCAAGGGCATCACCGGCAAGGAAGCCGAGGCCGTGCTGGGCAGCGCCCACATGACCATCAACAAGAACGCGATTCCCAACGATCCTGAGAAGCCGATGGTCACCAGCGGCGTGCGCATCGGCACGCCGGCCCTGACCACCCGGGGCTTCAAGGACGAGGAAGCCCGCGCCACCGCCCACCTGGTGGCCGACGTGCTCGACAACCCGCGCGATGCGGCGAACATCGAGGCCGTGCGTGCCAAGGTGCATGCGCTGACCAGCCGCTTCCCGGTCTACCGCTGAGCACGAAGAAGGTCTGACCGCATGAAGTGCCCGTTCTGCGGTCATGCCGAGACGCAGGTCGTCGAGACCCGCGTCTCGGAAGATGGCGACTTCGTCCGTCGCCGCCGCCAGTGCGGCGACTGCGAAAAGCGCTTCACGACCTACGAACGACCGGACGTCAACTTTCCGGTGGTGGTGAAGAAGGACGGGAGCCGCGCCGACTTCGACTCGACCAAGGTCCGCGCATCGATGATGCTGGCCCTGCGCAAGCGGCCGGTCAGCATCGAGCTGATCGACGGCGCCCTCTTTCGCATCGAGCAGAAGCTGCTGTCCAGTGGTCTGCGGGAGATCGAGTCGACCAAGGTCGGCGAACTCGTCATGCGCGAACTCAAGAAGCTGGACAAGGTCGCCTACGTGCGCTTCGCCTCGGTGTACCGCAGCTTCGAGGATGTGGACGAGTTTCGGCAGCTGCTGCGGGACATTTGAGCTTGATCCGCTTGCCGCAGCAGTTCACCTGCCCGCGGCATTGCACTGGCTGGTGGCGCAATCGCCTTTCTTGTCGGGATCACAAACCCTTGGGCGTCCCGATGCCGAGACCACCACGGCGCTGCGACGCCCGCTTTCTGCCTTGAACGCGATACAGCCCATCTGGTACGCATCGCCCTTGCGCGAGAAGCCATTGGCGTCGTAGCTGAGCTTGCCTTCCAAGGCATTGCCCAGTCCCGCATCCACGGTCACGCCGCCAGGCAACGCATCGAAGGCGCGCAAAGTGGTGGCGACGCCCTCGACGGTGCTCTTGATTTCCCAACCGCTGTTCCAGTCGTTGATTGTTCTGGGGGTCAGCGTGACGGTCTGCGAACGCTTGAGCGCTTCGGCGCGTGCCATGCTCAGCGCCGCGACGAACTCGCTGGTGCTCGCCGCCAACCGCTGGTTTAGCAGAAGATCCCGGAAGCTGGGCACGGCGATCGCGCTCAGCACGGCCACCAGCGTGACGACGACCATCAGTTCGATGAGCGTGAAGCCACGCAGGCGCGCCGAAAGGTGCGTGCGCCGCCTCATTTCCAGCACCGTTCCTTGTCGTCGCCACTGCAACTCTTCTCACCCCGGCTGTTGATCGAGATGTCACCCACCCGCGGATCGGTCAAGCCATCCTTCAACCGAGCCGTCAGCGTCACACAACGCCGGACGTCGGGTGCCCCCTCGCAGACGCTCGCCGCCAGCGTGTACTTTCCACTGCCCGGCGTGTCCCCCGAGTCGGCCTTGAAGACGGGTGTTCGGTAGCTGCTCACCTGCGTGTAGAAGCGCTCCTGCTGTTGCATCTCTTGCATCAGTGCCGTGCGCGCTTCGGCGCGCCAGCCTTTGCGCACGGCGTCCATGTACGACGGATAGGCGATGGCTGCAAGGATCGCGATCACCGCGACCACGATCATCAACTCGATCAGGGTGAAACCGCGCGTCGAGACGCAGCGACCGCATGAAAAAGGCCGCTTCATTGCTTGATGTCCTTGTAGTTGAGGACCTGCCGCCAGTTGAGCCGACCCGCGATCTGCGAGACCTTGCCGCCCTCAATGGGACGCGTGATGGTCGCCCCGGGGCCGTCGCCCGCTCCCGTCCCCAGGTTGATGACGGCGACCTTCTTCGTCTCCTGCCGGCGTCCGAAGGAATCCGTGGACGTGTAGGCGCCGTCCCCCTCCTGGATGACCAGCGGCGAACTGAGAAGGCCGATGGTGGACGGGATGCAGGTGCTGCCGGACGACAGGCCGGTCATCGCATTGACCGCACAGCTGTGCCCTCCCCCTCCCGCACCACACGCATTCGGGTTCGGGATGAGCGTGTTGAAGACGAGATAGCCATCGCTCAGCACCATCCGCGAGACCTGCCGCTCGCCGTTGTTGGTGGCCTCCGGCAGGTCGAAGTACCAGCCTCGGCGCCGGGAGGTCTTGTCGTCGTAGGTCCCGTGGACGAACGCGTCGCCGGTGATGCTGAACTGGCCCTTGGCGTCCGGCGCTACTTCGCGCGACTGGAGCTGCGTGCGCGCCTGGTCCACCGGGATCGCCGAGTCGTTGTCGTAGACGCCGTAGATGGTCTGCGCCCGCCGTGTCGACAGGTCGCTGACCTCGACGAACTTCCCCGTGCCGAAGAGCACGATCGCGCCGCCGTTCGGACCGGCGCCCACCTCGGGCGCGACGGTGATGGGCTGGCGTTGCCCGATGCCGTCCTGCGCCACCACCAGCGGGGTGCCGTTCAGGGCCAGGGCCTTGCCGCTTTCGCTCCAGGGCGCATCTTCGGTGAAGCTGAACTTCCACAGATTGCCCTGTGTGTCGCCGGCGTACAAGAGGCGCGTGGAATTGTCCGAGGCCGCGAAATCGCCCACCGGGCCGAGCGCGTTGACCATCGTCTTGTCGGCCGGGTCCGGCAACACGATCTTGTGGTAATTGACGCCGCGCTGCCAAGGCGCTGCGGCCGCCTTGTCGAGCGAGAGCAGGAAGAGTGCCGCGGCCTTTGTCTTGTTGCCGTTGTTGAAGCCCGAAGGCACCACAGCGAACCAGCGATAGACGGCCGGCTTGCCGTCCTTGGCCGCAACGGTCCGGAATTTCAGCAGACGCGGCGCTTGCGTCACATGGCCCATGTCCGCGTCATCCTCGCCGGTGAACTCCCACAGGACGCTGCTGGCACCGAACGCCGACGGATCGGTCACGTCGAGTGCGAAAACGCCACGGCCACCGCCACCCAGGCCCGACACCAGCGCCGTGCGCCAGGTGCCATTCGCCAATTGCACTTCACCAGCGGCTGCGCTGCCGTCGACGTAGGGCTGATGGATGTAGTCCGGCGACGTGTAGCTCCCGAGCTTGGCGTACAGCGAGCCCGGCACATAGGCGAAGAGTTCGGCACCGCTGTCCGCGGCGAAGGCATGCAGCATGCCGTCGTTGGCGCCGACGTACACGGCATGCTGCCGGCCCTTGTGGGCCGTCATGAAGGCGTCGTAGCCCGCGCCCTGCACCGTGGCGCTGGGCGCACCGACCAGGAGCGGCGTCGAGTTGACGACGTCGCCCATGACCGAATCACGCACCCGGAAGATGCCACCCACCTTGTCGGCTTCCGCGCGCCGATCGCCGCGCAGATACGCCACCCGCTTCTCGCCCAGATCGTCCTTTGCACCCGTCTGCGAGAAAGGCTCCGCATTCAGGGCATCGGCCCGGGCTTTGTCGCTGCCCAGCACGGTCCAGTTGAACTCCGCACCGGCCCTGGTGCCGAGCTGCGTGTAGATCTTTCGTGCCTCCGGCTTGTTCGCAGCGGTCAGGAGGCTGCCCGCGCTCCAGGTCGGCGTGTCGGCCTTGCTCACCGCGCCGGCCTTGGCGTCGTAGCTCAGCGGGTACGCCAGCAGCGACCCCGACCAGCGCGTGCTGTCCAGTTGCGGGATGTAGACACGCGTGCCGCTCGCCGCGACGCGGGTGCCGGACAGCGCACCGCCCGCAATCGTGCCGCTGGCAGCCCCCGCCTTGGCGAAGATCTGACGAATCGCGGCGATCATCTCGTCGGGCTTGCTCGCCAGGAAGTAGTTCGCCGGCTTCGGCAGGCCGTCGTCGTCCACACCGGACTGCCACTCGGTGTTCGAGAGCAGCTCTTTGTCGCCGGCGGCCGGCGCGGTGACGAACGGGTTCCCGTCCTTGTTCTTGTCGTCGAAGCCGCCGTACTTGGCAGCCAGGTAGTAGGCGCTGCCGCGCTTTCGCTGGCGGATCGTTCCGTCGCCCCCCTCGTCGACGTCGATGGTGTAGGTCTTCACCCGAACGTCCGGATAGTCGGCGCGAATCCTTTGCGTGTTCGCCCAATACGCCAGGCCCGCCCACCCCAGCGCCCCTTGATCGGACCCACTGTCCAGGCTGGCCATGTTGGACGATGTGATCGGCGTCCCGTTCTTGTACTCGTAGGCGCGCGGACCGGCCTCGTTACCGCGTGTCGTCAACCCCGCTGGACCACCGGGCACGGTGTAGCCGAGGGTCTCCGCGTTCTCGAAGGCCCCCACGACGCTGGACCACAACGCCGTGTCGGGCTCCAGTCTGGACAGGTCCGCGGCCCGAAAGCCGGAGGGCCAGCCATCCAGCCCATCGTTGTGCAAACCAGGCAGCGAATGTTCGTGGTGGGTGTTCAGGTCACCGATCGCCACGACATAGTTGCGCTGGCAGCTTGCGGTCACGGGGTCCCAGCCGGTCTGCGCGCCGCCGCCCCACTTCGGGGTCTCGTTGTAGACCGGGAAGCCATCCTTCATCGCATCCGTCATGCCGGCCGTGGCTTGTGGGCTGGGCGCTTGGCCCTGGAGGTACCGCAGCGATTCGTAGTACAGCTCGCCGAGGGTGTCGAGGGTCTTGTAGGTGCCGGGGACCCGCCCCGTCCGGCCAAAGCGGTTCAGGTAGTTCACGACACCGCTTGAGCCTTCGGTACTGGCCAGAGGATTGGCGGCGAACACGCCGGTGGTCGCATCCCACTCCGCAGCTTCGTTGGCGATCTTCTCGAACTTGGCGTTCTCCGCGGTGGGGCCGGCGAACTTCATCGGCGCGCGCAGCACACCGCCGTAACGTGCGTTGGTGTTGTCCATCAGGTAGCCGAAGGCGGCAAAGCGCATCTTCTCGGAATACGTCTGGATGGTGCCGACCGGCTTGTAGTAGCCGCTGGGCTGCTTGGCGCAGAGGTCGCTGCGCAGCGGCCCTTCGACGGACGAGCAGACTTGCACGCGCGCGAAGTACGGGCCGGCTCCTGCGGGCCCATAAAGTTGATCGGTGCCCGGGTTGGTACAGCTGCCGGTGGACGTGGCGCCGATGAACAGCTGGTCGCGGCAGTTCGCGATGCGGATGCTCCCGTTGGCCCCCAACGTGCCCGACAGCGGCGTCAGCTTGTCCAGATTGCCATCCAGGACTCGCGCGGGAAAGTTGAAGCCCGCGTTGTAGAAGTTGTCCTGCAACACCGCACGCTGCAGCACCGTGTTGGTCGTGCTGTCCTCCACGCGATCGCCGCCGGTCATGGCGTAGCGCAGCATGTCGATGGCCGACGATGCGGCCCAGTTCAGCATGTTCCCGCTCCATCGCTGCGCGCAGACGATGGCCTTGCCGGACAGGCTGGCGCTTGCCGTCCGCTTGAACTGGCGATCGGCCAGCACGTAGTCGTAGCAGCCCATCGGGTCCCAATAGCCGATGTACGACTTGGTGATGTCGAAGTCGCCGCGATAGGCGGCGCCGGTCGTCGGAAACTCCACGGACAGGTCGAGCACCATGTTGGGCTTGACCCGCGAGGTGGTGGAGAACAGCGGCTCGTCGGACAGCCTGGCGTCGGGCGGCAGCGGGGCCGTGGGGGCGGCACCCGCCAACAGGGTGGCCGTGCACAGCCACAACACCATCGCCATGGCTGCGGCTTTCAGGTCGCCTTGTCGAATCTCGAACATGGGAAAGTCCTCTCAAGGGCAGCCGGCACTGACGGCCGGCTTGTACAGGTTGGTCTGCAAGACCACCTGCGTGTCGGTATCGACGCCGAAGCCGATGGCTGTCACGCGGAAGATGTGGGTGGCTTGGCCCGCGCGGGCACTCTCCAGCCGGTTGGCCTGCCAGCCCCCGTTGTTGCGCATGACCTCGACGATGTAGCGCGGCAAGGCCGCCGGCGCTGCCCCCTTGCCGACGACAAAGGTCTGGCCGGTGAAGGTGCCGTAGGCGACCGAGGTCTTGCTGCCAGGCGAGAGATCGGCCTTCATCCACGCGGGCGTGGTGCCCGGCGCGCTCGGCGCGCAGAGGCCCAGGTTGGTATTGCTGCCACACCCCTCCACGAAGGGCGCGACATCCTTGTTGTTGAAGAGACAGAGGCGGGATGCCGCGTTCGCATTGGGGCCGAGGATGTCCAGTTCGGCATCGACCAGTGCGGCCTCGGCCGCCTGCAGCGCCATCTCCTGGTCACGGTCGCTGCGAGCGCTGCGCTCGTTCACGAGCGAGAGCCGCGCGGCGCCCACGCCGAGCACGGTGACCACCACGAGGAGCAGCAATACCACGATCAGGGAGAAGCCGCCCGAACGATCACGTCGCAATGAGGGCGCGATGGACCTGCTCATGCCGGGTCCTTCACCACGTTGCGCAGCATCAGCGTGAACGTCGCGACGGACCGGAAGCGACCATCGTCCGGCGGCTCGAAAGCCACGTCCTTGAACGCCGGACCGAGCGGGTACAGCGTGTAGGACTGCCCTTCGATCTTCTTCAGGTCGCCATTCGCACGATCGCTGCGCACGACGATGCCCACGCGCACCGCGACGACCTTCCGCCACTCGACGCTGACCTGCGTCCCGGCGGCTTTGGCGCGGGCATCGATCGCCTTGGCATCGAGCCAGGTTTCCGGCACGCTGTCGCCATCGCCGTCGTAGCCGTAGACGACCTTGAATTTCTCGACGCCGCGGGCCAGTTGCTCCGAGTGGAAACCTCCTGCTTTCGTCCGAAATTTGCAGTAGAGGGCGGGCACGTCGTCGCTGCCGACCGACACATAGAAGAAGCTCCAGACACGATCGGCGGCTGTCGGCGTGGCAGACGGCCCTTTCTGGGGATGCCCCAGGCAGTCGATGATCGTGTCGTCGGCGACGTCCGCGTCGGCCTTGCTGCGGCCGAAGAAGCGGACCAGGAGCGAATCGTTCTGTGCCTTGTCGTCGGTATCGTGGGCGCCGATGCTGCCGTCGTTGCTCTTGACCGTCGCATTGGTCGCACCGACGACATTGAGCTCGTCGGTCCCGGCACCGTTGCCCAGGAGCACCGCATTGCTTGCGATCACCGCGACACCGTCGCTCAGCCGGTCCGGCGCGTAGTCGGCATAGCCGGCCTGGCGCACCACGCTCTGCACGACGTAGCGGGCAAAGCGCAGCGAATCCTGGGTGGCCTGAACGTCGGCGTCGGCGTTGAAGAGCTTCTTGCCGGCCAGGAAGGCGATGCTCGCCGCAAGGATCACGAGGAGGCCGATGGTCATCGCGACCATCAGTTCGACCAGGGTGACCCCGCACTGCGTGCCGCGACGGCCCTCAGAAGCTCTTCGGCGTGAAGTCATCGTAGTCCTGTCCGGGGATGAGTTGCATGACCACGCGCGGCGGGCGCTTCGCCTGATCCTTCTCGTCTTCCATGGGCATGCGAGGCGTCCAGCCGAGCTTGACGACAAGGTTGCGGCCGGTCTTGCTGCAGGGCCAGGCGTAGTGGCCGTCCTTGGCCGGCGGGTTGTCGTCGAAGCAGACCGCGACGCGTGCCTCGGGCAAGGTGGCGTCGACCCGTTCCAGCCAGGTACGGACGTCCCAGGCGGCCAATGCCTTGTCCCCGCAGGCCGCGGCCATGCCGATACAGGCCGTTTCGGTCGCGCCGGGCAGTGCGCCGCCGCTCTTCCAGTCGTCGACGACGTAGGCGTTCTCAGCGTTGTTGCGCGCTGCGATGTTCTTGTTGATCCGCGCTGTCTCGGACAGCTCGCGGACCAGGTTGACGGCGGTGGTGAACGAACCCGATTCGTTCGTGCTGCGCACGGCCGCCAGCAGCATGCCCACCGCCCCCAGCAACCCGATGCTGAGCACGACGATCGAGATCAGCACCTCGAGCAGGGAAAAGCCCCCCTCGGCGCGCCTGGATGACGCCATACCTTTCACTCCCTGATGTCGATCTGTCGCAGGCAGAGGCCCCGCGCAGTCGTTTTGCGAAGTCTAGGTTTGCGCCAAGGCCGGTCGTGCGCCGTTCATCCCGTGCAGCGCTACCGCTCGTATGATTCGAAAGACCGCTCGTGCAATTTCTCGCGCCGCTGCGCCACGCGAAGATCCAACGCACCACCCCCACCTCTTCCCCTCATGCCGCTCACTCCCGAAGACGCCGCCCGAAGCGCACACGCGCACCGTCTCGCTCTCGACAGCCTCCTGATGACGGACCCCAATCCCCGCGTCGGCTGCGTTCTGACCGATGCCCACGGCCGCATCCTCGGCACCGGCCACACCCAGCCCGTCGGCGGCCCGCATGCCGAAGTGATGGCGTTGCGCGATGCGGCGGCGCACGGCCTGTCGGTCGAGGGGGCGACCGCCTACGTCACGCTGGAGCCCTGCTCGCACCACGGCCGCACCGGCCCGTGCTGCGACGCGCTGATCGCCGCCGGTATCCGCCGGGTCGTGGCGTCCATCGCGGACCCGAACCCGCTCGTGGGTGGCAATGGCTTTGCGCGCCTGCGCGCCGCCGGGGTCGACGTCGAGGTCGGGCCCGGCGCGGTCGAATCGCGCGAACTCAACCTCGGCTTCTTCAGTCGCATGGTCCGCAGGACGCCCTGGGTCCGCATGAAGACCGCGGCCTCGCTGGATGGCAAGACGGCCCTCCCCAACGGCGCGAGCCAGTGGATCACCGGCGATGCCGCCCGGACCGACGGCCATGCCTGGCGCGCACGGGCCAGCGCCGTGCTGACCGGCGTCGGCACGCTGATCGAAGACGACCCGCGCCTCGATGTGCGCGGGATCGAAACGCCCCGCCAACCGAACCTGGTGATCGTCGACAGCCGGCTCCAGACGCCCCCCGGCGCCCGGCTGTTCGACATTCCCGGCCGCCAGGTCTGGATCTACGCGGCCCGCCGCGACGAGGCCCTCGCCGCGGCGCTGGAGGCCAAAGGCGCCACGGTGACGGTCCTGGCCAACACCGACGGCAAGGTCGACCTGGCCGCCATGCTGCGCGACCTGGCCATGCGGGAGGTCAACGAACTGCACGTGGAGGCCGGCCACAAGCTCAACGGCTCGCTGATGCGTGAAGGCCTGGTCGACGAACTGCTGGTGTACCTGGCGCCCAAGTTCCTGGGCGATGGCTTCGGGATGGCGAGCCAGCCCCATGCCGGTGGCCCGCTGACGGCGCTGGCCGACGCCCTCGCCCTGGACTTCCATTCGGTCGACCGTTTCGGGCCCGACCTGCGGATCCTCGCGCGGGTGCAGGGACACGATTCGTTCTGAGCGCCGGGCGTCCGGGGAGCGCCTTCGCGTTCTCTGCGAAAATGCGGGAATGTTCACCGGCATCATCACCGGCGTGGGGCGCATCGCCGCCGTACGCAACCTCGGAAGCTCCTCCTCCCACGGCAAGCGACTCAGCATCGCCGTACCGCCGGGCTACCTCGACGACGTCGGCCTCGGCGACAGCATCGCCCTGAACGGCGCCTGCATGACGGTCACCTCGCTCGACCCGGCGCAACAGCAGTTCACCATCGACATCTCGGCCGAATCGCTCGACAAGACGGCAGGTCTCGCCGAGGAAAGTGCGTCGGTCAACCTCGAGAAGGCGCTGCGCGCGAACGATCGGCTGGGCGGGCACATCGTCTCGGGCCACGTCGACGGCATCGGCCGCGTGACCCGCTTCGCACCCGTCGGCGAAAGCTGGGAACTGCGCATCCTGGCGCCGCAGGCGCTGGCCCGCTTTCTGGCGTACAAGGGCTCGATCACCATCAACGGCGTGAGCCTGACGGTGAACACCGTGACCGACAACGCCGAGGGCAGCGAGATCAGCATCAACCTCATCCCCCACACGGTGGAGAACACCTCGCTCGGCACCTTGAAGGAAGGCAGCGCGGTGAACCTCGAGATCGACACCGTGGCGCGCTACGTGGAGCGCATGCTCCAGGCCGGCGCCCTCCCCGTTCCGCAGAAAGACAGCACCCCATGAACGCCTCCGTCACGCCCATCGCGGGCACCCGCAACGGACGCACACCCGCGCCCATCTCCCCCGTGAGCGAGATCGTGGCCGAGCTCGCCGCCGGCCGTATGGTCATCCTGGTGGACGAGGAAGACCGCGAGAACGAAGGCGACATCGTCATCGCGGCCGACCACATCACGGCCGAGTCGATCAACTTCATGGCACGCCATGCGCGCGGCCTGATCTGCCTGACCCTGTCGCGCGAGATGTGCGAGCGGCTCAACCTGCCGCCGATGGTGGCGCGCAACGGCGCCAAGCATTCGACCGCCTTCACGGTGTCGATCGAAGCCGCCGAAGGCGTGACGACCGGCATTTCCGCCGCCGACCGCGCCCGCACCGTGCAGGCGGCGGTCGCGCGCGACGCCGTGGCGGCCGACCTGGTACAGCCAGGCCACATCTTCCCGCTGCAGGCGGTCGACGGCGGCGTGCTGATGCGCGCCGGCCACACCGAAGCCGGCTGCGACCTGGCCGCCATGGCCGGCTGCTCGCCCGCCTCGGTGATCTGCGAGGTGATGAACGAGGACGGCACGATGGCGCGCCTGCCCGACCTGCAGATCTTCGCCGCCGAACATGGCCTCAAGATCGGCACCATCGCCGCCCTGATCGAGCACCGCAGCCGCACCGAAACGCTGGTGCAGAAGGTCGGCTGCCGTGAGATCCAGACGGCCTGGGGCGGCTTCACCGCCTACGCGTTCCAGGACAAGCCCAGCAACGGCGTGCACCTGGCGCTGGTGCGCGGCAGCTGGGGCGCAGACGAGACGGTCGCAGTGCGCGTGCACGAGCCGCTGTCGGTACTCGATGCGCTGGAAGTCAACCGTTCGCTGCATTCCTGGAGCCTGGACGCCAGCCTCGCCTACATCGCAGCGCAGAACAAGGGCGTCGCCGTGCTGCTGAACTGCGGCGAGACCGGCGAAGACCTGCTGGCCCAGTTCGACGGCACCGCGCGCCCCGCGCAGGCCCCCGAGCGCGGCCGCATGGACCTGCGCAGTTACGGCGTGGGCGCGCAGATCCTGCGCGCATGCGGCGTGCACAAGATGCAACTGCTGGGCACGCCGCGCCGCATGCCCAGCATGGCGGCCGGCTACGGCATCGAGATCACCGGCTACATCCACAAGGACTGACATCGTGCTTCATGCAAACAAGGGCGCCGAAGCGCCACTCGACGGCAAGGGCCTGCGCATCGGCGTCGTCCAGGCGCGTTTCAACGCGGACATCACCGACGCGCTGGCCTCGGCCTGCCTGGCCGAACTCGCCGCCCTGGGCGTGGCCGAGGGCGACGTCGACCATGTCCAGGTCCCGGGGGCCCTCGAAGTACCCATCGTGTTGCAGGCCATGGCGCGGCGCGGCGGCTACCACGCGCTCGTCGCGCTCGGCTGCATCATCCGCGGCGAGACCTACCACTTCGAGCTCGTCGCGAACGAATCCGGCGCGAGCGTCAGCCGCGTCGCGCTCGACGCGCACCTGCCGATCGCCAACGCGATCCTCACCACAGACAACCTCGAACAGGCCGTTGCGCGGCAGACCGACAAGGGTCGCGACGCGGCCCGGGTCGCCGTCGAGATGGCGCGCCTCTTGGCAACGCTCAAATGACCGACTCCTCCCCCAAAGAACCCAGCGCCAAGACGCGCCAGACCCGTACCGGCCTGACCGCCACCGGCGCCCGCAAGGCCGCGGCCAAGTCCAACCGCAGCCGCTCGCGCGAGTTCGCCCTCCAGGCGCTCTACCAGCACCTGGTGGGCCGCAACGACCCGACCGACATCGACCATTTCACGCGCGACCTGGCCGGCTTCCACAAGGCCGACGCGGCGCACTACGACGCCCTGCTGCACGGCTCGATCCGCGAAGAAGTCGAACTCGACGCGATGATCGTGCCGCTGCTCGACCGCAAGCTGGCCGAGATCTCGCCTGTCGAACATGCCGTGATGTGGATCGGCGTCTACGAGTTCAAGCACTGCCTCGACGTGCCATGGCGCGTGGTACTCAACGAATGCATCGAGCTCGCCAAGGAGTTCGGCGGCACCGACGGCCACAAGTACGTCAACGCCGTGCTCAACGGCCTGGCGCCACAGCTGCGCAGCCTGGAGGTCGAAGCGGACCGCGCATCGGGGAAGGCGCGCGCATGAGGATCTCTTCGCGCGCCGAGAAGATCGAACCCTTCTATGTGATGGAGGTCGCCAAGGCGGCCGGCGCGCTGGCGCGCGAAGTGGCAGCCACCGACCGCCCGATGATCTTCCTGAACATCGGCGAGCCGGACTTCACCGCGCCGCCGCTGGTGCAGGAAGCGGCCGTGCGTGCGGTGCGTGCCGGCGCCACGCAGTACACGCAGGCGACCGGGCTCGACCTGCTGCGCGAGCGCATCAGCGATTGGTACCGCCAGCGCTTCAATGTCGAAGTGCCGGCCCGTCGCATCGTGATCACCGCCGGCGCATCCGCCGCATTGCAGCTGGCCTGCCTGGCCCTCATCGAGGCTGGCGACGAGATCCTGCTGCCCGACCCCAGCTACCCCTGTAACCGGCATTTCGTGACGGCCGCCGAGGGCACCGCCGTCCTCGTGCCGACCACCGCCGCCGAGCGCTTCCAGCTGAGCGCCGCCAAGGTCGAGGCCGCCTGGACCGACAGGACGCGCGGCGTGCTGCTGGCGTCGCCGTCCAACCCCACCGGCACCTCGATCGCGCCCGACGAGCTGCGCCGTATCCACGAGGTGGTGGCCAGGCACGGCGGTATCACGCTGATCGACGAGATCTACCTGGGCCTCTCGCACGACGACCTGTTCGGCCAGACCGCGCTGGCCATCGACGACCAGGTCATCAGCATCAACAGCTTCAGCAAGTACTTCAACATGACCGGCTGGCGCCTGGGCTGGCTGGTGGTGCCGGACGCGATCGTCCCGGCGGTCGAGCGGCTCGCGCAGAACCTGTTCATCTGCGCCAGCACGGTCGCGCAGTACGCGGCGCTCGCCTGCTTCGAGGCCGAGAGCATCGTCGAGTACGAACGCCGCCGCGCCGAATTCAAGGCCCGGCGCGACTGGTTCATCCCGCAGCTGAACGCCCTGGGCCTGACGGTGCCCGTTGTGCCCGACGGTGCCTTCTACGCCTGGGCGGATTGCTCCGCCTTCGCGCGCAAGCTCGGCATCGAGGGCAGCTGGGACTTCGCCTTCGAGGTGATGAAGCGCGCGCACGTCGCCGTCACGCCGGGCCGCGACTTCGGCACGGCCGAGACTGCGCGCTTCGTCCGCTTCTCGACCGCCAGTTCGATGGCGCACCTCGAAGAAGCGATCGCGCGGCTCAAGACGCTGGCCGGATGAGTTTCCAGTTCCCGATCCGCATCTACTGGGAAGACACGGATGCCGGCGGCATCGTGTTCTACGCCAACTACCTGAAGTTCATGGAACGCGCGCGCACCGAGTGGCTGCGCTCCCTGGGCATCGGGCAACAGGCGCTGCGCGAGCGAAGCGGCGGCATGTTCGTCGTGAGCGAGACGCAGCTCAAGTACCACCGCCCCGCCCGGCTCGACGACGAACTGCTTGTTACGGCCGAGTTGCGTCAGACCGGCGCCGTGTCAGCCACAATCGCCCAGCGCGTGCTCGCCAAAAACGAGCCGACCCTGCTGCTGTGCGAAGGCACGATCCGCATCGGCTGGGTCGACACCGCCACCATGCGGCCGTCGCGCATTCCTGCCGATGTCGCGGGAACCCTCGAGCGCGAATGCAGCTCCATCTCCCAACCGTTGAAGCCATGAACAACCAAGACCTCTCGATCATCAACCTTCTGCTGCACGCCAGCTTCGTCGTGCAACTGGTCGTGGCGCTGCTGATCGGCATCTCGATCGCGAGCTGGGCCGCCATCATCCGCAAGTACTTCGCGCTCAAGCGCATGCGTTCGCTCAACGACGACTTCGAGCGCGAGTTCTGGTCGGGCACCAGCCTGAACGAGCTGTTCTCGTCGGCCGCGCAGAACGCCAAGTTCGCCGGCCCGATGGAACGCATCTTCGCCTCCGGCATGCGCGAGTACCAGAAGCTGCGCGAGCGCCACATCTCCGATGCGTCCACCCTGCTCGACGGTGCCCGCCGCGCGATGCGTGCCAGCTTCCAGCGCGAGATGGACGTGGCCGAATCCAACCTGTCCTTCCTGGCGACGGTCGGCTCGGTGTCGCCGTACGTCGGCCTGTTCGGCACGGTCTGGGGGATCATGCATGCCTTCACCGGCCTGGCCGCGCTCGCCCAGGTGACGCTCGCCACCGTGGCCCCCGGCATCGCCGAGGCGCTGGTGGCCACCGCCATCGGCCTGTTCTCCGCCATTCCCGCGGTCGTGAGCTACAACCGCTTCGCTCGCGAGATCGACAAGATCGCCATCGCGCTGGAGACCTTCACCGAAGAGTTCTCCAACATCCTGCAGCGCAACCTGTCGACGCACGTGGCGTCGCAGGGTTCGGCCACCGGCCGCTGAGCGAACGCCCGCACGCACAAGGACCCGACCCGATGGCATCCGTTTCCTCCCGCGGCCGCGGCCGCCGCACGATCAACGAGATCAACATGGTCCCGTTCATCGACGTGATGCTGGTGCTGCTGATCATCTTCATGGTCACCGCGCCCCTCATCACGCCGAGCGTGATCAACCTACCCAGCGTCGACCGTGCCAACAAGCAGCCCGACAAGCCGATCGAGATCGTCATCAAGACCGACGACGAGATCCAGGTCAAGAAGGACCCCTCGACCGGCACCGGCGGCACGAACGTGCCCTTCACCCAGATCGGGACCGCCGTGAAGGCGGCGCAGGGCGGTGACGCCCAGCGCCCCGTGGTCATCAGCGCCGACAAGTCGGTCAAGTACGAGACGGTCGTGAAGGCCATGAACGAGCTCAAGCGCGCCGGCGTCGAGCGCGTCGGCCTCTCGGTGACGACGACGGGCGCGAAGTAAGGCATGTCGCTCGCAGCAGACCGCCCCGAGTTCGCTCCCCCACCGACACGCGGCACACCGCGTGCCGTGGCGCTCGCCCTCGTCGCGCACGTGGTGCTGATCGCTGCGCTGACCTGGGGCGTGCACTGGAAGCGCGACCCGGAAAGCGATGCGGTCGAAGCCGAGATCTGGTCGACCACCGTGCAACAGGCCGCGCCGCGCCTGTCGCAGCCGTCCGCGCCGACACCGGCCCCGGCGCCCGCGCCCACCCCGGCACCTCCCCCACCGCCGCCTCCGCCCCCACCGGCCCCGCAGGTGCGCGCGCCCGAACCGCCGCCGCCACGCGAGCCCGACATCGCGCTCGAGCGCGAGAAGAAGCTCAAGGAGCAGAAGGAACGCGAGCGCGAACTGGAACAGGCCAAGCAGCAGCAGGCGAAGGCCGAGGCCGCCCGCAAGGCCGCCCAGGAGAAGAAGGAACTCGAGGCCAAGCGCCGTGCCGAGGAAGAGGCCGAAGATCGCCAGGAGGCCAAGGAAAAGGCCCAGCTCGAAGCGCGCAAGAAGAAGGAAGCCGAAGCCAAGCAGCAACAGCAGCAGGCCGAAGCCGCCAAGAAGAAGGAGGCCGATGCCAAGCAGGCCGCCGCCGACCGTGCCGCCACCCTCAAGCGCATGCAGGGGCTGGCGGGCGCCAGCGGCAGCGACAGCGCCACGGGCACCGCGCTCAAGTCCTCCGGCCCGTCGGGCAGCTATGGCGGGAAGGTGGCCGCTGCCGTCCGACCCAACGTGGTGTTCCCCGATGCCGACCTGGTCAGCGGCAACCCGGGGGCGGAATTCGACGTGCGCCTGGCGCCTGACGGCACCATCGTGGGCACACCGCGCCTGGTCAAGTCGAGCGGCCTGCCCGCCTGGGACCAGGCGGCGCTGCGCGCCCTGCAGAAAACCGAGAGGCTGCCGCGCGACGTCGACGGCCGCGTGCCGCCGGCGCTGATCGTGGAACTCAAGCCCAAGCGCTGAGCCCGTCTGCAGCGCCCGCGCAGGTCAGCGGCGGGCGCTCTTCACCTTGGCCACCGCGTCCCAGATCTGCGCCTTGGCGCTGTCGCGCAGTGGGTTGCGCCCGACCGGCGAAGGCGCGATGCCGAAGCGGCCCATCACCCGGCGCGAGGCGTGGTTGAAGCTCAACGCGCGGCGCCAGGCCATGCTCTGCGCGGTATTGAAGATGATCGACATCGAGATCGACACGTCGTCCCCGCCGTTGCGCACATGGTGGCCGGCGACGAAGGGAATGTGGATCGCCTCACCGGGCGCGAACTCGAACTTGGTCCCCAGCGCATCGGCCTCGGGCGACCAGGACAGGCGGGAATTCGCATAAGCCACATAGGCCTCGCGGCTGACCGACGGCACCACGCGCTCGTCCCACTGCGGGAACACCGTGACCTCCTTGCTGCCGCGGAACTGCATCAGGAAGGTCGAGTAACGGTCGATGTGGAAGGGCGTGACGGCGTTGGGCGACGCGATGAACAGGTAGAGCTGCGGGTCGATCGCCTCGGTGCCCACGCCGCGGCGGCGCATCAGGGTCTGCACATCGGCGAGCAGTTCCCGGTGCAGCGGCGCGAACGACGGATCGACCTCCGGTCCCTGCACCATCACATAGCCATCGCTCACGCGGATGCTCTCGATGGTTTGCTCGATCGTGCGGTCGGCCGGGCGCTGCTTGAAGGTCGCCTCGAAGTCATCGCCCTTCTGCAGCAGCGCCTTGGAGTACATGACGCGTTCCTGGGGAAGCGATGGAATCACCCGCTGCAGGTTTTCCAGGCTCAGCGCCGGATGCCCCATGAGCTTGTGCTTGAACTTGAAGGCCTCCCGGTCCAATTGGTCGAGCACGGGGCTGTCTTCGAAACACTGCATGGACGTCCTCTTTAGGCAGCGGCGGGCCTGTTACAACGGGCGACGAATGTAATACTTTTTATTGATAAATACAAGGCCACGGGGCCGTCGGCCACCCTCAGTCGTAGATGACGGCCGCCTTGCCGGCCTCGGCCTGCGCGGTCCAGCTGGCCAGCGCCGCGTCGGTCGGAAAGAACTTGGCGCTGTCGCCCAGTTGCAGTTCCACCTGCGCGCCGTTGCGCGCCAGCGAAAGGCGTACCGGCAACCCGTTGCGCAGCTCGCCCGCCTCGCTCACCTCGACGCGCGGCGGAAAGTCCTTCACCAGGCGGGCGATGTCCGGCGCCTTGCCGTTGACCGCCACCCGCAGGAACTTGCCGAAGCGGCAGCGAGCCGCGGCCAGGTCCCAGACCTGCTGCACCTGGAAGCGCGCCTCGAAGCCGCCGCGGCCGGGCTGCAGCCGCCCGCTGACGATGACGAGTTCGTCGTCCTTGAGCGTGTTGCGGTTGGCGTCGAGCACGGCCTGGTCGGCCGTCGCCTCGATCGAATCCGACTTGTCGTCGAGCTTGAAGATCGCCAGCCGGCCGCGCTGGCCGTTGATGACGCGCAGGTCGCTCACGATGCCGGCGATGACCTGTTGCTCGCGACCGTCCAGCAGCTCGTCGATCGGCCGCTTGCAGAAGCGCCGCACCTCGTGCGCCACCTCGTCGAACAGGTGGCCCGACAGGTAGAAACCGACGGCCGTCTTCTCGTAGGTCAGCCGTTCCTTCACGCCCCAGGGCGTGGCCTCGACCAGCTCGGGCTCCTGCGCGGCCGAGCCGTGCTCGCAGTCGCCGAAGATGTCGACCTGGGCGGCGTTCGCATCGGTCGCCGCGGCGAAGTCGAAGGCGCGGTCGATCGACGCGACCAGCGACGCCCGGTTCTGCTGGATGGCGTCGAAGGCGCCGGCCTTGATCAGCGCCTCGACCGTGCGCTTGTTGATGCGCTGGCGGTCGATGCGCACGCAGAAGTTGAACAGGCTGGTGAAGGGGCCGCCCTCTTCCCGCGCCTTGACGATGGCTTCCACGGCCAGCTGGCCGGTGCCCTTGACCGCGCCGAGCCCGTAGCGGATCACCTTGTCGGTGACCGGCTCGAAGCGGTAGCGGCCGCGGTTCACGTCCGGCGGCTCGAAGGTCATGCCGAAGTTCTTGACCGCGTCCTCGAACAGTACCTTGAGCTTGTCGGTGTCGTCCATTTCCACGGTCATGTTCGCGCAGTAGAACTCCGCCGTGTAGTGGACCTTGAGCCAGCCCGTGTGGTACGCCAGCAGCGAGTAGGCCGCGGCGTGCGACTTGTTGAAGCCGTAGCCCGCGAACTTCTCCATCAAGTCGAAGATTTCGTCGGCCTTCTCCTGCGTGATGCCGTGGGTGGCGAGCGCACCGGCGCGAAACTTCTCGCGGTGCTCGGCCATTTCCTCGGCCTTCTTCTTGCCCATCGCGCGGCGCAGCAGGTCGGCGCCGCCCAGGCTGTAGCCGCCCAGGATCTGCGCGGTCTGCATCACCTGTTCCTGGTAGACCATGATCCCGTAGGTCTCGGACAGCATCTCCGCCACGGCCGGGTGCGGGTACTCCACCTCCTCGCGGCCATGCTTGCGCGCCACGAAGCTGGGGATCAGGTCCATCGGGCCCGGGCGGTACAGCGCGTTGAGTGCGATCAGGTCTTCCAGCCGGGTCGGCCGCGCGTCCTTCAGCATGCCCTGCATGCCGCGCGATTCGAACTGGAACACGGCCTCGGTCTTGCCGTCGGAGAACAGCCGGTAGGTCGGCACGTCGTCCAGCCGGATGTTCTCGTACGCGAAATCCTCCTGCCCTTTGTGGCGCTGGACGATGAACTCGCGCGCGATCTCCAGGATGGTCAGCGTGGCCAGGCCCAGAAAGTCGAACTTGACCAGGCCCACGGCCTCCACGTCGTCCTTGTCGTACTGACTCACGGCCGAGTCGCTGCCCGGCTGCTGGTAGAGCGGCGTGAAGTCGGTGAGCTTGCCCGGCGCGATCAGCACGCCACCGGCGTGCATGCCGATGTTGCGGGTCATGCCTTCGAGCTTCTGCGCGAGCTCGACCAGCATGCGCACTTCCTCTTCCTTCTCGATGCGCGCGGCCAGCAGCGGCTCGGCGGCGATCGCGTACTTCTCCTTGTCGGCTTCCGACAGATTCGGCGGTGGGTACTGGATCGTCACCGGCTTGCCCGGCTTGTTCGGGATCAGCTTGCTGATGCCGTCGCAGAACATGTAGCTCATGTCCAGCACGCGGCCCACGTCGCGGATGGCGGCGCGCGCGGCCATGGTGCCGAAGGTGGCGATCTGGCTGACGGCGTCGCGGCCGTACTTGTCCTTCACGTAGTCGATCACGCGGTCGCGGTTGCCCTGGCAGAAGTCGATGTCGAAGTCGGGCATCGAGACGCGCTCGGGGTTCAGGAAACGTTCGAACAGCAGGTTGTATTCGAGCGGATCGAGGTCGGTGATCTTCAGCGCGTAGGCCACCAGCGAGCCCGCGCCCGAGCCCCGGCCCGGGCCGACCGGACAGCCGTTGCCCTTGGCCCACTTGATGAAGTCGCCCACGATCAGGAAGTAGCCGGGAAAGCCCATCTTCAGGATCGTGTTGATCTCGAACTCGAGCCGCTCGACATAGCGGGGACGCTCGGCGTCGCGCTTGGCGACGTCCGGGTAGAGATGCGCCAGGCGCGCTTCGAGACCCTCGAAGGATTCGAGACGGAAGAACTCGTCGATCGGCATGCGCACGCCTTCGCTGACGAAGGGCGTCGGAAAGTCAGGCAGCTGCGGCTTGCCCAGCACCAGCGTCAGGTTGCAGCGCTTGGCGATCTCGACCGTGTTGGCGATGGCGCTCGGCACGTCGGCGAACAGCGCCTCCATCTCGGCTGCCGACTTGAAGTACTGGTCGCGCGTGAACTTGCGCACGCGCCGCGGATTGCCCAGGATCTCGCCTTCGGAAATGCAGACGCGCGCCTCGTGGGCCTCGTAGTCCTCGGCGGTGGCGAACTGCACCGGGTGCGTCGCGACCACCGGCAGCTTGAGCCGGGCCGCCAGTTGCACCGCGGCGATCACGTGCGGCTCGTCTTCCGGCCGGCCCGCGCGCTGCAGCTCGATGTAGAAACGATGCGGGAACAGGCCGGCCAGTTGCAGCGCCACCTCGGCCGCGCGCTCCGCCTGGCCCTGCAGCAGCGCGGCGCCCAGCGGGCCGGCCTGCGCCCCCGACAACGCGATCAGCCCGCCGTTGAGTTCCTGCAGCCACGCCAGCTTGCAGGCCGGCTGCGCCTGCCCGCGGCCGACGTTCTGCGTCCACGCGCGCGCCAGCAGTTCGGACAGGTGCAGGTAGCCCTCGGTGTTCTGCACCAGCAGGATGATCCGGGTCAGCACACCGGGCTCGCCCAGCCCGTCGACGAACACTTCCGTGCCCAGCACCGGCTTGACGCCGGCGCCACGCGCTTCCTTGTAGAACTTGACGCCGCCGAACAGGTTGTTCAGGTCGGTGATGGCCAGCGCGGGCTGGCGGTCGGCCTTGGCGGCCGCGACGACTTCGTCGATGCGGTTGGTGCCATCGACGACGGAGAATTCGGTGTGGAGACGCAGGTGCACGAACATCGCGTCATTGTAGGAAGCCGGCCGCCCGGGCGGCGTGCGCCGGCCTGTGTTAGGGCCGTGCTGTCGCATCCCTTGCCGCGGCGCGGCGTCGCCATTTCGCATCGGTCGCGAGCGATACCCCCAGGGGGCGTGAACTTATGCCGAAAGAGGGCCGCACGCCCGGGCAAAGCCATCCAGAATCAGCGACACGCCGAGGCATTTTCTCGGCGCTGCGATGCGAAAGGCGCTGCCGGTCGGCGCCGTTCAACCCACCAGGAACAGGCGATGCTCGTACGGTGCTATTGGCTGCTGCGAACCTTCGCACTCCACGTCGGGGCCGCCCTGGCGGTGTGCATCGCAATGCACACGCTCCTGCGCACCGCGGATGACACCTCCGCACCGGTGCTGGGGCTCGAGTTGCTCGGCATCGGTTGCACCGCGGTGCTGGCTTTCGTCTACGGGCTGTTCTGCGCGCACGGCGATCCGAAGTCCGTGGCGTTCCTGCTGATGCGGGAGAACACGGCCGAATGCGCCGCCATCGTCTGGGCCCTCTTCGGCGGGCTGACGGTCTGGGCGGCGCTCTACGACCCGATGGCGCTGCCGCTCACCGCGGCAGCGGCGCTGGTCGCGCTCGGCTGGTGGCGCCTCGCACGCAAGACGCACAGCCTGGTCGACCATGTGGTCAGAACCGGCTTCGCCGTCACGACCGAAGGCTTTTGAAGACAGGCGCTCCCCGCGCGGTGCCGGTCAGCCCGCGCCGTCGATGCCCAACCGGGCCGCCAGATCCGCCAGCGCCTTCCAGCTGCCCTCGCCCAGTTCGATGTGCGCCGCATGCCGCTCGCGGTTGCGCGCCTCGTACTCGCCCGGGTACTGCACGCCCTCGCCGCCGGGCTGCGGCGGACACGACAGCAGGTAGTCGATGAAGGCGCCGGCCTCGTGCGCTTGCCAGGCCGGCGTGCCGGCCGACGCGGGATCGAACACCAGGGCGAACAGGTGGTTGGTGGCCAAGCCGGCGCGCGGGTTCTCGGGCTGGATCGTGCCGCCACCCGACAGCACGCCGGCCAGCAGTTCGGCCACCACCCCCAGCGCATAGCCTTTGTGGGCCCCGAAGGGCAGCAGCGCACCGGGCGGCTTGGCGAACATCACCGCCGGATCGCAGGTCGGATGGCCCTGCGCGTCGATCAGCGCGCCCGCCGGCGCCGACTCGCCGTTGTCGGCCAGCACGCGCGCCTTGTTGAACGCGATGGCGCTGGTCGCCATGTCCAGAATCAGCGGCGGCCGGCCATCCGGCAGCGGGCTGGCGAAACACAGCGGGTTGGTCGTGAGCCGCGCCTCGGCGCCGCCGAAGGGCGCGACCATGGGCGGCCGATTGGTCACGTTGGTGAAGGCGACGAGGACCATGCCCGCCGCAGCCGCCTGCTCGCCGTAGTGGCCCATGCGGCCCAGGTGGTGGCTGTCGCGCAGCGTCACGACGCAGTGGCCGTGGCGGCGCGCGGCGTCGATGGCGGACGCCACCACCTGCTTGCCGACGTGCTGGCCGAAGCCGTGATGGCCGTGCCAGGACTGGAAGGGGCCGCTGTCGGTCAGCCGTTCGGGCCGCGCCGCGCCATCGAGTTGCCCGTCGGCCAGCGCCTTGGCGTAGCCCGGCAGGATGGAGATGCCGTGGCTCGCGTAGCCCACGCGGTCGGCCTCGATCAGGTGCGCGGCGACATCGTGGGCGATGTCGTCGGGCACCTGCTGCTTGTGCAGCACGTTGACGATCAGGCGGGTGGCCGCGTCGAGCGAAAGGCGTATGGCCATGGAAGCGGTGTCCTCGAAGAAGTCGGATCGATGCGTGATGCGCGAAAAGCGGGAACCGGCACAGTGCCCGCCCTGCGCGCCTATGTCCAGCCCAGCCAGCGCCAGTAGGTGGCACTGAACACCAGCAGCAGGACATAGCCGATCACCGTGACCACCCCGCCGACCCGGGCGAACTGGCGTGCATTGAAGGTATCGGTTCCCAGGCACACCATGTTCTGGGGTGCATTGACGGGCAGGATGAAGCCGAAGCTCACCGCGAAACCCAACACCATGGTCAGCCCCAGCCGATTGAAGTCGCCGGGCAGGATGGCCAGCACGGAGATGAGGATCGGCAGCAGGGCCGACGTCAGCGCCGTGGCGCTCGCAAAGCCCAGATGCACCGCAATCAGGAACGCCGACAGCACCGCCAGGATGCCCAGCGACCCGAGCGACGCCAGGCCCGTACGGGCGATGACTTCATTGGCCAGCCATTGCCCGGCCTGCGTGGTCAAGAGCGCCGTGCCCAGGCTGATGCCCACGCCGAAGACGATCACCGTGCCCCAGGGAATGCGCGACTGCACGTCTTTCCAGCTCATCACGCCCCAGCGTGGCAGCAGCAGCAGCACGAGCCCGGCATAGGTGGTGGAGGTGGTGTCGAAGCTGTGCAGCTTGCCCTCGGTCGACCAGGCCAGCAGCAGCGCCACCGCCACGCCGAGCAGCCGCTTCTGCGCGCCGGGCATCGGACCGAGCGCTGCCAGCTCGCGTTCCACCGCCTCGCGTCCCCCGGCGATGCGGTCCGACTCGGGCGGCAGCATCCACAGCACGGTGAAGTACAGCACCGCCGACATCAGCACCGCCCAGGGCGCGCCGGCCACCAGCCAGTCGATCCAGCTGACGCGCTGACCCAGCATCTTCTCCATGAAGCCCACCGTCAGCAGGTTCTGGGCGGCCGCGGTCTGGATACCGACGTTCCAGATGCTGGTCGCCTGCGCCACGACGATCATGAGGCCGGCGGCCACGTTGGAGCGGCGTTCGACCCCGAACGCGGCGATCACCCCCATCATGATCGGCACCACGCAGGCGCTGCGGGCCGTGGCGCTCGGCACCACCAGGCTCAGCAGCACCGTCACGGCAATGGCGCCCAGCAGGATGCGGCGCGTGCTGGTGCCGACGCGCGACAGCGTGTAGAGCGCGATGCGGCGGTCGAGCCCGGTGTGCGTCATCGCGGCAGCAAGGAACAGCGCGCCGGCCACCAGCGCCAGCGCCGCATTGGAAAAGCCCGTGAGCGCCATCGTGATCGCGGCCGAGGTGCCGTAGAGCTTCGCGGGGTCGGCCACCGTCGGCGCCGTGCCGATCAGGAAGGCCATCAGCGAGGTGATGATGATCGCGCTGGCCTCGTAGGAGACAGCTTCGGTGATCCACACCACGACCGCGAACGCGAGGATGGCAAGCATCCGTTGGCCGGCCGGCGGCAGCGTGCCGCCGAGCGGCAATGCGAGCACCACCAGCAGGGCAGCGATGCCCAGGGCCAGCCCCCATGGCACCGAGGCACGCGCTGCGGGTGGTTGGATGGGCGAGGTGGCGGCCGGTGAGGTCATGCGAGAAGGCGTCCCATGCGGATCGATGGCGCCGGCCCGCAGGGGTGCGCACCGGCGGTTCATTGTGGGAGGCCGAGGCGGGGCGGCGATTGACGGGCATCAACCGACGGCCCGTTCATTGCCGCGGTGCATCGGGCATGAACGCCTGCGTTTCTACAATCCCCGCATGCCCGAGATTCTCAATATTGCCGCCTACCTGTTCTCCGCCATCGACGATCCGCACACGCTGCGCACCACGCTGCTCGACGCGGCCCGGGCGCGGCAGCTCATGGGCACCATCCTCGTGGCGCCCGAAGGCATCAACCTCTTTCTTGCCGGCGCACCGGACGAGGTTCGCGGCTTCGTCGCAGAACTGCGCGCCGACCCGCGCTTCGCCACGCTCGAGACCAAGGAAAGCTGGTCGGCCACGCAACCTTTCCGCCGCATGCTGGTGAAGGTCAAGCGCGAGATCATCCGCATGGACCATCCGGCGATCCAGCCGGCGGCCGGCCGCGCACCGGGGGTCGAGGCCGCCACGCTCAAGCGCTGGCTCGACCAGGGGCACGACGATGCGGGCCAGCCGATCGCCCTGCTCGACACGCGCAACGCCTTCGAGGTCGACCACGGCACCTTCGAAGGCGCCATCGACTGGCGCATCTCGAAGTTCACCGAATTCCCGCCCGCCCTGCTGGCGCACAAGGACGAACTGGCCGGCAAGACGGTGGTGAGCTTCTGCACCGGCGGGATCCGCTGCGAGAAGGCGGCGATCCTGATGCGTGAAGCCGGTGTGGAGAACGTGCTGCAGCTCGAAGGTGGCATCCTCAAGTACTTCGAGGACGTGGGCGGCGCGCACTACCGCGGCGACTGCTTCGTGTTCGACGGTCGCCGCACGCTGGCGCCCGACCTGAGCGCGACCGGCAACGCCGCCAGCGCCCGGGCCGCCGAAGACCCGGACCTCGCGCGCAAGCACTGACCGCGGGGGCTCAGACCGGCGTGGTGCCGGTGTCCGGTTCGGGGCTCTGCACCTTGAAGGGGTGCCCGGGCAGCGGGATGAATTCGGTTTCGCCAGGCACGTGCCCCATGCGCTGCGCCGCCCAGTCGTCGCCGGCCTGCAGGATGCGTTCACGCCGGCTCGAGACGAAGTTCCAGGTGATGAAGCGCGGCCCGTCGAGCGGCGCGCCGCCGATCACCACCAGCCGCACGGCGTCCGCAGCCGTCAGCGTGGCGCCCTGCCCGTCCGGCAGCGCCACCATCGTGTGCGCACCGATCGGCGTGCCGTCGATGGCCAGGTGGCCGTCCACGACATAGATGGCGAGTTCGGCCGCCAGCGCCGGCAGCACGAAGGTCGATCCCGCCTGCAAGGCGACATCGAGATAGACCGTGGGGGCGAAGGTCTTGACCGGAGAGGCCAGGCCGAAGGCTTCGCCGATCAGCACGCGCACCTGCGCGCCCTGTTCGTCGCGCTCGGGAATGGCACGGGACGCGGTGTGCGTGAAGCTGGGCTCGACCTCCTCGAAGGCCTGCGGCAGCGCCGCCCACAGCTGCAGGCCATGGTTGACATACTCGGCGCCCATGAGGCGCTCGGGCTTGCGCTCGGAATGCACGATGCCGCGCCCGGCGGTCATCCAGTTGATGGCGCCGGGCAGGATCTCCTGCACGCTGCCGAGGCTGTCGCGATGCATCATCGCGCCCTCGAACAGATAGGTGACCGTGGCCAGCCCGATGTGCGGATGCGGCCGCACATCGTGCTGGTTGCCCGGCGTCTCGGTGGCCGGGCCGAAGTGGTCGAAGAACACGAAGGGCCCCACCGAACGGCGCTTCGCGGCCGGCAGCAAACGCCGGACCTTGAAGCCACCACCGAGGTCCTTGTCGTTGGGCTGGAGGACGAGTAGTTCGTTCATCGTGGGGCGGCGCGGCCCAAGGCCGCGCATCAGGGTGTGGATCAGCCGTGCAGCTTAGCCGCGATGGCGGCCACGCGTGCGCCGTAGAGCTTCGCGGTGTCGAGGTCGCCCTGCGGCACTTCGGCGGCGCTGGCATCCGACGGCGACTGCACCAGCAGGCCGACCGAGCCACCCAGGTTGTTCACGTCGTTGCGCGTGGCGGCCTTGGTGTTGGCTGGCGGCAGACCCAGGCTGACCCACAGGCCACCGTGCTGCGACGCGAGCGTGTTCAGGTACTGCAGCGTGACCTGCTTGTCGCCGTTGAAGCTGGCGCTGTTGGTGAAACCGCCAAAGACCTTGTCCTGCCAGCCGCGGGTGAACCAGACCTTGGACGAGGCGTCCGCGAACTTCTTGAACTGCCAGCTGGCACCGCCCATGTAGGTGGGCGAGCCGAAGATGATGGCGTGGGCCGCGTTCAGCGTTTCCCAGCCGCCTTCGGGCAGGTTGCCGTCGGCATCGATGGTGATGAGTTCTGCACCGGCGCCGTCGGCGACGGCCTGTGCAACGCGCTGCGTGTGGCCGTAGCCGGAATGGAAGACGATGGCGATCTTGGACATGGTGTGAGTTTTCTTTGGTCGGGATTCAGGGATTCGGAGGGATTCAGGATTCGGCGCTCAGCGCTTGTCGACACTCAGGCGACCGGGACCGAAGGCCCAGACAGTGAGCAGGCCGCCGACCACGGCGATGTTCTTGAAGAACATGAGCTGGTTGACGAAGGCCTTGTCGGCCGGCATGGCCCAGTAGTTGTGGAAGGCGAAGGTGGCGACCAGCGTGAACAGCGCGATGCCCAGGGCGGCCCAGCGCGTCTTGAAGCCGACCAGCAGCATGATGCCCAGGCCGAGTTCGACCAGGATGGCGACCGCGGCAGCCACCTGCGGCAGCGGCAGCCCGACCGAGCTGATGTAGCCGACGGTGCCGGCAAAGCCCATGAGCTTGCCGAAGCCGGCCGGGATGAACAGTGCGGCGATCAGCACGCGCCCGATCAGGGCGACGACATCCTGGCTGCCGGTGGTGGTGACGCCTGCGGCGCGGTTGGCGGTGACGGTGGACATGGAAAGACTCCTCAGTGGATTGAAAAAAGAACAAGGAAACCGCTGCCCGAAGGCAGCCGAACAGAAGAAGCCGCTGCCCAGGGGCAGCGGCGGGGACATCAGGCTCAGGCGGCGAGGTCGAACACCAGCACTTCGGCGTCGTTGCCGGCGGTCAGTGCCAGCTGCGTCTCGCCTTCGAGCATCGCGGCATCACCAGTCGCAAGCTTCGCGCCATTGACCTCGAGCTCGCCGCGCACCAGGTGCACGTAGCTCTTGCGCGCCGGGTCGAGCGTCAGCGAGGCCTTTTCGTCGCCGTCGAGCAGGCCGGCGTAGAGCCTGGCGTCGGCATGCACCGTCACCGAGCCGTCGCTGCCGTCCGGCGAGGCCACCAGGCGCAGGCGACCGCGCTTGTCGGCCGCATCGAACTGCTTCTGCTCGTAGCCCGGCTCGATGCCCTTGACGTTGGGCTGGATCCAGATCTGCAGGAAGTGCGTGGTCTGGTCGGCCTTGTGGTTGAACTCGCTGTGCATCACGCCGCGGCCGGCGCTCATGCGCTGGACGTCGCCGGGCGGAATGCTCTCGACATTGCCCATGCTGTCCTTGTGCGCCAGCTCGCCCGACAGCACGTAGCTGATGATCTCCATGTCCTTGTGGCCGTGCGTGCCGAAGCCGGCACCCGCCGCCACGCGGTCTTCGTTGATCACGCGCAGGTTGCCGTAGCCCATGTGGGCCGGGTCGTAGTAGCCGGCGAAAGAGAAGCTGTGAAAAGACTTGAGCCAGCCGTGATCGGCGTAGCCACGTTCCTGGGATTTGCGAATCGTCAACATCGTTGAACTCCTTGGCCCCTCGGGGCCTTTCGATTGCCGCGCCGTATGCGCAGCGGATGAGGTGAACTTTAGGGCGACTGAGCCGCCTGAAAGTCGTCCGCATTTGATGGCATCATTCAGTTTTTTTGAATGAAGGATCGCCATGCCCAGCGCCCGCGACGTGCTGACCCCCGATGCCCTCGCCATGCTCCAGACGGTGGTGCGCGCGGGCAGCTTCGCCGGCGCCGCACGCGCGATGGCCATGGTGCCCAGCGCCCTGAGCTACCGGGTGCGGCAGATCGAGGACGCGCTCGACGTGCTGCTGTTCGACCGCAGCGCGCGCCAGGCACGGCTCACCGAAGCGGGGGCCGAGCTGCTGCGCGAAGCCCCGCGGCTGCTGGCCGACCTGGAGGCGGTGGCCAACCGCGTCAAGCGCGTGGCCACCGGCTGGGAGCCGCTCTTCACCATCGCGATGGACAGCGTGATCGCCCGCGACCCGATGCTCGACCTGGTCGGCGCCTTCTATGCGCTGGAACCGCCCACGCGCCTGAAGCTGCGCGATGAAACGCTGCTCGGCACCGTCGAAGCGCTGGCCAGCGGCGAGGCCGACCTGGCGGTGGGCTCGGTCCTCGACGCATCGAGCCTGAGCTTTACCGCACCGGGCATCCGCACCCGGCCGCTGGGCGAATTGCGCTTCGTCTACGCGGTGGCGCCGCACCACCCGCTGGCCCGGCTGCCGCAGCCGCTGAGCGATGCCACGCTGCGCAATTACCGCGCCGTGGCTGCGGCCGACTCCTCGCGAGCCGGGCCGACGATGAACGTCAACCTGATCGGCGGACAGGACGTGCTCACCGTGCCCACGATGCAGGCCAAGCTGGCGGCTCAGCTGCACGGCCTGGGCAGCGGCTTCCTGCCGGAGGCGCTGGCGCGGCCCTACATCGAGGCCGGCCACCTGGTCGAGCTGCAGACCGAACGCGTGCGCCCGGTGGGCCAGATGCACCTGGCCTGGCGGGTGCGCTCCGCGGCCCGGCCGGGCCGTGCGCTCGAATGGTGGCTCGCGCAGTTCGAGCACGAAGGCACGCGCCGCGCGCTGCTCGAGCAACACCGGGGCCGCTGAAAGCCGATGTAGAGTCGACGGCCATTCCGCCCTGCTCGCCATTCGAAGAAAGAGACCCGTCATGAACACGTCCGCACCGACCGACCGTCACCGAACCCCCAGCCCGGCGCCGAAGCATTTCGCGATCGTGGGCGCCGGCATGGCGGGCATCGCCTGCGCACGCACGCTGGTCCAGGCCGGCCACCAGGTCACCGTGTTCGAGGCCGAAGACGGCGCGGGCGGCCGCATGGCCAGCGAGTCGACCGCCTTCGGCCGATTCGACAGCGGCGCGCAGTACTTCACCGTGCGTGACGAGCGCTTCGCCCTCGCGCTGCAGACCGTGCCCAAGCTTTGCCGACCCTGGAGCGCCAACCTCGTGCGTGTGCTCGACCCGCACGGCCGTGTGGCCGAAGCCGCGCTCCCCTCGCTCGAACCGCACTACGTGGCCCAGCCGGGCATGGACGCGGTGGTGGCGGCCTGGGCCAAACCGCTGGGCGACAGCCTGGTGACCGGCGTGCAGGTGACGCAGATCGAGCCCGACGCGCTCGACCGCCGCCGCTGGCAGCTGCACACCGAAGGCGGCCCCGGCGTGCCGGTCCACTCGGGTTTCGACGCCGTGCTGCTGGCCATTCCGCCAGCGCGCGCGCGGCTGTTGCTGGGCCGCAGCAAGGTATCGGCCACGCTCGAGCGCAGCATCGCGAAGGTGCACGCCTCGCCGTGCTGGACGCTGATGATCGCCTTCCCGCAGGCCAACCAGCCGACCATGTCGCACCTGGGCCCGCAATGGAACGCGGCACGCAGCACGCACCACCGCGTCGCCTGGCTGGCGCGCGAATCGTCCAAGCCGGGCCGCGACCCGGTCGAGCGCTGGACACTGCAGGCCAGCCCGACCTGGTCGCAGGAACACCTGCGCGACGACGCGCCGCGTGTCGAAGCCAAGCTGCTGCGCGCCTTTTCCGAGATCACCGGCATCTACGCCACGCCCAACTACGCCCGCGCCCGCTGCTGGCCCGAGGCGCAGACCCAGGCCCCGCTGGGCAAGCCGCACCTGTGGGACGCCAAGGCCCGCATCGGCCTGGCCGGCGACTGGTGCATGGGCCACCGCGTCGAGGACGCATTTCTCTCCGGCCTCTCGCTGGCCCTGACCGTGGCGTGACGCCGACCGGCCGGTTCGCGCCCTCGCCCACCGGGCCGCTGCACGCGGGCTCGCTGGTGGCGGCGCTGGCCAGCTGGCTCGACGTGCGCGCACGCGGACCGCAAGCCCGCTGGCTGGTGCGCATCGAGGACGCCGATACCGAGCGCTGCCTGCCCGGTCTGGGCGAGCACATCCTGGGACAGCTCGCCGCCTGCGGCCTGGTGCCGGACGACACGCCGGTCTGGCAGACGCAACGCACCGCGCGCTACCAGGCGGCGCTCGACGCGCTGATCGCGACAGACCGCGCCTACCCCTGCGGCTGCTCGCGCAAGGACATCGACGCCGCCCTGGCGGCCCGCGGCATGACGCACACGCGTCACGGCGAACGGGTCTACCCGGGCACCTGCCGCCACGGCCTGCAGGGCAAGCCGGCGCGTGCGTGGCGCTTCGCTGTCGACCCGCTGGCGGCACCGTCCGACCTGTCTGCTCACGATGTGCAGTGGACCGACCGTCGCCTGGGCCCGCAACGCCAGGACGTCGCCGCCGAGGTCGGCGACTTCGTGCTGCGCCGCGCCGACGGCCCCTGGGCCTACCAGCTCGCCGTGGTGGTCGACGATGCCGACCAGGGCGTGACCGACGTGGTACGCGGCGAGGACTTGGCCGACAACACGGCGCGCCAGATCCTGTTGCAGCGCGCGCTCGGCCTGCCGACGCCCAGCTACCTGCACACGCCGCTGGTGCTCGCGCCGGATGGGCAGAAGCTCTCCAAGCAGAACGGCGCAACGCCGCTCGACCTGGGCACGCCGGCCGCCGCCTTGGAGGCGCTCGACCGGGCCGCGCAGGCGCTCGGACTGCCTGCCACGCCGGCCACGACGACCGCCGATGCGCTGGCCGGTTGGGTCGGCCCCTGGCGCCATCTCTACAATTCGCGCCCGTGACAAACCTGCCCGCGACCGACCTCCCCCCCGACGTACCGGGCCCCACCGATCCTGCCGGCGCTGCCGACCCGGCCGCGACCAACCCACGCTATGGCCAACGCCTCAAGAGCTTCGTGAAACGAGGCGGCCGCACGACCGACGGCCAGCAGCGCGCCTACGACGAACTCGGCCCCACCTACCTGCTGCCCTACCGCGCCGCGCCGCTCGACTTCGCCGCCACCTTCGGCCGCGAGGCGCCCACCGTCCTGGAGATCGGCTTCGGCATGGGCGAGGCCACGGCGCACATCGCGGCCGTGATGCCCGAGACGAATTTCCTCTGCTGCGAGGTGCATGAGCCCGGCGTCGGCGCGCTCCTCAAGCGCATCGGCGAGCAGGGCCTGACCAACATCCGCATCTGTGCACACGACGCGGTCGACGTGCTCGACCACATGCTGCCGGCCGGCACGCTGGCCGGGGTGCACATCTTCTTCCCAGACCCGTGGCACAAGAAGCGCCACAACAAGCGCCGGCTGATCCAGTCGCCGCTGGTGGCCAAGCTGGCCGATCGGCTCAAGCCCGGCGGCTACCTGCACTGCGCCACCGACTGGCAGCCTTACGCCGAGCAGATGCTCGAGGTGCTGTCGGCCGAACCGATGCTGCGCAACACCGCCGACGGCTGGGCGGAGAAACCGCACTACCGGCCGCTCACCAAGTTCGAGAACCGCGGCCTCAAGCTGGGCCACGGCGTCTGGGACCTGGTGTTCGCGCGCCGCTGAACCGACCCGTCACGCGCGGGCACGTCCCGGTGGGCGCTGGATGGCACGGGGCTTGCGTAGCCTTTTGTTACTACCTTGGCCAGGAGCATCCATGGCGATTTCACGCAGGCAATGGTTGTCGTACGGCGCGAGCTGCCTGGGTGGCGGCTTCGGGGCGCCGCTTCTCGCGCAGACGGCGCCGGGGCCCCGGCGTGTGGTCTGGGGCCAGTCCGTTCCCTTGACAGGGCCCGCCAGCGAGATCGGCCTGGCCTTCGCGGGCGGTGCCAAGCTGTATGTCGATGCCTTCAACGACGCCAACCCCGGCGCGCGCATCGACCTCCGGCAGGTGGACGACGGCGCCGACCCGGCGCGTGCCGCCGCCAACGCGCAGAAGCTGCTGGCCGACGGCGCCGACCTGCTCTTCGGCTTCGTCGGCACCGCCAGCAGCAACGCCGGCGCCGCGGTCGCCCAGCAGCGCGGCGCCCTCTTCTTCGCGCCCTTCGGCGCAGCCGACACGCTGCGCAGCGCCGCGAACCCCCATGTCTTCCACGTGCGCCCGAGCATGGCCGACGAGGCCTTCAAGATGGTGCGGCACTGCACCACCATCGGCCAGTCGCGCATCGCCGTGCTGGCCGAGGACAACCCCCTGGGCCACGCCGGGCTGCAGGCGGTGAACGACGCCATCGCCGAGCTGAAACTGCCGCCGCTGGTCGGGTCGGCCTTCGTGCCGGCCGGCAGCACGACGGTCGACGCCGCTGTGGCGAGCCTCAGCAAGCTGCAGCCGCAGGTCGTGATCCAGGCGGCGCTGTTCCAGACCACGGCCGCGGTCATCCAGGAAATGCGCAAGGCGGGTTACGTCGGCCTCTTCATGAACTACTCGGTGGTTGGCCTCAACCCCCTCTTCCTGGCGCTGGGCAAGGACATCCGGGGCGTGGTCATCTCGCAGGTGGTGCCCTCGCCGCGCAGCACCTCGGTGGCCGTGGTGCGCGAGTACAACGCCGCCATCGACACGTCCGACCAGACGGCGACCTACGAAAGCCTCGAAGGCTTCATCGCCGCCAAGGCCCTGGCTGAAGGCATCCGCCGCACCGGCCGCACCTTCACGGCCGCGGCCCTGCAGCGCACCCTCTCGGGCATGACGGCCTACGACGTCGGCGGCTTCCGCATCAACCTGCGCGCCGGCGCCCGCGACGCGGCCTGGGGCATCGAGCTGGTGACCGTGACGGCGGACGGGCGGGTGGTGCGCTGAGGAAAACGGAGCCTGGTGGCGGTCGACGGTGCTTGCAGTCACTCGCCCGGATGGCACAGCAGATGCCACCGCACGACTGGCTGCCCGCAATAGCGCGCCTGCACCCGGGGGGCGGCCTCCGCGTCCCCCGACATGAGCCAGCGCCGGTCGATCCATATCATGGCTTCGTAGAGCGACCCGGGATCGCCCGTCGCATCGAACCGATCCAGCAGGACGTCGATGAGCGCCAGGTTCGAGAGCGTGTCGCCGCTCGACGCTCGGCCGCGCAACGGCTCGAGCATCGAAGCATCGGCGTCGAAGGGCCGCACAGCGATACCGCCCGAAGCGGGCCGATGGGGTACGGCCGCATTGGAAGATGCCGAGTTCAAGGCGCATCCCAGGGGCACGCCGAAAGCGACGCCCACGGTCAACGCGACGAGCAGTGGAAGCCCGCGCACGTGCCTGCCCAAGCCAGCGCGAAGCGCCAGGGGATCAAGGTATCGGATCGCAGGGTGCATGAATCGACGTCCTGGTTGCGCGAGGAACCACCGCGGGGGTTCGAGGCAAGTCGGCTCCTCGAAAAAGAAGGCGACTTTGCACCGTTGCGTCGTTGCCATCCATACGGCGCACGGCCTACTGCGGACAGCGTGTTTCGTGGTGGCCGCAGGACCTGGCAGGCCGCGCAGCGGCGTCGATGCGCCAGGGCGCGAGCGGGTCAGCGGTGCTGGTGGGCCGTGTCTTCGTTCGGGATGCCCTCGATCGGCGCCTCGGCCGTGCCGATGGTGCGGCGCGTGATCGCTTCGACCCTCTCGCGCGTGCCCTTCGGATCGGCGATCCACTGCCTGTAGAACTCGTAGGGGCAGTCGACCACGCCTTGGTCGCCTTCGTGCGAGTTCAGGATGCCGGTGTAGCCGCGGTGCACCAGCTTGAAGAGATGGTTCTCCGACTGGCCATGCTTGCGGAAGTCGCGGATGAGCGATTTGCTGAGCGCCGCGTACTGGATGCCCATTTCTTCCGTGCCGCATTCGCCCAGCGTGCGGCCGTCGAAGCCGATCAGCGCCGAATGGCCGAAGTACGAGTACACGCCGTCGAAGCCGGCCGCGTTGGCCACCGCCACGTAGGTGTTGTTGGCGAAGGCCATCGCCTTCGACATCAGGATCTGCTGCTCCTTGGCCGGGTACATGTAGCCCTGGCAACGGATGATGAGCTCGGCGCCCTTCATCGCGCAGTCGCGCCAGATCTCCGGGTAGTTGCCGTCGTCGCAAATGATGAGGCTGACCTTCAGCCCTTTCGGCCCATCGCTCACGTAGGTGCAGTTGCCGGGGTACCACCCTTCGATGGGCACCCACGGCATGATCTTGCGGTACTTCTGGACGATCTCGCCCTGGTCGTTCATCAGGATCAGCGTGTTGTACGGCGCCTTGTCCGGATGCGCCTCGTGCCGCTCGCCGGTCAGCGAGAACACGCCCCACACCTTGGCCTGGCGGCAGGCCTCGGCGAAGATCTCGGTCTCGGCGCCGGGCACCGTGGCGGCGTTCTCGTACATCTCGGCGCTGTCGTACATGATCCCGTGCGTGGAGTACTCGGGGAAGACGACCAGGTCGAGCCCCGGCAGGCCGGATTTCATGCCGACCACCATCTTGGCGATGGCCCTGCAGTTGTCGAGCACCTCGGCCTTGGTGTGCAGCCGCGGCATCTTGTAGTTGACGACCGCGACACCGACGGTGTCCTTGCTGCTGGAAATGTCGCCGTGGATCATGGCATCGACCTCGTGTGGGGTGGTGGGACCGGCATCGATTCTGCGAAGCGGCGCCGCCCTGCCGAATACGTTGATTGACGTAGCGCCACAATGGCGCGATGCCTTCCAGCCCTTCCCCCGCCCCGTCACGCCCCCGCATCTACCTCGCCGGCCCGGATGTCTTCTTCCGCGACAGCGAGGCGATCTTCGAGCGCCTCGTTGCCTTCTGCGACACGCTGGGCCTGCAAGGCGTGCCGCCCTCCGACGGCGGCATCGCGGCCGACCTGCGCCTGGGCGACGAGGAGCGCGCGCAGCGCATCTACGACGGCAACGTGCGCCTGATCCGCGAGGCCGACGGCGTGATCGCCAACCTCGTGCCCTTCCGCGGACACGAGCCCGATTCGGGCACGGTGTTCGAGGTAGGTTTCGCCACCGCGCTGGGCAAACCGGTGGTGGTGTACGGCGTGGCGCCCGGCACCTACGCCGAGCGCGTGTGCGCCACGGTCGAATGCGACACCGGTGCCGACGGGGTGATCCGCGAGCGCGCCAGCGGTGTGATGGTCGAAGGCCTGGGCCAGCGGCTCAACCTGATGCTGACCCGCTCGACAGAGGTTGCCGACTCGGCCGAGGCCGCGCTGGCGCGGCTGGCGCAACGCCTGCGCGCCGCCCGCTGACCTCGTCTGCGCGAGATACTCGCGTGCCCGCTCATCATCTTTTTCACGAGGCTTTCGATGCGACGTCTGCTGCGCAGTGTTCTGTTTCCGGTCCTCGCCGTGGCTGCCGTCACCGCGCACGCCGACACGCTGAAGGTGCTGACGGCCGGCGCTTTCAAGCAGGTGGTGGTCGCGATGGCGCCGGCTTTCGAGGCCCGCACCGGGCACAGGCTCGACATCCAGAACGACACGGCCGGCGCCCTGGTCAAGCGGATCGGCGCCGGCGAACGTTTCGACGTGCTGATGCTGACACCGGCCGCGCTCAAGACGCTTGCCGCGGAAGGCCGCGTGGCGCCCGACAGCATGACGCCGCTGGCCACGGTCGACATCGGCGTCGCCGTGAAGGCCGGTGCGCCCCGCCCGCGCATCGACACGGTGGCCGATTTCAAGCAGGCGCTGCTCGACGCCCGCAAGGTCGCCTACATCGACCCGGCGGCAGGCGGCTCCAGCGGCATCTACCTGGACGGGCTGTTCCAGCGCATGGGCATCGCCGACGCGATCCGCGCCAAGGCGGTGCTGGTGCCCGGTGGCCTGGTGGCCGAGCGCGTCGTCACCGGCGAGGCCGATCTGGCGGTGCACCAGATCAGCGAGATCCTGCCGGTGCGCGGGGCCGAACTCGTCGGGCCGCTGCCGGCGGCCATCCAGAACAGCACGACCTACGCGGGCGCCGTCGCCAGCGACACGGCGCATGCCGAGGCGGCGCGCAGCCTGCTGGCGGCCATGACCGGGCCGGACGCCGCCGCGACCCTCGCCGCCAAGGGGATGACGCCACCCCGCTGAACGCGGGAAAGCCGCCCGCGCACGCGCGTACAGTCGCTGCTTCGCCGCCAGGCAACGCAGAACGCAAGGAGATCGACATGGGCGCGCAGTGGAAAGCAAAGCACAAGGACGTGGCGGCCAACGCCAAGGGCCGGCTCTTCGGCAAGCTGGCCAAGGAAATCATGGTCGCCGCGCGCAGCGGCGCCGACCCGGCGTCGAACGCCCGCCTGCGGCTGGTCGTCGAACAGGCCCGCAAGGTATCGATGCCCAAGGACACGCTCGACCGCGCCATCAAGAAAGGCGCGGGCCTCACCGGTGAATCGGTGCATTTCGAGCACGTCATCTACGAAGGCTTCGCGCCCCACCAGGTGCCGGTGATGGTCGAGTGCCTGACCGACAACGTGAACCGCACCGCACCGCAGATGCGCGTGCTGTTCCGCAAGGGCCAGCTCGGCACCTCGGGCTCGGTGGCCTGGGACTTCGACCACCTGGGCATGATCGAGGCCGCACCGGCCACCGCTGGCGCCGATGCCGAGGTCGCCGCGATCGAGGCCGGCGCGCAGGACCTGGAACCCGGCGAGGAAGAAGGCACCACCCTCTTTCTCACCGCGCCGACCGACCTCGACCTGGTCAGCAAGGCGCTGCCCGACCAGGGCTTCAACGTGCTGTCGGCCAAGCTGGGCTACAAGCCGAAGAACCCGGTCGACCCGGCCTCGCTGAGCGCCGAACAGCTGGAGGAAGTCGAGGCCTTCCTCGCGGCGATCGACGCCAACGACGACGTGCAGAACGTGTACGCGGGACTGGCGGGCTGAGGCGCTGCGGGCGCGCGTCAGCCGATCGACATGTCGAGCGGGGTGGTCTGGAAGGCGAGCTGGCGCCAGCGCCCGGCCTCCCGAACCCAGGTCTGCATGACCCGGGAATCGATGCGAACCGTGCCGCTTCCGTCCTTGCGGACGGCCACCAGCAGCTGGCGGCCGGTCATCAAGGCGCTGTCGCCCAGAACCCGCACCTGGAGCTCGCTGCGGTCGAGCGTCTTGTAGTCGACCTTGAAGCCGCCCGTCGCAAAGTAGCTCGCGTACCCATCGATCTGTCCCTTGGCATGGACATGAATCAGATCGGGGTGGAGGATCTCCTTCAGGCTCTCGATGTCCGCAGCGATCATCGCGTTGCAGCGGCGTGCCTCCATTGCGACCAGCTGGGCCTCGATAGCGTCGCCAGCGGCGCGTGCTGCCGTCATGAGAGGCCTTTCTTGAGGGCCGCATTTCGCTCGGCGAATCGGCCGGACCATTCCGACACCGGCATGAAGCTCGGATCGGCGCGGACCATGCGCTCGGTTTCGGCCCAGAGTTCCTCGTCTGGGCGGTCCAGGTCGAGCGGATCCCCGTGCGGCTGGCTCACATACCAGGGCGTATCGAGGTACACCTCGACGGTGTTGTCCTCCGGGTCCATGCAGTAGATGGAGAGCGCATTGCCATGGTTGAGGCCCCGCATCTTCGTGGCGCCCAGTGCCAGAGCCCTGCGACGCGCCTCGCGCAGGTCGTCGATGGTCTGCACCTTGAACGAGAGCTGCATCACCGTGCTTGGCGCATCGCTGCCACGGCCGCCCGCAAGAACCAGTTGGTGGTGCTGGTCGCCACGCGCACTCAGGAAGATGATCTCGAACTGGAAGGTGACACCGCGGCCGCGGTCGGTCTCGATCAGGTCGAACACGCCGCCGTAGAAGGACTTCATCAGCCCGAGGTCTCGGCAGAAGATGCCGCAGTGCGACAGGTTGGGCTGGTAGCTCGAGGTCATGCGGGCATTCCTTCCGTGGCTTGCGGGAACAGGACGATCTTGCCGAGCGAGCTGCCGCTGTCGAGAAGTTCGTGGGCGCGTCGCGCGTCGGCCAAGGCAAGCCGGGTCGCCGCGGGCGCGCGGACCCGGCCCGATGCCATCAGGCCGATGGCCTCTTCCATCAGGCCGCGTCGTTGAGACCGGTCGTTGTCGACGGTATGGATCGAGAAGGTGCGCACGGCCAGGCTCCTGGAGAGCAGTGCGCGCAATTCGCTGAACACATCGCTCGACGGAGGCCCCGCCAGGATGTTGTACGAGACGACCATACCGAACGGTGCGAGCGCACGCAGGCAGGCCACGAACAGGTCCCCTCCCACATGGTCGAATGCCAGGTCGACGCCGCGACCGCCTGTCGCGGCCATGACGGCCTCGGGCAGTCGGGACGGCGTGCCGTCGACGATCTCGTCGACACCGTTGGCGAGCGCGAAATCCCGCTTGGCCTGGCTGGAGGCGGTGCCAATCACTTTCAGCCCTCGCGACTTCGCGACCTGGGCCACCGCGGTGGCGACGCCTCCCGCCGCACCGGGCAGCAAGACGGATTGAGCGGGCAGGTTGCCGTTGCTGGCCAGAAGCGCCAGCGCCAGCTGGAAATTGCCCAGGCTGACCGCATCGTCGAACCCGACGCCGGCCGGGAGCAGGAACGGAACCGCCTCGGCAACGCAGATGTACTCGGCATAGCACCCGCCGCGCTGCGCCAGCTCCCGCGCGCTGACCAGCACCCGGTCACCGACGGCCCACCGCGTGACGCCTTCGCCAATGGCATCGACGAGCCCGGACATCTCGTTGCCGGGAATGGCGGGCAGCGGCGGCATCCATTTGTAGGTTCCATTGCGAATCAGGACGTCGGGGCCACCGGCACCGATCGCCACCGCACGCACGCGAACCTCTCCCCTGCCCGGCTGCGGCATCGGGAGACTGACAAGCGACAGGACCTCCGGCCCTCCCGTCTGCCTCAACTGCACGGCTTTCATCTCTGTCATTGCGGTTCCAATCAAGGGTTGTCGTGGGGGCGTTCAGCGCTGCCCATCGTTCGCGGAGACTTGGTCCTTGGTGAGTCCGCCCAGGCGTGAGTGAATCCGTCCACCGTCTGCCATGACCAGCGCGAAGAGAATTTCATCGGGACGCGGCGCGTCCTGGATTCCCACCTCGAAGCTGTTGTAGTGGCTGCGCACATAGGAGGCATGGATGTAGTGCAGCGGCACCATCAGCCGGTAGCCGGTGTGGGCCACCGCCTTGGCGGCCGGGACCATGGCCTTGGGTTGACCCAGCACTTCGCGCATCGCCCAACCCCCTGCCTCGTGCCAGACGGCACCGTGCTCGAGCTCCCCGTTGACGCCCACGATGGCGGCCTTGCTGTAGGCCTCGACCTGGCCTTTGCCGAGGGTCTGCACGAGTTCTTCGGCAAGCAGCCGACCGAGGTCCCTCAGTTCCGCCATGAACGGCAAGAGGTCCGGCTCGTAGCGACCGGCATAGGGGTTGCGAACCACCGCGCTGGCCGCGGCCAGCCGCAGCGGCTTGTCGGCGACGGGGCCGCCTTCGTGGTACACGGTTTCGACCACGAGGCTGCGCTTGCGTATTTGGATCAATGACATGTCCTGTGCCTGTTTACTGTTTGGGAATCCTGGCGTCCGCGACAACGCGCTTCCATTTTTCAAGCTCCGCCGAGACCATGGCCTTCATCTCGGCCGGCGTGCTGGCGCGCACCTCGCCGCCCATGTCTTCGAGTCGCTTGCGCACGGCCGGGACCTCGAGCGCTTTCAGTACCGCAGCGTTGAGTTGCTCGACGACGGGTCCGGGCGTTCCCGCCGGCGCCATCAGGCCCGCCCACGATCGCACGTCGTAGCCCGGCACGCCTTGCTCGGCGACGGTGGGGACCTGGGGCAATCCGGGCCAGCGCTGCGGCCCGGAGACAGCCAGTGCGCGCAGCTTGCCGGCCTCGATGTTCGACATGGCGGCCGTGGGTGGCGCAATGATGAAGGCCACGTCGCCTGCCAGCAGCGCGGTGAGTGCCGCTGCATCGCCCCGGTACGGGACGTGAAGCAGCGAGTTGCCTGACATCGATGCGAACAGTTCGCCGGCCAGGTGATGCGTCGACCCGATGCCCGCCGTGCCATAGCTGACCGTCCCAGGTGCCGCCTTGGCCGCCGCCATGATCTCCTTGAGGCTCTGAAACTTCGCGTTGGCATTGACCGCGAACAGGAACGGAAAGTAGGTGATCGTCGAGACCATCTCGAAATCGCTCACGGTCTTGTACGTCAGCGTCTCGTACAAGGCACCCGCCACCGCGTGGCCCCCGGTCGCCAGCAGCAGCGTGTAGCCATCGGCCTTGGCGTGGGCCACCGTGGAGGCCGCGATGTTGCCGCCCGCGCCGGACTGCGCTTCGACGACGACCGCCTGGCCCAGCGTCTTGCTCATCTCCATACCCACCGCGCGCGCGATGGCGTCTGCGTTTCCGCCCGGTGCATAGCCCTGGTACAGCTTGATGGCCTTGTCCGGGTAGGCTGCCGCAAAGCTCGGGCGCAAAGGCCAGGCCAGGGCAGCGCCGCACGAGGCGACGAAATGCCTTCTTTTCATTGTTGTCTCCGTTCTTTTATGGGGCCGCTGCGGCTCCGTGCGGGCAGCTCGCCGCGGCAGGATGACGGCCGTGTCCGTCGTCTCGCTCAGTCTTGCGCGACGACGGTATTGCGCAGCAGGCCCACGGCCTCGATCTCGACCTCGACCTGATCGCCTGGCTTCATGAAGCGTGGCGGCTTCTTGCTCCAGCCCACACCCGCGGGCGTGCCGGTTGCAATCACGTCACCGGGGGTCAGCGTGAAGATGGTGGAGGCGTAGTTGATGAGCTTCGGGATCGAGAAGATCATGTGGCCGGTGTGACTGGACTGCACGGTCTCCCCGTTCAGGCGGACTTCCAGCTTCAGTTCGCGGCCGGGTTCGATCTCGTCGGCCGTCACCATCCACGGTCCGAAACCACCCGTCGATTCGAAGTTCTTGCCGGACGCGATCTGTTTGGCATGGAATTGCCATTCGCGGATGCTGGCATCGTTGTAGCAGCTGTAGCCCGCCACGTGCTTCCAGGCGTCTGCCTCGGCGATATCGCGCCCGCCCTCGCCGATGATCACGGCCAGCTCCCCCTCCCAATCCAGCGATTCGGAAACGTGCGGGCGCACGATCGGGCCGTTGTGCGGCGTCTGCGAGCGCCAGACGCGCAGGAAGATCGGTGGCTGCTCGGAGAGCTCACGCTGCATGCCGGCGGCAAGAACTTCCTGGTGGTGGTCCATGTAGTTGCGCACCGCGCAGACGATCTTCTCCGGCCGGGGGATGACCGGCAGAAACTTCACGTCGGCCAGCGCTGCATCGGCCTTGAGGCCGGCAACCAAGGCGTCGCGCCGCGTGAAGTCAGGACTTGCAATGAAGTCCGCGAGGGTGGCGTGCCCGGTCCTGGCGGCCAGGTCGGCCACGCCGTCACCGACGACGACGCCCCAGGTTTCTCGTCCGGCATGTTGGTACGACATCAACTTCATACGGATCTTTCAGCGAGGTAAGGGTGCGAGACATCCGAATGCGTCCCGTCGGATTATTTTGTGCATAAAACATATTGCTATGCATGGTACTAACCCTTGTGCTGGTTTCTGTCGAATATGCGCGTGCCGTATGATGGTGCCGTGATCAAGCCTTCCTCTTCATCCGACGTCTTGGTGGAATCCGATGCGCCCTTGGCGGAAAGGGCCTACCGACGGCTTCGCCAAGCCATCGTTCGCTGCGAATTCCAGCCCGGCCAGCGCCTTCGGGTCGATGAACTCAGCAAGCAATACGCGTTGAGCAGCAGTCCGTTGCGCGAGGCGCTGAGCCGCCTCTCGGAGCAGGGATTCGTGCGTGCTTTCGAGAACCGGGGGTTCCGCGTCGCGCCTTTGACCGTGGCGGGCGTGGCCGACCTGACCCGCGTGCGGCTTCTGGTGGAATCCGAGGCCCTGCGAGATGCGATCGCCTGCGGAGACGACCAGTGGGAGTCCAGATTGGTGGGGGCCGCGCACGGACTGGCGCTCGTCGAGCAGCGGCTGCCCGAGGGCCCGCTGATCCTGAGCGAAGCCTGGACCGCGGCGCACCGCGATTTCCATCTGGCCATGTATGGCGGTACGTCATCGCCGATGTTGATGGACTTGGTGTCCTCGCTGTTCGACAGCGCGGAACGCTACCGGCAGTTCTCGGCACGACATCGAAAGGTCGAGCGTCGAAAGAACTCCGAACACAAGAAGCTGGTCACCACCGTGCTCGAAAGAGATGCGGAGCAAGCCGTCGCCCTGCTGCGTCAGCACATTTCGATGACCGAACGCCATGTGACGGCCGCCTTGCTGAGCATGGAAGCGCAGGGACTGCTGCTGCAGTAGTCGCAGCGCCCTGCCGAAGCCGCCTTTCAGTGGCTGATCATCCAGGGCCGCCGGCTCGGCGCGCCCTTCACGCCGTTGGCGGCGGTCACCGTCGCCCCGCGCTTTCCGCTGCAGCAGCCGCACCCCGACGGGTGTTTCAACCGCTGATAGTCCTTCGAACTCTTCGGCTCATGCCGCGCGCGCTCGTTGGTTTCGATGGCGCTGCGGGTGCTGCCGGCCATCAGCGCCAGGCGCGGTGCGGCCGACATCACGCGGGGCGACGCCGCGCCGCAGTCCGGACAGGCGGCAGGCTCGTCGCGCCGGCTCACGCTGCGCAACGCATCGAAGCCGCCGCAGGCGCGGCATTCATAGTCGTAGGTCGGCATCGGCTCAGACGTCCTGCGACAGCGGCATGTCGATGCTGCCGTCGATGAACTTGGTCGGCCCGGCGGCGTTCGGATTGATGTCGAAGTCGAAGATCTCGGTCGGCAGCCACAGCGTGGCGCACGAGTTGGGCACGTCGACCACGCCGCTGATGTGGCCCTGCACCGGCGCCGTGCCGAGGATCGAATAGGCCTGCGCGCCGGAATAGCCGAACTTCTTGAGGTACTCGATGGCGTTGAGGCAGGCCTGGCGGTAGGCGACGTTCACGTCGAGGTAGTACTGCTTGCCGGCCTCGTCGACCGAAATGCCCTCGAAGATCAGGAAGTCCTTGTAGTTCGGCGTCATCACGCTGGGCTTGAAGATCGGGTTCTTGATGCCGTACTTGGCCATGCCGCCCTTGATGAGCGTGACCTTCATGTGCACCCAACCGGCCATCTCGATGGCGCCACAGAAGGTGATCTCGCCGTCGCCCTGGCTGAAGTGCAGGTCGCCCACGGAGAGGCCCGCACCGTCGACGTAGACCGGGAAGAACACCTTGGAGCCGCGCGAGAGGTCCTTGATGTCGCAGTTGCCGCCGTGCTCGCGCGGCGGCACGGTGCGGGCACCCTCGGCCGCGGCCTTGGCGCGCGCCTCGCCGGTCATCTTGCCCATGTGGGCGGTGCCGGACGACGGCGGGTTGGCCAGGCCGGGCACCCGGGTCGGGTCGGTGTCGATGAGTTGCTGCTCGCGCGCATTCCACATGTCCAGCATCGGCTTGTCGGGCAGGCAGCCGATGAGACCCGGGTGGATCAGGCCGGCAAAGTTCACGCCGGGCACGTGGCGCGAACTGGTGAACATGCCCTTGAAGTCCCAGATCGACTTCTGCGCCAGCGGGAAGTGGTCGGTCAGGAAGCCACCACCGTTCTTCTTCGAGAAGAAGCCGTTGAAGCCCCACAGCGAATCGGGCTTGGCCCCGATGTCGAGCAGGTCGACCACCAGCAGGTCACCAGGCTCCGCGCCCTTCACGCCGACCGGGCCGGACAGGTAGTGCACGGTGGTGAGGTCGATGTCGCGCACGTCGTCGGCGCTGTCGTTGTTCTTGATGAAGCCGCCGGTCCAGTCGAAGGTCTCGAGGATGAAATCGTCGCCCGGGTTGACCCAGCAGGCCATCGGGATGTCCGGATGCCAGCGGTTGTGGATCATCTCGTTTTCGGTGGGCGACTTCGTCAGGTCGACCTTGATCAGCGTGTCTGTCATTGCTATGGCTCCAGGGTTGATGAGGGAACGAATGGGTTGGTCGTGGAACACCGCGGAACCGGCTTCGCCGGGCCGCTGGTGTTGCCCCCTGAAAGGGGGTTGGCGAAGCGACACGAAGTGCGCGAAGACTGGGGATCAGACCGATAAATAGGCTTTGATGTGGTTCACATCGGTCTTGTCGCGCGCGGTCTCGTGCACCAGGCGGCCGCCTTCGATGACGAAGAGCCGGTCGGCGACGTCCATGGCGAAGCTCAGCACCTGCTCGGACACGACGATCGTGATGCCGCGCAGCTTGCGGATCTCGTTGAGCGCCTTGGCGATGTCCTTGATGATCGAAGGCTGGATGCCCTCGGTCGGTTCGTCGAGCAGCAGCACCTTGGGGTTGGTCACCAGCGCCCGCGCGATGGCCAGTTGCTGCTGCTGGCCGCCCGACAGGTTGCCGCCCTTGCGCCGCTTCATGTCGAAGAGCACGGGGAACAGCGCGTAGATTTCTTCAGGGATGTGGCGGCTCTTGGCGTTCTCCAGGCCGGTCTGGATGTTCTCCTCGACCGTCAGCGTCGGGAAGATCATCCGGCCCTGCGGCACGTAGGCGATGCCCTTGGCCACACGCCTGAAGCTCTCGTCGTGCGACACGTCCTGCCCCGCGACCTGGATGCTGCCGCTCTTGATCGGCAGCACGCCCATCAAGCTCTTGAACAGCGTGGTCTTGCCCATGCCATTGCGCCCCATGATGGCGATGGTTTCGTTGGCCATGCCGTCGAAGGAGATGCCATGCAGCGCCTCGCTCTGGCCGTAGGCGGTGTGCAGGTCTTTGACTTCCAGCATCACGTTGCTCATTGCGATGGCTCCAGGTTCAGGGACTGCAAGGTGGGGGTACGTGCCGAGGCCATGGGGCACGTCGTGCGATATCCATCGATGAAGCGCCGCACTGCTGGCGCGCGTCGATGGCGTGCTCCCCGCAGCGAAATAAAGGAGGAGCCCGAAGGGCGGGGGACATTCGCGGAGGGGAGTACGCCGTCGGCGTGAGCCCACCCCGAACGACAGGCAATGGGTTTCATGTCAGTGCCCCAAATAAACATCGATCACCCGCTCATCCGCCTGCACCTTCTCCATCGGCCCTTCGGCCAGGATCTTTCCCTGGTGCATCACCGTCACCTTGTGCGCGATCTGCTTGACGAATTCCATGTCGTGCTCGATCACGATCACCGCGCGGTTCTTGCAGATGCGCTTGAGGAGGTCGGCGGTCAGCTCGCGTTCGCGCGAGCTCATGCCGGCGATCGGCTCGTCGAGCATCAGCAACTCGGGTTCCTGCATCAGCAGCATCCCGATCTCCAACCACTGCTTCTGGCCGTGCGACAACAGTCCGGCTTCTGTGCCCAGCTTGTCGGCCAAGCCGATGTCCTCGGCGACAGCCTGCACGGCGGCCTTGACCTGGTCGGTGCACTTGAAGGCCAGCGCGCCGAACACCGAGCGCCCGGAGGGATAGGACACCTCCAGGTTCTGGAACACGCTCAGGTTCTCGTAGATCGACGGCGTCTGGAACTTGCGGCCGATGCCCAGGCGCACGCGCTTGTGCTCGGCCATCTTCGTCAGCTCGGTGTTCTTGAACTTGATGCTGCCGGCGCTGGCCTTGGTCTTGCCGCAGATCAGGTCGAGCAGCGTGGTCTTGCCGGCACCGTTGGGGCCGATGATCACGCGCAGCTCGTTCTTGTCGATGTAGAGCGTCAGGGTATCGATGGCCTTGAAGCCGTCGAAGGATACGGTCAGGTCTTCGACCGCCAAGGCGAAATCGGTGTTGCTCATGAAGTGGCTCCGGGATTCAGACGCGCTGGCTGCTCACGCCGTCGGGCAGGTCGCCCAGGCCGGTACCGGGCGCCGGGTCGACGATGCGCGGCGGTTGCGGCGCGGTGGACGGAACCGATGTCTTGGCCGACGCGTCGCGCAGCGCCTGGCGCCGGCTCTTCCACCACGGGGCGACATGGCTTTCCCACAGGCCGGCCAGCCCCATCGGGAAGGCCATGGTCACGCCGATGAAGAGCGCGGCCATCAGGAACAGCCACAGGTCCGGAAAGCTCTCGGAGAACAGCGTCTTGCCGGCGTTCACCAGCAGCGTGCCGTACACCGCGCCGACCAGGCTCATGCGCCCGCCGACCGCCGCGAAGATCACCATCTCGATGGACGGCACGATGCCCACGAAGCTGGGCGACATGAAGCCCACCTGCAGCGAGAACAGCGCCCCGCCGATGCCCGACAGCGCCGCCGCCAGGCAGAAGGTGAACACCTTGAAGTTCGATACGTCGTAGCCCGAGAAGCGCACGCGGTCTTCCTTGTCGCGCATGGCCAGCAGCAGCGTGCCCAGCTTGCTGGTCTGGATCCAGCGGCACAGCACGATGGCGGCGATGAGTAGGCCGACGCAGACGTAGTAGAGGATGTACTTGGCGCTGTCGGTGCGGGTGTCCCAACCCAGCAGCGTCTTCAGGTCGGTCATGCCGTTCACGCCGCCGGTGTAGCCCTGCTGGCCGATGATGAGCACGGTGACGATCAGTGCCACGGCCTGCGTGATGATCGCGAAGTACACGCCACCCACGCGGCGCTTGAACATCGCGTAGCTGATGATCCAGGCCAGCAGCGTGGGCACCGCGATCACCAGGATCAGCGTGAGCGGAAAGCTCCGGAACGGCAGCCACATCAGCGGCAGCTCGGTGATCTGGTTCCAGTCCATGAAGTCGGGAATGCCCGGCGTCGACTGGATCTTGGTCGTCTCCGGGTCCGAGGCTTCCAGCTTCAGGAACATCGCCATCGCGTAGCCGCCCAGGCCGAAGAACACGCCCTGCCCGAGGCTCAGCACGCCGCCGTAGCCCCACACCATCACCAGCCCGACGGCGACGAAGGCATAGGTGAGGTACTTGCCCACCAGGTTGAGGCGGAAGATGTCGAGCGACAGCGGCAGCACGACCGCCAGCAGCAGCGTCAGCAGCACCAGGCTCGCGAGCTGGTAGCGCGTGATGAGGGACTTGATCGTATTCATGTCAGCGACGAACCTTCGATGCAAACAGGCCTTGCGGGCGGATCATCAGGATCAGCACGATGAGCGAGAGCGTCAGCACCTTCGCCATCGACCCCGTGATGAAGAACTCGGCGATCGACTGGGTCTGCGCGATGCCGAAGGCCGACACCACGGTGCCCAGCAGACTGGCGGCGCCGCCGAAGGTGACGACCAGGAAGGCGTCGACGATGTAGAGCGAGCCCGAGGTCGGCCCGGTCGAGCCGATGGTGGTGAAGGCCGCGCCCGCCACGCCGGCGATGCCGCAGCCAATGGCGAAGGTCAGGCGGTCGGTCTTCTTGGTGTCGATGCCGGTGGCGTTGGCCATGGTGCGGTTGGCCACGGTGGCGCGCACCCGCAGGCCCCAGCGGCTCTTGTGCAGCGCGAGCAGCACGCCGACGGTGACGAGCGTGGTCAGCGCCAGCACGAACAGGCCGTTGATCGGGATGTCCAGCCCCTCGGCTGGCGCCCACGAGCCCATCAGCCACTCGGGCAGCGTGGGGCTCACCTCTTTCGGGCCGATGAAGGTGCGGAAAATCTGCTGCAGCCCCAGGCTGATGCCGAAGGTGGCGAGCAGCGTGTCGAGCGGCCGCTTGTACAGGTGGCGGATCAACGCCCATTCCACGAGCCAGCCGGCGATGAACGCCAGAATGAAGGCCAGCCCGATGGCCAGCGGAAAGTAGTAGGGCATGAAGGCCGGCGCCAGGTGCTCCGTGAAGCGCGCGGCCATGTAGATCGTGTAGGCGCCGATGGTCATGAACTCGCCATGCGCCATATTGATCACCCCCATCTGGCCGAAGATGATCGCCAGCCCGAGCCCCATCAGCAGCAGCACCGCGAACAGGCTCAGCCCCGCGAAGCCCTGCATGAGGCCGATGTTCCACATGTCTGAAATGCTCATGGCGCTGCGTCCGATAAATCAGTGAACGAACCGTGGGACACCGCGGAACCGGCTTCGCCGGGCCGCTGGTGTCGCCCCCTCGAGGGGGAGGCGGCTACACGAAGTGAGCCGCTTCGGGGGTGGGCTATTGGTAACCCTTGGGGAACGGATCGGGCTTGATGAGGTCGGGGGACTCGGCCACCACCTTGAACGTGCCGTCGAGCTGCCCCTGCCCGATGCGCGCCTTGCTCCACAAGTGGTGGTTGGCGTCGAGCTTCACGTAGCCTTCTGGCGCGTTCTTCAGCTCGATGCCCGGCGATGCGGCCACGACCTTGTCGACGTCGAAGCTGCCGGCCTTCTCGACGGCGGCCTTCCAGAGCCACGGGCCGAGGTAGCCAGCCTGGGTCACGTCGCCGATGACCGCATCCTTGCCGTACTTGGCCTTAAAGGCCGCGACGAACTTCTTGTTGTTGTCGTTGGTGAGCGACTGGAAGTACTTCATCGACGAGTAGAAGCCGGCGAAGTTCTCGCCGCCCACGCCAGTCATCTCGTCTTCGGTCACGGCCAGCGTCAGCAGGAACTGCTTGTCGCCGGTGATGCCGGCCGCCTTGAGCTGCTTGTAGAAGGCCACGTTGGAGCCACCGACCACCGCCGCGAAGATGCAGTCGGGCTTGGCCACCTTGATCTTGTTGATCAGCGAGTTGAAGTTGGTGTGGCCCAGCGGGTAGTATTCCTCGCCCTTGACCGAGCCGAGCTTGCCCACCGTCTCGATGTGCTTGCGCGCGATCTTCATTGAGGTGCGCGGCCAGATGTAGTCGGAGCCGACCAGGAAGAAGGTCTTGGCCTTCTTCTCCTTCGCGCCCCAGTCCAGGCCCCAGATGATCTGCTGCGTGGCTTCCTGGCCGGTGTAGAACACGTTCTTGCTCTGCTCCAGGCCTTCGTAGAAGGTCGGGTAGTACAGGAGGCCGTTTTCCTTCTCGAACACCGGCAGCACCGCCTTGCGCGAGGCGCTGGTCCAGCAGCCGAACACCGCAGCACAGTGGTCGTTGACCAGGAGCTTCTTCGACTTTTCGGCGAAAGTGGGCCAGTCGGAGGCGCCGTCTTCCTTGATCACCTTGATCTTGCGGCCCAGGATGCCGCCCATCGCGTTGATCTCGTCGATGGCCAGCTGCTCGGCCTGGATCGAGCCGGTTTCCGAGATGGCCATGGTGCCGCTGGACGAGTGCAGCTGGCCGACGGTGACCTCGGTGTCGGTCACGGCCAGCTTGGTCGTGTTGACCTTGGCCGTCGGGAACTGCTGGCCGAAGCTCAGGCCGCTGAGGCCCATCACCGGCAGCGCGGCGGCGCCCTGCAGCAGGCGGCGGCGACGGAGCGCGAGCTGCTGCTGTTCGGCGAGGGTCGGATCTTGATCACGGGCCATGGGGGAATCTCCAGTCGAAGGTTGAAAGGTTGCGGAGCAGGGACCAAACGGTGTCCCGGCGCACCACCGCTGTGCGGCGTGCGGCGCGTCGAGCACCATGGCCGCCACTGTAGGAACGGGCCGACGTACGCCGAATACGTCAATCAACGTAGAGGCCGCCGCGGCGTGCGCGGCGAGACTGGGCGCCCGCTGCCACCCACCGAACGGACAAGGAGCGCTTCTTGCAACGAGACAGCCATTTCCCCTTTCCGAAAGAACGGAACATGGCGCCCGTCACCGGTCAAAAGATCTTTCGCATCCGCCGCGACTACAACACCTGGGTCTCGAACGAGACGCTGGAGGACTACGCGCTGCGCTACACGCCGCGCAGCTTCCGCAAGTGGTCGGAGTTCCGCGTGGCCAACGCGGCCTTCGGCGCCACCTCCTTCCTGGCGCTGGAGGCGATCGGCGGCGCCATCGCCCTGAGCTATGGCTTCGAGAACGCGCTGTGGGCCATCCTGGTGGTGGGGCTCATCACCTTCCTCACCGGCCTGCCCATCTGCTACTACGCCGCCAAGTACGGCGTCGATATGGACCTGCTCACCCGCGGCGCGGGCTTCGGCTACCTGGGCTCCACCCTCACTTCGCTCATCTACGCGAGCTTCACCTTCATCTTCTTCGCGCTGGAGGCGGCCATCCTGGCGCTCGCGCTGCAGATGTACTTCGACTGGTCGCTGGCCGTGTGCTACCTGGTGTCGTCGATCGTCATCATCCCGCTGGTGATGCGCGGCATCACGATGATCTCGGCGCTGCAGCTGTGGACGCAGCCGATCTGGCTCACGCTCTTCGTGCTGCCCTTCGTGGCGGTGCTGTGGAAGAACCCGCAGGCCTATGCCGACTTCACGGGGCTGGTCGGCCGCATCTCCGGCACCAACAACTTCGACCCGCTGATGTTCGGCGCCGGCGCCACCGTGGCCTTCTCCTTGGTAGTGCAGATCGGCGAGCAGGTCGACTACCTGCGCTTCCTGCCCGAGAAGACCGTCGCGAACCGCGTCAAATGGTGGGCCGCGGTGCTGGTGGCGGGGCCAGGCTGGATCGGGCCGGGCATGCTCAAGATGCTGGGCGGCGCCTTCCTCGCCTTCCTCGCGCTGCAGCACGAGATCCCGGCCGCGCACGCGGTCGAGCCGACCCGCATGTACTTGGCTGGCTTCGCCTACGTCTTCAGCGACCCGGCCTGGGTGCTGGGCATCACGACGCTCTTCGTCGTCGTGTCGCAGATGAAGATCAACCTGACCAATGCCTACGCCGGCTCGCTGGCCTGGTCGAACTTCTTCGCGCGGCTCACGCACAGCCACCCCGGGCGCGTGGTTTGGCTGGTGTTCAACGTGCTGATCGCCCTGCTCTTGATGACGCTGGGCGTGTTCGCCGCGCTGGAGAAGGTGCTGGGCCTCTACAGCAACATCGCCATCGCCTGGGTCGGCGCGCTGGTGGCCGACCTGGTCATCAACAAGCCGCTGGGCTGGAGCCCGAAGTCGATCGAGTTCAAGCGGGCGCACCTGTACGACATCAACCCGGTGGGGCTGGTGTCGATGGTGGTCGCGGCCACGGTGGCGATGGTGGCGTATGCCGGCCTGCTGGGGCGCTGGGCCGAGTCGTTCTCGCCCTTCATCGCGCTGCTGACGGCCCTGGTGGTCTCGCCGCTCCTGGCCTGGAAGACGAAGGGCCGCTACTACCTGGCGCGCACCGACCTGCAGCACTGGGCGCCCGGCCAGATGGTGCGCTGCTCGGTCTGCGACAACGCCTTCGAATCGGAAGACATGGCGCACTGCCCGGCCTACAGCGCGCCGATCTGCTCGCTGTGCTGCACGCTCGAATCGCGCTGCCACGACGGCTGCAAGAAGAATTCGCGCGCCTCGGAGCAGATCGGCGTGTGGATCAAGGCGCTGCTGCCGCCGGCGCTGGCGCTGCGGCTGAACTTCCGGGTGGCGCACTACCTGCTGGTCGCGACCTCGCTCATCGCGCTGCTCGCCACGGTGCTGGGCATCGTCTATGCGCAGGAGGGCCTGCTCAATGCGCACGCCACGCACGTCTTCCTGCGCTCCCCCTTCCTCAAGGTCTTCGCGCTGCTGTCGATGGTGGCGGCCGTGGCGGCCTGGTGGGTGGTGCTGGGCAGCGAGAGCCGCAAGATGGCGCAGGAGGAATCGAACCGCCACAACCACCTGCTCACGCTGGAGATCGAGGCCCACCGCCGCACCGACGCCGCGCTGCAGGCCGCCAAGGAGGCGGCCGAGGCCGCCAACCAGGCCAAGACGCGCTACGTAGCCGGCATGACGCACGAGCTGCGCACGCCGCTCAACAGCATCCTGGGCTACTCGCAGATCCTGCTGAAGAACGACGATGCCACGCACCCGCCGCGCGCCGCGGTGCAGACCATCCACAAGAGCGGCGAGCACATGCTCGGGCTGATCGACGGCCTGCTCGACCTGGCGCGCATCGAGGCCGGCCGCCTGCAGCTCGAGCCGATGCCGCTCGCCCTGCCCGGCTTCCTCGACGAGGTGGTGCGCATGGTGCGCCCGCAGGCCGAGGGCAAGGGCCTGGCCTTCGTCTACACCCACAGCGGCCGCCTGCCGGCCTGGGTGCATGCCGATGCCAAGCGGCTGCGGCAGATCCTGATCAACCTGCTGACCAACGCCGTGCGCTTCACCGAGGCCGGCACCGTGACGCTGCACGTCGACGCCACCCGCGAAGTGCTGCGTTTCGACGTGATCGACACCGGCATCGGCGTGGCGCCGCAGGACCACCAGCGCATCTTCCTGCCCTTCGAGCGCGGGGCGGCCGGCCGGCGCCACGGCGAACCCGGCACCGGCCTGGGCCTGACCATCACCGGCCTGCTCACGTCGCTGATGGGCGGCGAGCTGCGCATGGCGGCCACGTCGAACCGCGGCAGCACCTTCAGCGTGCGGGTGTACCTGCGCGAGGTGGCCGACCCCGGCCCGCAGGCCGAGCCGCAACGCCCGATCTCCGGCTACTTCGGCCCGCGCCGCACGCTGCTGGTGGTCGACGACCAGCCGGTGCAGCGCCAGATGCTGGCCGGCATGCTGATGCCGCTGGGCTTCGACGTGCACGAAGCCGCCAGCGGCACCGAATGCCTGGACAGCCTGCGCGAGCACGTGCCCTCGGCCATCCTGTTGGACATCAGCATGGACGACATGGACGGCTGGGAAACCGCCACGCGGGTACGCATCGCCGGCTTCGAGAACGTGCCGATCCTCATCGTCTCGGCCAACGTGTTCGAGAACCAGGCCGACCGGCTGCAGGCCACCGGCTGCCAGGCCTTCATCGGCAAGCCGGTGATCGAGTCGGAGCTGATCACAACCCTGGAACGCCACCTTGGCCTGCAATGGCTGCAACACACGCCGCCGCCGGCCGCGCACGACGCGGCCCCTCCACCGGCCGAACCGATCTCGCTGCCCGAGGAAGCACGCCTCGAACTGATGCGCCTGGTGCAGGTCGGCCACGTGCGCGGCCTGCAGCAGGCGCTTGACCGGCTGGCCGCCGACGACCCGGCGCTGGCCGCCACCTGCACCCAATTGCGCGGCATGCTGGCGCGCTTCGAACTCGACGATTTCAAGAACGCTCTCGCGGAGGATGCCGATGCCCCCAGCCCCTGAGTCCGAACGCCCCGTGGTGCTCGTGGTCGACGACGCCCCCAGCAGCCTGGGCATGCTGTGCGACACGCTGGAGGCCAGTGGCTACACCGTGCTGGTCGCGGCCGACGGCGAATCGGCCCTGCAACGGCTCGAACTCGTCGTGCCCGACGCGATCCTGCTCGACGGGCTGATGCCCGGCCTGTCGGGCTTCGAGACCTGCCGGCGCATCAAGGCCAACCCGGCGCTGGCGCACATCCCGGTGCTCTTCATGACCGGCATGGCCGAGACGCAGGACGTGGTCGAGGGCTTCGCCTGCGGCGGCGTCGACTACGTGGTCAAGCCGATCCGCGCGCAGGAGGTGCTGGCGCGGCTGCACACGCACACGCGCAACGCGCGCATCACCCGCATGGCGCGCGACGCCGTCGACGTGGCCGGCATGGGCGTGGTGTTCGTCGACACGCACGGCCGCGTGGCCTGGCGCTCGCCGCAGGCCGCGCTGTGGCTGCATGCGCTGGGCGAGCCCGCCGCGCCGGGCCAGTTGCCGACGGCGCTGGCGCCCGCCCTGGCGGACGGCGCGACCATCGCGGCGACCACTGCGGCCGGCACCCGCCTGTCGGTGCGCAACATGGGCTCGGCCACGCTCGGCGAGACGATGCTGCTGCTGGCGTTGCAGCGCGAGGGCCCCGCCCTCGCCTCGCGCGTGGCCGACGCCGCGCTCACGCCGCGCGAGACCGAGGTGCTGTCGTGGCTGGCCAAGGGCAAGACCAACCGCGACATCGCCGAGATCCTGGGCATGAGCCCCCGCACGGTCAACAAGCACCTCGAACACATCTTCGAGAAACTGGGCGTGGAGACGCGGTCGGCCGCAGCGGCGCTGGCGACCGGTCACATGGCGCTGTAGCGGCGCTTCGGCGGATCAGCGCCGCGACGGCTCTGCAGGCGTCAGCTGAAAGACGCCGACGAGCTGTGACAGGCTGCCCGCCTGTTCCTGCAGCGAGCCGGCCGCTGCGGCGGCCTCTTCCACCAGCGCCGCGTTCTGCTGCGTGACCTGGTCCATTTGCGTGATCGCCTGGTTGATCTGCTCGATGCCCTGGGTCTGCTCCTGGCTGGCCGACATGATCTCGCCCATGATGTCGGTCACCCGCTTCACGCTGGCCACGATCTCTTCCATCGTCTGGCCCGCTTCAGCCACCTGGTGGCTGCCCGCCTCGACCTTGCCCACCGAGTCGTCGATCAGGCCCTTGATTTCCTTGGCCGCCGCAGCCGAGCGCTGCGCCAGGCTGCGCACTTCCGAGGCCACCACGGCAAAGCCGCGGCCCTGTTCGCCGGCGCGTGCCGCTTCCACCGCGGCGTTCAGCGCCAGGATGTTGGTCTGGAAGGCGATGCCGTCGATGACCGCGATGATGTCCACGATCTTCTTGGACGACGCATTGATCGAGCCCATGGTGTTGACCACCTGGCTGACCACGCTGCCGCCGCGCACGGCGACTTCGGAGGCGGAAACGGCCAGTTGATTGGCCTGACGCGCGTTGTCGGCGTTCTGCTTGACCGTCGAGGTCAGTTCTTCCATCGAGGCCGCGGTCTCTTCCAGCGAGCTGGCCTGCTGCTCGGTGCGCGAAGAGAGATCCTGGTTGCCCGAGGCGATCTGGCTCGACGCGGTGGCCATCGTGTCGGTGCCCTGGCGCACCTGGCCCACGACCCGGGCCAGGCTGTCGCGCATGGCCTTGATGGCGTGCAGCACGCTGGTCTCGTCGCCCTTGCGCAGCTCGATCGCCACACTCAGGTCGCCTTCGGCGATCCGGCGCGTGATGCCGGCGGCGCGCTCGGGCTCGCAGCCCATCTGGCGCACCAGCCCGCGCGAGATGAACCACCCGAGAACCAGCAGCGCTGCCGCCAGCGCCAACGCACCGCTGCCGAAGCCGATCATCCGGCCAAGGATGGCAGCGTCGACGCCGTCGACGTACACGCCCGAGCCGACGATCCAGCCCCAGGGCTTGAAGCCCATCACGTACGAGACCTTCGGCACCGGCTTGTCGCTGCCGGGCTTGGGCCAGAGGTACGACACGAAGCCGGCGTTCTTTTCCTTCACGATGTTCACGAACGCCACGAAGAGAGGCTTGCCCGTCGCGTCCTTGTTTTCCGCCAGATCCTTGCCGTCCAGCGCGGGGTTGATCGGGTGCATCAACATGCGCGGCTGCATGTCGTTGAGCCAGAAGTACTCGCTGCCGCTGTAGCGCATGCCCTTGAGGGCCTGCATGGCCTGCTGCTGCGCCTCGGCTTCGCTGAGCGTGCCCTTCGCCGCCAGGCCGTGGTAGTAGCTCAACACCCCGTGCGCGGACTCGACCACCTGCCGCACGCTGCTCTGGCGTTCGGCCAGGATGAGCTGCCGTTCCGACACGAGGAACACGGCCGTCAGCGCGAGCAAGCCGACGAAGGCGCTGAGAGTGAGGAGCGCCAGTTTCCTGGCGATGGTCATGGAGCGAAGTTTCGAAGGTGCGGACATGATCGACAGTCGGTGAGGGGTTGAAAAAAGGGCGAACGAGATCGAACCGAAGCGCCCACCTCGACCCTGTCGACGGGGTGACGCGATCGCACACCGTGCGGCATGCTTCCCTGGCTATCGGCAGGCGCGCCGATTCATCGATCCCGGGAAAACCCGGGAGCCGGCGCGCACCGTGACCGAATGCTCAACCTCACCTTCGGGAAAACGCGCATCCGCCCTGTCGGGGCCATGACAGCGCGATGCCGCCGGGGGCGCAAGAATGGCGGCACCACGGCCACGCCAGGAGATCCGCATGAACGCCTCCCCCTTCCCCACCGACACCTCAGCCCTTCGCGACCACGTCAGCGCCGAGGAGTGGCAGTTGCGCGTCGACCTCGCCGCCTGCTACCGGCTGGTGGCCCTCTATGGCTGGAGCGACCTGGTCTTCACCCACATCAGCGCGCGGGTGCCGGGGCCCGAGCACCACTTCCTCATCAACCCCTACGGCCTGATGTTCGACGAGATCACCGCGTCGAGCCTGGTGAAGGTCGACGACCAGTGCCGCAAGGTGATCGATTCCCCCCACCCGGTGAACCCGGCGGGCTTCGTGATCCACAGCGCGGTGCACGCCGTGCGGGAAGACATCCAGTGCGTGCTGCACACCCACACACGCGCCGGCATCGCCGTCAGCGCGCAGAAGAACGGGGTGCTGCCGATCAGCCAGCAGTCGACCTTCGTGCTGGCCTCCCTGGCGTACCACGGCTACGAGGGTGTCGCGATCCGCGACGACGAGAAGACGCGCCTGCAGGCCAACCTGGGCCAGGCGAACTTCCTGATGCTGCGCAACCATGGGCTGCTGACGGTCGGCAAGACGATCGCCGACGCCTTCCTGGCGATGTACACCTTCGAGAACACCTGCCAGATCCAGATCGCCGCGCAGTCCGGCGGTGGCGAACTCACACCGGTGGACCCCCGCATCATCGACGGCGTGGGCCACGCGATGAAGGTGCAGACCGGTGGCCTGGGCGGCGGCTTCGTCTGGCCGTCGCTGATCCGCAAGCTGGACCGGATCGACCGCAGCTACGCAAGCTGAGGCGCCACGACCCCCATCGCGTCGAGCCGCTTCGGAGCCGCAGCCTCACGCCTTCGCCGCCGCGTTGCGCTTGCGTGTGGCCGCTGCCTTCTTGGCCGAAGCAGAGCGCTGCGCTGCGGTGCGCGAGGCCGAAGCCGCGCCGCCCACATGTCCGCCCTTGCGCGACGGGGCACGGTTCTCGGGCTGGCCCCGGCCGCTGCCGCTCTTCTTCCCGCCGCCGGTTTCCTTGTTGACGGTGGCCCAGGCGCGGCGTTCGGCCTCTTCCTTGCCGACGCCACGGTCCTCGTAGCCTTCCTCGATGTGTTCGGCCTGCCGCTTCTGCTTGTCCGTGTAGGACGATTTGTCGCCTCTTGGCATGGTGCGCTCCTTCATGGAAGGGTTGAACAGGCAAACCATCGTGCGTTGCAGGTGCTGCGGGCCGGTAGGAAAAATCGAAATCCCCACGTGGGACTTCTCCCAGAGCGACCTTCACGCGGTTGCCCATGACGTCGGGTCATGATGTCGCGCCCGTCCAGACACCGTCTCGTTCGACATACCGTGTCACCCGGCGTTCTTCCTTGTCTTCCTTCTTCAGGTCACGCTCGGTGAAGCGAAACAGCAGCGCGGGCCCCTTCACGCACCGGGTGTCGTGGATGTCCCCGGGCAGATACACCTGGACCTGCCCCGGCCGCATCAAGGTGGAATCCCGCTTCACCAGGCCGACACTGCCGTCCGAGTTCAAGACCCGCGCATAGGTCCTCATCTCGATTTCTCCCTGCTGGACCGCATAGATCACCCAACCTTGGCCATGGTCATGGGGTGGCCTGTACAGCCCGGCGTATTCCGAATGCGCGAGCAGCACGAACCCGTGGACGGGATCGCGATACAACTCCTTGTTGGCCGGGGCCTCCTCGTGCAAGGCCGCCAGCCAATCTTCCGTGGCGGGGGCCGCGAGGAGGTCTGCAAGGTGGCGTTTGCAACCGCCGACCACCGCGTCGCTCAGCGGTCCCCAGACCGACCTGATGCCCTGGATCGACGCTTCAAAAGTACTGTTGGCCACGATTTCTTCCTTTGTGTTGGGCTCGGACGAACCCCGTTCAAGCCGTTCGTCGACGATAGGACGCCGCTCCCAATTCCGGAAGGCGCGGCCGTTGCAACATCTACGTGCATCGGACGCCATGTCAGATCGGGCGTGCTAGCGTCGAGGCATGTCATCGCCTGATCTGAACCTGCTCGTTACCCTGGACGTGCTCCTTGCCGAAGGCAGCGTCGCAGGCGCTGCGAGACGGTTGCGGTTGAGCCCGTCGGCGATGAGCCGAGCCCTTGCGCGATTGCGCGAAACGACCGGCGACCCCCTGCTGGTTCGGGCCGGGCGAAGCCTGGTGGCCACCCCCCGCGCGCTCGAACTGCGCGAGCGGGTCACTCACCTGGTCCAGGAGGCTGAAGCCATCCTTCGGCCCGCCGAGGCGCTCAAGCTGAAGGAACTCGTCCGGACCTTCACGCTGCGCACCCGTGAAGGCTTCGTCGAAACCTTCGGGCCCGACCTCCTCGAGCGCGTCGGCCTGGAGGCGCCTGGCGTGCGGTTGCGCTTCGTGCAGAAGGCGGACAAAGAGAGCGCATCCCTTCGCGACGGCACCGTCGACCTGGAGACGGGTGTCATCGGCGGCACCACAAGCCCCGAGGTCCGTGTGCAGGCGTTGTTCAGGGACCGGTTCATTGGCGTCGTGCGCATCGGGCACCCGCTGTGTCGAGGCGAGATGACGCCCGCGCGCTACGCGGCCGAAAGGCATGTCGTCGTGTCGCGTCGGGGTTTCGACAAAGGGCCGATCGACGAAGCACTGAAGCCGCTCGGCCTGGCACGTGAGATCGGCACGGCGGTCGGCGGGTTCTCGACCGCCCTGGCACTGGCTCGCACCACCGACTTTGTCGCCGGTGTTCCCGAGCGCCACACCGAAGGCCTGCGCATCGGGCTCTACAGCTTTGGGCTACCAATGCCCGCGCCGGAAATCACTGTCTCATTGCTCTGGCACCCGAGAATGGACGGGGATCTCGCTCACCGATGGCTGCGCCAGTGCGTTCGGGACGCTTGCTCGGGACGCCACAGCGGCTGAACAGTTACCGCGCAAGCCGTTCATTCCCTTGCGCGGGTTGCGCAGCATCCGCTGCACCCATGCGGTCAGTACGTCTTGTACGGCAGGAACTTGCCCGACAACACCACCTTCACGCGGTCGCCCTTCGGGTCGGCCTGCCGGTCGATGTCCATGCTGAAGTCGATCGCGCTCATGATGCCGTCGCCGAATTCCTCGTGGATGAGTTCCTTGATGGTGGTGCCGTAGACGTTGACGATCTCGTACCAGCGATAGATCAGCGGGTCGGTCGGCACCGCGCTCGGCAGCGAGCCCTTGTAGGGCACCACTTGCAGCCACTTCTGCTCTTCGGCGGTGAGCCCGAAGATCTTGCCGATGACCTTGGCCTGGGCAGCGTCGAGCGTCATCTGGCCGAGACAGGCGGCGGTGGTCCACTCCTTCGAGAGGCCGACCTTCTTGGCCACGTCGGCCCACTGGATGCCCTTGGCCACCTTCACGGTGATGATCTTCTCGGTAACGTCGTTGCGGTTCATGCGGGGTTTGCTCCTGTTGTGGTGAATGTCTGAGGGGATGAAACGGTCAGGTCGCCTTCGCTCGCGTGACGAGGAAGTCGACGATGTGGTTGCGCAGCGCGTAGTAGCCGTCCAGGTGGTGCAGCCCGGCGCGGGTGCGCTCGCGCGGCAGCGGGTTCGCCACGCTCTCGGCGATGTTGCCGGGCAGGTAGCCGCTGGAGGTCTCGCTGCCGTTGCGCATCAGCAGGATGCGGTCGGCGAGAAGAATCGCTTCGTCCACGTCGTGCGTGATCATGAAGACGGTCTGCTGCGTCTGGCGCACGATGCGCATCAGCTCGTCCTGGATGGTACCGCGCGTCAATGCATCGAGCGCGCCGAAGGGTTCGTCGAGCAGCAGCATGCGCGGCTGGATCGCGAAGGCGCGCGCGATGCCCACGCGCTGTTTCATGCCGCCGGACAGTTGCGACGGCTTCTTGTCGATGGCGGCGCCCAGGCCGACCAGCTCGACGAAGCGCACCACCTGCTGGTCGACCTGCTTGCGCGACCAGTCGGGCCAGCGCGATTCGACCGCGAAGGCGATGTTCTTGCGCACCGTCAGCCACGGCATGAGGGCGTGGCTCTGGAACACCACGCCGCGCGTGAGGCTCGGGCCGACGATCTCCCGGCCATCCATGAAGGCATGGCCGCCGGTGGCGGTGTCGAGGCCCGCCAGCACGTTGAGGATGGTCGTCTTGCCGCAGCCGGAGTGGCCGATGATGCAGACGAACTCGCCGCGCTGCATGGTGAAGGAGACATCGGCGAACACCGGCTTGGCCGGCACGTAGGCCTTGGCCAGGCCCTCGACCCGCAACAGCGTCGCGCCAGGGTCGGTGGGGGGAACGGGCGGCACAGGTGGAGTGGGCGGCATGGCCATCCTTTGGGGAGAGAAGTCACTCCACATACGTCACCTTCCGCTGCAGCCCTGCGAAGGCCAGGTCGAGCAGCATGCCCACCACGCCGATCAGCAGGATCGCGAAGATCACGTTCGTGAGCGACAGGTTGTTCCACTCGTTCCACACGAAGTAGCCGATGCCCGTGCCGCCGACCAGCATCTCGGCCGCGACGATCACCAGCCAGGCGATGCCCATGCTGATGCGCATGCCGGTGAGGATGGTGGGCGCGGCGGCCGGCAGGATCACGCGGAAGGCGCGGCGCAGCGGCTTCACCTCGAGCGTGCTGGCCACGGCGAGCCACTCGCGCTTGACCGAGGCCACGCCGAAGGCCGTGTTCAGCAGCATCGGCCAGACCGAGCAGATGAAGATCACGAAGATGCCGCTCGTCGACGAGTCCTTGATGGTGTAGAGCGCCAGCGGCATCCACGCCAGCGGCGAGATCGGCTTGAGCACCTGGATGAAGGGGTCGAAGGCCTTGTGCAGCAGCGGCGACATGCCGATGACGAAGCCCAGCGGCACCGCCACCAGGCAGGCCAGCAGGAAGCCCAGCCCGACGCGGCCGAGCGACCACGCGAGCTGGATCGCGATGCCCTTGTCGTTGGGGCCGTTGTCGTAGAACGGGTTCGACAGCTGGCGCCACGCGGTCGCGCCCATCTCGGCCGGCGTCGGGAAACCCGAGGCCTTGGCCTGGCCGCCCGGCTCGGGGTTCTTGCCAAGCATCTTCTGGTACTCGATCTGCTCGGCCGTCAGCGTGGGCTGCGCGGCCACCGACGCGGTCGTCATCGTCGCCGCCTGCCAGATGCCGAGAAACACGAGCAGCAACAGCAGCGACAGCAGGCCGGCCTTGAGGTTGAGCGAGGTGCGCATGGCCCGCCCCTCAGGCCGCCATCTTGTTGATCGCGAAGCTCTTCACGTACTCGTCAGGCTTCGTCGGGTCGAACACCTTGCCCATGATCGTGAACTTCGGGTACGCGCCCTCGGGCGGCGTCTGCCCGATCTCCTTCATGCGCTTCTTGGCGTCGGTCAGCAGGAAGACCTTTTCCGCGATCTGCTTGTAGTCGACGTCGCCCTTCACGTAGCCCCAGCGCTTCATCTGCGTGAGCATCCAGACGGCCATCGACTGCCACGGGATCGGATCGAAGTCGGCGCGGTCGGGCACGGTCTTGATGTTGCCCAGGCCGTCGGCGAAGCGGCCGGTGAGCACCTGCGTGAGCACGGTTTCGGGCTGGTTCAGGTACTGCGCCGGCGCGATCACCTTGGCGATGAGTTCCCGGTTCTCGGGCTTGCGCGCCATGGCGGACGCGGTGAGCACCGCGCGGTAGAGCGCCGCGAAGGTGTTGGGGTTCTTCTGGATGAACTCGGTCGAACTGCCGAAGGCGCAGCACGGGTGGCCGTTCCAGATCTCCTTGGTCAGGATATGGATGAAGCCCACCTCCTCGAACACCGCGCGCTGGTTGAACGGGTCGGGGCCCAGGTAGCCGTCGATGTTGCCGGCACGCAGGTTCGCCACCATCTCGGCCGGCGGCACCACGCGGATCTGGATGTCGGTGTCGGGGTTCAGGCCCGCTTCTGCCACGTAGTAGCGCAGCAGGAAGTTGTGCATGCTGTACTCGAAGGGCACCGCGAACTTGAAGCCCTTCCACAGCTTCGGGTCGCGCTTGTCCTTGTGCTTGTTGGCGAGCGTGATCGCCTGGCCGTTGGTGTTCTGGATGGTCGCGACGTTCATCGGCGTCGCGTTGGAGCCGGCGCCCATCGAAATGGCCAGCGGCATCGGCGACAGGAAGTGCGTCGCGTCGTACTCCTTGTTGAGCATCTTGTCGCGAATCAGCGCCCAGCCGGCCGTCTTCACCACCTCGACGTTCAGGCCCTGTTCCTTGTAGAAGCCCAGGGGGTGCGCCATGATCAGCGGCGTGGCGCAGGTGATCGGGATGAAGCCGATCTTCAGGTCCTTCTTCTCGAGCGGCGCCTTCTCCTGGGCCATGGCCTGCATCGCGCCGAGCGGGAACACCGAGGCGATGGCGGCACGCGCCGTGTTGGCGCCCACCGCGCGCAGGAAATTGCGGCGCACGCTGTCGACCGGGAACAGCGCCTTGATCAGGCTGGCTTCCAGCTTGTCGTCCGACAGGGCCATCGCGCTCGCATGCTGGTCGGGTGCATGGTCCTGGCCGCAGGCACAGCGCAGCATCAAAGGCCGGTCGGCGTCATACGGGTCGTTCGCTGTCGATTCAGGCAGTCGGGACATGGGCGGCACCTCGTTGAAAAGATGCAGACGCATTGCAAGGTGCGGGCCGGTTCCGGGCCCGCGCAGCGCCCGTGCATGAAATCGCGCAGCGCAGATCGATGCCTTGTAGTGCTGGCCCTACAAGGCGGTCATCGCTACCCGTGTTTTCAGGTGGCCGGTGCCGATTTGCCGTGCCGCTCGGCATACAGCGCGAGCTCGACATCGTTCTTCGCGCCGGTCTTCTCGAGGATGCGCGCCCGGTAGGTGCTCACCGTGTTCGGCGCCAGGCCGAGCTGCGCACCGATTTCGCTCACGCTGTGCCCCGCCGTGAGCAGCCGGAAGACCTGGTGCTCCCGGTGGGACAGCGCTTCCGTCGCCGACACCTTGCTGACGGCCGCCGCCAGCGCCTCCGCCGTGGCCGCCGACACGTAGATGCCACCGGCCGCCGCCTTGCGCACCGCCGCCACCATCGCGTCGGCATCGGCGCTCTTGTTGAGGTAGCCGGCCGCGCCCAGCTTGATGCAGCGCACCGCGTACTGGCGCTCCGGATAGGTCGAGAGCATCAGCACCGGCAGCGCCGGCCAGGCGGCGCGCAAGGCCTGCAGCACGTCGAGGCCATCGCGTTCGGGCAGGGCGATGTCCAGCAGCACCACGTCGACGCCCTCCCCACCCTGCAGCGACGCGACGCGCTCGATCACCTCGGGGCCGGTCTGCGCCTCGGCACAGACGACGATCTCCGGCGCGCCATTCGACAGGTCGCCCAGCACCTGTTTCAGGCCCTCGCGCACGATGCGATGGTCGTCGCCGATGAGGACGCGGATGGGGGGTGTCATGAGGTCAATGCGAGGTCGAAAGCGGAAGACGGAGCCGGAATGTACTGCCCTGCCCCGGCTGGCTCGCGATCTCGATGCTGCCACCGAAATGCAGCGCCCGCTCCCGCATCCCGCGCACGCCGTACGAGGTCGGCGCGCCGAAGGCCTGCGGCGCGGCGCCGATGCCGTCGTCCTTCACGCGCAGTTCGAGCACGCCGTCGTCGGCGCGGATGCGGATGTCGACGCGGCCTGCGCGCGCATGGCGGCCGACATTGCTCAGCATCTCCTGGAAGATGCGGAACACCGCCATCGCCGCCGGTTCGGGCAGTTCGAGCGTGTCGTCGACCTGCAGGTCCCAGCCGAGGTCGAGCTCGGCCGACTGCACGAACTCGTGCGCCTGCCATTCGAGCGCGGCCCACAGGCCCTGGTGGTCGAGGATGCTCGGGCGCAGGTCGGTGATGATGCGGCCGACGTTGTCGACCGCGCGTTCGATGAGCGCGCTCATGTTGTCGCACTTTCCGCGCATCTGCTGGCGCATCGCCTGTGCCGCATCGGCATCGCGCGACTGTTGCTCGCCCAGGCGCTTGCCGATCCAGTTGACGTCCATCTTGAGCGCGACCAGGAGGCTGCCGAGTTCGTCGTGCACCTCGCGGGCGATGCGGGTGCGCTCTTCCTCGCGCACAGAATCCATGTACGCCGACAGCTCACGGACTTGCTGCAGCGCGGCGCTGAGTTCGGCGGTGCGCTCCGTCACACGCAGCTCGAGCTGGTCGCGCGACTGCTGCAATGCGGCGGCCGCGCGCTTGCGTTCGGTGATGTCGACGAAGGCGATCACGGCACCGCGCACGGTGTCGCCATCGACGATCGGGTGGCTCGAATACTCCACCGCGAACGACGTGCCGTCGCGCCGCCAGAACACCTCCGTGTCGATGCGGCACGGCAGGCCGCGGCGGAAGGCGTTGAAGATGGGGCAATCGGTGTCGGGGTAGTGCGAGCCGTCGGCATGCGAGTGGTGCGTCAGCTCGTGCATGTTGTGGCCGAGCACCTCGGCCGCGGGCCAGCCGAGCAGCTGCGCGCCGGCCCGGTTGATGAACATGCAGTGGCCATCGAGGTCGATGCCGAAGATGCCCTCGCCGGTCGATTCGAGCAGCAGGCTCAGCTGATGCCGCCACAGCGGATCGACGCCGGCATCGGCCGCGCTGGGCAGGGTCAGGGCCTGGTCGTGCATGCCAACGGTGCATGCAACGGCCGTGCCACCGCCGGCCGGTTCACAGCAGGTCTTCGGGCAGCAGCTTGAGCAACAGCCAGTTCTTGAAGTCGCCGACCCAGCTGGCGCCGGGTTCGTCCTTGGTCATCGTGCGCGTGCCGTCGGCGTCGTGCTCGACCCAGCCGACGCCGTCGCGGCTGTCGTCGAGCTGAAGTTCGTAGGCGCCCATCGCCCGCAGCGGGGTCAGCCGGCTGAACTGTTCGACCAGGGCGGGGCTCTCGATCAGGATGCCGACTTCCGTGTTCAGGCGGGCCGAACGGCCGTCGAGGTTCATGGAGCCGATGAACATGCGCCGCTGGTCGACCAGCGCGATCTTCGCGTGCAGCCGGCCGGACGAACTGCTGAAATCGCCCAGCGTCCGTTGCCGCGGCAGGAGCTTGGCGCTCAGTTCGAACAACCGGATGCCCGCCTTCAGCATGCGGACGCGGTAGCGCGCGTAGCCGGCATACACCAGCGACTCGTCGGTCGCGTCGAGCGAGTTGGTCAGCACGATCATCTCGACGCCCCGTTCCACGCCGGCCTTCATCTGGGCCAGACCCACTTCGCCGGGAATGAAATAGGGCGAGACCATGATCACCTGCTTCTGCGCGCCCTGCAGCATCGCGATGGTGCGCTGCGTCACGCTGTCGGCGTAGCTCGCCTCCGGATCGTCCATGGCGATCTTCTTCGGGATGTCCGACACCGCCCGGCCGTCACCCGGCGTCTGCAAGAGGCGCCCGGCCTGCAACTGTTGCGCGATGGGCGGATGGCCCAGCACATCGACATCGCGCTCGCGCGGCGGTTCGACCGTGCCGGCCAGTTGGTCGTGCAGCCAGGCGCGCACGGATTCGCTGTCGGGCGGCACGGTGGACAGCTCGGCGACCGGGCGCACCTGCCGGCTGTTCCAGAAGTCGTCGAAGGTCGCCGACAGCTCGGACACCACCGGCCCGGTCGCCAGCACGTCCATGTCGATGAAGTTGGCCACTTCGCTACGCATGAAGTACTCGTCGGCGATGTTGCGGCCACCGACGATGGCCATGCTGTTGTCGGCCACGAACAGCTTGTTGTGCATGCGCCGGTTGATACGCCGCAGGTCGAACAACGACAACCCCACCCGCAGCCCCAGCGGCCCGGCCCGCACGGCCAGCGGATTGAAGAGCCGCAGCTCGAAGTTCGGCTGCGAGGCCAGCGCCGCGAAGAGTTCGTCCTTGCCCGCCGTGTAGAAGTCGTCGACCAGCAGGCGCACGCGCACACCGCGGCGGGCGGCTTGTAGCAGGGCGTCCAAAAACAGCGTGCCGGAGGCGTCCTTCTGAAGGATGTAGTACTGCGCGTCGATCGTCTTCTGCGCGCGCCGCGCCAGCGCCAGCCGTGCATTGAGCGCCGTCGGCCCCTCGGGCATCAGCTGGAAGCCGGACAGGCCGGGTGCCGCGCCCTGCCCGCTGGCCGCCGCGACACGGCCCAGCGGCGTGTCGGCCACATCGATCGGCGCCGTCGTCTCGGCCCGCGGCTGCGGCGGAGGCAGGCTCGCGCAGGCGCCCAGAAAGAGTGCCACGCACACCAGCATCGCCCTCACCATGATCGAACAGCCCTCACGCATGGCGCGAACTGTAGCCGGCTCCGGCGCGTTCTGCTGGCGCTGCAGCGGACGCTACAGGCCCAGGTCGCTCAGGCTCGCATGGTCATCGGGGCGGCGCCCCAGCGGCCAGTGGAAAAGTCGGTCGCGCTCGGCGATCGGCAGGTCGTTGATGCTGGCGAAGCGGCGCTGCATCAGGCCTTGCGGGTTGAACTCCCAGTTCTCGTTGCCGTAGCTTCGGAACCAGTGGCCCGAGTCGTCGCGCCACTCGTAGGCGAAGCGCACCGCGATGCGGTTGTCCGCGAAGGCCCACAGTTCCTTGATGAGGCGGTAGTCCAGCTCGCGCGCCCACTTGCGCTGAAGGAAGGTGCGCACCGCCTCGCGGCCGACCGGGAATTCGGCGCGGTTTCGCCACACCGTGTCCTCGGTGTAGACGCCGGCGACGCGGTCGGGGTCGCGCGAATTCCAGGCGTCTTCGGCGCCGCGCACCTTCTGGATGGCGCTCTCACGCGTGAACGGGGGAATGGGCGGGCGGGTTTCCATGGCGGCTCCTGAGTGGCGGGGTTCGGTCGGCGGTATCTGCATCATGTAGACCAGTCTGTCTACATGCGCAGCGCGAATCTATCAGGCATAGACAGGTCTGTCTACAATCGAGCGACATGGAAGCAGCCCCCCTCTCCGCACGCGACCGCATCCTCGGCACGGCACACGACCTCTTCTACCGCGATGGCATCCGGGCCACCGGCATCGACCGGCTCATCGCCGAGTCGGGCGTGACGAAGGTGACCTTCTACCGGCACTTCCCGAGCAAGAACGAATTGGTGCGGGCCTTCCTCGATCTGCGCCATGCGCGCTGGATGGCCTGGTTCGTTGATGCGCTGGGCCGGCGCGGCGCCGACACGCCGGCGGCCGATGGCAGCGGCCTTCTGCTGCTCGCCGACGTGCTGCAGGAATGGATCGACATGCCGGTCTTCCGCGGCTGCGCCTTCATCAACACGGTGGTCGAGATCGCCGATGCCCTGCCCGAAGCGGTCGGCATCTCGCGTGCGCACAAGGACGAGATGACGGACGTCATCCTGCAGCTGCTGCCGACAGGCCCCCGCCGCGAGGCGCTGGCCCAGGGCGCCGCCCTCGCCTTCGACGGCGCCATCGTGCGGGCGCAGATGGCGGCCGACGCGAATGAACGCCGCGCCGCGGCGGAGACCTTGCGAGGCGTGCTCCGCGCGCTGGTGGCCGCGCCGCCCTAGGGCACGGCGCGCCGGGGCCCGATCAGAGCCGCTCGGCCACCCAGCCCTGCACCGAGGCCAGCGCGGCAGGCAAGCCGCTCGCGTCGGTGCCGCCGGCCATCGCCATGTCGGGCTTGCCGCCGCCCTTGCCGCCGACCTGCTGGGCGACGAAGTTGACGAGTTCGCCCGCCTTCACCTTGCCCATCGCGTCGGCGGTGACGCCTGCCGCGATCTGCACCTTGGCGCCGTCGACAGCGGCCAGCACGATGGCCGCGCTCTTGAGCTTGTCCTTGAGCTTGTCCATGGTGTCGCGCAGCGTCTTGGCGTCGGCGCCGTCGAGCTGGGCGACGAGCACCTTCACGCCCTTGATGTCGATCGCCTGCGCGAGCAGTTCGTCGCCCTTGGACGACGCCAGCTTGCCCTTGAGCGAACCGACCTCGCGTTCCAACGCGCGCACCTGGTCGAGCACCTGGCCGAGCCGGCCCTGCACGTCGGCCGTCGGCGTCTTGAGCGTGGCGGCCACGCTCTGCACCGTCGACTCCAGGCCTTGCAGGTAGCTCAGCACGTTGATGCCGGTGATGGCCTCGATACGGCGCACGCCCGCGGCCACGCCGCCTTCGCTGGTGATCTTGAACAGGCCGATGTCGCCGGTGCGCTGCACGTGCGTGCCGCCGCAGAGCTCGCGGCTGGAGCCGATGTCGAGCACCCGCACGCTCTCGCCGTACTTCTCGCCGAACAGCATCATGGCGCCGGTCTTCTGGGCCGACTCCATGTCCATCACGCGCGCCTGCGTCGGCGCATTGGCCAGGATCTCGGCGTTCACGCGCTTCTCGATCTCGAGGATCTGGTCGTGCGTGACCGCGGCGTTGTGCGCGAAGTCGAAGCGCGTCTTGTCGGCATCGACCAGCGAGCCCTTCTGCTGCACGTGCGTGCCCAGCACCTCGCGCAAGGCCTTGTGCATCAGGTGGGTCACGCTGTGGTTGCGCATGGTCGCCGCGCGGCGCTCGCCGTCGACCGCGGCCTTGACGGTGTCGCCCACCTTGAGCGTGCCCTGCGTCTGCGTGCCGTGGTGGCCGAACACGTCGGCCTTGATCTTCTGCGTGTCCTCCACGCCGAACTGCACGCCCTCGGCGCTGAGGAAGCCCTGGTCGCCGACCTGGCCGCCGCTCTCGGCATAGAAAGGCGTGGTGTCGAGCACCACGATGCCGGGCTGGCCTTCCTTCAGTTCGTTGACCGAGGCGCCTTCGAAGTACAGGGCCTGCACCTTCGCCGTCTCTTCGAGGTGCTCGTAGCCGGTGAAGGTGTTGCCCGCGCCGGCGTACTCGACGTTGCGGTCCATCTTGAACTTGCCGGCGGCACGGCCCGCCGCCTTCTGCTTTTCCATGGCGGCATTGAAGCCCGCTTCGTCGATGCCCACACCGCGTTCGCGGCAGACGTCGGCCGACAGATCGAGCGGAAAGCCGAAGGTGTCGTGCAGCTTGAAGGCGACCTCGCCCGGCAGCACCTTGGCGCCGCCGGCCAGCGCCGCGTCCAGGATCTCCATGCCGTTGGCCAGCGTCTCGAAGAAGCGCTCTTCCTCGGCCTTGAGCGTGTCGGTGACGTGCTTCTGGTCAGCCACCAGCTTCGGGTAGGCCTCGCCCATCAGCGCGACCAGGTCGGGCACCAGCTTGTGGAAGAAGGGCTTCTTCTGGCCCAGCTTGTAGCCGTGGCGGATGGCGCGGCGGATGATGCGGCGCTGCACGTAGCCGCGGCCTTCGTTCGACGGAATCACGCCGTCGGCCACCAGGAAGGCGGTCGCGCGGATGTGGTCGGCGATCACGCGCAGGCTGCTGTTGGCCAGGTCCTTCTCGCCGGTCTCGCGCGCAGCGGCCTTGATGAGCGCGTCGAAGATGTCGATCTCGTAGTTGCTGTGCACGTGCTGCAGGATGGCGGCCAGGCGCTCCAGGCCCATACCGGTGTCGACGCAGGGGGCGGGCAGCTTCTTGACCGAGCCGTCGGGCTGCATGTCGAACTGCATGAACACGTTGTTCCAGATCTCGATGTAGCGGTCGCCGTCCTCGTCGGGGCTGCCGGGCGGGCCGCCGGCGATCTCGGGGCCGTGGTCGTAGAAGATCTCGCTGCACGGGCCGCAGGGGCCGGTGTCCGCCATCATCCAGAAGTTGTCGGACATGTAGCGGCCGCCCTTGTTGTCGCCGATGCGCACCACGCGCTCGGGCGGCAGGCCGATGTCCTTGGTCCAGATGTCGTAGGCCTCGTCGTCCTCGATGTAGACGGTGGCCCAGAGCTTCTCGGCCGGCAGCTTGTAGACCTGCGTCAGCAGTTCCCAGGCCCACATCAGCGACTCACGCTTGAAGTAGTCGCCGAAGCTCCAGTTGCCCAGCATCTCGAAGAAGGTGTGGTGGCGCGCGGTGTAGCCCACGTTCTCCAGGTCGTTGTGCTTGCCGCCGGCGCGCAGGCACGCCTGGACCGAGGTGGCGCGCACGTAGGGGCGCTTGTCCTCGCCGAGGAACACGTCCTTGAACTGGACCATCCCCGAGTTGGTGAACATCAGCGTCGGGTCGTTGCCCGGCACCAGCGGGCTGGACGGCACGACCGTGTGGCCCTTCGAGGCGAAGAAGTCGAGGAAGGTCTTGCGGATGTCCGCGACCGTGAAGGTGGGCTGGCTCATGGGATGGGAAATGGCTCGCAAGGGGGCTCGCACAGCGGAACGATGCACCCGCTAACTGCTTGATTTGATTGGCCTATCGATTATAGGTTTGGGCGGGTTCCGGCCCTGCCGGCCCGCGTGATGCACCCGGGCGGGCGGGCCCATCGCCCCGTGCGTGTGCATGGCGCCTCGATCCGGTGCCGCCAGGCGACGCCGACGACCCCGAAAGGCCATCCAAGCCCCCGATCAAGCATGTCCAGCGCTGGCACGCAATCTGCTAATACCCTGAACGGATATTTCTGATATCTCGCTAATATATTTAAAGAGTCGATCGGGCGCAGGTCCGGACGGCCGCCCTTTTCTCTCCCAACCTCATCCTCAGGAGCATCGAATGAGCAATCCCCGCTGGCAAGGCATCTTCCCCGCCGTCACCACCAAGTTCCACGCCGACGAGAGCATCGACGCCGAAGGCACGGCCCGGCACATCGACTTCCAGATCCGCAACGGCATCCACGGCCTGGTGACTTGCGGCTCGCTGGGCGAAGCCAGCACGCTGAGCCTCGAAGAGAAGCTGCAGGTCGCCAAGATCGCCCTCGAAGCCGCCGACGGCCGCATCCCGGTGCTGGCCAACGTGTCGGAAACCAGCACCCGCGAGGCGCTGCGCTACATCGACGGCGGCAACAAGGTGGGTGTGGCCGGCTACATGGTGATGCCTTCGGTCATCTACGTGGCCGATGCGCGCGAGGCGATGGCCAACGTGCGCGCCATGGCCAAGGCGGCGCAGAAGCCGCTGATGGTCTACAACAACCCGGTCGCCTACCGCGTCGACCTCAAGCCCGAGCACATGCTGGAACTGGCCGACTGCGAATGGCTCGTCGCCGTCAAGGAAAGCACGGACAACATCCGCCGCATCACCGACCTGCGCAACCTGCTGGGCGACCGCTACCAGATCTTCTGCGGCGTGGACGACCTGGCCTACGAAGCGATGGCGCTCGGCGCCGACGGCCTGCTGGCCGGCGTGGGCTGCGCGTTCCCGCGCGAAACCGTGGCGCTGTACGACCTGATGAAGGCCGGCCAGTTCGCCGAGGCGCTGAAGCTCTACCAGTGGATGACGCCCATGCTGCATCTGGACGTGTCGACCAAGCTGGTGCAGAACCTGAAGCTCATCGACCTGCTGGTCGGCGTGGGCACCGAGCACATGCGCCGCCCGCGCCTTCCGCTGATCGGCGAGGAACGCGCCTTCATCGAAGGCGTGGTCAAGAAGGCACTGGCCACGCGCCCGGCCAAGTACCAGTCGGTCGCCTGAGCCCACGCCGAGTCACCCCGTCACCAGGCCCACACAACATGCAAGAAAAAGCCAACGGACCGGCGGGCGTCACCCGCTGGGTGCTCGACGCGTCGGACGGCGTGCTGCGCTGCGAACGCCATCTGCTCACCGGCCTCATGGGCCTGCTCATCGTGCTGGTCATGCTGAACGTGGTGACGCGCTACGGCGGCATTCCGCTGTACTGGGTCGACGAGGCCTCGGTGTACTGCGTGGTCTGGCTGACTTTCATCGGCGCCTCGGCCATGACACGGCTGCGGCTCGATTTCGCGGTCACGCTCCTGACCGACAAGCTGGGCGCCAGGGCCGTGCGCATCGCCAAGGCCGCGGCCTCGGGCGGCGTGCTGGCGCTCGGCCTGGCGCTGCTCGCGATGTGCTGGATCTACATGGACCCGGTGGGCCTCGCGCGCTACGGCTTCGATGCGAAGGAGTTCGCCGCGGAGTCCTTCAACTTCCTCTACACCGAGCGCACGCAGACACTCAACTGGCCGGTCTGGGCGATCCAGCTGATCCTGCCGATCTTCTCGGTGACGTTGAGCGTGCATGCGCTGTCGAACCTGATCGAAGACCTCGGCCTGCAGCCCAAGCGCAGCCATGCCGAATTCAACATCGCCAACGCGGACGTGGTGAACTGACATGCTGACCACCGGATTCTTCCTCCTCATCATGCTGGTCGGCGTGCCAATCGGCGCCTGCCTCTGTTTGTCGGGCATCGTCTTCATCCTGAACTCGGGCGACACGGTGCTGTTCCAGTCCTTCCCGACACAGATGTTCGGCGGGGTCGACAGCTACAGCCTCATCGCGATTCCGCTGTTCATCCTCATCGGCGAGATCATGAACGGCGGGGGCATCACCAAGCGGCTGGTGGACCTCGCGCTGGCCTTCATCGGCTCGGTCAAGGGCGGCCTCGCCTACGTGAACATCCTGGCGAACATGCTGGTGTCGTCGATCATCGGCTCGGCCACGGCGCAGGTCGCGATCATGAGCCAGATCATGGTGCCGGAGATGGAGAAGCAGGGCTACGACAAGACCTTCGCCGCCGGCCTCACGGTGTACGGCGGCATGCTCGGCCCGATCATCCCGCCCTCGGTGATGTTCGTGGTCTACAGCGTGCTCGCGCAGGTGGCGGTGGGCGACATGCTCATCGCCGGGATCATCCCCGGCGTGATCCTCACGGTGCTGTTCTTCATCGTGATCGCCTGCATGGGCCTGATCTACAACTACCCGCGCACCGAGAAGCGCACGCTCAAGCAGCGGCTGCACACCGTGATCACCGCCTGCCCCACGCTGCTGATCCCGATCGTGATCGTCGGCTCCATCCTCGGCGGCTTCGCGAACCCGACCGAAGCGGCGGCCGTCGGCGCCGTGGCCGCGGTGCTGGTGGGCCGCTACGTGACGAAGGAATTCCGCTACGGGATGATTCCTCAGATCCTGCTCAAGTCGGCCATCTACTCGGCCGTGGTGCTGTTCCTGGTGGCAGCGGCTGCGGTGTTCTCGTGGCTGCTCATCTACGGCAAGGTGCCACAGGCCACCGCCGCGTGGATCCAGACCGTGGCAAAGGACCCGGTCACCTTCCTCCTGCTGACCAACGTGATCCTGCTGGTGATCGGCACCGTGATCGACGGCATCCCCGGCCTGATCATGACGGTGCCCATCCTGCTGCCCATCGCCACCGACATCTACGGCATCGACCCGCGCCACTTCGGCGTGGTGGTGGTGATCAACCTGGTGCTCGGCCTCATGACGCCGCCCGTCGGGCTGAGCTTCTTCGTGGCCTCGGCCGTCACCGGCGCCAAGCCCGGAAAGATGTTCATCGTCACGATGCCCTTCTTCCTCATCTGCTGCGTGGCGCTGGTGATCCTGTCGCTGTTCCCGAGCCTGTCGCTCGCCCTCTTGAAGTAGTTCTTCGCGCCCTTCCTTTCCACCTCAACCGGAGCTTCGCATGTCCCTCTCCCGTCGCCAGTTCGTCCAGGCCGCGGCCGGCACCGCCGCCTCGTCCGCCCTCTTCTCGCCGATGGTGCGCGCCGCCACGGCCAAGGAATTCCGCCTGGGCCTGATCACCCCGGCCGGCCACTCGTGGAACCGCGCCGCGGTGGCCTTCGGCGAGTCGCTCAAGAAGGCGACCGACGGCCGCCTGAGCGTCACCGTCTTCCATTCGGGCCAGCTCGGCAACGAGTCGGCCATGATGCAGCAGCTGCAGTCGGGCGCGCTCGACATGGGCTGGATCCAGGCCGCCGAGCTGGGCTCGCGCGTTTCCAGCGTGGCCGCTATCAACGCGCCCTACCTGGTGCGCTCGACCACCAACGTCGCATCCCTGGTGCGCACGCCCGCCGCGCTGAAGCTGCTCGACGTGCTGCCGCGCGAGACCGGCACCGTCGGCCTGGGCTGGGGCATCACCGGCATGCGCGTGGTGTTCGCGACCAAGGACATCTCGACGCCGACCGACCTGAAGGGCATGAAGCTGCGCATCAACCCGACGCCGGTCTACCGCGACTTCTATCAGATGCTCGGCGCCGCACCGACGCCCATCCCCACGCCGGCCGTGTTCGATGCGATGTCGAACGGCCAGGTCGACGGGCTGGAAGCCGACATCGAGTTCTCGTGGAACGCGCGCTTCGACAAGGTGGCCAAGGTCATGCTGCCGATGAACGCGCTGTTCATGCCCTTCGCGCCGCTGGTGTCGGGCCGCATCTGGCAGACGCTGGACGCCAAGGACAAGGCGCTGATCACCGACCTGGTGAAGCAGTCGCTCGACGCGCAGATCAAGGAGATCGTGACGACGGAACTCGGTCTGATCGACAAGTTCAAGGCCACCAACCTCGTGATCAAGAACGACACGGCCTTCAACCCCGCGCCGCTGATCGCCGAGTTCGACAAGATCTGGCTGCCCAAGGCGCCGGCCATCGCCGAGCTGCGCAAGATCGGCGCCACGCTCTGAGCCCCGCCGACGCGGGCGCGCCCTCCCGTCGGCGATGGGAGAATGCGCCCGCCCGGTGCCCTTTCGCGAAACCTCACCCACGATGCCTGCTGCAGTTACGTCTTCCCCGGGTGGTGCGCCCCGGCGCCGCGCCGCCGACATGGCCTACGACGCGATCGAAACGCTCATCGTCACTTTGCAGCTGGAGCCCGGCAGCCCGGTGGTCGAAGCCGAGATCGCCGAACGCACCGGCCTCGGCCGCACCCCCGTGCGCGAAGCGCTGCTGCGCATGACCTCGGTCGGGCTGATCGACCAGCAGCCGCGGCGGGGCCTGCTGGTGTCGGGCATCGACCTGGCCGACCACCTCGACGTGGTCCAGACGCGGCGCGTGCTCGAAACGCTCATCGCGTCCTGTTCGGCGCGCCGTGCCACGGCGGCGGAGCGCAAGGACATCGTGCGTTGCGCCGAGAAGATGGTGAAGGCCGCCGCGCGCGGCCACCTCGACGACTACATGGCGGCCGACCACGAGCTCGACCGCGTCAACCACCGGGCCAGCCGCAACCAGTCGGCCGTGATGGGCGTCGCACCGCTCATCGTGCAGTGCCGGCGCTTCTGGTACGCCTACCAGCACGAGGGCGACATCGTCGAGGCCGCCGACGCGCACATGGAACTGGCCCAGGGCATCGCCACCGGCGACGAAGCCGCGGCCGTGGCCGGCGCCAACCGGCTGCTCGACTACCTGGAACGCTTCGCGCGGCGGGTTATCGACAACTGAGCGACAACTGAGGCCGGCGCGTCGCCGTCACGCCATGCGGTGCTTGCGCTTGACCATGTAGATGATCGCGCGCTTCTTCAGCCAGTAAAAGGCGCCGGGAAAGTGCGACTCGATGAAGAACACCAGCCTGTTCTTCGGCTTCTTCAGGTCCTTCGGCTTGAACATGTAGGCGCGGTTGACCTTCTCGGTGGGCAGGTCGAAGGTGCGCGTCTGTAGCTGCAGGAACTTCTTCTTGTTCGGGATCGCATGGCAGGTGATGGACGAGCGCGAGTGCGTCGCGTCCTGGCTGTCGAGCGAGCCGTGGATGGTCCACGCATTCCAGAACAGCACGTCGCCCTGGTTCAGCACGGGCGCGCGGATCGGCAGCTTGTCTTCCTTGATCTTCTTGACCACCGAGAGGATGTAGCCCTCGTGGTTCTCGGCGATGTTGTTGTACAGCGCATGGTCGTCGAGCTTGATCTTGTGCGAGCCGGGGCAGATGAAGAAGCGCCCCGCCTTCGGCGAGATGTCTTCCACCGCGATCCAGGCGGCGGCCATCTCGCCGATGGTTTCCGAGTCGAGGTAGTAGCTGTCCTGGTGCTCCCAGGTCGCCGAGTTGCCCTCGAAATACATCGACTGGACGATCTTCGGCGTGTCCTCCAGCAGGCTCTCGAAAGCGCCGGCCAGGCGCTCGTCGCCCAGGATGCTGGTGGTGGCGTAGGAGCGGAACTGCGGGAAGTTGCCCGGATCGACGCTCTGGAGGTTCAGGATTGGATTCATGATCCAACCCTTGTCGTTCTTCTCGTGCCGCTCGACCTTGGCCGTGGCCTGGCGATACATGAAGCCGTCGAAGGGCTTGACCTCCGTCTCCCACAGCTGGCGGATCTTGCTGCACTGCTCGCGCGTCAGCAGGCCCTTGACGATCGCGTAACCGTTCTCGCGGTAGTAGTTGCGGAACCCCTCGACGTCGTCGACGGAGAATTTTTCCGACGGATCTTCCGCCTCCGTTTCGGGCACGGACACGGCCAGGCCCCGCGGTGTTTTCAGTTCAATCACGATGCGCCCTCGATGGTTGTTGTTGGACTCGGAACGCCTGGCTCCTCGCGGTCTGAGGGGCCAAGGTCGTCGGTCACGTGTCGGAACGACGGTAATCCGACGGGCGTTTATATGCCATCGGAACCGCAAAGTGAAGAGAAAAGTTCACACTTGTTGCCCGGCTGGCAACGGTTAGCCTAGTTAGAATCCGCGCCCGCTGCGGGGGAGTAGTTCAATGGCACAACTGTCCATATTGCCCGCGCAAACGTAAGCCGTTGATTTACAACGGCTTCTTCGTTTTCCGAAACCGAAACTACAGGTCGCAACTGACACTTCGGTCTGACCCACCTAATTTAACGCGGGTGGGGTCGGAGCACGCGGCAGGTTCGCGGCGGGGTGGATTTGACTTTTCCTTTTTTCTTGTTAGTTGTGTTCATCACTACCGACAGGCAAGGATGAACCAGAAACTCCAGGACTTCTACAACCACTTCAACACGGCCGTTCTCACCACGAACGACTTCGCCGAAGGCACCCGCTACCGTAAGCGCGCGAAGGTCGACCAGTTCGCCTATTGCGGGCTGAATCCGATGTACAGGCCCTACCTGAGCCTGGACTTGGACTTCCCCGGTGCCGCACGTCGTTTTGAAGAGCTGCATGTGCCCGTGCCGACCATCGTCACCACCAACCGGGCGAATGGGCACTGCCACTACCTCTATCGTCTCGTCACGCCTGTCGCGTACCACGGCAAGGCCAGAAGCCAGACCCAGGACTACTTTGAGGCCCTGCAAGATGAGATGACCCGGCGCCTCGGTGCCGATGCAACCTTCACCCACACCCTCACAAAAAACCCGCTGCATGACCGCTGGATCGCGGAAACGTTCCCACCCGAATACCACCTGAGCGACGTCGCCTAGTACCTTGACTTGCAGCCCCGGAAAACCGCCGTTCGCCTACGCGGCGATGAGACCTCACGAGGCTGCAACCACGAACTCTTCAACACCTTGCGTGTTACGGGCCTACGGCGCCGTCCATAGCTACAGTAGCGAAGAAACCTGGTTGCCCATCATCCAACAGCAGTCCTCGGCCGTCCTCGCACCTGTGACAACTACGCTGCGGCGTGCTGCTTCCGGTCTCGGGCCGCCTGATTCGCGGAGCCGACCATGGCACACGACCTCTTCTCATCTCTCGATCGTTCACTACGTTCTACGCTGACACTTCGGCATTGCTGGTGCGCGATGTCGCAGGCAGCTACCGTCCGGCAGGCGATGATCAAATCCTGAAGGCTGCTCCATGCCTGCTGGCAAGCCGGGTGCACGGCACCGATAAGCTGCCGTCCCCGCAGATGGTCAAGGACTTCCTCAAATTCCGGCTGGCAGGGTTGGAGCATGAGGTGTTCGCGGTCCTGCACTTGGACTTGCAGCATCGGGTCGTAGAGGACGTGGAGATGTTCCGGGGCACGGTCAGCCAGACATCGGTCTATCCACGCGAGGTGGTCAAGGACGCGCTGAAGCTCAACACTCAGCGGTCACCTTCGTGCACAACCATCCTTCGGGCAGTGCGGAGCCGTCACGGGCGTACGAGATGCTGACTCAAACGCTGAAGTCGGCGCTGGCGCTGGTGGATGTCCGGATGATCGACCACATCATCGTGGCGGGGTGCTTAACGCTGTCCATGGCGGAGCGGGGGCTGCTGTGACGGCGGGGCCTTCGGACTGTTTGCCAAGGCCTCCAAACAACCTTCACCCGTGGGTGAACGACCGAAATTCAGACTAGCTACACTCGCTGCGATACCGGCTACACGCATCGTTTGCGCTGCTCGGCTCCATTTTACAGACGCTTCCTTGACCAAACGTAAACCATCTCCAGAACAACTCTTCGTCGCGACGGACGACCCCGCCCAAACTGAGTGGCATGGGGCTTCGTCTCAGGGCGCCCAGTGGAGCGTTTATCAAGGCTCCTCCGAAGAGATCTTGGGCAAATTGCCGGCCGCGAGCGTGCACTGCGTGGTGACTTCTCCTCCCTATTACTGGTTGCGCGACTACGGCGTGGACGGTCAGATCGGTCTAGAAGAAACGGTGGCAGGCTATGTGGACTCTCTGTGCCGCGTTATGGATGGAATTAAGCGCGTGCTAAGACAGGATGGCCTTCTGTTTGTCAACTTGGGGGATACCTATTACTCCGGCAAAGGTAAGTCTCACGGCACGGACAGGAAGAGTGGAAAGCGGCGTTTTGGGCTAAGGGCCGTTGACAAGAGCGGCGGCCTTGGTATCAACCTTCAGCGAAAATCCGCCATCGGGATTCCTTGGCGCGTCGCATTAGAGATGGCAGGCCGTGGCTGGGTCTTACGCAGCCCCATCATTTGGCATCGCGAAAATTGCCTTCCGGAGTCAGTTGCAGATCGGCCAACTAGGAGTTATGAGAATCTTTTCATGTTCGCTCAGAACAGAAAGTACTTCTTTAACAAGCAGCCCCTAATCGATCAAAAAGTCGAAGAAGACATGTGGACCATTGCTGCGCGCCCTCGTGGCAATGGCCTCGACACCGCCCCTTTTCCAGATGACCTCGTCAGGCGCTGCCTTGAAATTGGCTGTCCCGAAGGCGGGGTCGTATTGGATCCGTTTCTTGGAAGCGGAACTACGGCGCGGGTCGCCGTTGCAATGGGAAGGCCAGCCATCGGAATTGATCTGAACCGGGAATTTTGCGTTTATTCTGCGAATCAATTGCGCCAATTGTAACGATGTACTTCACCCCAAAACAGATTGTACAGTCTATTCAGGCGCTTGCTGGGGTTCACTCCTTCCACGGGATCACGTTCGTCGCTTGCAAGATTGCGGGCTTGCCTGTGGGAAAAGAGACGGTGTTTCCGCTCGATGCGCATACAGATTCTTTTTTGAAGCAGCATCATCGCCTTGACCCGGGATCAGACTGGTTCTTTCAGCCGTTCAAGTCAGCCGACCGTGAGAAAAAATGGGTACGGCCCGACTATTCCGCGAAAGGACTTCAGTCGGTTAACACGCGAAGCTTCCTCGGAGCGTTCATACACCCTCATAATTCTCGCATTTGGTCTTGGGCTGAAGACTATGTTTCGTTTCTTGCTAGCAAGCTTCCTAAGGGCCAGCGCATTCCTGCCTTTGATCTCGCCGTTTGGCTATATCGGGAACGGGACTGGCCGGAGGACGCAGTGCTCGACGATGTCGTTACGACATTCGTTCAGGACTACTCAATAACGTCTTCCGAGCTTGCGAGCCTTTTTGACCCGGTTGTTCCCCTCGAACGCATCGAGGAAGTGTTTCAGGACGATGTTTCCACTTGGGAAGACTTGCGTGAACTTCTCCCTGCGCCCCCTGACGCTCGGCCGGACGAGGGCGGCACTCTATCTTATCTTGCTACTAAAGGGCTTGGGCCTGCTCATGAATTTATATTGCAGCCGGCTGATCGCCTTAGTTTGATAACTGGGGATAACGGCTTAGGAAAGTCATTTTTGCTAGAAGCCGCTTGGTGGGCGCTTACCGGGACTTGGGCCGGGCGACCGTCCTATCCCAATCCCGGGCGAAAGAATTCGGACGTTGCCATTGCGTTTGCCATTTCCGGAGAAAAAGCAAAAGCTACTAAAAAGACCATTGCCTTTGACTGGAAAACCCTAAGTTGGCCGATGCCAAAGGAACGGCCCACCATAGCAGGACTGATAGTGTATGCGCGCGTCGATGGGTCGTTTGCTGTGTGGGACCCTGCGCGCCAGTCGTTGCCAAGCAATCACTCCCTCAAAGAGGGGAAAACGGTTTTTTCTAGCAAGGAAGTTTGGGACGGCTTGCCCGGGCGTATTGAAGGCTTGGTAAGAGATTGGGTTAGGTGGCAAAGTAATCCACAAGGAGAACAGTTCAAGAGTTTTGAACTAGTGCTTGCCAAGCTGTCACCGCCTGATCTAGGTAGGCTTCGGCCCGGACCAACTGTGCGAATTCCAGATGATCCTCGCGATATTCCCACCCTTATCCATCCGTATGGCGAAACCCCTATCGTCTATGCGTCCGCTGGTGTACGGCGTATCGTGACTTTAGCCTACTTAATAGTTTGGGCTTGGCATGAGCATTTGATCGCTGCTGACATGGCGCAGGCAGCCCCTCAGCGACGCATGGTGGTTCTTGTTGATGAGTTGGAGGCTCATCTGCATCCAAAATGGCAGCGGTCATTCTTGCCGGCGCTTATGGAATTGAGTGGTTTACTTGCCCCGACTCTAAAGGCGCAATACATAGTAGCCACGCACTCACCTTTAGTAATGGCTTCATCGGAAAGCGTCTTTGACGCAACGACTGACAAGTTGTTTCACCTTGATTTGGAAGTGAGTCAAGAGGTGTCGCTAAAAGAGGTTGAGTACGTTGCGTTCGGCGATGTCTCTTCGTGGCTCACCTCCCCCGTTTTCGAGTTGCGCCACGCACGGTCGAATGAGGGTGAGAGTGCGATTGAAGCTGCAAAATCGATTCAATTGAAAGGCACAGGGACCGCAAGCGAAATTCGAGCCGTCCACGAGCGACTTAAGCTGCACATTGCTTCGGATGACCGCTTTTGGCCGCGCTGGGTGGCGTTTGCAGAGCGGTTTGGAGTCGCAGATTGATTCCGGTCAGACCACAACCCGAACCGCATAATTTTCATGTAAAAGTTCGGCAACCTGGCGCTGCGTTTCTGGCAGTGACGCCAAATCCGACGCATGCGCAGTTCAGCAAGGCCGGGTTCTGGAAAAATGCTGCACAGGAAGTTTACGAGGCATACAGCCGGGTGTGTGCGTACACGTGCAGATATTTGGATGTGCCTAATGGCTCTATCGATCATTTTCGAAGTAAATCGGCTTTTCCGCAGCAAGCCTATGAATGGAGCAATTTCCGGCTATGCATGCACCGTGTTAATGGTCACAAGGGAATCCAAGAAGTTATAGATCCATTTTCGGTCAAGCCAGGATGGTTCGTAATTGATTTTCCAAGCTGCCTAGTCCGCCCAGGTGATGGATTGGATGATGAGACGCGGGATAGAGTCATGGCGACGATTGCCGCCCTTAAACTCAATGATGACGATTCATTTGTTCAGGACCGTTGCGATGTCATGTACATGTTCGCGCAAGGTGAAGTGGCACTGGGGTACCTTACAAAACGACGTCCATTTTTAGCCCAAGAGGTTGTGAGGCAAGGAATTGAAGAAAGTGCGGCCGACCTCTTCAAGATGCCGTCATAGGTTGTTAGATGCTTGGACACGAGCGCACAGGTGTTCCAGCCAAGGCTGCAAGATAGTCTAAATACCTCAAAGATCCGTCGCAGGTTTAGCGCCCAACCATTGAGCCGGACCGCACATCCCCAGATCACACCATTCGTCGGAAACAGTTTGCCGGCATTTGCATTCCCGTCGTCATTTGCTTGAATGAAATCAGGGAGTGAGAGAATAGGAATGAACAAGCAAAGTCAACCTATCCGCCGACTGCGAACAGGTCCTTGATGGGGTTCCCCCATACCCCTCTCGGCGCCCCCCGCTGGCGCTCAACAGTGCAACGGCACGGCACAACAACAAAAAGAAAGGACGCCGCCATCTACACCATCACCATACCGCCCGCCGACCATCACGAGGTCGCCGACACCGTCATTAAGCAACAGGCCGGACAGGCTGGGCAGCAACACCTGCACACTCGCCGCGTAAAAACCAGGGTCTCGTCCGACGAGCACGCTACCATCTGCGCCCGCGCCTTGTCGTAGGGCTTCGGCAGCATCGCCCAGTATGTCCGTCAGCAGGTCGTCCACCGGAGTGACGCCGACTCACCGTTCAACAAGCAGCACATCTTGCTGGCCTGCCAGGCCGACTCAACGACATCGCTAGCCATATGAACCAGATCGCCCGTCACCTGGGGGCCATACACTCTTCACGCTCCTACGCGTCGAGCGCAGCTTGGACAGAGCAGAGTATTTTTTTTGCGAGCATTGTGTTAGCAGCACCGTGCAACTCTGGTGTTGGCACGTACTCTTTCTCAAGCCACTCAACTTGATACTTGGCGCTTAATGAGGCGACGGCCTCAACAGTCCTGCCTCTAGTTCGCGTAGCGCAAACAATCACTTCACACCCTTCCCGAACGAACCGAGCAAGGCTTGCAAACAACCTGCTATTCGGGTCGCCCTGACTTTCAATTCCGATTTTCATCCCATCGACCGTGACGATGACGGTAATGTCGTTGCCTACGAAAATCTCCTCGGCATGCGCGGCGGGGTGCTGATGCATCAAAAGCTCGTAGAACTTCTTGATGGAACTGCTTTTTCCATGATTGGCCGCACCTCGGACTGCCACTAGTTTTTTCATCTCTTCTCCTTTGCTGATCGGTGTCATCAGTTCGCCGCCTGTCGTTCACGTTTCCGGCCACAGACGACGAATCGACGATGCTGGGACCACCTCTGATTACCGCCGGGTGTCCACGCTATGCAAGCATTCGGGCACTGATTTGAGAAATCACCTCGTTGATGTCGTCCAGATAGCCCAGATCTTTGTGGTGCGGGAACGCTTCGTTGAGCTTAAGGAGGATTGGCTTCGCTACAGTGTCCTCCTTCATGAACGCAACGAGTCCCTGCGGCTCACCGATCAATTTGAGCGCGAGCGCCAACCCAATGCCCCTGGTGAACCCACTTACCGCAACGGCGATGTTCTGCTTCGAGTTTGGATGCGTTGGATGCATTCCGCCGTACATATCAAGTAGCGCTTTCCACGCTACAGTGTTTTGATAAGCCTGCACTGGCGCGTATTCCTGAAATTCCTCTTTCGACAGCTTTGCGCTCAGAGTCAACAAGCACAGAAGCTGCGACACGCTGGTGAGCAAGGCTCCAAGTGCCACATAGAACTGCTCTTTGGTGCCATGCTTGATCAAGTAACTGAACTGCGCGTGATACGCGCACATCTCGGGCCCGATCGAATTCCAGTCAATCCAGAACCGGTAGTCGGTCGGCCTCTGCTGTCGACGAATGGTCGTGTGCATCGCGTGCCCGAGCTCGTGGACAATCAGTTCGACAGGTGAGCAGAACACAGAAGGTAGAAAGACAGCCCCTTCTGCGATGCCGCAAGACATGAAGAAGCCTTCGACGCTTTCCGTTTGGGGTACCTGCGAAAGCTTCACTGGCACCGTAGAAACGTCGAACCCATAGTGGTGCTGAACAAACTCCCGAGCCTGGCAAATGTGCTCAGCAGTGACAGGCTTATCCCGGAATGTGCTACCACCTGCGAACGCCTGATCAATAGCTTGCAGAGTTTCTGCTGACAGGGCCAGTCGTTGGTACTCCACGGGAAATGCAGCCCCGTCGGCGGGCTCCTTCGGGATCGCCTTCGTAGTCTCCATCAAAACATCGGCGTGTAGCACCCTCGCGCGATCGCGGCCTTCGAATGGACTGCAGCTTTGAAGAGTGGTTTCCAGAAGCAGCCGCTCTGCCCTGATCAATTGTGTTATCAGATCACTCAACGGGTCAATTCCATTTCAAGCTAGCCAAGACTATGGCGGGCGTCCCGGTTGCATTCTGACAATAGTCAAGGATTGCTCCTAGGAACCTGACTGATTCGGGCCCTAACCCTCTTTACAATCTGCCTGCCGTCGACCTCCACCCCTCTGGCGATAGTAGTAGACACCGAGGCGCCGCTGCTCCAAGTAGCTGCCGTAGGTCACGGATGTGCCGGCCTGAAACGACGGCCATCAGTTGCGTGAGTTGGCTGGCAGTGTGAGTAGAATTACCCCCACCGAACTAACGCATCATATAGTTTCGGTCTCGAAAAGTTGTTTTAAATCAACGACTTAAGATGCGGGTGTAGTTCAATGGCAGAACGGCAGCTTCCCAAGCTTCATACGAGGGTTCGATTCCCTTCACCCGCTCCACCTTTCCAGACCGCCGGGGCCGGCCGGATCCACTGACCGATCCCGCATCGCCGCCCATGGCCACCCTCCTCAGTTCACCCCCCTCGCCCTTCGGCCGCAAGGTCCGCATCGCCATTGACGTGCTCGGCATGACCGACCGCATCGCCGTGCTGACCGCCGACACCAACAACCCGGACGACCCGGTGCGGCGCCACAACCCGCTTGGCAAGATCCCCACGCTGCTGCTGGACGACGGCGACACGCTGTTCGACTCGCGCGTGATCGTCGACTACCTCAACGCGCTGGATGGCCGCGATCTGCTGATTCCGGCCGGGCCCGAGCGCATCGGCGTGCTGCGCGAGCAGGCGCTGGCCGACGGCATCCTCGATGCGGCGCTGCTGCAGGTGTATGAACGTCGCTACCGCCCGGCCGAGCACCATGTCGAGTCGTGGCTGGAACATCAGCGCGGCAAGGTGTCGCGCGCACTGGACGCGTTCTCGGCGCGCCTGCCGGTCGCGCGACCGGCGGGGCCGAGCATCGGCGAGATCACGCTGGCCTGCGCCCTCGGCTACCTCGACTTCCGTCTGGAGGGCAGCTGGCGCGCGACGCAACCAGCGCTGGTGTCGTGGCTCGACGGCTTCGCGCAGCGGGTGCCGGCCTTCGGGCGCACCGCGCCCTGACAAGGCCCGGCGGCGTGCCGTTCAACGGCCGCCGACCGGCGGATGTTCCCGTGCCTCGGGGCGCTGCATCGACACCCCGAGCCGCTTGGCCAGGCGCACCAGGTTGCCTCGGTCGATGCCGAGCGCGCGCGCTGCGGCCGCGCCGTTGAAGCCATTCGCCGCCAGCGTGTCGACGACGAGCGTTCGCTCGAAGGCCTGCACGGCATCGCGCAGGCTGCGGCCCTCGCCGCGTCCCGATGACGCCAACGACGGGACGGGTGCCGACGCGGCGACGGCCTCGTCGGCCGCCGTGTCAACCAGCGCCCCACCGGCCTTGCCCGGCAGGTCCATGTCGACCGCCTCCAGGCTGAGGATGCGCGGCCGCTGCGCGTGGCGTCCCAGCGCCTTCAGCACGCTGCGGCCGAGCAGATGCTCCAGCTCCCGCACGTTGCCCGGCCAGTCGTAGGCGAGCAGCGCGGCCTGCGCACCGGCGTCGAGCCGCAGCCCGCCCAGCCCGAGGCGCGAGCGGCTCTCCTCCAGGAAGAAGCCGGCGAGCAGCAGCACGTCGCGCCCGCGCTCGCGCAGCGGCGGCACCGGCAAGGGATACACGCTGAGCCGGTGGTAGAAGTCCGCGCGCAAGCGCCCGGCCCGCACCTCGTCGGCCAGGTTGCGGTTGCTCGCCGCGATGAGGCGCACGTCGACGTGGTGGTCACGGTCGGAGCCCAGCCGCTGCAACTGTCCGCTCTGCAACACGCGCAGCAGCTTGGCCTGCACCGGCAGCGCCAGCTCGCCGACCTCGTCGAGGAAGAGCGTGCCGCCGTTCGCCAGCTCGAACTTGCCAGGCCGCTCGCCCACCGCGCCGGTGAAGGCGCCGCGCACATGGCCGAAGAGCTCGCTCTCGACCAGCGTGTCGGGCAGCGCGGCGCAGTTGAGGCTGATCATCGGCCGCGCCGCGCGCGACGAGGCCGCGTGCAGCGCCTCGGCGACCAGCTCCTTGCCGACGCCGGTCTCGCCCTGGATGAGCACCGGCAGGTCGCTGCCGGCGACCAGGTCGATCTGCTTCTGCAACTCGCGCAGGGCCGGGCTGCGGCCGATCAGGCTGCGCGTGCGCGGCCCGGCCGCCAGCCGGAAGCCCTCGGCGCGCAGGCTTTCGCGCTCGACACGCGACTGGAGCTGTGCGATGCGGCCGGCCACGCTGACCGTGGCGGCGGCCAGATGGCCGAAGGACTGCAGCGTGGCCAGGTCGGCCTCGGAAAACCGGTCGGGGTCGAGCGCGTCGAGCGTCAGCAAGCCCCAGGGCCGGTCGTCCAGGTGCACGGTGCAGCCGACACAGTCGTGCACCGGCAGGTGGCCATCCACACCGTCGACCAGCCCGTCATAGGGGTCCGGCAAGGGGCTGTCGGCCGGAAAACGCAGCGGTCCGCGGGCCTCGAGCAACGCGGCGAAGCGGGGGTGCTGGTCGATGCGAAAGCGCCGCCCCAGCGTGTCGGCACTGAGCCCGTCGACGGCCAGCGGCACCAGCAGGTCGCCTTCGAGCCGCAGCAGCGCGGCCGCGTCGCACGGCAGCAGCACGCGCAGGGCATGCAGCAGGCGCCGGTAGCGCTCGGCCGCAGGCAGGTCGCGGGCGATGTCGCCGACGAGCGGAATGAGGGACTGGAGCAGCGGATTTGTCGTCATCGAGACACGATGCATGTCATCAAGACACGAATCGAATCGCGTCATACCGACATGCATCAAAGCTAAGTCCTTGATTTTGCTGCAGGACAAGGTTGGAACGGCGATTGCAACGAGAAAGCCCTACGCCACCTTCGAAGGATCCCCATGCTGAGCGCCGCGCACAAAGCCATCGTCACCGCCACCGTCCCCTTGCTGGAAACCGGGGGCGAGGCATTGACCACGCACTTCTACCGGATCCTGCTCGATGAGCACCCCGAAGTGCGCCCGCTCTTCAACCAGGCCAACCAGGTCAGCGGCGAGCAGCCGCGCGCCCTGGCCAACGGGGTGCTGATGTATGCGAAGAACATCGACCGGCTCGAAGCGCTGGGCGACCTGGCGACGCAGATCGTGCAGAAGCACGTGGCGCTGCAGATCCTGCCCGAGCACTACCCGATCGTGGGCGCCTGCCTGCTGCGCGCGATCCGCGAAGTGCTGGGCGCCGAGGTCGCGACCGACGCGGTGATCGAGGCCTGGGCGGCCGCCTATGGGCAGCTCGCCGATATCCTGATCGGCACCGAGGCAGCCGAGTACGACCGCAAGGCGGCGGCGCCGGGCGGATGGCGCGGCGGGCGGGCCTTCCGCGTAGCCCGCAAGGAAGCAGAGAGCGCCGAGATCACGTCCTTCTACCTCGAGCCGGTCGACGGCCAGCCGGTGCTCGACTTCGCGCCCGGCCAGTACATCGGCCTGCGGCTCGACGTGAACGGGCAGGAGGCGCGCCGCAACTATTCGCTGTCCGCCGCGCCGAACGGCCGCAGCTATCGCATCAGCGTGAAGCGCGAGCCCGGCGGGCTGGTGTCGACCCATCTGCATGACCAGGTGCAGGTCGGCAGCGTGGTCGAGCTGTTCCCGCCGTCGGGCGGCTTCACGCTGGCCGACGCCGAGCGCCCGCTGGTGCTGATCAGTGGCGGCGTCGGCATCACGCCGACGCTGGCCATGCTCGAGACGGCGCTGGCCCGGACGCCGCAGCGGCCGGTGCGCTTCATCCATTGCGCCCGCTCGCACAAGGTGCATGCCTTCCGCCGCGCCATCGACGCGCTGGCCCACCAGCATCCCCAGTTCGAGCGCTTCTATTGCTACGACGAAGCGCCGGCGGCCGACGACGTGGAGGTGGCGCCGCATGCCGTTGGCCGGATCAATGCCGCGTCCCTGGCACAGTGGCTGCCGGCTGCGGCCGAGGGCGTGCGCGACATCGACGCCTACTTCCTCGGGCCCAAGCCGTTCATGCAGCAGGTGCAGCGCTCGCTGCGCACGCTGGGCGTGCCCGACCGGCAGGTGCGCTACGAATTCTTCGGGCCCGCGTCGGCACTCGAATAAAAAGCGGCTCGATGGCGGCCCGGCTCAGCCGGCCGCGGCGATGGGCACCGCCGACTCGGACGCGGAGCGCCGCGCGTACTCGGCCTTCAACTGCTGGGCGATGAATTCGGAGCAGGCGCGCAGCCGGCTGACCTCGATCTCGCCCATGCACAGCCCCTGGTAGCGGATATGGGCGCGGGGGAAGTTGTGGCTGAGTGCCTGCGCGGCATCAAACACGCAGGCGGCGAGCGACGTCAGTCCGCGGTCCACGTAAGCCGCCTCCCGCATCGCCGCGCTCTTCTGTGGCGCACGGACGCTGTAGGTGTACGAACGCTCGTGGCGCTGGATGAACTCGAGAACCGGTTGCATGGCGGGGCAGCTCCTGGCAATTGCGGCGTCGTTGCCGCACCGTCTCAGACGGGCCGGCGATCTTACATTTCGAATCAATTCGCGCAAGCCCATCCGACAAACGGCGGCGACGCGGGGCGAAACGGTGGTTTCAACCCTCGCCGCAGAGCAGTCCCTGGGCGTCTTCATCGAAGCCTGCCAGGGGCTGGGCCTTGGCCAGCGCCATCCAGACGGCGAAGGGCATGCGCGGCTGCGCCCGGTGCACGGCCGACCGCGCCACGACGAGGCGCCCGCCCTCGAGCATCAGCACGCCGCATTCCGCCGGGATTTCCTCCGGCGTGGCGATCGGCCGGCCGCGGGCGTCCTGCCCGAGCACGTACCAGCACTCGCCGCCCAGGTCGAGGTAGGCCGCGCGCTTGTCGGGCTTGCGCAGGTCGGCCATCAGGTCGGTGCGCCGCACCTTGATCTCGTGGACGACCGGCTGCGCATACGCCTCGACGCTGGTGTTGCGGATCGAAAACACGTCGGGCCGCGCGATGCACCAGCGCGCCTTGCCGCCCTCTTCCGTCGGCGGCAACCGGGCGCGCAGGCTCAGCCCGCGCCAGGCGATGCGGCCGCTGCGCGTCATCTCGCGCGCCACCTGCTCGACCAGGGCTTCGTGTGCCGACAGCGCGGCGCGGTTCACGACAAGCGAACTGGCGATGTGGGCGATGCCCCGGTCGGTCACGCGCAGCGTTTCGTGGCCGAAGGCCGAGCGCTGGCGCTCCAGCAGCCCGGCGGCGAGCAGATCGACCTCGACCGGGTCGCCACACGGCCAGCCGGCCGAGCGATAGATGTCGCGCAGGCGCCGTGCATGCGCACGGCCCAGCACGATGTCGCCGGGCGGCGGCTCGATCACCGGCGCCGGCTTGCCGGGGTCGGTCACGGGCGGCACCACGGCGGGCGGGTCGCCCTCCGGGGTCGGCATCGGCGGGACTTGGGGGCTGGGCGGGACCGGGAGATCCGGCGCAGGCGGCGGCGGACCGATGGGCGTCCCGGCCGCCGCGCGCTGCGGGGCGAAGGCAATCATCGGCAGAGGTTAGCGAAAAGCGGCCCTCGAGGCGAGCGCCGGAGGGTGACAAAAGACAAGCGCCGCCGCGTCAGCGCCTGCGCCGTGCGGTGGCCGGTTCGGCCCGCTGGACCTCTGCATTCCGCCCTCGCACGCCGCCGTCCCGTGCCGACAGCATCGGGCCCATATCGATGCGCAGCGACAAATAGTAAGACAATGCTTACCATATCGCGATGTCTGCCAAAAAATCCAGTTCACCGCGGCACAGCGCTGTGGTGCTGCGCGAATCACTCTCGCGGCTCAACCGCAGCCTGCGCAGTGCGCTGCCGCCGATCGGCGCAACCCCTTCCCAGCTCGGCGTGCTGGGCTATCTGTTCCGGCATGGCGAGCTGACGCCCACCGAACTCGCGCAACAGGCAGGCGTGCGGCTGCAGACCCTGACCCGCCTGCTGGCCCTCATCGAGGCCGAAGGCTGGGCGACCCGTCACGCGGACGTCACGGACGGCCGGCGCCAACGGCTTCGCCTGACCACCGCGGGCGCCAGGTTGCTGACCACCTATGTGCATCAGCGCGAAGCATCGCTGGAAGCATCCATCGCCGCGTCGCTCAGCACGGACGAACAGCGCACCTTGCTGGAGGCCTGTGCGCTGATGGATCGCCTCTCCGCCCGGCTGCAGGCCGCGCCCGCATCCGCCGAGGCAGACCCGTCATGAAAGCCTGGCTCGACCGCCGACCCTTCTTTCGCGAAGGCCACATCTGGCACGGCCTGCAGCTGGCGCTGTCCGTCGTCCTGGCCTATGCGGTCTCGCGCAGCTTCGGCTTGCCCGAGGCGCATTGGGCGGTCATGAGTGCGCTCATCGTGAGCCGTGCCGATGCGAGCGCCACGCTCGGTGCGGGCTGGCAGCGCCTGGCGGCCACATTGGGCGGCGCGCTCGTCGGTCTGGCCGGCGCGGGCCTGGTGCATGTCCACGTCGGCACCGCCGAGTCCGTCACGCTGGTCCTGGTGGTGATCCTTTGCTTTGCCACGGCTGATCGCATCGGCTGGCGCAGCAGCGCCATCACCGCGCTGATCGTCATGACGGCGGCGGGACGGCCGGAGGTCTCGCCCCTGACGGTTGCGGGCCTGCGTACGCTGGAGATTGCTGTGGGTGCCGGGGCGGCCATGCTCATGGCGTGGCTGGCCTATCGCCTGTCGGTCACGGCACGACCGCTGGCGGTCATCTCTGCCCTGTTGCGCCAGCTGGCTACCCAGGCAGAAACCGCCGTGGACGCCGACGCAACAGCACGCGAATCGAACGGCGTCGCCTTGCGGGCGGCCTTGCGCCGGCTCGGTGAAATGGTCCACGGCGCAGCACCGGCCTCCCAACAACGCAAGCTGCTGCTGCTCACCATGCGGCTGGCCCAGGATGTGGGCTGGCTGGCCCGGCAGGCGTCGACGGCAGCGCCCGATCGTCGAGCGGACACACGTGCCGCCACAGCGGCCGCCGCCGTTGCGCTGCGCGCGGCAGCCAACCGCCTGGATGGCGCCAGCGAAACGCCCGCGGTGGTGATCGCCGCGCTGGGCTCGCAGGCTGGCGACGCATGGCGCGCAGATGCCTTTCTGACGCTGCAGGACGACCTGCGCAAACTGATGCATCTGTCGGCCGCAGTCGGCCGGGGCGATCAGGGCTCGACGTTCACCGTCACCTGACCCAGTTCCTTCTCGCCTTTGGCCTGCGCCGCATTGGCCGCGCCGCCCCATTCGAACGGCACGCGCAGCAGTTCGCGGCCGCCCTGCTCCCGCGCGACTTCCACGGCGAGCTGGTAGCGCCCCGCCGGCAGCGTCGCCAGCGCACCCGTCGCGCCCGCGAAATGCAGTGCATGCGTGCCGACCGGCCGCGTGGCGCCGGTGACGCCGTCGACGGGCAGCGCCAATTGCTCGCCGCCCGCGCGCCACCAGGTGCGCAGGTTGCGCAGCCAGCCCCGGCCCTGGTTGTCGCGCAGGCGCGTGTCGTACCAGACGGCCAGGGTGGTCACCGCCGCCTTGCTGTCGTCGGCCTTCTCCACCCATGCCGCCAGGTAGGGGCGGTAGTACGACGCCGCGGCGACGTCGGGCAAGGTGAGCTGCAGCGTGAGCGATGCCGCTGCCGCTGCCGCGGGCCCGGTCGCCCAGGCCAGTGCCACCGCGCCCAGCCAAGGCTTGGTCCTAGCTGTCATTGCCGCGTGCTTGAGGCGGGCGTTGCGGATCGGCCTTGGACACGCTGCCGTCGTTGTTGGTGTCCAGGCTCTTGAAGGTCTTGTCCGCGATGGCCGCGTCTTCGGCCGCCGTGAACTTGCCGTCGCGCGCGCGGTTGACGATGCCGAAGCGCACGTGCGCCTGCTTGATGCTGTTCTCGTAGGCCTTGTCGGGCTGGCGTCCTTCGTCGAAGTACTGGCGCTTCAGGCGCCCCTCGAACTCGGCGACGTATTCGTCTTCGCTCAGCACGCCGTCGCCGTTCTTGTCGCCGGCACGGAAGCGCTGCACGCGGACGGCGTCGAACTCGGCGCGCGTGACGGCGCCGTCGCGGTTGGTGTCGTAGCTGCCGAGGAAGGCGTCCAGGCCGTGTCCGCCGGCCGGCCGCGCGGGCTGGCCGGCGGCGGCCTGCGCCCCCGGCGTGGATGGGGCTGGCGCGTTGCCGGCACAGGCCGACAGCAGCACGGTGGCCGCTGCGGCGAGAAGGGTCGTGTGAAGAATCTTCATGGTGATGGTCCTTGGGTGGGTGGATCGGTGGGTGTCAGAAATCGACGTTCAGGCTGACCGCGAAGGTCCGCCCGGGCGCCGTGGAAAGCTCGATCTGGCGGCGGTCCTGGGCCGATGCCGGCTGCAGGCTGCGGGCATTGCTGTAGGCCCAGTACCGCTTGTCGCCCAGGTTGTAGATGCCGCCGGCCAGACGCACGTTCTTGGTCAGGCGCCAGTAGGCCGAGAGATCGAATCGGGCGAAGCCGGGCACGCGGAACTGTTCGGTGGTCGAATCGGTGAGCGTGGCGCCGGGGTCGTTGCTGAAGCCCTGCCGGTTGGTCGCGACGGCCTGCTTGCCCTTCACGAAGACGCCGGTGAGGTTCAGGCCCCAGGCCTTCTCCGGGGCGTCGTAGCCCACGCCGATGATGGCCTTGGCCGGCTGGACGGAGTCCAGGTCCACCTTCTTGTCGCCGGCGAAATTGGACTTCGAATTGCCCTTGCTGTAGCCCAGCGCCCAGGTGCTGTAGAGGCCCTTGGCGGCGGGCGACCAGGTGCCGTGCTCGAGCCGCGCGCTCAGCTCCGTGCCGTAGATGGTCGCCTCGTCGCGGTTGCTGGCCTGGTACAGGATGTTCAGGTTCGGCTGGATGTTGGTGAACAACTCGGGGTTGTTCGCACGCATGTACCGCGTGTAGGAAATGAAGTCCTTGTAGCGCGTGTAGAAGACCGAGCTGTTGAACACCACGCCCGGTGTCGGCGAGCCCTTCAGCCCCATGTCGAAGGAATCGCTCGTCTCTTTCTTCAGGTCCTTGTTGCCGACCAGCGCATACGATCCGCCGCCGCCGTTCCAGTAGCCGAAGACCTCGCTGTTGGTGGGCGCGCGGCCGCTGCGCTTCCATTGCGCATAGGCGGTCAGCGTCGGCCGAATGTCGTAGAGCACGGCCAGGCTCGGGCTGGCGATGGTGGTGCCCGAGGTGCTGCCGTACATCGTCTCCAGCTGCGCCGCGGTGATGCGGTTGTTGCCGAAGCTGTCCGCATTGCGGATGCTGGGCTTGACCCGGTCCACCCGCAGCCCGGGCACCACGGCCAGGCGCCGGCCGCCAACCTGGAAGTCGATGGTGTCCTCCAGGAAGATGCCGGCCCGGTCGGTGGTGGTGTCCGGGAAGGGCTGCTGCGTGGACGAATCGTAAGTCGAGGAGAACGGATGCTCGTTCTTCGTCTGCGAGTAGTTCACGCCGAACTTCAGCAGATGGTTGTCCAGCTGCTTCTCGCCCGCGCTGGAGAAACCCACCTGCCGCGTGGTGTTCCGCGAGATGTCCCGCCCAACGGCGCGCGTGCTGAAGGTCAGCGTGTCGGTGACGTCGTCCATGTCCGTGTCCTGCAGGTAGACGCGGGTGTTCAACCGATCCACCAGGCCACCGGCGCCGGGCGTCCAGGTGTGGGCCAGGTGGAAGGTGTTGCGCTCGGTCTTGGCGTTCTGCGTCGACGTGCCGGTCACGGCGGTGCCCGCGTTGTTCCAGGCGTCGAAGCTGCTGTCGTTCTGCTTGCGGTAAAGGTCGGCGCCGATCTCGAGCTTGTGCTGCGCGTTCACGCGCATGCTGCCCTTGAGCAGCAGCGCGTCGGAATGCCAATCCTCGGGGAAGCTGTCCACGACGTCGCTGTTGTTCTTCGTCTGATGGCCATCGCGGCGCACGTAGCTGAAGATGCCCGCGTAGTCGCCCGACAGCCCAGCCGCCGTCACGGCCTCGGTCCAGGCGCTGTTGACCTCGCTGTAGCCCAGCTTGCCGCCGAAGTAGAGCGGCTTGTCCGCGTTCACGTAGTCTTCCGGCGACTTGCTGCGGAAGCTCACCGCGCCGCCGATGCCGCCGGCCGTGCGCTGCGAATTGGTGGTGCCCGACTGGATGTCGACCGCCGAGTAGATGTCCGGGTCGATGAAGTCGCGGCCCATGCCGAAGGTGCCGTCCTGCGCGCGGTTGGTCAGCGGCGCGCGGCTGATGGCGTCGGGCATCTCGATGCCGTCGACGTCCAGGCCGATCCGGTTGCCCTCGATGCCGCGGATGTTGTAGCCGGTGGTGCCACTGCGGTCATAGCGGCTCGCCCCGCGCGTGCTGCCGGTGACCGTGCCGGGCGCTTCCACCAGCGGCTGGTAGCGCATCACGTCGCCCATGCCGGTGGCACCGGTCTTCTCGATGTCCTCCTGCGTGATGACGGTGCGCGTGCCGGCTTCCTGGCGCAGCGCGTCCGCGGTCACCTTCACTTCGTCGAGCGTTTCCTTGCTGTCTGACGAGGCGCTGGTGGCGGGCCGCTGCGGCGTGGTCTGCGCATTCTGCGAGAACGCCGGCGCTGCCTGCCACAGCAGGGCCTGGATGGCGAGCGCCACCAGGCTGACACGGCGTCGGGGGAATCGGGTGAAACCGGGAGATGGAGCGGAGGGTGCGCGAGCGGCACCAGGGTCGCGGCTGGCCATGGCCAGGGCGCTGAACGGAGTCATGCGTTTGCCTTAAGTCAAGAGGGTCGTCTCGCTGGACCTCCTGACAAGGAAACATCTGGCTTCAGTCGCAAATTGTAGCAATGGGTGAACGAGGGATGTCGTCGGAGACGGGATAGCGACGCAGAACATCGTGCTGAACGAAGGGCGGCGTAGGCGAGAGCGTCGACCGCACCAGCGAGAAGTGGCGCGCCGTCCAGTGGATGGGCGGCGAGCAGGCCGGCGGCACGGCGCCGAGCGCATGGCGCGCCAGCGTGACATGCGGCGTCCAGTGGCCATCGACCCGCAGCCCCATGCGCAACAACGGCACCATCAGGCGCGATCGCAGATCGTTGAGCGCCACGTTCTCGTCCGCGAGCAGCACGGCCACTTTTGTCCACAACGCCGTGGTGCGAAGCACGATCGGGATGGGTTGCATCGGGACCGTGCCGAGCACGTGCTGCAGTTCATCCAAGCGCGCCGAATGAACCCGCTCCCAAAAATGCAACGTCATGTGGAAGTGCTCGGCTTTCAACAGACGCGCCCGGGGCGGCCAGCGCCACAAGGGCTGATGCGACCGGATCGCGACCTGCACGTCATCGTCCGGCTGCAGACCGATGAAAAGTCGCAGGGCCGTCTCGGGCATCGATGGGTCGTCGTGCATGGCCTCTCCTTCAATGAAAGTCCCGGCTGCGCCGCCCGTCGGCGAGCCGGCCCAGCCAGGGCGTGAGGTCCTTGAAGCGCTGGGCCAGCAGGTGCCGCACCTGGCCGCCGCTGGCCGTGTCGCGCTGCCACACGCCCTGCACTGCCAGCAGCTTCGACTTGAGCAAGGGTTCACGCTGCGCCTCGACCACGTCGTTCCAGACGATTACGTTGACGATGCCGGTCTCGTCCTCCAGCGACACGAAGATCGTGCCCTTGGCGGTCTGCGGGCGTTGGCGCATGGTGACGATGCCGCAGGCGCGCACCAGGCGGCCGTGCGGCACGTCGCCCAGTTCCTGCGCGCTCAGCAGCTTGAAACGCGCCATGCGCGGTCGCAGCAGTGCCAGCGGATGGCGGCGCAGCGTGAGGTTGAGCGACGCGTAGTCGCCGACGATCTCCTCACCTTCCGAGGCTTCGGGCAATTGCAGGGGCGCCTCGTGGATCGGCACGCCCTTGAGCAAGCCCGGCGCACGCCCGCCCCCGCTCCGCGTGGCCGTCGCGTCCCACACCTGTTGGCGGCGGTGGCCCGACAGGCGCATCAAGGCATCGGCGCCGGCGAGCGCGGCCATGTCCTTCGCGTCGAGGTCGGCGCGCACGGCCAGGTCTTCGGTGCTGGTGAAGGGTGCCTGTTCGCGTGCCTTCAGCAGGCGCCGGGCACCGGTCTCGCTGAGCGACACGATCTGGCGCAGTCCCAGGCGCACCGCCGGCTGGTCGGGCCGCCCCAGGAAGCCGGCGTACCGCGGATCGGTGCCATCCGGCATGCGCGGCGCATCCGGTGCACGCGCCTCGAGCGTGCTGTGCAAGTCGCTCACCGTGACGTCAACCGGCCGCACCTCCACGCCGTGGCGCCGCGCGTCCTGCACCAGCTGCGATGCCGAATAGAAACCCATCGGCTGCGAATCGAGCATGGCCGCGAGAAAGCAGGCCGGCTCGTGGCACTTGAGCCAGCTGCTGACGATGACCAGCAGCGCGAAGCTGGCGGCGTGGCTCTCCGGAAAGCCGTAGTCGCCGAAGCCCTTGACCTGCTCGAAGATGGCTTGCGCAAAAGGTCGGTCGTACTTGTTGGCAACCATGCCTTCGATGAGCCGCTCCTGGTACTTCTCCATGTGCCCGGTGTGCTTCCAGGCGGCCATCGCGCGGCGCAGGCCATCGGCTTCATCCGACGTGAAGCCGGCCGCGATCATCGCGATCTCCATCACCTGCTCCTGGAAGATCGGGATGCCCAGCGTACGACCCAATGCCTTCTCGAGCGCGGGATAGCGGTACTCGATCTTCTCGCCCCGACGCAGCTTCTCGCGGTTCTGGAGGTACGGATGCACCATGCCGCCCTGGATCGGCCCCGGCCGCACGATGGCGACCTCGACCACCAGGTCGTAATACTCGCGGGGCTGCAGGCGCGGCAGCATCGACATCTGGGCCCGACTCTCGATCTGGAACACGCCGATGGTGTCGGCCGCACAGATCATGTCGTAGACCTTCGCGTCGTCGTTCGCGATGTGGTGCATCTCGATGGCCGTGCCGCGCCAGCGGTTCACGAAGCCGAGCCCGCGCTGAATGGCGCTCAGCATGCCCAGCGCCAGCACGTCGACCTTGAGCATGCCCATGGCTTCGAGGTCGTTCTTCTCCCACTGGATGACGGAGCGATCCGCCATGGATGCCTTCTCGATCGGCACCAGGCGTGTGAGCTTCGTCTGCGTGAGCACGAAGCCGCCCACGTGCTGGCTCAGGTGGCGCGGAAAGCCCTTGAGCTCGTTCGTGAGTTCGAGCCACAGCTGCAGCTTCTGCAGGCTCTCGCGCACGCCGGCGCGGTCCATCGCTTCTTCGAGGCGGTCCACCAGCACGGTCTGGTCGAACCAGTAATGGTCCTTGGCGAACTCGTCGACCAGGCGCTCGTCGACGCCCATCGCCTTGCCGACGTCGCGCAATGCGCTGCGGGCCCGGTAGCAGATGACCACGGCGGCGATGGCGGCGCGGTCGCGACCGTATTTCTTGTAGATGTACTGGATGACCTCTTCGCGCCGCTGGTGCTCGAAGTCGACGTCGATGTCGGGCGGCTCGTTGCGCTCGCGGCTGAGGAAGCGCTCGAACAGCAGATGGCCCGTGTCGGGGTCGATGGCGGTGATGCCCAGGCAATAGCAGACCGCCGAGTTGGCGGACGAGCCACGGCCCTGGCAGAGGATTTTTTCCGAACGCGCGAAACGCACGATGTCTTCAACAGTCAGGAAGAACATCTCGTAGTGCTTGTGGATGATCAGATCGAGTTCGTGCTGAACCTGCGTGCGCACCTTGTCTGAAATGCCATCGGGATATCGATCGTGCGCCCCCTCCCACGTCTTGCGCACCAGCGTCTGCGCCGGCGTCTCGTCATTGCCCAGCAGTTCCAGCGGGTACTGGTAATGCTGCTTGATCTCGTCGGGGTCGAAGCGGCAACGCCCCATCACCGTCAGCGTATTCGCCAGCAACTCGGCCGGATAGAGGTTCTCCAGCCGGATGCGCGAGCGCAGGTGCCGCTCGGCATTGCCCTGCAACGCGAAGCCGCACTCGGCCACCGGCTTGCCCTCGCGGATGGCCGTGACCACGTCCTGCAGCCGCTTGCGCGAGCGCTTGTGCATGTGCACGTCGCCGGCCGCGACCAAGGGCACGCCGGTGGCCTCGCCCACTTCGTCGAGCGTCATCAGCCACAGGTCGTCGTCGCGTTCGTTGAGCAGTTCGACCGCGATCCAGAGGTGCTCGCCATAGAGCGCCTTGGCGGCGGCCACGTCGGCACGCATCGATGCGACATCCATGGCGCCGCCCGGCGCGCGGTGCGGCACCAGCAGGATCTCGCAGTGCTGCAGCGACGCGACGTCGCTGCCTTCCCAGCGCACCTGGTACGCGCCCTTGGGCGCCTCGGCGGTGCGCGCCGCGGTGATGAACTCGCAGAGGTTGCCCCAGCCTTCCAGATCGTGCGCGATGGCCACCAGTTTGAAGCGCTCGAAGCGGAACTCGCTGCCGAAGAGCAGCCGGAAATCGGGGTTGCGCGTGAGCGGCGGCTTGTCGGGGTTGGCACGCTCCCAGTCGGCCATCGCCTCGGGATGCTCGCGCAGCGCGACGTGGGCGCGCACGATGCCCGCCACCGAGCATTCGTCGGTGATGGCCAATGCCCGGTAGCCGAGGTGGTAGGCCTGCGTCACCAGGTCCTGCGGCGTCGAGGCGCCGCGCTGAAAGCTGAAGTTCGTCAGGCAGTGCAGCTCTGCGTAGTCGGGCCGACCACGCACCGGCGTGGGTGGCCTCGGGGGCAGCGAATGCAGCCGCGCAGACTGCCGCGCCTGGATCTGCTTGTCGGTCAGTTCAGGCATAGAGCCCCTGCAGGAACCAGCGCACCTCGCCGGACGAAAAGCAGCGCGATGGCCGTTCGCGGAAGACCCACACCAGCCCCGCTTCGGGGCTCTCGGCGATGTAGTAATCGCGCACCGCCGGGCGGCCGCCTTCGTCGTCACTGCCGTCGTTCCACCAGCCGGCTTCGAGCCGCTGCGGGCCGACCAGGCTGCAGAGGCGCCCCTGGTACCACGGATGGCCGTCGCGCATCTCCAGGGGCAGGGGCTCGCGCAGCAGCCAGGGCGGAAACAGCGCATCGGGTTGCCGGGCCATCGTGTCCGCGGACGTGGCGGGTTTCGGCGTCACCGGCGCCCCCCCCTTGCGCAGCGCCGGCCGCCAGCCCTGCATGCCTTCGGGCCGGTGGTCGGCCTGCGCCACCGGCACCAGCACCTCGCGCGCGCCCAGCCGGGCGCTGAGCCGCTCGACCAGCTCGTGCAGCTTGTCGCCCTTGCGGTTGTCCTCGGGCAGGAAGCTGGTGCTGGCGCCGGCCCAGGGCGTGGTTTCGAGGGAACGCAGGCGCAGCCAGCTCGCGGGCGCGGCCAGCTGCGTGAGCGCGAGCCGCTCGCTCATCAGGCGGCGCAGGTGCGCCATGTCCTGCGTGGGCTCGGCGGTACGCACGGTGATGTGCTGGTGCGGCGGCAGGTTCACGCCGTTGTAGCGCTTGAGGTCGAGCGTCCATTCCAGTTCCAGCGCCAGCACGCCGCGCTGGCGTACGCGCAGCCACACCTGCAGCGCCGCCAGCAGCCGGTTGGCCGACCACATCAACTCATGCGCGTTTTCGGCCAGGGCGGGCAGCTCCAGCTTCTGCTCGAAGGCATCGGGCAGCGTGAGCCAGGTGTGACGCTCGGGGCGCAGGCCCCAGGCCCTGTCGAGCGCCTCGCGCAGCGCTGCGCCGAAGCGCCGCGACAACCCGCCGCGCGGCAGCGCTGCCACGTCGCCCCAGGTGCGACAACCCATGCGCGCCAGCACGTCGAGATGTTCGCGCGCGGCCGTCAGCGTGTGCAGCGGCAAGGCCGCCGGGATGTCGACCGGCGGTTGCTGGCCGAGCGCGAACAGGCGCAGCCGTGCCAGCGCGACCAGGCTGGTGGCGCCTTCGACTTTCTGGAGGCGGCTGTGCGGCACCGGGTTGTCGGTGACCATCAGCCGCATCAATCCCTGACGCCCGCCCCACAGCCGTTCGCAGGCCGAGACCTCGAGCACCAGCGCCTCGTCGAGCCAGGCCACGCGCGGCGTGTAGCGCAATGCCCACCAACCCAGGGCCTCGAGGGACAGCGGCAGTTCGGGGGCGGGCCGGACGGGCGCAGCGCTGTCGGAAGAAGGCACGGCCGCATCGTCTTCAGGCCGCCACCGCAAGGCGATCCACTGCATGGGTGCCCTCCTCTCTGCGCCTGCTGCGCACATCGAGGCGCACGACGGTCGCGCCCTGGACAGGGGGGATCTGGATGGCGTTCTGCCGCTCGCGACGCTGGCGCCGCCACTGGCTGGCCGTCAGCAGCGCCACCATGCGTTCGCTGCGGGCCGGCAAGCTCAGCGGCTGCGCGAGCGGTGGGCCGCGTCGCTTGAGCAGGTGCACGTCCATCTGCCCGCCGTCGGCCGCCACCAGTTGCAGGCGCAGCCGTGCCGGCGAGGCCGACTGCGCCACGGCCTCGGGCCGCATCACGAACAGCAGCGCCTCGTGCTGCGCGGCCGCCAGTTGCAGGCGGCGCAACTCGCCCACCCGCGCTTGCGGCAGCCAGGCCATGACGGCCGCCACGTCGGCACAGCGCAAGGCCTGTTCGCAGGCCCACATCCGGGCCGCCGATGCCTCACTGCGCACCCACAGGAGCGCCTCCAGGGGCAACCCACCGGCCACCAAGGCGGGCCCGAAAGGCTCGTGCGGCGCACCGATCAGCACCACCGGTCCACCGCGCATGGCCACGGCTCGGGCCAGCGCAGGCAGCAGCAAGGGCCAGACATGCGCCTCCGGCCGGTCCTGCAGCAGCTCGGTCATGGCACCCACCGGCCAGCCGCCGCCGGGCAGTTCGGCGTCGAGCGCCGGATGACCGGTGGCTTCCACCTGCGTGTCGGCCGCGCCCAGTTCGTCGCCGCGCCAGACCTTGTGTCGGGCGGAAGCAAAGGAAAAAGACGAGAGGGACGAGGAAAGGGAAGGCTGGCCCATGGCGGAATCGACTGTTAACTGTATTTTTATACAGTATTCTGCCGATGGGCAATGCCTTTCTGGTGACAGCGCATGTCCGCTCAGCGGACTCGCCGGAGTGCAGGCCGGCGCGTGCTCGTTCCTTTCGTCACCCGTCGCCGCCGAGCGTGCAATCTTTCACAGGTGCTGGCGGGCGAGATCGCCAGAATCGAGCCATGACCGTACTGGCCGACCTCTCCGATGACGAACTTTTCAGCCGTGCGAGAAGATGGCGTTCCGAAGCGATGAGAGGCAGCCTCCATGCCCGGGGCCACGCCCATGAGCACGAGGTCGAATTGCGGCGCCGGTCGGCCCGAACGATGTCGGTCCGCGTGCCCGCCGAGGCCCCGCAGCGCCCGCCCAAGCGGTCGCTGTTTCAGTTCTGGCGGTCCTGAGAACTCACCTGTTCACGCAAACCCGTGGTCGCTGTCCGTCTCCGACGATTCGCACACCGCGCCCGTCGAAAAGAGGAAGGTGCAGCCGCAGAGCGCGAACACCGCAAGAAGTGCAGCCGGTCCCACATACCGGACAAGCGCCGCGGACACGCCCATGCTGAGCGCATAAAGGAAAAGCTTGGTCATGGACCATGATGCAGCGACGGCCTGGATTCGGGGGATGCACCCAAGGGAAAGCACCATTCTCGAATTCCCGAAGGGAGCCTTGCAAAAGTAGCCCGAAGGTTCTAGAGCAGCCGCCTTTCGTTACGCAAGGCGACCTTTCACGCCCGAACGTCCTCCGCGACCGCGTGCGGCACGGCGCTCAAGCGTCCACGCACCGAGCAGGTCGGCGGGCGACACTGGAGATAATGAAACGCCACGCTGGCGCCCTTCTCTTACGCCAACCTCCAGAGTGTTCCTTTCGTGATCCAACAGATTGTTCCCGGCCGTGCGGCCCGGCGCGGCAGCGGCGGCATCACGCTCAGCGACGTGTCCAAGCTGGCGGGCGTCTCGACCATCACCGTCTCGCGCGCACTCAACACGCCCGACCTGGTGTCGCCGGACACGCGCGAGAAAGTGCGTGCGGCGGTCGAGCGCACCGGCTACGTGCCCAACCGCCTGGCAGGCGGCCTGGCGTCGAACCGCAGCCGGCTGGTCGCAGCGCTGGTGCCCACCATCGCCGGCCCGGTGTTCCTCGAAACCATCCAGGCGCTGACCGAGGCCCTCGACGAGGCCGGCTACCAGCTGATGCTCGGCCAGAGCGGCTACCACCACTCGCGCGAGGACGCGCTGATCGACGCCATCATCGGCCGCCGGCCCGACGGCATCGTGCTCACCGGCATCATGCATTCGGCCGAAGGCCGCCGCCGCCTGCTCGCCTCGGGCATCCCGGTGGTCGAGACCTGGGACCTGACGCCTACGCCGGTCGACATGCTGGTTGGCTTCTCGCACGAGAAGGTCGGCGCCGCCATCGCGCGCTTCCTGCATGGCAAGGGCTACCGCCACCCCGCGGTCGTCACCGGCGACGACCAGCGCGCCGACCTGCGGCGCGCCGGCTTCGAGCAGACGATGATGAGCCTGGGCGTGCAGAAGGTGGCGGTGCACACCGTGCCGGCCCCCACCACGCTGGGCAGCGGCCGCAGCGCGCTGGCCGAGTTGCTCAGGGCGCATCCGGAGACCGACGTGCTGGTCTGCAGCTCCGACGCGCTGGCCCATGGCGTGATCACCGAGGCGCATGCGCGCGGCCTGCGCGTGCCGGACGACCTGGGCGTGATGGGCTTCGGCGACCTCGCCTTCGCGCAACATGCGCACCCCGCCATCACGACCGTGCGCATCGACGGCACGGCCATCGGGCGGCAGGCGGCGCGCTTCATCGTCGAGCGCGCCAAGGGGGTCGAGGTCGCACAGAAGGTCATCGACCTGGGCTTCTCGCTGATCGAACGCGACAGCGTCTGACGCGCGCCCGCCGCCCTCCGCCTTCTGCGGACAGCCGCTGACAGCGGACACAACCGGGTTCGAGTTTCCGCACGACACCAGAGGTAAACCCTGGGGTTCAATTCAGAATGACAGCGCTAACATTCGAGCATAACGCCGACAGCTGAGCCACACCCGCGATGACCGACACCCCACCACCCGCAACCCCCAGCACCCCTGCCCCCCGCCGCAAGCAGCCCGAAGACCTCCGCTCCCACCGCTGGTACGGCGTGAAGGACCTGCGCAGCTTCGGCCACCGTTCGCGCACCGCGCAGATGGGCTTCAGCCGCGACGACTACCTGGGCAAGCCGGTCATCGCGATCCTCAACACCTGGAGCGACATGAACTCCTGCCACACGCACTTCAAGCAGCGCGTGGAGGAGGTCAAGCGCGGTGTGTGGCAGAGGGGAGGATTCCCGGTCGAGATCCCGGCGATGAGCCTGGGCGAAGCCTTCCAGAAGCCGACCACGATGCTCTACCGCAACCTGCTCGCGATGGAGGCCGAGGAGCTGATCCGCTCCTACCCCGCCGACGGCGTGGTGCTGATGGGCGGCTGCGACAAGACCACGCCGGGCCTGGTGATGGGCGCGCTGGCGATGAACCTGCCGACCATCTTCGTGCCCGCCGGCCCGATGCTGCGCGGCGACTACAAGGGCAGCGTGCTGGGCTCGGGCTCCGACACCTGGAAGTACTGGGCCGAGCTGCGCGCCGGCAACATCACTGAAGACGACTGGCAGGAAGTCGAAGACGGCATCGCCCGCTCGGCCGGCACCTGCATGACCATGGGCACCGCCAGCACCATGACCAGCGCGGCCGAGGTGCTGGGCCTCACGCTGCCGGGCGCGTCGTCGATCCCCGCGGTCGATTCGCGCCACGCGATGATGGCCACACACACCGGCAAGCGCATCGTCGACATGGTCTGGGAAGACTTGAAGCCGCTCGACCTCCTCACGCCCGCCTCCTTCGACAACGCGGTCACCGCGGTGCTCGGCCTCGGCGGCTCGACCAACGCCATCGTCCATTTGATCGCGATGGCGCGGCGCGCCGGCGTGCCGCTCGACCTGGCGCGCTTCGACGAGCTGGCGCGAAGCACGCCGGTCATCGCCAACCTGCGGCCCGGCGGCAAGTACCTGATGGAGGACTTCTATTACGCCGGCGGCCTGCGCGCCTTCCTGCGCGAGATGGGCCCGCTCATCGACGGCAGCCAGCGCACCTGCAACGGCCTCACGCTGGGCGAGAACATCGCCGACGCGACGACCTACAACGCCGATGTGATCCGCCCGCGCAGCGAGGCGCTGCTCGAAAGCGGCGGCCTCGCGGTGCTGCACGGCAACCTCGCGCCGTCGGGCGCCGTCATCAAGCCGGCCGCGATGGAGCCGCACCTGCGCAAGCACACCGGTCCGGCCGTGGTCTTCAGGAACTACGACGACCTCGCCGCGCGCATCGATTCGCCCGAGCTGGTGGTCACGAAGGACAGCGTGATCGTGCTGCAAAGCGCCGGCCCGCAGGGCGCGCCCGGCATGCCCGAGTGGGGTCAGCTGCCGATCCCGCAGAAGCTGCTCAAGGAAGGCGTGCGCGACATGGTGCGCATCAGCGACGCGCGCATGAGCGGCACCAGCTACGGCGCCTGCGTGCTGCACGTCACGCCCGAATCGCACGTCGGCGGCCCGCTGGCGCTGGTGCGCGACGGCGACCTGGTCACGCTCGACATCGAGGCGCGCCGCATCGACATGGCGGTGAGCGACGAGGAGATCGCGAAGCGGCGGGCTGACTGGCAGAAGCCCATCCCGAAGTTCAGCCGGGGTTACGGCGTGATGTTCCTCAAGCACGTGCAGCAGGCCGACACCGGCTGCGACTTCGACTTCCTCGCGCCCGACTACGCAGAAGGTGCCGGCCAGGGCGAACCCGAAATCCACTGACGACAGCACCGACACACGAAAACCAGAGACACAAGGAAAAAAGATGGAGACAGACAAGTTCAAACGCCGAACCCTCGGCCAATTGACGCTGCGGGTCACGCAGCTCGCCCTGGCGTCGCTGCCATTCGCTGCAGGGGCACAGACCGCGCCGGCTCCCGCCTGGCCGGCACGGCCCGTGACCGTTGTCGTGCCCTTCGCGCCCGGCGGCGGCACCGACATCGCGGGGCGCCTGCTCGCCGTGCGGCTCGGCCAGAAATGGGGTCAGACGGTGGTGGTGGACAACCGCACCGGTGCAGGCGGCGTGGTCGGCGCCGAGCTGGTCGCCAAGGCCAAGCCCGACGGCTACACGCTGCTGATCGGCAACGTCGGTACGCAGTCGATCAACCCGTCGCTCTACAAGCTCACCTATGACGCCGACAAGGCCTTCGCCCCCATCTCGCTGTTCGCCGAACTGCCCTTCGCCTTCGTCGTCAACCCGAGCCTGCCGGCGAAGACGCCGAAGGAGCTGATCGCGCTCGCCAAGGCCGCGCCCGGGAAATACACCTACGCCAGCTCGGGCAGCGGCGGTTCGCCGCACCTCACGGCCGAGATCTTCCAGCAGGCGACCGGCGTGAAGTTCGTGCACGTGCCCTACAAGGGCGGCGGCCCGGCCATGTCCGACCTGATGGCCGGCCACGTCGACATGCTCTTCGCGTCGATCCTCGAAACCTCCGGCTATGTGAAGACCGGCAAGCTGCGCGCCTTGGCTGTGACCAGCGCGCAGCGCTCGCCCGCCATGCCCGAGGTGCCGACGCTGGCCGAGCTCGGCGTGCCCAACGCCGAGTCGGGCTCGTGGGTGGCGTTGCTCGCACCCGCCGGCACGCCGCAGGCGCTGGTCGACAAGATCGCCGCCGACGTGAAGGAGGCCGTGGCGACTGAGGACATGCGCAAGGCGCTGATCGCGCAGGGCGCGACGCCGCGCGGCAGCACGCCGGCCGAACTGCAGAAGACCATCGACGCGGACAAGCTGCGTTATGGCCAGGTGATCAAGGCCGGCGGCGTGAAGGTGGAATGACATGAAGCGGACCGACCTCACCCATCGCCGCAGCCTGCTTCTCGCCGGCGCCTCACTGCTGGCGCCCGGTGCCCTTCTCGGTGCGCGCAGTGCGCTCGCACAGGACAAATGGCCGAGCAAGCCGATCACCTACGTCGTGCCCTTCACGCCCGGCGGCTCGACCGACGTGATCGGCCGACTCATCGCGCAGAAGCTGGGCGACGCGCTCGGCCAGCCGGTCATCGTCGACAACCGGCCTGGCGCAGCCGGTGCGGTCGGCGCGGGCTATGTCGCCAAGGCCAAGCCCGACGGCTACACGCTCTTCGGCGGGACCATCAGCACGCATGCCATCAACGCGAGCCTCTACAAGAACCTGCCCTACGACCCGGTGAAGGACTTCGACCCGATCTCGCTCGTGGCCTTCCTGCCCAACGTGCTGATCGTCGACCCCGCGCTCGGCGTCAACTCGGTGGCCGACCTGATCGCGCTGCTGAAGAAGGACCCGGCGCGGCGCACCTTTGCGTCGTCCGGTGCCGGCACCTCGACGCACCTCGCGGGCGAGATGCTGGCCGACATGATCGGCGTGAAGCTCACGCACATCCCGTACAAGGGCACACCGCCCGCGATGCTCGACGTGTCGTCAGGGCAGGTCACCTTCATGTTCGACCAGATCACGGCGGCCCTGCCCCTGGTTCAGGCCGGCAAGCTCAAGCTGCTGGCCGTGACCACCGCCAAGCGCATGGCACTGGCGCCCGAGCTGCCGACGATGCAGGAGGCCGGGGTGAAGGGCTTCGAGATGGCGTCGTGGCAGGCCGTGTATGCGCCCAAGGGCTTGCCCGCGCCCATCGCACAGCGGCTCGCGTCGGAGATCCACAAGATCCTTCTGGCACCCGAGGTGAAGGACAAGCTCACCAACCAGCTCGGCATGGAGGTGGTGGCGGGCTCGCCGGCCGACCTCGCTGCGCTGATGCAGAAAGAGATCCCGCGCTGGGGCGAGCTCGTCCGCAAGTCCGGCGCCACGGCCAACTGAGTTTTCATCCTCCCCATCGATCCATGACCGACACCACCCCCCTCTCCGACGACACCCGCGAACGCCTGCGCCACGTGAGCGTCGCCACGCTCTGCACGCAACTCTTCAAGCGGGGCTTCCGCAACGTCTACCTGCAGCAGGTGCGACGGCTAACGACGCCCAGCAACGGCAACCTGGTCGGGCCAGCCTTCACCATGCGCAACATCCCGGCGCGCGAGGACATCGACCAGATCAGCGCCTTCGACGACCCGAACCATCCGCAGCGCAAGGGCATCGAGAGCGTGCCGCCTGGCCACGTGCTGGTCATCGACTGCCGCGGCGAAACGCGCGTGGCCTCCGGCGGCCAGATCCTCACGACGCGGCTCAAGGTACGCGGTGCCGCGGGCCTGGTGTCCGACGGCCCGGTGCGCGACAGCGGCCCGATCTCGCAGATGGACTTCCCGGTGTACTGCGCCGGCGGCAGCGCGCCACTCAACCTCATCCACCACCACACCATCGACCTCAACGTGCCGATCGGCTGCGGCGGCGTGCCGGTGTACCCGGGCGACGTGATGGTGGGCGACGACGAAGGCGTGGTCGTGATCCCGCAGCACTTGGCCGACGAGGTGGCACGCGATGCGGTCGAGCAGGAAAAGATGGAGGCCTTCATCCTCGAGCGCATCGAAGGCGGCGCACGGCTGGCCGGCACCTACCCCCCCAACGCGGAAACCCGCGCCGCCTTCGATGGCTGGCGCAAGGAAAAGGGAGTTTGACCATGGCGTCTCCACTTCGAGCACTTCAGCTGGCATGCGCACTGGCGGTGGCCGCCGTGCTGCCCGCGCAGGCACAGGCGCAGACCTACCCGAGCAAGCAGATCACCATCGTCGTGCCGGCCTCGCCCGGCGGCGCGATCGACCTGGCGGCGCGGCTCATCGGCCAGAAGCTCACCGAGGCCTGGGGCCAGCCGGTGGTCATCGACAACCGCGCCGGCGCCACCGGCATCATCGGCACCGACCTGGTCGCCAAGAGCCCGCCCGACGGCCACATGCTGGTGCTGGTCGCCAGCAGCCACGCGATCAACCCGAGCATGGTGAAGAAGCTGCCCTTCGACACGGTCAAGAGCTTCGAGTCGGTCGCGCTGACGCACGTGGTGCCGCTGGTGCTGATCGTCTCGCCCACGCTGCCGGTGAAGTCGGTGAAGGAGCTCATCGCCTACGGCAAGGCCAACCCGGGCAAGCTGAGCTTCGCGTCCAGCGGCAACGGCGGCGCGCCGCATTTCTCGGGCGAGCTCTTCAAGTCGATGGCCGGCCTCGACATGACGCACATCCCGTACAAGGGCAGCACGCTGGCGCACCCCGACCTGATCAGCGGGCGCACCTCGCTCATGTTCGACACCGTGGCCGCCGCCAACGTGCAGATCAAGGCCGACCGCCTGCGCGCGCTGGCCGTGACGACGACCAAGCGCTCCTCGGTGCTGCCCGATGTGCCCACCATGCAGGAAGCCGGCGTGGCCGGTTACGAGACCAGCACCTGGGGCGGCCTGCTCGCGCCTGCGGGCACGCCCAAGGCCACGGTCGCCAAGCTCAACGCCGAGGTCAACAAGATCCTCGCGATGCCCGACGTGCGCAAGACGCTGCAGGACAACGGCATCGAGCCCGGCAACGGCACGCCGCAGCAGTTCGGCGACTTCATCGGCACCGAGATGGTGAAGTGGTCGAAGGTCGCCAGGGACGCCGGCATCCAGGCCGAGTGACCCGCTCGCTGTTCCCTCTTTCTCTCTGATTCGAACGTTCTTCATGCCCCAACGCCTCCTCCAGATCGGCCCGCTGCTGCCCGCCCTCGAAGCCCGACTCGCCACCACCTACGACATCCATCTGCTGCACAAGGAGCCCGACCCGAAGGCCTTCCTCGCGGCGCATGGCCGCGATTTCGTCGGGGTCGCGACCTCGGCCCGCTTCGGCGCCGACGCCGCGCTGATCGCCGCCCTGCCGAACCTGAAGGTCATCTCGAGCTTCGGCGTCGGCCTCGACGCGATCGACCTGGGGGCCGCGCGCGCCCGCGGCATCGCCGTCGGCTACACGCCCGACGTGCTCAACGACTGCGTGGCCGACACCGCCTTCGCACTGGTGATGGACGTGGCACGCCGCTTCAGCGCGGCGGATCGCTTCGTGCGGCGCGGCGACTGGCTCCAAGGCCAGTTCCCGCTCGCGACGAAGGTGTCGGGCAAGAAGCTCGGCATCCTCGGCATGGGCCGCATCGGGCGCGTCATCGCGCGCCGTGCATCGGGCTTCGACATGGACGTGCGCTATCACAACCGCAAGCCGCTCGCCGATGTCGACCATGTCTATGCGGATTCGCTGAAGGCGCTCGCCGAATGGGCCGACTTCCTCGTCGTCGCGAGCGCGGGCGGCGCCGAGACGCGCGGCCTGGTGTCGCGCGAGATCCTCGATGCGCTCGGGCCAAGGGGTTACCTCGTCAACATCTCGCGCGGCACGGTGGTCGACGAACAGGCCCTGGTCGACGCGCTGAAGGACGGCCGCATCGCCGGTGCCGGCCTCGACGTGTTCGAGGACGAGCCGAACGTTCCCGAGGCGCTGTTCGCGCTCGACAACGTCGTGCTGCTGCCGCACCTGGCCAGCAACACACACGAGACACGTGCGGCCATGGCGCAGCGGGTCGAGGACAACCTCGCGGCCTTCTTCGCGGGCCGGCCGCTCGTGAGCGCGGCCTACTGACCCGAACCGACAACCCTAAAAGGAGACACACCATGCACAACACCATCGGCAATCCGCGTCGACAGTTTCTCAAGACGGCGGCCGGCGCAGGCGCTGCCGCCCTCAGCGGCCTGGCCGGCGCACAGGCCTTCGACTTCCGGCCGAGCCAGCGCTACCCCGACCCGGCGGTGATGATCCTCGACCCGAGCTTCGCCAAGTACCGCATCTACAGCAGCACGCTGGAGCAGCTCGGCAGCGGCATGCGGTGGGCCGAGGGTCCGGTGTACTTCCCCGAGCAGGGCTACCTGCTGCTGAGCGACATCCCGAACAACCGGCTGATGAAGTACGACGAGAAGACCGGCACTTTCGGCGTGCACAAGACCAACGTCAACTACGCCAACGGCAACACGCGTGACCGGCAGGGCCGCCTCGTCAGCTGCGAACATTCGGTGACGCGGCGCATCGTGCGCACCGAGAAGGACGGCCGCATGACCGTGCTGGCCGACAGCTTCGAAGGCAAGCGCCTGAATGCACCGAACGACATCGTGGTGCGCTCCGACGACAGCATCTGGTTCACCGACCCGACCTTCGGCATCAACGGCGAATGGGAAGGCTCGCGCGCCACGCCCGAGCAGGCGACGACCAACGTCTACCGTATCGCGAAGGACGGCACGCTCGCGGCCGTGATCACCGACCTCGTGAACCCGAACGGCCTGGCCTTCTCGCCGGACGAGCGCAAGCTCTACGTCGTCGAGTGGAAGGGCACGCCCAACCGCAGCATCTGGAGCTACGACGTGGCGGCCGATGGCGCCAGCGTGTCGAACAAGACCAAGCTGATCGACGCCGGCGGCCCCGGCGCGTTCGACGGCTTCCGCGTCGACCGCGATGGCAACCTGTGGTGCGGCTGGGGCCACACCGGTGCGCTGGCCGCAGAGCCGACCGACATCGGCGGCGGCATGAAGGCCTACTTGCCGAACGCGCGGTCCGACGAGCTGGACGGCGTGAAGATCTTCAACCCCCAGGGCAAGCCGATCGGCTTCATCCGCCTGCCCGAACGCTGCGCCAACCTGGAGTTCGGCGGACCGAAGCGCAACCGGCTCTACATGGCGAGCAGCCATTCGCTCTATGCGATGTATGTGGAGGCGCACGGCGCCGTCTGACGCGCACGGGGGCGATCTGCGAGGCGCCGGGTGCGCCGGTCCATCCTTTAGACTGTGCTCCGGGTGTCGCGCGCTTCCAGCGCGGCAGGTTGTGCGTCGGTCGGGCCGCCACGCGATCCCTTCACGCCCAGGAAACGCATGTCCGACACCCCGATCCAGTGGATCGCCGCCGCCCTTTTCGCCGTCGCCCTGCTGCACACCTTCGCGGCCAAGCAGTTCGAGCGCCTGTCCCATCGCTACCCGCGCCATGCCGGTCTGTTCCACCTGCTCGGTGAAGTCGAGGTCGTCTTCGGCTTCTGGGCCATCGTGCTGGTGCTGGCCATGGCCCTTGTCGTGGGCGGCACGCCCGCGCTGGACTACGCCGAGTCGCGCAACTACACCGAGCCGCTCTTCGTCTTCGTGGTCATGGTGATCGCCGCCTCGCGGCCGGTGCTGCGCACCGTGATGGCGCTGGTCGACACCACCGCCCGCGCGTTGCCGGTGTCCACGCCGCTCGCCACCGCCTGGCTCGGGCTGGCCGCGGTGCCGCTGCTGGGGTCGCTCATCACCGAACCGGCCGCCATGACCATCGCCGCGCTGATGCTGGCGCCGCAAGTCTTCCGTCGCGACATGCCCGAGGGCGTCAAGTACCTGGCGCTGGGCGTGCTGTTCGTCAACGTCTCGATCGGCGGCACGCTCACCTCGTACGCCGCGCCGCCGGTGCTGATGGTCGCGACCACCTGGCAATGGGACAGCGCCTTCATGTTCGCCAACTTCGGCTGGAAGGCGGCGATCGCGGTGCTGGTGAACGCGACGGCCGCCACCTTCGTGCTGCGCCGCCACCTGCGCCCTGCCCCGCGTCCCGACGCAGGCATGCCCGCCGAAGCGCGCGTACCGCTGTCGGTGGTGGCGGTGCACCTGGGCCTGCTGGCCGGCGTGGTGCTGTTCGCCCACCACCCGGTGGTGTTCCTCGGCCTCTTCCTGATGTTCATGGGCTTCACGCAGGCCTACGAACGGCACCAGAGCCCGCTGATCCTCAAGGAGGCGCTGCTGGTCGGCTTCTTCCTGGCCGGCCTGGTGGTGCTCGGCGGCATGCAGCAGTGGTGGCTGCAACCCATCGTCTCGGGCCTGGCGCCGCTGGCGCTGTTCGCCGGCGCGCTCGGCCTCACGGCCATCACCGACAACGCCGCGCTGACCTACCTCGGCTCGCTGATCGACGGCATCTCCGACACCTCGAAGTACATGCTGGGGCGGGCGCAGTGGCCGGTGGCGGGCTGACGGTGATCGCCAACGCGCCCAACCCGGCCGGCGTCGCGCTGCTCAAGCGCGGCTTCACGGACGAGACGATCGGCGCCGGCGGCCTGCTGCTCGGCGCGGCGGGCCCGACGGCCGTCGCGGCGCTCGCCTTTCTGCTGCTGTAGGGCGCCCACGCCGGGATAATCGGCGGCTTCCATCTCTCCCGAGGACCGCATGACCGTCTCCGCGCCGATCGCCGCCCTGCTCCTCGCCACCTTCTCTGCGGTCCTTCCGGCCGCTCATGCGCAGCCACGAGCGAACACGCCGGCCGCCTACCAGGGCCCGCTGTTCGACACGCACCTGCACTACAACCAGGAGGCCTGGGACGGCAACACCGGGCCTTATCCGCCGGTCGAGGCGCTGGCGCGCTTCCAGCGCAACGACGTGCGCGCGATCATCGCCAACTCGCGGCCGAACGCCGGCACGCAGACGCTGGCGGCGTCGCGCGAGACCCGCGCCGCCGGCGTGCGCGTGGTGCCCTTCGTGCGGCTCTACCGCAACCGCGACGACTACGGCAACTGGTTCCGCGACGAGACCATCTACGACATGGTGCAGACCGAGCTGGCGCGCGGCACGCCGAGCGGCCCGTACCGCGGCCTCGGGGAATTCCACCTGTACGACAGCGCCAACGCCAACGGCCCGGTCGCCAAGAGGCTGATCGTGCTGGCCGAGCAGCAGCAGCTCGCGGTCCTGGCACATGTCGACGACGTGGCGATCGACCTGCTGATGGCCAACGCCCCGTCGAAAGGACAGCGCCTGCGCCTGATCTGGGCGCACACGGGCATCGGCGGTGCGCCGATCGAGCGGGTGCAGGCGCTGCTCGAGCGCTATCCGTTGTTGATCGGCGAGCTCTCGTACCGGCCGGGGCTGACCTGCGGCGACGGCACCCTGTGCCCCGAATGGCGGGCGCTCATCCTGAAGTACCCGGGGCGCTTCGTGATCGGCTCCGACACCTGGGTCAACCAGCGCTGGAGCGCCTACGACGAGATCATGCGCGGCTACCGCACCTGGCTGGCCGACCTGCCGCCCGACGTGGCGCAGCGCGTGGCCTGGGGCAACGCGGCGGCGCTGTTCGAGCTGCGCTGAACGAGGCGGCATCCACGGGGCGGCAACGCCGTGGTGACCGTCGCGCCGGGCTCGGCAGGCGACGTCGAAAAATCAAGGCGATCATCCGACCGAGCACGATCAAACAACTCTCATTCTCATCTACACTTCAGGTGCGTTGCATGGCGTGCGCGGGTCGGCAAGCGCCCCGGTGCTGCTCCTCCGAGACCTTCAAAACTCCTGACCCCTTGTGCCAGAGCGTCATTACCGAGAACTGCTGCGGTACTTCATCCGCAAGGCCGGGAACGGCGACGCTGCCGCCGATGTGGTTCAGGAGGCCTACATGCGCGTGTTCGCGCTTCAGCATGGCGGCGGCACCATCCGCGAGCCGCGGGCGCTTCTCTTCCAAGCTGCGCGCAACATATGGACCAACCAGATCGTTCGACGGGCCGCCGAGCTGCGCATGCTCGAGACGCTGGCAGTGGTCCGGGACGACAGCGTCCCTTCCGTGGAGCGCGAAGTCATTGCGCGGCAGCAGCTGGCGCATCTCTTGCGCCTGCTTTCGGGCATGCCACGCAAGCGGCGTGAAGTCTTCGTGCTGGTGCGCATTCATGGGTTGAGCTATGCCCAGACATGTGCCCACCTGGACCTGAGCCTCAAGGCAGTGGAACATCACATGACGCGCGCCTTGCTCGACTGCGCCGGCTACGGCCGGCCTTCGGGGCACTGACCGGGACCTCCAACACCGCGATGACCCACCCTCAACATAACGATGGGCTGCTTGGCGCCGAGGAAAGGCGGGCACCCCGCCGATTGGTGGCGCACGCCCTCACCTTGCTGGGACGCATGGAACGCGCGGATCCACAGCTTTCACAGACAGCCGAGGCGGCACTCCTGGCATGGCGTCAGCAAAGCCCCAAGAACGAAGAGGCGGCCGCCACCGCATGGCGCATCTGGCAGTTGACTGGGCAAAGCGAAGCGCGTGCGCTGCTGCCCATGCCCCCACGGGCCGAGGACCGGCCTGCGTCTCGACGCCGGGCCATGGGCCTGCTCGGGGTCGTGGGCTTCGCTGCAGCGGCGGTCGCAGGCGCCCGGTTCTACTGGGGGCAGCCGCTGGAAGTTCTCGCGCTGCACACCCCGCGCGGCCGCACGCTGACCCGCACGCTGGACGACGGCACCCGACTGGACCTCGACTCGCTCACTGCTGTGCAGGTGCGATTCTTCCGCGATCGGCGGACGGTGCATCTCCTCGAGGGGGAGGCGCGTTTTGGCGTGACGCACGATGCAGAGCGACCTTTCATCGTGACTTGCGCCTGGGGAAGCGTGCAGGTCGTGGGTACCGCCTTCACGGTGTCGGCGCGGGAGGGCCGCATGCGCGTGGCCGTTGCCGAAGGACGCGTCCTCGTGCGTGCGACGAACGCGCCAGCTGCGGCCGTCTCGCTCACGCTGGGACCCGGAGAGGCGGTCGAGACGGATGCAACCGGCCTGGGGTCACCCTGGGCGATCGATGTAGCCGATGTGGCCGCCTGGCGGCAGGGCTGGCTCGTCTTTCGCAACACGCCGCTTCCCGAGGTGGTGGCGCGCTGGAACGACTACCTCGGGCAGCCGATTCGACTCGACCCGGACGCACGCCTTGAGCGGCTGCGTATCTCCGGCCGTTTTGCCCTGCGCGATCTGCAGGGTTTCCTCGATGCATTGCCATTGATGGTGCCCATCCAGGTCCGTCGTCCTGCAGACGGTCCGACCGAAATCCAGGTTCGCCGCTGAACGCGCCCCAAAGTACGTCAGGCGGGTCTTTTTTGGGGGGTATCGGCCCTCGACCTTGTCTTCTGTTCGAACCAACCCCAAGGACCTTCGAACATGAGCAAGCCCGCCGCGCGACCCCGACGCCCTCTCCCGCATGCCGTCACCCATCATCCCGTCACCTGGATCGCCCGCGCGAAGCCGCTGGCAGCCGCCGCGGCGATTTGTGCCAATGTCTTTGGCCTCACCGGCGGCCAGGCCCATGCGCAGAGTGCCTCGTCCCTTGCAGCAGCACCAACGCCACTGACCCTTCCCGCGCAGCCGCTTCCCATCCGCCTGGGCGTGCTCTCGCGCCAGTTCGGCGTCTCGATCGGGGGTGAGGCCGCCCTGCTCGAGGGCAGACTGGCCCCGGCCTTGAATGGCTCCTTCGATCTGCAGCAGGCGATGGATCGCACACTGGAGAACACGGGCCTCGTCTACGTTCGCTCCGCGTCGACGGTGACCGTCTTGCCGGCGGCTGAGGGGCGTGCCGGCACGCTGCCCGCCGTCACGGTCACGGCCAGCGCCCCGGCGGAGACGGCCAGCAGCCGGGTGGAGGGTTTCATCGCGCGTCGCTCCGCCACGGCCACCAAGACGGACACCCCCATCACGGAGATTGCGCAGTCCATCTCGGTCGTCACGCGCGACCAGATGGAGGCACAGGGTGTCCAGACGGTGGAGCAGGCACTGCGCTACACGGCTGGCGTGCTGACCGAGGTGACCGGCTATGACCTGCGTTACGCGAGCCTGAACATCCGCGGCTTCGACGCGACCCTCTATCGCGATGGCCTGAGGGTCTTCAAGACCGGGACCTACGGTGACTGGCTCACCGAACCCCAGGGTGTCGAGCGCGTGGAAGTGCTCAAGGGCCCCTCCGCCGTCCTCTACGGGCAGGGCGGCCCGGGGGGCATCGTCAACCAGGTCTCCAAGCGCCCGACGAGCGATGCGGTCAGCGAAGTCAGCCTGAGCGCGGGCAATCATGGCCGATATCAGGCCGGCTTCGATCTGGGACGGACGCTCGATGCCGACGGTACGCTGCTGTTCCGGTTGAATGGCATGGGCCGGGACAGCCGCACACAGACGGCCCACTCGCAGGACGACCGGCTGTACATCGCCCCGGCGCTGACCTGGAAGCCATCGGCGCAGACGTCGCTCACGATCCTGGCCGACGTCACGCGCGACCGCATGACGCCCAAGAGCTGGTGGCCGAACCAGTCGCTTCTGGGCACCTATGCAGAGGGGCGGATTCCCGTGCGCACCTTCGCCGGCGAGCCCGCGTTCGACCGCTACGACCGGGACATGCACTCGCTGGGCTATCTGCTGGAGCATCGCTTCGACGAGACGCTGACCTTGCGCCAGCAGCTGCGCCGAGCCAGTTTCGAGCTGGACTATCAGCACGTGTATGCCACGGCGATTCGCGGCGACCAGCGCAGCGCCAACCGGGCATCGCTCATCTCCCGCAGCAAGAGCGATGTCACCACGGTAGACACCAGCGTGCAGAAGGAAACCGCGACCGGGCCACTGCGCCACACGCTCCTGCTGGGCCTGGACTACCAGCGCTTCTCCGGCAGCGAGGACATCGGCTTTGGCAATGCGCCGGTTCTGGACATCTTCAATCCGGTCTACGGTCGCGCCTTCATCGCACCGGTGACCGCCCCGAGTACCGCGCAACTGCGTCAACTTGGCCTCTATGCCCAGGACCAGATGCGCTGGAACCGGTGGATCCTGACCGCCGGGGTGCGTCATGACCGGGCCGATACCGTGCGGCGGTCCGGCGCGACCGAAGCCTCTGCCGAGGACGGCAAGACAACCGGCAGCGTGGGCGCCATGTACCGCTTCGACCACGGGATCTCACCCTACGCCAGTTACGCGACCTCCTTCGTTCCGGTCGTCGGCAGCAACTACCGGGGGACCCCGCAACCCGAGACCAGCGAGCAGTTCGAACTGGGCGTGAAGTTCGAGCCCGCGGGCGCTGGCCATCTGCTCACCGCGGCGGTGTTCGACCTGCGTCGCCAGAATGTCACCACCCTGGATCCCACCAACCCGCTGCTGCGCGCGCAGACGGGCGAGGTCAGGGCACGCGGTCTCGAGCTGGAAGGCAAGTCGCGCTTGAGCGCCGGCCTCGATCTGATCGCCAGCTACACCTATCTCGACGCGGAGATCACGCGCAGCAACGATGCCGCGGAGCTCGGCAAGCGACCGTTCCAGACCGCTCGGCAAACGGCCAAGCTCTGGTTGAACTACGCCTTTCGCAGTGAGGCAGCTCGCGGCTGGAGCGTCGGCGCTGGTGTGCGCCGCGTTGGCCCCACGGTGGCCGACACGTACAACCGCTACTGGAACGCGGGGTATACGTTGATCGACGCGGCCGTGCGCTACGACGCCGGGCCCGTGCGCTTCTCGATCAATGTCGCCAATCTCACCGACGAGGTGACGACCGCAAACCGGGCACAGTTCTACGGCCAGGACCGCACGGTCACTGCCACCCTGGGCTATCGCTGGTAAGCCTCCGCCTGAACGAGGCGGCAGCCACAGGGCGGACAACGCTGCGGCGTTCGGGCGCTGCGACGCCCCGCTATTCGAACTTGACGTTGTGCGCCCGCACGGTCGCGCCGAAGGCGTCGTACTGCGTGCGGAAGAACTCGCCGAACTTCGCAGGGCTCATGCCGTAGCCCTCGAAGCCCTGCTGCACCAGCTGCGCATGCACCTCGGGCCGCTTGAGCGTGTTCTGCAGCTCCAGCGAAAGCTTCTCGGTGATCTCCGGCGGCAACCCCGGTGGCCCGAAGAAGCCGGCCCACGGCGTGATCGTGAGCTTGCCCAGCCCCAGCTCGCCGCCCGTCGGCACCTCGGGCAACAGGCCGCTGCGCTGCGGCAGCAAGGTGACGAGCGCGCGGATGCGCCCCTCCTTCACGAAGCCCGGTGCCAGCGTGCCGGTGGTGAACATCATGTGGATCTGGCCGCCCAGCAGGTCGGTCATGGCCTGCATGTCACCCTTGTAGCGGGCATTGACCACCTTGCGCTCGCCCAGCAGTTGCAGCATCGCGAGCTCCGAGGCGCTGTTGCTCGACGCCGAGTTGTAGGCGCCGGGCTTGGCCGCCACCATGGCCAGCAGCTCGCTCACGCTCTTCGCAGGCAGGCTCGACGGCACCACCAGGAACATCGAGAACTGCCCGGCCGAGCTGATCGGCGTGAAGGCCTTGAACGGGTCGTAGGGCGGCGTCGGCCGCAGCGTGGGTGCCGCCACCATCGCGGTGTTGGTACCCATCAGCAGCGTGTAGCCGTCGGGCTTGGCCGATGACGTGGCCTGCGCCGCGAGCACGCCGTCGGCGCCCGGGCGGTTCTCCACGATCACCTGCTGGCCGAGTTGCTTGGACAGGCCCTCCGCAATGATCCGGGTGAGCGCGTCGGCGCCGCCGCCGGACGCAAAGCCGACGATCAGCCGCAAGGGCTTCTGCGGGTACGCGTCGGCGCTCCATGCCGCCGCGCCGGGCAACACCGCGGCCGCCAAAGCGGCCAGGGACAGGTTTCTGCGTCGCATGAAAGGCTCCTGGTTCAGAAGAGATGCCGCACACCGAACTCCCACCCCGACGAGCGCGCCCCGCCCGCCGGCGCCACGCCGCCGCTCACCACGTACCGCGCCTGCCCGCTGTTCATGAGCCGCGCATAGGTGCCGTAGAGCGCGGTGCGCTTCGAGAGGATGTGCACGTAGCCGATGCCCAGTTGCCGCGCGTCGTCGCGGTCGCGCGGCACGCCGTTGGCGTTGCGCAGGTTCTCGTCGCTGCGGTCGTCCAGGTAGGCATAGCTCACGCGGATGCGGCCGACCTCGAAGGCCGGGATGTGCGCACCGATCTCGGCGGTGTTCTTGCGCACCGTGCCTGCGGCCAGGCGCACGGTCACCTTGTTGTAGAGCGCGAAGAACCGCGCGAAGCCCGCGTCCCACGAACCGCCGATGTTGGCGTGCGCGTAGTTGCCGATGGTGCTCGTGGTGTCGTAGTGGGTCCGGGTATAGGCCGCCGCAAGGTCGAAGGCACCGGCCGCGAAGCCGACCCGCGCACCGGCGAAGTTGCCGTCGTCACGGTTCGCGGCGGTGGAGAGGTTTTCGCCGCTGCCGACCATGGCCATGCCGTAGAACCCGCCAAGCTGGGGCGGTAGCCAGTAGCTCACCGTGTTGCTGCCCGTGATCGCGGTGGGCAGCGGCCCGGTGCCGGGGCCGGCGAAGGTCAGGTTGCCCGCACGGGCGACGCCGTTGGCGTTGAAGGGATCGAAGTAGATGCTGTTGTAGTGCGTGGGGATGAAGTCACGACCCAGCCGGACTTCGCCCAGCGTCGCGTGCGACAGGCTGACGTAGGACATGCGGTCGAAGGTCAGGGGGCCGGCGACGCCCGCGCCGCTGGTCTGGTTGTTGGTGTTGCTCGCGCGGCCGGTGCCGGTGTCGGGGTTCAGGCTGCCTTCGAGCCAGAAGCCCGCCTGCAGGCCGCCGCCCAGGTCTTCGGTGCCGCGGAAGCCGAGGCGGCTGGTCGAAAGCCCGCCGTTGGACAGCGCCTTGACCGACCCACCGCCGACGCCGTTGGTGGACTGGATACCCAGGTCCATCACGCCAAACACGGTGACGCTGGATTGCGCATGCGCCGCGCCGCTGCTTGCAAGCCCCAACGCTGACCACATCAAGATCTTCTTCATGATTTCTTGTCTCCTGCTTCTTCTCTTGGTTGAAAAACTCGGAACGCGCGCAGGGCTGCGCCACCGGGTGCGAACGGAGGTCCGCACCGGTCGGCGAAGGCCGGGTGAAAAGGTATTAGCCCGAAGGCTCGGGTCGTTCGGTGCGCACGAGCACGGCGCCTTTCGACAGCGGGCTCACGTTGCGCCGGTACTGCTGCAGCCAGCCGGTGTCGAAGGCCGGCGGCGGTGCCTGCCAGTCGGCGCGGCGCGCCTGGAGTTCGGCGTCGCTCAGCGCGATGTCGAGGCGGCGGGCATCGAGGTCGATGGTGATCACGTCGCCATCGCGCACCAGGCCGAGCGGCCCGCCGAGCGCGGCCTCGGGCGACACCTCGGCCACCACGAGCCCCTTGCAGACCAGGCCCGAGAGATGCCCGTCGGTCAGCAGCGCGACCTGGTCCCCGAGCCCCGCGCCATCGACCGCGAAGACCACGCGTGAGGCGCCGCCCCCCATGGCCGGACCGCCACAGGCGCCGGCGCCGCGCATCACGACCACCTGGCCGGGCACGATCTCGCCGTTCTTCAGCGCCGCGATGGCGGCGTCCGAGGTCCAGAAGCACACGGCCGGGCCGGTAAAACGGCGCACCTTGCGCTCGGCGATGCCGGTCTTGATGAGGCCCGACTCGGGCGCGAGGTTGCCCCGCAGCAGCACGATGGCCGGCAGCGGTGCGACCGGGCGGTCGATAGGGCGGATCACCTCGGCGTCCATCACTTCGGCATGGCGCAGGTTGCCGGCGACCGTTCCACCGGTGACCGTGAGCGCGCTCGTGTCGAGCAGGGGCGCGAGCTGCTTCATCAGTGCGCGGCAACCGCCCGCCGCTTCGAAGGCCTCGATCGAATGCTCGCCGATGGGCCGCACGCCGGCCAGCACCGGCGTCGTGGGGCCGAGGCTTTCGAACAGGCCATAGACATCGACGCCGCACTCGCCTTCGGTCGATATCGCCTGCAGGTGCTTGGCCGTGTTGAGCGAGCCGCCGACGGCCAATACCGCGCGCACCGCGTTGGCGAAGGCGCCGGGCGAGAGGATGTCGCGCGGCTTCAGGTCGTCCAGCACCATCTGCACGATGCGCGTTCCCGCGGCGCGCACGTCGTCCATCATCTTCGGGCTCAGCGCGGCCACCGGCGAGCTGCCGGGCAAGGCCATGCCGAGCGCCTCGCAGACGATGTGCATCGAGTTGGCCGTGCCCAGGCCCGAGCACACGCCTGGCCCGCGGATCGCCTCGCGGCTCATGCCCACGAGTTCTTCCACCGGCAGGCTGCCGGTCACGGCATGCATCGCGCCAATGAACACCTCCTCGATGTCCATGTGCCTGCCGCGGTACTCGCCGCTGGGCTGGTAGCCGCAGGGCACCAGCAGCGTCGGGATGTTGAGCCGCGCCGCCGCCATGAGCTGGCCCGGCACCGTCTTGTCGCAGGAGGTGAGGCACACCATGCCGTCGAGCTGCGCGCCTTCGACGGCCACTTCGATGTCGTTGGTCACGAGGTCGCGCGCGCCCAGCATGTAGGCGCCGCGCGCGCCGGCGCCGGTGATGAAGTCGCTGGGCGCCGCCGTGCGGATTTCGAACGGTACGCCGCCGGCTGCGCGGATCGCGGTCTTGATTTCTGCTGCCACGCGGTCGAGGTGGCTGAAGCAGGCGGCCAGCTCCGAGGAGCTGTTGACGATGGCGATCTTGGGCTTCTCGCAATCCTCCTCTGGGATGCCGAGCGCGCGCCAGTGCGCATTGCGCACCGACCAGAGGTAGGAGCCGCGCGGGAAGTTGCTGCGCAGGGGGCGGGGCATAGGGGTCACGGGTGGTCTCCGGTTCTGTTGTTCTTCTTGGTGATCTCGATCACGCCGCGGTCGGCGTCCACGCGCACCCAGTCGCCGGTCGCGATGCATTCGAGCGGATCGCGCTCGAAGTCGGTCATCGAGGGCGAATGCGTGACCACGGCGCCGAGCGCCATCTTGGTCGTCATCTCGTTGAACAGGAATGCCGCGGGCGCCACGTTCATGAGCCGCGTCATGTGGAACATCGCCGACCATCCCGAGGAGCCCTTGGCCCCCGGAAACACCAGCACCTTGCCCGCGAAGCTCTGGCCGCGCAGGTCGTGCCGCGTCTCGATGACGGTGCCGGTGCGCGGGTCGATGCCGCCCCAGCCCGAGATGCGGTCGCGCGTGACGAGCGCCTCGCCTTCCGCAACGCCACCGACCACCTTGCGGCCGCGGATGACGATGGTCTGTGGCGTGATGACGGCGCTCATGCGTAGCCCCCGTTCCACCGTCCGGTGCAGGCTGCATCGACGCACTCCGCCGTGCTGCCGAACCAGGCCTGCACGCCGAGGATGGCGGGCAGGTAGTGCGCCTGCTTGGCCGAATCGAGCGCCACCGTCTTCGTGCCCTTGGGCACGGCGCGGCTCATGGCCGAGCAGCTGTCGGTCATGAGGATGCCGCCCGCGTCCTCGATGATCCTGGTGTAGCCGTTGCGGTCGGCCAGCGACTTGATGGCGCGCGGCGTGAAGATCCACAGCTCGCAATCGGGGTGCACCTTGCGGCCCTCGATGAGCTGCGCGGTCTCCCAGATCTGCTCGATGGTGTAGTGCGGGCAGCCCAGCATCACGTACTGGACTTCGCTGTCCTTGCCCGTGACGTTGATCTTCTCGTAGGTCGCGCGGCGCTCGGCCTCGCCATAGCGCAGCACCTCGACCGGCGCCTTGCCGCCGAGCGCCTGCTCCAGCGTCAGCGCCTCGGGCGTGATGCCGGCGATGTGGTACATCTCCACGCCGCCCGACGACGAGGCCGCGGCACCGAAGTGCTTGAGCCGCGGCAGGTTCGGCACGCGGCCGATGCCGCGCCGGCTGTGCACCACCGGCACGCGCTCCTGCACGTGCTCGCCGATGTAGTAACCGAGCAGGCCCCAGTCCTGCACCGACTCGACCTCGATGTCGAGCTCGACCACATGCGTGGCGCGGCGGTTCTCGTCGAGGTGATAGCCCCAGTAGGGAATGCGGCCCGTGAGCATCGCCGCACCCGTGCTCTCGCGGCCCTCGGTGTTGGTGCGCGCGCCCAGCACCGAGTTGCAGTACACCACCGCCGACGACTCCATCCACGCGCAGTGCTCCCCACGCGTCGGGATGTTGCCGACCTGGTAAGGCGTGCAGGTGTTCATGATCTGCGCACCGAGGCCGGCCGCATGGCGCTCGCTCTTGTTGTAGAACTGGACGATCTCCTCGCTCACGCCCATGCGCTCGGGCTGGCCGGGATCGAAGCCCAGCTGCAGGTGGCTCGTGAAGACCTTGAACTTCGGGATCTCGACGGTCTCCTGGCTGTCGAGGCTGAATTCGGAGAACACCGCGTCCATGCCGCCGCCCTTGGCGAGCGCGAAATCGCGTTGGAAGGGCGTGGTCGAGGTGATGCTGGCGCAAACGTTGCGCGTCTCGACCAGCCGCTCGGCGCCGAGGGCTTCGCCGTAGCGCATCAAGAGGTCCATCGCCTTCTGCACGGCCGGTCCGTCGCGGCCGTCCCGCATGGCCTTTTCTTCATCGTTCAGGTGCATGGCCTGTGTCTCCGTTCTTCTGTCTCGTGGGGAAGGGTCCCCGGCCGGTTCTCTAGCCCGGCGAGGGTGTGGGCACGTGGCCGCCGATGTCACGCGCGATGGTGAGCGCGATGTCGTGCAGGCGCGGTGCGAGTTCGTTGCGCAGGCGCTCCTCGGTAAAGACGAAGGCGGCGCCGCCGCCGTTGAGCGCCATCACCTCGCCGTCCGGGCCGATGAGCGGCACCGACACCGAGTTGATCTCGCGGTGGAATTCGCCGATCGACAGGCAGTAGCCGAGCCGCTTCGCCTCGCCGATGGCGCGCGTCATGGGCGGCGCGATGCTGTCCCATTCGGGGCCGCGCAGGAGGCGCATCGAGTCGATCAACTGGTTGCGCTGGGCTTCGGGCAGGGCCGAGAGGTAGGCGCGGCCCAGGGCCGAGTTCGGCAGCGGCGCGCGCGAGCCCACGTCGAGCCGCGCCGACAGCATCGACGAGCGCGGGCGGCAGGCCTCGATCAGCACCATCTCCATGCCGTCGCGCACCGCGAGGTAGACCGAGGCGCCCACCTCCTCCGCCATCGCCTGCATGCTGGGCCGCGCCGCAGCCCGCACGTCGAGGCTGCCGAGGAACACGCGCGCGAGCGACACCACGCCCGGGCCGAGCATGAAGCGGTCGGCCGCCTGCGCGGCCTTGAGCATGCCCATGGAGAGCAGCGTCGCGACCAGCCGGTTGACGGTCGGGCGCGGAATGCCGGTCATGCGCGCCACGTCGGCATGGCCCAGCACCGGCCGCTCTTCGCTGAAGCAGCGCAGCACCGAGATGCCGCGCTCCAGCGCGCTCACGGTGTCGGAGCGTTCGCCGCGCGACTCGGCGGCGCCGAAGGCGGAAAGAGAGCTGTCGTTTTTGTCGGTGGACATGGAGGGACCCTTTGAACGCTTTGCAAGACTCTGCAATGTAGAGGCTGGCGAAAGGCGGTCGATCGGGTTCATCGCGCGAGCTCAGGCGCCGGCTTCGGCCGTGACGGACGACGCGGCGCCCTGGCCGGCGCCGGCGCGCAAATACACCCCCTGCGCCAGCAATTCGGACTGCAACGCGCCGATGTCGACCCGGCGCGGGGCGATGCCGGCGCGCGACGCCAGCGCCGCCGCCACGCCCGCGGCCTGGCCCGTGATCCAGCACTGCGGAATCTCGCGCATGAAACCGTGCGAGTTGCGGTCGCACGAGATGTGGCGCCCGCAGGCCAGCAGGCCGTCGAGCTGCTGCGGCACCAGGGCGCCGTAGGGAATGGAGATGTTCGGGAACTTCGGCGACACCGCCGGCGTGACGCCCACTTCGTCGGCCAGCGCCACACCATCGGGCCACTGGCTGCGCAGCACCGCGCCCACGCCGGAGAGGCGCCGCGCATGGCGCACCCCGATCTGCGGCGCGCTCAGCATCAGGTAGGCATCCTCGAAGCCCGGCGCATGCGCCTTGAAGTAGTCCAGGTGCGCGGCCATCGCACGGTGCGAGCGCACCTCGACCGCCGTGAGGTCGTCCACGTCCAGCGCCGAATAGCCCGACTGGCGCGGCCCCATGAACAGCGCCACGTCGTTGCGCCACGAGACGAAGGGCCGCTCGAACAGGCCGCAGACTTCGCGTCCGCGTGCCATGAAGGCAGTGAACGCCTCGGGCTGGCCGGCCTTGAATGCGATCCAGCGGTTCATGTCCACGCCGCCGAACAGCCACGAGGTGTTCATGCAGTGGTGCACGTCGGCCTCCTCGATGTCGTTCACGAAGGCCGCGCCGGCCCGCGCGAACAGGTCGCCGTCGCCGGTGGCGTCGACCACCACGTCGGCCATGATCGCCATGCGGCCTTCCTTGCTCTCGAACACCACGCCCTTGACCGCGCCGTCCTGCACGATCGGAATGGCCGCCCACGAGTGGTAGATGAGCTTGACCTTGCGCTCGAGCACGATCTCCTGCGACAGCAGCTTGAGGCGCTCGGGGTCGATGGTGGGCGACCAGGTGACCACGCCGTGGTAGGCGGCCGTGCGCTGCGACCAGTGCGCGGCCTTGGCCGTGTCCTGCGAGCCCCAGTCTTCGCGCGCCGGGCCGGCGATGGCGTCGGCGGGCAGGCGGTCGAACAGCTCTTCGGCGAAGCCGCGGATCACCAGCTGGCCTTCCCAGTCGGTCATGCGGTCGATCCAGATCACCAGCCCGCCGGTCGACAGGCCGCCCAGGTGGTTGTAGCGCTCGAGCAGCGCCACGTCGGCGCCCGCGCGGGCAGCGGCTGCCGCGGCCGCGGTGCCCGAAGGCCCGCCGCCGACCACCAGCACGCCGCAGCGGTGATAGACCGGAATGCTCTTGCCGGGCTCGGCCCAGCTGCCGTGGTCAGGGCGCTTGACGCGGCTGTCGCGGTCGAAGATGTCGGAGGACAGGATGCGCTCGTCGGTGCGGACGACAGTTTTCATGAGTAAGGGTCTTGTATGGGCTGTTGCGTCGCATTTTGATTTCAATGTTCATTTTGTCAAACACAAAGTGTGTTTTAAGCCGTTCATCTGGGGTATTCCCTAGATGAAGTAGATTTTTATGGTTTTCTAAATCAATATAAGGAAAACATTCCAACGGAGACATAGCGATGAAGACACTCGACGGCAGCCGCCGTGCGTTCGGCACAGCCATCGGCGCCGCCACCTTGCTGGGCCTGGCGCCAGCGGCCATGGCGCAGGACTTCCCGGCGCGCAACAAGCCGATCCGCATCGTGGTCGGGTTCACGGCGGGCGGTGGCACCGACGCGCAGGCCCGCATCGTGGCGCAGAAGCTCGGCGAGGTGCTGGGCACCTCCGTCATCGTCGACAACAAGCCCGGCGCCAGCACCATGCTCGCCGCAACCGAGGTCGCACGCGCGCTGCCCGACGGCTACACCCTGCTCTACGCGCCCTCTTCGACGATGGCGCAGAACCCGCACACCTTCTCCCAGGTGCCGTACGACCCGTTCAAGGACTTCACCGCGGTCTCGATGGGCGGCCGCGGACCATTGGTGCTGTCGGTGAGCACCACCGTGCCGGCCAACAACGTGAAGGAACTCGTGGCCTACGTGAAGGCGAATCCCGGCAAGGTGAGCTATGCCTCCTTCGGTGCCGGCACCTCGTCGCACATCTACGGCGAGGCCTTCGTGAAGAAGGCCGGCATCGACGCGGTGCACATCCCGTACAAGGGCGGCTCGGACGCGGCGAAAGACCTGATCGGCGGCCGCGTGCAGTACATGTTCGACTCGGCCTCCTCCGCCGTCATCACCTCGGGTACCGGCAAGGTGAAGATCCTGGCCATTGCCGCCAACGCGCGCATTGCCGCGCTGCCCGACGTGCCTACTTTCGCGGAGCAAGGCGTGACGGGGCTCGACCTGCCGAGCTGGCTCGGCTTCTACGGCCCGGCGCACCTGCCTGCGCCCGTCGTGGTGAAACTCAACGCGGCGCTCACGCAGGTGCTGGCGATGCCGCAGGTGCGCGACTTCTACCGCACCGGCGGCTACGAAGCCGGCGCCAGCACCCCCGAAGAGTTCGCCAGCATCACCCGATCGAGCTATGAACTCTGGGGCGCGATGGTGCAGCAGGTCGGGTTGGCCCGCCAATGAAAGCCTGCGCTTGCACCATCGGCCGCCGGCGCGTTGCCGCGTGGCTGGGACTCGGGCTCGCACTCGGCGGCACGGCGCTGGCAGCCGAGCCCGCGCCCTTCCCCGAGAAGGGCCGTACGATCCGCATCGTGCTCGGCCTCGCGGCGGGCGGCGCCTCGGACGCGCAGGCGCGCTTCGTCGCCCACAAGCTCGGCGAGGTGCTGCAGACGCCGGTCATCGTGGAGAACCGGCCGGGCGCGAGCTTCATCCTGGCCACCGAGGAGGTGATCCGCGCGGCGCCCGACGGCTACACCGTCATGTACGCACCCTCTTCCGTGGTGGCGCAGAACCCGCAGACGCTCGCACAGGTGCGCTACGACCCGTTCAAGGACCTCACGCCCATCTCGCTCGGTGCGCGCGGGCCGCTGGTGCTGACGGTGCACACCAGCGTGCCGGCGCGCAACGTGCAGGAGCTGGTGACCTACATCAAGGCCAACCCGGGGAAGATGAGCTACGCCTCCTTCGGCACCGGCACCTCGTCGCACATCTACGGCGAGGCCTTCGCGCGGCAGGCCGGGCTGGACGTGGTGCACGTGCCCTACAAGGGCGGTGCCGATGCGGCGAAGGACTTTCTCGCGGGCCGCGTGCAGTACTACTTCGACGCGGCACCCAACGCGATCCAGAACACGGCCACCGGCAAGGTCCGCATGCTAGCGGTGGCAGCGCCGAAGCGCAGCCCGATGCTGCCGGACGTGCCGACGATGTCCGAGCAAGGCGTGAGCGGCGTCGACATGGCGAGCTGGCTCGGCTTCTACGGCCCGGCACGCATGCCAGCGCCGGTGGTGGCGAAGCTCAACGCCGCGCTGGCGCAGGTGCTGGCCATGCCGGCCACGCGCGACTTCTTCCGCCAGGGCGCCTACGAAGCCGAATCGTCGACCCCGCAGCAGCTGGCCGACCTGACGCGCACGACCTACGACCAGTGGGCCGACACCATCCGCAAGCTGGGCCTCACGAAGCAGTGACAGCGTGCCCGGTCAGGCCTGCGCCGCCAGATGCGCAGCCAGCTGGTCGAGCGTGCCGCCGAAGCCCATCCGCATCGACGGGAAGCCGGCCAGGAACACCGCCGTCTCGACCGCGTTGGCGTTCAACGGCACGCCCTGGATGTCGAGGGTGGTCTTGCCGTCCGATTGGGTGAAGGTCCAGGTGTTGAGGATCTCCATCGGCCACGCATCGGCAAAGGGCGCGCGCGTCAGGCCACCCTGCGGGTCGGAAAAGGAATTGACGAAGACCATGCGGCTCGGCGCGTCGATCTCGCGGTAGACGAAACGGCCCCACATCGTCTGGCCGCCGGCCTCCATCGCGTAGACGAACATGCCGCCCGGGCGAAGATCGAGCCGCGCCGAGCGGATCGCGAAGCCCTTGGGGCCCCACCATTTTTCCAACTGCGCGAGTTCGGTGAAGGCCCGCCACACCTGGTCGCGCGGCGCGTCGAAGGTGCGCGACAGGGTGAACGGGGTCACGGGCGTGGCATCGCGGGGATCGGCTGACTCGGTCATCGAGAGGCTCCTGGGTGGGATGGGCGCTGGCGCGCCGGGTTGCCGACCACGGTGGCACCGGCCGGCACGTCGCGGGTGACCACGCTGCCGGCGCCGATCACCGCATCGTCGCCGACGGTCACGCCGGGCAGCAGGATCGCGCCGCCGCCGATCCAGACATTGCGCCCGATGCGGATCGGCCGGCCGAATTCCAGCCCCGATTCTCGCTCGGCGGGCGTGCGGGGGTGGTCGGCCGTGAGGATCTGCACGCCGGGGCCGATCTGTGTCTTGTCGCCGATCGCCACCTCGACGACGTCGAGGATCACGCAGTTGAAGTTGAGGAAGACGCCCTCGCCCACGCGGATGTTGAAGCCGTAGTCGCAATGGAACGGCGGGCGGATGCCGGCGCCGCGCCCCACGGCCGCGAAGCGTTCGACCAGCAGCCGATGCCGCTCGGCGCTGGTGGCGCCCAGCGACGCGTTGTAGCGCACCAGCCATTCGCGCGTGGCCGCGAGGTCGGCCTGGATCTGGGCGTCGCCGGCGTCGTACAGGTCGCCGGCGAGCATGCGCTGCTTCTGGGTTCGGGTGTCGAGGGTCATGCCGTGGATTGTGGCGATGCCTCGTGGCCGTCGCTGTCGGACGCGACACCCGACGTCGCGGCTACGCGAGGAACTCGCGCATCGCCCGGTTGGTCTCGTCGGCACGCTCGTACTGCACCCAGTGGCCCGCGCCGTCGACCACGATGCCGCGTCGCTGCGGATGCCCGCCGGTCAGCTGCGCCACCAGCGGCCGCGGATCGGCGGTCACGTCGAACTCGCCCCACAGCAGCAACTGGGGGCCGGCGTGCGCCTCCAGCGCCTGCTGCAACCCGCCGGCCAGCGAGATCTCCTTGCTGCGCAGGCGCGTGCCGTGGCACGAGATGTCGTGGATGGTGAAGGCGAGCGCGTCGATGGCGGCCGGGTCGTGCAGCATCAGCGCCGCCAGGTTGTGGCGCAGCGCCGCGGCTTCGGCGGCGCGGTCGGGCGCGGCGCGCCAGTTGATCATCTCGACGGCCATGCGGCGCAGCGTGCCATGGCCACCACTGCCCAGCAGCGCCAGCTTGCGCACGGCACCGCGCCGGGCCGCGAACTTCGCCGCGGTGAGGCCGCCGAAGGAAAAGCCGCCCAGGTCGATCGGCGTGCCGGCACCGATCAAGGTGTCGAGCGTGCCGCCGAGCGCCTCGAGCAAGGGGTCGAGCGGCGCATCGCCCGCGACCAGGGCGCGCGGCACGTCGGAGTCATGAAAGCCGGGCATGTCGGGCAGCCACAGCGCGCGGTCTGCCGACAACGCCTCGATGTTGCGGACCCAGTGCAGCCAGCTGCCGTGGCCGCCGTGCAGCAGCACCAGGGGCGGCAGGCTGGCATGCGTGGGACCGAAGCGGCGCCAGCGGACGCGGACACCGCCGTGTTCAGGGTCGTGGCGGGTGGCACGCGCATCCATCTGGGCGATGAGGCGATGCGCGTCGGCGTCGGTGTGCGGGGTGGAGGTGGACGAATTCACACGTCGCATTGTGCAGATGCAGATGAAGCGCCAAAGAAGTGCATTTTTGGCATTTTCAAGACCGCTACGTCGCACGCAATTTCATTTTTATCATTTTAAGACTATCATTTTCAGAACGTCGGCAAACGCAAGCTCGCACTGCGCCGACGACCACGGAGCCCCTCATGTCGACGTTCCCCGCCTCGGAAACCCCGACCCGTCTTTCTTCCTCTGCATGGCACACGCTCGAACGCATGGCTGCCGCGCGCAAATCCACCGCCACGGTGTACCAGCTGCTGGCGCGCCTCACATTGCCCAAGCCGGCCGTACCGCCGAAACCACCGCGCCAGGCACCGGGCGCAGGCAACCTGCCAGCACCCGCGATCGACAGCGCGCCCTTCCATCAGTGGGCCGCGTTGACCGATGCCTACGCACGCCAGTTCCTGCTCATGCAGCGCGGCGACCCCAAGGCACGTGCCGAGGCCCTGCGCCTGTCGCGCGAGATGCTTCGCATGAACGAGGAGATGGCATGCAGCGCGTGACACCGGCGGAGTTCCTGTCGTTCACCGTCGGCGACGAGGCCTACGGCATCGACATCCAGAAGGTGCAGGAGCTGCGCGGGTACACCCCGGTGACACGCATCGCCCATGCACCGGCGCAGCTCAAGGGGGTGGTGAACCTGCGGGGCACCATCGTCCCGATCATCGACATGCGCATCCGGTTCGGACTGGGCACGCCGGTCTACGACCAGCGAACGGTGGTCGTCGTGCTGAACCTGGTCGACCGGGTGGTCGGGATCGTGGTCGACAGCGTGTCCGAAGTGGTCGCGATCGCGCAGGAACACATCCGGCCGAGCCCCGCGCTGGCGCAGGACACGCGCTCGCACGTGATCGGCATCGGGACGGTGGCCGACAGGCTGCTTCAACTCCTGGATCCGGAAGGTCTCGCCGACCTCGAGGACCTCAAGAACCTGCAGGCTTGCGAAGAAGCCACCGTTTGATCCCCAGCAGTCTCGACCCTTTCAACTTTTCTCTTCCACAGGTATCCCCATGAAGCTCTTCAACAGTCTTGGCATTGCCAAACGTCTTTACCTCGTCCTGTTCATCCTGGTCGCGGCACTCGCCGGACTGGCGTTCACCTCATGGGGACAGCTGTCCCGCGTCAGCGAACTCGCCGGCACGACCGGGGCCGTGCGGGTGCCCCAGCTGCAGCGCATCGCCTCGACGGAACTCAGCGTGACCCGCATGTCGCTGCAGATCCGGCACGCGATCCTGGTCAGGACACCGGAAGACCTGCGCATCACACTGGCGGACATCGCCGCCAAGCGCAAGGTTATCGAGGACAACGACGCACAGTTTCTCAAGGAGCTCGCCACGCCGGCGGCGCGCCAGGCCTTCGCGGAGTTCACCCGGCTCGAGAGCGAGTTCTGGCCGATCGCCGCCACCAACATCCAGCTGATCGAGGCGGGCCGCAAGGACGAGGCCTTCGACCAGTTGGTGAACAAGACCATCCCGGCGCGCAACAAAATGCTGGCGTGGCTGCATGACGAGAAGGACCGCCAGAGCGAACTCCTGACGGCTGAGCTGAGCCGCATCCAGGCGGATGCGCACCGCACCCGGTCCACCCTGCTGGCGATGACCGCAGCGATCGTCATCGGCCTGATGGGCTTCTTCTGGCACATCGCGAACCTGGTTCGCCGCCGCGTCGGCGACGCTCGCGTGGTCGCCGAACGCGTGAGCCAGGGCGACCTGACCGTGCCGGTGGTCGACCCGGCACGTGACGAGTTCACACCGCTCATCGGCGCCTTGAAGACCATGCAGGCCAGCCTGGTGCGCATCGTCAGCGAAGTGCGCGAAGGCACCAACACCATGCTCACCGCCTCCAGCGAAATCGCCGCCGGCAACCTGGATCTTTCCTCGCGGACCGAGGAGCAGGCCAGCGCGCTCGAGCAGACGGCTGCCTCGATGGAGGAACTGACCTCGACGGTCAAGCAGAACGCAGACAACGCCCGTCAGGCGAACCAGCTCGCCGTCGCAGCGTCGGGCGTTGCCCTGCAAGGCGGCGAAGTGGTGGGGAAAGTCGTCGCAACCATGAACTCGATCGACGCGTCCTCCAAGAAGATCGTCGACATCATCGGCGTCATCGACGGCATCGCCTTCCAGACCAACATCCTGGCCCTCAACGCGGCCGTTGAGGCGGCGCGTGCGGGCGAACAGGGCCGAGGCTTCGCCGTGGTGGCCGCCGAGGTGCGCACCCTGGCGCAGCGCTCGGCGTCCGCGGCCAAGGAGATCAAGGGCCTGATCGACGATTCCGTGGGCAAGGTGCGGGTGGGGACCGAGCTGGTGGGCGAAGCGGGCCGCACCATGGACGACGTCGTCGGCAGCGTCCGCCGGGTGACGGACATCATGGGCGAGATCACGGCGGCGAGCCAGGAGCAGTCGACAGGCATCGAGCAGGTGAACAACGCGATCGCGCAGATGGATCAGGTGACGCAGCAGAACGCCGCGCTGGTCGAACAGGCGGCGGCCGCGGCCAGCTCGCTGCAGGACCAGGCCGGCAGCCTGGTGGAGGTCGTGAGCGCCTTCCGGCTCGGCGACGGCGCGGCAACGAAGACGAAGACGCGCGAGGCGACGGGCACGGCCCGCACCGTGCCTGCGCACACGCCTGCACGCGCGCCGACGCACAGGCGCAGCGCCCTCGTCTCGAAAGTTTCCCCCTCCGCAGCGGCCCCCAAGGCGCAGCGCGCGACGGCCGATGCCGCCGAATGGACCGCGTTCTAAACAGCAGTCGCACCGCCCGCCGCACCAGCGGGCCGGCAGATCTCGCTCACCTGAAGGCGCAGTGCCTGCCATTGCGCTGTCAAGGCGTCGAGCGGGGCGCCCGCCATGCAGGCGCTTTCCAGCTCGCGCGCGACGGCATGCCCTCCCACCGAACCGATCAGTTGCAACACCGACTTCAGGTTGTGAGCGACGCGCCGAAGCGCCGCCACATCGCCGGCGGTGCTGGCCGCATCGCCGGCCTGGAGGTCCATGGGCAATTGGTCGACGCAATGGGTCATGAAGGCGTCAAAAAGCGCCCCGCGACCACCGAAATGCGCGTCGATGGCCCGTTGCCGCTGATCGGGGTCGATGTGCAGATGGCGCTGGGGCGCATCGATGGCGGGGGACGGCCCCACGCCCTCGTCGTGCGCCAGGGCCTGCTGGACGCACTGCACCAGATCCTTGAAGGACACCGGCTTCTCGATCACGCCCCAGGCGCCGAGCTGGGTCGCCTGTTCGCGCAGCGTCGCGGAAACGCCCGCACTGAACACGACCGTGCGCAATGCCGCATGGCTGCCGCGATCCGCCTGCACATCGGCCAGCAGGTCCATGCCGCTGCCGTCCGGCAGCATCAGGTCGGCGATCAGCAACGACACATCGCCTTGCGCCAGCGCGGCCTTGGCCTGCGCGATCGACGCGGCCTGCAGCAGGTCGATCGGCAGGCCCGACAGCGCCATCGCGACGAAGCGCCGGATCGACGGGTCGTCCTCGAGCAGCAGGACCCGCGGCGGGGGGCTCATGGGCGTGCCGACGACGGTAGCGCCAGGACGTCCCTGACGCGTTGCGGAAGGTCGAGCACCATGCGCGACTTGTGGACGATGGGGAGTCCTTCGAGCGCGAACATGTACGGCAGCCGGTCCGCTTCGTCCAGCGAGGTCAGCACGATCAGACGGCTGGCGGCGAACTGCGGATGCGAACGCAGGCTCATGATGAGCGTAGCGCCATCCATGCCGGGCAGCAGGATGTCCACGATCATCAGTTCGGGCTGCCATTGGCCCGCCATGGCAAGACCGGCGAAACCGTCGTCCGCCATCCGGATGTCCAGGTCCGGGAACTGCTCGCGCAGCAGCAGCGAGGCGAGGTTCTGATAGTGCTTGGAGTCCTCGATCAGCAACACCCGGGTGCGGGCATCCGACGCCTGCAGCGGCGGCGTCGGCGCAGCCACCCGGGCCTCGGCACCCGCCACGGGGGCACGCCCTTGTCGGCGCGCAAGCAGGGCTTCGACCGAGCCGCGTGCAATGCGGCGATGGCCGCCAGGCGTCTTCCAGGCGTGCAGCTCGCCGCGGTCGACCATCAGCTGCACCGAGCGCACGGCCATGCCGAGCATCTCGGCGACCTCCCTGGTGCTGTAGTCCGCGTCCTGGGCGACAGTTTTGTTCATATCGAGCGAATTTTGCCCAATATATCTTTAATCGGCAAATATGATTTATTGTGATGAAGTTATTAATAGTGATACTTCAAGCACCCGACGCCCCCCACGCCTCTTCCCGACATGAGCACCATCCTGATCGTTGACGACCACTCGGACATTCGGCGATTGATCCGGATGACGCTCGATTTCGCCGGCCACGGCGCGTCGGTCACCGAAGCGAGCGACGGCGCCACCGGCCTGGCACTGGCCGGCTGGGAGCGCTTCGTCGCGCTGCGCGACCGGGTCACGCAGCGCCGCCTCGGTTTCGGCGACCTGGTTCGCATGCCGGAGAACGCATGGAAGTCCTAGCCCCCTCCCGACTGCGCCGCGTCTGCGCGGCGGCCGCCTTCGCCGCGGCCACGCTGGGTTTCGCAGCGCCCTCCACGTGGGCCGGCGACGTGGCCGATCGCGTGAAAACATCGGGCACGGTGCGTGTCTGCATCTGGCCCGACTATTACGGCATCACCTACCGCAATCCACGCAACGGCGTGCTGAGCGGCGTCGACATCGAACTGTCGGCCCAGCTGGCCAAGGACTTGAACGTCAAGCTCGTCCATGTCGACGCGTCCTTCGCGACCCTCGTCGACGACCTCGGCGCGCGCCGCTGCGACGTGGCGATGTTCGCCGTCGGCATGCTGCCGCAACGGCTGGAGCATCTGCGCTTCACGCGCCCCTACCTGCGCAGCGACATCTATGGTGTGACGACCAAGGGCAACAAGGTGGTCCGCACCTGGGCCGACATCGACAAGCCCGGGGTGCAGGTGGGCGTGCAGGCCGGCACCTTCATGGAACCCGTCATGGCCGCCGCCTTGCGGCAGGCCCGCCTGGTCGTCATTCAGCCGCCGGCGACCCGGGAGCGCGAACTCGAAGGCGGCCGCATCGACGTCTTCATGAGCGACTACCCCTACAGCCGGCGGCTGCTGGACAACGCCGACTGGGCTGAAATCGTCGCGCCGCCGCAGCCCTTCCATGTGCTGCCCTACGCCTATGCGGTTCGCCCCGGGGACGACGCCTGGCTCCGGACGGTCGACGCGTTCGTCGAACGCATCCGCGCCGACGGCCGGCTGGAGGCCGCCGCGCGGCGCCATGGCCTGGGCGCGATCGTGGTGCGTTGACGGCGATGCGCACACCACAACGCCCCTGGGCCGCGAGCCGGATCGTCCTGACGATCGGCCTGGCGCTGGCGGCCACGGTGGTCGCCCTGTCGGTGCAGCAGTCGCTCAAGCAGCGCGATCTCGCGATCGCCTCGCAGCAAAAGAGCAACGAGCTCCTCGCCCGCGTGCTCGAAGCCCACGTCACCACCACCTTCGACACGGTCGGGCTGTCGCTGGCGACCGTCGCCAACGACCTGGCACCGGTAGTGGCGACAACGCCCGACGGCCGGTCCACGGTACTCACGACGATGCTGGTGAGCCTGCCGCAGCTTCGCTCGATCGCGGTGCTCGATCTGCGCGGCCGTGTGCTGGCCAGCAGCGACCCCGCCGACAACGGCCGCATCGTCGACGTGGGCCGCCTGGGGCCCCTGCCTGCCGAGGGACAGGACAGCATCGGGCGGTTCATTCACGGGCGCGGCCTGGCCGCGGTGTCGGTCGTGCCCGGCGAGCGCATCGCTGCGCCCCCCCCGGTCGGCTTCATCCCGCTGGTGCGCCGCGCACGCCATGGAGACACGGAGTTCCTGGTGGTGGGCCTCGTCCACCCCGAGGGACTCGCCATCCACATGCGGCTGACCCTCGACGACCCCTCCAGCCGCGCGGCGCTGGTCGGCTACGACGGCCGGCTCTATACCGACACCGGCGACGCCGTACCCGGCACGCTGCTGGACACGCACCCGGTTTTCGGGGCCTACCTTCCTCGCATCGAGCATGCGAACTACCAGGCCGCCGGCATCGACCCGCAGGTCCAGACCGGCGCCTTCCGCGTCTCGAGTTCCCGACCGCTGGTCGTCATCGTCGAACGCCCCTTGGCCGCGGTCGAGGCCGAATGGTGGGACGAATCCCGCTTTCGGGTGCTCATCGTCCTGCTGGCGGTCGTGACCGTCTCCGTGCTCTCGATCGTCGCAGCGCGGGGCCTGGCGGCACGCGAGAGCGCACGCGGACGGCTCGACCGCCTGCAAACCCGGATCGCACGCAGCGAGCAGGAACTCAACGTCATCGTGCGCAGCGTGCAGGAGTTTCTTTTCCGGCTCGATGCGAACGGCGTCATCACCTTCATCAACGCGCACTGGCTGGCGGCCAGCGGCGAATCCGAGAGCAGCATCGTCGGCACGCGCTTCGAGGACCTGGTGAGCCCGGCCGAACGCGCGCAGGTACGCGCCATGCTGGCGCCCTCCGACAGCAGCAGCGTGCGCACGGCGACCGTCACCTTCTGGGCGGCGCGCGGCAAAGCGCATCGCGTCGACGTGGCCCTGGTGCCGCTGCGCGACGGCGCCTGCGCGTCGGGCTTTGCCGGCAGTGCGGTCGACATCACGGAGCGCGAAGAAGCCCAGGCGCAGTTGGCAGAACAGCTGGCCTTCGTGGCACTGCTCCAGGACATGAGCCCGTTGCCGGCGTCGATGCGCGACATGGATGGCTACTATGTCGATGTCAATCGCGCCTGGCAGGCGTTCACCGGATTGTCCCGCGACGAGGTGATCGGCCTGCATCCCGAGCGCTACCTGGACGACCACGAAGCTCGCACCCACGAGGCCAAGGACAACGAACTCAAGGCCGCGGGCGGCCGGCTCGAGTACGAAACCTCGTACGCCCACCCGGACGGCTCCCTGCGCGACCTGCTGATCACCAAGGTGCTTGTGCCGGGGCGTGACGGCCGGCCGCAGGGCATCCTGTCGACCTTCATGGATGTGACCGCGCTGCGCAACGCTTCCCGCGCGACGCAGGAAGCACGGGAGGCCGCGGAAGAAGCCTCGCGCGCGAAAAGCGAGTTCATCGCGAACATCAGCCACGAGCTGCGGACGCCGCTGCAGTCCATCATCGGCTTCTCCGAGCTGGGCACCAGCCGGGGGCACAACGACCCGCTCGTGCTGGGCATGTTCACCGACATCCTCGCTTCGGGGCAACGCATGCTGGCCCTGGTGAACGATCTGCTGGACGTGTCGAAGATCGAGAGTGCCGTCGGCACCATCCATCTGGAGCGGACCGATCTGCGTCCCCTGCTGCGCGCCGTGGTCAAGGAGCTGGCCCCCCAGCTCAATGCCAAGCACCTGGCGATCGAGACCCGACTGCCGACCACGGCACTGTCGACCCGGGTCGACCCGTTCCGCTTTCAGCAGGTGGTGCGCAACATGCTGGCCAATGCGATCCGCTTCTCGCCCGTCGGCGAGCGCATCGTGCTCGAAGCCGCCATCGTGCTCGGCGGCTTCTTCCACATCACCGTGCGTGACCACGGGCCGGGGATTCCGCCCGGCGAGTTCGAGGACATCTTCGATGCCTTCGTGCAGTCCAGCAAGACGAAGGACGGCTCGGGCGGCACCGGCCTCGGTCTGGCGATCTGCCGGAAGATCATCGACGCCCACGGCGGCGACGTCTATGCGGAGAATGCCGAGGACGGCGGGGCGCGCTTCCACATCGTCCTGCCGCCGAACGAGAGCGAAACGGTGCCGGGCTCTCTGGCCCTGCTGCACGACTGAGGCGCGCTCAGGCCGCGCCGATGCGAAAGCTCGACACGGCAATACCACCCATGAAGGCCGACTCGTGGTACACGCGCTCGCCCTGCTCGCCCTCGGCCGCGCCGACCGCGACCATCAGCGGGATCAGGTGCTCCTCGCGCGGATGTGCGATGCGCGCGGCCGGCGCCGACGACCAGTCGATCAGCTGCGCCACCCGTTCGGCCGGGGCGGCCTGCACCACGGTCTGGTCGAGCCAGTCGTCGAAGGCCTTCGACACGTCGCGCGCCTGCGGGCCGAAATTGCGCAGGTTGTGGTAGCTCAGGCCGCTGCCGATGATCAGCACGTCTTCGCGGCGCAGGGGGGCCAGCGCGCGACCCAAGGCCAGGTGCTCGGCCGGGTCGAGCCCGCGCCGGAGCGACAGCTGCACCACCGGCACGTCGGCCTTCGGGTAGATCGCAGCCATCGGCGAGAACATGCCATGGTCGTAACCCCGCTCCGCGTCGATGCCCGACGGCAGACCGGCGGCCTCGATCAGTTCGCGCACGCGCTGCGCCAACTCGGGCGAGCCGGGCGCGTCGTAGTGCACCTGGTAGGTGTGGGCGGGAAAACCGCCGTAGTCGTAGATCATCGGCGGGCGCGGGCTGCCCTGCACCGTGAAGGCGGGGGTCTCCCAGTGGGCCGACACCATGAGGATCGCGCGCGGCGTGCGGCCAATCTGGCGCGGGATGTCGGCCAGCGAGGCCTCGAGCTGGGCGTAGGCATCGCCCATCTCGCGCTTCATCCAGGGCCAGGGGCCCCCGCCGTGGGAGATGAAATAGGTCGGAAGGGTCGTGTGGTTCGTGGTCATGGAATGCTCCTTGGCGGCAAGTCTAGAGATTTCACCTCCAGAAATCGATGGGCTAGCATTCAACGCATCGTTTCTCCAAAGGAAATCAACCATGGACCGTCTGACCAGTCTGCGGGTGTTTCGCGAGGTGGTGGACGCCGGCAGCTTCACCGCCGCGGCGGACCGGCTCGACATCTCGGCGCCGATGGCCAGCAAGCATGTCGCACAGCTGGAGAAGTCGCTGGGCGCGCGGCTGCTCAACCGCTCCAGTCGCCACCTGAGCCTGACCGAGGCCGGCGAGGCCTGGTACGCGCAGAGTGCCCAGGCGCTCGACCTGCTCGATGCTGCCGAGGCCGCCATCGGCCGCAAGAACGAAGCGCCGCGCGGACAGTTGAAGATCAGCGCGCCGGTGTGGTGCGCCACGCCGCGCATCGCGCGGGTGCTGGCCGACTACCGTGCGGCCTTCCCTGAAGTGCTGGTCGACATGCACCTGGAGAACCGCAAGGTCGACCTGGCCGCCGACGGCTACGACCTGGCACTGCGCGCCACGCAGGAGCCCTCGCCCACGCTCATCGCACGGCCGCTGTGCCAGGTGCAGTTCCATCTGGTGGGTGCGGCCGACCTGCTGGCGCGCGATGGCGTGCCCGCCACGCCGGTCGACCTGGCGCGGCTCGGCGCCATCGTGCCGAGCTACGTGAACCTGGAAGGCTTCGCGCTGCGCGGGCCGGGCGGGCGGCAGGCGCCGCTGCGGCTCAGCCCGGTGCTGCGCTCCGACGACACCAACCTCACGCTGCACGCGGTGCGCGCCGGCCTGGGTGTGTCCTTCCTGCCGGGCTGGCTGGTCGACGAGGACATCGCGGCCGGCCGCCTCGTGCCCCTGATCCCGGCCTACAGCGTGGCACCGGTGACGCTCTTCGCGGTCTACACCAGCCGCCAGTACATGGCGCCCAAGCTGCGCAGCTTCATCGATTTTCTGGGGCAGGCGCTGTCGCCTGAGCGCAAGCCATGACATGCCGTCAGCTCTAGACTGGCGCCCCCTTGCAGCCTCGGAGATTCCCCATGCCCTTCCCCACCGACCGCACCGCCCTCGAACTCCGCTCCCTCATCACGCCGTCCGGCGAGCTCGAAGTGAGCCTGGCCGAGGTGACGGTCGCCACGCCCGACCCCGACGAGGTGGTGGTGCGGCTGGAGGCCGCACCGATCAACCCGTCGGACCTGGGCCTGCTCTTCGGTGCCGCAGACATGGGAACGGCGGCCGTGTCCGGCACGCCCGCACATCCCGTGGTGACGGCGCGCGTGCCCGAGGCCGGCATGAAGGCAATGGCCGGCCGCGTGGGCGAATCGATGCCGGTCGGCAACGAAGGCGCGGGCGTGGTGGTCGAGGCCGGCAGCTCGCCTGCCGCGCAGGCCCTGCTCGGCAAGACCGTGGCCGTGATCGGCGGTGCGATGTACGCGCAGTACCGCGTGATCGCCGCCGACCAGTGCCTGCGGCTGCCCGACGACGCGACGCCGGCCGAGGGCGCGTCGTCCTTCGTCAACCCGCTCACGGCGCTCGGCATGGTCGAGACCATGAAGCGCGAAGGCCACACCGCCCTGGTGCACACCGCGGCGGCATCGAACCTCGGCCAGATGCTGCAACGCATCTGCCTGAAGGACGGCATCGCGCTGGTCAACATCGTGCGCAGGCCCGAGCAGGTGGCGCTGCTGAAGTCGCAGGGTGCGGTGCATGTGTGCGACGCCAGTGCACCGACCTTCCTCGACGACCTGACCGAGGCCCTGGTCGCCACCGGTGCAACCATCGCCTTCGACGCCACCGGCGGCGGCCCGCTGGCCGGACAGATCCTCGGCTGCATGGAAGCCGCGCTGGTGCGCACCGCCACCGTCTACAGCCGCTATGGCACCAGCACCCACAAGCAGGTGTACCTGTATGGCGGCCTGGACACGCGGCCGACCGAGTTCCGCCGCAACTTCGGCATGGCGTGGGGCATGGGCGGCTGGCTGCTGTTTCCCTTCCTGCAGAAGATCGGCCCGGCCGCGGCGCAGGTGCTCAAGCAGCGGGTTGCGGCCGAGCTGAAGACCACCTTCGCGAGCCGCTACGCCGGCGAGCTGTCGCTGCCCGAGGTGCTGACGCTCGACGCGATCGCGCGCTACAACCAGCGCGCCACCGGCGAGAAATACCTGATCGCGCCGCACAAGCGCTGAGCCTTTGCGGCGGGCCTCGCCGCTGCCGCGCGGCGTGGCAATTGTCCGACGCACCCGGCCCAGGGCCACTGCTACCGTCGTTGCCAAATGACGCAGCAGCCGCACGCCACCGACCACGCCCGTCCGCCCGCCCCCTACGACGACATCTTCGTGGGCAACAGCGAGATGGCGCAGCTCATGCGGCAGCACGACTGGGCGTCCACGCCATTGGGCACCCCGGCCCAGTGGCCCGAGGGGCTGAAGGTGGCCCTGCGCATCCTGCTGACCTCCCGTTTCGAGATGTGGCTGGGCTGGGGCCCGGACGTCGCCTTTTTCTACAACGACGCCTACCGGCCCACACTCGGGCGGAAGCATCCGAGGTCGCTGGCGATGCCCACGCGCGAGCTGTGGTCCGAGATCTGGGACGACGTCAAGGGCCGCATCGAGACGGTGTACGAGAAAGGCGAGTCGACCTGGGACGACTCGATGATGCTGGTGCTGGAGCGCTCCGGCTGCCCCGAGGAGACCTACCACACCTTCTCGTACAGCCCGCTCCTGGGCGACCAGGGCAAGGTCGAGGGCCTGTTCTGCGCGGTGTCGGAGGTGACGGGGCGCGTGATCAGCGAACGGCGGCTCGAGTTGCTGCGTGCGCTCAGCGCCAGCCTGTCGGCCGTGGACACGCGTCAGGGCGTGATCGAGGCGACCCGCCAGGCGCTCGGGCGCGCACCACGCGACCTGCCCTTTGCCCTGATGTACCTGTTCGACGCAGCCGGCGATGCGCATCTCCACTGCACGACCGGCATCACCGGTGGCCATGCGCTGGCACCCCAACGACTGACATCCGGTGACGAGGCACCCTGGCCCATCGAGCGGGTGCTGGTGAGCGAGGCGTCGTTCGTGGTCTCCCTCGACCAGATGCCCGACGTGCCGTGCGGACCGTGGGACCTGCCCGCCCCCGCCGCCTTCGTGGTCGCGCTGCCGCCGCAGGGCACGGCGCGGCCGGCGGGCTTCCTGGTGTGCGGCACCAACCCCTACCGGCCGATCACCGCCGACTACCTGAGCTTCGTGCAATTGCTGGCCGGCCAGATCGCGCCCAGCCTCTCGAACGCCGAGGCGCTCGAGACCAGCACCGCCGAGCGCGATCGCCTGCGCGGCCTGTTCCGCAAGGCGCCGGGCTTCATGTGCGTGCTGAGCGGGCCGACGCACGTCATCGAACTGATGAACGATGCCTACCAGCAGCTGATCGGCCACCGCAGGGTCGAGGGCATGCCTCTGCGCGACGCGCTGCCCGAACTGACGGGCCAGGGCTTCTTCGAGCTGCTCGACACGGTCTATGCGCGCGGGACGCCCTTCGTCGGCAGCGCGCGTCGCATCATGCTGCAGCGCGAGTCCGGCGCGCCCTTGGCCGAACGCTTCCTGGACTTCGTCTACCAGCCGATCCTCGACGCCAACGGCGCGGCCACCGGCGTCTTCGCCGAAGGCTCGGACGTGACCGAACGGGTGCTGGCCGAGAACGCCCTGCGCGCGCTCAACAGCAGCCTCGAGACACGCATCGCCGAACGTACCCGCGAGGTGGAGGAAGCGCTGGAGCGACTGCGCATCGAATCCCGAGAGCGCGAGGCCGCGCAGGAGGCGCTGCGCCAGGCCCAGAAGATGGAGGCCGTCGGCCAGCTCACCGGCGGCCTGGCGCACGACTTCAACAACCTGCTGGCCGGCATCACCGGCAGCCTCGAACTGATGCAGCGGCGCCTCAAGCAGGGCCGCCACGAAGACCTGGAGCGTTACATCAACGTCGGCCAGGGCGCGGCGCGGCGCGCCGCCGCCTTGACGCACCGGCTGCTGGCCTTCTCGCGCCGCCAGACACTGGACCCCAAGGCGACCGACATCAACCGGCTGGTGCGCGGCATGGAAGACCTGATCCGCCGCACCATCGGCCCGGAGAACCAGCTCGAGGTGGTGGGCGCGGTCGGCCTGTGGATCACGCAGGTCGACCCGCACCAGCTCGAGAACGCGCTGCTCAACCTGTGCCTCAACGCGCGCGATGCCATGCCCGGCGGCGGGCGCCTGACGATCGAGACGGCCAACAAGTGGATGGACGAGCGCATCGCCAAAGAACGCGACCTGCCGCCGGGGCAGTACGTGTCGCTCTGCGTCACCGACACCGGCACCGGCATGGCGCCGGACGTGGCCCAGCGCGTGTTCGAGCCCTTCTTCACCACCAAGCCGATCGGCATGGGCACCGGCCTGGGCCTGTCGATGGTCTACGGCTTCGCGCGCCAGTCGGGCGGGTAGGTGCGCGTCTATTCGGAAGCCGGACTGGGCACGACGATGTGTCTCTATCTCCCGCGCCACTACGAGGCCGAGGCGGTCGACGAGCCGCCTCCTTCGGCCGGCGAGGCGCCGCATGCCGGCGCCGGTACGGTGCTGGTGGTCGACGACGAACCGACGGTGCGGGCGCTGGTGAGCGATGTCCTGGTCGAGCTGGGCTATCGCATTCTCGAGGCCGAGGAAGGCGCCACCGGCCTGGCGCTGCTGCAGAGCAACGTGCCGATCGACCTGCTGATCACCGATGTCGGCCTGCCCGGCGGCATGAACGGCCGGCAGCTGGCCGACGCGGCCCGCGCCGGGCGACCCGAGCTCAAGGTGCTCTTCATCACGGGCTACGCAGAGAACGCGGTGGTCGGCAACGGCCACCTCGACCCGGGCATGGAGGTCATGACCAAGCCCTTCACGCTCGATGCACTGGCGGTGCGGGTGCAACAGATGGTGGACGCAAAGTCCTGACACACGCGCGGCGCGCGCAGGGCCGCTAAAGTCGATGCCCTTCGCCGTACATGACCCTGCCGCGCCATCCATGGCCGCGCCGCCACCGAGACATTCCGCCTTGTTCCGCTTCTTCGAGAGACTCCTCAACCCCTACCCCGCCGCCGAGCCCGCGCTGCCGCCCGACGGCTTCTTCGCCTTCCTCTGGGCCTGCACCGCGGGCCTGCGCGGCAAGATCGTGGCCATGGCGCTGCTCACGGCCGCCATGTCGTCCTTCGAGGCGCTGCTGTTCGCCATGCTCGGGCGCATCGTCGACTGGCTGGGCGGCCAGGTGCCGGCCCGGCTGTGGGAAGACCGCGGCACCACGCTCACCTGGCTGGCCATCGCGCTGGTCGCGAGCATCGCGGTCGTCGCCCTGCAGACCATCGTCAAGCACCAGACGCTGGCCATCAACATGCCGATGCGGCTGCGATGGAACTTCCACCGCCTGATGCTCGGCCAGAGCATGGCCTTCTACCAGGACGAGTTCGCCGGCCGCGTCACCGCCAAGGTGATGCAGACCGCGCTGGCCGTGCGCGACACGATCTTCGTGCTGGCCGACGTGCTGGTGGCGATGGGCGTCTACATCATCACGCTGATCGTGCTGGCCGCGGTGCTCGACATGCAGCTGATGATTCCCTTCGTGGTCTGGCTGCTGCTCTACATCGTGCAACTGGCGTGGTTCGTGCCGCGCCTGGGTGTCATCGGCAAGGCGCAGGCCGATGCGCGCGCCGACATGACCGGCCGCATCACCGACGCCTACACCAACATCGCCACCGTCAAGCTGTTCTCGCACACCCAGCGCGAGGCCGGCTTCGCGCGGTCGGCCATGCAGCAGTTCCAGGCGACCGGCCAGGCGCAGATGCGGCTGGTGAGCGCCTTCGAGATCACGAACCACGTGCTCAGCATGGGCCTGACCGCCGGCATGGCGGGCACCGGCTTGTGGCTGTGGTCGCAAGGTGCGGTCGGCGTGGGCGCGGTGGCCGCGGCGACCGCGATGGCGCTGCGCCTGCAGGGCATGTCGCACTGGATCATGTGGGAGATGACCAGCCTGTTCGAGAACATCGGCACGGTGCAGGACGGCATGAAGACGCTCTCGCGCGCACGCACCGTGGTCGACGCGCCGGGCGCGAAGACGCTCCAGGTGCCGCACGGTGAGGTGCGCTTCGAGCACGCCAGCTTCCGCTACGCCGAAGGCCGCCCGCGCGTGATCGACGACATGACGCTGGTGGTGCGCCCCGGCGAGAAGATCGGCCTGGTCGGGCGCTCGGGCGCGGGCAAGTCGACGCTGGTGAACCTGCTGCTGCGCTTCCACGACCTGGACGGCGGCCGCATCCTCATCGACGGACAGGACATCGCGCAGGTCACGCAGGATTCGCTGCGCGAGCACATCGGCATGGTCACGCAGGACACCTCGCTGCTGCACCGCTCGGTGGCCGACAACATCGCCTACGGCCGGCCCGACGCGAGCGACGAGGCGATCCGTGCGGCCGCCGAGCGCGCCGAGGCGCACGACTTCATCGGCACGCTGGGCGACGCCAAGGGCCGCGAGGGCTACCAGGCGCACGTCGGCGAACGCGGCGTGAAGCTGTCGGGCGGCCAGCGCCAGCGCATCGCCATCGCACGCGTGATGCTCAAGGACGCGCCCATCCTGCTGCTCGACGAGGCCACCAGCGCGCTCGACTCCGAGGTCGAGGCCGCCATCCAGGCGAGCCTCTACCGGCTGATGGAAGGCAAGACGGTGATCGCCATCGCCCACCGCCTGTCGACCATCGCGGCGATGGACCGGCTCATCGTGCTCGACGAGGGCAAGGTGGTCGAGGAAGGCGATCACCAGACGCTGCTGGCGAAGAATGGCCTCTACGCCCGTCTGTGGGCGCACCAGAGCGGCGGCTTCCTGGGCGAGAGCTAGTCGCTCGACAAGCCGCTCGGCGTGCAGCTCAGCTGGCGCGGGCGGTGAGCCACTGCGACGGCCTCAATGCCGCCGCGACCACACGCACCTCGCCGATGTTGCCGAAGAAGCCGTCGGCGCGGGCACCGTCCCACGAGCCGCCGCCGACCACCCAGGGCATTGCTGCCGACAGCGTGGCCAGGCCTTGCACGTTGCTGCTGTTGCGCAGCACCGGCGCGCCTTCCACGTACATCGTGGTGTTGTGCGAGGTGGGGTCGTTGACGATCGCCACGTGCACCCAGCCGCCGGCGATGATTTCGCCCGACCAGTTGGTGCGCGGCGAACGCGTGCCCTGGCTCGGCACGACTTCCCACTGCACTTCGCGCAGGCTGGAGATGGCGAACAGCAGCGGCGGCGATTCCGGGTCTCCGCCCGAATAACCCGCCAGATCGCCGCGCCGGCCGTCGCGCGTCATGACGTTCATCCAGGCCTGCTTGCCGCTGGTCCAGGCGGCGTCGATCTTGATGAAGGCCTCGATCGTGTAGCCGCTCTCCAGCGTCTGGGCATTCAGGGGCGCGGCGGCATCCGTCAGGAAATAGCTCAGGCGCGGCAGGTTCTTGTCGGTGTTGAGGAAGCGCACCGAACCCGGTGCAGCCGACAGGTGGTGGCGGTCGTCGCTCCACACGATGTCGCCGGCCACGGCGCCCTGGATGCCGCCCTGGTTCAGCGCGTCGCGGCGCAGCGGATTGGCGCCGGTCACGTCGGCGATCACGGTGCCCACCGGCACCGGCTGGTTCACCGTGCCGCCGAAGAAGCGCCAGTGCGCCAGCGTGTTCGCGACCTTCGGGTAGTCCTCGCTGTTCGCGGCGGCGCGCGGTACGGTCACCGTCGGCTCGGTGTAGTTCGCGAGGATCTTGGCCTTGGCCTGCGCCACCAGCGACGAGGCGATGGTCGCCTCGCCGACACCGAAGGTCTTGTTGAAGCCACTGAAGCGCTGGCTGAAGTCCATGTCGATGGTGAACGCCTCGTTGGCGGTGGTGAGCACCGCCTGGTCGAAGGAAGTCAGCGTGGCGGCCGGCTTCTCCGGCACCCACGGCGAGAAGGACAGCACCTTGATCTTCTTGTTCGTCAGGTCGAATTCGTAGAGACGCATCAGGCCGTTGCCGCCCTGGTAGGCCATCTGGTAGTCGACCACCATCTCCTCGACCGCATGGCCGAAGTCGTTGGTCTTCGTGAGGTGGGCCGCACCGTGGTGGTGGCCGTTGAGCGTCATGAAGATCTGGTCGTTGTCACGGATCAGCTTCTGCCAGAGCATCAGGCCGTAGGCAGTTTCCAGCGGGCTCACGCCGTCGGCGGCGATGTTGAGCAGCTGGTGGTTGACCAGGATCACCGGCAGCGTCGGGTGGCTGGCGATGACGTTGCGGGCCCAGGCGATGCCGGCGTCGGACGCGCGCCACGACAGCGACAGCACCATGAACTTCTGGCCCTGCGCCTCGAACACATGGTATTCGTGGAAGCCGCTCGCATCGCGCCCGCCGAAGGTCGACTGCGCCGCAGCGCGCGTCTTGCCGAACCACTGCAGGTAGGGCTCGTTGGCCAGCGTGCGGTTCGCATCGGTGCCGCCGACCGGGTCGATGCCGTAGTCGACGTCGTTGAGCACGTCGTGGTTGCCGGCGAGCACGCTGTACGGCTGCTTGGCGGTCTCCAGCACCTTCATCGCGCTGTCTGCCACCTTCCATTGATCGGCCAGGCGCACCTGGTCGACCACGTCGCCCAGATGGATGGTGAAGGGAATGTTCAGCGCCTTGGCGTTCTCGGCGATCCAGCCTGTCTGCGCGGAGAAAGGCTCGTTGCCGAAGCGCGTCTGGTACTGGCTGCTCTCCGCCGTGGTCGCGTAGCGCGAATAGAACTGCGTGTCGGGCAGCACGGCGAGCGCGAAACTCGAGATCGGCGTCGGTGCCGGCGCGGCCCCGGGCGCCGGGGCAGGCGACGGTGCAGGCGGCGGCGTGTTGCCCGATGGCGAGCCGGGAGCCGCAGGTGCGGCCGACGCATCGCCGCCACCGCCACAGGCCGCCAGCAGCGAACCACTGCCGACGGTCAGCAGCGTGGCGCCGAGCTTGAGAAGCCGACGGCGCGCCTCGCCGTCGCTCGCGTTCATGGCACGTGCGGCATGCGCGGCATCGGTACCGGCAGGGTCGCCGGTGCCAGGGAGGGTCGAGCGCAGGTCGCGCGAGTCGTTGGACTGAGACATGGGAAAGAAGGACAGGAGCCGGAGGAGCGCGCAGCGTAGGCAGCGGGCATGACGCCCCCATGAAGCACGCGTGACACTTGTCGGCTCCGGCCAGCGCTGCGCTGGCTTGGCACCCGGGGGATTCCCGCCTAGCCGGACCGACACTCGGCTCGCACAATGGCCCGCTCGCCGTGGCACGCCATGACGCAGATATGCCAACAACAGCAGGAAACACATCCATGAGCAGCAACACACGACGCCATCTGATGGTCGGCGGCGCGGCCACGGTGGCCGGGGCCCTGGCGGGCTGCGCGAGCCCGGCGGGCCGCAGCGGATCGACCCGGACGCCGTTCGACGTCCCGTCAGTGACCATTCCCATCGTGGGCACCGACCAGGTGTTTCCGGTGCGGCGCATCTACTGCATCGGTCGCAACTACGCGGCGCACGCGCGCGAGATGGGATCCGATCCGACGCGCGAGCCGCCCTTCTTCTTCCAGAAGCCGGCGGACGCCATCCAGGTGGTCACGCCCGGCGAGGTGGCCGACCACCCCTACCCGACGCTCACGAAGAACTACCACTACGAGGTGGAGCTGGTGGTGGCGTTGTCCAAGGGCGGGCGCAACATCGCCGCCGCCGACGCGCTGAGTCTGGTGTACGGCTATTCGCTGGGACTCGACATGACGCGGCGCGACCTGCAGCGCGAGATGGGCGACCAGAAGAAGCCGTGGGAGATCGGCAAGAGCTTCGACCACTCGGCACCGGTCGGCCCCATCCACCCGGTGGCGAAGGTCGGACACTTCGCCGACGGTGCGATCTGGCTCAAGGTGAACGGCCAGACCAAGCAGAGCGCCACGCTCAAGTACATGATCTGGTCGGTGGCCGAGCAGATCAGCCGGCTGTCGCAGGCCTTCGAGCTGATGCCCGGCGACATCATCTATTCCGGCACGCCCGAAAACGTCGGGCCGGTGGTGCGCGGCGATCTGATCGAGATCCACATCGACGGCTTGCCGAACCTGTCGGTGCGAATCGTCTGAACGCGGACGCGCGGGACATCCCGACCCTCTTCAGGGTTTGAACGTGCCTTCACACGTACGCGACAAAAAACTGGGGGGGCAAGATGCGGAGATTCGTCGTCTGGCTTTGTTCGATGGTTGCGGCCACCGCTTTTGCGCAGGAGTTGCAGCCTTGGCGAATGTCGCCCCCTCAAGAGCAGCACCTCGACGCAGCCGTCTTCGAAGGCTTCGACGAAGGTATTGCCACGGGCCTGGGTGATGTCCAGAGCGTGGTGGTCGTTCTCCAGGGCCGCAAGGTGTACGAGTATTACCGTGATGGCAATCCCGATACTCTGCGAGACGCGCAGTCCGTCAGCAAGAGCGCCATGGCCCTGCTGGTGGGAACCGCTCTGCAGCGCGGGCAGCTTGCTTCGTTGGAACAGCCGGTGGTCGACCTCATCCCCGAGTGGCGCGCCCTCAACTCGGACCCTCGTTCGCAAGCCATCACGCTTCGACATCTCCTCGCCATGACAACTGGCTTCGAGGTGGATGACGCCACAGGGACTGCCGCGCCACTCGCTCCAGCGGTGGCTTGGGCCCGGCCGATTCGGGCAGCCCCAGGCGAGCGGTTCGCTTACGACAACAGCGGTCCGCTCATGGTTCAAGCCATTCTCGAACGAATCACCGGCCGCCGCATCGCCGACCTGGTGCGCGACCAACTTGTGACGCCACTGGCTTTACGGGAGCCCCAATACGTTCACAACAGTGCGTGGATGAGAACGGTGGACATGACCAAGGTCGGCGCGCTGCTGCTACAGGACGGGCGATGGGCAGACCACCAAGTTCTGCCCCGCGGGTTCGTAGCGCAGCTGGTTAAACCTCAAACTGCCGGCGGGCCGCCCGTCGGCTTGCCGTACGGACTGGGCTGGTGGATCGCGTCCGGTCCGACGTACATCGCAAGCGGCTACGCAGGCCAGGTGATCTGGGTTCACCCGCCGCTGGACCTGGTCGTGGCCGTGAACTCGACGGTCTCGCCAGAGAGCCAACAGCGCGGGCAGGCCATGCGGCTCGCACGGGGTCGCATCTTTCAAGCCGCGCAGAAGCGGCTGGCACTGAACGGCAAGTAGTCAGCTTTCGGCGGAGGCGGGTGAAGCCATTGGCATAGCGCAAGGCGATGGTGCCGTTGGTTGTGCAGCTGCCCTGCACTTTGTCGCGGCACGACGGCCTGCACCGGCGCCCTACGCGCAGGGCCGGGCCCCAGGCCTATGATGGCTCTGTGAAGGACCTGCGATATTTCGACCCTCACCGGCGCGCGACGTGGCTGGAGCTGTTCTTCGACCTGATCTTCGTCGTTGCCCTGCACGGCGCCGGCGAGATTCTGAGCGAAGCGCATGAGGGCCACATCGGGGGGCAGCAGGTCATGCGCTTCGTACTGGTGTTCCTGCCGCTGTGGTGGATCTGGGCGGGCCACACGATCTACGCCAACCGCTTCGACACCGACAGCCGCCAGCATCGGCTGTCCACCCTGCTGATCATGTTCCTGCTGATCGTGATCTCGGCGCAGAGCTCCGCCGGTACCCAGGAACACTACGTGCTGGCCGTAGCCTGCTACTGCGGGGCGCGGCTGATCATCGCCGCGATGTACTTCGTCTCCAGGCGCAAGCACCACGACGGGGGCGGCTTCGCGTCGACGGTGGGCACCGTGTTCGCCGTCGGCGCCGCGATCAGTCTTTCCTCGGTCCTGCTGGAGCCACCGTGGCGCTACCTGGTCTTCTATGCCGGGATCGTGTTCGACATGGCGGCCCTGGTGCTGCTGCGCCGGAGACTGCACGTCGTGCCGGCGCACGCGGCACATCTGGTCGAGCGAGTGGGCCTGCTGACCATCATCATGCTGGGCGAATCGGTGATCAGCATCTCCGCGGCGCTGGCGCACATCGCGTGGGACCGTTCCAGCGTCATCGCCGCGGTCAGCGGATTCGTCATGGTGTCGGCCATCTGGTGGATCTACTACGACAGCTTCCACCTGCTGGAACAGCGCAAGTTGGCGACCGGGCACTCGATCCTCTATTCGCACTTCTTCCTGTTCATCGGCCTGGCGATCCTGGCCTCGCTGATCCGGCATGCGATCCTGGATGACCTCGACCCGGACGACTTCCGTCGGCTGGCCGCGGCCGGTACGGTGCTGTTCTTCCTGGGCAAGCAGTACGGCTACTACATGGAGGTGCCCGAGCTGCGGCCTTACCTGCTGTCCAACACGGCGGCCGTGTTCGCGCTGACGGCACTCGTGCTGATGTTGCCGCTCGGGCTCTGCGCCATGCTGGTGGGCATCACGACGACCATGATCTGCTACGTGCTGCTCAACCTGCGCTACCGCCACCTGGTGCGCTAGGCAGGAGGCGGCCTGAGCCGCTGCCTGCGCAGCTTGAGGGATGAGGCGAGCACGACCGCCTTCCTCGACTCGCTTGATTCCTCACACGGCTGCCGGCCCTCCGTCACCGGCGCCGGCCTTGCCTGGGTTCGAGACGTCGTCCGAGGCATCTCCGGCCGGCCTGAGCGCCGAGGTCCGCCGCCGGGCTGCGACCGCACGAACGGAACATCCCCCGCACTTTCATTCAAGACCGGCGGACATCCGATCGCTAACGTCGGCGACACCAATCCCTGCCATTGAACCTGAGGAGAACCCGCCATGGCTGCATCCACCCACCTGCTCACGCCGGAAAACTGCGCACTGGTCCTGATCGATCACCAGGCCGGACTGGCCTTCGGCGTGCAGTCGATGGACCGGCAGGTCCTGCTGAACAACACGGTGGCGCTGGCGCGCACGGCCCGGGCGTTCGACCTGCCGATCGTCATCAGTACGTCCGCGACGAAGGTCTACAGCGGGCCGCTGCTGCCCGACCTCCAGGCGGAGTTGCCGGCGCACCCCGTGATCGATCGGCGAAGCATGAACGTGTTCGAGGACGAGGCTGCCCTGGCGGCCATCGAGGCCACCGGTCGAAAGAAGCTGCTGTTCTCGGGCATGCTGACCGAGGCATGCATCAGCTTCGCGGTGCTGAGCGCCCAGGAGGCCGGCTTCGACAGCTACGTCGTCGCCGACACCTGCGGCGGCCTGACCGAGACGGGACACGAACTGGCACTGCGCCGCATGCAGGACGGCGGCGCCACGATGACCAGCTGGCTGCAGGTGGTGCTGGAGCTGCAGCGCGACTGGACACGCAAGGCCACCTACGATGCCGCGCGCGCCGTGATCGCGCGCAACGGCGGCGGCTATGGCATCGGCTTGAACTACGCGCGGGACATGCTGCCCCGTTAGCCGCGTCGATCCCGGTGGCCGGCCCAGGAGGCCGGCGGGCCGTCAGTCGGCCTCGATCTTCGCGGCCTTCACCACCGCGGCCCAGTCCTCCGACTCCTTCTTCACCTTCGCATCGAGCTGCGTCGGCGTCTGGTAGTCGGCCGTCGCGCCCTGCTCTTCGGCCTTCTTCTGGAAGGCCGGGGTGCCCACCACCTTGGCGATGTCGGCCGACAGCTTGTCGACGATCGGCTTCGGCGTCTTGGCCGGCGCATAGACGGCGAACCAGGAGGTCGCGTCCAGCTTCGGCAGGCCCGCCTCCGCGGTGGTGGGCACATCGGGCAGGCTGGGCAGCCGGGCCTTGCCGGTGGTCGCGAGCACCCGCAGCTTGCCGCTGTGGATGTGCGGGATGAAGGGCGGCGCGGTGCCGAAGGTGATGTCGACCTGGCCGGCCAGCAGGTCCTGCAGCGCCGGCCCGGTGCCCTTGTACGGGATATGCGTCATGCGGATGCCAGCCTGTTGTTCGAGCATGGCGCCGGTCGCGTGCTGCAGCGAGCCGTTGCCCGACGAGGCGTAGTTCACCTTGCCGGGGTTGGCCTTGGCGTAGGCCACGAACTCGGCCATCGTCTTGTACGGCAGGTCGGCGCGCACCACCACGATCTGCGGGGCGGAGATGACGTTGGCCACGGCCGTGAGGTCCTGCGGGCCCCATTGCGGCGTCTGCTTGCTGACCAGCGGCGTGATGACGTGGTAGCCCGAGTACTGCATCAGCAGCGTGTAGCCGTCGGCCTCGGCGCGCTTGACCGCGATGGCCGCGATGGCGCCGTTGCCGCCGCCGCGGTTGTCGACCACCACCGGCTGGCCGAGCGCCGTACCCAGCGGCACGCCGAGCATGCGTGCCGAGATGTCGGTCGTGCCGCCGGCCGCCGTCGGCACCAGCAGCGTGACCGGACGGCTCGGGTAGGTGCCCGGCTGGGCCGATGCACCGAGGGTGACTGCGGCGAGCAGCGCGGCAGAGGCCGCCAGCGTGCGACGGCGGGACAGAGGAAGGGAACGCATGAGGAAGTCTCCGTGGCTATAGGTATGGGATCGGGGGATTCAGTCGGTCAACCGCGCGCCGCCGCACGCGCGCGCCAGGTCTCGAAATCGGGCGGCGGCGCGTGCAGGTCGAGGCGGCGGCCGGCCTTGGCGATCTGGCTCGGCGTGTCGTGGCCGATGAGGGCGGGCAGCCGGCGTGCGGCTTCCAGCAGCACCGCGAGGTCGCAGCCGGTATCGAAATCCATCAGTTCGAGCGCATGCACGATCTCCTCGGTGCACACGTTGCCGCTGGCGCCGGGCGCATACGGGCAACCGCCCAGGCCGCCGAGCGAGGCGTCGAAGCGGTCCGCACCGGCGTCGATGGACGCCAGCACGTTGGCCAGGCCCATGCCGCGCGTGTTGTGGAAATGCAGGGTCAGTTCAGTGTCGGCGAAGCGCTCGCGAAAGCCGCGCGTCAATGCCGCGACCTGGGTCGGGAAGGCCATGCCGGTGGTGTCGCACAGCGTGATGCCGCGCGCACCGAGTGCGACGAAGCGCGCCGCCCAGTCGAGCACCACATCCGGCGGCACGTCGCCTTCCATCGGGCAGCCGAAGGCGCACGACAGCGACACGTTGATGGGCACCTGCGCCTGCTGTGCCAGCGCCATCACGGCGGTCAGTGCGACGAAGGACTGCTCGCGCGTCATGCGCAGGTTGGCGAGGTTGTGCGTCTCGCTGCACGACATCACCAGGTTCAGTTCGTCGGCCCGGGCCTCGATGGCGCGTTCGGCGCCGCGCAGATTGGGCACCAGGCAGGTGTAGACGATGCCCGGCGCGCGGCGGATCTCGCGCAGCACGATCTCGGCATCGCGCAGCGCGGGGATGGCCTGCGGCGACACGAAGGAGGTCACCTCGATCTTCGCCAGGCCCGCGGTGGACAGCAGGTCGACCAGTGCGATCTTGTCGGCCGTGGGCACGAAGGCCTGCTCCATCTGCAGGCCGTCGCGCGGGCCGACGTCCTGCAGGTGGATGCGCCGGCGCCCGCCCTGCCAGGCCGTCGATGCAGACGTATTCAGTGTATTCATGCCACGATGCCTTTCTCGCGCAAGACCGCGATCTGCGTGTCGGTGAGGCCGGCTTCGCGCAGCACGGCATCGGTGTCGTCGCCGAGCCGCGGCGCGGACGAGCGGATGCTGCCGGGCGTGCCCGACAGCTTGGGCACGATGCCCGGCACGTCCACCGTGTGGCCGTCGCGGGTCTGCTGCGCCAGGATCATGTCGCGCGCCCGGTAGTGCGGGTCCTCGTGGATGTCCTTGGCGGTGTAGACCTTGCCGGCCGGCACCTTGGCCGCGCCCAGAACGGCCAGCACCTCGGCCATGGGCCGCGTGCGCGTCCAGTCGCCGATGGCGGCATCGAGTTCCTGCACGCGGGCCACGCGGCCGGCATTGCTCTGAAGGTCGGGCGCGCTCGCCAGGTCGGGCCGGCCGATGGTGTCCATCAGGCGGCGGAAGATGCTGTCGCCGTTGCCCGCGACGAGCACGTAGCCGTCGGTGCAGGCGTAGGCGTTGCTGGGCGCGATGCCCGGCAGCGCACTGCCGGCGGCGTCGCGCACCGCGCCGAAGGCGCTGTACTCGGGGATCAGGCTCTCCATCACGTTGAACACCGCCTCGTGCAACGCCACGTCGATCACTTGGCCCTGGCCGCCATTCACCTTGCGGTGGTAGAGCGCGGTGAGCACACCGATGGCGCCGTGCAGCGCGGCCAGCGTGTCGCCGATGGACACGCCCACGCGCACCGGCACCCGGCCCGGTTCGCCGGTGAGATGGCGCAGGCCGCCCATGGCCTCGCCGATCACGCCGAAGCCCGGCAGGTCACGGTAGGGGCCGGTCTGCCCATAGCCGGAGATGCGCAACATCACGAGGCCCGGGTTGCGCTCGCGCAGGTCGTCCCAGCCCAGGCCCCAGCCCTCGAGCGTGCCGGGGCGGAAGTTCTCGATCAGCACGTCGGCTTCGCCGATGAGCTTGCGCGCGATCTCCTGGCCTTCGGCGCTGCGCAGGTCGAGCGCGATGCTGCGCTTGTTGCGCGACTGCACCTGCCACCAGACGGACGTGCCGTCCTGCAGCAGCCGCCAGTTGCGCAGCGGATCGCCGCTGCCCGGTGCCTCGATCTTGATCACCTCGGCGCCGAAATCGCCGAGCGTCTTGCCGCAAAAGGGGCCGGCGATCAACTGGCCCATCTCGATGATGCGGACGCCGGCGAGTGCGCCAGTATGCGCGGCGGGGACAGTGGTGGCGGTGTTCATGGGGTTGTCTCTCTTCGCTCGGCCCCGTCGGAAACGGCAGGCGGCAAGCTCGAGATGGATGATCGCCAGGCAGGCGCGGTCTGCAAAGCGCTCATCGACGAGCCCACCATCGCAATCCGCGATGATGGGCGATCATCATGAAACTCGATCCGATATCCCTGCGCCTGTTCGTCGCGGTCATGGAGACCGGCACCATCGCCGCCGCGGCCGCACGCGAACACATCGCCACCGCCGCGGCCAGCCGGCGCATCAGCGAGTTGGAAGGCGCCCTGTCCGCCGTGCTGTTCGCGCGCAGCAACAAGGGCACCGAGCCGACCGCCGCGGCCTATGCGCTGCTCGGCCTGGCGCGCGGCGTGCTCAACGGCCTGGACGACATCGCTGCGCAGATGCAGGGCTACGCCGACGGCGTGCGCGGCCAGGTGCGCGTGTCGGCCAACATCTCGGCCATCACGCAGTTCCTGCCGCGCGAGCTGCGCGACTTCATGGACCGCTACCCGCGTGTGCAGGTGCATCTGCAGGAGCGCATCAGCACCGCGGTGGCCCGCGAAGTCGCCGAGAACATCGCGGACATCGGCATCCTCAACGCCGGCCATTTCGGCGACGAACGCATCGCGCTGCTGCCCTACCGGGAAGACGAACTGGTGGTGGTGGTGCCCAAGGGGCATCCGCTGTCGCGCCGCCGCATCGCGCTGCGCGACGCCCTGCCCTTCGACTTCGTGGGCATGCATCCGGGCAGCGCCATCAACAACCGCGTCACGCAAGCAGCGGCCGAGATGGGCCTGCCCCTGAAGACGCGCATGCAGGTGACCGGCTACGACGCGCTGTGCCTGATGGTCGCCAACGGCATGGGCTTCGGCGTGATGCCGCGCGGCAGCGCGGGCCTGTACCTGCGCGCGCTGGCCCTGGTGGCCGTGAAGCTCGACGAGCCCTGGGCACGGCGCGAGCTGGTGCTCTGCGTGCGCCAGGGCAGCGAGCTGCTGCCGGCGACCCGCCTGCTGGTCGAGCACCTGCAGCAGCGCCGGGCCGACGAACGGGCTAGTCCATAAGACCATTCGCGCGCGAGCAGACGGCTGCCTACACTCGGCGGCAGCCCGAACACACCCTCGCATGAACGATCGGATCGACGCCATCTATGCGCTCTGGGAAGAGCTGGCGGACTTTCCCATGGGTGAAAGCGATGCGGCGCTCACCCACCTGCTCACATCGCTGTGCGACATGCTCGGCGCCCAGAACGCCCTGTGGTCCGCGCTGGTGCGCCTTCCCACGCCTCCGGCAGGCGACCGGCTGGAAGGCTGGCGTCCGCGGCTGGTGCGGCTGCTGCACCCAATCCCCGCCGTGGTCGAGTCGATGCGGCAACAGCAGGACCAACTCTGCTCACCCGAGGTCGACGTCTCGCAGGTCCTGGCGGTCTCGGGGGACGAGCCCTTCCGCACGCGGCTGCTCTTCGAAACGCTGCCACCCGAATGGTTCGATGGCGAGCACTACCGCCGCCACTACCTGGGCATCGGCTTTGCAGACAGCCTCTCCGTGCGCTGGGCCCTGAACGACGACGTGCGGGTGCACCTGTTTCTCTTTCGCAGCGCAGCGGCGCCTCGCTTCACCGCCGACGACAAGGCGCCGCTGGCCCTGGCGATGCGGGGATTGAAGTGGTTTCTGCGGCGGCAGCTGCTCGGCCACGGCCTGCTGATCGCCAGCACGCCGCTGACCCCGACGGAACGCAAGGTCCTGCGGGCCCTGCTCGACGGCCAGGGGGAAAAGCAGATCGCTCAAGACCTGGCGCAGAGCCCCACCACGACGCACGTCCAGGTGAAATCCATCTACGGCAAGTTCGGCGTGACCAAGCGCTCGGCGCTGACGGCGCTGTGGCTGGGGAACCTTCGCTAGGCCGGGCGCGCGAAGCCCTCCACCTACAGCACGCGCCGCCCGCCGCCGACAGGTCGAAAACGCCCTTTCGGCGACGCTATGGCTGTCGTCAACAATGAGGAGCCCTTACGTGAATTCCATCATCTACATCGTCGGTCTGGTCGTGGTCGTGGTCGCCGTTCTTTCTTTCTTCGGACTGCGCTGAACGCTGCCATCGGCGTTCAGTCGATCCGAACGGGGCCGCTTGCGGCCCCGTTCGCCGTTGAGGCGCTGCATCGAGGCGCACGAAGCGGCCGGCAGCGCACGGCATAATTTCCCGCCCGCCGGTGCGCCGCACCGGTGCCGCAGACACAAGGGAAGCCGTTGAACATCGCACCGCGCCCGTCCGCCCTTTCAGGCGCGGTGGTCACCGAAGCCGTCCGGCTCATCGAAGAAGCCGGCCCCCTGGACGACGCGGCCGCCATGCGCCAGGCCGCTGCCGCCCGCACCACGCTCCCTGCGCGCATCGCGCACCGTGCCGACCTGCTCGGCCGTCGCATCGGGCTCGACCGTGAGCTGGCGCGCATGCGCCAATGGTCGCCCTGGGTCGGCGCCGGACTCGTGCTGCTGATCGTGCTCGCCGGACTGGCCCTGGCCGGCAGCGTGGTGGGCGGCAGCGATCGGCGCATCAACATCATGGCGGCGCTGCTCAGCCTGCTGGGTGCGCACCTGCTCACCCTGGTGGCCTGGGGGCTGGGCCTGCTGCTGCCGCTGCGCGCGCCGCGCGCCTCCTTCGGCTGGCTGTGGATGACGCTGACGGCGCGCGTCGCCGGGGGCCGCCGCGGCCAGGCGCCATTGCTCATGCGCGCCTTCACGCGGCTGCTGCAGCAGGCCCGCCTGCTGCCCTGGGCGCTGGGCCTGGCCAGCCATGGCATTTGGGCGCTGTCCTTCGTCGTGGTGCTGGGCACGATGCTGTTCGCGCTGGCCTTCCACCGCTACACGCTGAGCTGGGAAACCACCATCCTCGAGCCGCAGTTCTTCCTGCAGACGGTGCAGGCGCTGGGCCGCATCCCTGCCTGGTTCGGCTTCGCCACGCCGGACGCGAGTGCGGTGCTCGCGCCGCAGCCGAACGACGCCGCAGGGCAGCGCGCCTGGGCATGGTGGCTCACCGGCTGCATCGCCGTCTACGGCCTGCTGCCGCGCCTGTTGCTGCTGCTGGCGAGTGCCGCGATGTGGCAACTGCGCAGGCGCGATCTGCAACCGCCACTCGAGGCGCCCTACTACCGCCAGCTCGCATCGCGCTTCGAGGCGCTGGCACCAGCCGCCATCGTCGATGCCGACCCCGGCGCCACGCATCTTCCCGCGCCGCCGCGCGCCGCCGACACCACGGACGCCTTCGTCGTCGCGGCCTACGAGCTGCCGCCCGAGCATCCCTGGCCGCCGGCCGGCCTGCCCGGCACGGCCGCGGCCGTGCTGCGCGTCGACGGCAGCGCCGCCGACCGACGCATGCTGCTCGACACCGCCGCCCGCCTGCGCCCGCGCGCCCTGCTGCTGGCTTGCCGCGCCGCCGCCAGCCCCGATCGCGGCACCGAGCGCCTGCTGCGCGAGCTGCTGGCGCACTGCGGCGACTGCCGGCTCTGGCTGGTGCCCGAGGTCGACACGCCCGCACCGCCCGGCGACACCGCCCCAGCCCGTTGGCGGCGCTGGCTGGCCGAGGGCGGCCTCGCGCGCATCACGGCGCACGATACCCTGGCGGGCGCGCTGGCAGACACGCTGGCCGACACTGGGGCACAAGGGTGAGCATGGACGAACAACCCCTGCGCATCGCCGTCGTCGGCCACACCAACGCGGGCAAGACCTCGCTGCTGCGCACGCTCACGCGCCGCGCCGATTTCGGCGAGGTGTCCGACCGGCCCGGCACCACGCGCCACGTCGAGCGCATCGAACTGAGGGTGCGCGACCGCGCCGCGGTGCGCTTCTTCGACACACCGGGCCTGGAAGACGCGGTGAGCCTGCGCGAGCACATCGATCGCATCGCCGATGCCGGCACGCCGCCCGAGCGCATCCGCCGTTTCCTGCAGGGGCCGGAGGCGCACGGCGTGTTCGAGCAGGAAGCCAAGGTGCTGCGCGCCCTGCTCGACGTCGACGCCGCCTTCCTCGTGATCGACGCGCGCGAACCGGTGCTGCCCAAGTACCGCGACGAGATCGAGCTGCTGCGCTCCTGCGCCCGGCCGGTCCTGCCGGTGCTCAACTTCGTGCGCGACCCGGCCAGCCGCGAGGTCGCCTGGAAGGAACTGCTGGCCGCCTACGGCATGCATGCGGTGGTGCGCTTCGATGCGGCCGCGCCCTTCGTCGGCGCCGAGCGCGACCTGTACCAGGACCTGGTCACGCTGCTGCGCGATCGGCGCCAGGCGCTGGAGGCGGTGGTCGCGTCGCTGGCGCAGGAAGCCACCGAACGGCGCACCGCCGCCGCAGCGCGCATCGCCGAACTGCTGGTCGACGTGGCGGCCCTGCGCCGCCACGTGGCCGCCGTCGACTTCGAGGACGAAAGCCGCCGCGCGCCCCTGGTGGCCGACCTGCGGCAGGCCGTGTTCGACAAGGCGCAGCGCTGCGCGTCCGACCTGCTCGCGCTCTACCGCTTTCGCGACGACGACGCCAGCGAGGCACCGCTGCCGCTGCTCGAGGGCCGCTGGTCGATGGATTTCTTCAGCCCCGAAGCCATGAAGGACGCCGGCCTGCGCCTGGGCAAGGGCGCCGCCGTCGGCGCGGCCGTGGGCGTGGTGGCCGACCTGGCCGCGGGTGGGCTGTCGCTCGGTGCCGGTGCGGCGCTTGGGGGGGTGATCGGCGGCGCCATCTCGCAGGGCCTCGGCCCGCTCGGGCGCAAGCTCTTGAACACGCTGCGCGACGTGCACGAACTCAGCGTCGACGACGGCGTGCTCTTCGTGCTGGCCGACTGGCAGTGGGCCCTGGTGCGCGCCCTCGAGCGCCGCGGCCACGCCGCCATGTCGCGCATCCAGGTCGAGCCCGAACGCGGCGCCGGCCACAGCCAGGCGCTGACCGCCGCCGTGCGTGCGACGGCGCCGGCGCGCAGCCACCCCGACTGGGCCCGCGCTCCGGGCCGCCACCGGATGGACGACGCGCCCCAGCGCCAGCAAGCGGTGGCCGAGGTGGCGCGCCAGATCGCCCGCGCCTTCGACACGGGCGCATGAGCCCATGAAAGAAACCCGCACCGTCGGGCGCATCCCGTACCGGCTGCGGCATGATGGGGCCCACGTGCCGACCGCGGCGCTGTGCGCCTCTTCCTTCATGCCATGAACATCACCGACGCTGCCTTTCTGACCAGCGTCATGGACCTGCTGGTCGACACCATCTGTGTGGTGAACGTGGAGGGACGCTTCGTCTTCGTGAGCGCGGCCTGCCGCCAGACCTTCGGCTACACGCCGGCCGAAATGATCGGCCAGCCGATGATCGACTTCGTCCACCCGGACGACCGCGCGCGCACCCTGGCCCGCGTCGACAACATCTACGCCGGGACGAAGGAGCCGCACTTCGAGAACCGCTACGTGCGCAAGGACGGCAGCACGGTGCACATCATGTGGTCGGCACGCTGGTCGCCCGAGGCCGGCGTGCGGGTGGCCGTGGCGCGGGACGTGACGGAGCGCAAGCGGGCCGAGTCGATGCAGGCGGCGCTCTACGCCGTCTCAGAGGCGGCGCATACCGCCGAAGACCTGCTGGCGCTGTTTCGCCATGTGCACCAGATCGTCGGCGGGCTGCTGCCGGCCGTGAACTTCTTCGTCGCGCTGTACGACAAGGCCGCGGACGAACTGTCCTTCCCCTACTACGTCGACGCACAGCACGAGGCACCGGCGCCACGCCCGCTCGATTCGGGCACGCTGAGCGCCGAGGTGATCCGCAGCGGCCAGGCGATGCTGTTGCGGGCCGACACCGCGCTGGACCTGCCGCCGCGGGTGAAGCTGGACGTCGGCCGCAATTCGCTCGACTGGCTCGGCGTGCCGCTGCAGACGCAGCAGGGTCCGATCGGCGTGCTGGTGGTGCAGAGCTACACCGGCGATGTGCGCTACACCGAGCGCGACCTCGAACTGCTGCAGTTCGTCTCGACCCAGGTGGCGACCGCCATCGAGCGCAAGCAGATGGACGCGCGGCTGCGCCACATCGCCCGCCACGATCCGCTCACCGACCTGCCCAACCGCACCCTGCTGCACGAACGCATCCAGGCCGCGCTGCAGCACGCGCGCGACGAACGCCGCCGGATGGCGCTGCTGTATGTCGACCTCGACATGTTCAAGGAAGTCAACGACCGTTTCGGCCATTCGGCGGGCGACCTGCTGCTGCAGGAAACCGCGGTGCGCCTGCGCCGCGGCGTGGCGCAGGCCGGCATGGTCGGGCGCATCGGCGGCGACGAATTCCTGGTGCTGCTCGACAGCGACTGCCCGGTCGAACAGACCCTGGCGATCGCGGAGTCCCTGCGCTCGCACCTGAGCGAGCCTTTCACGCTGGCCGGCGACGCGGTCACCGTGTCGCCCAGCATCGGCATTGCGCTCTACCCGGCGCACGGCGACGAGTACCAGCAGCTCATCCGCTGCGCCGACGAAGCCATGTACGCGGCCAAGACCTCGGGCGGCAACCGCGTGCGGCTCGCCGGCGGCCCGGTCGCGCCGGATTGAACCTACAGGAGGCGGCGCGCAATTGCGCTAAGGTCCGGCACAGCGCTCCGCCGGAATGCGCGCTTTTTTCCGACCTCTTCCGAGGGACCCCGCCATGTCTTCTTCACCCTCCCAGGCCGATCCGGCCCGCAAGCATTTCTCGATGCTTCGCGGGTTCCACCTGGCCGACGCCTTCACGCTCGGCAATGCGGCCTGCGGCGTCGGCGCGGTCTTCCTCGCGATGGCCTACATGGCGAGCCAGTCGCTGGGGCACTTCCTGTGGGCGGCCGCGCTCGCACCTGCGGCCTTCGTGTTCGACGTGTTCGACGGGCGCATCGCGCGCTGGCGTCAGACCCACTCGGCCCTCGGCCGCGAGCTCGACTCGCTGGCCGACGTGATCTCCTTCGGCGTGGCGCCGGCGGCCCTGGCCTTCGCGGCGGGCCTGAACGGCGGCTGGGACTGCGCCGTGCTCATCTACTTCGTCGGCTGCGGCGTGAGCCGCCTCGCGCGCTACAACGTGACGGCCGAGACGCTTTCCGAAGGCGCCGACAAGGTGAAGTACTTCGAAGGCACCCCGATCCCGACCAGCGTGGTGCTGGTCGGCGTGCTGGCCTGGGCGGCCTGGCAGGGCCGCGTGGGCGACGCGCTGTGGGGCGGTGCCTGGGCGGTCGGGCCGTGGACGCTGCACCCGCTGGTGCTGCTGTTCGCGCTGTCGGGCACACTGATGATCAGCAAGACCCTGCGCATCCCCAAGTTCTGAGACGATCCGCATGAGCACACCCCACTTCACCCAGCAGCACCCGGCCGGCTTCGACGCACTGGTGCGTCTGGCTGCCACCGAACCGATCACGCCCGAGGTCGACCACTTCTACTTCCTGCGCCACGGCCAGACCGGGCGCAACGCTTCGCGCATCTTCCAGGCGGTGGACGAGCCGCTGAGCGAACTGGGCCAGCAGCAGGCCGCGCGGGCGGCCGAGCGCCTGGCCGGCGAGCCGATCCGCACCATCGTCGCCAGCGATTCGCGTCGCGCCTTCGACACCGCCAACACCGTGGCCGAGCGGCTGCGCATCGTGCCGATGCCGCGCGAGGATCTGCGCGAGCGGCACTTCGGCGCGCTCATCGGCACCTCGTCGGTCGACCTGGACTGGGCCTGCGCGCCCGAGGGGGGCGAGACGCTGCAGCAGTTCGTCGACCGCAAGCGCGTCGCGCTGCGCTTCGCCCTGGCGCAGCCCGCGCCGGTGCTGGTGGTGGCGCACGGCGGCACGCTCTACGTGCTGACCGCGCTGCTCGGCGTGTCGATCGAGCCGGCGGTGCTCGGCAACGCGCAGCCATTGCGTTTCCAGCGCACCGGCCCCACCTGGACGATCGAACCCCTGCTGGCGCGGACGACTGAAGCCGCGTCGCTGGCCTAGAAATGTGACCCACCCCCGAAGCGGCGCACTGCGTGTCGCCGCCTCCCCCTCGAGGGGGCGATACCAACAGCCCGGCAAAGCCGGTTCTGCGGTATCCCTGGCATCAGGCCTCGCCCCATCGGACGGCGGCTGGTCACGGTGGCGAGTGGGGCATTGAACAGGATCGGAACCGAGATGGACTTCAAGGACTACTACAAGGTGCTCGGCGTCGAGCGCACCGCGTCGGACGACGAGGTGCGCAAGGCCTACCGCAAGCTCGCCCGCAAATACCACCCCGACGTCAGCAAGGAAGCCGACGCCGAGTTGAAGATGCGCGACGTGAACGAAGCGAACGACGTGCTGCGCGACAAGGAGAAGCGCGCGGCCTACGACGCGCTGGCCGACCGCGTGGCGCGCGGCGGCAGCCCCGAGGGCGACTTCCGGCCGCCGCCGGGCTGGGACGAAGGCTTCGAGTTCCACCGCGGTCCGTCCTCGGGCCCGGCCGACCACGCCGAATTCAGCGACTTCTTCTCCTCGCTGTTCGGCGCCGCCGAGCGCCGCAGCGCGACGCGCCAGAACCGCCGTGCGCGCGGCGAAGACCACCACGCGGCCATCGAGATCTCGCTGGAAGACGCGCTCAACGGTGCCGAGCGCGAGATCACGCTGCGCGGCATCGAGACCGGCGCCGACGGCCAGCCCGAACTCAAGACCCGCACGCTGAGCGTGAAGATTCCGCCCGGCATGCACCCGGGCCAGTACATCCGGCTCGCCAAGCAAGGCATGCCGGGCCACGGCGGCGAGCCGGCGGGCGACCTGTACCTGGAGGTGCGGATCGCGCCGCACCCGCGCTACCGCATCGAGGGACGCGACCTGTACATGACGCTGCCGGTGACACCCAGCGAAGCCGCGCTCGGCGCGCAGGTCGAGGTGCCCACGCCCACCGGCGGCACGGTCGAGCTGACCGTGCCGGCCAAGGCGCGCAACGGCCTGAAGCTGCGGCTCAAGGGACGCGGCCTGGGCGGCAACCCGCCCGGCGACCTGTACCTGCTGCTGGAGATCGTGCTGCCGCCCGCCGACAGCGAGGCCGCGCGGCAGGCCTACGAACAGCTGGCCGCCGCCAGCACCGCCTTCAACCCCCGCCGTCACCTGGGAGCGTGATGACCATGGCCACCGTATCCGTCACCACCACCGCGCCGGGCCTGGCGCACCCGCTGGCCGCCCATGAATTGGCCCACGCCTGCGGCGCCGAGATCGAGTGGGTCGTCCAACTGGTCGAGGTCGGCATCGTCGAGCTGTCGGCACCGTCGCCGCGGCCCGACGAGTGGCGCTTCCAGAGCGCCGACCTGCAACAGGCGCTGGCCGCTCGCCGGCTGGAGCGCGACTTCGGCGTCGGGCTCGACGCCGCCGCGCTGATCCTCGACCTGCAGCGAGAGGTGCGGCGCCTCAAGGCAGTGCTGCACGCCCAGGGCCTCTCGCCGGGACGGTGAGCGGCTTGCCTCGCACGGGCACGGCTGAACGGGAGGGGTCGACACGGGCTGCTGCCCTACGCAGGGGGCTCTATGCGAGGACTACAAAGGTTCACTAGATTCAAACTCCGGAGAACTTCCCATGGCCACGCGCACCGAAACCAAATCCGACAACCTCAGCGCCACCCAGAAGCAGCAACCCAGCGAGGTCGCCCCCGACCTCGACCAACGCAGCCACGAGACGCAGAAGTTCGGCGAGATCGTCAAGTTGCCGAACGGCCTGTCCGAGAAGGTCTGCAAGGACAGCGTCGCCCTGTTGAACCAGTGCCTGGCGGACACCATCACGCTGCGCGACATGTACAAGAAGCACCACTGGCAGGTGGTCGGCCCGACCTTCAACCAACTGCACCTGATGTACGACCAGCACTTCGAGGCCCAGGTGCTGATCGTCGACATCCTGGCCGAGCGCATCCAGCTGCTCGGCGGCATCGCACTGGCCATGGCGGCGGACATCGCCGAGACCACCAAGATCAAGCGCCCGCCGCGCGGTCGCGAGCCGGCGGCGGTCCAGATCCGACGCCTCGCCGAGGCGCACGAGCACATCATCATCGAAGCGCGCAAGGCGGCCAAGGCGGTCGACGAGGCGGGTGACGACGGCAGCAACGACGTGTTCGTCAGCAACGTGCTGCGCACCAACGAGCTGCAGGTGTGGTTCCTCACCGAGCACCTGGTCGCCGCCTCGCCGGTGAGCGCCTGACCTTCGCCCGATCCCTGACCGACGGGTCGCCATTGCCCGGCGGGCAGACCCATGGTCGGGATCGACGCGATGTGGTGGTGATCGGTGCCGGCTCGGGCGGACTGACCGCCCTGTGCAAGCTGCTGGCCGCCCTCCCCCGGACCTTCGACGCCGCCGTCCTGCTGGCGCTGGACGTGGGTTCGCAACCGGCATCCAGCGTGCTGCAGATCCTCTGCGGCTATTCACGCATGCCCGTCATCTATGCCACCGACGGCCTCATGGTGCGTCGGGGCCGCGTGGTGGTGGCACCCGCGCGCCAGCACATGGTCATCGTGCCGCCGGACATCATCGCGCTGGAGTACGAACGTGCCTTCTCCGAGGGGGGTCCCTCGGTCAACCGCCTTTTCGAAACGGCGGCGGCGACGTTCGGGCGGCGGGTGATCGGCGTCGTGCTCAGCGGCGCCTCGCACGACGGCACCGCCGGGCTCACGCGCGTCGAGGCGGCCGGCGGGATCGGCGTGGTCCAGGACCCCGGCGAGGCGGTGGAGAGCGGCATGCCCGCCAGCGCGCTCCGGCTGGACCACCCGGACTACTGCTGCACGCTCGACGACATGGCCCCGTTGCTCGTCCAACTGGTCCACGGCGATCTGCCGGCCCTCGCAGCGGAACAAGCCAGCAAAAAGAAGTAAGCCGCGGCGCCAGTCGCTCCGGCAATTTCGCACCGAATCCTCCAAACCATCCAGGTGGATGGTGTTAGGATGGCGTATGGCTGCCGAATTCGCATCATCTCCCGTCAAGCTTCCCGAGTCCGAGAAGATCACGATCAACCTGGGCTACGTCGACCTCGGCCACATCGACCTGCTGGTGGCCGAGCGCTTCTACGCGAATCGGACCGACTTCATCCGTACCGCCATCCGCGGGCAGCTGGCCATCCACGCCGACGCCCTGCGGCAGGCCGCCTCCCGCAAGATGCTGGTGCTGGGCCTGCAGCAGTTCTCGGCCAAAGACCTGGAAGCGGCGCGTGCCGCGAACGAGCGGCTCGACATCCGCGTGCTCGGGCTGGCCGTGATCGGCCGGGACGTCTCGCCCGAACTGGCTGCCGCCACCATCGACTCCATCACCGTGCTCGGCGCCCTGCACGCCAGCGCTTCCGTCAAGGACGCCCTGGCCGGGCGCATCCATTGATCCAGTGATCCGCCCACCGAAAGACCTCTTGAACCCTCTTCTCCACCGCATGAGCGACGCCATGCAGCAGACCCGGCTCGGGCAACTGATGGACGCCACGCGGGCGATCCAGCGCGCGCTGCGCGGCCCGAGCGCGCAGCGCCAGGACACCGTCGATGCGCCCAATCCCGCCCCCGTCGCGCAGCGGGTGCCCCCCGCAATGCCGACGGGCGAGCGCACCGCGCACGGCACCGAGCGGTGGCTGGACGGCAGCGCCAGCCACCGGGGACGCACCCTGGCCTACAAGCTCTATGTGCCACCCCACGCCAGCGACAGCGGCGCGGCGCAGCGCCCGCTGATCGTCATGCTCCACGGCTGCACCCAGGGCGCTGCGGACTTTGCTGCCGGCACGCGCATGAACGTGCTCGCCCGCGAGGCCGGGGCACTCGTCCTGTACCCCGAGCAGACCCAGCACGCCAATGCGCAGCGGTGCTGGAACTGGTTCAAGCCACAGCACCAGGCGCGCGGCGCGGGCGAGCCGGAAGCGCTCGCGATGCTCATCCGATCGATCGCGGCCGAACACGACGTCGATGCGTCCCGGATCTACGTGGCGGGGCTGTCCGCCGGCGGTGCCATGGCCGACATCCTCGGGCGCTGCTACCCCGACCTGGTCGCCGCCGTGGGCGTGCACTCGGGCCTGCCCAGCGGGGCGGCCAGCGACCTGCCGTCGGCGCTGGCGGCCATGCGCCATGGCGTGGGTTCGGACGCCGGCAACGGCGTGTCGGCCCCGGTTCCGCCGACGATCGTCTTCCACGGCGATGCCGATGCCACGGTGCACGTGCGCAACGCGACGGCCATCGTCGACGCGGTGCGGGCAGCCCACCGCGACCCGTCGGGCGCGTTGCCCGAGGCGAAGGCTTCCGAGGGAAGCGCGCCTGCAGGCCGGCGCTACACGCGCACCGTCTACACCGACCGCGACGGCGGCGCGCGGGCCGAATACTGGCGGCTGCACGGTGCCGGCCACGCCTGGTCGGGCGGCAGCACGCAAGGCAGCTACACCGACCCCACGGGCATCGATGCGAGTGCGCAGATGCTGCGCTTCTTCCTCGCGCATCGGCTGCAGACCGTCATCGACGCGTAGCCGCCCAGCACCCGGCGAGCCGACGCGCCGCCGGTCGGCTCACCGCTCGAAACGGCTCGGCAGGTAAGGCGCCGGGTCGGTGAACGGCGTCTCGCCATCCATCATCTCAGTCAGCAGGCGCCCCGTGGCCGGGCCGAGCGTGAAGCCCTGGTGCGAATGGCCGAAGTTGAACCACAGGCCCGCGTGCCGCGGCGCCGGGCCGATCACCGGCTTCATGTCGGCGGTACACGGCCGGGCGCCCAGCCAGGGCACCGCCTCCACCGGCGCGCCGAGGTCGATCAGTGCCTGCGTGCTGCGCTCGGCGTGGCGCAACTGAACCGGCGTCGCCGGGGCGTCGATGCGGGCGAACTCCGCGCCGGTGGTCAGGCGCAGGCCGAGCGACATCGGCGCCAGCATCACGCCATGGGCCACATCGAGCATCGGCGCGTTCAGCCGCACCGGCGTAGCGTAGTGGCGGTGGTAGCCGCGCTTGACGAAGAGCGGCAGGCGGTAGCCGAGCTGGCGGGTGAGCGTGCCGGCCCATGGGCCGAGCGCCACCACCATGCGTTCGGCCTCGACCGGGCCGTCGTCCGTCTGCACCGACCAGCCGCTGCCGCGCTGGCGCAGCGTCGACGCATCGCCATGGGCGAAGCGGCCGCCGCGGCGCACGAAGAGCTGCGCATAGCGCGCCACCAGTTCGCCGGGGTCGCTGATCGACCACGGGTCGCGCCAGTGGATGGCCCCGGCCAGCGGAAGGCGCAGGGCCGGCTCGGCCACCGACAGCGCGGCGCTGTCGAGCACCACCGCATCGAGTCCGGTGCGCTGCGCCAACTGGCGTGCCGCCGCGGCCGCCGCCTCGAAGCCCGCCGGGTCGCGGTAGGCCTGGCGCCAGCCGTTGCGGCTCACCAGCGCGTCGGCGCCGGCGTCGGCGATGAGCGGGCGGTGGGCCTCGATGGACTGCGCGATCAGCTTGCCGTAGGCGTCGGCGATGGGCGCATAGCGCCGGGGCGCCGAGGCATGCCAGTAGCGCGCCAGGGGCGGCAGCAGCGACCACAGGGCGCCCAGGTGGTAGTTCGCGTCGTTGCTGCGACCGGTCGCGACGCGCAGCAGCGTGGACAGGTCGCGCGGGAAGGCATAGGGCTCGACCGCCTCGCGCTGGATGATGCCGGCGTTGCCGTAGGAGGTTTCGCGGCCGGGCCGCTTGCGGTCGACCAGCGTGACCGCATGGCCGCGCTGCTGCAGCGCCAGCGCGGTGCCCAGGCCGACCATGCCGGCGCCGAGCACGACGGTTGCGGTGTTCTTCATGGGAGATGAGTGCGTGGAAGGAAGCTGCCGGAATTGTGCCGCCGGGCCGCCTCCGGCGACGGTGCCGCGGCCGCAATTAATCGAACCATCGATTGCCGTTACGGCAATCTGTTGGCCGCTCTCGTCCGCTAGATACCGGCCTTGATCGCATCCGTCAGGTACTGGACGAAGGCCTTGCCAGCCTCCGGCAGCGGGCGGCCGGCCAGCGTCTCGACCTCGAGGTAGCGCTCGTTCATTTCGCGGTCGCGCAGCGGGATCGCCACCAGGGCGCTGCTCACCAGCCGCGTCCGGATCGACAGCTCGCCATAGAAGGCGATGCCACCGCCGCCGGCGGCCGCAAAGCTCACGAGCGCGTCGGCGTGGTTGCTCGACATGGCGACCTCGTACTGCAGGCCCTGGCGGCTGCAGCTGATGTCGAGCAACTGCCGCAGCGAGCTGTGCTTGAGCGGCAGCGCCAGCGGGTAGGCCACCACCTGGCTCAGCGACAGCTGGCGCTGCCCGGCCAGCGGATGGCCGGCGGCCATCACCGCAAGGATGGGGCTCGGGTGGCGCAGTTCCAGCTTGATGCCGGCCTCGGGCACGCCGCTGAGCGTGAGGCCGACATCGGCCTCGCCGTCGCGGATGCGCCGCGCCACCTCGCTCTGCCCGCACACCTCCAGGTGGAAGCGGATGCCGGTGTAGCGCTCGCGGAAGCGCGCGATCAGCGTCGGGATGAAGTCGAAGGCGAAGCCCTCGGCACTGACCACCCGCACATGGCCGCTGCGCAGGCCGCGCAGCGCCGAGATGTCGCCGGTGACGCGCTCGATGTCCTGCTGGGTGCGCTTGGCATGCGCAGCCAGCAATTCGCCGGCGGCGTTGGGCACCATGCCGCGCGAACGCCGTTCGAAGAGCAGCGTGTCGAGCTCGCTCTCGAGCCGCGCCACCTGGCGGCTCACCGCCGAGGGCGCGACGTTGAGCTTGGCCGCGGCGTCCTTGATCGAGCCGGCCTTCACCACTTCGAGGAAGTAGCGGACCGCGGTCTCCTGCAGGGCATGGCTGGGCGGCATGGGCGCTTTCGTCGTGGTTGACCTAGGAATTCTGGCCGGTCGATTGCCTTTTTGGCAATCCAATATTCTAAACATGGTGCTTGTCGCAACAGAGGTCGACGCCTAGCATCGCGTCATGAAAGCCTCCACCGCCCTCACCCGCCTTGCGACCGCCGGCTGCCTCGTGGCCGCCACGCTGGCCGCGCCGTTCGCCGCCGTCGCGGCCGACTACCCGACCAAGCCGATCACGCTGGTGATCCCCTTCCCACCAGGCGGCGCCACCGACGTGCTCGGCCGCGTGATCGGCCTGCGCCTGGGCCAGGAACTGGGCCAGCCGGTGGTGGTGGAGAACCGCGCCGGCGCCGGCACCGTCATCGGTGCGGCCTACGTCGCCAAGGCGCCGGCCGACGGCTACACGCTGCTGGTGAGTTCGGGCACCACCTTCACGGTGAACCCGGCCATCCGCAACAACCTGCCCTACGACCCGGTCAAGAGCTTCGACCCGATCGGCATCACCGGCCGCACCAGCCTGATCCTGCTGGCCAACAAGGACGTGCCGGTCACCACGGTGAAGCAGTTCGTCGACTACGTGAAGGCCGCGCCGGGCAAGTACGCCTACGGCTCCTACGGCAGCGGCACCACGGCGCAGTTCGCCGGCGAGACCGTGCTGTACGCCGCCGGCTTGAAGATGACGCACGTGCCCTACAAGGGCAGCGCACCGGCCATGACCGACCTGATGGGCGGGCAGATCCCCTTCAGCGTGGACACCGTGTCGGCGGCCATTCCGCAGCTCAAGAGCGGCAAGATCAAGGCCATCGCCGTGACGGCGGCCAAGCGCTCTGCCCTGCTGCCCAACGTGCCGACGATGGCCGAGAGCGGCTACCCGGACATCGACATGGACACCTGGCTCATCCTGGCGGCGCCGAAGGGCCTGCCGGCGGACGTCAAGGCCCGCCTCGAAAAGGCGCTGGCCGTCACCATGGCCGACGCCGACACCCGCGCCAAGCTGGTCGCCCAGGGCTTCGAGCCGTCGTACAGCAACGCGGCCGCCTCCGCCGCGCTGATCAACCGCGAACTGCCGGTGATGCGCGCCCTCGCCGTACGCGCCAACATCACGGCAGACTGAGGCCCATGAGCGAACTCGTCGAAACCTCCGCCGTCGAACTGCGCCGCCTGATCGGCCGCAAGGCCATCTCCCCCGTCGAACTGCTCGATGCCTGCATCGCGCGCATCGAAGACCTCAACCCGCATGTCAACGCCGTCACCGCGACCGCCTTCGAGCGCGCGCGGGGCGAAGCCCAGGCCGCCGAACGCGCGGTGCTGGCGGGCGAGCCCCTCGGCCTGCTGCACGGCCTGCCGCTGGGCGTGAAGGACCTCGAGCCGACCGCGGGCCTGCTGACCACCTGGGGCTCGCCGATCTACCGCGCCCATGTGCCCGACGAAGACATCGTGCTGGTCGCGCGGCTGCGTCAGGCCGGCGCCATCGTCGCGGGCAAGACCAACGTGCCCGAGATGGGCGCGGGCGCGAATTCGCGCAACGTCGTGTGGGGCGCAACCGGCAACCCCTTCGACCCGAACCTCAACGCCGGCGGCTCCTCCGGCGGCTCGGCCGCGGCGCTGGCCTGCGACATGCTGCCGCTGTGCACCGGCTCCGACACCGGCGGGTCGCTGCGCATTCCGGCGGCCAAGTGCGGCGTGGTGGGCTTCCGCCCCTCGCCCGGCGTGGTGCCGAGCGTGCGCAAGCTGCTGGGATGGACGCCCATCTCGGTCGTCGGCCCCATGGGCCGCAGCGTGGAGGACGCCTGCCTGCAGATGGCCGCCTCCGCCGGCATGCATGCGGGCGACCCGCTGAGCTACCCGCTCGACCCGCTGGCTTTCCTCAAGCCGCAGGACGTCGACCTGAGCCGCCTGCGCGTGGCTTACACCGAAGACTTCGGCACCTGCGCCGTCGACAACGACATCCGCGCCACCTTCCGCCAGAAGATCGCCGCGATGAAGCACCTGTTCGCCCGTTGCGACGAGGTCACGTTCGACCTCGGCGAGGCGCACCGCTGCTTCGACGTGCTGCGCGCCGAAGCCTTCGTGGCCGGCATGCACGCCGCCTACCAGAAGGACCCGGCCAGCCTCGGCTCCAACTCGCGCGCCAACTACGAGATGGGCGCACGCATGTCGCTGCCCGACAGCGCCTGGGCGCAGGCCGAGCAGACCCGGCTCATCGCCCGCTTCCAGCGCACCTTCGCCGAGTACGACCTGGTGCTCTCGCCCACCACGCCGGTGTCGCCCTTCCCGTGGACGCAGATGTACGCCGACACCATCAACGGTGAGCCGCAGGAGAACTACTACCGCTGGCTCGCACTGACCTACGTGGTCACGCTCGCGACCAACCCGGCCATGGCCCTGCCCTGCGGCGTCGACCACCGCGGCATGCCCTTCGGCCTGCAGGTGGTGGGCGGCTTCCGCGCCGACGCGCAAGTGCTCGGCGCGTCGCATGCGATGGAACAGGCCTTCGCGGCCATCCCCGAACTGCGCCGGCCGCGGCCGGATCTGGCGAAGCTGCGGGCATCGAAGGTCGAGCCAGCGCTGCGGTCGATCGTGACTGCGCCGCCGGTGTTGGAGGGGTCGGGCGCGGCGCAGCAGGTGACGTCGGCGGTCTGACGCCGGAGCGGACGGGCCGCTACTTCACCTGCTGCTTCCCCAGCTTGCGCGCCAGCGTCCGCCGGTGCATGCCCAACCGACGCGCGGTCTCGGAGATGTTGAAACCGGTCTCGGCCAATGTCTCGTGGATGCGCTCCCATTCGAGCGTCTTGATCGAGGTCGAGCGGTTGGTCAGCTCGACGTCGATCGTTCCTTCGGCCCGGCCGAAGGCGGCCTCGATGTCGTCGGTGTTCGACGGCTTGGCGAGGTAGTGGCAGGCACCCAGCTTGATGGCCTCGACGGCGGTCGCGATGCTGGCGAAGCCGGTGAGCACCACGATCAGCATGTCCGGGTCGTGCGCATGCAGGCGCTGCACGCAGGCCAGGCCCGAGGCCTCGCCGCCGAGCTTCAGGTCGACCACGGCATACACGGGCGATTCGGGCGACCCCGGCGCCTTCAGCAGGTCTTCCACGTCCTCCAGGCTGGTCGCGAGCATCACCGCATAGCCGCGCCGCTCGAAGGAGCGGCCGAGCGTGCGCGCAAAGGCCGCATCGTCCTCGACGATCAGCAGCCGGCGTGCCGGCGGCCCGGGATCAACTTGCATTCGGTTCCTCTTCTTCCAGGATGACGGCGGACAGCGGCAGCGAGATGCGCACCAGCGCACCGCCCTCGGCGAGGTTGTGCGCCGTCACGTTGCCGCCGAGCGTGCGCAGCACATTGACGACCAGGAAGAGCCCGAGCCCGCCACCGGGCCGGCCCTTGCTCGACTGGTAGGGCTTGCCCAGCTGCGTCAGCATGTGCGGTGCAAAGCCGGGGCCGGCATCGGTCACCGTCAGCACCAGGCGATCGTCGACGCGCTCGACGTCCAGCGTCACGCGATGCGGCGACGCCTCCAGGGCATTGTCGAGCACGTTGTGGATGGTCTGCTTCAACGCCGAATCGGAGACCATGGGCAGGTCGTGGCCGAAGCGGTTCTCGTAGACGAAGGTGGTCACGGGACGGCTGTCGCGCCACTCCTGCACCAGGTCGTCGAGGAAGGTGACGACGGTGGTGGCCGTGGACGATTCGCCACGCGCTTCCCCGGCCGACAGCAGGATGCCGCTCACGATGGTCTTGCAGCGCTTGAGCTGCGCCTGCATCTCGTCGACCTCCTGCAGCAGCTCGGGGTTCGAGGTGAATTCGGGCATGCGCTTCCAATCGCCCAGGATCACGGACAAGGTGGCCAGCGGCGTGCCCAGCTCGTGCGCCGCGCCCGATGCGAGCAGGCCCATGCGCACGATGTGCTCCTCTTCCGCCGCGCGCTGCCGCAGGCTCGCCAGGCGGGCGTCGCGCGCGCGCAGGTTGGCGTTGATGCGGGTGATGAAGACCAGCAGCAGCGAGGCATTCAGCGCGAAGCACAGCACCATGCCCTGGATGTAGGGGCTGGCCAGCCCACGGTCGAGGTCGAGCGGCAGTGCCAGCGGACGCGAGAAGAGCGCGAGGCCGATCAGGCACAGGCCGGTGATCACCACCAGCGCGGCGCTGGACCACGCCTGCAGCAGCACCGCGCCGAGGATCACCTGCAGCAGGTACAGCGAGGCGAAAGGGTTGGTGGCGCCGCCGCTGAGATACAGCTGAGCCGTGAGGGTTGCGACGTCGACCAGCATGGCGACGAAGAGTTCGGTATTGGTCGCCTCGCGGCCGGTGCGCCAGCGCAGCAGGCTCGCCACGTTGAAGCCGATCAGCGCGGCCAGGACGATGAGCATCGGCTCCAGCGGCAGCGGGATGCGGAAGCCGTAGTGCGCGACTTCGATGGTGACGATCTGGCCGAACACGGCGAGCCAGCGCAGCTGGATCAGCTGCTGCATGTTCTTGAGCCGGGTGCGGTCACCCGGCGCGTCCTCCAGGTGGTCGGCCGGCCACATGCCGGCCAGACCCGGAGCCTCATTCGTGCGCAGCATCCTTGCTTTCGGGATCGATGGAATGTCCATTGTCCCCAATGTGGCGGCGCCGCAGCCGGCGCTCGTCGCGCGACACATAACCCGCCGCCAGCGCGACCATCAGCGCCAGCCCGTACCAGGTCACGGCATAGACGAAGTGGCTGTTGGGAAAGGCGATGACGGTGAGACCGCCGACCGGCCAGGTGCCAGGCGGGCCGGCGTCGGCATCGACGAAGTACGGCGCCACGGTGCCCAGCCCGCGCGCCGCCGCGATGGCCGGCAGTTCGCGCGAGAACCAGCGGTCGGCCGCGGGGTCGTTGCGCCGCGGAAAGAAGCCGCTGCGCTCGCTCATGCGCAGGAAACCGGTGACAGTCACGGTGCTGATCGGCACCCCGCCGCGCGAGGTGGGGTCGCGTTGCTCCGGCGGGACGAAGCCGCGGTTGACCATCACCAGGCTGCCGTCGGCAACACGCAGCGGCGTGAGCACCCAGAAGCCGGTGCCGATGGCCGTGGAGGCCTGCACCAGCGTCTCGCGGTCGTGCAGGAAGGTGCCGGTGAGACGGACGCGGCGGTATTCGTCCCGGCTGGCCTCGACCGTGGGCCACGCCGCCTGGGCCGGCGCCTCGACCGGCGCCGCGTGGATGCGCTGGGCGACGCGTTCGATCAGGTCGAGCTTCCAGGCGCGGCGCTCGACCTGCCAGGTGCCCAGCGCGACGAAACCGCAGAAAACGGCGAGCGCCAGAAACGCCAACGCGGCCAGGACGGCCGCGGAGCGTGGGCCGCGTTCGGCGGCCGGTTCGGCTGGCCGGTGCCCGCTCAAGGCATGTTCTTCATGTCGTGCAGCGACGGCATCATGTTGTGGTTGAGGTGGTACATCACCCACAAGGAGCCGGCCAGCGTGATGACCACGAGCACCAGCGTGAAAATCAGCGCCAGCATCGACCAGCCGCCTTCGACCTTGGTGTTCATGTGCAGGAAATAGATCATGTGCACCACGATCTGGACGGCGGCGAAACCGAGGATGACCAAGGCGGTGGTGCTCGAGCTCTCGAACACCTTGCCCATCACCAGCCAGAACGGGATGACGGTGAGGATGACCGACAGCACGAAGCCGATGGTGTAGCCCTTGAGCGTGCTGTGGGGCACGCCTTCGTCGTGGTGATCGTCGGTGTCGTGGCCGTGGCCGTGCGTGTCGTGACCTGCGCTCATGGCAGCACTCCCATCAGGTAGACAAAGGTGAAGACGCCGATCCAGACCACGTCCAGGAAGTGCCAGAACATCGACAGGCACATCAGGCGGCGGCGGTTCTCCACCGTGAGGCCGTGGCGCGACACCTGCACCATCAGCGTGACCAGCCAGATGATGCCGAAGGTGACGTGCAGGCCGTGGGTGCCGACCAGCGTGAAGAAGGACGACAGGAAGGCACTGCGCTGCGGCACTGCGCCTTCATGGATCAGGTGGTGGAACTCGTACAGCTCGAGCCCGATGAAGGCCGCACCGAACAGGCCCGTGATGGCCAGCCACACGAGCACCTGCTTCACCAGCTTCTTCTGCATGGCGATCATGGCGAAGCCATAGGTGATCGACGACAGCAGCAGCATCGAGGTGTTGAGCGCGACCAGGGGCAGGTCGAACAAGTCGGCACCCGACGGGCCGGCCGCGTAGCTGCGACCCACCACCGCGTGCACCGCGAACAGGCACGCGAAGATGAGGCAGTCGCTCATCAGGTAGAGCCAGAAGCCCAGCAGCGTGCCGTTCTCCGGGTGGTGGTCGCCAGGGACGTAGAAGCGCTGGTTGTCGGGCGCGTGGACGTCGCCCGAATGCAGGGTGGCGGCGGTATCAGACATGGCTGGCAAGGAGACGGGTGCGGGCGCCTTCGGTGCGGATGACTTCGTCCGCATCGATGTGGTAGTCGCGCTGGTAGTTGAAGGTGTGGAAGATGGCGGTGCCGACCAGCAGCACGAAGCTCAGCACGGCCAGCGGCCACATGTGCCAGATCATCGCGAAGCCGAAGACGGTGCTCAGGCCGGCGAGCACGATGCCCGCCCAGGTGTTCTTGGGCATGTGGATCGGGCGGAAGCCCTGCAGCGGGCGCTCGTAGCCGCGTTGCTTCATGTCCGACCAGGCGTCGTTGTCATGGATGACCGGCGTGAACGCGAAGTTGTAGGCCGGCGGCGGCGACGAGGTCGACCATTCCAGCGTGCGGCCGTTCCATGGGTCGCCCGTGAAGTCGCGCAGGGACTCGCGGCGGCGGTAGCTCACGACCAGCTGGATCAGGAAGGACGCGATGCCCAACGCGATCAGGAAGGCGCCGAAGGCGGCGATCTGGAACCAGATCTGCAGCGACATGTCCTCGAAGTGGCTCACGCGGCGCGTGACGCCCATCAGGCCGAGGATGTACAGCGGCATGAAGGCCATCCAGAAACCGATCAGCCAGAACCAGAAGGACATCTTTCCCCAGAACGCGTCCAGCTTGTAGCCGAAGGCCTTCGGGAACCAGTAGTTGATGCCGGCGAACAGGCCGAACAGCACGCCGCCGATGATCACGTTGTGGAAGTGGGCGATCAGGAACAGGCTGTTGTGCAGCACGAAGTCCGCCGGCGGCACGGCCAGCAGCACGCCCGTCATGCCGCCGATCACGAAGGTGACCATGAAGCCGACGGTCCACAGCATCGGCACTTCGAAGCGGATGCGGCCGCGGTACATCGTGAAAAGCCAGTTGAAGATCTTCGCCCCGGTCGGGATCGAGATGATCATCGTCGTGATGCCGAAGAAGGAATTGACGCTGGCGCCCGAGCCCATCGTGAAGAAGTGGTGCAGCCACACCAGGTACGACAGGATGGTGATCACCACCGTGGCGTAGACCATCGACGCGTAGCCGAACAGACGCTTGCCCGAGAAGGTCGAGACGATTTCCGAGAACACGCCGAACAGCGGCAGGATCAGGATGTAGACCTCGGGGTGGCCCCAGATCCAGATCAGGTTCACGTACATCATGGCGTTGCCGCCGAAGTCGTTCGTGAAGAAGTTCGTGCCGACGTAGCGGTCGAGCGACAGCAGCGCGAGCACGGCGGTCAGCACCGGGAAGGCGGCGACGATCAGCACGTTGGTGCACAGCGACGTCCAGGTAAACACCGGCATCTTCATCATGCCCATGCCGGGCGCGCGCATCTTCACGATGGTCGCGAGCAGGTTGATGCCCGAGAGCAGTGTGCCCACCCCGGCGATCTGCAGCGACCAGATGTAGTAGTCGACCCCGACGTCGGGGCTGTGCAGGATGCCCGAGAGCGGCGGGTAGGCCAGCCAGCCGGTGCGCGCGAACTCGCCGACGAACAGCGAGGCCATGACCAGCACGGCGCCGCTGGCGGTCATCCAGAAGCTGAAGTTGTTGAGGAAGGGGAAGGCCACGTCGCGCGCGCCGATCTGCAACGGCACCACGTAGTTCATCAGGCCCGTCACCAGCGGCATCGCCACGAAGAAGATCATGATCACACCGTGGGCCGTGAAGATCTGGTCGTAGTGGTGCGGCGGCAGGAAGCCCTGGTTGTCGCCGAAGGCCATGGCTTGGTGCAGGCGCATCATGATCGCGTCGGCAAAGCCGCGCAGCAGCATGACGATGCCCAGCACCATGTACATGATCCCGATCTTCTTGTGGTCGATGCTGGTGAACCAGTCGCGCCACAGCACGCCCCACACCTTGAAATAGGTCAGCGCGGCGAGCAGTGCGAAGCCGCCGAGCCCGACGGCGATGAAGGTCGCGATGAGGATCGGCTCGTGCAGCGGGATGGCTTCCCAGCTGAGCTTGCCGAAGATGAGCTTCGTGAGGTCGAGTGATTCGAACATGGAGATCCGGGAGAACAATTACAGCGGCTGCGTGGCAGCGGGCACGGAGAGCGGGAACGCATCCACCGGATCGTTCACGGAGCACATGGCACCGACGTAGGTGCGGGCGCGGCCCAGCTCGGCGCCGGGTGCCAGACCCTGGCGGGCTCGCGTGGCAGCGTCCATCGAGGCGACGTTGAAGGCGCCGGGGATGCCCTGGCCGCCGTTGGCGTCGATCGCCATGATGTCCTTCATGCACATCCGGTTGGCTTCGACGCAGCGGTTCAGGATGGCGTCGTACAGGCCGGGCGCGACCGTGGCGAAGCGGCGCACCGGGTCGCGCTCGGACGGCTTTTCCAGCTGCAGGTAGGCGCCGCGGGTGAGCTCGCCGCCGCCGGCCTTGTTGCTCTGCACCCACTTGTCGAAGTCGGCGTCGTTCAGGCCGTGGAACTTGAAGCGCATGCCCGAGAAGCCGGCGCCGCTGTAGTTGGCGGAGAAGCCGTCGTACTCGCCCGGCTTGTTGATGACCGCGTGCAGCTTGGTCTCCATGCCCGCCATGGCGTAGATCTGGCCGGCCAGTGCGGGGATGAAGAAGGAGTTCATCACCGTCGACGAGGTGATCTTGAACTGGATCGGCCGGTCGACCGGGGCCGCCAGCTCGTTGACCGTGGCGATGCCCTGCTCGGGGTAGAGGAACAGCCACTTCCAGTCGAGCGCCACCACCTCGACCACCAGCGGCTTGGTGTCGGCCGGGATCGGCCGCTGGGCGTCGATGCGCGCCAGGGGCCGGTACGGGTCGAGCGTGTGGGTGCTGATCCAGGTCAGGGCGCCCAGCGCGATGATGATGAGCAGCGGCGCGCCCCAGATGGCCAGCTCGAGCTGGGTCGAGTGGTCCCAGTCGGGCGAATAGTCCGCTTCCTTGTTGGACTGGCGGTACTTCCAGGCGAAGAACAGCGTCATCGCGATCACCGGCACGATGATCAGCAACATGAGGATCGTGGAAATCACGATCAACCGGCCCTGCTGCGACGCGATGTCGCCCGAGGGGTTGAGCAGCACCATGTTGCAGCCCGCCAGCAAGCTCAGCGGCAGCAGGAACAACACACGCGGAATCTTGAAGGAAGGCATGCCAGGGAAAGAGAGCTTGTGTTTGGGCAGGAAGCCTGCGAATCTACGACGAATGGCACCCGACGGGCATTGGACGTTTTGTCCTACGGTGGCAGAGGCAGGCCGGTGCAAAGCTCTGTTTTGACGCAGTTCGCATCGGTCTTCAGACGTTGAAATGCGCCAATTTTCTTGGGTTTTTGCAGGGATCTCATGACCACGTCCGCTATCGCACCACAAGGCAGCCACTTTGGCCAGAGCGCCAGTTCCACCGGAAGGGATATCGCCCACGCCGTCGGCGGCGACAAGGAGCACGTCAGCCCCAGCGACATCGCCGTCGGCGTCGTGATCGGCCGCGCTTCCGAGTATTTCGACTTCTTCGTCTATGGGATCGCCTCCGCACTGGTCTTCCCGTCGGTGTTCTTCCCCTTCGCCGACCGCCTGACGGGCACGCTCTACGCCTTCGCGATCTTCGCCCTCGCCTTCATCGCCCGCCCCTTCGGCACCGCGCTGTCGATGGCCATCCAGCGCCGTTATGGTCGCGAGGCCAAGCTCACCGCCGCGATCTTCATGCTCGGCACCGCGACCGCGGGCATCGCCTTCCTGCCGACGTACGAGAGCGTGGGCGCCACGGCCATCGTGCTGCTGGCGGTCTTCCGCATCGCCCAGGGCATCGCACTGGGCGGCAGCTGGGATGGCCTGCCGTCGCTGCTGGCGATGAGCGCTCCGCAGAACCGGCGCGGCTGGTACGCCATGCTCGGCCAGCTCGGCGCGCCCTTCGGCTTCCTGACGGCGGCCACCCTGTTCGCCTTTCTCACGGCCAGCATCCCGGCGGAGGACTTCCTGTCCTGGGGCTGGCGCTATCCCTTCTACGTCGCCTTCGCCATCAACGTCGTGGCGCTGTTCGCCCGTCTGCGCCTGGTCGCAGCCACCGAATACTCCAAGCAGCTGGACGAGCGCGAGCTCGAACCCACCGGCATCGTCGAGATCTCGCGCGCCCAGGGCGGCAACATCCTGATCGGCGCCTTCGCGGCCTTGGCCAGCTACGCCCTCTTCCACATCGTGACGATCTTCCCGCTGTCGTGGATCACCCTCTATTCCGAGCAGTCGGTCAGCCAGTTCCTGGTGATCCAGGCCATCGGCGCCTGCCTGGCCGCACTGGCGATGGTCGCTTCCGGCAAGATCGCCGACCGCATCGGCCGGCGCCGCACGCTCGGCTCGCTGGCGGTGGCGATCGCGGTCTTCAGCGGCTTCGCGCCGACGCTGCTGGACGGCGGCAACCTCGGGCAGGACACCTTCATCCTGGTCGGCTTCGTCCTGCTGGGCCTGTCCTATGGCCAGGCCTCGGGCACCGTGACCTCGAACTTCGCCGCCCGCTTCCGCTACACCGGCGCGGCCCTGACGGCCGACGTGGCCTGGCTCATCGGCGCGGCCTTCGCACCGCTGGTGGCCCTGGGCCTGTCGGCGCACTTCGGCCTGGGCTACGTCAGCGTCTACCTGCTGTCGGGCGCGGCCTGCACGCTCACCGCGCTGTGGGTCAACCGGACGCTCGAGCAGCAGCGCGACTAGCGACTAGTCACGCTGCGCGAGCAGTTCAGGGACCTGCGCCGGCATCCATCGCTCAGAAGCCGAGACTGCGCAGGTCATCGGCGTCGAGCGACTGGCCGCTGCGGTTCTTGACGCTCGGTCGGTCGCTGACCTTCACGCGCCATGCCGCGAGCGCCGTATAGCGCTCTGGAATGGGAATGCCCGCCAGATCCGCGAACAGCAGCCCGACAAAGAGCGTGATGTCGGACATGGAGAACTGCTCCCCCGCCACGAACGGCGTCGCCTCCAGCACGCCGTTGAAGTAGCTCAATCCTGCCTCGGCCTTTGCCCGCTCCCGCGCCGCCCATTCGGTGCGGTGGGCCCATTCCGGACTCTTGTAGACCTGAAGCTGCGCACCAAGCCCAGGCGTGCCGTGGTGGAAGTAGATGCCGATCGGGTCGAGCACCATCGCCTCGGCGCGCCTCTGCATCATATGGATGACGCCCTTCTCCTTGGGCGTTCGGCCCGTCAGCACCGGATGGCCATCGAGGTTGTCAAGGTATTCCGTGATCGCCGTGCTCTCGGAAAGATAGGTACCGTCGTCGAGCTGAAGCACCGGAAGCACGCCGAGCGGGTTCTTTTTCAGAAACTCGTCCTGTTTGTGCTCGGCGGCGATCAGGCTCACCTTTTCGAACTGCATCTGGTCGTCGATCCCCTTTTCTGCCAACACGATCCGGATGCGTGCAGGGTTGGGGGCGCCGGGATTGTCGAGTAACTTCATGCATATCTTTCATTACTACCATGTGGTAGATAGATTAAAATAACGTTCGCACAGAGATGACAAAAGCAAATCGACGCTTGTCTATCTACTGATAGGTAGATGCTAGAGAACTAAGCATCCCGCGTCAAGCGTTTTGATAGGAGCAGGTTGTGGCCTCAGGATCGATCGATACCAAAGAAACCATCATGGCGGCGGCTCGCCTCATGGTTCAGGCACGTGGCTACAAGGCCCTGAGCTTTCGCGAGTTGGCCAAGGAAGTGGGCATCAAGAGCGCGAGCATCCACTACCACTTCCCGACCAAGGACGACCTCGCCGTCGCGCTCGCCCGCCGCTACACCGAAGACTTGGCACTGCTTCTGGAACATCTGACGACCGATGTCGCCGAGCTCCCGGCGCGCATGGCGGCATACACGAACATCTTCCGGGATGCCCTGTTGCGAGACAACCGCATGTGTCTCTGCGGCATGCTCGCCTCGGAGAGCACCGACTTGTCACCGCAAGTGAAGGCTGAGGTCGAAAGGTTCAACGCCACCAACATCGCATGGCTATCGACAATGCTGGCGCGCGAGCGATCCGACCTGGACGATGCGGCGATCCACAACCGCGCCGTCGCCATCTTGGCGGCCGTCGAGGGCGCGCAACTGGTCGCGCGCGGCTACGGCGATGTCAGACGCTACGACCAGGCCATCGGCGCCTACCGCACCGCCGGGCTGATGCCCTGAGACCCGGACCTCGCTCCAGGCCTCAGAACCTCAGAAGGCAGCCACGATCCCGTCCGAGCGCGGGTCGAAGCCGCCTTCGAGGCTGCCGTCGGGCTTGCGCAGCAGGCAGCCGGCGTGCCCGAAGGTCTCGTCGAAGTCGCCCAGCACATCGACCTCGTGGCCCCGCGCACGCAGCGCCGCCACCGTCTCGGCGGGGAAGCGTGACTCCAGCTTGAGCGAATCGGTGCTCTGGCCCCAGGTGCGGCCGAGCAGCCAGCGCGGCGCGCTCACCGCGTCCTGCGGATTCAGGCCGTGTACGACGGTGCGCGTGAACACCGCCGACTGGCTCTGCGGCTGTCCGTCGCCGCCCATGTTGCCGTAGACCATCGTGCGGCCGTCGGCCAGCAGCGCCAGGCCGGGAATCAGGGTGTGGAAGGGCTTCTTGCCCGGCGCCAGCGTGTTGATGTGCTCGGGCTTCAGCGAGAAGGACGCGCCGCGGTTCTGCCAGTTGACGCCGCTGCGCGCCAGCACCACGCCCGAACCGAACTCGTGGTACACGCTCTGGATCATCGAGACCGCACGGCCCTCGCCATCGATCACACCCATCCACACCGTGTCGGCCGGCCCCTTGCCGCTGCCCCACGGTGCCGCGCGGGCCATGTCGATGCGCGCGGCCATCGCGTCGAGTGCCGCCGGCGTCAGGAGTTCGGCGGCCGCGATGCGCATGTGGGCCGGGTCGGTGATCTCGCGGTCGCGCACCGCGAAGGCCTGCTTGACCGATTCGACCGCGGCATGCACGTAGTCGGCGCTCAAGTGGTCGTAGCGCTCGATGCCCAGGCGCTCCATCAGCCCCAGGATGATCAGCGCGACCACGCCCTGCGTCGGCGGCGGCATGTTGAAGATGCGGCCATGGCGATGCGCCAGTTCGAGCGGTTCGCGCAGCAGGCCGTGGTGCGCGGTGAAATCCGCCAGGGCGATCGGGCTACCGGCACGCTGCAGGTCGTCGGCCATCGTGCGGGCCAGGTCGCCGCGGTAGAAGTCGTCGAGGCCGGCGCGCGCCAGATGTTCAAGCGTGGCGGCGAGCCGGGGCTGGCGGAACAGCGTACCGGTCGATGGAACCTCCCCGCCTGGCAGGAAAGTTTCCGCGAAACCATGCACGCCTGCGAGCTCGGCGCGCTTGCCGCGCACCGTGCGCGCCTGGCTGGCCGTGACCGGCGCGCCATGCGTGGCGTAGTCGATCGCATCGGCCATCAGGCGGGGCAGCGGCAGGCGCCCGCCGAGCGTGTCGCGACTCAGCGCCAGCGCCCGGTCCCAGCCACTGACCGTGCCGGCCATGGTGATCGCCGCCGAACCGCCGCGAAACGGAATGGCCTGCTGGCCCGCGTACTGCGCCCGGTCCACGCCCCCGGCCGCGGCGCCCGAACCATCGATGGCCACCACGTCGTGCGCGCCGCCAGTCGGCGTGGCCACCAGCCAGAAACTGTCGCCGCCGATGCCGTTCATGTGCGGGTAGACCACCGCGATGGTCGCGGCCGCGGCCACCATGGCCTCGATCGCATTGCCACCCTCGCGCAGCACGGCCAGGGCGGATTGGGAGGCGAGCGAGTGCGGCGCGACCGCGATGCCGCGGCGGCCCTGGATGGCGTTGGCCATGACGGATCCTTCTGTGGATTGAACGGGAACGGGCAACGCGCCCGCGCCGACCCGAAGAGGTCCGCAAGTTCCGTGCGCGCGCCGTGATGTTAAGAGGCGCGCGCGGTCACGTTCACTCCGCCTCGATGCCGGCCGCCTTCACGATGCGGCCCCACTTCTGCGACTCGGCGGTCTGGAACTTCGCCATCTCTTCGGGCGTGGTGGTGAAGACCTCGGTGCCGGTCGGCTGGTAGAAGGCCGCCTTGGCCGCCTCGCTCTTCGCGGCCTTCACCAGCAGCTCGTTCAGGCGCTTGACCACGGCGGGCGGCGTCTTGGCCGGCGCGTAGGCGGCGAACCAGTAGCCCATCTCGTAGCCCTTCACGCCGGCTTCGGCGATGGTCGGCACCTCGGGCGCCAGCGGCGAACGCGCCGCACTCGACATACCCAGCGCGCGCAGCTTGCCGGACTTCACCTGCGGCAGGCCGGTCGTGGTGTCGGTGATCATCATGTGGATCTGGTTGCCCAGGAGGTCGGTCACGGCCAGCGTGTTGCTCTTGTACGGCACGTGCAGCAGCTTGATGTCGGCCATCTGCTGGAGCAGTTCGCCGGCCATGCGGCTCGACGAGCTGCCGCTGCCGAAGCTGTACTTGCCCGGCTCCTTCTTCGCCAGCGCCACGAACTCGGCCACCGTGGTCGCCGGAAACGACGGGTTGACCACCATGATCTGCCCGCCCTTGCCCAGGGCGGTGATCGGCGCGAAATCCTTCACCGGGTCGTAAGGCAGCTTCTTGTAGAGGTGCTCGTTGGCCGCATGCGTGGTGTTGGTGGTGATGAGCACGGTGTAGCCGTCCGCCGGCGCCTTGGCCGCGTACTGCGATGCGATGAAGCCGCTGGCGCCCGCCCGGTTGTCAATCACGACCGACTGCTTGGTTTCGGCCGTGACGCCGTTGCCGATGGCACGCGCGATCTGGTCGGTGGCGGTGCCGGCCGCGAAAGGCACGACGAAGGTGATCGGCTTGTCGGGGAAGGCCTGCGCCTGGCTCAGCGCCGGCGCCAGGGCGAGCGCGGCGGCAGCCAGGGCGAGGGTCGAAATTCTGTTCATGGGTCTTGTCTCCTGGGGTTGGCAAAGAATGGGTCAGCCTTCGGGTGGGCCGGCGAGCAGGTGCTGCAGATCGGCCGGCACGTCGATGCGCAGGTCGAGCAGCAGAAAGGACAGCGACTTGCCGTGCGTGTCGAGGTTCAGCGCGTCGTTCACGCCGCCGTCGAGCACCGCATCGAGCACGAAGTTCATCGCATGCAGCTTCGGCAGCAGGAAGCGCTCGACGCGAGACGGTGCGCGGTGGCGGAACTGCGCAGCGACCGCCTCGGGCGTGACCTGTTCGACCAGCAACGGCCACAGCGCCGGGTGCCAGGCGATCACGCTGATGTTCGAACGGTCGCCCTTGTCGCCGGTGCGGCCGTGGGCGGCGCGGTAGAGGGGAACGGTGACCAGGGTCATACCGCCACCTCTACCATGGCGAAGCCGACCGGCACGCGCTCGCGCGGCAGCAGGCACGAGATCGTGTTGAGACGCGGCGTGAGCGCCGTGCGCACGCCGCCACCGCCAGCCGGGCCGCAGGTGTAGAGCGCCATCACCTCTCGGCCCAGCCGCTCGGCTTCGGCACGGTCGGCATGGGCAGCGGCCACGCGCAGACGCACGTCGCGCGCGCCGCCGTCGGGTGTGTCGGCCAGCGCACGGCCGGCATCGTCGGCCAGGATGCTGAGGGCGCCGATCAGGTCGATGCGCAGCGTGAGCCCGAGGAGCCGGCGGCGCAACACATCGGCCGCCAGCCGGGCCCGCGCCTCGGCGCGCGGACCGGCGTACGAGATCTCGCCCTCGGCCAGCCACCCGCCTTCGTGGCAGACGTTGACCTTGTAGTGCGTCGGCCGCGCATGGCCGCGCACGCCGGTCAGCGCCACCCGGTCGTCGCCGAGCGCCTGCACTTCTGCCTCGCCGATGTCGGCCACCACGTCGGGCGTGAGGTAGGCAGCAGGGTCGTGCACTTCGTAAAGGAGTTGCTCCTTCACCGTTGCCACGTTGACGAAGCCGCCGGTGCCTTCCGACTTGCCGATGGTGCAATGGCCGTCTGCCGCGATCTCTGCGATCGGGAAGCCGACGTTGTCGAGCCCCGGCACGTCCTTGTAGCCGGGGTCGGCGAAATAGCCGCCGCAGACCTGGGCACCGCATTCCAGCAGATGGCCCGCCATGGTCGCGCGGCCGAGCACGTCCCAGTCGTCGGGCGCCCAGCCGAAATGCGACATCGCCGGCCCGACGGTGAGCGAGGGGTCGGCCACCCGGCCGCACACCACGATCTGCGCGCCGGAATCGAGCGCAGCGGCGATCGGCTCGGCGCCGATGTAGGCATTGGCGCTGACGATACGCAGGCCGTCCATCGCGGCGCCCAGCGTGTCGTGCAGCAGCGCCTGGTGTTCCGGCGCCGACAGGTCGTCGCCCTCCACCACCGCGATGCGCGGCGCCGGCTGGCCGAGCTCGCGCGCCATGCGGGCGATGTGCCGGGCCGCAGCACGCGGGTTGGCCGCGCCGAAGTTGCTGACGATGCGGATGCCGTGGGCCAGGCAGGTCGCCAGCACCGGACGCAGCATCGCATCGAGCAGGGGCTCGTAGCCCGCCTCGGGGTCGGTGCGGCGGCGCAGTTGCGCCAGCGCGAGCGTGCGCTCAGCCAGGGTTTCGAAGATGAGGAAGGCGCGCTGGCCCGGCGGGCCGGACGCCAGCCGGGCGACCAGCGTGTCGACCACGGGGCCGGCCACGTCGGTGCGGTCCCCCGAGAAGCCGGCCGCGCAGCCGATCAGCAGGGGCGCACGCAGGGGCAATGCCGAAGGGGCCTGTGGTGTCATGTCTCCGATGTCTCGCTTCGGGTGTCGTGGCGTCAATGTAGGCCGGGTTACGCCATCCGTAAAATCGAAAGTTCAGATCGATTCATTCGAAAGACGGATCACGCCATGAAGATGCCCGACCTCACGGCACGGCAGTTGCGGGCCTTTGCCGCGCTGGCCGAGCAACGCAACTTTACCCGCGCGGCACAGCTGTGCCACTTGTCGCAGCCCGCCTTCAGCGCGCTTATCCGCACGCTGGAGGAGGCGTTGGGCACCCGGCTGTTCGACCGCGACACGCGCAGCGTGCAGCTCACGCCCGAGGGGCGGCTGTTCGAGGACGCGGCGCAGCGGCTGCTCGACGACATGCGCGGCGTGGTCGCCGACCTGGCCGACCACGTCGAGCGCCGCAAGGGGCGGGTGCGGGTCGCCGCCCTGCCCTCGCTCGCCGCCGGCTGGCTGCCGGCGGTGTTCGCCGAATTCATGGCCGCCTGGCCGGGCATCACCATCAGCCTGGACGATGCCCTGTCCGACGCCTGCATCGCGCGCGTGCGCAGCGGCGAGGCCGACTTCGCGCTGGCCTCGTCCGGCGCGGGCACCTCGGCCGCCGGCGACCTGCGCAGCCGCAAGCTGTGCAGCGACCGCTTCCACCTGGTGTGCCGCGCCGACCACCCGCTCGCCGCCGAGACGCGCCTGAGCGTCCGCAAGATCGCGCCCTACCCCTTCATCCAGATGGCGCGCCACAGCAGCGTGCGCCAGTCGCTCGACGCGGCGCTGCACCCGCTGCGGCTGAACGCCGTGTTCGAGGTCGAGCACCTGGCCACCGTGATGGGGCTGGTCGAAGCCGGGCTGGGCATCAGCGTGGTGCCGGCGCTGACGCTCTTTCACTTCCGCCGCGAGTCGCTGGTGACTCGGCCGCTGCCGGTTCCGGGGCTGCTGCGCACCGTCTATCTGGTGCAGCGGCGCGAGGGCAGCCTGTCGGTGGCGGCACAGACCTTGCACGACCTGATCGTCGCGCGGCTGGGCAACCTCGCCCTGAAGTGACACCCTGCGGCCGATAATTCAACGCCATCCAACGACTCCACGACAAGGCACCCCGCCCATGCTCGACCTCCTCGTTCGCAATGCCACCCTCCCCGACGGCCGCACCGGGATGTCGATCGCCGTGCAAGGCGACAGCATCGCCGAGGTCACCGAAGGTCTCGATGCGCCCGCCCACGAGACGCTGGATGCGCAGGGCCTGCTGGTCACGCCGCACTTCATCGACCCGCACTTCCACATGGACGCGACGCTCAGCTACGGGCTGCCGCGCGTCAACGAGAGCGGCACGCTGCTTGAGGGCATCGCGCTGTGGGGCGAGCTCAAGCCGCTGCTCAAGCAGGAGGCGTTGATCGAACGCGCGCTGGCGTATTGCGACTGGGCCGTGGCCAAGGGCCTGCTGGCCATCCGCACGCACGTCGACACCAGCGACCCGAGCCTGCTGGCGGTCGACGCGCTGCTGGAGGTCAAGCGCCTGGTCGCGCCCTACCTCGACCTCCAACTGGTCGCGTTCCCGCAGGACGGCGTGCTGCGCTCGCCGGGCGGCGTCGACAACCTGAAGCGCGCGCTCGACAAGGGCGTCGATGTGGTCGGCGGCATTCCGCATTTCGAACGCACCATGGCCGACGGCGCGGCCAGCGTGACGCTGCTGTGCGAGATCGCGGCCGAGCGCGGGCTGCTGGTCGACATGCACTGCGACGAATCCGACGACCCGCTCTCGCGCCACATCGAGACACTCGCCTTCGAGGCGCAGCGCCTGGGCCTGCAGGGCCGCGTGACCGGCTCGCACTGCACGTCGATGCACAGCATGGACAACTACTACGTGAGCAAGCTGCTGCCGCTCATTGCCGAAAGCGGCGTCGCCGTGATCGCCAACCCGCTCATCAACATCACGCTGCAGGGCCGCCACGACAGCTACCCCAAGCGCCGCGGCATGACGCGCGTGCCCGAGCTGATGGCCGCGGGTGTGAACGTCGCCTTCGGCCACGACTGCGTGATGGACCCGTGGTATGGCATGGGCTCGGGCGACATGCTCGAGGTGGCGCACATGGGCCTGCACGTGGCGCAGATGACCAGCCAGGCCGGCATCCGCCGCTGCTTCGACGCCGTGACGACGAATGCGGCGAAGGTCTTCCATCTGCCGGCCTACGGGCTCGAGGCGGGCGGCGACGCGAGCTTCGTGCTGCTGCAGGCGCGCGACCCAATCGAGGCGATCCGCCTGCGCGCCACACGACTGAAGGTGTACCGGCGCGGCAGGCTGCTGGCCGAGACGCCGCCAACCACCGCGGCGCTGCATCTGCCGGGGCGCGTCGGCGGCACGTCGTTCATGCTGGCGCGACCCGGCGCGGCCTGACGCCGCTTCGGCGCGCCATGCGGCATGACGGGTGCTTCTCCCGCGTCCAGGAAACCGCCCCTTTCCAACCGCACACCCCCCACTCAGCCCTTGTGCCGCCCGACGTACTCGATCAGTGCCTTCAGCTTTGAAGGTTGATCGTGCCGGCTGGGGTAGTACAGGTAGAAGCCGGGAAAGGTCGGCGAGAAAGCGGTCAGCACACGCTTCAGACGCTTGGCTCGGATATATGGCCGCGCAAGCTGCTCGAAGGTGTACGCCAGTCCGATGCCGTCGAGCGCCGCGTCCAGGCTGAAGGTCGTGTCGCTGATGATGAGATTGCCGCCTACTTCGTAGTCCACCAGACGATCGCCCACATCGAATTCCCATTTGTAGATCGCGCCCGTGGTCGCGAAGCGCAAGCGCACGCAGTTGTGGTGCACGAGATCGTCTGGATGGCGGGGCGCCGGCACGCGTTGGAGGTATTCCGGCGACGCAACCACCGCGACCGCGGCGGGCCCGCCGATGGGGACGGCGACCATGTCCCGGTGGATGCTCTCGCCAAAACGGATGCCGGCGTCGAAACCTCTTTCGACGATGTCGACGAAGCCTTCGTCGTTCGTCAGTTCGAGTTGAACATGCGGGTGGGCGCGAAGAAAACCGTCCAGAAGCGGACGCAGGACCAAGGCGATGGAGATCCTTGCGGCATTGAGTCGCAAGATGCCAGACGGCTTCCCCTGGAGGACGTTGAGTTCGTCGCCCGCCTCGATGACCTGGCCCAGTGCCGGGCCGACACGGGCGAGATAGGCCCGGCCTGCTTCGGTCAGGCTCACGCTGCGCGTGGTCCGGTTCAACAGTCGGACGCCCAACCGCGTCTCCAACTGCCGGATCGCCTGGCTCAAAGCGGAGGGTGAGACGGCCAGATCCGCGGCCGCCGCAGTGAAGCCGCTGTGTTCGGCGACCTTCCAGAACGCGATCAATCCGTCCAGCTGATTGAGTTTCATCCTTGAAGCTTACCTTCACAAGGTATGCAGCATCACCCCATTTTTCTTTGGGGCGCCAGTCCATAGAGTGCACCACTCGGCCCACCAAGGATGAATGAATGCACGACAGGAACAAAGCAGTACCGATCAGCCGGCGCACCTCGGCCCGGCGACGTGCGCTGGTTGGCGTTCTCGCTTCTGCCATGGTTTTTTGGGCGGGCATCGCGCTGCCGATCCGGGCTTCGGCGAGCCCGGCACTGACACAGCGGTATCTGTGCATCGCCTGCCATCAACCGGTGGCCAAGACGGCCGGGCCTTCGTGGAAGGACATCGGTGCAAGGTACGGCGAGGGCAAGGGAACGGCCGCGCAACTTGCAGCCAGCATCAAGAACGGAAGCGCCGGAAAGTGGGGCGCCATGCCGATGCCTGCACAGGCGCAGGTGTCGGACGCCGACGCGCAGGCGATCGCCCAATGGCTGATCGACGGTGCCAAGTAGTCACAGCAATCCCGAGCCGTCGCAAGGAATACATCATGAGCAAAGTTTGGTTGATCACCGGTGCGGGCAGCGGCATCGGCGCGGGCACCGTCAAGGCCGCCCTCGCGGCGGGCGATCGCTTCGTTGCGACGGGCAGGAATCTGCAGAAGCTTCGCAGCGCCTTCAGTGAGGTAGAGAACGACCATCTGGCGCTGGCGCAGCTGGACGTGTCCGACGAGGCGCAAGCGTCTGTCGCCGTCGATCAGGCCATGCAGAAGTTCGGCCGTGTCGATGTGTTGTTGAACAACGCGGGCTACAGCTTGGTCGGCAACTTCGAGGAACTGACGACGAAAGAGATCGAGCGTCAGTTCGCCACCAACTTCTGGGGAGTGGCCCATGTGATGCGCGCCGTATTGCCGGTCATGCGCAAACAACGCTCGGGCCACATCATCAACATGAGCTCGGTGGCCGGCGTCGTCGGGATGAAACACTGCAGCGCCTATGGTGCGAGCAAGTTCGCCGTGGAGGGGTTGTCGCTGTCGGTCGCCGAGGAAGTCGAGAAGTTCGGCATCCAGGTCACCGTCGTCGAGCCCGGTTTCTTCCGCACCAGCCTGCTCGACGCCAGCAACGTTCATTGGACGAGTCGCCGTGTCGATGACTACGCGGCAGCCGAGGTGAGTGCTCAGGCGATGTGGTCCCCGTACGCGGGCCAGCAGCCCGGCGACCCTGAGAAGCTCGGCGGGGTTCTGGTGGAGCTCTCCCGCATGGACAGGCCGCCGCGCCTCTTCGTCGCAGGCGCCGATGCGATCGACATGATCGTGCCCGCCGTCGAGGCCCGGCTGAAAGCGGTGCATGCGTTCGATGCGCTCTCGAAGTCCACGGCAGGGCGTTTCTGATCCGAGCAACGAGCGTCGCCGCCATGAACCCCGGTGCTCGCGCCGCTGCCGGCCCTGCGTCCCGTTTCCCCACCTTTTACTGAGAAACCCACATGAGCACGCTGAACATCAATGGCCGCGACCACACGGTCGACGTCGACCCCGGCACACCCGTCCTCTGGGCCCTGCGCGATTCGCTGGGCATGACCGGCACCAAGTTCGGCTGCGGGGCGGCCCTGTGTGGCGCCTGCACCGTCCATCTGGACGGCCAGGCCATCCGTTCGTGCGTCACGCCCATCTCTGCCGTCGAAGGCAAGAAGATCGTCACCATCGAGGCCGCGACCGACGGCCGCGACCCGGTCGGTGCTGCGGTCCACGCCGCCTGGGTCAAGCACGACGTGGCGCAGTGCGGCTACTGCCAGAGCGGCCAGATCATGAGCGCCACGGCATTCCTCAAGTCGCAGCCCAAGGGCAAGCAGCCCTCGGCCGCCGACATCGACGCAGCCATGGCGGGCAACATTTGCCGCTGCGGTACCTATGCACGCATCCGTGCCGCGGTGGCCGATGCCGCCCAAACCCTCGCCTGAAGGAGTCCTCGCCATGATGCCCACCCCGATCGACCCCAGCGAACTCCCGCGTGCCCTGCAACACCTGATGGCCGCAGCCCCGCCTGAAGGACCCGCGGCGCTGCCTCGCAGAAGCTTCCTCAAGATGGCCGGCATCAGCGGCCTCGCGATCGGCACCTTTCCCCATCTGGCCGTGGCGCAGGCCAATGGCGCAGCGAGGCCCGATGCAGCGCTGAAGCCAACGCAGCAACCCTCGGCCTTCCTGCAGATCGCGCCCAATGGCGAGGTCACCGTGACCATCAACCGGCTGGAATTCGGCCAGGGCGTGCAGACCGGCCTGCCGATGATCCTGGCCGAGGAGCTCGACGCGGACTGGCGCCTGGTGCGAAGCAAGAGCGGCACCAACGACGCCGCGTATCACGACCCCCTGTTCGGGATGCACCTGACCGGCGGCTCCAACTCGATCAAGAACAGCTACACGCAGTACCGCGAGCTCGGCGCGCGCGCGCGGACCATGCTGCTGTCCGCTGCCGCCCAGAAGTGGAACGTCGATGTCGCCAGGCTGCGCACGCAGGCCGGTACGGTGCTGGGCCCCGGTGGGCGCAAGGCGAGCTATGGCGAACTGGCCGAGGCTGCCATGGCGCTCCCGGTGCCCGAGAAGGTCACGTTGAAAGACCCGAAGGAGTTTCGCATCATCGGCAAGCCGACCACGCGCCTGGATGCCCGCGCCAAGAGCAGCGGGCGTCAGGACTTCGGCATCGACGTCAAGCATCCAGGCCAGCTCACCGCCGTGGTGGCGCGTCCGCCGGTCTTCGGTGGCCGGCTGACCTCGGTGGACGACAGCGCGGCACGCGCCGTGAAGGGCGTGAAAGCGGTGTTGCGCATTCCGGTGGACGGGGGCGGCAAAGGCGTGGCCGTGGTGGCCGATGGCTACTGGCCGGCCAAGCTCGGGCGCGATGCGCTCAAGCTGCAATGGGACACGGCCGCCGTGGAGAAGGTGGACAGCGAAAAGCAGCTGGCCCAGTTCCGGGAACTGGCCAAGCAGCCTGGCCCGCGCAAGTACGACGCGGACATGTCCGCACTGGACAAGGCGCCACACCGGATCGACGCCGAGATCCTGTTCCCCTACCTGGCGCACGCGCCGATGGAACCGCTGAACTGCACCGTGCGGTTGACCGCAGACAGCGCCGAACTGTGGGTCGGCACCCAAAGCGCCGGGCTGGACGCCGGCGCGGCGGCGAAGACGCTCGGCCTGAAGCCTGAACAGGTGAAGGTGCACGTGCAGGTGGCGGGCGGTGGCTTTGGCCGGCGCTTCGTGGGCACGAGCGATTACGTGGTCGAGGCTTGCGAGATCGCCAAGGGCGCGCGCACCGCCGGCCTGAATGTGCCGGTGCGCCTGCTCTGGAGCCGTGAGGACGACATCAAGGGCGGCTACTACCGCCCCACGCACCTGCACCGCGCAAGCATCGGTTTCGACGAGCGCGGCAAGGTGCTGGCCTGGGACCACGTCCTCGTCGGCCAGTCCATTCTTGCGGGAACGGTCTTCGAATCGTTCCAGGTGAAGGACGGGATCGACGCCTCGGCCACGGAGGGCATGCGCGAGCCGTACGACCTGCCGATGCGCCTGACCGTGCACCATCCCAAGCTCAACGTGCCGGTGCTGTGGTGGCGCAGCGTGGGCTCCACGCACACTGCCTTCGTCATGGAGACCCTGCTCGACGACATCGCCCGCACCACGAAGCAGGACCCGGTGGCCTACCGGATGGCGCTCTTCGGCGACAAGCATCCGCGCCACCGCGCCGCGCTGCAGATGGCGGTGGACAGGAGCGGTTACGGCAAGACGAAACTGCCCGACGGCCGCGCCTGGGGCGTGGCGGTGCACGAGTCTTTCGAGACGGTGGTGGCCTACGTCGTCGAGGCATCGGTCAAGGACGGCCAGCCGGTGCTGCACCGTGCCACGGCGGGCGTGCATTGCAACCTGGCCATCAACCCGCGCAGCGTGGAAGCCCAGATACAAGGCGCCGGGCTCATGGGCCTGTCGATGTGCCTGCCGGGTGCCGCCATCACGTTGAAGGATGGCGTCGTGCAGCAAAGCAATTTCGGCGACTTCGTCGTGCCGCGGATCACCGACATGCCGGAGTTCGCCGTGCACATCGTGCCGAGTGCGGAGCCACCGAAGGGCATCGGCGAGCCGGGCCTGCCGCCGCTGGCACCCGCCTTCGCCAATGCCATCGCGCAGCTGACCGGCAAGCCCGTGCGTCAGCTGCCGTTCAACCTGTAAACCCGAAGGAACGCCTCGTGCCTGGATTGTTCGACCCGTACACCTTGAAGGGCATCACCCTTCGCAACCGGCTGGCCGTCTCGCCGATGTGCCAGTACATGGCCAGAGAGGGCTTGGTGACCGACTGGCACCTGCCGCACTACACCAGCCTGGCGCGCGGCGGTGCCGGCCTGGTGGTGGTCGAGGCGACCGCCGTCTCGCCTGAAGGCCGCATCACGCCCGGAGATCTCGGGCTCTGGAGCGATGCGCACGTCCAGGGCCTGGCCGCCGTGGCCCGGTCGATTGCCGATGCGGGTGCGGTGCCAGGTATTCAACTCGGCCATGCGGGACGCAAGGCGGGCTGTACGCCGCCCTGGGAAGGCGGGGCACCACTGCCGAAAGCGGACCCGGCCCATTGGGAACCCATCGCGCCTTCCGCATTGCCATTGATCGCCGAGCAACCCCATCTGCCTCGCGCCATGACAGGGGCCGACATCCGCCGGGTTCAGCAAGACTTCGTGGATGCGGCGCAGCGCACGCATGACGCGGGCTTCCAATGGCTGGAATTGCATTTTGCGCACGGCTTCCTCGCACAGAGCTTTCTGTCGAAACATTTCAACGCACGCGACGACGCCTACGGCGGCAGCCTGGAGAACCGCGCTAGGTTCCTCGTCGAAACGGTTGCCGCGGTGCGGCAGGTGTGGCCGGCGTCACTTCCGCTCACGGCAAGATTGGGCGTGCTGGAGTTCGATGGTGACGACGGCATGAACTTGGCGGAGTCCATCGAGGTCCTCGCGCACCTCAAGGCGGCAGGGCTGGATCTGGTGGATGTCGGTATCGGCTTTTCCACCCTGTCGCCAGTGCCCTGGGCACCGAACATGCTGGTGCCCGTGGCCGAACGCGTCCGTCGAGAAACCGGATTGCCGGTGGCCACCAGTTGGCTCATCACCGACGCAAAGGAAGCGGACGGCTTCGTGCGCAAGGGCCAGCTCGACCTGGTGATGTTCGCGCGGCGCTTTCTCGACAACCCGCACTGGACGCAACAGGCGGCGCGCGCGCTTGATCTTCCAAAGCCATCGTGGGTGCTGCCAAGCCCCTATGCGTATTGGCTCGAAAACTGGGCCACCCCATGAAGCGCCGCGATGTGCTGGTAGGCGCCGCCATGGCTTCGGCCGGGTGGGCCGCTGCTTCGTCGACGTGGGCTGCGGCTGTCAACGAAAAGGAAAAAGGAACCATGACTCGACGCAAACTCGGAACCCTCGAGGTCTCCGCGATGGGCGCCGGATGCATGAGCATCAGCGCCAATTACGGCCCCCCGGCCGACCCTGCACAGGGGATCCAGACGCTGCGACTGGCCCACGCGCTGGGCGTGAGCTTTTTCGACACGGCCGAGGTGTATGGCCCCTACACCAACGAAGAGCTGGTCGGCGTCGCGCTCAAGCCCATCCGCGACCAGGTCGTCATCGCCACGAAGTTCGGCTTCGAGCTCGAGCAGCCGGGCGGTGGCCTCAACAGTCGCCCAACGCAGATCAGGAAGGTTGCCGAAGCGTCGCTCAAGCGGCTGAAGACCGACCACATCGATCTCTTCTACCAGCACCGTGTCGATCCCAACGTGCCCATCGAAGACGTGGCCGGCGCGGTCAAAGACCTCATTCAGCAAGGCAAGGTGCGTCACTTCGGCCTGTCGGAGGCCAGCGCGAAGACGATTCGGCGAGCACACGCCGTTCAGGTTGTGTCTGCCGTGCAGACCGAATACTCGTTCATGGAGCGCAGCCCCGAGCGCAACGGTGTCCTGGCCACCTGCGAAGAACTCGGCATCGGGTTCGTCCCCTGGGGACCGGTGGGAATGGGCTACCTCACCGGCGCGCTCGATGCGCGCACCAGGCTCGACGAGAAGACGGATCTGCGCGCCGGCTTCGACCGGTTCAAGCCGGACGCCCTGGCCTCGAACCGACCCATCGTGGATCTGCTGCGCGGCTTCGCTTCCAGGAAAGAGGCCACACCCGCGCAAGTGGCCCTGGCCTGGTTGATGGCCCGCAAACCCTGGATCGTTCCGATCCCAGGCACCCGGAATCCGGTGCACTTGCGGGAGAACCTTGGCGCCATCGACTTGCGTTTGACGCAAGAAGACATGCACGAACTCGACACCGCCTTTGCACGAATCGCAGTACAGGGCGGCCGCATGAACGAAGCGCAGATGGAATTCGTCGACCACTGACCGAGCGATCTGGTGGTCTTGGAAACGATCAGCGGGGCGTGCCTTGCACGGTGTAGACGCGCGAGGTGGCCGACTTGTGTCGAATGGGCTTCAGCGCTGCATACGCGGGAGAGTCGTACCACGCCAGCGCTTGCGCCATGCTCGGGAACTCGATCATGACAATGCGCTTGTTGGGCGTGCCCTCTTGCGACACGACATGGCCGCCCCGCACGATGTAGCGGCCCCCGAACGGCGCGAAGGTCGCGTCGACCTGGGCGCGGTACGGCGCCATGCCTTCGGGGTCCGTGATCTCGAACTCGGACACGTAGATGGCCGGACCTTCCGCCGAAGGGTTGGTTTGCCCCTGTGCGCCGTGGAGCGACAAGGCCGCGAGGGCAGCGGCCAGCGCAACGGTGGCACACGATTTGCGAGACAGCATCAAGAGCTTCCTTTGAAGGGTATTGGGCGCGGCGTCATGTGCCGGCCGCCCGACTCTGCCCTGACGCACACTGTCCGCCAAGGCGATGAGGTGCAATGGATCCCTGTTCATTGCGCAGCAATGAACGCGTGACATTCACACGACAGCTTTCCATGGACACACAGCATCTGCGAACTTTCATCGAGGTCGTGCGCCAAGGCAGTTTCGCTGCGGCGGCTCGCCGGCTGGATCTCGCCTCGTCGCAGGTGACCCGTGCCGTGGCGGCCCTGGAGGCCGAGCTGGGCGCACGGCTGATGCACAGAACCACGCGCAAACTGACGTTGACCGAATCGGGGGCGGCCTACTTCGGACGCGTCAGCCAACTGATGGACGAACTCGACGCCGCCTCGGACGACGTGCGTGTCAGTACGGGCGAGATTTGTGGACTGGTGCGGCTGACCGCGTCGGTGGCACTCGGGCAGAAGCTGGTGTTGCCGCTCTTGAGCAAGCTTCACGCGCAGTATCCCGGCCTCCAGTTGGACATCCGCTTCACGGACATGGTGGTCGACCTGATCGGCCAGCAAGTGGACATCGCACTGCGGCAGAGCCCCACCGTGGATGGATCGCTGATCGGTGTCCGGCTCGCTAAACTTCGCTTTCGCGTCTGCGCAAGCCCCAAGTACATCTCACGGCACGGTCGACCCAAGGTGCCAGCCGAGTTGTCGCACCGCGACTGCTTGCGCTTCGCCCTGCCTGGCTTCCAGAGCGCGTGGTCGTTCAAGGCAAGGGGCGCTCCCGACGCGGACATCGAGGTGGTCGCTATCGGCGGGTGGCTGGCAGCCTCGTCGGCGTTGTCGCTGCTGGAGGCAGCGGTAGACGGACTCGGGCCGGTGTTGCTGGCCGACTGGCTGGTCGACCCCGACATCGCAGCCGGTCGCCTGGTCGATCTGTTTCCGCAGTACGAAGCCACGTCGACCACCTTCGACAACGGCGTCTGGCTGCTGTTCGCCTCGCGCGAGCACCTCCCCCGGCGCGTGCGCGTGGTGGTCGATTTCCTGCGTGAGGAGCTGCAGGCGCTCATCGGTGATTCGAACAAGCTGCCGTTCGTGCCTGCGGCCGACGGCTCGCTCAGGCGCTGAGGCCCGCCTTCACGTCGATCACGAACCGGTAGCGCACATCCTTCTTCACCACGCGATCGAAGGCTTGGGCGATCTGATCCGGTCGGATCAGTTCGATCTCGGCCTGGATGTTGCGCTGGGCGCAGTAGTCCACCACTTGCTGCGTCTCGGCAACGCCGCCGATCAGCGATCCGGCCAGGCTGCGGCGACCCCGGATCAATCCGGCGCCGCGCACTTCCTGCAATGGATCGAACGAACCGAGGTTCACCAAGGTGCCGTCCACTTTCAAGAGGTTCATGAACGGTTGGACCGCATAGGAGCTGGGCACCGTCGCGATCAGCAGGTCGAACTTGCTGGCCAGACGCTGCATGGCAACCGAATCGCTCGGCAGTACGACTTCGCGTGCACCCATGCGCTGCGCGTCCGCGACCTTGCCCGGCGAGGTGGTGAAGACAGTGACATCGGCGCTTCGCGCCACGGCCAACTTCAGCGCCATGTGCCCCAAACCGCCGAGGCCGATGACGCCCACGCGTTGGCCCGCTTCCAGCTTCCAGTGCTGCATCGGCGAGAAGGTCGTCACCCCGGCGCAGAGCAAGGGTGCGGTAGCGGCGAGATCGGCACCTGGAGGAATGGTGATGACAAAGCGCTCGGTGACGACGATGCGTTCCGAATAACCGCCCAGGGTGTGCCCGCCGTGGACCCGGTCGGGCCCGTTGTAGGTCAGCGTGTTGCCGTTCAGGCAGAACTGCTCGATACCGGCCTTGCAGTTGTCGCAGGTGCCGCACGAATTCACCATGCAACCCACGCCCGCCGCGTCACCGACCTTGAAACGGCGAACCTCGTCGCCCACCGCAACGACGCGACCAACGAATTCATGGCCTGGCACCAGCGGATAGGACGGCGGGCCCCAGTCACCACGCGCGATGTGAATGTCGGTGTGGCAGACGCCGCAATACAGAACATCGATCAGGACATCCTTGGGCCCGACCGCGCGGCGCGGGATCTGCAAGGGACCAAGGGCTGCGCCTGCCGCGGCCATACCCCAGGCCCGCACCGACGAAGCGCCCAGGTTCGAGCCGACCGCGGCGGCAGGCGACTGCTGGGCCCGAGCGCTAAGAGGCACACCGCCCAACAGCGGTGCGGCGGCCAGCCCCAAACCCGTGAAAAGGAGCTGGCGCCGTTCTCGCAGCCCCGCACGCCCGTCGTGGTTCGAATCGCCGCACTTGATGCACATGGTCTCGCTCCGTGGATCCGTCTCTCGTGAAAGGGCCCGCTTCAAAATTGCGCACGCCGAACGATTCGCCCAGGTGTGCAAGGGAGTGCCAAGTGTCGGGACGGTGTCACCGGTTGCACAGCAGCGCCGCAGCAGTGGATCGTTGCAAGGCGTGCAGCAATGCATCCCGATCCGGGGCTCGGCGGCGGGCGTTCGACACACGTAGTCGTGCGGCGTCTGTTTTCGAATCCGTTCCCCAACAGACCTCGACCGCCGCTTGAAGAACCGGCTCTCAGCGGTCCTGCGCTGCCGCAGCGTCGGCGACACGCTCGGCCACCCACGCGGCGAAGGCGCGTTCGGCGTCCATGCGGAAGGCGTTGCGCGCCTGATTGCAGGCCCCATGCGCCAGGCGCCGGTGCTTCTGCGTGCGCACGCTGCCCAGGGTGGCGTCGTTGAGGTGCTCGATGGTGGCCGACTCCGGCCGGCCGTGCGGTTCGGCGAAATCCATCGCCAGCCCGCACCAGTGGCAGCGGTCACCGAAGGTCGATCGCAGCGCCTTGACGCTCATGTGTCGAGGTGCGTCGCCAGCGCCGTCAAGGCTTCGCCGACCGGCTGCGCGACCTTCAGCGTCAGCAGTTCGTCCGCCCGCGTGCGGCCGAGGTTGACGGCGGCCACCGGCTTGCCCGCCGAGACGGCGGCCTGGACGAAGCGGAAGCCCGAGTAGACCATCAGCGACGAACCGGCGACCAGTACCGCGTCGGCGGCGGCCAGCGCGTCGAAGGCAGCCTGCACGCGCTCGCGCGGCACGCTCTCGCCGAAGAACACCACGTCGGGCTTGAGCATGCCGCCGCACAGCGGGCAGTCGGGCACGTCGAAGGCGGCGAAGTCCTGGCCTTCGAGGTCGGCGTCGCCGTCCGGTGCGGCGCCCGCCTCCAGTGCGGCCCAGGCGGGATTGCGCGCACGCAATGTCCGCTGCAGTTCTGCGCGCGGCGTGCGCGTCTCGCAGCCGAGGCAGCGCACGGTGTCGATGCGCCCGTGCAGGTCGATGGTGTGGCGGCTGCCGGCGGCCTCGTGCAGGCCGTCGACGTTCTGCGTGAGCAGCATCCCGACACGGCCTGCGGCCTCGAGCCGGGCCAGCGCATGGTGCGCGGCACCGGGCCGTGCGGTCGCCATGGTCGGCCAGCCGACCAGGCTGCGTGCCCAGTAGCGGCGGCGCGTGCGTTCGTCGCCGGTGAAGGCCTGGAAGGTGACCGGCGACGGCCGCTTCCAGTCGCCGTTGACGTCGCGGTAATCGGGGATGCCCGAGTCGGTGCTGCAGCCGGCGCCTGTCAGCACGAAGAGGCGGGGATGGCGCTCGGCGAAATCGGTGAGCGAGGCGGAGGAATCCATGGCGGTGGAGGATACGGCGACGGGCCTTGCCGCGCAGGCGTCGGGGCTCTACCGGAACTGCTTGCGCAGGAAGGGCTTGTGCCGCTCGATGTGCGCGAGTTGCGCCTCGGCGACGAGGCCGCCCAGGTCCACGCCGTCGCCGTTGAGCACCGCGTTGGCCTGCACCAGTGCGCGGGCGACCACCTCCTCCTCGCTGACGCCCACCTGCGCGGCCAGGTCGAGCGCCACGCGCTTCATGGCGCGCTGCGACAGCATCCACATGGCGCCGAAGGCATCCCACGCCGCGGCCGCTTCCTTGAAGCGTTCGCGGTCGGCCAGGATCTCGTTGAGCGGCTTGGCCAGCAGCTCGTTGACCGCGTCGAGCTGCTCGGCCAGTGCCTCATGCTTCGCCTGGGCGTCGCGCAGCGCATCGGCCGCACTGTCGGCCGGCGGTGGTACCGGTGCGGCGAAGCTGCCGTCGGGCTGGGGTCGTGGAATCTGGAGATGGTCGGTCAGGGACATGGCGGTGCCTTTCTTCGTGGGCGATCGGCGATCAGACGCCGGTCAGCGCGCGATAGGCCTCGCGCGTCTTCGGCGACACCGAGGCCAGCGCCATCGCGTGCGAGGTTTGATGGCGCAGCTGGATGCGGGCCGAGGCCACCGCGCGCGAACGGCAGAACCAGTGGCAGGTGTGCTGCATGAGAAAGAGCTCGGCCGACATCGTGAAGGCCTTGGCTTTGGGGCTCTGGCCCGCGACGTTGGCCGCAGCGTCGGCGATGCCGCGCGCATGGATCGCGAAGGCCTCGCGCGCATCGAAGGTCATGGCCGGCAGCAGGCGGTCGACCATCGGAACCGCGATCGGCAGCTTGCTGACGCGCGCCTGCGCCGCGTCGACCTTGGCGAAGTCGCCCGCGAACCGTTCGAACTGCGATGCGAGGCTCTGCTCGCTCTGCGCCAGCAGCGACCAGATCTGCGCCTGCCGTTCTGCGTCGTTCTCGCCCAGGCAGCGCAGGTAGCCCTCGGTCAGCGTCTCCATCAGCTTCTCGATCTGGTAGTGGCCCAGGTGGCCGCTCAGCAGGCGGATGCGGCGGGCCTGGTCCGTGGCCTTGAGCACGTAGAGGCCGATGGCGACGAAGACCACCAGGGTGAAGAATTCCATGCGATGCGAACGACGTTGGTTGGGGACGAACGTCGAGTGTAGTGACCGCGCCGCACACGGCGGCTATACGCCACCGTTGCGCAGCGCGGCCCGTGGCCGTCCTTACTTCGGCAGCAGCACCTTGTCCACCACGTGGATCACGCCGTTCGACTGCACCACGTCGGCGATGGTCACGGTGGCGGTACCGCCCTTCTCGTCGGTGACCATCACCTTGCCGCCGCTGGTCTTGGCGACGAGCGTGCCGCCGGCCACGGTCTTGAACGACGTGGTGCCCTTGCCGTCTTCCATCATCTTCATGAGCATCTTGGCGTCGATCTTGCCCGGCACCACGTGGTAGGTGAGGATGCTTGTCAGCGTGGCCTTGTTCTCGGGCTTGAGCAGCGTGTCGACGGTACCGGCCGGCAGGGCCGCGAAGGCTTCGTTGGTCGGCGCGAAGACCGTGAACGGGCCCGGTCCCTTGAGCGTGTCGACCAGGCCTGCGGCCTTGACCGCGGCGACCAGCGTGGTGTGGTCCTTCGAATTGACCGCGTTGTCGATGATGTCCTTGTTGGCGTACATCGGCGCGCCGCCGACCATCACCTGGGCGTAGGCGGTGACGGCCCCCACCGAGAGCGCGGCGGCGAGCGTGAGGGAAGCGAGGTGCGAGAAATTGCGTGGCATGGATGTCTCCTGTTGGATGTGCCGCCACGGAGATGCGCGGCGACATCCACTCATACGCAGCGGGTCCGCGCCTGGATTCCAACGCGCCGCGCTGCAGCGCTTCGCGCGGCCCTCTCCTACGTCCTAGACCGCTACGCCAGCGGGTTGATCACCCCCGCGGCCGGGATGTTGCCCTGGCCCTTGTGCTTCTCCGTGAAGTTGAAGAGGTCGCTGATCTTGAAGCGGCCATCGGCCGACGGGAGTTCCTCGCCGGGCTTGGGCGGATTGCCCAGCAGGCTCTCGGGGTCGTCCTTCAGCAGGCCGACGAACACCTCCGCGACGATCGCTGCGCCGGTCGGCCCGAGGTGCTGGCTGCCGGCCTTCACCTCGGCTTCCTTGAGCAGATAGAACCACAGCGGCGTGTGTTCGCCGATGTTGAACTTCTTGATCACCGCGCCGCCGGTGCCGCTCTCCAGTTCGGCCTTGGTCAGCAGTGGCATGCCCATGCGGCCGGCCACGGCCTGGCCGGTGGGCAGCTTGTAGTGCATCGAGCCGCGCAGCAGGTTGAGGGCGGCCAGCGGGCGCCCCGTCGGTCCACCGATGATCAACTGGTCGGAGATCGACGCGTCGATCGCCGAGGCCATCTGCGGCGTGCGGCCCAGGTCCGGGAAGAAGCCGCTGAAGTCGAGCAGCCAGTTCGTCGGGTACTGCAGCAGCGGACCGCCAGGCGCCGTAGCAAAGCCGTCGCCGGTGAAGGCGAAGGCCAGACGGAAGTCGGTGCCCGCGGCGAACACGCGGTTGAACTCGTACTTCGAGCGCACCATGCTGTGGCCGAAGCGGTACGCCGCCCCCGAGAACTCGAGCGGAATGAAGGGCTCGGTGGCCAGCTCGCCGGGGCCGATGCGATAGAACTTCAGTTCGGTCATCGCATCGTCGACCGCCTGCTGCCCCACGACGAGCGGCAGGAACTGGTTGAGCAGGATGCGCTGGTAGTGGTGGATCACCAGCCGGCGCACGTCGAGGAAGGACTTCTCCGGGAAGGCCAGGCAGATGGCATTGTGGAAGTGCAGCATCGTGCGGTGCAGCTGCGCGACGATCAGGTTCTCGTCGTTGCGCTTGTCCCCGAGGATGGCCGTCGCATCGCCCTGCAGGAAGCAGGTGCGCGGCAGGTCGTACGCCGCGCCGTCGAGCGCATGCACCTGCGGCAGTTCGGTGCCCGGCCCCGGTCCGGAGTCCTTCACCGGCCCCAGGATGAACTGGTTCGCGTTGGTGTCCGTCTGCCGCCGGTAGAGGAAGGGCTGGTCGCGCGGCCCGGAGCCGTAGAGGCTGTCCAGGTCGAGCGCGGGCGAGCGGAAGTTGACGAGGTCCGCCACATCCACCGCGTTCTCGCCGATGCTGGTCGGATCGAAGGTGATGTCGTGGTCGACGAACTGCCCGAAGTAGGTGAAGCCCGCCGGGATGACGCCGGGCGTCGGGTTGGTCACCGGCGCGTGCATCGCGGCGCCCAGTTCCTCGGCGACCTGTGCATCGGTGGTCGGGCTGCCGGTGGTCCATGGGCTGGTGGACAGCTCGGGAAACAGGAAGCCGAAGCGGCCGGGCTTGACCATGTTGCTGCGCACCGGGTCGGCGTTGGCGGTGCTGTAGCCGTGGCTGCGTGGTGGTGGCAGCGGGGAGGACGAGGCGTGCGATTTACCGGTCGACTTGGTGGCAGGCATGGACGTCGGCGGGGCGGTCTTCTTCATGGCGGGTCTCCTTCGGGATGGGGCGTTCATCGTGGAACTCCGCGTGCTGGCGCGGAGGTGTCGGCCACCCGTGCGGAACGGACGCCGATGCAGCGCAGGCCTCAAGGCGCGAGCGATACCCGCGTGCCCATCGAGGCGTGCCTATTGAAAGCCCATCACCCGATTTGTCCAACGCCTCCACGGCGTGCATCGGCCATAGGCCGACTCCCCGAAAGTCGGGGACCTCCTCTCGCAGAAGTGGTAGTGCTGGCGTGCGCGCAACGCGCGCTGTGACAGCGTGTGTGCGAGCCCTTCAGCCGCGAAGGAGTTCGTTACGACGTGCGGCCGAGGCCATGATCGGACGGCGGCAGGCTCACCCGCGCCCGCAGCCCGCCGCCCTCTCCCGGCAGCAGTTCGAGACGGCCACCGTGGGCCTGCGCCACGCGCTGGACGATGGCCAGCCCCAGCCCGGCCCCCGCCGGCCCGCCGCGCGCATCGCCGGCGCTGCGGCGGAAGGGCTGCTTCAGGCGTTCGGCCTCGGCCGGGTCGATGCCATGGCCCCGGTCGAACACCTCGAACCACGGGCCTTGCGGGCCGCTGCCCGTGGCGATGCGCACCGGCGCGCGTCCGTGTCGCCAGGCGTTCTCGACCAGGTTGACCATGGCGCGGCGCATCGCGGCGGCGCGCAGGGGTGTGGCCGGTACATCGCCCAGGTCCAGGCCCACCTCCCGGCCGTGGTCGGCATTGCTCGCGGCCACGTCGCGTGCCACCGCATCGAGCGAGGTGGGCACCGGCGCCTCGTCGGCCTCGCTGCGTGCGAAGTCCAGAAACTGGCCGACGATGGCATCCATCTCCTCGATGCTGCGGACCATGCTGGCGCTGACCGCCGGTTCGCTGGCCCTCGCCATGATCTCGACGCCCAGGCGCAGTTTCGCCAGCGGCGTGCGCAGGTCATGCGACACGCCGGCGAGCATCAGCGCGCGCTCGCGCTCGGTTTGCTGCAGGCTGCCGACCAAGTGATTGAAGCTGCGGCTCACGGTGGCGATCTCGGTCGGCCCGTCCTCGGGCAAGGGCGGCGGCACCTGGCCGCCGGCCAGCGCACTCGCCGCCTGCACCACCCGCGCCAGCGGCCGGTTGAGCCGTCGCTGGAACCACAGCGCGCCGATCACCGCCAGCAGGCCGCTGCCCGCCGTGACGGCGAGCCAGGCACCGGTGAAGTCGCGTGCCGGCAAGGCGCCGGGCAGTGCGATCCAATGGTCGGTGCCGTCGATGGTCATGCGCACCGCGAGGCCACTGCCGCCCTCGCGCCGCCACACGGCCTCGGTGCCCTGGGACGCGATGCGCGCCGACACCGCCCGCACGAAATTGCGTTCCATCGGCGTGAGCAACGTGCGGGCACGGGCACCCGTCCCCTCACGCTCGGTGGGCAACGCCGCGCGCTGATTGAAACGTTCGATGAAGCCGTTTCGCTCGGCCGCAGGCAAGGCGCGCAACCCGTCGCGCAAGGCATTGACGGTGCGTGCCACGCTGTCGGCCGCCTGCTCGACGCGGGGACGGATCACCATCTGGCGCACCAGCAGCGCGCCGCCCAGTTGCCCCAGCGCGATGAGCGCCACGATCAGCAGCGCGTTGCGGCCCAGCAGGCTGCGCGGGAACAGCCTCATGCGTCGTCGCCCGCGGGTGGGACCGACGCGCGCCCCGCTGCTCGACCGTCGGGCACGAAGACATAGCCCTGGCCCCACACGGTCTGGATGTGCCGTGGCTGGGCCGGGTCGGTTTCGATCAGCCTGCGCAGTCGCATCACCTGCACGTCGATGCTGCGGTCGGTCGCCGCATGGTCGTGACCGTGGGCCAGCACCATGAGGCGGTCGCGGCCCAGCGAACGGTTCGGGTGCTGCGCCAGCGCCTGCAGCAACTTGAATTCGACCGTGCTCAGGGGCACGTCCTCGCCATCGCGTTCGAGCCGGCGCTGCGACAGGTGCAGCGCGTACGCACCGAAGCGCACGGTGCCGGCGTCGGCGGCCGGCCCGGCATGCGCGCCCAGCACGCGCTGCCGCCGGATCAGCGCCTGGATGCGCGCGAGCAGCTCGCGCGGCGTGAAGGGCTTGGGCAGGTAGTCGTCGGCGCCCATCTCCAGGCCGACGATGCGGTCGATGGGGTCGCCGCGCGCCGTGAGCATCAGGATGGGAATGGTCTCGCCCTGTGCGCGGAGGCGGCGGCACAGGGCCAGCCCGTCTTCGCCGGGCATCATCACGTCGAGCACCAGCACATCGAAGCGCTCGCGGGCCAGCAGCCGTTCCACCGGTTGCGCGTCTTCGACGGTGCGCACCACCAGGCCCTGGTCACCCAGGTAACGCTGCAGCAGCGCGCGCAGGTCGGCTTCGTCGTCGGCGATGAGGATGCGGCCCGGTGTGGCGGTCATGACGCGATCGTAGTCGCGGCCCTGCCCACCGTACCGCCACGAAACCATGACAAACGATGACACGCCCGCCCCGGCTGTCATGGCTTGCCACCGACCACGACCGCCGTGACACCCTTTCCCGGCGAGGCGCGGCGACAGTGAGGCCACGGTGCCGCACGGTGTGGCGCCGGCCCTCGAAGGAGTCGTCCCATGACACACGCCCTGTCCATTTCCGCCCTCGGCGCCGCGCTGCTGGTCGCCGGCTTCGCCATCACCACCGACGCCGAAGCGGCCAGCCGCCGCGTCGTGCGCCCCAACGCCGCCGGCGGCACAACCGCCACGGCGGCCGTGGTGCGCCAGGGCCCGTATGGCGGCGGCATCGCCCGCGGCCGCGCTGTCGCGACCGACGGTCAGGGCAACGCCACAGCCGTGCGCGGCGGCGTCGCGCGCGGCCCGAACGGCGGCACGGCTTCGCGCGCCGGCACCAACACACGCAACGCCGACGGCTCGGCCACCCACCAGAGCAGCCTGTCGGCCAGCGGCAGCCAGGGCAGCGTACAGAGCAGCGGCAGCGCCAGCCGCGACGCATCCGGCAACGTGACGCAAAGCCGCAGCACCAGCGCCACCAATGCCGCGACAGGCAACAGCGTGCAGAGCAGCAGTTCGTACAACAGCGACACCGGGCTGACACGCAGCGCGACCTGCTACAACGCCAGCGGCGCCGTCATCGCCTGCCGCTGATTGCCGCACCTGTAGGAGAAGACCATGAAGATCACCCGCTCCATCCACCGTGTTGCACCCGGCGCACTGGCTACCCTGCTGGCGCTGACGAGTGTCGCCGCCTGCGCGCAGGCGCCCGCCGGCCAGCGCGCCGAACGCATGCAGACCGAACTGCGCAAGCGCTTCGGCGCGGCCGACACCAACGTCGACGGCCAGCTCACCCGGGACGAAGCCAGCAAGATGCCATGGGTGTCCAAGAACTTCGATGCCATCGATACCACCCGCAAGGGCAGCGTGACCCTGGCCGAGATCGAGGCCTACGCGATGACGCAGCGCGGTATGCGTCAGGCCGGCAAATAAGGAGCGTTGCATGTCCCTCCATGCCCTCGGCGAATCGCTGGGCGCCGACGCCCTGCGCTGGCTGGCGCTGCTGCCGCTGGTGGTGATCGGCATCGCCACGCTCGAAGGGCTGGTGCACTCCTTCTGGCTGCGCCGCGCCTACGACTGGCGCGCCTTCGCCGCGTCGATCGCCGATGCGCTGGGCCGTCGTGCCATCGATGCGCTCGGCCTCTCGCTGGCCACGCCGCTCCTGCTGTGGGCCCACGAGCACCGCCTGCAGACGCTGGCGCTCTCGACGCCGCTGGCCTTCGGGCTGCTCTTCGTCGGGCAGGAGTTCTTCTACTACTGGTACCACCGCAGCGCGCACCGGGTGCGCTGGTTCTGGGCCACGCACGCGGTGCACCACTCGCCCAACGAGCTCACGCTGGCGGCGGCGATGCGCCTGGGCTGGACCGGCAAGCTCACCGGCACCGCCCTCTTCTTCACGCCGCTGGTGTGGCTGGGCTTTCCGCCGAATGCGGTGCTCGCGAGCGTGGCGCTCAACCTGCTCTACCAGTTCTGGCTGCATGCGCCGTGGATGCCGCGCCTCGGCCCGCTCGAATGGGTGCTGAACACGCCGACCCACCACAAGGTGCACCACGCCTCGAACACCGAGTACCTCGACTGCAACTACGGCGGTGTGCTGATCATCTTCGACCGGCTCTTCGGCACCTTCGTCGACGAGCGGGCCGAGGTGCCGATCCGCTACGGCCTGACGACGCCGCTGCGCACGCACAACCCGCTGCGCATCGCCTTCCACGAATGGCTGAACCTGGGGCGTGATCTGTGGGCGGCGCGCGGCTGGCGCGCCCGGCTGCTGACCGTGTTCGGCCCACCGGGAGCCCGACCATGAAATGGAGGACGCATGCCGCCGCGGCGATGCTGCTCGCCCTCTTCGCCTTCGGAGCCCAGGCGGCACTGCCTGACGACATCCGCCGCCTCGACGACCTGCCCTACGGCCCCGACGCCCGCCAGCGCATGGACATCTTCCTGCCGGCCGCGCCGCAGCGCGCGCCGATGCTGCTGATGGTGCACGGCGGTGCATGGATGGTCGGCGACAAGTCGATGTCGCGCGTGATCGACGCCAAGGTCGCGCACTGGGTCGGCGAGCGCGGCTACATCGTGGTGTCGATCAACTACCGCATGGTGCCGGACATCGATGTGCAAGCACAGGCCCGCGACGTCGCCCGTGCGCTGGCGGCGGTCCAGGCCCGCGCCGGCGAATGGGGCGGCGACGCCTCGCGCGTGGTGCTGATGGGCCACTCGGCCGGCGCACACCTGGTGGCGCTGCTGAGTGCCGACCCGACGCGGGCCGCTGCCGAGGGGGCGGGGCCGTGGCGCGGCACGGTGGTGCTGGACTCTGCCGCCATCGACACGGTCGCGCTGATGTCGCGCCGGCACCTGCGCTTCTACGACCGCGTGTTCGGCGCCGACCCGGCCTACTGGCGCAGCGTGTCGCCGACCGCCGCGTTCACGCCGCGCGCCGTGCCGACGCTGGTCGTGTGCTCGACGCTGCGCCGCGACGATTCGTGCGGCCAGGCGAAGGTGTTCGTCGACCGCGCCCGGGCCCTGGGCGCAACCTCCGAGCTGTTGCCGCAGGCACTCGACCACGCAAGCGTCAACGGCGAACTTGGCCTGCCGGGTGCGTACACCGCATCGGTCGACGCCTTCATCGACCGGCTCCTGGCCGCCCGCTGACGCCGGACCTTACTTGCGCAGCCCCTGCAGCTTGGCGAAGGCGCTCGCCATCTGCCCCGCAGGTTGCGGCGCGTTATCGCGGCGCGCGCCCTGCTGCTGGCCGCGGCCCGCGCCCTCGAAGCGGTTCTCGCGCGGGCCGTCGCGGCGCGCGGGGGCCGCGTCGAGCCGCATCGACAGCCCGATGCGCTTGCGGGCCACGTCGACTTCCATCACCTTGACACGCACGATGTCGCCGGTCTTGACGATCTCGCGCGCGTCCTCGACGAACTTGTTGGCGAGCTGGCTCACGTGCACCAGGCCGTCCTGGTGCACGCCCAGATCGATGAAGGCGCCGAACTGCGCGACGTTGCTCACGGTGCCTTCGAGGATCATCCCTTCCTTGAGGTCGGCGATGTCGTCGACGCCGTCGTTGAAACGCGCCACCTTGAAGTCCGGGCGCGGGTCGCGGCCGGGCTTCTCGAGTTCGCCCAGAATGTCCTTGACCGTGATAACGCCGAACTTCTCGTTGGCGAACAGTTCGGGCCGCAGCGTCTTGAGCATCTCGGCGCGGCCCATCAGCTCTGCGATGGGCTTGCCGGTCTTGGCCATGATCTGCTCGACCACCGGGTAGGTTTCCGGGTGCACGCCGGTCACGTCGAGCGGGTTGCTGCCGCCGCGCACGCGCAGGAAGCCGGCACTCTGCTCGAAGGCCTTGGGGCCGAAGCCGGTCACTTCGAGCAGTTGCTTGCGCGTCGCGAAGGCGCCGTTGGCCTCGCGCCAACGCACCACCGCCTTGGCCACGCTAGCCGACAGGCCCGACACGCGCGACAGCAACGGCACGCTGGCCGTGTTGAGGTCGACGCCCACGGAGTTCACGCAGTCTTCCACCACCGCGACCAGCGTGCGCGCGAGCTCGCTCTGGTTCACGTCGTGCTGGTACTGGCCGACGCCGATCGACTTCGGGTCGATCTTCACCAGCTCGGCCAGCGGGTCCTGCAGGCGGCGCGCGATGCTGGCGGCGCCGCGCAGGCTCACGTCCACATCGGGCATCTCCTGCGAGGCGAATTCGCTGGCGGAATAGACCGAGGCGCCGGCCTCGCTCACCACCACCTTGTCGATGGCCATCGGCGGTGCGCCGGCCTGCTCGGCCATCTTCGCGAGCAGCTTGATCAGGTCGCCGGCCAGCTTGTCGGTCTCGCGGCTGGCGGTGCCGTTGCCGATGGCGATGAGGTTCACGCCGTGCTTGGCGCACAGCTTGCCCAGCGTGTGCAGCGAACCTTCCCAGTCCTTGCGCGGCTCGTGCGGGAACACGGTGGCGGTCTCGACCAGCTTGCCGGTCGCATCGACCACCGCGACCTTCACGCCGGTGCGGATGCCGGGGTCCAGCCCCAGCACCACGCGCGGGCCGGCGGGCGCGGCCAGCAGCAGGTCGCGCAGGTTGTCGGCAAAGACCTTGATGGCGACCTTCTCGGCCTCTTCGCGCAGACGGGTGAACAGGTCGCGCTCGGTCGAGAGCGCGAGCTTCACGCGCCAGGTCCAGGCCACGCACTTGCGGATCAGGTCGTCGGCCTTGCGGGCCGAATGGCTCCATCCGAGATGCAAGGCGATCTTGCCTTCGGCGATGGACGGCTTGCCCGGCTCGGGTTCGACCGGCAGCACCAGCTTGGCATCGAGGATGTCGAGCGCGCGGCCACGGAATACGGCCAGTGCGCGGTGCGACGGCACGCGGCCGATCGGCTCGTCGTAGTCGAAGTAGTCGCGGAACTTGGCGACGTCGGCGTTGTTCTCGTCCTTGCCCGCCATCAGCGTCGACTTGAGCAGGCCCTCGGCCCACAGCCATTCGCGCAGGCGCTGCACCAGCGCCGCGTCTTCGGCCCAGCGCTCCGACAGGATGTCGCGCACGCCGTCGAGCACGGCCGGCACGGTGGAGAAGTCGGCGCCGGGCTTGCCGTCGTCGAGCGTCTCGGGCGGTTTGAGAAAGGCCTGCGCCTCGACGGCCGGGTCGAGCGTCGGGTCGGCGAAGAGCCTGTCGGCCAGCGGTTCGATGCCGAACTCGCGCGCGATCTGGCCCTTGGTGCGGCGCTTCTGCTTGAAGGGCAGGTAGAGGTCTTCCAGCTCCTGCTTGGTGGTCACGTTCGCGATGGCGGCTCGCAGCGCGTCGGTCAGCTTGCCCTGTTCGTCGATGCTCTTGAGTACCGCGCCACGGCGGTCGTCGAGCTCGCGCAGGTACGACAGGCGCGCCTCGAGTTCGCGCAACTGGATGTCGTCGAGGCCATCAGTCACTTCCTTGCGGTAGCGGGCAATGAAGGGCACCGTGGCACCGCCGTCGAGCAGCTCGATGGCCGCCTTCACCTGGTGCTCGCCGACCTTGATCTCGGCGGCGAGCTGGCGAATGATTTTCTGCATGTTCGAATGAGTCCCTGGGGCGCAATGAAGCGCGGAAGTTTGCCATAGGCCTCCGGGGGCGCGGGGTCGTGATCGCAGGCGCCTACCGGCTCTCTCTAGGTGAAGACGGTGTCACCGGCCCCGAGCAAGGGCGGACGCGTCAGGTCCTGGTCGATGCCCATGACCTCGCTGGCGCGTTCGACGGCCTGCCAGAGCGGCGCGGGCATCTTGAGAATGTCTTCGGGCGAGTTCGCGCGCGCAATCCAGTCGCCGATCTGGCGGTGCTGCTCAGGGGTGAGCAGGTCGAGGTTCAGCATCTCGTCGATGGTCTTCATTGGGGGGAGTAGAACAGTGGCGTGTCAATGGGCTCATCAGCGAACGCCGATGGCGGGGGGTATGGCCATCGTGCCGCAAAATCCGGCCGATGACCGATCTGCCCCTCAGCACCGCCGCCGAACGCAACAAGCAACCCATTCTCGACGCCCTGCGCGAGCTGCTGGGCGAGCGCGGTAACGCCCTCGAGATCGCCTCCGGCACGGGCCAGCATGCGGTGTGGTTCGCCGCGGGGCTGGAGGCGTGGATCTGGCACCCCAGCGATGTCGATGCCCAAGCGCTGCCGGCGATCGCCGCCCGGATCGCGCAGAGCGGCCTGCCCAATCTGCGGCCGCCGGTGCGGCTGGACGTCATGTCGGCGCCGTGGCCCGCCGCGGATGCCCCCTTCGCCGAGCGCTTCGACGCCATCTTCTGCGCCAACATGCTGCACATCGCCCCGCCCGCCACGTGCGCCGCGCTCATGCAGGGTGCGGTCCGCCATCTGCAGCCGGGCGGTGTGCTGATCACCTATGGACCTTATCTGGAGGACGGTCCGGTCGCGCCGAGCAATGAGGCCTTCGATCGGAGCCTGCGGGCGCGTGATCCGGCCTGGGGCATCCGCAGGCTGGACAACGTGGTGCGCGAAGCGGCCCAGGCGGGCCTCGCGCTGCGCGCACGGCGTCCGATGCCGGCGAACAACCTGTTGCTCGTGTTCGGCGGCGCCGCGGTGGCCTAGCGCTTTTTCCAGGTTCGCCCGTCCACGGAGCGGTAGGTGCCGCCCGTGGCACAGCATCCGCCCGCGCCGATGGCCATGCGGCCGAGCGTGACGGTCAGGACGCCGGCGTCGAACGACAGGGACTGGCGTTGGCACACGGTCCAGAACGGGTAGAACTCGGGCGCCAGAACACTGACCCAGCGGACGCCGCCCTCTTCCCGGCGCTCGACCCGGTACACCTCGCAGTCGTGCAGCACCAGGAACGTAGGTTCACCGGCCAGCCGGCCCTGAAAGACGCGCTCGGCAGGCGCTTCGCGCGTGGCGATGGCCTCCTTGCTCATCAAGGGATCGGAAGGCGTCGCCGTGAACGGTTGGAGGTCGCAACCCGACAGGCTGCCCAACGCCAGCAGCCAACCCAAGGCACGACACAGTTTCGCGGTCATGGCCTCGAGCATGCCACCGCTGCCGGCAGCGACATCGGCGCCCGCAGCCCCTGCCCGCTCACTGCTGCGCGGCGAGGCCCGCTGGCAGTGCGCCCGCGGAGCGCCAGACGGCCGTGCCGTCGGCCCGGTAGAGCGCCAGGACGCCGTCGTTGCCCAGCGCCGCCGAGGCCCCCCCCGATCCGGTGTTGCCGCTTTTCCAGATCGGCACGAGGTCGAGTCCGTACAGCACCAGATTTCCCTCGCTGCCCAGCGCCAGGCGCGCCGCCGGCGTGCCCGCGGTGCCTGACTGCCAGCGCACGGTGCCGCTGGCGTACTCGGTCAGCACGAGGTTGCCGCTTTCTTCGAGGGTCAGGCCGAAACGGCCGTCCGGCGACACCAGGCGCTGGCCCGGAATCAGTTGTTCGCCCGCCGCCAGGCGATCCTTCGCCGTCGGCGAGGCGCCGGCCACGAAGCTCCAGCTGTCGATCTGATGGGCGGTGGCCTGCTGGCCATTGGCGGCCGTGAAGCCGAAGTACAGCTTGGCACTGTCAACCACTCGCTCCAGGTTGATCTCACGCTGCAGCACAGGCTGCGCCGGCTTGACGGCGGTGGCATCGCGCGAAAGAAACACCGACAGCCTGCGCGAGCGCGCGTCGTAGTCCACCCACATCGTGTGCGCGAAGCCGTCCGCCAGGGTGAATGGCGCGTCGACATAGGCATCGGCCAGCAGGCTGCCGTTGAGCAGGATGCCGACGTGGTTGCCGTTCGGGTCCTGCCCCAGCGTGGCGCGCGTGTCGAGCTTGACGGCCACGCTGCGTCGGATGCCGCCGTAGCCGAGGGCGCTGCCGCCTTCGCCCAGCGTCGACGAGTCGTTGCCCTGCACCACGAAGGTCATGCCCTCGCCGCCACCAGGGCCCATCTTGAACTGGAACCGGGTGCTGAACGAGGTCTCCCCGCCCAGCGCCACCGGCGCCCGGTAGAAGGCAGAGCCCAGTTGCCCGGCCTTGGGATCGGTCAGCATCAGCACCCCGGCGCTGTCGATATGCGCCGAGCCGTTGCGGCCGACGTCGGCGGTGCCGAGGAAGGACGGCAGGTGCGCCGCCAGCGTGAACTGGGCCGGCACCGCCGTGCTGCCGATGCGCACGATCTTCGCCACGGAGGGCACGCCGGCATCGTCGAAGGCGAACACCATGTAGTGCCCCGGTGGCACCACGTTGGCGTTCTCGTTCAGCTTGATCTTGAGGCGGGCGCCGTCCTGGGTGAAGGGCAGTTCGAGGAAGCGTTGCTCGAAGTCGTAGGAGTGGGTCACCGAGCCGGTGCGCACCAAGGTCACGCGCTGGATCGGGTGTGCCGCGATCACCGACATGCCGAAGTCCTTGCCCAGGGTCAGGTCGCTCTCCCCCGCCACGATGATCGGGCGCGGCAGGCGCCGGCCGCTGCCGTCCTTGGCGAACAGGTAAGGCGGCGCATAGACCTCGCCGTTCAACTGCACCACCGGCCCGGGCGAACCGCCGCCGACCGTGAGCACGGTGGCGTCGGGCAGCAGCAGCGCCGTGGAATGGTAGAGGCGGTACTTCTGCGCCGAGGCGCCGACGCTCCATTTGCCGGTCTTCGGGTTCCAGATGCTCGCCGCGAGCGATACATCGAACGCCACATTTTCCCGGCCCGAACCGCCGGTGGCCAGCACTTGGCCGTCGGGCAGCACGGTGGTGGATGCCCAGATGCGGTTGGTCCCGATGCTCTCGGTCTCGGTGACGACCGGCGTGGTGGTGTTGACGTCCACCACCGAGACCTTGCCACCGGCGCGCACGAACAGCGCCTTGCCCTTGTCGAACATGGCCCAGGGGAGCTGCCATCGGACGTCGGAGGGCAGCGCGCCGATCTGGGCGATGGCGCCATTGCCGTCGGTGTTGATGCCATAGAGCGTGCTGCCGCTGGCCACGACCAACTGGCCGGTCGGGGCGAGCATCGTGCGCGGATAGAACAACTCGCCCGGCCAGCGGATGCCGGTGAGCGTGCGCCAGCCCTGCCCGGCGGTGTAGACCTCCGGATACTCGGCGCGCGCGCCGCTGGCTTCCATGCCGGCGAGCACGAACACGCGGCCATCCGGCAACGTGGTCAGCGTGTCGTACCAGCGCGAGTAGTTCATCGGCGTGCCCGAGGCCTTGATGGACTGCGCCACCGGATCGAAGAGATTGACGTCGGCCACGCCGGTGTTGACCAGCAGGTTGCCCGCCGCGTTGCGCAGGTTCTGCCCTCGTACGTCGCCGCCCGCGAGCAGCACCTGGCCCGACACGGGCAGCACCAGCTGGGCATTGCAGAAGAGGTCGGTGCCGGTGGTGTGTTGCAACAGGGCATGGGCCTTGGTCACCGGGTTCCAGACGTCGTAGTAGAGCTGAGCGCCCTGCTCTCCGCTGGGGTTGCTGCCGTAGGTCATCACGTTGCCGTCGGGCGTCAGCACCGCATGGATGGCGTTGATGGGCCAGGTCTCCGGTGCCGACCACAGACCCTTCGTACCCGCCTCGCGCAGCTCCTGCGTGAGTGCCGGCACCGGCTGGGGCGGCCCGGGGGGCGGGGGCGGCGACACCGGCGGTACCGGCTGTGGCGGTGGCGGCGTCCCGAGGTCGACCGGCGCACCCGGCGTGTCCTGCTCGGCCGCGACGATGGCGGCGACCTCCGGCGTCATCGCGGCGGTGCCGGCGCTCGCGCCGCCCCCCTGCCCGCCGTCTCCGCCACCCCCGCCACAGCTGGCCAGCATGGCCGCCGCCGCGACGAACACGCCGGTGCGCGTCCACACGCGTACGGCTGCCGCCTTCCTATCGATCCATGCGTTCATTCGACGCCTCCCTAGTAACTCAGCGGATGTTGACGGTGCGCGCAACGCTGGGCACGCCCTGAGCATCGAGCGCGAACAGCATGTAGTTACCGGTGAGAAGCATCCCGCGATCGGACGGAATCGAGAGTGCGTAGTCGCCCGCGCTGCCGGTGAAGCTGACCGGAATGCGCCGTTGGTCGGTGTTGACCGAATGCGTCGTCGACGCCATGCGCACCAGCGCGAAGCGGCTCACCGCCCGATCGGTCTTGACCGCGATGGTTTCGCCCCATGTCGCTTTCGCGGGCGCAGCGGTGAGTGCCGGGCGCGGCGCGGGCGAGCCGTCGGGCGCGAGCAGATAGGGCGGTGTGTAGATCTCTGCGTCGGCGTGGTCGCCGTCGCAGTTGCATAGGCCACCACCGCCCGACATCACGCGGCCGTCCATCAGCAGCAGTGCGGTGCTGTGATAGTTGCGGGCCGTCTTCATGGCCGGCAGCGTGATGAACGTCTCGGTGATGGGGTTCCACAGCTCCGCCGCCAGCACGCCGTAAGCGTCCGAAAAGCCCACGGGCTGCGTCTGGCCGCCGACGACGATCACTTCGCCGTTCGGCAGCACCACGCTGTTCAAGAAGGTGCGGCCATAGGCCAGCGGCGCGACCTTGCGCACCGTCGCGGGCTTGGGCGGGCCGGCGTTGATGTCGATGATGTAGGCGCTTTTGAACGCTTCCCCCCAGTCATGGTTGGGCGCGCCGCCCAGCTTGAGGATCTTGCCGATGTCGTACATCACGGCGCTGCCGGTCATGGCGTAGGGGTCGTCGCCGCGCGGGCCGGCCTGGATGATCGCGCCCTTGCCGCGCGTGTCGATCCAGTGCATTGCGGCACTCGGTCCGGCCTGGAACACCCAGCCGCCCGCCTGGCCGAACAACCACATGTGGTTGTCGGCGCGATAGACGCCTCGGCCGTCGGATCCGTTGAGCGGCGGGTCAGCCACGTTGCTGGCGTCCGGCATGTTCGCCGGCACGCCGGGCAGCGTGCGCCAGGTCTTGTTGGTGACCGACCAGACCTCGCCGACCTTGCCGCCCTGTCCACCGCTCCATGAACCGCCGACCGTGAAGACCGAGCCGTCGGACATCGTGGTGCTGGCGTTGTAGGCCCGCGGCACGTTCAGCGTCGCGCTCCTTGTCCATTTGGCCGTCGTGGTGTCGTAGAGGGAGGTCTGGCCCGCATCGTTGCCGCCCGACACCATGATGGCGCCGTCGGCCAGCATGCTGAGACCTTCGCAGAACATTTCGTGGCCGGGGTTGATCGCGGTGGCCGCAGTTGCCCTCTTTTCGACTGGATCGAACACCGAGGTGTAGGTGGCCGTGCTCTCGGGTCCAGGACCGAAATATGTGGGGGCGCGCGCCGACCAGATCAGGATCTTGCCGTCGGGCAAGTTGGCTGCCGATGCCGGCACCAGGGGCAGCGCGATCGGGTCGGTCCAGGGCTTGGCCGCGGCGGTCGACTGCGCGGCGGTGTAGCCGGCCGCGGTGAAGCGGTAGTCCACGGCAGGGAGCCAAATGTCGCCGTGGCGGGTCTGCAGGTGGGCGATCAGTTCGCCGCCATCAACCGGCAGTCCGGCCACGGCGAGGTGCGTGTCGGCGGTCGTGCCGTCAAACAGCAGGGCGGTGGTGCCGGGCCGTTCGACTGTGAGCCGGTAGGCGTCCGCGTCGCTGGCCGTCCAGTCGAAGGTCACGCGCGCGCCGCCGAGCTTGCTGGGCGCGCCGGGACTCAGTAGGGTGGCGGCCTGCGGGGCAGGCGCGGGCGACGGCGACGGCGACGGTGCGGGCGATGGGGCTGGCGAAAGCGGCAGCACCTCGCTACCGCTACCGCTGCCGGATCCGCCGGCCGTCGTGCCGCCGTCTCCGCCACCCCCACCGCAGCTGGCCAGCATGGCCGCCGCCGCGACGAACACGCCGGTGCGCGTCCACCCGCGTACGGCTGCTGCATTCCTGTCGATCCATGCGTTCATTCGACGCCTCCCTGGTTGAATGAAGCGTTTATAGATTGAACACAAAAGTTCACAAAATTGAATCCTCTTCCCTGGCCCGACTTCGTGCGGTCGTGCACACGATCCAGGATTCGCAGGCCGAAACGCTGGATGAAGATCGGATGGTCCGGCGGCTTTTCCGCACCGGGCGGTGGCTTTGCCGAGCTGTGCATGCTGACAAAGAAGGGGCGCGGCCCCTTGGCACCGCGCCCCTGTTCGACGACAACAACTGACCGGGCGATAAGCACCCGGCCGGTTGCGGCTATGGCGTCGTCGCCATGCCGTGGATGTCGACCGACACACGGCGATCGGGCTGCAGACAAGCGATCAGCGCCGCCGTGCGTGCGTCCCCCTTGCAGCCGGTCGTGACGGGCTCGCGCTCGCCCATGGCCTTGACCTGCATGGGCGCGCCCACACCCTGCGCCTTCAGGTAGTCAGCGACGGTGTTGGCGCGCTGAAGCGCGAGGGCGTCGTTGTAGGCAGCGTCGCCGAGCCGGTCGGTATGGCCGGTGATGACCAGGCTTTGCACCTGCATCTCCTGCCCTCGCAGGGCGCGTGCCAGCGCGTCGAGCTCGGCCTTGCCCTGGGGCAGCATGTCGGCCGCGCTCGAACGATCGAACACGAACAGCGTGTCCGCGCTGAGATTCACGCGCCGCAGCATCGGTGCTGCAGGTGCGGCGGCCGGCGCCGGTGCAACAACCTGCGCGACGGCACAGTTCTGCCCCTGGCACCAGTTGTAGCGTTCGTCGTGCAGGCTGCCGCAACCGGCGAGCGCAAGACTGGCCAGTGCCGCTGCAGCGAGCACCAGATGGCGTGGAATGTGATGGGTTGGCATGGGATGTTTCCTTGGGATGGTCCTGGGGATGGGGTCGGTGATGCGCCGGTGCTCACCACGCGACGCGCACGCCGAGCTGCCCCGACACGCCTTCGCGGCTGCGATCGCCGAGCGAGCGCTGGTACTGCAGGCCACCGTAGAGGTAGGTCGACTTGCTCAGCGGCAGCTGTGCGCCCACGCCGACCTCGGCCCAGGTCTTCTTGGCCCAGTCCTCGCGCACCGAGGTGCCACCGACGGTCACTGCCTCCGGATCCATGAACTCGTGCAGCAGGTTGGCCGTCACATAGAAGGTGTTGGTGCGGGTGAACTTGTCGGCGCGTTCCGCCTTGTCGTTCCAGGCCAGGCGCCCGCCCAGGCGCGCACGCAGGCTCTGGCCGGTGAAGCCGTCCACCGAGGACACGTCATCCGAGAAGCCCTTGTAGCGGGTCGCCTGGTAGCTCAGCTGCGCCTGCGGCTCGATGAGCCACTGGCTCTCGCCGATCTGCCAGGGCCGGCCCACCTCGGCGCTCAGGCCGAAGCCCGCGCCCTTCTGGGTGCCCTCGCCGCCGTACTTGTCGGTGTACTTGTTGTGCACCGCATGCAGCTGGCCGACCAGGTCGAGGTAGCTGCCGTTGTCAGCATAACGCGTGTGGTACGCCCCCAGCGTGGCCATCTGGCCCTTCATGTTGCCGGTGTCGTAGCCCATGCCGGCGTCGCCGCGGCGGCGGTCGCCGAAGTCGGTGGTGGTGCGGCCGTAGCCCATGCTCAGGCCGGTGTGCGTGCGCGACTTGTCGCCCGGGTCGCCGCTGTAGGCGATCGAGAGGTCCTTGCCGAACTGCACGAACTGCAGGTCCTGCTCGGCGCCGAACTGGCGCTTGCCGTCGATGTCCAGGCGCTGTGCATGCAGACGGCCCCAGACCTGGTCGGCCGGCGCCTTGTCGTCGCAGCCGCAGTAGTCCCACTTGGCGGTCTGCTGCTCGCCCACACGCTTGTGCAGGCTGCCGAGCAGGCCCAGGCCCAGCTCGTTGCTGGCGACCTGGCCCAGCACGTAGCCGGGGACGGCCGGGCGAAGCACTTCCGGGGCTGGGGCCGGTGCGGGCGTCGGAATGACCTCCGGCGTCGGCGGCGGCGCATAGACGCTGCTCAGGTAGAAGCTGTTGGCGTCGCCGTCGGTGCGGCCGCCTCGGTGCAGGCCGTATTCGAAGGCACCGGCTTGCACCGGCGAGGCCAGGGCGAAGTTGCCTTCGCTCGAGCTGCCCGTCACCTGCACCACCTGGATGCCGTTGACGGTCGGCGCGCCGGCGCCGCCAGCGTTGGTCACCTGCAGCCGTGTCGTGCCGCTGGTGTTGCCGTTGACCACCAGCTTGTCGGTGGCGCTGGCGTCGTTGCCGAGCGCCGTGTTGATCCTCACCAGCCCGTTGGTGCCGGCGTAGTTGCCGTTGACCGTGAGCGCGTTGCCGGGCGTGCCCGAGGGGTTGCGCAGGTCGACCACGCCGGCGTTGTGCACGTCGCCGGTGATGGCGAAGGTGCTCGCGCCCATCAGCACGGTGCTCGTCGGGTTGATGAAGAGGCCCAACGGCGCACCACCGGCGTCCAGCCCGGCACCCACCGTCAGCGGGGCGCCCGCCAGGGTGAGGCGCGTGTTGTCCAGGGTGATGGACTCCCAGTTGAGCAACTGGGCACCGCCAGCCGTGGCGGTGACGCCCTGCAGCGTCAGCCGGTCGACCCAGCCGTCGGCAATGGCAACATCGTCGCCACCGTCGAGGATGGTGCTGCCGTTGTAGGCAGGCGCCACGACCAGTGCGGTGTCCGAGCCGTTCTGGCCGTAGAAGCCACCGGTGAGCGTGCCGCCGGTCCAGCGGAAGCTGTCGTTGCCGTCGTTGGCGCTGGCCACGCGGTCGTCGCCGTAGAGGTTGCCGCTGAAGCTGCCGCCGGTGAGCGCCAGGCTGTCGTTGCCCAGGCCGAGGATCGCATCGCCGGTCACGGTGCCGGCGGTGGTGACCACCGCATTGCCGCCCAGGGCGTCGGTGCCGCTGCCCGTGGCGTCGCCGTCGCGGATCGCAATGCCGGAGGCGGCGCCGTTGAGGGTGGCGCCCGCGCCGACATTGACGGTGCCGCCTGCCGCCGCCAGGGTGTGGATGGCCGCCCCGGCGCCGCTGCCGCTGGTCACGCTCCCGCCCGTGGCGTCGACCTGGTAGGTGCCCGCAGCCGCTTTGGCCTGCAAGCCGTCGGCATTCGCGCCCGTCGCCGTCACCGTGCCCGCGTTCATCTGAACCGCAGCCAGGCCCAGGCCGGCGTTGGAGCTGACGATGCCGGCGGCAGAGGTGCCCGATGTGTTGACCGTTCCGCCGTTCATGATGGCCGTCGCCGTCGAGGAGCTGGTCACCGTTCCGACGCTCGCCGAAATACCGACCGCATCCTGGCCAAGCGTGGTGACCGCCCCGGTGTTCGACGCGGTTGCATTGCCCACAGCGCCCTGATCAACGGCTGCCTGTATGCCTTGGGCTGCGATACCCGTGGTGGATATCGTCCCTTGATTCACCGCCGTGGCGTCACCGGCCCCATACAGCACGCGGGCTGTCGTGCCGTTCGCGAACTGCCCCTGGGTCGCGATGGCCCCCTGGTTGGTGGCAACCGCATCCCCATAGCCCATGACGTCCGCAAAAACACCAATGCCGTAGGGAGACCCATTCGTCGCAACGGTTCCTCCGGCCTGGAGCGTTGCAATCGCCGTGCCGTGCTTCGACGCATCGCCGTTGTCGATGTGCGCGCCGATCCCTGTGGAGTAGGGACCATTCGTCGTGACGGCGCCGCTCGAGGTGGCCGTCGCGATGCCATTGCCGTTTGCGACTGCATACACGCCATAGCCGAACGTCCCGCCGGTCACGATGGTGCCGGTGTTGGCTGCTGTCGCATTGCTGTTCACCGCAGCGGCATAGACGCCGAAATTTCCATCCAGACCGGAAGCACCGGTCGTCAGCACGTTTCCGTTGTTGGTCGCCGTTGCAGTTCCGGTTCCCATGGCATGGGCAAAGATCCCCTTGGCACCGTCCATGCCGCTGGTCTGGATGAACGTGCCCGCTGAGGAACTGGCGACGGCATTGCCGGCCCCCACTGTGCCGGCATAGAGCCCGTAGCCGTAGCTGCCCGCCGTGCTGATGCGGCCGTTCAGCAGCGTGGCTGTGGCCGTGCCATTGCCTTCGTTGCGTGCATAAATACCAGCGCCGGCGGTGCCGATGGTGGTGACCGTCGACGCTGCGGCATCCATGGTTGCCGTTGCTGCGGCGGTGCTGGCCGGGTTCAGGACCATGGCCCAGATGCCGTAGCCGTTGCTGCCCTGGGTCGCGATGCTGCCACCCGTCATGGATGCGGTCGCGGCGCCCGTGCCGGTGGCCAACGCGGCCAGCCCGACGCCGCCCGCTCCGTTGGCGATCACCGTCCCCCCCGTCTGGCTGGCAATCGCGTCGCCAGACCCGGAACCGACCGCGACAACGACCGAGCTGGCGCCGTTCGTCGTCGCAGTGCCGCCAGACATGGTGGCGTACGCATCGCCGGAGCCCTGTGTCGCGGCGACGACGACCGAGTTATTCTCGACCTGTGTGGAGGCAACACCGCCCGTCATGGTGGCCACAGCATCGCCATTGCCACGCGCTAGCGCGAAAGCCGCGTGCGACCCGCCTGCCGGAGTGCCGGTGCTGATCGAACCGCCGTTCACCGTGACCGTCGCCGTGCCGATGCCGTACGTTTCGGCAGTCAGACCGACCCCTGAACCTTGCGTGCCAGTGGTGGAGATGGAGCCGCTGTTGAGGATCGAGGTTGCATTGCCGTTGCCGACGACGCTGGTGGCGACGCCAGAAGCGTATTCGCCTTTGCTGGTGATGTTCGCGCCATTGATGACGATGCTCGCATTGCCGTTACCGCCCGATGTGTTGGCCAGCACAGCCCAGGCTGCACCGGTAGCAGGATTTCCCGCCGGGGTGGTCAGATTGATCGTGACGGGGCCGTTGATTTCAATCTGTTGATTGCCTACGCCGCTGCCGCCTGAAAAAACGCCATTGGCGGTTGTCGGCGTGGTGACTGGCGCGATGGTTAAGGGTGTCGCGGTGCCGTCCACGATGACTTTGATGTTGTCGGTGCCATAGAAAATGCCGGTGGTGTTCGGGTTGGCGTCCCCCACGGGCGTGCCATCGCCCTGGCAAGTCACCGTGCCGCCCGAAGCGACAACACCGCACTCGTTGGCCGCCCAGGCCGACGATGCGCTGCCGCAGACGACCGCAGCCAAGAGGCCCGCGGCCAACACGCTGCTCGACGATCTCTTGCCACGCGCCTTGCAAAGCTCGCTGGTCGCCACCCAAGCGCCGAGCGACTCGTTCCAGATTGACCTGTATGTGCTGTTCATGTGTTTACCCTCGTCATGTTTCAATTGCGGTCGGGCAGACACTGCGGACTGCTCTGACCATCACTCCCTGATGGGGCCGGATGGTGTCGAGCACGGTGGGGTGACGGGGGAAAATGCGAGGTTTCGCGAGATTGCGTATCCTTTGTTAACCAGTAGTGCCGACTAGTTGGCACACTGCAGCGCTCATCGCGGCACGCATGTGGTGTGGACGGTGAGCCCTCGAGCAGGCCTCGGTCGATGCGACCGCAACAGTCGCAACAGCGCAGGCATACTTCCCTGCCCGGTTTCCGCCGGGCACGTAGATCTCCCTCGAAAGCGCGTGTGTTCGACCGCCCTGGCGGTGGCCGGCATGCCTCATTTCCAAGCGCCCATGACGTCTTCTCTCGACCGCCCTACCCCGAGCGTCGCGGCTCGGTCCGGTGAGCTTCACGCGGCCGGCGAGTTCGCCGTGCCGCTGTGGAAGACCTTTGCGTTCTTCCTCGCCCCCATGCTGCTGAGCAACATCCTGCAGTCGCTGTCGGGCACGCTCAACAACGTGTACGTCGGGCAGATGATCGGCGTCGGTGCGCTGGCGGCGGTGTCGAGCTTCTTCCCGGTGATGTTCTTCTTCATCGCCTTCACCATCGGCCTGGGCGCCGGCGCGTCGGTGCTGATCGGCCAGGCCTGGGGCGCGCGCGACATCGCCAAGGTCAAGGCGATCGCAGGCACCACGCTGACGGTCGGCATCGCCTTCGGACTGGTGGTCGCGGTGTTCGGCGGCGCCTTCACGGCACCGCTGCTCAAGGCGCTGCACACGCCGCCCGACATCCTGGCCGACGCGACGCGCTACGCCCGCATCATCCTGATCGCGATGCCGGGGCTGTTCGTCTTCCTGCTGTCCACCGCGATGCTGCGCGGCGTGAGCGACACGGTGACGCCGCTGTTCACGCTGGGCATCTCCACGCTGGTCGGGCTGGTGCTGACACCCGCGCTCATCCGCGGCTGGGGCGGGCTGCCGATGCTGGGCGTGGCCAGCGGTGCCGCGGCGACGGTGGTGTCCTTCGTGGTCGCCACCGTCTGGCTGGCCTTCCGGCTGCGCCGCATGAAGAGCCCGCTGGCGCCGGACCGCGCGTTCGCGCGCAGCATGCGCATCGACTTCGCGATCCTCAAGATGGTGATGCGCGTCGGTGTGCCCACCGGCGTGCAGATGATCGTGATCGCCCTGGCCGAGATCGCCCTGCTCTCGCTGGTCAACAGCTACGGCTCCGAAGCCACCGCCGCCTACGGCGCGGTGAACCAGGTGGTGGCCTACGTGCAGTTCCCGGCCATCTCGATCGCCATCACGGCCTCGATCCTCGGCGCCCAGGCCATCGGCGCGGGCCGCACGGCGCAGCTCGGCGCCATCGCGCGCACCGGTCTGCTGATGAACCTGGTGCTCACCGGGTCGCTGGTCGTGCTGGGCTACCTGTTCTCGCGCCGGCTGATGGGCTTCTTCATCACCAGTGCGCCGGTCATCGAGCTGGCGCAGACGCTGCTGCACATCATGCTGTGGGGCACCGTGGTCTTCGGCATGGCGTCGGTGCTGTCGGGGATCATGCGGGCCAGCGGCTCGGTGCTGGTGCCGACCGCGATCTCGATCGTCTGCATCGCGCTGGTCGAAGTGCCGGTGGCCTACGTGATGAGCCATCGCATCGGGCTCAACGGCGTGTGGATCGCCTACCCGGTCGCCTTCATCGCCATGCTCGCACTGCAGACGGCGTACTACCGCCTGGTATGGCGCAAGAAGGCGATCCGGCGGCTGGTATGAAGCGGCACTTGTGGCGAGTGTTTCGCCGCAGCGGTCAGCGGCTGAGCATCACCGCGTCGGGCGTCGCGCGTGCGGCCTGCTTCCACTGCGTGCGGCGCCGCATCGCGATCACCGTGACCGCACCGCAGCCCAGCAGGTTGACGAGCGAGATCACCACGAAGAAGCCGTCGACCACCACCAGCGTACCGTAGAGCACCGCCGTCACATGCGAGAGCACCCACGAGCCCCAGGTCAGCAACGAGATCGACAGCGCGCCGTCGCTGCAACGCCAGACCGCCGCAATCTGCGGCAGATAGGTGAACACGCGGACGGCATTCGTGACGAGGTAGGCCCATGCGATCGCCGACAGCAGGGCGCTGTCGTGCAGCGGAATCGAGACTGGGGACATGCTCATGCCAGCGCCTTTCGAGTGATTCCGACGTCGACGCCGGACCGATAAGACTCTAGGCAGCCCGCTGCGCTGCGGCCATGCCGCATCCGCGTGCCGGCATCGCGTGTTCACGCGATGGTCTGCAGGGCCAGTCCCGTGCTGGAAGGCGCCACCACCGGCACGCGTGCCAGCACGCGGGTGCCACGGTCGCTGCGCTCGAAGATCAGTTCACCGCCGAGCTGCGTCGCCCGGGCACGCATGTTCGCCAGGCCACGGCCGCCGTGCCGCTGCGGTGCGACGGCGCTGCGGCCGTCGTCCTGCACCTCCACCTCGACGCCACCGGCCCAGGGCCGCAGCGCCATGTGCAGCTGCGTCGCCTGCGCATGCTTGAGCACATTGGTGAAGGCCTCCTGCATGATGCGCAGCAGTTGCAGCAGACGCTGCGGTGCCAGCGGCGGCGCCCCTTCGGGCCAGTCGATGGTCCATGCCGAACGCACGCCGGCGTCTTCCAGCTGTTCTTGCCAGCGGAACAGGAAATTGCCCAGCACCACGCGGAAGTCTTCCTCGCCCGGCGTGAGCGCATCGAGCGCGAGACGCATGTCGCCGATGCAGTCGCGCAGCGCCTCGGCGATCTGTGCTTCGTCCATGTCGCCGCGTTCGACGCGCGACAGCGAGGTGAACAGCCGTGAGCCCAGGCCATCGTGGATCTCCCGCATGATCAGCTGACGCTCCTGCGCGGCCGCATGCTGCTGCTGCAGCGTTGCCATGCGCGAGAAATTGGCCGCCAGGTGCCGCTCGCGGTCGGCCACCCGCGCCTCGAGCGTGAAGTTGAGCTGCTCGAGCGCGGACAGGGCGCGAACGAAGCGCACAGTCAGCAGCCCGCCCATGACCAGCAGCAGCAGGTTGGCCCCGTGGTGCAGCAGAAAGATGCGCTGCTCGGTCCAGTGCGGCAGCGCCGCCATCAGCGGCACGACATCCCAGGCGAGCAGGTAGTCGTGCACACCGGCCACCACCGGGAAGACCAGCGCGGCCGGCAGCAGCGCTGCGGCCCAGGTGCGCTGGCGCAACAGGTTGTAGAGCGACACGCCGAGCACCGACAGCCCCACCGGAATCAGCCCGGCGCTCCAGAAGCGGTTGATGAAGGGCTCCGCCGCCCGCCCCTGCAGGCCCAGCCAGAGCGGGCCGACGAGTGCGTAAAGCAGCAGGCCGCGCTCGATCCAGGGCCGCCGGATGCCGGCGAAGCGCAATGCGAAGATGGCCATCAGCACGACGAAGCCGCCGGTCGCCCCCAGGTAGGCCATGCGCCACAGATGCCACTGCGCGACCGGCATCTGCTCGATGACGAAGGTGAGCGTGCGGATGCCCCAGAGCGCGGCGGTGATGCCGAACAGGCCGTAGAGCATTTCGCTGCGCCGTCGCCACCAGATGAAGAGCACGAAGCCGGCCATCAGCAGGCAGACGGCCGTGGTGATCTGCGGCAAGGTGCGGGCCCAGAACATCCGCCGGTCGTAGGTGGGCTGGAGCGCGTCCAGCGGGCCGATGCTCACCCGCGGCATGCGGCGCACGTTGCCGGCCGGCAGCGCAGCCGCACGGATGGCAAGCGCGTTCTCGCCGCTGCGCAGCAAGGCGGCCGGCAGGTTGACGAGATGAGGCCGCTCCCAGCGCACCTGGACCGTCGCGCTGCTTTCCGGCACGCTGGCGACCTGCAGCCCGTTGAGCCAGAACGAGCCGCCGTCGTAGAAGAACGGCAGGTACACCGCCCACGAGGCGGGCGGCGCGTCGGCGGGCGGGCCGTTGAACACCATGCGGTACCAGACCGACTCCGGCTGCGGCCGGTCCCGGTTCGCGGCACCGCCGTCGGGCAGCGAGGCCGGCAACCAGGCGCGCTCGGCGTCGGGCGGTGCGCGCTCGTTCGATGCCAAGCGCTGCACCCGATCGATCACCATCACCGCAGGAGCCGCCTGCGCGGCGGCACACGGCAGTGCGAGTGCCACCACCATCGGCCATCGCAGCCAAGGGCGCCACCCCGGCGCCACCGCCCACCGGCTCACAGCAGGCCCATCTGGCTGGCTTCGTAGACCGCTTCGCTGCGTGAGTGGACCGCCAGCTTGCGGTAGATCTTCTTCACATGCGCGACCACCGTGTGCGGCGAGATCTCCATGACCTGGCCGATGGTGTCGAAGGTGAAGCCCTTGGCGGTGAGCCGCAGCAGCTCGGTCTCGCGTGCTGTGAGTGGCGAGCGTTCGCCGGCCAGGCCGGGTTCGCTCGGTGGCGGGGGCTTGGGCGCCAGCCGGAAGCGCGCCAGCACGCGCCGCGCGATGCCCGGATTGATGGGCGAACCGCCGGCGCAGAGTTCGTGGATGCTGGCGGCGATGCGCTCTTCCGAGGCGTCCTTCAGCAGGTAACCGGTGGCACCGGCCTCGATCGCCGCCACCACATGCGCGTCGTCGCCGAACATGGTGACCACCAGCACCTCGCACTTGGGGTGGCGCGACGCGGCGTAGCGGATGACCTCGACGCCGCTCACGTCGGGCAGGCCGAGGTCGACCAGCAGCACGTCAGGCCGCTGCAGATCGAGCATCGCATTCGCAGCCAGTCCGGTCGACACGGCGGCGACCAGACTGAACGCCGGATCGTTCAGCACCGCGCTGGAGAAGCGGCGCATGAATTCCGGCTCATCCTCGACGATCAACACCCGTGTCATCGCGTCTCCTTTGGCGACGGTACAGGGTGTCGATCTTCCCATCGGCACGGCACCGAAGGCATAGCGCGAACGCGCTATCGCCAACCGCAGAGGCCGCGGCTAAGGTGCGTTGCTTTGCAAGCGCAGGTGCCCCATGACGACCGTCGACGCTCTCCTCCTGCGTGCCCGCACGATGCTGGAACGTGGCACGGTCTATTGGGCCGGTGCTGGCGGCGAAGACCCCGACGCCGCATCGGCCGCACGGGCCGTGCAGGTCGCGGTGGCGTGGTCGGCGCTGTCGGCCGCCGAACAGGCCGAGCTGCAACCGGTGGCCGAGGCGGCCGGCATCGACCTGGACGACCCGGCGCTGGAGCTGCCGGCCTGCGACTGCTCGGGTTTCGTGAGCTGGGCGCTCGGGCTGCCGCGCCATCTGTCGCCGCCGCTGCCCGGCTTCGGTGAATGGATCTTCACCGATGCCATCCACGAGGACGCATTGCACGGCCAGCGGCTGTTCACGCGGCTCGATGCAGCGGTCCCCGGTTGCCTGATGGTCTACCCCAAGCCGGCGGACATGCGCTTTGGCCACGTCGGTATCGTGAGCGAGGTCGTGGCCGGCCGCGCGGTGCGCCTCCTGCACTGCTCGGCCGACAATTTCCGGATGGCGCCCTTCGATGCGGTGAAGGAGAACGCGACGACTGCCTTCGCCGACCAGCCGGCGTCCATCCCGGTGTGGTGCCGCCAGGTCTCCGCACGGTGAGCGATGGCGTGGTGGCGGGCACGCCTCTCAAGTTTTCACGCCCGGTGCCGATATCCGGAGAACCGCCCCTTTTCCGAATGGCGCAGGCCAGGCCCGCAGCCCGCCCTGCGCTTCGATCGGCCGACGGGAACGCTCGAGCTTCGATGGAAAGCCATCTGGGCTTGGCGAGCGCGACCCTTGAAAAATCCAGTCTCCTCCTTCGAACCTAGGGCTTCACCATGTCTCAACGCTCCCGCCTCACCCTGCGAAAAAAGCTCGTCGGGTTGATTCTCTTTTTCGTCGCCACGCTGATTGCGGTCGGTGCGATCGGCATGCAGCAGCTCTGGAGCGTCAGCCAGAGCCAGCGCGCCATGTACACCGAGACGGTGGTGCCGGTGCGCATCGTCATGGATGCAGCGCGCCAGGGCGCGACGCATTTCCGCCGCATGTACGTGTACATCCTGAACGCCGACCGGAAGGCGCGCGACGGCGAGCTCAAGTTCAACGAGCAGTCGGAACAGACGGTGCTCGAAGCGATCCAGCGGCTGAAGGACAACCAGGCTGACGCGCCGCTGCGCGAACTCGGCGCCAAGCTCGCCGGCACCTGGACCAACTACAAGGCCGCCGTCGCCAACGTGCAGGCCCTGGCCGACAGCGGCGATCCGACCGCGATGGACGTGCTCCACAAGGATGCCGCCGGCCTGCACGTGGCGGTCCGCAACATCCTGCTCGAGGCCAGCAAGCGGCAGGAAGAACTGGCCCGTCTCGAGACCGAGAACGCCGCGGCTGCCGTCGAGCGGACCTTCTGGGCCCTGTCGGCACTCATCCTGCTCAGCGTGGTCGTGAGCACCGTGCTGGGCCTGTGGCTCGTGCGTTCGATCATGCGGCAGCTGGGCGGCGAACCGGCCTACGCCGCGGAGATCGCGCAGGAAGTGGCCAAGGGCAACCTGGCCGTGGCCGTCGCGCTGCGCCCGGGCGACGACGTCAGCGTGCTGGCCGCCATGGATGGCATGCGCGCCAACCTGGCGCAGCTCGTGAGCGAAGTGCGCCACTCCAGCGAATCGATCGCGACCGGGGCCCACCAGATCGCCACGGGCAATGCGGACCTGAGCCAGCGCACAGAAGAACAGGCGTCGAGCCTGGAAGAGACCTCGGCCTCGATGGAAGAGATGAACGCGACCATCAAACAGAGCGTCGACACCATGCACACGGCGTCGCAGCTGGCCAACTCGGCCAGCGTCACGGCCACGCGCGGCGGCGAGGTGGTGCGCAACGTGGTGCACACGATGGAAGAGATCACGACCAGCTCGCGCAAGATCGGCGACATCATCGGCGTGATCGACTCGATCGCCTTCCAGACCAACATCCTGGCGCTGAACGCCGCCGTGGAAGCGGCCCGCGCGGGCGAACAGGGCCGCGGCTTTGCGGTCGTGGCGAGCGAAGTGCGCAGCCTCGCGCAGCGCAGCGCCGAGGCCGCCAAGGAAATCAAGCACCTGATCGGCGAGAGCGTGGGCAAGGTCGAGACCGGCTCCGCGCTGGTGAACGAAGCCGGCAGCACCATGGGTGACCTGGTGGGCCAGGTGCAGCGCGTGGCGGACCTGATCAACGAGATCGGCACGGCGACGCGCGAACAGGGACAGGGCGTCTCGCAGGTCAACGACGCGGTGAACCAGCTCGACCAGACGACGCAGCAGAACGCCGCGCTGGTGGAAGAGTCTGCCGCCGCCGCCAGCAGCCTCAGCGAGCAGGCCGCCAAGCTGGTGCAGCTGGTGAGCGTCTTTCAACTCGCGACGAGCGACGCGCCCCTGGCCCGACCTGCCGCGCGTGCATCGCTGGCACGTCCTGGACCGAAGGCGGTACCCGGGCCGGTGCGGCTGCACGCGAGCTCCGCGCCCCGCGCCACCAGCCAGCGACTGGCCGCCGCGCCCGCCAAGGCCACGGCCGTCACGGCAGGCGACGACTGGGAAACTTTCTAAGCGCCGTTCCCTATCCCGGTCATGAAGATCTTCAAACCCATGGCCGGGCGCGTTGAACGATCATGGCGCCAAGGAGAAATGCCATGAAAGTCCTTCGTCTCTGGGTCGGCAGCGCGGTGTCGTTGTCGGGCGCCGCGATCCTGCTGTCCCGGTTGTTCTGATCCGGGTGCGCTGATCCGGCACAAGGCGGCCGCGACGCTACAGCGCCGCGCAGGGCGTGCCGGGGTTTTGCTGTAACTGCGCGATGTGCCGTGCGATGGCCTCCGACGCGCTCGCTGCCACGCGTTGCGCTCCCAGCGCCAGCGCGTCGATACCACGGCCGACGGGCTCGCTGGTGCGCCACTGGCAGGTTGCGCTGAGGTCGGCGTCGGACCGGCGCACGGTCCAGCTCAGGGCCGCGTCCACGCGCGTGTTCTCCACCGCATCGAACTGCCGCACCTGCACCGCGATGCGCCACGCGGGCGTGCTCGGCTGACGGCCGCCCTTCGTGACGTCGATGGCGCCCAGGCGCGTGGCGATGCCGCTCGATAGCGCATCGCGCAATTCGTTCTCGAAGGACGAGGACCAGCGGTGCTGTTCCAGCAGCGCCACCTCGGCGCTCTGGCCCGCCGCCTGGTGCACCACCATCTGCGGCCGCGCGAGGCGTTCGGGCACGGCGACCGGCGCCAGTTCGATGAAGACCGGTGCGCCGGACGTAGGCGCCGCACTCGACGAACCGCCGGGCGCTGCCAGGGTGTAGTAGCGGTCCGGCGCACTGGCACAGCCCGCGACGAGCACGGCGACCGCGAGGCACGCCGCAACAAGAGAAGTCGGATATCGCGTCATTTCTTCGTGTCTTCCGGTTTGCCGCGCAGGAGCGACTCGGGGTGGCGTTCGAGGTAGTCGGTCAGCACGCGCACGGAGCCTGCGGCGCGCGTGAGCTCCTGCAGCGTCTGGCGCATGTCCTGTTGCAGGGGCGAGTCCTGCGCCAGCGTGCGCTCGGCGGAGTTGATGGTCTTGCGCGCGTCCTTCATCGCCGCGGTGATCTCCGGCGACACGTCGTTGTTGAGCGTTCGCGTGAGCTGCTCGGCGCTCACCAGCGTCTTGTTCAGCGTCGCCAGCGCGGTGCGCACGTCGGTGCCGATCTGTTCGAAGGGCACCTTGTTCACCTTGGTCACGATCTCCTGCACCTGTGCCTGCAGTTCATCGAGGCTGTTCTGCATCGTCGGCATCTCGACCGTGTCCTTCTCGACATCGATCGTCACCTTCGGCGCATTGGGGAAAAAGTCGAACGCGATGTAGTTCTGGCCGGTCAGCAGGTTGCCGGTCCGCATCTGTGCGCGCAGCCCCTTGCCGATGAGAAAGCGCAACCGCTGCCGCTGCACCGCGCGCGACTCTTCGGTCTCGCCGGGCTTGCGCGAGCGCAAGCGGTCAGGGTAGACGGTGGCGACCACCGGCATGCGGAACTCGCGCTCGTTCCGGTCGAACTGGATGCCGATCGACTTCACCTCGCCGATCACCACGCCACGGAAGTCGATCGGCGCACCGGGCGACAGGCCGCGCAGCGACTGGTTGAAATGCAGCAGCACCGTCTCGGCCGGGCCGTCCGGCGGCTTCATCGCGGCGCCCTCGTCCTCGGCGAGCGCGAAGGCGGTGTTCTCGCCCGCGACCGGCCCGTTCTCGTTTTCCGGCGCGCCGAAGGCGATGCCGCCGAGCAGGATGGTGGCGAGCGACTGGGTGCGCAACGTGATGCCGCTGGCGTTGAGCCGCATGTCGAGCCCGCTGGCCTGCCAGAAACGCGAGTTGCCGCCGACGAACTTGTCGTACGGCGCGTTGACGAACACCCGCAGCGTCACGCCGCGTCCGTCCTCGTTCAGCTCGTAAGCCGCCACCTGGCCCACCTTGATGCGGCGGAAGTACACAGGCGAGCCGACGTCGAGCGAACCGATGTCCGACGCGCGCAGCAGGAACTGCTTGCCCGAGGCGTCGCGCGTGACGATGGGCGGCACTTCGAGTCCGGTGAACTCCTTGGCGCTCTCTTCCGAGGTGCCGGCGTCGGCGCCGATGTACGCGCCCGACAGCAGCGTGCTCAGGCCGGAGATGCCCGAGGTGTCCAGCCGCGGCCGCACCACCCAGTAGCGGGTGTCCTCGGCGGTGAAGGCGTTCGCATCCTTGTTGAGCTGCAGCGTCACGCGCACATGCGAACGGTCATGCGCCAGGCGCAGGCTCTGCACCACGCCGATCTGCACGTCCTTGTACTTCACCGCGGTCTTGCCGGCCTCCAGGCCCTCGGCGGTCTTGAAGGTCAGCACGATCTCGGGGCCGCGGTCGATCAGGATGCGCGCCACCAGGAAGATGCCGACCAGCGCAGCCACCACCGGAATCAGCCAGATCAGCGACGGCATCCAGTCGCGTCGCCGGGCCACGCGCGGCGGCGGCAAGCCGCCCGAATCCGCAGGCGCGGATGACGGCGCGGGACGTGGATCGTTTTCACTCATGTGCGTACTTCCGTTGTGTGTTCTTCATCATCCGTTGCACCGTCCCATGTGAGCTTCGGGTCGAAGCTCAGCGACGCGAGCATCGTCAGCACCACCACCGCGCCGAAGGCCGCGATGCCGACACCCGCCGTGATTTCGGCGAAGCCCTGGATGCGCACCAGCCCGGCCAGCAGCGCGACCACGAAGACGTCGAGCATCGACCAGCGGCCGATGATCTCGATCAGGTGATAGAGCTTGGCCCGTTCGGCGCGCCGCCAGTTGCTGCGCCGCTGCGCGCTCACCACCAGCACGAACAGGGCCGCCAGCTTGAACAGCGGCACCAGGAAGCTGGCGATGAAGACGATGGCGGCCAGCCCGTAGGCCCCCGTCACCCAGAAATAGATCACGCCGCTCATGATCGTGTCGTCGCTCGTGCCGAACAACGTGCGGGTGATCATCACCGGCAACAGGTTGGCCGGCAGGTACATCAGGCAGGCGGCGATCAGGAGGGCCCAGGTGCGGTTCAGGCTGTCGGTCTTGCGGATGTGCAACGGCGTGCCGCAACGGGCGCAGGGCGCGCCCTCCTCCGCGTCCTGCCACACGGTGCCGCAATGGCGGCAGCCGATCAGGCCGCTGTCGATGGCGCGGGCGGTACGTGCAGGAGGGGTTGCCGGTGCCGTCACGCGGCTTCCTCGCGCCCGGCGGCTTCTGCCTCGGCCTTGCGCATCGCACCCTCGGCCATCTCCCAGAAGCCGCGCGGGTCGAAGGCCAGCACGGCGGTCAGCAGGACCGTCAACGCCATGAAGGCATAGAGCGCCGGACCCGGCAGCACCGTGGCCATGCTCGAGAGCTTGACCAGCGCCACCAGCACGCCCAGCAGAAACACCTCGATCATTCCCCAGGGCCGCAGCGACTGCATCGTGCGCACCAGCCAGGCGAAGCCGGCCACCACGCGTTCGTGCCGGCGCAGCGGCACCAGCAGCCAGAGCAGGATCAACAGTTGCAGCAGCGGGAAGAGGATGGTCGTGGCCAGCACGAGCAGCGCGACCAGCGACATGCCCTCGCCCGCCAGCGCCACCACGGCGCCGGCCAGGGTGGTCTGGCTGCGCAGGCCGCGCAGCTCGATCTCGACGATGGGGAACAGGTTGGCCACGCCGAACATGATGAGCCCGGCCACGGCCAGCGGCAGGATCCGCTCCTGCTGGCCGCCCAGGTGGCGCTCGAGTTCGGTCCCGCAGACCGGGCAGCGGGCGACCTCGCGCTCGCGCAGCGCGGCGCGGCCATAGACCGCGTCGCAGCCCTCGCAAACGATCGCCTCGGGAATTTCCTTCATCGGCGCGAGCTTAATGGCTCGCCGGCGGCGGCACCCTCAGACGAAGGCTGCTGCAGATGCCAGCCAGCGCCGCGCAGCTGGCCGCCAGCACCAGCGCGATGACCGGCCCGCGGCCGTCATGGGGCGTCCAGAGGCTGAACACGGCCGCCACGACGACCGCGCCGAGGGTCTGACCGGTCAGGCGCGCGGTTCCCAGCATGCCGCTGGCCGCGCCGCTGCGATGCCGCGGCGCCGAGGTGACGATGGTGTGGTTGTTGGGGGACTGGAACAATCCGAACCCAACGCCGCACAGGGCCATGCGCCAGGCGATGTCCAGGTCGCCGGGATGCGCCGGCAGCGCCGCGAGCAGCGCCAGCCCGCAGGCCAGCAGACCCAGCCCGATGCCGCCGAGCAGGCCGTCGGGGTAGCGGCCGATCAGCCGCCCGACGATCGGCGCCATCACGACGATGGCCAGCGGCCACGCCGTGATCAGCAGGCCCGCCTGAAGGTGCGTGCGGCCGTAGACGTCGAGAAGCAGGAAAGGCAGCGCGATGTACGACAGCATCTGCGCGGTGAACGCGGCCACCGAGGTGCCCATCGACAGCGCGAAGACCGGGATGCGCAGCAGGTCGACCGGGAACAGCGGGAGCACCATCGTGCGTTGGCGGCGCAGGTAGACGAAGCCCACCGCCAGGCCGGCCCCCAGCAGCGCCCAGCCCATGGCCGGCGTCCCGGTGGCCCCGCCTTCGCGCACGCCCAGCCGGTCGACGCCCAGGAAGACGAGCGAGAACATCAGTATGTTGAGCAGCACATCGACGGCCGAGAAGCGCGTGCCCGGCACGGCGGCGGCGCGTTGGTTGGACGGCAGCGCCCGCAGGCCGATCGCCAGCACCACCAGCCCCAGCGGCACGTTGAAGGCGAAGAGCCAGGGCCACGAGGCCACCGACAGGATCGAAGCCGCCACCGACGGGCCGGCGACCGAGGCGGTGGCCACCACCATGGAATTGATCGCCATGCCGCGCCCCAGCTGGGACGAGGGGTAGATCAGCCGCACCAGGGCGGCATTCACGCTCATGATGCCGGCGGCGCCCAGGCCCTGCAGCGTGCGCGCCGCGATCAGCGTGCCCATCGAATTCGACAGCACGGCGGCCAGCGAGGACACGGTGAAGAGCCCCATGCCGAGCAGGTAGATGCGGCGGTAGCCAAACAGGTCGCCCAGCGACGCGAGCGGCAGCAGCATGACCAGGATCGCGATCTGGTAGGCATTGACCACCCAGATCGCGTGCGATGCGCTGGCGCCCAGCTCGCGCGCGATGCTGGGCAGCGCGAGATTCATGATCGTGCCGTCGAGCACTGCGACCGCGATGCCGAGGATGATGACCGCCATCGCACGCCCGCGCTGCGGCGTGGGCAGACCGTCGGGCACGGCGGCATCGTGGTCCAACTTCGCCACGGCGGGCAGGGTGGCTGTCATCTCACGCGCTCCGGCCCGCGAGCGCTTGCACACCACGTGCGGCGCCGCCGAGCGTCAGCCAGGTCAGCAGCAGGGCCACCAGTGCGCCACCGGCCATGCCCGCCACCATCGGCAGCGGCCTCCCGTCGGTGAACAGGCCGACGATGGCCATGACCACCGCGCCGGTCAGCATCTGCAAGGTGCCGAGCAGCGCCGACGCGGTGCCGGCGATGGCGCCGTGCTTTTCCAGCGCCAGCACCGAGGTCGTCGGGATCACCAGCCCCATCAGGCCGCTGGCGATGAAGTACAGCCCCAGCAGCACCCACATCGAATCGCCGCCCAGCAGGAAGTACAGGAACATCGCGACCATCACCGCGCCGCAGGCACCGACCGCGCCCTTGACGACCCGCACCAGCCCGAAGCGCTCGCCCAGGCGCCCGTTGAACTGCGCCGCACCGAAGAACGAGGCGGCATTCACGCCGAAGGCCACGCTGTAGACCACCGGCGACAGCCCGTAGTGGTCGATCAGCACGAAGGACGAGTTGGCCAGGTAGGTGAAGAAGCCGGCCATCGCAAAGCTGCCGATGAAGACCAGGCCCAGGTAGTGCCCGTCGCGCAGCAGCACGCCGTAGGCGCTCAAGGCGCTGCGCAGGCTGCTCTCCACCCGCTGGTGGGCCGGGCGCGTCTCGGTGAGGGAGGTGGCGATCAGCACCAGCCCCGCGACCGCCGCGAGCGTGACGGCCCAGAACACGCCGCGCCAGCCCGCCACCGCGATCACGCCGCTGCCCACCAGCGGCGCGAGGATGGGCGAGATGCTGAAGACCAGCATGAGCAGCGACATCAGCCGCGCCGCGTCGTTGCCGGTGTGCAGGTCGCGCACCACCGCGCGCGGGATCGCCATGCCGGCCGCCGCGCCCAACCCCTGCAGGAAGCGCAGCACGATCAGCGTCTGGATGTTGTCGGCCAGCGCGCAGCCCACGCTGGCGATGGCGAACAGCACGAGCCCGAAGTACAGCGGCGGCTTGCGGCCAACCATGTCCGACACCGGGCCGTAGAACGGCTGGCCGGCCGCCAGCGCCAGGAAGAAGACGGTGAGGCTCATCTGCACCGCACCGATGTCGGCGCGCAGGCTGGTGCCGATGGCCGGCAGCGCCGGCAGGTACATGTCGATGGCGAACGGGCCGATGGCGGACAGCAGCCCGAGCACCAGCGCGATCCGGAAGAAACGCGGAGAGGTCATGGACCGATTGTCGCCAAGGCTGCATAGGCAACCGCGAGCGCCGTCCGCACAGCTGTGCTAGGGCGTCTGTCCCTTGTGGCTGGTGGACGCGTGCAGCCGCCGATACAGCCGCGATTGTTTCCAATGCCCGAACGCCGTGATTCCTTCGAGAGGCGTTGCGAGGCCCTTTGCCGTCGCACACTTGATCCCACAGACCAACAGCACACGTTGATCTGGGTGAACAGGCCACCGAGCGAGCGGGCCGCCTCGACAACGACGCGGAACACCCACCCAAGACCGGTTCGACATCATCCAAATCATTTGAAGGACATCATCATGAACACCCGCAACATCCTCGCCGCCGCAGCCCTCTCCCTCTTGGCCGCAGCCGGCGCACACGCCGAGACCTACGACGGCGTGCTGACCGTCACACCGTCGGTGAGCCGTGCCGCCGTGCAGGGCCAGGCCGTCGCGGCCGCCCGTGCCGGCGACGTCTTCGGCGAAGGCTACGCCAGCGGCGTGCAGACCGTGAACACGACGGCCGACCGCGGTGCCGTGCGCAGCCAGGCCGTGGCCACGGCACACGACCCGCTGCAAAGCCTGAACGCGAAGTCGTACTACCGTGACCAGATCCCGGCCGAGTACAAGAAGACCAGCCTGTCGTTCACGCGCCAAGCGGCGTACTGAGCCTGAAGCACCAGGCTCTCCTGGCGCTTCCTCATAGCTCGTCGAACAGGGGCGCGGTGCCAAGGGGCCGCGCCCCTTCTTTCGCCAGCATGCGCAGTTTGGCCAAGGCGCCACCCGGGGCGGAAAAGCCGCCCGGCCGACCGTCGGCCGCCAGCACGCGGTGGCACGGCACGAGGGGCGCGAAGGGGTTGCGCCCCAGCGCCTGGCCGACCGCCCGCGCCAGGCCCTTGCTGCCCAAGGCCTCGGCCACTTCGCCATAGGTGCGTGTTTCGCCAGGCGGGATGCGGCGCGCGAAGTCGTACACGCGCCGATGGAAGGCCGGAACACCCGCATCGTCCAGCGGCACCTCCAGCAACAGCTCCTTCGATGTGCCTGCCAGCACGGCGACGAGGGCGTCGATGACGGCCTGCACCGACGGCGGCGGTACCGCCTCCTCCCCTGCAGGAAAGCGCGCGGCCATGCGGGCCAGCGTCGCGGCCGCATCGTCCTCGGCCTCCGGCAGCTGTGCGCCAGCGATGCCGCGCGGGCTCCAGGCGATGCCGCAGGTGCCGACGGCCGTCGGGAAGATGGCGAAGCCGTGGGTGGCCGTCATGCCATGCCCCGGGTCGCGCCGTCGAGCTTCACGTGCGCGACCAGAAAATCCAGCATCGCGCGCACCCGCGCCGGCAGCCGGCCGGCCTTGCCCAGATAGACCGCATGGATCGGCTCCATTTCGTGCGGGTTGAACGCCTCCATGACCTTCACCAGCCGGCCCGCGTCGATGTCGGCCTGCACGTGGTACAGCGACAGCCGCCCCAGACCAACGCCGTCGAGCACCAGCCGCCGCAGCGCCGAGCCATCGCCGACGCGCATGTTGCCGACGATCGGCATCTCGACGAACCGGCCGTCGACCGACAGCGGCCAGTCGGGCACCGCGCGCCGGTAGCTGGTGCCCAGGCGGTTGTGAGCCTCCAGTTCTTCCGGCGTGTGCGGCGTGCCGTAGCGCGCGAGGTAGGCCGGTGAGGCCACGATCGCCTGGCCGGTCTCGCCGAGCCGGCGCGCGACGAGGTCCGACGAGGGCAACTGCCCCCAGCGCACCGCGATGTCGGTGCGCTCGTCCATCAGGTCGACCACACGGTCGGTCAGCGAGACATCGACCGTCACCTGCGGGTGCCCTTCGAGAAAGCGCGGCATCAACGGCAGCAGCACATGGTGGCCGAAGGGCACGCTGGCGTTGATGCTGACCCGGCCACGCGGCGCGGCGCCGGAGGCGGCACAGCGTTCGGCCTCGTCCATGTCGGCCAGCACCCGCACGCTGCGCTCGTGGAACTGCTGGCCTTCGGGCGTCAACGTGAGCTTGCGGGTGGAACGGTGCACCAGTTGCACCGCCAGGCGGGACTCGAGCCGCGCGACCAGCTTGCTGACCGCGGAGGGCGTCATACCGAGCGCGCGTGCCGCGGCCGAGAAGCCGCCACGCTCGACCACCTGCACGAAAGCTTCCATCTCGCCGGAACGGTTCACGTCGATGCGGGGCATATGTGATTTCAATTCACAGCAGTCGATCCGGCGGGCATTCTAGTCACAGCGCAGGAGCGTCGGCACATTCGACGCATCATGCCCATCGCTCTTCTCGCCCTCACCGTCGGTGCCTTCGGCATCGGCACCACCGAATTCGTCCTCATGGGCCTGCTCCAGCAGGTCGCGGACGACCTTCATGTGTCCATCGCCGCTGCCGGGCTGCTGATCTCCGGCTATGCGGTCGGCGTCGCCATCGGCGCGCCGGTGCTGACCCTCGCCTCCCGCCGGCTGCCGCGCAAGACGGTGCTGCTCGCGCTGATGGCGATCTTCACGCTCGGCAATCTCGCCTGCGCACTGGCACCGAGCTACGGCTGGCTGATGGCGGCGCGCGTCGTCACGGCGCTCGCGCACGGCACCTTCTTCGGCGTCGGCGCTGTCGTGGCGACCGGCCTGGTCGCGCCGGAACGCCGCGCCTCGGCCATCGCGATCATGTTCACCGGCCTCACGGCGGCGACCATCCTCGGCGTGCCGGCGGGCGCCTGGCTGGGTCTGCACCACGGCTGGCGCGCGTCGTTCTGGGCCGTCACGGCGATCGGCGTGCTGGCCTTCGTCGTGCTCGCGCTCTTCGTGCCCCGCGGCCGGCGCGATGGCGTGCTGCCGCCGCTGCGCGACGAACTCGCCGTGCTGGGCCGGCCGCAGGTGCTGCTCGGCCTGGCGATGACGGTGGTCGGCTACGCCGGCGTGTTCGCCGTGTTCACCTACGTGCAGCCCCTGCTCAACCGCCTGACCGGCTTCTCCGACGGCGCGGTCTCGGCCGTGCTGCTGCTCTTCGGCGGCGGCATGGCCATCGGCAACCTGCTGGGCGGCCGGCTGGCCGACCGCGGCGTGATGCGCGCCGTGCTCTGGACGCTGAGCGTGCTCGCCCTGGTGCTCGCCACGCTGCAGTTCGCCATCGGCTCGGCCGTGCCGGCGATCGTCTTCTTCGCCGTGCTCGGCGTCGCGTCCTTCGCGACCGTGGCGCCGCTGCAGATGCGCGTGCTCGAGAAGGCCTCGGGCGCCGGCCAGAACCTGGCGTCGAGCCTGAACATCGCAGCCTTCAACCTCGGCAACGCCATCGGCGCCTGGGTCGGCGGCGTGACGATCGAGCGCGGACCGGGGCTGGCATCGCTCGGCTGGGTGGCGGCGGCGATCACGTTGGTCGGCCTGGGCATCGCCCTGTGGAGCCGCGCGCTCGATGGCCGCGAGTCGGCCATGCCGGTGTGCGCGCCAATGAAGGCCTGACTTTCCTTTTCATTCAACACGAGAACACATCGCATGGACTATCGCTACCTCGGCCGCTCCGGCTTCCAGGTGCCCGCCCTCGGCTTCGGCGCCGGCACCTTCGGCGGGCACGGCCCACTCTTCAGCGCCTGGGGCAACACCGACGTGGCCGGCGCGCGGCGCATCGTCGACCTGTGCCTGGACGCCGGCGTGACGCTGTTCGACACGGCCGACGTCTACTCGAACGGCGCGTCGGAAAGCATCCTCGGCGCGGCGCTCAAGGGGCGGCGCCACCAGGCGATCGTCTCGACCAAGCTGTCGCTGCGCGCGGGCGACGGCCCCAACGACGCGGGCGCGTCGCGGCACCACCTGCTCGCCGGCGTCGATGCGGCGCTCAAGCGCCTCGACACCGAGCACATCGACATCCTGCAACTGCACGCCTTCGATGCGATGACACCGGTCGAGCAGGTGCTGCGCACGCTCGACGACCTGGTGCGCGCCGGCAAGGTGCGCTACATCGGCGTGTCGAACTTCTCGGGCTGGCAATTGATGAAGTCCCTCGCGGCGTCCGACCGCCTCGGGCTCGAGCGCTACGTCGCCAACCAGACCTACTACTCGCTGATCGGCCGCGACTACGAATGGGAGTTGATGCCGCTGGGCATCGACCAGGGCGTGGGCGCGATCGTGTGGAGCCCGCTCGGCTGGGGCCGCCTGACCGGCAAGATCCGCCGCGGCCAGCCCCTGCCGGCCGACAGCCGACTGCATGCGACCGAAGGCTTCGCACCACCGGCCGACGCCGAGCGTCTGTACCGCGTGGTCGACGCGCTCGACACGGTCGCAGCCGAGACCGGCAAGACCGTCCCGCAGATCGCCATCAACTGGCTGTTGCAGCGCCCCACCGTCGCCAGCGTGCTGATCGGCGCGCGCGACGAGGCGCAACTGGTGCAGAACCTGGGTGCGGTGGGGTGGTCGCTCACGCCTGAACAGGTAGCGCGGCTCGATGCCGCGAGTGCGGTGACGCCGCCCTACCCCTACTACCCGTACTGGAACGGGCAGTTCGCCGAGCGCAGCCCGGTGGCGGTGTGAAGCCGCCGGCCATGCGGCGACCTCTGGGAACTTGCAAGGGCCGCGCGTCATCCGAGGGGCCATGAACGCGACATCCGCCCCAGGCTCTGCCGGTCTGCCCCGCCGCACGGTGGCCGCCGCGCTCGTCGCCGCGCCGGCACTCTGGCTCGGCGTTCGCGCGCAGCCCGCGACGACGCGCGTGGCCACACCGGCGCAGACCGAAGGGCCCTTCTACCCGGTGCAGTTGCCGGCGGATGCCGACAACGATCTCTTGCGCAACGGCACCCTGAACTACCGGGGCGGTCAGCCGACCTGGGTCGATGGCGTGGTGACCGACCTCGACGGCCAACCCTTGCGCGGGGCACAGGTCGAGATCTGGCAGTGCGACGAGCACGGCCACTACCACCACCCGGGCGATGGCGACCGCGCCGACGCCGCCTTCCAGGGCTTCGGCCGCGTCAACGTGGCCGCCGACGGCAGCTACCGCTTCCGCACCATCCGGCCCGTGCCCTACACCGGCCGCACGCCGCACATCCACGTCAAGGTGAAACTCGGCGCACGCGAACTGCTGACCACGCAGCTCTACGTGGCGGGCGATGCCGGCAACGCCCGCGACTTCCTGTGGCGCAACCTGTCGCCGGCAGCGCGCAATGCGGTCACCGTGCCCTTCGAGCGCAGCGCGGACGGATGGCGGGCGCGCTTCCCGATCGTCGTGACGACCTGATCGCAGGCCACCCGCACACGGCGTTACATCGCGTCGACGCCCGCTGCTTACGATGGCGAGTCTTCAGGAGACCGCCATGACGAGCAAGAACACGATCTGCCTCTGGTACGACAGTGACGCTGTCGAGGCTGCAACCTTCTATGCCAGGACTTTTCCCGACAGCGCCGTGGGCGCGGTGCACCATGCGCCGGGCGACTACCCCGATGGCAAGCAGGGCGATGTCCTGCTGGTCGAGTTCACCGTCATCGGCATCCCGTGCATCGGGCTGAACGGCGGCCCGCACTTCAAGCACAGCGAAGCCTTCTCCTTCCAGATCGCAACCGACGACCAGGCCGAGACCGACCGCCTGTGGAACGCGATCGTCGGGAATGGCGGCCAGGAGAGCGAGTGCGGCTGGTGCAAGGATCGGTGGGGGCTGTCGTGGCAGATCACGCCGCGGGTACTGATCGACGCGCTGACCAACCCCGATCGCGCGGCAGCCAAGCGCGCCTTCGACGCGATGATGACCATGCGCAAGATCGACGTCGCAACGATCGAGGCGGCACTGCGCCGCTGAGCCCGTGTCCGGGTCGACGGCGCCGCGCCGCGCAGCGCACCTCGGCTCAACTCACCGGCGAAACGAAGGAGATCAGCCGCCCCATGCGGGCGATGAAGTTCGAGGTGATGATGAACTGCGGCCGCTCGCGCGGCACATAGGGTGCGATGTCCGGCGGCACATCGGCCGGGTATGGGGAGGTGTCGTAGATGTCGCCCACATGGCGGCTGCGGTAGGCGGTGCCGGTGTACGGCGTCGTGGGGCCGTCTCCGCGGTAGGGGTTCACGATCTCGGGCACCGGTGCGGTCCAGTACTTGCCGTCGACCAGGGCACCGATGATGGTCTGCACCTCGGACTCGGGCACCGTCGGCGTCTTCAGTACCGCCCCTTCGAAGAGATCCGGAAAGTCGACTTCGCGCACCGCCGCGAAATACTTCGGCAGCGCCCGCGACGTGCTCGCCCGAAGCGGCGACTTCGCGACCATCGTATCGACCTGCGCCTGGCTCATGGCGTTGTACTCGTCCAGCCGCTTCTGCAGCCCGGCGGGGTCCACCGTGCGGCCCGACGAGTAGTGACTGATGGTGTTCGTGATGTCCTTGTCGAAGAAGTAGGCGCCGTTGTGGATGTTCGACCCGTAGCGATGGATGAACAGCGGGTCGTTGGTGTCGAGCTCGATGAAGGTCGCCACGTTGCGACCCGCCAGCAAGGGATTGAGCGTCGCGACATTCGCCGGCAGCTGGATGGACGGCGACTTGAGCCAGTCGATCGCCTTCTGCAGTTGCGACAGGTACTTGCGGTCGCCGGTCAGCGTGAAGTAGCCCAAGAGCTGCTGGACGTTGGTCTGCGTGGTGTGCGTGGCGAGCGACCGGGGCTCGTACGAGCGGGCACCCGCCGGAGCCCCGGCCAGCCGGCCGCCGGTGTCGCGCGACAGATGCTGCAGGCTCCAGCCCGACTGCAGCGGCTGCACGGCCGAGGTCCATTGCATGCGCTGCATGCAGTCCATCGCGCGGGTGATGCGGGTCACCAGGTCGGTCCGGCCCAAGGCCATCACGCACATCGTCAGGAACTTGATGTTCTCGCCCATCACGTCGTCGTTGAAGGTGACGTGCAGCGTGTAGTCGCCGTCTTCCATGCCCGTTCGCGCGCCCGCCGGCACCTGCGACGGGTTGGGCAGCGGCATCGAACTGATTGCATTCGGGTTGTGCGGAAAGCGCTGCGGCCAGCCGCCGTCGGCCACGCCGAACTGCGGCCCGAACTGTGCGTCGGTGATGAACTGGATGGCCTTGTCGGTCGCGGCCTGATAGACCGGATCGCGCTTCTCCAGGTACATGCGCAGCATCAACTGCGAGGCCACGGCGGTGGTGGCGTCGTCGAAGGTGGCGTTGCCGTAGTAGTGCTGGAACTCCTCCAGCCGCCAGCCGTTCTTGCCGACGGTGTCGTACCAGTGCTTGAGCGATTCCTCGCCGGCGAAGTCGTAGATGTAGTTCCAGCCGCCGGAGGCATGCTGGGCGGCAGCGACCGCCTTGGCGGTGCGGTCGGCGGCCTGGTAGAAGCGCTCGTCGCCGGTGGCATGGTAGGCGTCCAGGTAGATGTGGCCGATGGACGACGTGCCTGGCGGCTGCAGCCACAGCATGGTCCGCTTGGCTTCCATCTCGCCGAAGGTCTGCGTCAGGTCGGGGGAGTACGACCAGACGTAGCCGCCGCGGTAGGAGACCACGTCGTCCATGTAGCTGGCAGCGCTCTTCAGGGCGGCGGTGGCGGTGGCCTGGGGGGTCGGCGCCGGAGCGGGCGCGGGTGCCGGTGGGGAGTCGTCGCCACCGCCGCCACACGCGGCCAGGGCGAGCGGCGACAGCGCCGCGATTGCAAAGTCTCTGCGTTTCATGAAGGACCTCTTTGGGTTTGAATGCCGGCCACATGCCGGGCCCTGGTCGTCTGATGTCGTATGACATCAGTTGTCTCGACGACACGGGCCACCGGATTCTTGCGGTCAGCTCCCAGTCAGGTCAAACGAACTTCCCTGTTGCGGACGCGGTGAAAACTTGCACGATGTCGTACAACGACGTAGGCAGCGTCAGAACGCTGTCGCCTTCGGGGCGCCACCAGACCTTGTTCCGGCGCTCAACCGCCCTGCCTGAGGCGCCGGTATTCGCTCTTCTTCATCGCCAGGTAATCGGCACGTTCGGTCTCGTGCAGCTGGCGCGCGTACTGCTCGGTCGCGTCGAACCAGGCCGCCAGCCGGCGGTCCAGTTGCTCGGGCTTCGGCGCACCGAGGAAGGCGTCGATCGCCAGGTAGTAGCGCATGGTGTTGCGCTCGACCACGCCGCGGACGCCGCCGATCGGCGCCGCCGCACCCTGCCGCCCCTGGCCGCTGGTGACGGTGAAGCCCACCTTGCCGCTGCCCAGCGTCCCCAGATAGGCCTTCATCGCGAATCGCGCTGCGGTGCCGTAGGCATAGGAATAGGCCAGGTGCACGAAGGACCGGCCCTGCGACAGTGGCACGGCCTCCAGGACGATGCGATAGTCGCGCGTGGACAGCGGCCCTTCGTTTGCGGACAGCTGCACCGACAGGTAGTCCGCGCTGTTCGCCGCCCGCGTCCAGGCGAAGGCCACGCGCTGCGCCTGATCGAGCGGCTGGTCGAACTTGCGGCCCACCGCCACCTCGATGGTGGTGCCCTGCCCCTCGCCCTTCACGGCGCAGTGCTTGGTGTTCAGGTGCAGCATCAGCACCTCGCACCAGTTGGCAGGCGTCGCGAGCGCGCCGGTCTCGGCGAAGGGATGGTCGACCACGGCGTAGATGTCGCCGCTCAGGCGCTCCGGACTTTCAGCCGAATCCAGCACCAGCGGCCGCTTGAACGGGTTGTCCGCCAGCCGTGCGGCGAGCGCGCCATGCTTGGCCTGAAGCGACGCGCCATCCTGCGCCAGCGCCGGTCCGATGAACGCCAGCGCCAGCAGTGGTGCCCCGACGAGGAGCGACAGACGGGGGTGGCGGAGCGCGGCGGGCGCGCGGTTCTTGCGGTGCAGCATGGTCGGGCCAAGCTAGCACGCCGCCGACGCTCGGCGTGTAGTTCAGGACCGCAGTTGCGCGCGCAGCTGCTGGCCGATGTCGGGCCGCTCCAGGAAGGGATCGGCCGGGTTGGTGATCGACACGATGCTGTCCATCCGGCTCTTGACGTTCCCCAGCGCCTTCGGGTGGCTGAAGATGTAGAACTGGTTGGCGGCGATGGCGTCGAACACCTTGCCCGCCACGTCGGCAGCGCTCACCTTGCCGCTGCTCACCGCCTTGGCCGTCATGGCCTGGCCGATCAGCTGGCTCTTGGTGAGCTCGCCGGCGGGTAGCGTGCCGGGGCGGTTGCGTTCGCTGCTGTGGATGCCGGTCGCGACGAAATACGGGCACAGCAGGCTGGCGCCGATCTGGTCGGTAACCAGCGCCAGGTCCTGATAGAGCGTCTCGGTCAGGCTCACGACCGCGTGCTTGCTCACGTTGTAGACCCCCATGTTCGGCGGCGTCAGCAGGCCGGCCATGCTGGCGGTGTTGACGATGTGGCCGCGGTACGACGGGTCCTGGGCCGCGGCGGCCAGCATCATCGGCGTGAAGAGGCGCACGCCGTGCACCACGCCCCACACGTTGACGCCCAGCACCCATTCCCAGTCGGCCACGCTGCTTTCCCAGACCAGGCCGCCGGCGCCGACCCCCGCGTTGTTGAAGACGAAATGCGGTGCACCGAAGCGCGCCTGCACCGCTTCGGCCAGTGCTTCCATCTGGTCGGCCTTCGACACGTCGACGCGCCGCGCCAGCACCTGCGCGCCGGCGGCCTCCATCTCGGCCTGGGCCCGATCGAGCGCGTCCTGCTGCACGTCGACCAGCACGAGGTTCATGCCGCGCGCCGCCCCGATGCGCGCGCATTCGAGGCCGAAGCCGGAGCCGGCGCCGGTGAGAACCGCTGTCTTGCCCTTGAAATCCTGGATCATGGATGCGTCCTTGTCTGGTCTGTCTCTGTGGCTGCGTATTGAACCGCGTTGCGATGCCGGGCGATGTCCTGCGTGCGACCTCGGCCGCCGCTCAGGCCAGCCGCGTGAACCCGTCGGCGCTCCACGCCTCGCTGCCCACGCCGTGGTGCACGCAGAACAGGCCGTCCGGGTCGTAGCGCAACTTCACCGCCTGCAGGCGCGCGTGGTTGGCGCCCCAGAAGGCCTGCTGCCAGTTCGGCTCGAAGAAGTTGCTCTCCGCAAGGTACGCACCGGTGTCCGGCGCCACGCGTCGCAGTTCCGCCGCGGCGCGGCCGACGGCCTCCGCCTGGCGGCGGGCGAGTGCCACGTCGGGCTCATGGCCCGCGACACCGGGATAGGCCGGCGGGCCCTCGGTGCCGAGGATGGCGAGTGCGAAGGCATCGATCACGTCCGGGTTCATCGCGGTGTCGCGCGCACCGGCCAGCGCTTCGTCCGGCGCACCGGCCAGGCCCTTGTTGACGTGCAGGGACACCGGCCAGTGGCGCGACGCCGCGAACAGCGCATCGGCCAAGGCATCGCGCTGCTCAGGCTGCAGCAGCGCGGCCGGCAGCCAGGCGGACTGAAACGCATGCAGCACCTGCCCGGCCTGTCCCTGGTCGCCGGGCCAGAAGACGTTGGTCTTGGGCGCGCCGGGGCGGTCGTCGGTGCGCAGGAAGCCGAGCGCGCGTTTCATCAGTGTCGGCGACCAGAACTCGCGTGCGGAGGTCGAGATGATCGCCAGCGGCGCGAAGTCGACCTCGAAGTCATCGGGCGCCTGCGCCAGCGCATCCCGAAGCGGCTGCCAGACCGCCTGCGCCTGGCTGCGGGTGAGCCCCTGGAACACCATCGACACCTGCACCGTGTTGTTGCGTCGCAGGCGGATCTGCTCACCCCAGTGCGGGTTCATCAGCGCCTCGGCATAGAAGCCGAGCACCATGCCGATCAACGTGCGGAAGGCGGGGGTGGACTTGGCGCGGATGGTGAGGTTCACGGCCCCGAAATCGTCCGGCAGCTCATGCACCCGCAGCGTCAGCCGCGTCACGATGCCCAGGCTGCCGCCGCCACCACCCTTGAGCCCCCAGAACAACTCGGGGTGCGTGCAGGCGTTGGCGATGCGCACCTCGCCGTCGGCCGTCACCACCTCGGCTTCCAGCAGGCTGGACGATGCCAACCCATAGCGCTTCGAAAAGCTGCCGAAGCCACCGCTCTGCACCAGGCCGGCAACGCCGACCGACAGGCAGCCGCCGCCCTGCACATAACCGCCCGCCTGCGTGCTGACCGCGTCGTACACCTGGGCCCACAGCGCACCACCCCCGACCGACACCGCGCGCTGCGGCGCCGCGCTGCCCTCGCAACCCGCGGCGACGAACGCATCGTGCATCTCGATGGCATTCATCCCGCGCATCCACACCAGCAGCGAATCCGGTGCGTTCGAGGTGCCCTGGTAGCTGTGGCCGCCGCTGCGCACCACCAGGCGCAGGCGGTGCTCGCGCGCGAAATCGACCGCAGCCACGACATCCCCGGTTTCGCGCGCTGCCACAACGAAGATGCTGGGCATCGATGTCCAGGCGTCGACCCAGCAGAGTGTCTGGGTAAGCGCCGGGTGGTCGCTGATGAAATACGGGTTCTTCACGGCACTGAAGAGCCGCGCGCATTCCGCAGCTGCGGGCGTGGCGCGGCAGGCCATCAAGGGCGAATCGATCACCGAAAGCCGCCCGTTGGTCCGTCGGCTCAGTTGCTGCCATGCGGCCGCCGACGGCCAGCCCGGCTCGCCGGGCCGCACGCGCGCCAGGGTGGCCGTCGATGGCTGGGCGTCCGCGGCCGTCCATGCCGAGAGCGGCACCCACGGCAGCGTGGCCGCGATCCGCAGCATCCGCCTGCGCCGGTTGTCGGTCGAGCGCAGGTGCGGCGGCCCCGCCTCTGGCATCAGGCCTGGACCTGGCGCAGCACGTAGCCGATGCGCGGGAAGTGCACATGCAGCGTGCCCGCGCGCGGGTCGGTGCGGCGCAGCGTGTAGTGGGTCCGCGTGGCGGCCATCAACTCACCCTCGGTCGGCTCGGGGCCGAAGCTTTGCGAGGTGATGCTCACGCGGCTGCCCAGCGCAATGCCATGCTCGTCCTGGAACGTGCTGTCGGTCAGCCGCGTGTGCGGCACCGATGCCGCGGCATGCGCGATGGCGGTGGCGGCGTCGGTCGTTTCCATGGTGCCGTGGCCGATGGCCGCCATGCGGTCCATCCAGTCCAGCACCGCGGGCGTGAGCTGCAGCACGCCGCTCATCGACGGCGTTCGCTTGCGCGTGAACCACAGCGGGTGGTAGCAGGCGAAGTCGGCGATGGTCGGCACCTCCCCCAGCAGGTAGGGTGTGTCGTCGAGCATGTCCGACAGGCGGCGCAGGTACGACTTGTAGGCGCCGGTGGCATCGGCCGGGCGCAGCCGGACCATGTTCGTGCTCATGGCACGGCGGTCGTCGGCGAAGGCCTGGGCCGCGCCCGGCGGCGCCTTGGCAAACAGGTCCTCGACCCCCTTGGGACTGAAGCTGTGCGCCATCCCCGTCCAGAACAGGGTGTCGTCGGCCCATTGCGCCAGCGTGCGCGCCAGGCCCTTGCTCGGCTCCGGATAGAGATAAGGCTCGGGCTGCAGATGCTCCAGCACATCGCAGATGAGCGCGCTGTCGCAGTAGATGTCGGCACCGACCTGCAGGAAGGGCGTCTTGCGGTAGCCGCCGGTGAGCGCCTGCACATCGGGCTTGGGCATGATCTGCGGCACGATGACGGAGCGCCAGGCCAGCTTTTTGTAGCCGAGGACCAACCGGATCTTCTCGGAGAAGGGCGAGGTGGCGTAGTGGTGCAGGATCAGGTCGGACATCGTGGCTTTCTCCGGGGCATTCTTGAAGTTCAGTGCGGCATCGCGCGGGCGATGATCGCGTCGAGATCGGCACCGGTGCCGAGCGTGCCGAAGGCATGGCCCCAATCGCCGCCCAGCCGTGAGGCGCAGAAGGCGTCGACCACGGCCGGCGGTGCGGTCTGCGCCAGCAGCGCGGCCTGCACCGCCAGCGCCACGTCCTGCGCCAGGCGGCGCGCCTCGGGCTCGGTGGCCATCGCATCGATGCGCGACGGCAGTGCGTCGGCCAGCCGGTCGAGCGCGGCATGCGCGCCGCGGGCGGGCGCCAGCTCATGGGCCAGCGCAGCGACCACGTCGCCCTTGCGCGTGGCGCGCAGCAGGTCGAGCGCCATGATGTTGCCGGCGCCTTCCCAGATCGAGTTGAGCGGCATCTCGCGGTAGATGCGGGCCATCACGCCCTCGCCGCCCTCCTCCACGTAGCCGTTGCCGCCCAGGCATTCCATCGCCTCCTGGGCGAAATGGCTGCCGCGCTTGCAGATCCAGAACTTGGCGACCGGCGTGAGCAGGCGCGCCATGAGGCGCTCGTGCGCATCGTCGGCGCGGTCGAAGGCGCGCGCCAGGCGCAGGGCGAGCGCGGTGGCGGCCTCGCTTTCGAGGGCCAGGTCGGCCAGCACGTTCTTCATCAGCGGTTGCGCGATGAGCGGCTTGCCGAAGGCGTTGCGCTGCGCGGTGTGGTTCAGCGCGAGGGCCAGCGCCTGGCGCATCAGCCCGGTGGTGCCGAGCGCGCAATCGAGCCGCGTCATCGTGCCCATCTCGAGGATCTGCGGAATGCCGCGGCCCTCTTCGCCGACCCGCCAGGCCCTGGCGGCGTGGAACTCGACTTCCGAACTCGCGTTGGCCTGGTTGCCCAGCTTGTCCTTCAGGCGCTGAATGCGGACCGCGTTGCGCGTGCCATCGGGCAGGACGCGCGGCAGGAAGAAGCAGCTGAGCCCGGCGGGTGCCTGCGCCAGCACCAGGAAGGCATCGCACATCGGCGCCGAGAAGAACCACTTGTGGCCGGTCAGCACATAGCGCTCGCCCCAGGCGTCGCTGCCGTCGCGCACCGCCTGCGTGGTGTTGGCGCGCACATCGGAGCCGCCCTGCTTCTCGGTCATGCCCATGCCCATGGTCACGCCGGCCTTGTCGCGCCAGGACACCAGCGCCGGGTCGTAGGCGTGGCTCGTGAGCTTCGGTCCCCAATCGGCGAAGACCGCCGCGTTGCCGCGCAGCGCCGGCGTCGCGGCGTAGGTCATCGAGATCGGGCACAGGGTGGACGGCTCGAGCTCGGTGAAGAGCATGAAGCCGGCAGCGCGCTGGACATGTGGCGACGCACTGCCACCGGCCCACGGCGTGCCGTGCAGGCCGGCGCCGACGGCAGCGCCCATCAGTGCGTGGTAGCTGGGATGGAACTCGACCTCGTCGATGCGCCGGCCGAAACGGTCGTGCGTGTGCAGCACCGGCGCGTTCGTGTTCGCGAGCCGCGCATGCGCCTGCATTTCGGGCGTGCCGACCGCAGCGCCCAAGGCGTCGAGCGGTGCCGGATCGAGCTGCGGCGCATTGAAGGCCAGCGCGTCGCGCAGCGCGTGGTTCGTCCGGAACAGGTTGTAGCCCGCGAGCGGCGCAGGCTGGTTGAAGACCTCGTGCGTCGCGTCCATGGGGGCCTCCGGTCCTCGTCGGCTAGACCAGCTTCACCAGTTGCTTGCCGAAGTTCCTGCCCTTGAGCAGACCGAGGAAGGCTTCGGGCGCCGATTCGATGCCCTGGGCCACCGATTCGCGCGGTCGCAATTTGCCGCTGGCGACCAGGCCGCCCAGTTCCTTCAACGCCTCGGGCCACACGTCCATGTGCTCGCTGACGATGAAGCCTTCGACCTTGAGGCGGTTGATGAGGATCAGCGCCGGGTTCGCCAGCGGCATCGGCGCACCGTCGTAGCCGGCGATCATCCCGCACAGCGCGACCCGCGCGAAGGCGTTGGTGCGCAGCAGCACCGCGTCGAAGATGTAGCCACCGACGTTCTCGAAGTAGCCGTCGATGCCGTTCGGGCACGCTTCCTTGAGCGCCTTGCTCATCGTCTTGATGTCCGGGTGCGCGCGGTAGTCGATGCAGGCGTCGAAGCCCAGTTCGTCTGTGACGTAGCGGCACTTGTCCGGGCCACCCGCGATGCCGATCACCCGGCAGCCACGGGCCTTGGCCAGCGCGCCAAAGGCACTGCCGACCGCGCCGCTGGCGGCCGTGACCACCACCGTGTCGCCTGCCTTGGGCGCGATGATCTTCACCAGGCCGTACCAGGCGGTCACGCCCGGCATGCCGACCGCGCCGAGGTAGTGCGACAGTGGCACGTGCGTGGTATCGACCTTGCGCAGCGCGCCGACCTGCGCGCCGTCGACCACGCTGTATTCCTGCCAGCCGCCGAAGCCGACCACTTTGTCGCCCACGGCGTACTTCGGGTGCTTGCTCTCGACCACTTCGCCCACCGTGCCGCCTTGCATCACTTCACCCAGCGGCTGCGGCTGCGCGTAGCTTTTCGCATCGTTCATGCGCCCCCGCATGTACGGGTCGAGGCTCAGGTAGTGGTGGCACACCAGAACCTGGTTGTCCTGCAGCGGCGGGGTCTCGGTGGTCACCAGCTTGAAGTTGCTGGCGACGGCCTCGCCCTCGGGGCGGTTGTCGAGATGTTGCTGGCGGTTGGTGGGCATGGGGGTCTCCGGGGTCAGTCCGTCGAGGGCGGACGTTGGGCGTTGGCGCTGGCCGGGCCAGTGGGCAGGCGGCGCGTCACGTACTTGAAGGTGCCGGTCGAATGCGCGCAGGCCTGGTCCTTCGCATCGTAGATCGTAGCCTCGACGAAGGCCATGGTGGCGGTGCGGTGCATCAGTCGACCGCGGGCATGCAGCGGCCCGACGGAAGGCCGCATGAAGCTGGTCTTCATCTCGATGGTGACGACGCCGGACTCGGGTGACACGCTGCGCGCCGCCGCCGCCATCGTGATGTCGAGCAGCGTCATGCAGGCGCCGCCGTGCGTCACGTCGAAGGTGTTCAGATGCTCGGGCTTGGCGGTGTAGAGGATCTCCGACTCGCCGCCCTCGAACTTGGTGAGGTTGAACCCCAGCAGGCGCGCGAACGGGATCTGGCTCATGTACGAGCGGATGCTGATGTCACTCGCGCTCGCGTTCGCATCGCTCATGCCAGCACCACGCTCACGCCGCCGTCCACGGCCATCCACTGGCCTGTGATGTGCTTGCCGGCGTCGCTGGCGTAAAGCACGGTCAGGCCCTTCAGGTCCTCGTCGTCGCCCAGGCGGCCGAGCGGCACGGTGGCGGTCATCTTCTCTTCGCCGATGTTCTGGATCAGCTTGGTCGCCATCTTCGTCATGAAGAAGCCCGGGCAGATCGCGTTGACGTTGATGTTGTACTTGCCCCATTCGGCGGCCAGCGTCTTGGTGAAGCCGATCACGGCGGTTTTCGACGTGTTGTAGGCCAGCGTCTGGATGTCCGGCGGGTTGCCGTTCAGCCCCGCGATGGAGGCAATGTTGATGATGCGCCCCGTCTTCTTCGGGATCATGTACTGGTTGGCCACTTGCTGCGACAGGATGAAGTAGCCGCGCACGTTGAGGTTCATCACCTTGTCCCAGGCCTCGACCGGGTGCGACTCGGCCGGGGCGCCCCAGCTGGCGCCGGCGTTGTTCACCAGGATGTCGATGGCGCCCATGCGTTCGAGCGTCTGGTCGGCCAGGCGGCGGGTGTCTTCTTCCTTCGAGCAGTCGGCGGCGATCCAGCGCGCGTCGATGCCGGCGGCTTGCAGGTCGCCCGTGGCCTGCTCCAGGTCGTCGGCCTTGCGCGAACTCAGCATGATGCGGGCGCCGGCTTCGCCGAGCGCGTGGGCCATCTGCAGGCCCAGGCCGCGCGAGCCGCCGGTGACGAGCGCGGTCTTGCCCTTGAGGTCGAAAAGTTGCTGGACGGTACGTTGGCTCATGGACGCGGTTCCTCGGTCAAACGGCATAGTCGAAAACGCTGCGCGAGACGCGCGCCGGCAGCGTGGCCACCACCTCCTGGTGGCGTGGGTGGACGATGTAGGCCTGGAGCGCAGCCGCGTCGTCGAACACCGCGTAGAGCGCCACGTCGTGGTTGGCCTCCAGGCCATCGGCACGCACCGCCACCTCGAACTCGCGCATGCCGGGCACGATGCCCTTGCAGGTGTCGAGGATCTCCTTGAAGCGCGGCGCCTCGGCCGCGTCCGCCAGATTCCACATCACGATGTGCTTGATCATTGCTTGTCGTCCTTCAAGCGCGAACGCACGTAGATGAGCACCACGCCGACCGCCGCCGCGATGGCGCCAGGCGTGGCGATGCTCCACCCGAGCGCCGCGTCGGTGCGCGACGTGGCGAAGCCAAGAATGAAGGCGAACAGGCCGCCGTAGATCAGGAGCCAGATCCATTTTTCCAGCCGCGCATGCGGCTTGGAGGGTTCGGTCGAGCGTAATTTGGGCATGTAGCTTCCGCTGTGCATATCAGAATGCCTCCTCGGGCAGTTGGGCGCAAACCGGGTCGCGTGTCTCGACCACGTTGAGCCAGGCGCCGATTGTCGGCAGTTCGTAGTGAAAGAAATAGCTCGCAGCCGCAAGCCGTCCGACGGTGGCCGGCGCCGATGCCGCGGGGTCGCCCCCCAGGGAGCGATGCGCGACGTCGAGCCAGATCCACGCCAGCACGGTGTGGCCGAAAGCCTGCATATAGGGTACCGCGTTCGCGAGGGCCTCTTTCGGATCGCCGGTCGACCATGCGGCTTTCGTGGCCGCGCCCACCTGCGCGAGCGCCTCGCCCAGCGCCTTCGCGTGCGCAGCGAGCGATGGCACGGCGGCCGCGCGGCGCGCCGTATCGGCGATGCGCGCGGCCAGCAGCGCCATGCCGCGGCCTTCTTCCATCAGCACCTTGCGGCCCAGCAGGTCGGCCGCCTGGATGCCGTGCGTGCCCTCGTGGATCATGTTCAGGCGGTTGTCGCGCCAGTACTGCTCCACCGGGAAATCGCGCGTGTAGCCGTAGCCCCCATGCACCTGGATCGCCAGCGAATTCGCCTCCAGGCACCATTCGCTGGGCCAGCTCTTGGCGATGGGCGTGAGCACCTCCAACAGCAGCCGCGCTTCGTCGGCGGTCGAAGCATCGGCCGTCTTCTGCTCGTCGACCAATCGTGCGCAATAGAGCTGCAGCGCCAGCGAGCCTTCGCAGTACGACTTCTGCGCCAGCAGCATGCGACGCACGTCGGCGTGTTCGATGATGCGCACCTGCGGTTTCGCCGCGTCCTTGCCTGCCGGGCCCGCGGGCCGGCCCTGTGGGCGCTGCTTCGCATAAGCCAGGGACGCTTCGTAGCCGGCCATGCCCAGCATCGTCGCCGCCATGCCGATGGCGATGCGCGCCTCGTTCATCATGTGGAACATGCAGTGCAGGCCCTTGCCGGGCTGCCCCACGAGGTAGCCGATGGCACCGGCCCGGCCGCCGACCGGGTACTTGCCTTCGCCGAAATTGAGCAGCGTGTTGGTGGTGCCACGCCAGCCGAGCTTGTGGTTGAGCCCGGCCAGCGCCACGTCGTTGCGTTCGCCGGTGAGCTGCCCCTGCACGTCGACCATGCGCTTGGGCACGATGAACAGCGAGATGCCACGGGTGCCGGGCACCAGCTTGCCCTCGGCATCGGGAATCTTCGCGAGCACGATGTGCACGATGTTCTCGGTCAGCTCGTGGTCGCCCGAGGAAATCCACATCTTGTGGCCGGTCAGGCGATAGCGCGGGCCGAGCGGATCGCTCTCGAAATCCGGCCCGTCCGGCACGGCGCGCGTGGCCACGTCGCTCAGCGAAGAGCCGGCCTGCGGCTCCGACAGGCACATGGTGCCGGCCCAGCGTCCCGAGAACTCGTTGAGCGCGAACACCTCTTTTTGCAGCTCGGTGCCGTGCACCATCAGCAGATTCGCATTGCCGCTGGTCAGCATGTTCGAGCCGATGCTGACCGACGCCTTCGCGAAGAAGGCATTGGCCGCCGCCTGCACCGTGTAGGGCAGTTGCATGCCGCCGATGTCGTAGTCCTGCGCCGCCGCGAGCATGCCCGATTCGACGAAGGCCGCGTGCGCGTCGTGCGTGGCCTGCGGCAGCACCACCTTCTCGCCGTCGAAATGGGGCTCCTGCGTGTCGACCGTGCGGTTGTGCGGCGCGTACTTCTCGCGCGCGATGCGCTCGCAGGTGTCGAGCACCGCGTCGAAGGTTTCGCGCGAGTGATCGGCGAAACGCGCCCTCCCGTTCAGTGCGGCGGCATCGAGCCAGTCGTAAAGGAGGAAGTCGAGGGTGGGACGCAGGCTCATCGCAGCGCGATCAGATCACTTCGAAGACACCGGCAGCCCCCATGCCGCCGCCGATGCACATGGTGACCACCACCTTCTTTGCCCCACGGCGCTTGCCTTCGATGAGCGCATGGCCGGTGAGGCGCTGGCCGCTGACGCCGTAGGGGTGGCCCACGGCGATGGCGCCGCCGTCGACGTTCAGCCGGTCGCCCGGAATGCCCAGCTTGTCGCGGCAGTAGATGACCTGCACCGCGAAGGCTTCGTTCAATTCCCACAGGTCGATGTCGTTGACCGTCAGGCCCAGCTTCTTGAGCACCTTCGGGATCGCGAAGACCGGGCCGATGCCCATCTCGTCGGGCTCGCAGCCCGCCACCGCGAAGCCGAGGAAGCGGCCGAGCGGCTTCAGGCCCTTGCGCTCGGCGTAGCGCTCGTCGACCACCACGCAGGCGCCGCCGCCGTCGGAGAACTGGCTGGCGTTGCCGGCCGAGATCACACCACCCGGAATCGCCGGGCGGATGCCGCTGATGCCTTCCTTCGTGGTGCCGGGACGGATGCCCTCGTCGTTCTCGACGGTGACTTCCTTCGTGCGCAGGCCCATCACCGGATCGGCCACGCCGGCCAGCACGGTGATCGGCGCGATCTCGTCCTTGAAGCGACCCGCCTCGAGGGCGGCCGTGGCCTTCTGCTGGCTGGCGGCGCCGTACTCGTCCATCGCGTCGCGGCCGATGTGGTAGCGCTTGGCCACCTGTTCGGCGGTCTGCAGCATGTTCCAGTAGATCTCGGGCTTGTGCTTGACCAGCCAGGGGTCGTGGATCATGTGGCGGTTGGCCTCGTTCTGCACGCACGAGATGCTCTCGACGCCGCCGGCCACGTACACGTCGCCCTCGCCCGCGATGATGCGTTGCGCCGCGGTCGCGATGGTCTGCAGGCCCGACGAGCAGAAGCGGTTGATGGTCATGCCCGAGGTGGTGATCGGCAGACCGGCGCGCAGCGCGATCTGGCGCGCGATGTTCGAGCCGGTCGCGCCTTCCGGCGTGGCGCAGCCCATGATCACGTCGTCAATCTCGGCACCGTCGATGCCGGCACGCTGCACCGCGTGCTGCACCGCGTGGCCGCCGAGGGTGGCGCCGTGGGTCATGTTGAAGGCGCCCTTCCAGCTCTTGGCGAGCGGCGTGCGGGCGGTGGAAACGATGACGGCGTTGGTCATGTGCTTGTCCTTGATGTGATGTGGGCGTTCAGACTCAGCTGAACGACTTGCCGTCGGCCACCAGCTTCTGGATGAGTGGTGCCGGCTCCCAGAATTTGCCGTCGTCGCGCGGGTTCTTGGCGAAGCGCTTCATGGCCTCGGCCACGTTGTACAGACCGACCTGGCTCGCGTAGTGCATCGGACCGCCTCGCCAGATCGGGAAGCCGTAGCCGGTGAGGTAGACCATGTCGATGTCGCCGGACTTGCTGGCGATGCCGTCTTCCAGGATGTGCGCGCCCTCGTTCACCAGCGCGTAGACCAGCCGCTGCACGATCTCTTCATCACTGATCTTGCGCGGCACGATGCCTTCGTCCTTGCGGTGCTGCGCGATCAGGTCGAGCACGACCTGGCTCGGGATCGCGTCGCGTTTGCCCGCCTGGTAGTCGTACCAGCCCGCGCCGGTCTTCTGGCCGAAGCGGCCCAGTTCGCAGAGCTTGTCGGCCGTGCGGCTGTACTTCATGTCGGCACGCTCGGTGGCGCGACGCTTGCGGATCGCCCAGCCGATGTCGTTGCCGGCCAGGTCGCCCATGCGGAACGGGCCCATCGCGAAGCCGAACTTCTCGATCGCCTTGTCGACCTGCTGCGGCGTCGCGCCTTCGTCCAGCAGGAAACCGGCCTGGCGGCTGTACTGCTCGATCATGCGGTTGCCGATGAAGCCGTCGCACACGCCCGACACCACGGCCGTCTTCTTGATCTTCTTGGCCACGCCCATCACGGTGGCCAGTACGTCCTTGCCGGTCTTGGCGCCGCGCACCACTTCCAGCAGCTTCATCACGTTGGCCGGGCTGAAGAAATGCATGCCGACCACGTCCTGCGGGCGCTTCGTGAAGGCGGCGATCTTGTCGACATCGAGCGTCGAGGTGTTCGACGCGAGGATGGCGCCGGGCTTGGCCACTTCGTCGAGCTGCTTGAAGACCTGCTCCTTCACGCCCAGCTCCTCGAACACCGCTTCGATGATCAGGTCGGCGTCCTTCAGGTCGGCATAGCTCAGCGTGGTCGTGAGCAAGGCCATGCGCTGCTCGTAGGCGGCCTGCTTGAGCTTGCCCTTCTTGACCTGCGCTTCGTAGTTCTTCTTGATGGTGGCGATGCCGCGGTCGAGCGCGTCCTGCTTCATCTCGAGGATCTTCACCGGGATGCCGGCATTCAGGAAATTCATCGAGATGCCGCCGCCCATGGTGCCGGCGCCGATCACGGCCACCGACTGGATCTCGCGCTTGGGCGTGTCGTCCGGCACATCGGGGATCTTGCTGGCAGCCCGTTCGGCCATGAAGAGGTGGCGCAGCGCGATCGATTCGGGCGTGAACATCAGCATGGTGAAGAGCCGCCGCTCTTCGGCCAGGCCTTCGTCGAACTTCAGCTTGGTCGCAGCCTCCACGGCATCCACGCACTTGAGCGGCGCCGGGTAGTTCTTCGACATGCCGCCGACCATGTTGCGCGCGAACTGGAAGTACGCATCGCCCTGCGGGTGCTGGCACGGCAGCTTGCGCACCAGCGGCAGTGCGTCGCCCCGCTTGCCGGCGACCGACTTGGCGTAGATCAGGGCTTCGTCGAACAGCGATTCCGCCGACGCCGCCAGGTGATCGAACAGCTTCTGGCCGGGCAGCGCGGCGAGCACCTCGCTCTTCACCGCTTCGCCGCTGACGATCATGTTGAGGGCAGTTTCCACGCCGAGTAACCGTGGCAGGCGCTGCGTGCCACCGGCACCGGGCAAGAGACCCAGCTTGACCTCTGGCAACGCAATGCTGGTGCCCGGCGCGGCCACACGGTAATGGCACCCCATCGCCAGTTCCAGGCCGCCGCCCATGCACACCGAGTGAATCGCCGCGACGATCGGCTTGGCCGACGCCTCGAGCGCGAGGATCACGCTGAGCAGGTTCGGGTCCTGGATCGCCTTGGGCGTGCCGAACTCCTTGATGTCCGCGCCGCCCGAGAAGGCCTTGCCCGCGCCGGTGATGATGATCGCCTGCACCGCGTCGTCGGCGTTCGCCTTGGCCAGGCCGTCGGTGATGCCCACCCGCGTCGCGTAGCCGAGGCCATTGACCGGCGGGTTGGCCAGCGTGATCACGGCGACCTCGCCGAGCACCTTGTATTCAGCCGTCATGCTGCGTTCCTTCGAGTAAGAAGTTGGGAAGAGGAAGAGCGGCGGAGCACGACCCGCGCGGCACATGCGGTGCCCCGTGTCCTGTCTCCGAAAAGAACGAGTGTTCTTTTTTTCTTCGGGAATTCTAGGCATTTCCGGCGACCGGACAACGTCGCCCAGTCGCTGGAGGGACAAAGGGAATCCGGGGTTTTCAGACCTCCAGCCATTCCTTGCGCGTGGCCGCGTCGGCACGCAGGCTGTCGGGCGTGCCGTCGAAGACGATGCTGCCGTGCCCCATGACCAGCGCGCGGTCGGAAATGGCCATCGCGATGGTCAGCTTCTGCTCGATCAGCAGCACGGAAATCCCCCGGTCCTTGAGCCGCTTGAGGTATTGGCCGACCAGTTCGACGATCTTCGGCGCGAGCCCCTCGGTCGGCTCGTCGATGATGATCAGGTCGGGGTCGCCCATCAGCGTGCGGCACAGCGTGAGCATCTGTTGCTCGCCGCCCGACAGCACCCCGGCCTCGGTGTGCTGCCGTTCCTTCAGCCGCGGGAACATCGCGTACATGTCGTCGAAAGACCAGCGGCTGTTCTTCGCGGCCGCCTTGCCCTTCTGGCCCAACAGCAGGTTCTGGTGGACCGTGAGCTTCGGGAAGATGTCGCGGTTCTCGGGCACGTAGCCGATGCCCAGGTGCGCAACCTCGTAGGCCTTGCGGCGCAGGATGTCCTGGCCCTTCCAGTGCAGCGAACCCTCGGCATGCACCAGGCCCATGATGGCCTTGGCGGTGGTCGAGCGGCCCGAGCCGTTGCGCCCGAGCAGCGCGACGATCTCTCCCGCGCCGACTTCGAAAGACACGCCGTGCAGCACATGGCTCTTGCCGTAGTAGGCATGCAGGTCTTGGAGCTTGAGCATCTCAGTGGCCTCCTTGGGCGTCGGCCACGGCAGAGCCCAGGTAGGCCTCCTGCACGCGCGGATTGGCGCGGACCGCGTCCGGCGTGTCGAAGGCGATCACTTCGCCATACACCACCACCGCGATCCGGTCGGCCAGGCCGAACACCACGCCCATGTCGTGCTCCACCGTCAGCAGCGTGCGGCCCACCGTCACCTCCTTGATGAGCGCGATGAAGTGCGCAGTTTCCGTCTTGCTCATGCCGGCGGTCGGCTCGTCCAGCAGGATGACGCTGGCGCCGCCGGCGATGGTCACGCCGATCTCCAGCGCGCGCTGCTCGGCATAAGTCAGGTTCACCGCCAGCACGTCGCGCTTGCGTTCCAGCCCGACCTGGCGGATGAGTTGTTCGGTCCGCTCGTTGGCATCGTCCAGCTTCGACAGGAAGCGCAGGAAGGTGTAGCGGTAGCCCAGGCTCCACAGCACGCCGCAGCGCAGGTTCTCGAACACGCTGAGCTTGGGAAAGATGTTGGTGATCTGGAAGCTGCGCGACAGGCCCAGCCGGTTGATCTCGTACGGCCGCAGGCCATTGACCAATTGGCCGTTGAGCCGCACCTCGCCGCTGGTCGGCGCCAGCCGGCCGCTGATGAGGTTGAACAGCGTCGACTTGCCCGCGCCGTTCGGCCCGATGATGGCGACGCGCTCGCCCGCGTTCACCGCCAGGTTGGCGCCGCGGATGATCTCGGTCTTGCCGAAGTTCTTGCGCAAGTCCTTGAGTTCGAGCGCATAGGTCATGCCGTGACCTCCCGGCGCTTGATCTCGCGCTCGATCTCCTCCTGTGCCTGCCCCCAGGTGCGCACGAAGCGGCGGCGCACGATCTCGAGCAGGCCACCCCCCACCACCATCAGCCCGATGGCGATCGCCCAGCTCGTCGGACTGGAGGTGTCGAGCGTCAGCCCGAAGAATTGCAGCGTCGGACCGAGCGCGGCATTGAGCTGCATGTGATAGATCATCTCGACCACGCCGGCCACGCCCGCGACCAGCAAGGTGCCCGTGGCGATCAGCCCGGCGTACAGCGACCAGAAAGGCTTGAACCTGCCGAACTTGGCGACCCGCAGGTTCATCATGACCAAGCTGGCCACGCCGCCCGGTGCGAACATCACCATGAAGAGGAAGACCAGGCCCAGGTACAGCAGCCAGGCCTTGCTCAGTTCCGACAGCAGGATCGATGCGAACACCAGCAGCACCGCACCGATGATCGGGCCGAAGAAGAAGGTCGCGCCGCCCAGGAAGGTGAAGAGCAGGTACCCGCCCGAGCGAATGCCGTTCAGGCTGTCGGCCGCGTTCACGATCTCGAAATTGATCGACGCCAGCCCGCCGCCGACGCCGGCGAAGAAGCCCGCGATGATGAAGGCGGTGTAGCGCACGCGCTGCGTGTTGTAGCCGATGAACTCCACGCGTTCCGGGTTGTCGCGCACCGCATTCAGGATGCGCCCGAGCGGCGTGCCGGTGAAGGCGTACATGAGGGCGGTGCAGACGAAGCAGTACGCCGCGATCAGGTAATACACCTGGATCTGCGGGCCGAAGGTCAGGCCGAGGAACGGCGTGCCGTACACGCGGTTGGTGGTGATGCCGCCTTCGCCACCGAAGAAGGTCGGGAACATCAGCGCCATCGACGCCACGAGTTCACCGATGCCCAGCGTGATCATCGCGAAGGTCGTGCCCGCCTTCTTGGTCGTCACGTAGCCGAAGAGGATGGCGAAGAACATGCCGCCGAGCCCGCCGACCAGCGGGATCAGCACCAGGGGCACCGGCAGGCTGCCCTTGGCGGCGAGGTTCATCGTGTGGATGGCGATGAAGGAGCCGAGTCCCGTGTAGACCGCATGGCCGAAACTCAGCATGCCGCCCTGCCCCAGCAGCATGTTGTAGCTCAGGCAGATGATGATGAGGTAGCCGATCTGCGAGAGCATGGTCAGCGCCAGGCTGCTGCGGAACAGCATCGGCGCCACGATGAGCGCGACAGCGAACAGCGACCAGATCAGCCAGCGGCCGATGTTCCAGGGCGCGAAACGGTAGTAGCGCGTCGGCGCCGACGAGGGGGCAAGAGCATTCATCTCAGTTTTCCACCACGCCATCGCGTGGCACACAACACATAAGCCTGGCGCGGCCAAAGACCAGGGATGCCGCGGAACCGGCTTTGCCGGGCCGCTGGTATCGCCCCCTCGAGGGGGAGGCGCCGCAGGCGCTTCGAGGGTGGTGCTTCATCCTTAGTCTTCACGGGTGCCGAGCAGCCCCTTGGGGCGGAAGATCAGGATCAGCACCAGGAACAGGTACGGCAGGATGGGGGCCACCTGCGAGACGGTGAGCTTCATGAGCTCGTAGCCGAAGGTCTGGTCGGTGACGGCCACGCCCAGGCCCTGGAGTGCCGTCGCCATCGAATAGTCCATCGCCACGGCGAAGGTCTGGATGATGCCGATCAGCAGCGATGCCAGGAAGGCGCCGGCCAGCGAGCCCATGCCGCCGACCACCACCACCACGAAGATGATCGAGCCGACGGATGCCGCCATGGCCGGCTCGGTGATGTAGGTGTTGCCGCCGATCACGCCGGCCAGCCCCGCCAGCGCCGCGCCGCCACCGAACACCAGCATAAAGACGCGGGGCACGTTGTGGCCCAGCGCCTCGACCATCTCGGGGTGCTTGAGCGCCGCCTGGATGACGAGCCCGATGCGCGTGCGCGTCAGCAGCAGCCACACCGCCAGCAGCATCAGCAGGGCCACCGCCATGATGAAGGAGCGCGACTTGGGGAACTGGGTGCCGTAGAGCGTGAAGAGCGGGCCCTGCAGTTGCGTCGGGAGGCCGTACGGCACCGTCGAGCGGCCCCACAGCAACTGCACGACCTCCAGGATCAGGTAGGACAGCCCGAAGGTGACGAGCAGTTCAGGCACATGGCCGAACTTGTGCACCCGCCGCAGGCTGTAGCGCTCGAAGGCCGCGCCCAGTGCGAAGACCGCCAGCGGCGCGAGCACCAGCGCCGGCCAGAAGCCCACGATGCCTGAGATGGTGTACGCCAGGTAGGCACCCAGCATGTAGAAGCTGGTATGCGCGAAGTTCAGCACGCCCATCATGCTGAAGATCAGCGTGAGGCCCGAGCTGAGCATGAACAGCAGCAGCCCGTAGGCGACACCGTTGAGCAGCGAGATGGCAAAGAATTCCACGTTGATAGACGCTCGATCGTTCCCTGTGCGGGGGTTAAAACAAAAAGGCCCGCGTCACGACGTCGGGCCTTCGCGCTCGTGCGCTTGTGCGCCTCAGGGCCGTTTCATCTGGCAGCTGGTCGGCGTACTGGCCACGTAGGCTTCGTAGAACTTGACCGGCGCCAGCGTGTAGCCGGTGTTCTCCGGACTGTAGGGGTTCTTCGCGTCGACCTTCTGCCATCGCGTGATGTAGAGGCCCTGCTGCAACTGGTGGTCGGCCTTGCGCATCTCGACGTCGCCGTTGAAGCTTTTGAACTTCATGCCCTCCATTGCCGCGGCCACCTTCACCGGCTCGGTCGACTTGGTACGCACGAAGGCTTCGGCGAGCATCGCATAGACGGTGTAGATGTCGGTGGTGTACATGTCGTCGTTGAAGCGCTTCTTGTACTCGGTCATCAGCGGCACCATCACGCCGGGCGCGTTGTAGTGGCTGTAGCCCACCTGATAGACCTTGCCGTCCGACGCGGCGCCCATGGCCGTCGGCGTGCCGGTGGTCACGGCGTAGTAGGTGTAGAACTTGACGTTCAGGCCCGAGTCGTTCGACGCCTTGATGAGCAGCGCCAGGTCGGACCCCCAGTTGCCCGTGATCACCGTGTCGGCGCCCGACTGCTTGATCTTCGCGATGTAGGGTGCGAAGTCGCGCACCTGGGCCAGCGGGTGGAGGTCGTCGCCGACGATCTGCACATCGGGCCGCTTGACCTTGAGGTTTTCCTTGGCGAACTTCGAGACCTGCTGGCCGTGCGAGTAGTTCTGGTTGATCAGGTACACCTTCTTGATGTCGGGCTGCTCCTTCATGAAGGTGGTCAGCGCCTCCATCTTCATCGAGGTGTCGGCGTCGAGCCGGAAGTGCCAGTAGCTGCACTTGCTGTTGGTCAGGTCGGGGTCGACCGCCGCATAGTTGATGTAGAGCACTTCCTTGCCCGGGTTGCGGGCGTTGTGCTTCTCGAGCGCATCGATGATGGCCAGCGCCGGGCCGGAGCCGTTGCCCTGCACCACGTAACGGGCGCCTTGGTCCATGGCCGAGCGCAGCGCGCTGGTGGTTTCCTGCGGGCTCAGCTTGTTGTCGATGCCGATGATCTCGAACTTCACGTCGGCGGCGTTCTTCTTGTTGAACTCCTCCGCCAGGAACTGGAAGGTCTTGAGCTGGTTCGTGCCCACCGCGGCCATGAGGCCCGACAACGGATCGAGCCAGGCGATCTTCACGGTTTCGCCCTTTTGGGCCCAGGCGCCGACGGCATGCGCGGCGATGAGCGAGGCGGCGAGAAACTTCACTCGGAACTTCAATCGATAGGGCATCTTGTGTCTCCTGCGTCGGTGTTCGAACCGCGATCGAGATTACAAGTCTTTGGGGGCACTCCTCTCAGGGATTGCCCGCAACATCGCCGCCCACGAGCGCCTGGATGTCTCCAGCGCGGCAGTGCGATCTACCGCACGGTAGCAAGTTCACAGGCCTGGCAGCCGATAGTCCTTGAACTGCTCGCGCAGCTTGGTCTTCAGGATCTTGCCGGTCGCCCCGAGCGGAATGGCCTCGACGAACAGCACGTCGTCGGGGATCTGCCACTTGGCCGTCTTGCCCTCGTAGAACTTCAGCAGCTCTTCGCGCGTGAGCTCGGCGCCCGGCCGCTTGACCACCGCCACCACCGGCCGCTCGTCCCACTTCGGGTGGGCCACGCCGATGCAGGCCGCCATCAGCACGGCCGGGTGCGCCACCGCGATGTTCTCGATGTCGATGGAGCTGATCCATTCGCCGCCCGACTTGATCACGTCCTTGCTGCGATCGGTGATCTGCAGAAAACCGTCGGCGTCGATGGTGGCGACGTCGCCGGTCGGGAACCACCCGTGACCCTGTGCGTCGGGCACCAGCGGGTCGCCGCCCTCGCCCTTGAAGTACTCCTTGACGATCCACGGCCCCTTGACCAGTAGGTCGCCGGAAGCCTTGCCGTCCCAGGGTAGTTCGTCGCCGTTGCCGTCGACGATCTTCATGTCGACGCCGAAGATGGCGCGGCCCTGCTTCTGGCGGATCGCGTCCTGCGCATCGGCCGGCATCGTCAGGTGCTTGTTTTTCAGGGTGCACAGCGTGCCCAGCGGGCTCATCTCGGTCATGCCCCAGGCGTGGAGCACGTCCACCCCGTAGTCCTGCTGGAAGGCATGGATCATGGCCGGCGGGCAGGCCGAGCCGCCGATCACCGTGCGCTTGAGCGTCGAGAAGCGCAGGCCACCCGGCTTCATGTGCGTCAGCAGCATTTGCCAGACGGTCGGCACGCCGGCGGCGTAGGTCACGCCTTCGGCTTCGATCAGCTCGTACACCGACTTGCCGTCGAGCGCCGGCCCGGGAAAGACGAGCTTGCAGCCGGTCAGCGCGGCCGAGTACGGAATGCCCCAGGCGTTGACGTGGAACATCGGCACGACCGGCAACACCGAATCGCGCGCCGAGATGCCCATCACGTCGGGCAGTGCGGCGGCGTAGGCGTGCAGCAGCGTCGAGCGGTGGCTGTAGAGCGCGGCCTTCGGGTTGCCGGTGGTGCCGCTCGTGTAGCACATGCTGGACGCCGAGTTCTCGTCGAAGCGCGGCCAGGGGTAGTCGGTGGATCGGTCGCCCATCCAGGCCTCGTAGCTCAGGAGACCGGGGATGCCACTGTCGGCCGGCAGCTTGTCGGCGTCGCACAGCGCGATCCAGCGCTTGATCGTGGGGCAGCGCGCATGGACCGCCTGCACCAGCGGCAGGAAGTTCAGGTCGAAGCACAGGATCTGGTCTTCGGCATGGTTGGCGATCCAGACGATCTGGTCCGGATGCAGGCGCGGGTTGATGGTGTGCAGCACGCGGCCCGAGCCCGAGACACCGTAATACAGCTCGAGGTGCCGGTAGCCGTTCCACGCCAGCGTGGCGATGCGGTCGCTGAAGAGCAGATCCTCGCCTTCCAGCGCGTTGGCCACCTGGCGCGCGCGGCGTGCCACGTCGGCCCAGGTGTAGCGGTGGACGTCGCCTTCGACCCGCCGCGACACGATCTCACCGTCGCCGTGGTGGCGTTCGGCGAACTCGATCAACGACGAGATCAGCAATGGTTGGTCTTGCATCAAACCCAGCATCGGTGCGGCTCCTTCATCTCAATGCGCAAAAAGATGGGCGAGTATTGCGCACCGCAGCATGGCGCCGATGGGGGAATGCCCGTAGCGCTGTCGCGCCGGAGGCAGCCGGCGCGCATGGCCTTCCGGAAACGGGGTTTCGGGGGCTGCGGGACAATCGGGCCATGAACCTGCTCGTGGACGACAGCACCACCGCCGCGGCCTCGGGCCTGCACTGGATCGACGGCTTCCGCGCCCTGGGGCCGGCCTTCTTCACGCCGCTGCAGCCGACGCCGTTGCCAGCGCCCTACTGGGTCGGCCGCAGCGACGATGTGGCGCGGCAATTGGGCGTCGATGCCGACTGGCTGGTGTCCGATGAGGCGCTGGACGTGCTGACCGGCAATGCGCTCCTGCCGGGCATGGCGCCGCTCGCGAGCGTCTACAGCGGGCACCAGTTCGGCGTGTGGGCCGGCCAGCTCGGCGACGGCCGGGCCATCCTGCTCGGGGAAACCGAACGCGGGCTCGAGGTACAGCTCAAGGGCGCCGGACGCACACCCTACTCCCGCATGGGCGACGGGCGCGCCGTGCTGCGTTCGAGCATCCGCGAATTCCTCTGCAGCGAGGCGATGCACGGCCTGGGCATCCCGACCACGCGCGCGCTGGCGGTGACCGGCTCCGACCAACGCGTGCGCCGCGAGGAGATCGAAACCGCCGCGGTCGTGACCCGCGTAGCGCCGAGCTTCATCCGCTTCGGCCATTTCGAGCACTTCGCCGCCAACGACCGCATCGACGAACTGCGCCAGCTGGCCGACTACGTGATCGACCGCTACTACCCGGACTGCCGCGCGACGGAGCGCTTCGGCGGCAATGCCTACGCCGCCTTCCTGGAAGCCGTGAGCGAGCGCACCGCGGCGCTGCTCGCGCAATGGCAGGCGGTGGGCTTCTGCCACGGCGTGATGAACACCGACAACATGAGCATCCTCGGGCTCACCATCGACTACGGCCCCTTCCAGTTTCTCGACGGCTTCGACCCCGCGCATATCTGCAACCACAGCGACACGGGTGGCCGCTACGCCTTCAACCAGCAGCCCAACGTGGCCTACTGGAACCTGCACTGCCTGGCGCAGGCGCTGCTGCCACTGATCGGTGAGCAGGACATCGCCATCGCCGCGTTGGCGTCGTACAAGACCGTGTTCCCGCGCGCGTTCGACCAGCGCATGGCCCGCAAGCTCGGCCTGCCGGACGGCGAGAGCGCGGACCGCGGCCTGGTCGACGCCGTGCTGCGCCTCCTGGCCGCCGAACGCACCGACTGGACGATCTTCTGGCGGCGGCTGTCCGACGCGGTGGGCAGCGGCGACTTCACACCGGTGCGCGACCTGTTCATCGACCCCACCGGCATCGATGCCTGGCTGCCGCTGTACGCCGCGCAGCGCGCTTCGACGCCGTCGGCCGACGCCGCGGCCCGGATGCGCGCCGCCAACCCCAAGTACGTGCTGCGGAACCACCTGGGCCAGCAGGCGATCGAAGCGGCCCAGCAAAAGGACTTCTCGGGCGTCGCGACCTTGCTGACGCTGCTCGCATCCCCATCTGACGAACACGCCGGCTTCGAGGCCTACGCCGGCTTTCCGCCCGACTGGGCGTCCACCATCGAAATCAGCTGCTCCTCATGACTTCCGCTTTCACTCCCAAGATCCAGAAGACCGATGCCGAATGGAAGGCCGAGCTGGCCGAGAAAGGCGCCGAACCGGTTGCCTTCCAGGTCACGCGCCACGCCGCCACCGAGCGCCCCTTCACCGGCAAGTACGAAGCCCACTGGGACGACGGCAGCTACCACTGCGTGTGTTGCGGCGCCAAGCTCTTCGAGTCGGGCACCAAGTTCGACGCGGGCTGCGGCTGGCCCAGCTTCTCGGAAGAAGCGGTGCCAGGCGCCATCACCAACATCGTCGACCGCTCGCACGGCATGACGCGCACCGAGAACGTTTGCACCAACTGCGGCGCGCACCTGGGCCATGTGTTCCCGGACGGCCCCGCGCCGACCGGGTTACGCTACTGCATGAATTCGGCCTCGCTGAGCTTCGAACCCAGCAAGGGCTGATCGACCACCTTCGCGCACCTGCCCTGCACCCCGCCCCGCATGAAACTGCTCCTCGACTTCTTTCCGATCCTGCTGTTCTTCGGCGCGTACAAGCTCGCCGACATCTACGTGGCGACCGCCGTGCTGATGGGCGCCACCGTGCTGCAGTCCGTGATCATCTATGCCATCGACCGCAAGCTGCCGACCATGCAGAAGGCCACGCTGGTGCTGATCCTGCTGTTCGGTACGCTCACGCTGGTGCTGCACGACGATCGCTTCATCAAGTGGAAGCCAACGGTGCTGTACGGCGCCATGGCGGTGGCGCTGGCCGTGGCGCTGTGGGGCTTCCGGAAGAACTTCCTGCAGGTCATGCTGGGTGCGCAACTCCAGTTGCCGCAGCGCATCTGGACGCACCTGAACGTCGCATGGATCCTCTATTGCGTGTTCATGTCCGTCATCAATGCCTACGTAGCGCTGTATTTCAGCACCGAGGCATGGGTGAACTTCAAGCTGTGGGGCTACGCCTTCCCGATCGTCTTCCTGATCGCGCAGGGGCTGTACATCTCGCCGCACCTCAAGTCCGAAGACACGCCCGCCGCATGACGCTCTACACCGCTGCCGACCTCGAGGCCACGCTGCGCGAGAAGCTGCAGCCCAGCGCGCTCGAGGTGATCGACGAAAGCGCCGCGCACGCGGGCCACGCGGGGGCCGGCACAGAGGGCTACGGCACGCACTTCCGGGTGCGTGTCGCCTCCCCCTTGTTCGACGGCCGATCGCGCGTGGCGCGGCATCGCCTTGTGTATGATGCGCTGCACTTTTTCATCGCCGAAGGCGTCCACGCCATCGCCATCGAAACGCGCTGAGTCCGCCGTTCATCCGTCCCCTGCCCTTGAGCACCCTCCCCGATCCCACGGCGGCACGCGACTTCGTCTTTCATCCCCGCGTTTTTCGCGCCATCACCCTGCGAGTCCCCAGGACCCCATCCCTCCCATGAAGCAACACACCCTCAAGACCCTGGCCGCCGCCGTCGTGCTGAGCGCCGCCGCTGTCGGCGCGTTCGCGCAGAACGTCGCCATCGTCAACGGCAAGGCCGTGCCCAAGGCCCGCCTGGACGTGCTGGCCCAACAACTCGCCGGTGCCGGCCGCCCCGTCACCCCCGAGATGGAACCGCAGCTGCGCGAGGAAGTCATCGCGCGCGAGGTCTTCATGCAGGAAGCCCAGAAGCAGGGCCTGGACACCAGCGACGAGTACCGCAACCAGCTCGAACTCGCGCGCCAGGCGATCCTGATCCGCACGCTGTTCGAGAACCAACGCAAGACCAACCCGGTGACCGACGCCGACGTGCAGGCCGAGTACGACAAGTTCGTCGCGGCCAACGGCGGCAAGGAGTACAAGGCGCGCCACATCCTGGTCGAGACCGAAGACCAGGCCAAGAAGATCCTGGCCGACCTGAAGAAGGGCGCGAAGTTCGAGGACATCGCCAAGAAGCAGAGCAAGGACCCGGGATCGGGCGCCAACGGCGGCGACCTCGACTGGGCCAACCCGGCGAGCTTCGTGCCCGAGTTCTCGGAAGCCATGATCAAGCTCAACAAGGGCGAGACCACGCCGGCACCGGTGAAGTCGCAGTTCGGCTACCACATCATCCGCGTCGACGACATCCGCCAGGCGCAGCTGCCGAAGCTGGAAGAAGTGAAGCCGCAGGTTACGCAGCAGCTGCAGCAGCAGCGCCTGCAGAAGTACCAGGAAGAACTGCGCGCGAAGGCGAAGGTCGAATAACGACCTGCTCTCAAGCGAATCGGAAGAGCGGCCTGCGGGCCGCTTTTTTCATGCCCAGATCACCGAGCGCATCGAAATCGACGCCGACTGGAAATCGGCGTTGAAAAAGCGCGGCGCTTCCTTGCCGGCATCGACCGCACCGGCGGCGTAGAGCAGCGGCAGGTAGTGCTCGTGCGTCGGGTGGGCCTGCTGCGCCAGCGCCCCCAGCGACTGGAAGCGTGGCAGCGCGGCGAGGTCGCCCTTCTCCAGTTGGCCGGCCACTACGCGGTCGAACTCGTGCGCCCAGTCGTAGGCCTGGTTCGGCGCGGTGCCACGACGCGTCACGCGCAGGTTGTGCACGAGGTTGCCGCTGCCGACGATCAGCACACCGCGTTCGCGCAGCGCCTTGAGTTGCTGGCCGAGCATGGCGTGCTCGGCCGGCGCGCGGCCGTAGTCCATGCCGAGCTGCACCACGGGAATCTGCGCCTTCGGGAACATCGGCTTGAGCACCGACCAGGTGCCATGGTCGAAACCCCACTCCTCGGGGTCGATGCCGAGCGCCGCGCCGCTCACGGGTTGGCGCACCGCCTGGGCGATCTCCGCCGCCGCGGCGGGTGCGCCGGGCGCCGGGAACTGCTGGTCGAACAGTTCCTGCGGAAAGCCGCCGAAGTCGTGGATGGTCTTCGGCTTCGCCATGCCGGTGAGGAACCAGCCGCCGCGCGTGAGCCAGTGCGCGGACACGCACAGGATCAGTTGCGGCGTCGGGTAGGTGCGGCCGAACTCCGCCCCCAGCGCCTGCCAGCTGCGCCGGTAGGCGTTGTCGCCGACGGCGTTCATCGGGCTGCCGTGGCCGAGAAAGAGCACCGGCATGCGGGGCGACTTCTTCAGCGCCCGGAAGGGCTCGGCCGCCAGCCCATCGGCCAGCGGAAGGACGGCGCCCAGGGCGCCCACGAAGTCACGGCGATTCAGCATGACCCGATCATCGAACACACGCGCCGCCGGCAACCCTTTGAGTCACCGAAAGCGGTGCGCCAGCGCACACGAAACCAGAGAAAACCCGGGTCGCCTCAACCCACCCACTTGCGGGCGTTGCGCCAGATCTGCATCCAGGGGCTGAAATCGCTCTTGTCGCCCGAGGTCCAGCTCATCTGGATGTTGCGGAACACCCGTTCCGGGTGCGGCATCACCGCCGTGAAGCGGCCGTCGGCCGTCGTCACCGCCGTCAGGCCACCGGCGCTGCCATTCGGGTTGAACGGATACTGCTCGGTGGGCTGGCCGTGGTTGTCGACATAGCGCATGGCCGCGATGGCCTTCGTGGCGTCGCCGCGGTGCTTGAAGTTCGCGTAGCCCTCGCCGTGCGCCACCGCGATCGGCAGGCGGCTGCCGGCCAGGCCGCCGAAGAAGATGCTCGGCGATTCGAGCACCTCGACCATCGACAGCCGCGCCTCGAAGCGCTCGCTCTGGTTGGTGGTGAAGCGCGGCCAGGCTTCGGCGCCCGGGATGATGTCGGCCAGCTCGGCGAACATCTGGCAGCCGTTGCACACGCCCAGGCCGAAGGTATCGCCCCGGCCGAAGAAGGCCTGGAACTGGTCCGACAGCTTGGGGTTGAAGGTGATGCTGCGCGCCCAGCCGATGCCCGCGCCCAGGGTGTCGCCATAGCTGAAGCCGCCGCAGGCGACCACGCCCTGGAAGTGGGCCAAGTCGGCGCGGCCGGTCTGCAGGTCGGTCATGTGGACGTCGTGGGCCTCGAAGCCGGCCTCGGTGAAGGCGTAGGCCATCTCGACGTGCGAGTTGACACCCTGCTCGCGCAGGATCGCGACCCGCGGCCGCGCCGCCAGGTTCAGGAAAGACGCGGTGATCGACGCGTCGACGGCGCCCGCAGCGAGCGACACGTGCGCGCCCGGGTCCTGGGGCACGCCGGCCGCGGCGTGTTCCGAATCGGCGCAGGCCGGGTTGTCGCGCTCGCGGGCGATCTTCCAGCTGACCGAGTCCCACACCTGGTGCAGGTCGTGCAGGTTGGCGCTGAACACCGACTTGGCGTCGCGCCAGACTTCGAGCTTGCCCTTGCCGACGTCCATCGTTGAGGCATCGGACCGGGTCTTGCCGACGAAGTGACTGTGCGCGCTCAGGCCATGGGCGCGAAGCACCTGCATCGCCTCGTTGCGCTCCGCGGTGCGCACCTGCAGCACCATGCCCAGTTCTTCGCTGAATAGCGCCTTGAGCGTGAGCTCTTCGCGGCGCGCGCTGACCTGCTGTGCCCAGTTCTTGGCGTCGCCGGTTTCCATGCGGCTGTCGGAGATGCCGTCGCCCTCGGTGACCAGCATGTCGACGTTCAGCGCCACGCCGACGTGGCCGGCGAAGGCCATCTCGCAGGCGGTGGCGAACAGGCCGCCGTCGCTGCGGTCGTGCATCGCGAGGATCTTGCCGTCGGCGCGCAGCGCGTTCACGGCCTTGACCAGGTTCACCAGGTCTTCCGGATGGTCCAGATCAGGGACCGTGTCGCCGCTCTGCCCCAGCGTCTGCGCCAGGATGCTGCCGGCCATGCGGTGCTGGCCGCGGCCCAGGTCGATCAGCACCAGCGTGGTGTCGGCCTCGTCGCGGTCGAGCTGCGGCGTGAGCGTGCCGCGCACGTCGGCCAGCGTGGCGAAGGCGGTGACGATCAGGCTGACCGGCGAAGTGACCTTCTTTTTCTGGTCGCCAACCGACCACTGCGTACGCATCGAGAGCGAATCCTTGCCGACCGGAATCGAGATGCCCAGCGCCGGGCACAGCTCCAGGCCGACCGCCTTCACCGTCTCGTACAGCGCGGCGTCTTCGCCGGGCTCGCCGCAGGCCGCCATCCAGTTGGCCGACAGCTTGACGCGTGAGAGTTCGATGGGCGCGGCCAACAGGTTGGTGATGGCCTCGGCCACCGCCATGCGGCCGGAGGCCGGCGCGTCGAGCGCGGCCAGCGGCGTGCGCTCGCCCATGCTCATCGCCTCGCCGGCGAAGCCGCTGTAGTCGGCCAGCGTGACAGCGCAATCGGCCACGGGCACCTGCCACGGGCCGACCATCTGGTCGCGGTGGCTCATTCCGCCGACGGTGCGATCGCCGATGGTGATGAGGAAGCGCTTGGACGCGACCGTCGGGTGCGACAGCACGTCGATGGCGGCCTTCTGCAGTTCGACGCCGGTCAGATCGAGCGGCGTGAACCGGCGCGCGACGGTCTTCACGTCGCGCAGCATCTTCGGCGGCTTGCCGAGCAGCACGTCCATCGGCATGTCGACGGGCTGCACGTCGGCGCCCTCATCGACCAGGCGCAGCTGGCGCTCTTCGGTCGCCACGCCGACCACCGCGAACGGGCAGCGCTCGCGCTCGCAGAAGGCCTTGAACTGCGCCAGCGACTCCGGCGCGATGGCCAGCACGTAGCGCTCCTGACTCTCGTTGCACCAGATTTCCTTCGGCGCCATGCCCGACTCTTCGAGCGGCACGCCGCGCAAGTCGAAGCGCGCGCCACGGCCGGCATCGTTGGTCAGTTCGGGGAAGGCATTCGACAGGCCGCCCGCGCCCACGTCGTGGATGGCCAAGATCGGGTTCGCGGCGCCTTGCTGCCAGCAATGGTTGATGACCTCCTGCGCGCGACGCTCGATTTCCGGGTTGCCGCGCTGCACCGAGTCGAAGTCGAGTTCGGCCGCGTTCGCGCCAGTCGCCATCGAACTGGCGGCGCTGCCGCCCATCCCGATGCGCATGCCGGGGCCGCCGAGCTGGATCAGCAGCGAGCCAGCGGGGAAGAGGATCTTCTCGGTCTGGTCGGCGTCGATGCTGCCGAGCCCGCCCGCGATCATGATGGGCTTGTGGTAGCCACGGTGCACCGTGTCGGTGTCGCTCGCGATCGCCTGTTCGTACTCGCGGAAGTAGCCCAGCAGGTTCGGCCGGCCGAATTCGTTGTTGAAGGCGGCGCCACCCAGCGGGCCCTCGGTCATGATCTGCAGCGGGCTGGCGATGTGCGCGGGCTTGCCGTAGTGGCCGTCTTCCGGCCAGAGCTTCGACACGGTGAAGCCGGTCAGGCCGGCCTTGGGCTTGGAGCCGCGGCCGGTCGCACCCTCGTCGCGGATCTCGCCGCCGGCACCGGTCGAGGCCCCCGGGAACGGGGAGATCGCGGTCGGGTGGTTGTGCGTCTCGACCTTCATCAGGACGTGGCTCAGCGCGCCCTGCTTCTGGTAGCTGCCGCTGGCGGCGCCATCGGCCGCCACGAAGCGTTCGATCTGCGTGCCTTCCATGATCGACGCGTTGTCGGCGTAGGCGACCACGGTGTGCTGCGGGCTCAGCTTCTCGGTGTTGCGGATCATGCCGAACAGGCTGATCGGCTGCTTTTCCCCGTCGATCACGAAGTCGGCGTTGAAGATCTTGTGGCGGCAGTGCTCGCTGTTGGCCTGCGCGAACATCATCAGCTCGACGTCGCTCGGGTTGCGGCCGAGCCGGGTGAAGGCATCGACCAGGTAGTCGATCTCGTCCTCGGCCAGCGCCAGGCCGAAGGTGCTGTTGGCCGAGACGAGGGCCGCACGGCCGCCGGCCAGCACGTCGACCTGCGCCATCGGCTGGGCGTCCAGCTCGGCGAACAGCGCTGCGGCGCCGTCGAGGCCGGGCAGCACTGATTCAGTCATGCGGTCGTGCAGCAGCGCCGCCACGGCCAGCCGCTTGTCGCCGTCGAGCACCGGCGCCTTACCGATCAGCGGCGCCTTCAGGCTCAGGTGGACCTGCGTGACGCGTTCGACCCGGCGCAGCGCCAGGCCGCAGTTGTGGGCGATGTCGGTGGCTTTCGAGGCCCAGGGCGACACGGTGCCCAGGCGGGGCGTGACGATCAGTTCGGTCGACGCCTTGGGCGCGGCGAAGGGCTCGCCGTAGGTCAGGAGCGCAGCGAAGCGCTCGCGGGCCGCCGCATCGGGCGCCGCGTCGGTAACGACCAGGTGGACGAAACGGGCGGAGATCGCCTCGATTTTCGGCTCGACCGCCTGCAGCTTCGGCAGGAGCTGGCGGGCCCGGAAGTCGCTGAGTGCGCTGCCCCCCTCGAACACGGTCACGACGGGTTGGGCGGTGTGGGATGGCTGCGTCACGGTCGAATGGGCCGGCGGGGGCCGGCTGGCTGAAGGTGAATGAAGAAACACGCTGGACGGCCGCTGACTGGGGCCGTCCGTGGAAACCCGGAATTTTAGGCGACCGCGGCCGGCCCGGCCGCCCGGGCCGGCACCCCGCGAGCGCGCAGAGGTCATGCGCCGCACCGCCGGGCAGCGCGGGTGCCGAATGGGATAATCGCGGGATGAGTATTACCCTGAACGACGCAGCCGGCATCGCCGCCATGCGCACGGTCGGCCGCCTGACCTCGGAGGTGCTGGATTACCTGACCCCCTTCGTGAAGCCCGGCGTCACCACGAACGAAATCGACCGCCTGGCCGCCGAGTACATGGCCAAGCAAGGCACCACCTCGGCCACGGTGGGCTACCTGGGCGCGAGCAGCACGCCCTTCCCCAAGTCGCTCTGCACCTCGGTCAACCACGTGGTGTGCCACGGCATCCCGAACGACAAGCCCCTGAAGAAGGGCGACATCATGAACATCGATGTCACCGTCATCAAGGACGGCTGGTTCGGCGACAACAGCCGGATGTTCATCGTCGGCGATGCGTCCATCGCTGCCAAGCGCCTGTGCCAGGTCACCTACGAGGCGATGTGGCAGGGCATCCTGCAGGTGCGCCCCGGCGGCCACCTGGGCGACGTCGGCCATGCGATCCAGAAATTCGCCGAAGGCAACGGCTATTCGGTGGTGCGCGAGTTCTGCGGCCACGGTGTGGGCCGCAAGTTCCACGAGGAGCCGCAGGTGCTGCACTACGGCCGGCCGGGCACCATGGAACGGCTCGAGCCGGGCATGATCTTCACGATCGAGCCGATGATCAATGCCGGCAAGCGCGACATCAAGGAAGACGCCAAGGGCGGCCAGTACGACGGCTGGACCATCGTCACGCGCGACCACTCGTTGTCGGCGCAGTGGGAACACAGCGTGCTGGTCACCGAGACCGGCTACGAGGTGCTGACCCTGTCGGCCGGCAGCCCGCCGCCCCCGCCCTTCGTCACGTCGACGGCCACCTGAGCGCCGGAGTGCTGGCGTGATCGAAGTCGCCACCACGGTCGACGTGCCGTCGTTGCGCGAGGTCTACCGCGCACAGAAGATGGCGCTGTTCGACACCTTGCAGCACGGCAATGCGCCCACGCGCAGCGTGCACCAGGTGTTGCGACAGCTCGCCACTTTCGCGGACGAGGCCCTGACCGCGCTCTGGAACGATGCGGGCTTCGGCAACGACCTCGCGCTGGTCGCGGTCGGCGGCTTCGGGCGCGGCGAGCTCTTCCCCTATTCCGACGTCGACGTGCTGCTGCTGCTACCGGAGGTGCATGCGTCGAACATCGAGCCGGCGCGGCTCGAGGCCTTCATCGGCCGCTGCTGGGACGTGGGCCTGGAGATCGGCTCGAGCGTGCGCACCCTGGGCGAATGCCTGGACGAAGCGGACAAGGACGTCACCGTCCAGACCTCGCTGCTCGAGTCGCGCCTGATCACCGGCGACAAGAAGCTGTACACGGCGTTCCGCAAGCGCTTCTGCACCGCCATCGACCCCCAGGCCTTCTTCGCGGCCAAGTCGCAGGAAATGCGGCACCGGCACCACAAGTTCGACGACACGCCCTACGCGCTCGAACCCAACTGCAAGGAATCGCCCGGCGGCCTGCGCGACCTGCAGACGGTGCTGTGGATGACCAAGGCCGCCGGCTTCGGCCGCCGCTGGGAAGATCTGGCCAAGAACGGCCTGGCCACCGCCTTCGAAGTGCAGCAGATCAAGCGCAACGAGGCGCTGCTGAGCCTGATCCGCGCGCGCCTGCATGTCACGGCCAACCGCCGCGAGGACCGGCTGGTGTTCGACCTGCAGACGGCCGTGGCCGCCACCTTCGGCTACGAGGCCCTGTCGCAGCGCAAGGCGAGCGAGGCGCTCATGCGCCGCTACTACTGGGCCGCCAAGGCGGTGACGCAGCTCACGCAGATCCTGCTGCTCAACATCGCCGAGCGGCTCCAGCCGCAGGCCGAAGAACCCACCCGCATCAACGACCGCTTCTTCGAGAAGGCCGGGATGATCGAGGTGGCGAGCGACGACCTGTACCTAAAAGACCCGCACGCCATCCTCGAGACCTTCCTGCTCTACCAGAAGACCATCGGCGTGAAGGGCCTGTCGGCCCGGACGCTGCGGGCGCTCTACAACGCGCGCTCGGTGATGGACAGCAAGTTCCGCAACGACCGGGTGAACCACATCACCTTCATGCGGATGCTGCTGGAGCCGCGCGGCATCACGCACGCCTTCCGGCTGATGAACCAGACCTCGGTGCTAGGGCGTTACCTGCGGCCCTTCCGCAGCATCGTCGGGCAGATGCAGCACGACCTGTTCCACGTCTACACGGTCGACCAGCACATCCTGATGGTGCTGCGCAACGTGCGCCGCTTCTTCATCGCCGAGCACGCGCACGAATACCCCTTCTGCTCGCAGCTCGCGGCCGGCTGGGACAAACCGTGGGTGCTGTACGTGGCCGCGCTGTTCCACGACATCGCCAAGGGCCGCGGCGGCGACCATTCGACGCTGGGCGCGCGCGATGTGCACCGCTTCTGCCAGCAGCACAACGTCGAGCGCGAAGACAGCAAGCTCATCGAGTTCCTGGTGACCGAGCACCTCACGATGAGCACCGTGGCGCAGAAGCAGGACCTGAGCGACCCCGACGTGATCGCGGCGTTTGCCAAGCGCGTGGGCAGCGAACGCTACCTGACCGCCCTGTACCTGCTGACCATCGCCGACATCCGCGGCACCTCGCCGCGTGTGTGGAATGCCTGGAAGGGCAAGCTGCTCGAAGACCTCTACCGCTACACCTCGCGCGCGCTCGGCGGCCACCTGCCCGACCCGGACGCGGAAATCGAAGCGCGCAAGCGCGAGGCACTGGTGCAGCTCGCCCTGCACGCCCAGCCCTTCGAGGTGCACAAGGCGCTGTGGGAAACGCTCGACGTCGGCTACTTCATGCGGCACGACGCCTCGGAGATCGCCTGGCACGCCAAGCAGCTGTCGCGGCACGTGCCGCACAAGGACGTACCGGTCGACCCGCACGCGCCGCCCATCGTTCGGGCGCGCCTCTCCCCGGTGGGCGAAGGCCTGCAGGTGGTGGTCTACACGCCCGACCAGCAGGAGCTGTTCGCACGCATCTGCGGCTACTTCGACCAGGCTTCGTTCAGCATCCTGGACGCGAAGGTGCACACCGCCACCAACGGCTACGCGCTGGACACCTTCCAGGTCGTCACCGCATTCACGCCCGAGCACTACCGCGACCTGATCAGCATGGTCGAGACCGGCCTCACGAAGACCCTGGCCGAGGCCGGCGCCCTGCCGCCCCCCAGCAAAGGCCGCGTGTCGCGCCGGGTGCGCAGCTTCCCGATCCAGCCGCGCATCAACCTGGTGCCCGACGAGAAGGCACAGCGCTGGCTGCTGAGCATCTCGGCCAGCGACCGCGCCGGCCTGCTCTATTCCGTCGCGCGGGTGCTCGCGCGGCACCGGCTGCACCTGCAGTTGGCCAAGGTCACGACGCTCGGCGAGCGGGTGGAAGACACCTTCCTGCTCAGCGGCCCGGAACTGCAGGGGCAGCGTGCGCAGTTGGCGATCGAGACGGAGCTGATCGAAGTGTTGTCCGCCTGAATGGCAGGGCCGCATCGACGCGGTGGAGGGCCATCCATGTGTGAAATGTCTCGAACATGGACCACAATCCGGTTTTTCGCTTGAAAGGACCTCCCTCATGACCCGTTCCGACGACACCGGCAAACTCGTCCTCCGCTTGGCACTTGGGATCCTGATCCTGCTGCATGGCGTGGCCAAGATCAGTTCCGGCGTGAGTGGCGTCGGTGGCATGCTGGCATCGCACGGCCTGCCCAGTGCGCTGGCGTACCTCGTCTATATCGGGGAGATCGTTGCGCCGATCCTGCTGATCATCGGCTTCTACACCCGTCCGGCTGCGTGGATCGTCGCCATCAACATGGTGGTGGCGATCTGGCTCGTGCACATGAAGGACCTGCTCGTCATCGGAAAGAACGGCGGCTGGGCGCTGGAACTGCAGGGCATGTTCCTCTTCGGCGCGATCGCCGTGGCGCTGCTGGGCGCGGGGCGCTTCAGCGTGGGCGGCAGCAGCGGCAAGTACAACTGACGTGACAAGAGGCGGCTCCCGCCCGCCTCTGCATCAGTCGTCCTCGGCAGCGTCGAGACCGGGAAACAGCACGTCGGTGAAGCCAAAGCGCGTGAAGTCGCGTACCCGCATCGGGTAAAGCTTGCCCAGCAGATGGTCCACCTCGTGCTGCACCACCCGCGCGTGGAAGCCACTCACTGTCCGATCGATCGGATCGCCATACGGGTCGAAGCCGGTGTAGCGGATGGTCGAGAAGCGCGGCACCACGCCTCGCAGGCCGGGCACCGACAGGCAGCCCTCCCAGCCCTCCTCTTCCTCATCGCCGATCGGCATGACGACGGGATTCAGCAGGACCGTCTGTGGGATCAGGGGGGCGTCCGGATAACGCGGATTCACGGCGCCTGTGCCGAAGATCACCAGTTGCAGATCCACGCCGATCTGCGGCGCTGCCAGGCCTGCGCCGTTGACGGCGTGCATGGTCTCGAACATGTCCCGCACCAGCAGGTGCAGTTCGTCGGTGTCGAAGGCTGCAACGGGTTGCGCAGTGCGCAACAACCGCGGATCGCCCATCTTCAAGATTTCACGAATCGTCATCGGTTGATTATGTCAACCGCGGCCACGGCCTGCCGAAGCGCTCTGGCCAACCTACCGGCTCCCCCTGGGCGGCTGGCCCGGCCCACCCGTCTGCGCTTCACGATCAGCAGGGCTCTGGAACGGCGGGTAGCCCGTGACATGAGGACTTTGTCCAGGCAAGTTCGGATTTGGTCTTTGTCTCGGAGTGGCTGCTGGTCGGGGCGAACGATCTGGTCCGCGCTCGTCATAACGGCGTCCGCCATCGTAACCACGGTCGCGCCTGTCGTAATAGCCTCGATTGTCGCGCGCGTAGTAGCCGCGGTCGTAGTAGGTGCCGCCTTGAAGGTAGACCGACGGCGACACCACCACTGGGGCGGGCTCGTTGTAGTACGCCGGATAGGATGGTTGCGCGTAGTACGCATTGTTGTCGTAACCGTAAGAACCGGGCACGGCCACGCAGCCACTTAAAAGCAGCAGGCCGCTAGCAACCACCCCCATCGAGATCCATCGAATATTCATCATTTGACACTCCTTGTCTTCTCCCCTAGTAAACGCGCCAAAGGGCGGGCTGCCGACGTCGGCTCGGTGAAGTTAGGTAACAGGGACGTAACGGCTGGCTTCAACGTCGGTCGATCCGGCCTCAGTCGCCCTGCCAGCCCTCCGCGAGGATCGCCAACAACCCCGCTTCGTCGACCACCTTCACACCCAGCGCCTGGGCCTTGTCGAGCTTGCTGCCCGCCTCGGCGCCGGCCACCACGCAATCGGTCTTCTTGCTGACCGACCCCGCCACCTTGGCTCCAGCCTCTTCCAGTTTGTCCTTGGCCTCGTCGCGGCTGAGCGTAGGCAAAGTGCCGGTGATCACGAAGGTCTTGCCCGCCAGGGGACGCGGCGTCCGGGCGGCAGGTTCGCCCTCTTCCCATGTCAGTCCGCTGGCACGCAGCTGCTCGACCACCTCGCGGTTGTGGGGCTGGTCGAAGAAGGTCCGCAGGCTCGTCGCCACCACCGGTCCGACATCGTGGACCTCGAGAAGTTCCGCCTCGGGCGCATCCATGATGGCGTCCAGCTTGCCGAAGTGCTTGGCCAGATCCTTGGCCGTGCTCTCACCGACGTGGCGGACGCCGAGCCCGAAGAGGAAGCGCGGCAGGGTCGTCTTCTTGGAGTTTTCAAGCGCCGCGACGATGTTCGCCGCCGACTTGTCGGCCATGCGGTCCAGCCCCGCGAGCGTCGTGAAGCCCAGCTTGTACAGATCGGGCAGCGTGCGGATCAACTGCGCGTCGACCAGTTGCTCGACCAGTTTGTCGCCCAGCCCTTCGATGTCGAGCGCACGGCGCGCCGCGAAATGCAGGATGGCCTCTTTGCGCTGCGCGGGGCAGAACAGACCACCGGTGCAGCGGTAGTCGACCTCGCCTTCCTCGCGCAGCGCATCGGAGCCGCAGACCGGGCATTGGCGCGGCATGGTGAAGAGCGACCCGCGTTCGGTGTCGGGCTTGGCCAGACTGTCCGGCGCGACGCCCACGACCTCGGGAATGACGTCGCCAGCGCGGCGCACGATCACCGTGTCGCCCACGCGCACGTCCTTGCGACGCGCCTCGTCCTCGTTGTGCAGGGTCGCGTTGGTCACGGTCACGCCGCCCACGAAGACGGGCGCCAACTTGGCCACCGGCGTGAGCTTGCCGGTACGACCGACCTGCACCTCGATCGCCAGCACCTCGGTGAGCTGTTCCTGCGCCGGGTACTTGTGCGCCACCGCCCAGCGCGGCTCGCGCGAGACGAAGCCGAGCTGCCGCTGCAACGCGACGCTGTCGACCTTGTAGACCACACCGTCGATGTCGTAGGGCAAGGCGTCGCGCTGCCGGCCGATATTCTCGTGAAAGGCGATCAGCTCGATGGCCCCGCGCGCGCGCGCCGTCTGGCTGGCGACCGGAAAGCCCCAGGCATGGAACTGCTGCAGCCAGTCGAACTGGGTCGGGTGCTCGGGACCGCCCTCCTCCGGCGCGCTGACCTCACCCAGTCCATACGCGAAGAAGCTCAGCGGCCGCGATGCCGCGATGGCCGGGTCGAGTTGCCGGACCGCGCCGGCCGCCGCGTTGCGCGGGTTGACGAACACCTTCTCGTTCTTCTGGCCGGCCGCGATGCGCTCGCGCTGCCGCGCGTTGAGCGCGTCGAAATCGGCGCGCTTCATGTAGACCTCGCCGCGCACCTCGACCACCGGCGGCGCATGGCCGTTGAGCCGCAGGGGAATCTCGCGCACGGTGCGGATGTTCTGCGTCACGTCCTCGCCCACCTCGCCGTCCCCCCGCGTGGCCGCCTGCACCAGCACGCCGTGCTCGTAGCGCAGGTTCATGGCCAGGCCATCGAACTTCAGCTCGCAGACGTAGTCGACCTGCGGGCCATCCTCGGGCAGGCCGAGCTCCTTGCGCACGCGGGCGTCGAAGGCGCTCGCACCGGCGGGGGTGATGTCGGTCTCGGTACGGATCGACAGCATCGGCACCCGGTGCCGCACCTTGGCGAAACCGTCGAGCACCTGGCCACCCACGCGCTGCGTGGGCGAATCGGCGGTGCGCAGTTCAGGGTACTCGGCCTCGAGGGCCTGCAGGCGCTGGAACAGCTTGTCGTATTCGGCGTCGGGCAGCGCGGGCGCATCCAGCACGTAATAGAGATGGGCGTGGTGGCGCAGCTGCTCGCTCAATGCGGCGGCCTCGCGCGCCGCGTCTTCACGCGTCGTCATGGCGGTGTCTCCAGAAAAATGAGTCAGCTGAACAGGCGCCGCGCCAGGTGCGACCCTGCCGCCAGGTCGCGCGAATCCAGCGTGTCGTAGAGCTGCTCGAGGTCGGCGCCGATGGCGTCCATGGTGTCCTCGCGCAGCAGCTGGCCGTCGCTGTCGGTCACCACGCCATCCATCTCGCGGGCCAGTGTGGCAGCGGCTTCGCGCATGCGCGCAAAGGGCCGCTCGCCGCGGTCGACCTGCGGCACGTCGAGGCTCAGGGTCAGCTCGCGGATGGCCGACTGCGCCGGGTCGTCCGCCAGCGCCGCCTGGGTGTCGAAGGACAGGCCGGTGATCGGCGGCAGGCCCGCTTCGGCCGCCGGCAGCACCATCCGGCCCGGGATCATCCCGGCGACGAAGCCCAGCCGCGCCGCGTTCTGCTGCACATAGCCGGGGCTCCAGGCCGCGTGCCGTGCGCGCAGCACGAAGGCGAGTTGCGCGTCGTGCGCGCTCGCGAACTGGTCGAGCTCGCGCGCACGCGCCACTTCGTCGAGCATCTCGGGAAACTCCGGTGCACCACCCACCGCGTCGGCGAAGGCCTGCGCCTTCACCACGAACTCGGAATACTCGATCTCGTTGAGCGCGCCGGTGCGGTTGGCCAGCTGCACGCCCACCTGGAAGGCGCCGTAGCGCTGGCCGGCCACCGGGGGCTCCCATTCGCCGTTGTGTTCGTTCAGGCCCTCGATGGCCACCGGCTTGCTGCCGGCGCGCCGGGTGGCGGGCATGGCGGCGATGGCAGCATCGCCCGACACCAGGCCGTCGAGCGACACCGGCGCGATGACGTCGATCAGCGGGTCCAGCCCGCCGCGTCGATCGGCCATCGGGATCGGCAGGGCGCTGGGCGCCGGCAGGTCGGGGTCGAACAGCGGCTCGTGCCGCTCGTTGCCGGGCGTGGGGTGCGGTTCGACATGCAGCACCGGCTCTTCGTCCGACCGTGTGGGCGGCAGCTCGTCGAAGCCGGTGGGCGGTGGCGCGTCGGGCTGGCGCGGCGCATTGCGGCGCGACATCCAGGTGTCGTAGCCCACCACGGCGGCGAGGAAGAGGCCGCCGAGGACGGCCAGGGCGATGGTGAGGCTGCTCATGCTTCGACCATCGACACGGCGGATTCCATGTCCACCGCCACGATGCGCGAGACGCCCTGCTCCTGCATGGTCACGCCGATGAGCTGTTCGGCCATCTCCATCGCGATCTTGTTGTGGCTGATGAAGAGGAACTGGGTGCTCTTGCTCATGGCGGACACCAGCTTGGCGTAGCGCTCGGTGTTGGCGTCGTCCAGCGGCGCGTCCACTTCGTCCAGCAGGCAGAAGGGCGCGGGGTTGAGCTGGAAGATCGCGAAGACCAGCGCGATGGCCGTCAGCGCCTTCTCGCCGCCGGACAGCAGGTGGATGGTCTGGTTCTTCTTGCCCGGCGGTTGCGCCAGCACCTGCACGCCGGCGTCGAGGATTTCATCGCCGGTCATCACCAGGCGCGCGTTGCCGCCGCCGAACAGCTCGGGGAACATGCGACTGAAGTGCTCGTTGACGATCTTGAAGGTGCCGCCGAGCAGCTCGCGGGTCTCGCCGTCGATCTTGCGGATGGCGTCTTCCAGCGTGTTGATGGCTTCGTTCAGGTCGGCCGACTGCGCGTCGAGGAAGGTCTTGCGCTCGCTGGCGGTTGCCAGCTCTTCCAGCGCGGCCAGGTTGACCGCACCCAGCGCCGCGACCTCGCGGTGGATGCGCTCGATCTCGCTCTGAAGACCGACCAGCCGCACCTTGTCGGTCTCGATCGACGCGGCGACCGCCTCGAGGTCGGCCTGCGCGTCGGCCAGCAGCGTCGAATACTGCTCGACGCCCAAGCGCGCAGCCTGTTCCTTCAGCTGGAATTCGGTGATGCGCTGGCGCAGCGGGTCGAGCTCGCGCTCCAGCTGCAGACGGCGTTCGTCGCTGGCGCGCAGCTTCATCGTGAGGTCGTCGTACTGGCTGCGCGCAGCGCCCAACGACGTCTCGCGCTCGAGCTTGAGCGACAGCGCGTCCTGCAGCCCGGCCTGCGCCGCGGCGTCGGACAGGCGGCCGAGCTCGGCCTGCGCACGCTCCTGCTCGTCGGCCAGCGACACCGTCTGCTGCGCCGCCGTCTCGATCGCGCGGCTCAGTTCGCCGCGACGCGCCTCGACGCTGCGCCGGGTGAACGTGGCTTCCTGCGCCTGGCGTTCCAGGCTGCGGTGCTGGTCGCGGCTCGCGGCCAGCGCGCGGCCGGCCTCGATCACGCGCTCGTCCAGCTGCGCATGCCGCTCCTGTGCATCGGCCAGCTGCATGTCGAGTTCTTCGAAACGGCCGTCGGCGGCGATGCGGCGTTCCTGCAGTTCCTCGAGCTGGGCGTCGACCTCGCCGAGGTCGGCCGCCAGCTGTTCGCTGCGGGCGCGGGTCTGCTCGGCCAGTTGCGTGAGGCGCAGCGTCTCGACCTGCAGCTCGTGCGCGCGCGACTGCGTGTCGGCGGCTTCGCGACGCACGCTGACCAGGCGCTGCGCCGCGTCGGCGTAGGCCGCTTCGGCGCGCACCAGCGCCGTCCGCGCCTCGTCGCTGATCAGCGTCTGGGCGCGTAACTGGCGCTCCAGGTTTTCCATCTCCTGCTGGCGTGCGAGCAGGCCGGCCTGCTCCGAATCCTGCGCGTAGAAGCTCACGCTGTGCGTCGTGACGGCATGGCCGCTCTGGACGAAGATGGCTTCGCCGGGCTGCAGCTTCTCGCGCTGCGCCAGTGCCTCTTCGAAGCTGGGCGCGGTGTAGCAGCCGTGCAGCCAGTCGACCAGCAAGGCCTGCAGGCCGGCATCGTTCAGGCGCAACAGGTCCGACAGGCGCGGCAGCGTGGCGCTGCCCTCCGGCGCGCCCGCCGACGGCGGGTTGTAGAAGGCCAGCTTGGCCGGCGGCGCATCGTTGCCGAAGGCGCGGACCATGTCCAGGCGCGACACCTCGAGCGCGCCCAGGCGTTCGCGCAGCGCCGATTCGAGCGCGTTCTCCCAGCCCTGCTCGATGTGGATGCGGCTCCACAGCCCCTGCAGCCCGTCGAGGCCATGCTTGGCCAACCAGGGCGCGAGCTTGCCGTCGGTCTTGACCTTCTCCTGCAGCGCCTTGAGCGCTTCGAGGCGTGCCGACAGCTCGGCATGGCGGGCGCCCTCGGCGTTCACGGTCTGCTGCCGGGTGCGGCGATCGTCGTCGAGCTGCGGCACCGATTCCTGCAGATCCTGCAGGCGGGCGTCGGCTTCGGCGGCGGCCTCTTGCGCCGCGGAGAACTGGAACTGCAGGTCCTGCAGCTTCGCCTCGTCGGGCGCGGCCAGCGCCTGCTTGTCGGCGCGCAGGCGTTCGCTGCGCATCGTCAGCTGGCGGCTCTGCTCTTCGATGTTGCGCTGGTCGGCGGCCAGCACCTGAATCTGCTGCTGCACCTGCGACACGCTCGTGCGCTGCGCATTGGCTTCGTTCTGCGCACGCTGCTGCGCGTCTTCCAGTTCGGGCAGGCGCGCGTCGTGTTCTTCCAGCTGCGCGGCCAGCAGTTCGGCCTGCTCCTCGGCATCAACGCCCTGCCCGGCCAGCGTCTCGATCTCGGCCTCGGCGTCTTCCTTGCGGCCGCTCCACTGCCCGATCTGCTCGCGCAACTGGATCAGCCGTTGCTCGACGCGTTGGCGGCCTTCGACCACGAAGCGGATCTCGCCTTCGAGCCGGCCGACCTCGGCGCTGGCTTCGTAGAGCTTACCCTGCGCCTGGTTGACCTGGTCGCCGGCCGCGTAGTGCGCCTGGCGGACCGTTTCCAGCTCGGATTCGATGCGACGCAGGTCGGCGGTGCGCGACTCGAGGTCGTTCAGTGCCTTGTCGGCATCGGCCTTGATCTTGGCCTGGTCGGCCTCGCTCTCGCTGCGCTTCAAGAACCACAGCTGATGCTGCTTGCGCGTGGCATCCGCCGTGAGCGTGTTGTAGCGCTTCGCCACCTCGGCCTGCTTCTCCAGGCGCTCGAGGTTGGCGTTGAGTTCACGCAGGATGTCTTCGACGCGCGTGAGGTTTTCGCGCGTGTCGCCCAGGCGGTTCTCGGTCTCCCGGCGGCGTTCCTTGTACTTGGAGACGCCCGCGGCTTCCTCGAGGAACAGGCGCAGTTCCTCGGGCTTGGATTCGATGATCCGGCTGATCGTGCCCTGGCCGATGATGGCGTAGGCGCGCGGGCCGAGCCCGGTGCCCAGGAACACGTCCTGCACGTCGCGGCGGCGCACCGGCTGGTTGTTGATGTAGTAGCTGCTGGTGCCGTCGCGCGTGAGCACGCGGCGCACCGCGATCTCGGTGAACTGCGACCACTGGCCGCCGGCGCGATGGTCGGCGTTGTCGAACACCAGCTCGACGCTGGATCGGCTGGCCTGCTTGCGGGTGGTCGTGCCGTTGAAGATCACGTCCTGCATCGACTCGCCGCGCAACTCGGAGGCACGCGATTCGCCCAGCACCCAGCGCACCGCATCCATGATGTTCGACTTGCCGCAGCCGTTGGGTCCCACCACGCCGACCAGTTGGCCCGGCAGCAGGAAGTTGGTGGGTTCGGCGAACGACTTGAAGCCGGAAAGCTTGATGGAATTGAGACGCACGAGGGGTCGTTCCGTCTTGGCTCTGAGGCCAAGGTATTGATTTGTAAGGAATTTCGCACAGCCCGCCGGCTGCCGCCCGAGCGCTCGATGATAACGTGCGGGCCATGCGCGCATTACCCCTGCCGCCCGTCGAGGGCCGCTCATTTTTCACGGGTCGTCGCGCGGTGCTGGCCGGGGTCGCCGCCGCGGCACTCGGCCTGGCCGGCTGCGCCGCCACCCGCTCCACCGAACGCGCCGAAGGCTACGACAGCCGCGAATGGATGCAGTCCAGCGCCAACCGCATCGCCAACCTGGCGCTGCGCGACAACCTGCAGTCGATCCGCCGTGTGCAGCTCTCGCTGTACCGGCGCAACCCGCGCGAGTGGCGCAAGGGTTCGTCCAATGTCGACGATGCCATCCAGCGGACCTGGGACGCGGTCATGCAGGGCACGCCGCTGCCGCCCCTGGGCGGCAAGAGCGGCATCGATGCGGTGCGCCTGGCCTTCGAGCCCGCCTACGCCGGCGACCGCATCGCCGCCCTGGTCTACGGCTGGGCCACGATGCTCAAGGAAGCCAACGGCAACACCTGGGAGCAGACGATGGTCGACGGCGTGAACGCCGAGAACAGCTTCCGGGCGGCACGCAACATCGAGATCTCGCTGTGGCTGATCGGCTCGAAGACCGGCGCCGACGGCCAGCCGCTGCTGCTGGCCACCGAGATCAGCGAGCGCGGGCGCAACCTGGTGGTCGACCGCGAGCTTTCGAAGATCGTGGCGCGGCTCGACCTGCTGGCCGCCCAGGCCGACGAGAAGTACCGCCGCGCCGCGCTCGATTTCGCCCAGGGCTGGATCATGGGCAGCCTGGGGCCCTTCCTGTCGCTGACGAAGCCCTGAGCGGTGATCGCCAGGCGCCGCAACGTGGCACCTAAAATGCTTCGCACCCTTCGGCTTCCCCTCCACTCCCTCCTACCCAGGCACAACTCATGAGCTCCATCAATTTCATCGGCGGCGAAAAAGGTGGCGTCGGCAAGTCGGTCACGTCGCGGGTGCTGGCGCAGTACTTCATCGACCACAGCAAGCCCTTCACCGGCTTCGACACCGACCGTTCGCACAGCTCCTTCACGCGCTTCTACGAAGGCTTCGCCTCGCCGGTGGTGGTCGACAGCTTCGAGGGCCTCGACAAGGTGGTCAACGGCTTCGAGCACAACCCGCAGCAGAGCGTGATCGTCGACCTGGCGGCGCAGACGCTGGCGCCGCTGTCGCGCTGGATCAAGGAATCGGACCTGTTCGACGTGTTCGCCGAACTCGGCGTGGCGGTCAACTTCTGGCACGTGCTGGACGACGGCAAGGATTCCACCGACCTGCTGGGCACGCTGATCGACACCTTCGGCGACCGCCCCAACTACATCGTGGTGCAGAACTACGGCCGCGGTAGCGACTTCGGCATGCTGCTCGGTTCGCAATCGCTGCAGAAGGCGGTCGCCCACGGCGCACGCGTGATCGCGCTGCCGCGCCTGCACGATGCCAGCATGCGCAAGATCGATGCGCAGAACAGCAGCTTCTGGAAGGCCGTCAACGACCGCGAAGGCCCGCATGCCCTCGGTCTGCTCGAGCGCCAGCGCGTGAAGACCTGGCTGGGCACGGCCTACGCGGCCTTCGACACGCTGCCGCTTTGAGCATGCAGCGGCGCGCGTTTCTGCTGGCGGGGTCGGCCGCCGCCGCCGGTGTCCCCGCTTTGGCTGCGACCGATCCGGCCCTCAAGCCCTTCCGCGCGAAAGTCGCGCAGGCCAAGCTCAATCGCATCGAGGCAGACAGCGGCGGGCGCCTGGGCGTCTGCATCCTGGACACCGCCACCGGACGGCGCCTGGTCCACCGCGCCGGCGAGCGCTTCCCGATGTGCAGCACCTTCAAGCTGCTGGCCGCGGCGATGGTGCTCCAGCGGGTCGACCAAGGCCAGGAACGGCTCGACCGGCCGATCGCCATCGAGCGCGCAGTGATCCTTCCTCACTCCCCCGCGACCGAGCCGAATGTCGGCGGCACGATGACGATGGGCGCTCTGTGCGAAGCGACGCTCACGCAGAGCGACAACGCCGCCGCCAACCTCATGCTGACCAGCTTCGGCGGGCCAGCCGCCCTCACCGCCTACCTGCGCGCACTGGGCGACCCCGTGACCCGGCTCGACCGCAACGAGCCCGGCCTGAACGAAGCGATCGCCGGCGACCCGCGCGACACGACGACGCCGGCCGCCATGCTCGGCCTCGTGCGCAAGCTGGTGCTTGGCGACGCACTCAAGCCCGGTTCGCGCGTGCAGCTGCGGGATTGGCTGATCGCCAACAAGACGGGTGGACAGAAGATCCGCGCGGGCCTTCCTGCCGGTTGGCAGGCGGGCGACAAGACGGGCGGCGGCGCCTTCGGCACCAACAACGACGTGGCCATCGTCTGGCCACCGGGACGGCGGCCGATCCTGGTGTCGGCCTACCTCACGCAGACGACCGCCCCACTCGCGCAACGGGACGCCGCACTCGCTGCGGTCGCAGCGCTGATCCCCGATTTCATCGGCGCCTGAGCGCCGAGCGCGCTCAGGCGCGTGGCGGGCGCTTGACCAGCAGCACCAGCAACAGCACCGCGAACGCCACGAAGCACAGGAAGGACCAGTTCGCGATCGACAACCCCAGGAAGGTCCAGTCGATCTTGGTGCAGTCGCCGCTGCCGCGGAAGATCATCGGGATCGCCCGCTGCAGTGGAAAGGTCTCGATCATCCCGTAGATGTCGCGCCCGCAGGAACCGAATTCCGGCGGGTACCACTGCAGCCAGCTCTGGCGGGCCGCGGTGTAGGCGCCGCCGATGGCCACGATCAGTGCCAGTGCGGCGCCGGTGGCCTGCAGCCCCCGCCCGCGTGCCAGGGCGGTCAGCCCGGTGATCACCGCCACCAGGACGAGCGCGTAGCGCTGCACGATGCACATCGGGCACGGCTCGAGGCCGACCACATGCTGGAGGTACATGCCGAAGGCCAGCATGGCCACGCAGGCCAGGCAGATCAGCGCGAACGCGCGGCGCGGTGCGCCGAAATACCAGTCGATCAAGGAGACACCCAATCCTCTACAAACACCCGGGCCTTGCGCGGCGTGGCGACGACGGTGTCGCCCTCGGCGAGGCCCAGGTCCCGGAACTGTTGCGCAGGGAGTTGCGCTTCGATGATGGCTCCGGATGCAGGATTATCAGGACTCGTTTCGACGGGTTCGAGTTCCAGCCGCGCGATGGGTCCGACGACGATCGCGCGAGAAATCTTTGCGACCAGGCCGCGCGAGGCATCGCCCGTCCGGGCGCCAGCGGCATAGGGCTGAATCTCGATGTCGTGCGGCCGCACATACGCGAGCGCCTTGCTGTCCTGCACGCCGCTGTGCTCGGGCGCCTGCAGGCGGATGCCTTCAAGCTGCACCTCGCCCTCGTGCGCGCGGCCGTGGAACAGGTTCACGTCGCCCAGGAAGCCGTAGACGAAGGGGCTGGCCGGGTGGTCCCAGACCTCCTGCGGCGAGCCGACCTGCTCGATCCTGCCCTTGTTGATGACCACCACGCGGTCGGCCACCTCGAGTGCCTCTTCCTGGTCGTGCGTCACGAAGATCGAGGTGACGTGCAGCTCGTCGTGTAGGCGGCGCAGCCAGCGGCGCAGCTCCTTGCGCACCTTCGCATCCAATGCGCCGAACGGCTCGTCGAGCAGCAGCACCTTCGGCTCCACCGCGAGCGCGCGGGCCAGCGCGATGCGCTGGCGCTGGCCACCCGAGAGCTGCGAGGGGTAACGGTCGGCCAGCCAGTCGAGCTGCACCAGCTTGAGCAGATCGGTGACCTTCTGCTTGATCTGCGCCTCCGAGGGGCGCTCGCGCCGCGGTTTCACGCGCAGGCCGAAGGCGACGTTCTCGAAGACGGTCATGTGGCGGAACAGCGCGTAGTGCTGGAACACGAAGCCGACCTGGCGCTCGCGCACGTGCACGTCGGTGGTGTCCTCGCCCGAGAACAGGATGCTGCCGGCGTCGGCCGTTTCCAGCCCCGCGATGATGCGCAGCAGCGTGGTCTTGCCGCAGCCCGAAGGGCCGAGCAGTGCGACCAGCTCGCCGGAGGCGATGTCGAGGTTGACGTCGTTCAACGCGCGGAAGTCGCCGAACTGCTTGCTGACGTTGCGGATTTCGATGCTCATGGTGTTCTCTTTTAGGCGGCCTGCGGGCGCTCGGGGGGCAGCTCGGCAATGGCCTTCATCTCGCGCTCGTGGCGCCACTCGATCACCGACTTGATGACCAGCGTGACCAGCGCCAGGATGGCCAGCAGTGACGCGACGGCGAAGGCCGCGACCGACTGGTACTCGTTGTAGAGCACCTCGACGTGCAGCGGCATGGTGTTGGTCTGACCGCGGATGTGGCCCGACACCACGGACACCGCACCGAACTCGCCCATGGCGCGCGCATTGCACAGGATCACGCCGTACAGCAGGCCCCACTTGATGTTGGGCAGCGTCACGCGCCAGAAGGTCTGCCAGCCGGTGGCGCCGAGCACGATGGCCGCCTGCTCCTCGTCGGTACCCTGTGCCTGCATCAGCGGAATCAGTTCGCGCGCGATGAAGGGGAAGGTCACGAAGACGGTGGCCAGCACGATGCCGGGCACGGCGAAGATGATCTTCACATCGTGTGCCGCGAGCCAGGGGCCGAGCCAGCCCTGTGCACCGAAGACCAGCACGTAGATCAGGCCGGCCACCACGGGCGACACCGCGAACGGCAGGTCGACCAGCGTGGTGAGCACGGCCTTGCCGCGGAACTCGTACTTGGCGATGGCCCAGGCCGCGGCCACACCGAAGACGAGGTTCAGCGGCACGGCGATGGCCGCGGTGATCAGCGTGAGGCGGATCGCGCTCCAGGCGTCGGGTTCCTTCAGCGCCTCGACGTACGCGCCGAAGCCCTTGCGCAGCGCCTCGGTCGCCACCGCAGCCAGCGGCAGCACGAGGAACAGGAACATGAAGAGCAGCGCGAGCCCGATCAGGGTCCAGCGGACCCAGGGCGCTTCGGTGGTACCGGCGCGTGCGCGGCGAATCACTTTTTTCGGAGCACTCATGTCAGGTCGCCGATCGCCGGCGCTGCCAGCCTTGCAATGCGTTAATCACCAATAGCAGCAGGAACGAGATCACCAGCATCACCAGCGCCACCGCGGTGGCGCCGGCGTAGTCGTACTGTTCCAGCTTGCCGATGATGATGAGCGGCGTGATTTCCGAGATCATCGGCATGTTGCCGGCGATGAAGATGACCGAGCCGTACTCGCCCACCGCGCGCGCGAAGGCCATGGCGAAGCCCGTGAGCAGCGCCGGCAGGATGGAAGGCAGGATCACGCGGGTGAAGGTCTGCAGCCGGGTCGCACCGAGCGAGGTCGCGGCTTCTTCCAGTTCCTTCTCGGTGTCTTCCAGCACCGGCTGCACCGTGCGCACCACGAAAGGCAGGCCGATGAAGATCAGCGCGATCACGATGCCCGCCGGCGTGAACGCCAGCTTGATGCCGTGCGGCTCGAGGTACTGGCCGATCCAGCCGTTGCCGGCCAGCAGCGCGGTCAGCGAGATGCCGGCCACGGCCGTGGGCAGCGCAAACGGCAGGTCGACCAGCGCATCGACGATCTTCTTGCCCGGGAACTTGTAGCGCACCAGCACCCAGGCCACCAGCAGGCCAAACACGAGGTTGACCAGCGCCGCGATGAACGACGCACCGAAGGTCAGCCGGTACGACGCCATCACCCGCGGCGCGGTGACGGCCACCCAGAACTGGTCCCAGGTCAGCGTGAAGGTCTTGAAGACCAGTGCCGACAGCGGAATCAGCACGATCAGGCAGAGGTAGAAGACCGTGTAGCCGAGCGTCAGATTGAAACCCGGCAGCACGCGCCGGGTGCCACGCGCACGCGAAACCGGCGCTGCCGCGGACGACAGCGCCGACGAGGGGGCGCCGCTCATCGCGCGGCGCTCCGGAGCCGAACCAGGGCGTTCACTTGGTGCCGGGCGTGTAGAGCTTGTCGAACTGGCCGCCGTCGTTGAAGTGCACCTTCTGCGCTTCGCCCAGGCTGCCGAAGAGTTCGGCCACGGTGAACAGTTGCACCGGCTTGAAGGTGGCGGCGTACTTCTTCAGCACGGCCGGCGAACGCGGGCGCAGCGCATGCTTGGCGGCGATCTCCTGGCCCTCTTCCGAGTACAGGAAGTCGAGGTAGGCCTTGGCCACGTCGGCGGTGCCCTTCTTGGCGACGGTGCGCTCGACGATGGCGACCGGGTTCTCGGCCAGCACGCTGATCGACGGGTACACGGCATCGACCTTGCCGGCGCCGAATTCGCGGTCGATCGACAGCACTTCGGATTCGAAAGTGATCAGCACGTCGCCGATGTTGCGTTGCAGGAAGATGGTGGTCGCGTCGCGGCCGCCCTTGCCCAGCACCGGCACGTTCTTGAACAGCTTGCCGACGAACTCGGCGGCTTGGGCGTCGGTGCCGCCCTTCTTCTTCACGTAGCCCCAGGCAGCCAGGTAGGCGTAGCGGCCGTTGCCGCCGGTCTTGGGGTTGACGACGATCACCTGCACGCCCGGCTTGGTCAGGTCTTCCCAGTCCTTGATGCCCTTGGGGTTGCCGTTGCGCACCAGGAACAGCATGGTCGACGTGGTCGGCGATGCGTTGTCGGGGAAGCGCTTCTGCCAGTCCTTGGCGACCACGCCGATGCCGGCGAGGAAGTCGACGTCGGTGGTGGTGTTCATCGTCACCACGTCGGCGTCGAGGCCGTCGGCCACCGCGCGCGCCTGGGCGCTGGAGCCGCCGTGGGCCTGGTCGATCTTCACGTCCTTGCCGGTCGCCTTCTTGTAGCTGGCGATGAACGCCGGGTTGATGTCCTTGTAGAACTCACGGGCCACGTCGTACGAGGCGTTGAGCAACGTCGTGGTCTGGGCGATGGCGCCGGAAGCGGCCGCGGCGAAGACCACGGCGGCGAGGATCGTCTTGATTCTAGAAGTCATAGGGTGGCCAGGTTGTCGGAAGCGTTGTGGCCGGCCAGCAGCTGGCTCGGCGTTTCGGTCAGCGACTGCAGCAGCGCCAGGCCCAGGGGCCAGTCGCCGTGTCCGGAGTCGACATTGATGTGGCCCGCATTCTGCATGCGGACGAATTCGCTGCCCCAGGCGCGGGCATAGGCGCCGGCCAGGCGCACGGGGCAGAAGGGGTCGTTGCTGCTCGCCACCACCACGCTGCGGTACGGCAGCGCGGCATAGGGCACGGGCGCGAAATCGTTGAGGGCGGCGCGGCGCTCGGGGTCGGCCGGCGCTACCAGCAAGGCACCGGCTATGCGTTCGGTCACCTCGGGCGGCAGGTGCGTCGTCGCGATGCAACCCAGGCTGTGCGCGGCCACGACCACCGGTGCGTCCTGCGCCAGGATCAGGTCGCCGATTGCCTTCACCCAGGAGGCGCGCCGCGGCGACACCCAGTCGTCCTGCTCGACGCGCACGGCACCGTCCAGGCCCTCGGCCCACAGGCTCTGCCAGTGGCCTGGGCCCGAATCGCGCCAACCCGGAACGATGACGACGCGAAAGGTCACTTGTTCGGTTGCGGCGTGACGCGCAGGTACGGTCGCACAGCCTTGAAGCCTTTGGGGAAGCGCTCCGCCAGTTCGGCCGGATCCTGGATGCTCGGGATGATGACGACGTCGTCGCCGTCCTTCCAGTTGGCCGGCGTCGCGACCTTGTGGCTGTCGGTGAGCTGCAGCGAATCGATGACGCGCAGGATCTCGTCGAAGTTGCGGCCGGTGCTGGCCGGGTACGTCAACGTGGTGCGGATGACGTGCTTCGGGTCGATGATGAACACGCTGCGCACGGTGGCCGTGGTCGACGCGTTCGGGTGGATCATGTCGTACAGGTTCGCCACGGTGCGGTCGGCGTCGGCCAGGATCGGGAAGTTGACCGTGGTGTTCTGCGTCTCGTTGATGTCGGCGATCCATTCCTTGTGCTTGCCCACCGGGTCGACGCTCACCGCGATCGGCTTCACGCCGCGCTTGGCGAACTCGGTGGCCAGCGCCGCCGTCTTGCCCAGTTCGGTGGTGCAGACGGGCGTGAAATCGGCCGGGTGCGAGAACAGCACCACCCACGAATCGCCGGCCCAGGCATGGAAGCTGATGGGGCCGTCGCTGGAATCCTGCTGGAAATCGGGGGCGGTGTCGCCGAGTCGAAGGGTGGCCATGGTCGTTGCTCCTGGGGTTGGAGCGCCGATTGTGCGAACCCTCGCTCGGATAACAAACGAATATCTGCTTGTTTGTTTATCGCGATTCGGGAATAAGGGGTTCGGCCGGACACGGTTCTTCGCAGGGGGCCGCCGCATGGGGCTCGTCACCGTCGAGATGCGCCGACAGGAAGTCGATGAGGTGCCGCACCGCCGGCACCTGGGCGCGGCGCGGCGCGAACATGGCGTGCACGATGCCGGCCGGCGGCGTCCAGCCCGGCAGCAGTTCGACCAGTTCGCCACTCCGAATCTCGCGGCGGCACATGTAGTCGGGCAGCATGCCGGCGCCGACGCCCTGCACGATGGCGGATTTGAGCGCCAGCAGGTCGTCGGCCACGTAGCGGGGCTGGTGCGGCACCTGGTGCAGCTTGCCGTCCGGTCCATTGAGCGGCATGACCGCTCGCCCGTCGCCGGCCGCCATCGCCACGGTATCGATGCGCATCAGGTCCTCCGGCCCCTTGAGCTGTCCCTGGTGCGCCATGCGCTCGGCGCTGATCACCAGCAAGCCCCGGCTGATGCCGAAGCGACGCGCCGAGAGCGTCGCGCTGTCTTCGATCACCGCGCGCACGCGCAGCGCCAGGTCGACGCCGTCTTCCACCGGATCGACCGGCCGGTTCATCACCCGCATCTCGACTCGCACCAGAGGGTAGCGGCGCATGAACACCGGCAGCAGCGGCCCGACGCTGGCCTGCGCGAGCGTGACCGGACAGCTGATGCGCACCGTGCCGCGGGGCTCGGTCTGCACCTGGGAGACAGCCTCCGCCGCCGCCTGCGCCGCATCGCGCATCTCCACGCAGTGCCGCAGGTACACCTCACCGGCCGACGTGAGCGACAGCCGACGCGTGCTGCGCTGCAGCAGCTGCACGCCGAGCACCGCTTCCAGATCGGCGACTCGTCGCGACAGGCGCGACTTGGGAATACCCAGCGCCTTGCTGGCGGCGGTGAAGCCGCCCCGCTCCGCCACTTCGGCGAAGAACACCATGTCATTGAGGTCTTGCATGTCCGGATTGTCCCAAATCAAGAACGATCTGACGCGAATATGGCTACTTATCGCCCACTCACCCCAAAAATAGAATTGTCTCCATGCCGGCCATCCCCGCCGATGCTTCCAACCGAAAGTGAGCGAACGATCATGAAACTGCTGCAAGTCGATTCCAGCGTGCTGGGCACCAACTCCGTCTCCCGCCAACTGACCGCCGAAATCGTGGCCGAATGGCGTCGCGTCCACCCCGACACCACCGTCGAGCACCTCGACCTGGCGGTGGACACGCCCAACCACTTCGACGCCAATGCCCTGGGCATCAAGGTCGCCGTGGCCGAGCCGACCGAAGCGCAGAAGCGCGAGAACGCCGTCTCCGAGAAGCTGGTCAGCCAGTTCCTCGCCTCCGATGTCATCGTGGTCGGCGCCCCGCTCTACAACTTCTCGGTGCCCAGCCAGCTCAAGGCCTGGATCGACCGCCTGGCGCAGGTGGGCCGCACCTTCAAGTACACCGAGAAAGGCCCCGTGGGCCTGGCCGGCGGCAAGACGGTCATCGTCGCGTCGACGCGCGGTGGCCTGTACTCGACCAGCGAAGGCGGCCGGGCCATGGAGCACCAGGAAAGCTACCTCAAGGTGGTGTTCGGCTTCTTCGGCATCACCGACGTGCGCATCGTGCGTGCCGAAGGCCTGGCCATGGGCGAAGCAGCCAAGGCAGCGGCGATCGAATCGGCCCGCGCCGAGATTCGCACCGCCAGCGCCGAAGCCGCGAATCAGGGCGTCGCTACGCTCGCGGCCTGAGCGCCTGGCCGCCGGCTGTGGCGGTTGACCAGCACGGTCACCCCCCACAGCACGACGCCGATGGCCAGCAGCACCGCCGCGATCTGGTACTGCACCATCGCGCGGCCCGTCCAGGGTCCCACCAGGAACGCGCATGACAGCGCGCCCACCACCGGCAGGAGGGTGGGCGTGCGGAAGTGCTTGTGCGCGACCTTCTCACGCCGCAGCACCAGCACCGCGACGTTCACGATCGTGAACACGCACAGCAACAGCAGCGCCGTCGTGCCGCCCAGCGCGGGCACGCCACCGACGAAGCCGATCAGGCCGAAGGCCAGCAAGGTGGTGAAGCCGATCGCGACGTAGGGCGTGCGCCGCTTCGCATGCACCTTGCCCAGTGCGTCGGGCAGCACTTTCTCGCGGCTCATGCCGTAGACCAGGCGGCTCGCCATCAGCATGTTGATGAGCGCGCTGTTGGCCACCGCGAACATCGTGATGAAGCCGAAGATCCACACCGGGAAGTTCGGCGCGCCCGCCTGCACCACCTTCAGCAACGGCGTCTCGCCCTCGCCCAGGTCCTCCGGCGACACCAGCGTGATGGCCGAGATCGACACCAGCACATAGATGACGCCCGTGATGGCCAGGCCCGCCAGCAGCACCTTCGGAAAGATGCGCGACGGGTCCTTGCACTCCTCGGCCATGTTGACCGAGTCCTCGAAGCCGACCATGGCGAAGAAGGCCAGCGTGGTCGCGGCGATCACCGACCAGAAGGCACCGCCGCCCTCGGGCGACGCCTTGAACTGCGTGATGCGCGAGACGTCGCCCTGCCCCGAACCGATCGCCCAGGCGCCGATGCAAATGATGATCAGGAGGCCGGTCAACTCCACACAGGTCAGGACCACGTTGGCCTTGACGCTCTCGCCGACGCCACGGAAGTTGACGATGGCGACCACCGCCATGAACAGCAGGGCGACACCGGTGATCCCCCAGCCACCCGCGCCCAGGTCCAAGCCGAACGCCCCCGAGAAGTTCGCCGCAAAGGCGCGCGACGCCGTCGACGCCGAGGTGATGCCCGAGCACATCACCGCGAAGGCCACGATGAAGGTGATGAAGTGGATGCCGAAGGCCTTGTGCGTGTACAGCGCCGCGCCGGCCGCACGCGGGTACTTGGTCACCAGTTCCAGATAGCTGAAGGCCGTGACCAGCGCGACCGCGAACGCCACGAGGAAGGGCAACCACACGACGCCACCGACCTGCTTGGCCACCTGCCCGGTCAGGGCGTAGATGCCGGTTCCGAGGATGTCGCCGACGATGAAGAGCAGCAGCAACCAGGGCCCCATCACGCGGTGCAGCGCGGGCTCGGCCTCGCCTTGGTGGGCCGTGGGCGATGTGTCGGGGGTGGCCTGTGTCATCGGGCAGCTCCGGTAGAAGGACGACACGCAGTGTCGCGTCGCCAGGCGGCCCGGAGTGTCGTGATCGGGCCCCTGCGCGTGTCAGCCGGCTCCTGACGCCAAACGACGGTCAGGCCGCGTTGTGCGTCTTCACCCAGGCCACGTACTTGTCCACCCAGCTCTGCAGGAACTGCCGGCTGGCTTCCGACACATGGCCCTTGTCGTCGAACAGGCCTTCCTTGTTCTGGATGAAGGCCTCGGGCTGGCCGAGCGTCGGCACGTCCAGGTAGGCCAGCACATTGCGCAGATGCTGCTGCGCCAGTGCCGTGCCGATGGCACCGACCGACACGCCGATCACCCCGGCCGGCTTGCCGCCCCAGACGCTCTGGCCGTAGGGCCGCGACGCATGGTCGATGGCGTTCTTGAGCACGCCCGGGAACGAGCGGTTGTATTCCGGCGTGATGAAGAGCAGGCCCTGCGCCGCGGCGATCTCCGACTTGAGCCGCTTGACAGCCGGCGCCTGGTTGCCGTCGTCGTCCTGGTTGTAGAGCGGCAGGTCGCCGATCTCGACGTGTTCGAAGGTGAACTCCGACGGCGCCAGGTGGGCCAGCGCGAGCGCGAGCTTGCGGTTGAAGGAATCCTTGCGCAGGCTGCCGATGACGACGGCGATCTTGAACTGACTCATGAAAAGCTCCTTTGGATTCGAACGGGGGGATCGAACCATTATGAGGAGCTTCGAATGGCCGTGCATCCCCCTGCAGGCAGGGATCGATGCATCATCGTGTTTCCATCTTCAGGAGTCATGGGTCATGCGTTTTCTCATCGTGGGCGCCGGTGCGCTCGGCGGTTATTTCGGTGGCCGGCTGCTCGAGGCCGGTCGCGACGTCACCTTCCTGCTGCGCGCCCGGCGCGCGGCGCAGATCGCACGCACCGGCCTGGTGGTGCACAGCCCCGCAGGCGACCTGCACATCGGGGCGCCGCCGCACCGGCTGTCCGAGCAGCTCGGCGAACCCTTCGACGTGGTACTGGTCGGCTGCAAGGCCTACGACCTCGAGGACACGATGGCGTCCTTCGCGGCAGCAGTCGGCCCGAACACGGCGATCCTCCCGCTGCTCAACGGCCTGGGCCACATCGACCGGCTGGTCGAACGCTTCGGCAGCGACAAGGTCCTCGGCGGCCTCTGCATGATCTCGGCCACGCTCGATGCAGAAGGCGCGGTGCGGCATCTGAACGATCTGCACGGCCTGACCTTCGGCGAGCGTGACGGCACGATGTCGCCCCGCGTCGAGGCGATCGCGGCTCAGTTCGAGGGTGCCAACTTCAACGCGGTAGCCACCCGCGACATCCTGCAGGAGATGTGGGAGAAGTGGGCCTTCATCGCCGCCACCGCGGGCCTCACCAGCCTGATGCGCGCAACCGTCGGCGACATCGTGAGCGCTGGCGGCCAGGACATCGCGCTGGCCATCGTGGACGACTGCGCCGCCATCGCGGCGCACAACGGCCACCCGCTGCGCGATGCCGCACGACAGCGCATGCAGGGTGCGCTGACTGCGGCCGGCTCACCGATGACCGCTTCGATGTACCGGGACCTGCGGCTGGGCGGCAAGGTGGAGGCGGACCACATCATCGGCGACCTGTTGGCCCGCGCGCCGACGCCTGCGCCGGCCGTGCCGTCCGTGCTGCGCACGGCCTACGTGCATCTCAAGGCCTACGAAGCGCAGCGTGCGCGCGAAGCCACGACCTGAACGAGCACGGGTGCGGGCGCATACCGATTTGCATGCAAAGTGAGAACAAGGCGCGAAGCAGCAGACAGTGCTGTAGCACGGCAAGGCGAAGCAACGCAGTTATCGCTTTGAAGGCAAATCGGTATCAGCCCTTGGCCAGTGCCTGCTCGATGGCCTGCTGCAGGTGCGCCAGGCCGAAGGACACGTCGACGAACGCGCCATTGAGATAGAAGCTCGGCGTGGCGCGCACGCGCAGCTGGTCGGCCACCTGCATCTGCTCCTGCACGCGCTGCAGGTAGACGTGGTCGCGCATCTCGTTCTCGTAGCGCGCCATGTCCAGGCCGACCTGCTGCGCATGGTCGCGCAGATGCGCCTCGCCCAGGCGGTGCTGGTGCGCGAAGAGCAGGTCGTGGAAGGGCCAGAACTTGCCCTGCGCACCGGCCGCTTCTGCGGCTTCCGCCGCGAGTTCGGCGTGCGGGTGCACCTCGCGCAGCGGGAAGTGCCGAAAGACGAAGCGCACCTGGCGGCCGAAATGGTCCCGCATGATCTTCACCGCCGGGGCCGCCTGGGCGCACGACGGGCATTCGAAGTCCCCGTACTCGATAAGCGTGACGCGCGCATCGGCGGGTCCGAGGATGTGGTCGGTGGCCGGGTCTGGCACGAGCAGGGGGTTCACGGTGGCGTTCATGGCGATGTCCTGTGTGGGGTGGGCCCGCAGAAGCGGCAACGACACGCAGTATGGTCCGCCTCGATGTCGCTGGCGATACGGCCGGACGCGTGTGTGTGACAGATGAAATCTGCCACCCCCGCGTCAGGGGCACGGCCTGTTCTGCAGGCTGGCCTGGGTCACGCTGGCGCCGGGCGGCACGTCGTCGGTGATCCACACGTTGCCGCCGATGGTGGCGCCCGCGCCCAGCGTGACGCGGCCCAGGATGGTCGCGCCGGCGTAGATCACCACGTCGTCCTCGACGATCGGGTGGCGCGGCAGCCCTTTCTGCAGATGGCCGTCGGCACCGAGCGGGAAACGCTTGGCGCCCAGGGTCACGGCCTGGTACAGCCGCACGCGTTCGCCGATCACCGCGGTTTCGCCGATCACCACGCCGGTGCCGTGGTCCATGAAGAAACCGGCGCCGATGGTCGCGCCCGGGTGGATGTCGATGCCAGTCTGGCCGTGCGCCAGCTCGGCCACGATGCGCGCCAGCAGCGGCAGGTCGAGCCGGTACAGCCGGTGCGCCAGGCGGTGATGGATCATCGCGAGCACGCCGGGGTAGCACAGCAGCACCTCGTCGACGCTGCGTGCGGCCGGGTCGCCCTGGTAGGCAGCGAGCACGTCGCTGTCGAGCAGCCGGCGGATCTGCGGCAGCGAGGCGCCGAAGGCCCGTACGGCGTCGGTGGCGCGCGCGTCGATCGCCGCCTCGTCGATCGCCTGCTGGCGCCCGACGTAGCGCAGTTCCAGCTTGGCCTGCGTCAGCAGGCCGAGCAGCGCGGCGTCGAGCGTGTGGCCGACATAGAAGTCTTCGCTCTCGTGGCGCAGGTCCGGCGGCCCCAGGCGCATCGGGAACAACGCGCCCTTGAGCGCCTCGACGATCTCGGCGAGCCCCTCGCGGGACGGAAATTCGCGCCCGACGGGCTCGCGGGAACGCTTCTGCGAATCGCGCCATTCGTTGCGCGCATCGCGCAGGGCGCGGACGATGTCGTCGACGTCGAAGGAATGCATGACCGGCTGCGTGCCCGCGGCACGCGATGGAGGAACAGCCTGCGGTTGTAGCGCAAAAACCGCCGCCGACGGCCGCTAAGGCTTTGCGCCCTGCCCACCCGCCTCGGGCACGGCGGACGCGGGGCGCGACGCCAGCAAGGACTTCAGCGCCCGCTTCACCCGCTTGGCCCGGGCTCGCAGGTACAGGTTGCGCATGTCCGAAGCGAGCAGGTCGAGGTAAGGCCGCAGCGTGCCCTGCAGCGCGACCTTCTGCGCGAGGATCAGCCGCAGGGTTTCCGCGAGATGGTGAAAGGCATGCGGACGGTCGATATGCTGTTCCCAGGCCTCGCGTGCGGCACGCCCGAGCGCCACATGCGGCGCGTCCGCCAGGATGCGCGGGAGGTCGCCCACCTGGCTCTCCTTGACCCGGAGGCTGAACTTTTCCCAGGGGATGAAGGGCGGCGGAACCCAGTCGTCGGACAGGATGACCGGGCAGCGGCCCATCTCCATCGCCTCGAACAGGCGATAGGTGCTCGGCCCGATGCCGCGCGGCGACAGCATGAAGCGGCTGCGCACACAGACGCTCGCGTATTCGCCTTCATATGTCGCGCGCTCCTCCGGGCTCAGAAGCCAGGCATGCCGCTGGGTCGTGTCGGCCACATACGTCTCGGGAATATTCGTCTTCAGGATCCGATCGCGCACCTCGCAGTTGTTCGCACCGACAAAGGAATAGAGCAGGTCCTGGGGCAGGTTCAAATCCCGCGCGCGGCTCACGGGATGGTTTTCTTCGATGCGTGCGAGATACACACCGCCCGCAGACACCCCCGGCTTGTGGTGCACGGCGCGGAGCGACGGATAGATACCCTGCATCAACGGGAAGGCGTAGTCCCAGTCGTGATAGATGAATGTCTTGTCGGGGTAGCGGCGGCGCAACGGATGCCACAGCACCTCTTCCATGAACATGTCCGCCCCCTGGTGCCCCTCCATGAAGAGGATGGCGTCGGCCGCCTCGGGGTCCTCGGTGAGCGTGTGCACGCCGTGCACGTCGAGCGCCGCCGCCGCCGAGAGCCACTCCGCAGCATGCGTGCCCCAGATCGCGTTCGGATACGCCGTCAGGACTTTGATTTTCATGATCCCACCACCCGTTGTGACCAGACCGTCCGCTGCGGGGACCCAGAGGGCCTGGGCCGAGGCGGCGCCCGAAAAGTGAACTATCGTTACACGATAGCCGACTCACCGGCGATCCACCGCCTCCGTTCGCTGTATGCCTATTGGCAGACCACGGTGGTGTTGACCGGCCGGCAGGTGCGGCCGTCGGGCTGCACGTAGCGGTCGACGTTGCCCTTGGGGTCGTAGTGGTTGCCCATGTTGTCGCGGCAGCCCGAGGCGTCGCACTGGCGCAGGCGCGGGCGCATGTCGCGCGGTGGTGGCACGGGACGGGGGTAGTACCCGCCGCCATAGTCCTGTCCGACGTTGCCCTGGCGCCAGGCGTCGTCGGAGGCCAGCTGGGCCTCGCGCTGCCGGCGCTCGGCCTGGTCGCGTTCGGCCTGGGCACGCTGCTCGGCGCGTGGATCGATCACCACCAGGCCGCTGCCGCCGGTCGGCGCCGACTGGCGCTGCACCGTCTCGACCGATTCGCGCTGCAACTGCCGGGCGCGCGCCACGCTGTCGAGCTGTTCCTGGCGACGATCCTGCGCTGGCCCGGCCGACGGCTGGGTCGCCTCGGGGCCCAGCACCACCTCCGACTGGCGATCGCCCTGCGCGCAGCCGCTGTCGGTGTAGCGCACCTTGCCCGCCGCATCGACGCAACGGACCACCTGCGCGCCGGCCCCGGCGGCGAAAAGCGCTGTCGACGCAACGAACAGGACGGTGAAGGCACGAAAGCCAGACATGCCGTCACTGTAGCGCCAGCTTGTCGCGCAGGCGATACGGGCCTGGGGTAAGCCCTTGGCGCGTCAGGCTTCCTCGCGCCCTAGCCTGCATGCACAAAAGCACGGTCGTGCCGAAGCCCCGTTCACGCCCCCCCCCGACCTACCGATCCGGAGACACCATGGAACCCATGCGCACCCGCCCCGTCCTGCTCGCCCTCGTGGCCACCGCTGCCCTCGCCGCCTGCGGCGGCGGCGGGGATGGCGGATCCAGCCCGCCGCCCGCGCCCGAGGAAACGCGCGTACAGGACAGCCGCAAGTCCTACGTGCCCGCCGAGCCGAACGCCACCACCTTTGCCGCGCTGGCACCGGCGGCAGGCGACACCGTCGCCCCCTCCTCGACCAGCCGCTGGGCCGGCGTGCTCAACGGCGCGGCCTATCGCATCGAGGTGCCGCAGAACTGGAACGGCAAGCTGGTGATGTACGCGCACGGCTATGCCGGTACCGGCAACACGCTCATCGTCAACAACCCGCAGATCCGCCGCTACCTGATTGCCAACGGCTACGCCTGGGCGGCGTCGAGCTACACCAAGAACTACTACGACGTGCGCGCCGGCGTCGAGGACACCAACGCCCTGGCGCTGGCCTTTGCCCGGATCGCGGTCGACAACGGCCGGCCGCTGACGCCGCCCAGCCGCATCTACATCACCGGCGTGTCGATGGGCGGCCATATCACCGCCGCCGCCATCGAGGACGAGGCCTACACCACCGCGAACAACAAGGTCCGCTACAACGGCGCCGTGCCGATGTGCGGGGTGCTCGGCGACACGGAGCTGTTCGACTACTTCGCCGGCGCCCAGGTGACGGCACAGTCGATTGCGGGCGTGCCCACCTATCCGTTCACCCAGTGGGCCGACATCCAGGCGCAGGTGACGGCCGCGCTGTTCACCCAGTTCCCGACCGCGCCCGTGACCACCACCGCGCTGGGCAACCGCTACAAGTCGGTGCTCAAGAACCTGACCGGCGGCGAACGACCCCTGTTCGAGCTGGGCCTGGCCTACGGCGGCTCGTTCTCGGCGGTGTGGGGCGTGTTCGGCGGCGACGGCACGGTCAACGGCATCCTGAACAAGCCGGTGATCGACACCAACCGCTTCACGTACACCATCGACAACGACGCCGCCGCGACCACGACGCTCAATGCCACCACGCAGAAGCTCACGGCCGACCCGGAGGCCAACCGCCTGCGGCGCGACGGGCTGCGCTGGATCCCAGTGACGAGCGGCAACATCCACATCCCGGTCGTCACGCTGCACACGCTGGGCGACCTGTATGTGCCCTTCAGCATGGAACAGATCTACCAGAAGCGCGTGGCCGCCAAGGGCAACAGCCAGTGGCTGGTGCAGCGGGCGATCCGCGGCGCCACGCACTGCGACTTCACCGTCGCCGAACAGGTGGAGGCCTTCGACGCGATGATCAAGTGGGAGCGCGACGGCGTGAAGCCGTCCGGCGACGACGTGGTGACGCCGACGACGGTCGCGCAGCCGAGCTACGGCTGCACCTTCACCCGCAACACCTTCGGGCCGGAAGACACCGCCACGACGCAGCAGTTGCGCGGACTGATCGCCAGCAGCGGGGCCAGTTGCCCGGCGCAGTGAAGCCGCGCAAACGCCATCGACCTTCAGCGCGGCGCCGGTGCCTCCGCGGCGCTGTCGCCCTCGGGCAATTGAATGAGGCCGGTGCGCAAGTCGTACTCGAAGGCTTCGCCGTAGCGGCCCCATTCGATGGCGGTGCGCAGCACCCGTTCGGCCACCGGCGCATCGAGGCTCTCGCGCAGCAACTGCAGAAAGGGCTCCTGCGGCAATTCGCCTGAGGGCGCCTGCTCCAGGCTGTGGCGGATATGCGCCGCCAGCGGCACGCGTGCGAGCAGTTGCTGGCCGAAGAGCTGCTGGCGCAGCGTGTGGGCGCCCTCGACATAGCAGCGGCCGAGCTCGGTCAGGTGCAGGTCGGCATCGGCCAGCTTGGCAAAGCCCAGCAGGGCCAGCGCCTGGGCCAGCGGCAACAACGCATGGTCGGGCAGCTCCGCCTCCGCTGCCAGCTGCGGCAGGTCTGCACGTCCGTTTCGCGCGTCGTCCACCAGCATCTCCAGCAACGCCTCCATGCGGTCGACGTCGGCGTCGGGCAGCCGGTCGCTCAGGTGCATGTGCGCCGTCTCGTCACGCACCCGTCCGGCACTGGGCGCGCCGGACGTCATCAGCCGGTAGACCTCGTCGATCAGGGCACGCACTTCCAGGCTGTCCACGTCGCGCGGACGCGGCAGCGCGATCGGCAGCTCGGCGTGCACATGCCCCGGATTGCTGGCGAAGATCAGCACACGGTCGGCCATCAGCACCGCTTCCTCGATGTTGTGCGACACGACCAGCATGGCCTTCGTCGGCATGGCGCCGCCGTCCCACAACTGCAGGATGTCGTCGCGCAGCCGCTCGCCGGTGAGCACGTCGAGGGCCGAGAAGGCCTCGTCCATCAGCAGCACCTCGGGCTCGACCACCAGGGCGCGCGCGATGCCCACGCGCTGCCGCATGCCGCCCGAGAGCTCGCGCGGCAAGGCGCCTTCGAAACCGGCGAGGCCGATCAGTTCGATGGCCGCACCGGCACGCCGGGCACGCTCCACGCGCTCGATGCCGCGCGCCTCCAGCCCGAGCTCGACGTTCTGCTGCACCGTCAACCACGGAAACAGCGCGAAGGACTGGAACACCATTGCGATGCCCCGTGCGGGGCCATACAGCGGCTGGCCGCGATAGCGCACATCGCCCACATCCACGCCGATCAACCCGGCCATGATGCGCAGCAGCGTCGACTTGCCCGACCCGGACTGGCCCAGCAACGCGACGATCTCGCCTTCCGCGAGGTGGAAATCGACGCCTTCGAGCACGGACCGCGCCGCGCCGTCTGCCGAGCGGAAGGATTTGCCCACGCCCTGGAGTTCGATGATGGCTTCGGTCATGGCGGCGCTTTCAGAAATGCATGCGGTCTTCGGCCAGCGCGTAGAGCTTGCGCCAGACGAAATGGTTCATGCCCATGACGAACACGCACATCACGCCGATGCCCAGCGCGATGCGCGGGAAGTCGCCGATGGCGGTCATGTGGGCGATGTAGCTGCCCAGGCCCGCGGCCTGCAGCGTGGTGTCGCCCCAGGTGACGTACTCGGCCACGATGCTGGCGTTCCACGAGCCACCGCTGGCCGTGATGGCGCCGGTCACGAAGCTCGGGAACACCGCCGGCAGCAGGTAGCGCTTCCACTTCAGCCAGCCGCCCAGGCCCAGGTTGCCGGCGGCGTAGCGCAGTTCGGTCGGCACGCTGGACGCGCCGGCGATCACGTTGAACAGCAGGTACCACTGTGTGCCCAGCACCATCAGCGGCGAGAGCCACACGTTGGGGTCGAGCTGCCAGCGCACGATGAAGAGCACCGCCACCGGGAACATCAGGTTCGCCGGGAAGGCGGCGAGAAACTGCGCCACGCCCTGCAGGCGCCCGGCCCAGCGTGGGTTCATGCCGATCCACACGCCCACCGGCACCCACACCAGCGCAGCCAGCGCGATCAGCACCAGCACGCGCACCATGGTGTAGAAGCCCAGCACGAAGACATGTGCGACCTCCGACCAGCCGACTTCGGTGTGGATGAAGCGCCCGAGCCAGACGATGGCCAGCAGCACGGCCGCGGCCAGCGTGGCGTCCCACACGCGCTCGATGGTGGCGTTGGGCGGCCGGGGCCGTGCCTTGATCGACGTGCCGTCATGGTCACGGCGCAGCAGCACCACCGACCAATCGATGAGGCGCGTGAAGACGAGGCCGACACGCTGCAGCCGATCGGTGCGACGCAGCCAGGTCAGCAGCCACGAACGGGGAGCCTCGTCGCCGCTGCCCTCCTCGAAACGGAACTTGTCGGCCCAGGCGATCAGCGGACGGAAGAAGAGCTGGTCGTACAGCACGATGCCCACCAGCATGCCGCCGATGGCCCAGCCGATGGCGCCGAGGTCGCGCACCTCGATCGCCATCGCGATGTACGAGCCCACGCCCGGCAGCTTGATGCTCTGGTCCGACACCGAGATCGCCTCCGAGGCGACCACGAAGAACCAGCCGCCGGACATCGACATCATCATGTTCCACAGCAGGCCCGGCATCGCGAAGGGCAGCTCCAGCCGCCAGAAGCGCTGCCAGCCCGACAGCTGGAACACCTCCGCCGCTTCGCGCAACTCGGACGGCACCGTGCGCAGCGACTGGTAGAGGCTGAAGGCCATGTTCCAGGCCTGCGAGGTGAAGATGGCGAAGATGGCGGCGCATTCCACGCCGAGCAGATTGCCGGGGAACAGCGCGATGAAGCCCGTGACCGTGATCGACAGGAAGCCCAGGATTGGGATCGACTGCAGGATGTCGAGCATCGGCACCATCACCCGCTCGGCCGCGCGGTACTTGGCCGCGACCGCCGCGAAGGCGCAGGCGAACACCAGCGATGCGGCCAGCGCGAGGAACATGCGCAGCGTGGTGCGCAGCAGGTAGTACGGCAGCACCAGCGGGTCGAGGCTGATGGGCATCGACTGGCCCAATTGATAGGGCCGCGCCATCTGCGAGCCGCCATAGGCCAGGGCGAAGAGCAGGGCCAGCACCAGCGGCAGCAGTGCCCAGTCCCAGCGATTGCCGCCCGATGCGACCACCTGTCGCGGGAAATAGCGTCTGTCGAGCATGGAAGGAGGCGGTTGGGGAGGTGTCGAGCAGGCGCGCGAAGGGGTCGCATTGTGTCCCCTTCACGCTTTGGCGAACCTGACTTCGACGCTGCGGCCCGCATTTGCCATACTCGACCGCATGAACACCGCCGTCCTCGTCATCGATGTCCAGCAAGGCCTGTGCGAGGGCGACGATGCCGCCTTCGCGTCGGCCGAAACCATCGCCCGCATCAACCAGGTGAGCACCAAGGCCCGCGCCGCGGGCCGGCCGGTGATCTTCATCCAGCACGAGTCGAACGACGGCGCCCTCGTGCACGGCAGCGCCGGCTGGCAGCTGGCGCAGGGCCTTGAAGCGCTGCCGACCGACCTGCGCGTGCGCAAGACCGCGGCCGATTCCTTCCATCGCACGGCGCTGCAGGACCTGCTGCAGCAGCACGGCATCGACGCGCTCGTGGTCTGCGGGATGCACACGGAGTTCTGCGTCGACACCACGACGCGTCGCGCCCTCGCGCTGGGCTACCCGGTGACGCTGGTGGAAGACGCGCACACCTCGGCGGGCAATGCGGCGCTGTCGGCACCGCAGGTGATCGCGCACCACAACATCACGTTGAGCAACATCGAGAGCTTCGGGCCGCGCGTGCGGCTTGTGGCGGCGGCGGCTCTGCGCTTCGACGGCTGCTGACCTACACCGTCCTCACTGCGCGCCCGCGGGCCTCGGGCGAACTTGTTCAACCCTCTTCATGGCTTCTTGTTCTCAAGATTTGAGCCTTTGAAATCCTGCGCGATACCGCGGCACGTATTCAACGACGTTGCCTGGCGCCAAGCGTTTGACCTGAGCGGAGGGCCGGAGGTCTGTCCACTTGAAGGAAGGGATAGGTACAAATGTGCGCGTCACTTGCGTGCGTTGGCATCCAGGTAGGCCGCCCTTATGGTCAGCCGTACGAGCGCTTCGTATTCAGGTTCCAAGCGGACCCTATCGCGTGAAACAAGAATTTGGCCGGTGCCTGGTAGCTTTATCGAAGCGACTCCGCGTCTGCTCCCGGCGCCATCAGTAACGACTAGTTCGACGAAACAGGCTGAATACCGCGGCTCTTGCCAAGTCTTCAGGAAGACCCGCTTCACCTCGATGCTGGCAACCGGGCTACTCGATACCTCTGAATCGCGGTCGAGTGAAGCCGCAAGCAATTCCTTCCAGTCCGCCACGGGTATGGGAAAAAAGCCCTCATAGAACTTAACGTCGAGGTTGGCAGCATGCCAAACGGCGCTGCTGGCCTCGTTGCACGAACTGCATGACTCTGGCGGAGTGACTGCAAGCAAATTGACTGGAGCCGGCGCAGTTCGTATTCGACCTAGCGTTGCTGGGTCTGTGTAGGGCGCGAAGTGCAGTCGATTTGTTGCACACGACGACAAGAGCAATACAAACGCAAAAGCGACAAGGGATTTCATGTTCGCCGGGAAAGGGTGACCCATGATGGTAAGCGTGAGGCCTGACGTTTGACTTGAGCTGCGGATGGAAGGCAGTCCACTTGAAGTAAAAATTAGGCGTCACTCGGCCAGATACGTAAGCACACTCGGCTCATGCACTCCGGCCGCCGCACCGAGCTGGCCGACGTCCAATGATCCGCGCCTTCGTTCGCTTTCACTGCATCCGGCCATCTGCAGAGACGGATGGCGTCGAAGTCGGGGCATGTCTCGGCTGGGTCGCCATCGATCGCAGCCTGTCTGCCTCGAAGCACCCGACATGCGCAATGCCGCAGGCATTCAACTGCGCGTCGATGGCGCAGTGCGCAGCCCATTGGATGCGATGGCTAGCGAGCGTTGAGCCTGCACGCGGGCCGTTGCGGCCCGCGCCTGCTTATCAGAGCTTCGCGATCGACACTTCCGTCGACTTCACCAGCGCGACCACGTCGGAGCCGGGCTTGAGCTGCAGCTCGTCGACCGAGCGCGTGGTGATGACCGAGGTGACGATGCCCCAGGGCGTCTCGACATCGACTTCGGAGACGACGTCGCCTCGGATGATCTCCTTGACCTTGCCCTTGAACTGGTTGCGGACATTGATGGCTTGAATGGACATGGTGTTTCTTTCGGTTGGATGGAAAAACTGAAAATCAAACCGCCCAGCGCAGCACGTGGGCCGGGCCGTCGGCCCAGCGCGTGTCGTTGGCGGATTCCGCCTCCTCGGTAGCAGGCTTCTGCAGCACGCGGTCGAGGATGCGTTTTTCGATGGCGGCGAAGGCCGGGTCGCCCTGCGAACGCGGCCGTGCGAGGGCAATGTTCTCGTCGAGCGCGATGCGGCCGTCCTCGATCAGGATCACGCGGTCAGCCAACGCCACCGCCTCCTGCACGTCGTGCGTCACCAGCAGCGCGGTGAAGCGGTGCGTCTGCCACAGGCTCTCGATGAGGCGGTGCATCTCGATGCGCGTCAGTGCGTCGAGCGCGCCGAGCGGTTCGTCGAGCAGCAGCAGCCGCGGGTGGTGCACCAGCGCACGGGCCAGCGCCACGCGCTGACGCTGGCCGCCCGACAGGCGCGCCGGCCATTCGTTCTCGCGGTCGGCCAGCCCGACCTGGGCGAGCACCTCGCGGCCCCGCGCGCGCAGGTGCGACGGCAGGCCAAGCGTGACGTTGTCCAGCACGCGGCGCCACGGCAGCAGGCGCGCCTCCTGGAACATGATCCGCGTGTCGTCGTGCAGGCCGTCGATGGTTCGGCCGTCGGTCGACAGCGTGCCGTCGGTCGAGGGCTCCAGGCCCGCCACCAGCCGCAGCAGCGTGCTCTTGCCGCAGCCGCTGCGCCCGACGATGGCGATGAACTGGCCCGGCTCGATGGTGAGCTGCGTGTTGCGCAGCACCTCGCGTTCGCCGTAGCGCTTGTGCACGTTGCGGATTTCGAGCTTCACGCCGCCCGCGATGATCGGCGCTTCGAATACTGCACTCATGCCCCGGCTCCCGGCTTGAACAGCGGTGATGCGAGCGCATCGATCTTGCGCGGCAGCAGTTTCTCGGCGAAGAAGGCGTCGGCGATCTTCTGCTGCTCGCCGATCACGTCGAGCGACGCAGGACGCACGGCATAGCTGCGGCGCGCGTTGGCCTGCTCGACCGTGGCGGCATCGATGCCCCACACCGGCGCCAGCAAGGCCGCGGCGTCCTTCGGATTCGCCTTGACCCATTGGCCGGCCTTGGCCAGCTCGGCATAGATCACGCCCAGCACGTCGGCGCGCGCGGTCGCGAACTTGGTGCTCGCGAGGTAGTAGCGCTGGTACGACGCGATGCCGGTGCCGTCGGCCAGCACGCGCACCTTGGACTGCCGCTGCGCGGCGGCGAGGAACGGGTCCCACACCACCCACGCGTCGATCGCGCCCTTCTCGAAGGCCGCGCGGCCATCGGCCGGCGTGAGGTAGGCCGGCTCGATGTCCTTGAGCGAAAGGCCCGCCTTGTCGAGCGCGGCGATCAGCAGGTAGTGCGCACCGGCCGCCTTGGCGAAGCCGATCTTCTTGCCCTTGAGGTCGGCCAGCGTCTTGATGGGCGAGTCTTCGCGCACCAGGATGGCCTGGGCCGCGGGCGACGGCGCCTCCTGCGCGACGAAGGTGAGCTGCGCGCCGGCTGCCTGCGCGAACACCGGCACGGTGTCGGCCACGTCGGCACTGAAGTCGAGGTTGTCGAGGTTGAGCGCTTCCAGCAGCGGCAGGCCGCTGGTGAACTCGTGCCAGCTCGGCTTGACGCCCAGCGGGGCCAGTTGCCGTTCGAGCGTGCCCTGGGTCTTGAGCACGACGATGAGCGTCGACGACTTCTGGTAGCCGATGCGCACGGTCGACGTGCCCTGCGCGAAGGCAGACGCCGCGCCAAGTGCGGCCAGCGTACCGAGCGCGCCACGGCGCGTGAGGGACAGCGATGAGGTCATGGTGTTTCTCCCTGGGATCACTTGGCCTGGTAGCCGGGGTGCCAGCGCAGCCACCAACGCTCCAGCCCGCGGGCGAAGAGGTCGGCCAGCTTTCCGAGCAGTGCGTAGAGCAGGATGCCGACCAGCACGATGTCGGTCTGCAAAAACTCGCGGGCGTTCATCGTGAGATAGCCGATGCCGGCCTGCGCCGAGATGGTCTCGGCCACGATCAGGATCACCCACATCAGGCCCAGCGAAAAGCGCAGGCCGACGAGGATCGACGACAGCGCGCCCGGCAGGATCACCTCGCGGTACAGCTGCCAGCGGCTGAGCCCGTAGGTGCGGCCCATCTCGATGAGCTGCGGGTCGACATTGCGGATGCCGTGGAAGGTGTTGAGGTAGATCGGGAAGAACACCGACACGCTGATGAGGAAGAGCTTGGCCGTTTCGTCGATGCCGAACCACAGGATCACCAGCGGGATGAGCGCCAGCGCCGGGATGTTGCGCACCATCTGGATGGTGGAGTCGAGCAGCGTCTCGAAGAACTTCACCGAGCCGGTCAGCAGGCCCAGCGCGAGGCCGAGCCCGCCGCCGATCGCGAGCCCCGCCAGCGCACGGCCGGCACTCACCTTCACATGGGTCCACAACTCGCCCGAGGCCGTCAGCGTCCACGCGGCCTTGACCACGTCGAGCGGCGCCGGCAGCACGCGCGTCGACAGCCAGCCGAGCGACGACGCGATCTGCCAGGCGACGATGAGCGTGACCGGCACGATCCACGGCACCAGCCGCCCGGCCACATTGGCGCCGAAGCCTTTGAGGCCCGCGAAGGACGGCGCGTTGGTCGCCGGCAAGGGTTGCACTTGTTCGGTCATGGGGTTCTCAACTCTGGGAGACGAGGCGCGATGGCGCATCGAGGTTCGCGACGACCTCGCCGAAGGGTCCGGTCAGCGTCTGGCCCGGCAGGCCCGGGCGCTGCTTGCGCGGCAGCAGCGGGAAGACGAGTTCGGCGAAGCGGTACGACTCCTCGAGGTGCGGGTAGCCCGAGAGGATGAAGTTGTCGAGGCCGAGTGCGGCGTATTCCTCGATGCGTGCCGCCACTGTCTTCGCATCGCCCACCAGCGCCGTGCCGGCACCGCCGCGCACCAGGCCGACGCCGGCCCAGAGGTTGGGCGAGATCTCGAGGTCTTCGCGCTTGCGCTTGGCGCCGCCGGCATGCAGCGCAGCCATGCGCCGTTGGCCGACCGAATCCATCTTCGAGAACGCCGCCTGCGCGCGGATCACGGTCTGGTCGTCGACACGGCTGATCAGGTCTTCGGCCGCCTGCCACGCCGCGTCCTCCGTCTCGCGCACGATGACGTGCAGGCGGATGCCGAACTTGACCGTGCGCCCCTTGCGCGCGGCGCGCGCCTTCACGTCGGCGATCTTCTTCGCGACTTCGGCGGGCGGCTCGCCCCAGGTGAGGTAGGTGTCGACCTGCTCGGCCGCCAACTCGTGCGCCGCTTCGGACGAGCCGCCGAACCACACCGGCGGGTACGGCTTCTGGGTCGGCGGGAACAGCAGCTTGGCGCCCTTCACGCTCAGGTGCTTGCCCTCGTAGTCGAAGGTCTGACCGTCGTGGCTGCGCGCGATGATCTCGCGCCAGATGCGGATGAACTCGGCCGACTGCTCGTAGCGCGCCGCATGGTCGAGGAAGACGCCGTCGCCTTCCAGTTCGGCCTGGTCGCCGCCCGTCACCAGGTTCACCAGCACGCGCCCGCCCGAGAGCCGGTCGAAGGTCGCCGCCATGCGTGCGGCCAGGCTCGGCTGGTGCAGGCCGGGCCGCACGGCGACCAGGAACTTGAGTTTGTTCGTCGCGCCGATCAGGCTCGACGCGATGACCCACGGGTCTTCGCACGAGCGGCCGGTCGGGATCAGCACGCCTTCGTAGCCGAGCCGGTCGGCCGCGCCGGCGATCTGCTGCAGGTAGGCCAGGTCGACCGTGCGCGCGCCTTCGGTCGTGCCGAGGTAGCGGCTGTCGCCGTGCGTGGGAAGAAACCAGAAGACTTGCATGGAGGTGTCCTCGTCAGGCGATGCCGGCCGCAGCGGCGTCCAGCACGTTGATCTTTTTCGGGATCAGCTTGAGCGCGAAGAAGGTGTCGGCGATCTGCTGCTGCTCGGCCAGGATGGCCTTGGTGATCGGCGTGGTGCCGTAGCGGTTGCGGCCGACGAAGAGGTCGAGCGCCGGCTTGGGCAGGCCGAGCAGCGCCGCCAGTTCGGTGGCGTAGGCGCCCTGGTTGGCTTCGGCCCACTGGTCGATGCGGTTGATCTCCTCCACGACGAGCTTCAGCACGTCGGCGTTCTTCGCGACGTAGTCGAGCGACGAGAAGTAGTAGGCGCGGTTGCCCACCACGCCGGTCGCGTCGGCCAGCAGGCGGGCGTCGAGCGTGGTCTGCGCGGCGGCGAGGAATGGGTCCCAGATCACCCAGGCGTCGACCGAGCCCTTCTCGAAGGCGGCGCGTGCATCGGCCGGCGGCAGGTAGACCAGGTTCAGGTCGCTGTAGGCCAGGCCGTGCTTCTCGGCCAGCTTGACGATGAAGTAGTGGACGTTGCTGCCCTTGTTCAGCGCGATCTTCTTGCCCTTGAGGTCGGCCACCGTGCGGATCGCGGAACCCTTGGGCACGATCACGGCTTCGACCGCCGGACGCGGCACCGTCGCCGCGACATAGGCCAGTGGCGCGCCGGCGGCCTGCGCGAAGATCGGCGGCGCTTCGCCCACGTCGCCGAAGTCGATGGAGCCGACGTTGAGCGCCTCGAGCTGCACCGGGCCGGCGGTGAACTCGGTCCACTTCACCGACACGTTCAGCGCCGCGAGCTGCTTCTCCAGCATGCCCCGGCCCTTCAGCAGACTGAGGATGCCCTTCTGGTTGCCGATGCGCAGCGTGCGCGCGGGGGCTTGCGCGAAGGCGCTGATCGATGGCAGCAGCACGGCGGCGGCAGCGCCCTGGATCAGGCGGCGGCGAGGAATGGCAGGACGGGTCATGGTTCGGTTTCTTTCGGCGTGCGTTGTCCCGCACCGCGCGCAGCAGTGTTTTCGAAGGACGGTGAAATGGGAGCGAGAGGCGTGCAGACGGGCGTGCCGTCAGACGCTACATCGCACCTGAGAGAAGGGCACCGGGTCGAAGCCGCGCCGCGGCGCGAGCTTCAGGCCTTCGGCCGCCAGCGCCTCCGCGGCATCGTCGAGCCGACGGGCCAGGTCGGCGTGCACCTGGTAGGCGCCCTCGGGCGTCAGCGTGACCTGCGAATCGGTGGCGTAGACACCCGGCAGGATCTGCCGCGCGGCCAGCGCCTGCAGCACCGGGCGCAACGCGTAGTCGAGCGCCAGCATGTGGTGCGGGCTGCCGCCGGTGGCCAGCGGCAGCACCGTCTTGCCCTTGAGGGCGTCCTGCGCGAGCAGGTCGAGCAGCACCTTCAGGATGCCGCTGTAGGCGGCCTTGTAGACCGGCGTGGCGATCACCACCACGCGCGCCTCGGCGACCTGCGCGATCACGCGCTCGACCGCCGGATGGCTCCAGTCGGCATGCAGCAGCGGCTGCGCGGGCAGGTCGCGCACGGCGATGCGTTCGATCCGGGCGCCCCGGCCTTCCAGCCGCTGGCCCACCGCTTCGAGCAGGGCCGACGAACGCGAAGGCGTGGTCGGGCTACCGGCAATCAAAAGAACAGTCACGCGATGCTTCCGGCTGGGGTCACTTGTTGGTGTAGATCTGGTCGAAGGACCCGTTGTCCGCGAAGTGCGCCTTGTCGGCCTTCTCCCAGCCACCGAAGGCCTGGTCGATGGTGAAGAGCGTCAGCTTGGGAAACTGCTTGTCGTACTTCGCCTTGGCCTTCTCGGAGGTCGGGCGGTAATAGTTGCGGCCGGCGATGTCCTGGCCTTCGTCGGAGTAGAGGTACTTCAGGTATTCCTCGGCGACGGCGCGCGTGCCCTTCTTGTCGACCACCTTGTCGACCACCGCCACGGTGGGCTCGGCCAGGATGCTGATGGAGGGCGCGACGATGTCGAACTTCTCGGGGCCGAATTCCTTCAGCGCCAGGTAGGCCTCGTTCTCCCAGGCCAGCAGCACGTCGCCCACGCCGCGCTGGACGAAGGTGATGGTCGAGCCGCGCGCGCCGGTGTCGAGCACCGGCACGTTCTTGTAGAGCTTGGCGACGAAGTCCTTGGCCTTGCTGTCACCACCGTCCGGGCCGCCGTACTTGCGCTTGGCGAATTCCCAGGCGGCCAGGTAGTTCCAGCGCGCGCCGCCCGAGGTCTTGGGGTTGGGCGTGATGACCTGCACGCCCGGTTTGATGAGGTCGTCCCAGTCCTTCAGGCCCTTGGGGTTGCCCTTCTTCACCAGGAACACGATGGTCGAGGTGTAGGGCGCCGAGTTGTGCGGCAGGCGTTTCTGCCAGTCGGCCTTGACCAGGCCGCCGTGCTTGACCAGTGCGTCGGTGTCGCCGGCCAGCGCGAGCGTGGCGACGTCGGCGTCGATGCCGTCGATGATCGAGCGCGCCTGCTTGCCCGAGCCGCCGTGCGACTGCTTGATCACCACGTCCTGGCCGGTCTTGCCCTTCCAGTAGGCGGCGAAGGCCTTGTTGTAGTCGACATACAGCTCGCGCGTGGGGTCGTACGACACGTTGAGCAGATTCACCGTCTGGGCGAAGGACGGCACGGCCGTGAGGGCCATGCCGCTCGCGAGGGCGGCGCCGAGGGAAAGCTTGATAAAGTCGCGGCGAAGGCTCATGGTGGTCTGCTCTCTGTTCTGCGCAAGGGGCATATCGATGAAGTCGCCGATTCTGAATACGGCATAAGGAACAGGGAACGACTGAGTTCTCAGTTCTAAATAGCGAAATCAACTAAGCGGGTGGCGCCCACGGCACGCCCGGCAACCCACACGAAGGCAAACAAAATGGCACGCATGGTCCAGTGCATCAAGCTCGGCAAAGAGGCGGAGGGGCTCGACTTCCCGCCCTACCCTGGCGACCTCGGCAAGCGGCTGTGGGAAAACGTCAGCAAGGAAGCCTGGGCCGCCTGGCTCAAGCAGCAGACGATGCTGGTCAACGAGAACCGCCTGAACCTGGCCGACCAGCGCGCCCGCGAGTACCTCAAGCGGCAGATGGAGAAGCACTTCTTCGGCGAAGGCGCCGACGTGGCGCAGGGCTACGTGCCGCCCGCGGCCTGACGCGGTGGCCGAGCCGGTCGCCTGGCGCGCCGACGGCGTGCCCCTGAGCGAACGCTTCGGCGATATCTACCACACGGAAACCGGCGCACTGGCGCAGTCGCGCCATGTGTTCCTGCGCGGCTGCGGGCTGCCCGGGCGCTGGGCCGGCCGGCCGCAATGGCGCGTCCTCGAGACGGGCTTCGGCTTCGGCCTGAACTTCCTGGCGACCTGGCACGCATGGCGCGGCGATACGCAGCGCCCCCGGCTGCTGCATGTCGTGTCGATCGAGGCCCACCCGGTGTCGCGCGACGACCTGCTGCGCGCAGCCACCGCCTACCCTGAACTTGCCGAGCTGGCGCGCCTGCTGGCCGCGCAGTGGCACGGGTTGCTGCCCGGCTTCCACCGCCTGTCCTTCGACGATGGCCGCGTGCTGCTCACGCTGTGCATCGGCGACGTGCAACCCATGCTGCGCGCCCAGCGCTTCGAGGCCGACAGCATCTTCCTCGATGGCTTCAGCCCGGAGTGCAACCCCGCCATGTGGTCGCCCGAGACGCTGAAGGCCATCTCGCGCTTCGCCCGGCGCGGCACGGGCATCGCCACCTGGACCATCGCCCGCGCCGTGCGCGACGCCCTGGCGCAGAACGGGTTCGCCGTGAAGAAGGCGCCCGGCCTGCCGCCCAAGCGCGACTGCCTCGAAGGTGAGTTCGCGCCGGCGTGGACGGTGCGAACCCGCACGCCGCCGGCCCAGGCGGCGACGCCCGGCCACTGCGCAGTGATCGGGGCCGGCCTGGCCGGTGCTGCGGTGGCCGCCAGTCTGGCGCGCCGCGGCTGGCAGGTAACGGTGCTCGACGCCGCCGATCGGCCCGCCACCGGTGCCTCCGGCGTACCGGCGGCCGTGTTCGCGCCGCATGTGTCGCCCGACGACGCCCTGCTCTCGCGGCTCACGCGCGCGGGGCTGCGCCTGACCCGGCAGCAGTTGCAGGACCGGCTCGAGGAAGGCGTCGACTGGCGCGCCAGCGGCGTCATCGAGCGCCGCGCGCCGGGCGATGTCCGGCTGCCGACCGGCTGGTCGGCCGAAGGGCCGAACGAATCATGGCGAGCCGATGCGGCGCAACTGCGATCGGCCGGCCTGCCCGAAGACACGACCGCGCTCTGGCATGCCGGCAGCGGCTGGGTCAAGCCCGCGCGACTTGTGGCGGCATGGCTGGCGCAGCCGGGCGTGACCGTGCGCTGCGGTGCGCGTGTGGCGCGCATCGAGGGCTGTGATGCGTCAACGGATTGGCGGCTGTTCGACGGCGAAGGCCGGTTGCTCATCGACGCCGACCGCGTGGTGATCGCCGCTGGCGCCGACAGCGCCGCACTCGCCCCGCGATTTCCCCTTCAACCGGTGCGCGGTCAGGTCGCCTGGGGCCGCATGGTCTCGGCGCCCGATCTGCCCACGCCACCGCTCAACGGCGACGGCCACTTCATCGCCCACGTGCCCGATGCCGATGGCGCGTATTGGCTAACAGGCGCCACCTTCGACCGCGACAGCCGCGAGACGACGGCACGCGAGGCCGACACCGAAGCCAACCGTGAGCGCCTCGCCCGGCTGCATCCCGGCGCAGCGGCGATGCTGGACGGTGCGTTCTCTCACGGCCAGGTGCAGGCCTGGGCCGGCGTGCGCTGTGCATCGCACGATCGGCGCCCGATGGTCGGGCCCTGCGATGCCGATGCCCCGCAGGGCCCCTGGCTGTGCAGCGCGCTCGGCTCGCGCGGGCTCAGCTTCGCGGTGCTGTGCGCTGAATGGCTCGCCGCGCAGTGGCATGCCGAGCCGTGGCCGCTGCCGATGGCACTGGCGCAATCGCTGTCGACGACCCGCGTTCGTTGACCACCCTCAGGAAGGCGATCCGGCTGAGCGCCGAGCTGGCGCCACCGGCCGTCATCGCACACCACGTCGGCACGACCTGTCGAAAGCTGTGAGCAGGCTCACATCCCTTTCGGCCGCCGATCGGCACAGTGACATCCGTGACGGCAGCGATCCCCGCTCACCGCACGCACATCCGGAGTACACATCATGAATGCCAAGCACATCCTCAGCATCTCTGTCCTGGCGCTGGTCGCGCCCGTCTTCGCTCAGACCGTCCCGGCCGAAGCCTGGGTGGGCGCGCCGCTGCACGCCGTGAGCGCGGCCAGCCGCGACGAGGTGATCGGCGAATTCATCGCCGCGCGCGCCGAAGCGTCGGCGCCGCAGGAACTGCGCGTCGGGCCCGCGCCGACGCCGACCGGCGCACTGACCAGCGCCGAGGTCGCCGCCGACCTGAACCTGTGGATCCGTTCGGGCATGGCCCAGGTGGCGGGTCAGGAGAACTTCGACCCGAACGCGCCGGCCTTCCGCGCGCAGCTGGCGGTCTTCGAACAGATGCGCCACGGCCCGGCCTTCGTGGCCGAGGTCGAGCGCATCCGCCACGGCGGGCTGGCCGTGATCACCAGCGCGCAGCTGGACGACGGCACGTCGACGCGCTGACACGGGTGATGCCCGCATGGCCATCGCACCGCGGTCAGGGTGGGTCCAGCGGCCCGCAACCGAACACCGGGTCCTGCTGCCCCGCGGGGCACCCCGGTGGCGCCCCCGGGCCGGCCAGCAAGCGCGCGAGTTGCGGCGACGCTGCGCTGGTGCCGACCAGCCTGACCGTGCAGCCGCCGAGCGTGCCCGCGCCCGACACGCCTCGCCGTGCCGACGATTCGTCGGTGGGCAGCGCATGGTCCGGCCCCTGCCGCCCGACGCCGCGCAGGGGGCCGATCGAGGCGTACGGGCTGGCACACCGTCCGAACGACCGATAACCGCCTGCCACCTTCACGCGCGCGTGATTTCCGGTCGCAATGCCATTGAAGGCGCCCGCTTCGTCCAGCAGCGAGCCGGTGGCGGCCGGCGATTCGCGCACCGGCCGCTGTGCCGCGGATGCGCCGTGAAGCGCCTCCCAGGGACCGTCGACGAAGCGTGAGCCCTTGGCGGCGCTCCGGGCGCCCATGTTCGGCGACGTGCGCGCCACGTAGGCATGCAGCACCACGCCGGGCGCGGCGATGTCCACTCGAATTGTCCAGTCACCGTGCAACGCTGCCTGCAAGCCTGTGGTCGGCGGGACGACGAGGAGCCAACAGCAATCCTTGGCCGTCTCCACGCACTCCAGGATCGGTGGCTCGCCCGCGTAGCCGGAGGGGGCCAGCAGCTCGCCGCTGATGGTCGCCCGGTGGGCCGTGTCGACCCAGAGCTCGACGAAGACCGGGACGGGATTGTCGGGCGGGATTCGCCACGTCCACTCCACGTGCTTCTTCTCGGCGGTCGACACAAACCGCAGGTGGCCGTTGCTGAGCCTCGAGTTGCCCGAGGGAAGCACCACCTGAAGACGCGGTCGGTCCGGGCGTCCATCGTAGAAATCGGCCATGGCGGCCAGAAAGCCCTCGAGTGCCGCCGTGCCGTTGTGCGGTCCGGTGGACGGGCCATAGCTGATGTTCACGATCAGCTCGGGACTCTTGCCATCAGGCAGGCACGACATGATGTAGCGCAACCCTTGGGTGATGTGGTCGTCGAGCCAGAGGCCCGACGCATCCTCGACAGCGGCACGCGGGATCTGGACGAACACGATGTCGGTGTCTGCGTCGCTCGCCACATCGGTGGCAGGTGCAAAGCTCGGCGGCGCGACACGGTCAGGACTGACGCGTGCGCTGGGTGGCAGGCGCCCGGCCAGCAGGTCGAGCACATGGCTGCCGTGCGTTGCCCGGCGGCGCAGCGACGTGAAACCAGACTGTGCATAGCAGCCAGCCTCGTCGATCGTCTCATCCGCGTCGGCGAAGCGCCGAATCCATGCGTCGATGCCGATCTCCGGCGGGTTCTGCTTCGGCGCATCGGCACGCAAGAACTCCAGCCCATAGCCGAAGTCGGGCGGCACCCTGCCGAAGTTCAGCGGCGCGAGCGACGTCGATGCATCGATCGGACTGCGCGTCTGCTGGTCCCAGATCGCGAACACGCGCGAATTCAACCCGAGCTTGCGCAGGCGTGGATGCGCGAAGGCACATCCATCGTCAATGACGCCGATGACCGTCTTCGCCAGACTGCGTGGACGCTCGCTGTCGTAGTGCAAGTCGCCTCTGGCCTCCAGCAGGTTGGAGGTCGAGCGGACCGGCATCGCCAACGTGACGCTGACGGCCAATTTGCCCCAGAGCGCCGCCCAGCCCGCGTGCCGCACGATCACCGTGTCTCCGCGCACACTGACGTAGGGCGCGTCATCCTCGGTCGGCCCGATCTCCGGTTCGCCCGGCAGGCGCGGATCGGCGCGGGTCACCGCGTCGAAGAAGGATTGCGCACTCACGCCCGGCTTCAGCTGAACCAGCAAAGCAAGGCGCCCCCCCGATGCCTCCAACGTGAAGTACCTGAATTCGGTATCGATCGCATAGCGCAGATATGGGCCGAAAGAATCGGGGTGCGGCGACGCGTTGTCGATCTGGGGCAGATCCGTTCCTTGCGACCGATTCATGGCAGATCACCGAAGAGGCCCGACCACTCCTGGGCGGCGCTGCTCCACAGCGCGGCCAGGAGCGGCGTCTCGACGGCGCTGCCATTCACCGCCCCGCTGTAGAACTGGTTGCCCGCCAAGTCCTGCTGCGCATGAAAGGGGTTGAAATCCGTGGAGGGGTGGTCATCGGCGAAAGTCGCGTTGAAGGTGCGGTGCATGAACGAACTTGCCGCCCCGCAGCGCGCCTCGAAAAACTCTGCGATGGCGACGCCGAGCATCCGGCCCGCCATGCTGTCGACGGGGAAATGCACGCCCGCGACCACGCGGTTGGTCGCAATACGCGCCGCCTGCCGCGCCAACTGCCCGGTCACCGTGACATGGCGCGCATCCAGATCGAGAAGCCGGCCAAGCATGTGCGCGACCGCATGCGCCTGCGTCGCGTGGCCGCTGGGAAAGCTGCCATGTCCCGGTGTCGTGATCATCGGCTGGATCTGCGGGTTGTATTCCACCGGTCGCCAGCAGCCCAGCGCATGCTTCAGGCGCATCTCGATATAGACGCAAAGCTGCAGCAGGACGTTGATGAGCTCGAAGGTCCGGCGCGTGCGGGCGGGATGCATGTAGACGATCGACGACCAGAAGGCGTACTGGGGATCGATCTGCGCCATGATTTCCGTGGCACGTTCGCTGCGCAGGTCCGCCCACGACGCCACGAGTGCGAGCTGTTTTTCGAAGGTCGCGGTACGGGGCCGCTCGATCGTGGCGATGGTCGCCTGCACACCGGAGGCGCCGGTGAACTGGACAGACGCAGCGGTGCCGGTGAAGCCGAAGTCGATCCCGCGCAACAGTTCGCCGACCGCGACATAGGCGCGCACCCAGGGTTCCCAGCGTTCGATCGGATGGACGGCGCCGATGGCAGGAAGCGGCGGCGCATAGGAGGTGGCGTCCTCCAGGAGCACGGTGGCTTCGCGCGCCTGGATGAGCGCATCGACCATGACCGAATTCACGTACGCATCGCCCAAGGTGCCGACGATGGCACCTCCTGCACCGCCAGCGCCCCCTGCACCGCCCGCCCCGCCGGCGCCTCCTGCACCACCCGCACCACCGGCACCCCCCGCGCCGCCCAACATGAGTTGACTCATTGCAGTTCTCCTCGTCGTTGAAAAGACGTGGTTCGCGCAGGCAGCCCGGCGGCGGCCAGACTGCGTGCCCAGGCATGACCGGTGGCCAGCGTGCCGTTCGGCATGCGTTCGATGTAGCTGTCGATGGTCAGGTCGGGCTCGAGATGCAGCACTTCTCGCAGAGCTTGCGAGGCCTCTGCGATGCGCTGCTGCGCAACGAGCGCGATGGTGAGCACCCGCCAGGTCGACGAATGCAGGCGGTTTCGCGCCAACGAGGCGCGCGCGAGCGCTTCGGCCCGCCCGTGGTCCTGCGCCGCCAGTGCCGCCGTGGCGGCGAGCGACTCGTAGTAGTAGCGCTGCGGATCAATCGGCGAAAGCGCGAGCGCGCGCTGTGTGGCATCGACCGCGCGTGCGCCCTCACCCTCGAAAGCTTCAATGGCCCCCATGTACAGCCACGCCATCGCGCAGTTCGGGTTGGCGCCGATCGCCTGGGCGCATCGGCGACGCGCACTCGTGAGGTCCTTGCGCAGGTGGCAATGCACGAACCCTTCGATCGCCATTGAGCGCGCGTCCGACGGATCGCAGGCCAGCGCACTGCGCGCCGCCGCCAGCGCCTGTTCAGCGTCATGCGCCCGGCTGTCCGACAGGCCGCGCGTACCACGCAGCACGTACCAGTTCGCCAACCAGGCCCGCGGTGCGGCGACGCGACCGTGCCGCTCGATGAGCTGCTCGAGCACCTCGTGCGCGCGGTTGAACCCCGTGCGACTGGCGCGGTGCATGAGGTTGATGCCGCCAGCCAGCAGCGAGTAGCTGGCCAGGGTCGGCAACGGTTGCGTCGACACGCGCTCCATCTCGGCGTCGAACACGGCGACATGGACCGCCTGCGCGAGCTGCTGCGCGAGTTCGCTGTGCGCCTCCAGCAGATCGTCGATGCTGCCGACGAGGCGATCGGCCCAGACCACCTCCTGCGTCTGCACCTCCGTCAGTTCGGCCGTGACGAGCAAACGCCCGGCGTTCACCGCGTACCCGCCGCCCAGCACATAGGTCGCGCCCAGATGCGTCGCGATCGCCTGCAAGGCATCGGCGCGGTCGCGAAAGAAACTCGTCGAAAGACGCGAGATCACGCGGATGTTCGGCGAGCGCGACAGGCGATCGATGACGCCATCGGCGATCAGGTCGCCAACCGCCGCATGCTCGGCACCGGCGCTTCGCATCGAGAACGGGATCACGGCCACGGTGGGCTGCATCGGCGTGCGGTCGTCGCGTCGGTTGACCACCGGCGGACGAACACCCGGCCGGCTCGCGCGGTAGGCCCGGACGCCATCGCCAAAGCTCTTGATGTAGCAGATGCCCAGGTCTTCGCAGTCGATGTCGACGTTGCCGGCGATCTCGTCGCGCGCTTCGACGCTCAGGATCGTCTCACCAGGCCCCGCGATGCTGCCCAGCCGGGCGGCCATGTTGACACCTGCGCCATAGAGATCGATGCCGTCGGTCCAGGCCTCGGTGGCATGAATGCCGGCCCGCAAGACGACCTTGGCATCTTCTGGGAGCCCGGCGTTGGCCTGCGTCAGGTGCTCATGCAGGAGGAAGGCCGCACACACCGCGTCAGCGACCACCGGGAAGCGTGCCATCAAGCCATCGCCCAGGCTTTTCACCAAAGCGCCCCGCATCTGCGGCAGCACGGCATGGCGCGCGTGGCGCACACAGTCGGCCCAGACCCGCACGGTGGTGGCTTCGTGCCGCTGCATCAGCCCGACGGAATCGACGATGTCGACGACCAGGACCGCCATCGCCTCCGGCGCCTGGAGAACATCATCGGCAGGCCCTGCGCTCGAGACAGGCAATGCCGAGTCCGGATCGGAAGACGGACGCTTCTCGACGGCCATGGTGCTCCTCGCAACGGTCCGACGGACTGAAGGGAAAGTCGGCGTCAGTCTAGTAAGGAACCCCTGATCTCGCGGCTAAAAAATTGTGAATCTGTGTCACGACATCGCCGAGCCCCGTTCCGAAGGCTCAGCGTCAATACACGTCCCGCCGATACCGCCCCCGCGCGATGAGCTCGTCGAACGCAGCCACACCCAGGATGTCGGCGAAGGCCGCGTCGACGCCCGGCGCCATGCCGGCCAGGCTGCCGCAGACGTAGACAACGGCGCCGCCGTTCACCCACGCGGCCAGTTCGTCGGCGGCGGCGCGCAGCTTGTCCTGGACGTAGATGCGCTCGGGCTGGTCGCGGGAGTAGGCGATGTCGGCGCGTGCCAGCAGGCCACGTGCGCGCCAGTCTGAAAGTTCGTCGACGAAGAACGCGTCGTGCCGCGATGCGCGTTCGCCGTAGACCAGCCAGTTGCGCCCGTGCCCGCGGCGCACGCGTTCGCGCAGATGGGCACGCAGCCCGGCGAAGCCCGAGCCGTTGCCGATGAAGATGCAGGGCTGCGCGTCGTCCACCAGCGTGAAGGACGGGTTGGCGACCAGCCGCAGCGGCACCTCGTCGCCGAGGGCGGCCCCTTCGGTCAGCCAGCCCGAGGCCACGCCCAGGCCGTTCGCGTGCCGTGCCTGGCGCACCAGCAGTTGCAGGGCGCCGTCGGACGGCAGCGAGGCCACCGAGTAGCTGCGCGGCGCCACCGGGGCATCGCCTGCCGCCGGTGGCGCGGGCGGCAGCACCTCGACCAGCGCGCCGGGCGCCCAGGTCGCCGCCGACGGGCCGGACAGTTCGATCTCGTAGAGCGGATCGCCTTCGCTGCCCGGGTTGAGCAGGCGGCGTCCTTTCAGGTACCAGGGCTCGAACGCCGGCGCACGGGCCGCGGTGTCGGCCGTGCTCCACGACGAGGCCGCGTCGCCCCCCAGTCCGAACACGCGTGCCAGCGCCGCGCGCCAGGTGCCGAGCGCGGCGCCGTCGTTCGCATCGACCTCGACCATGGGGAACAGCGCCTGCGCGCTTTGCGTGCGCAGGTCGTGGTCGAGCTTGCGGCCGAACCCACAGAAGGCCGCATAGCGTCGGTCACCGAGTGCGAGCACGCCGTACTGCAGATGCCGCAGGTCCGGCCCGAGCCGCGCGAAGCCGCGTGCGAAGGCGCGCGCGGTGTCGGGCGGGTCGCCTTCGCCGAAGGTGCTGACGATCCACAGGGCCTTCTTGAAATGCGCCAGCACGTCGGCCGTCAGTTCCGACACCGGCTTGACCACCGCCGCGATGCCGGCCGACTGCAGCGCGCCGGCGGTCTGCAGGGCAAGCCCTTCGGCCTGCCCCGTCTGCGTGGCGAAGGCGATGAGCACCGCTTCGCCACCACTTGCGGGCGCGCCCTCGCCCAGCCGCGCGCGCTCGGCGCGCACCGCCTTCTTCGTGCGGCGCCGGCCGAGGTAGAGCATCCAGCCAGTGATCGCGAACAAGGCCATCGCTAGGCTGCTCGCCGTCATCACGATGCGCCCCGGCAAGCCCCAGTACGTGCCCATGTGCATCGGGTAGATGCTGTTCACCAACCGGCCCGCGAGCGGCTTGTCGGCATAGCGTTCGTGCTGCGACGGCTCGCCGGTCGCGGCGTTCAGGTAGAGGCGGTTGCGGGCTCGTTCATGCTCGGGCACCGCGCGCAGGTAGGTGGCCTCGACGTTGGACGCGTTGCGGGCCGGCAGTTGCAGCGTGACCTGGCTCCAGTCGCCCTGCGTCACGTCGCCGAAGGATTGCCAGACGCGCGGCAGGTCGAGCTTCACGGGTGCAGGCGGCGATGCGGCCTTGGCACCGCCGCCCTGCGCGCGCTGCGCACGCATGGTGCGACCCTCTCCCGCCGCATCGTCGACCCATGTGCGGACCGTATCGAAGCCCCAGTAAACGCCGGTCAGGCTCGACACGAGGTACACGACCAGCGCGACCGTGCCGACCACCGCGTGCAGGTTCCAGAGAAAGGCCCGGCCGGTGAGCCCGAAGTCGAGCCGCAGCCACGCGCGCCAGGCGAGCGGCCGCCGTGGCCAGCGCAGGTACAGCCCCGACAGCGACAGCACCAGCAGGCCGGCCGCGAGCGTGCCGGTGACGGACTTGCCGGTATCGCGCGGCAGCAGCAGCCAGCGGTGCAGGCGCTCCATGAATTCGAAGAAGTCTTCGCCCTGCGGCTCCGGCAGCAGCGCCGCGGTGTACGGGTCGACCAGGCGCGCCTCGCCGCGACGTTCTCCGGGCGCCGGCGCGAAGCCGATGCGGGCTGGCCGGCCCGGTTCGGAGAAGACCCGGATGTTGGCGACGCGATGCCCGGGGGAGTGGGCCTGCACCCGATCCATCAGTTCGGCCGGCGTGAGCAGGCGCGCACCCGGTGGCGGTGCCACGTGCCGCAGGCCGGGGTTGATCGCCTCCACGATCTCGGCACGGAACGACAGGGCGGCCCCGGTCACGCCGATCACCACCAGCACCGTGCCGGCCGTGATGCCGATGAACCAGTGGATCTGGAACCAGACGCGTCGCAAGGAACCCATGGTCAGAAGTCGACCTTGAGGCCGGCGCGCAGGGTGCGCGGCGTGCCCACCGCCAGGCGCGTGCCGGCGGCCGACCAGTAGCGCTTGTCGGCCAGGTTGTCGACGTTCAGCTGCCAGGTGGTACGACGGCCCATCAACTGGCTCACGTAGCGCACGCCGGCGGCGTAGATCGTGTAGCCGGGGATGAAGCCCTGGTTCAGGTCGTCGATCGGGCGACGGCCGGTGAAGTAGGCACCGCCGTTGACGGACAGGCCCGGCAGCGCGTCGATGTCGTAGGCCAGGAACAGGCTGGCCGTCTTGCGCGCGGTGTTCTCGGGCATCTTGCCGTTGTACTGCGCATTGATGTCGGCGAACTCGGCATCGAGCCACTGCGCCGACATCTGCCAGGCCAGGGCCCGGGTCAGCCGGCCCTGCGCCGACATCTCGATGCCGCGGTAGGTCTGGCGGCCGTCGGCCACATAAACGTTGGCGGCATTCGTGTACGTGCCGGGCCGTTCGATGTCGAACAGCGCGGTCGACAGCAGCGTGCCGCTGCCGGTGAGCCAGCGCAGGCCCAGTTCCTTCTGCTTGCTCACGCCGGGTGCCATGCGGGTGTTCTGGTTGGCCGTGCCCGCCGGGGCGATGTCGCCCTCTTCCACCCCCTGCGCATACGACACGTAACCCACGAGGTCCGGCGTGAACTTGTAGCTCAGCGCGGCCAGCGGCGTGGTCTTGCTCACGTCGTAGCCGATGCGCGGCAGCGTGGCGCTCGCGTCCTGCGTGCTCTCGTACTGCGTGTGGCGCGCGCCGATCACCAGTTGCCATTGCGGCGTCAGCGTGAGGCGGTCGAGCGCGTAGAGGCCGAGCTCTTCGCTGTCGAGCCCGCCGCTGGTCGGCCGCGTGGGCAGCGCCGTGGAATTGAGCGTGCCGATCGACACCGGGTTGTAGAGGTTCTGCACCGTCGTCGCACCGCCGTAGGTGCGCTGGTAGATCGGGTCCTGGGTCTTGGCGCTGCGCGCTGCGCCGAGGGTCAGTTCATGCTGCACGCCACCGGTGGCGAAGGTGCCGAAGAGCTCGGTGCGGAACAGGTCGGAGCTCTGCTCCAGATGCTGGTCGTTGCCGGTGATACGGCCGACGCCCGTGCGCACGTTGTAGTTGCTGAACGACGCCAGGCGCCGGTCGCGCTCCCCTTCCGAATGGCCGGCCTCGACCATCAGCCCCCAGGTGTCGGTCAGCGCATAGTCGGCACGCAGCTGCGTGTTGGTCACCTTGGCATCGAAGACCGCGGAGAGCGGCCCCAGCCGCTTCGTCGGGTCGGGCAGCGCCGGCAGCGCGATCACGCCGTTGACCGCTGCGAGCCGCGTGATGCCGGCCTGCTCGACGATCTCCTTGTGGTACTGCTCGACGTCCGCGCGCAGCGTGAGACGGCTGTTGACGCGCCAGTCGAAGGCCGCCGAGCCGAACTGGCGATTGCCGTCGATGCCGTCGATCGACGAGCCGATGCGGCCGCCAGCGGCGTTCACGCGCAGGCCGAACTGGTTCTCGTCGCCGAACTGGCGGCCGATGTCCATCGAGCCCTGCGCCGTGCCATGCTCGTCGAACACCAGGCCCAGCGAGGTCACCGGTGTGGCGCTCGCCCGCTTCGTCACGAAGTTGATCACGCCGGCCGGCGTGGTGAAACCGTAGTACAGCGCCGAGGCGCCCTTGAGGACCTCGACGCGCTCCTTGTTCTCCATCGGGATCTCGGAGATGTTCGGGATCGCGAGCGAGCCGTTGAGCCGGTAGTTGGTGCGGTTCTCCACCGGGATGCCGCGGATGACCAGCTGATCGAAGGTGTCGCCGCCGTTCTGCTGGCGCGTGACGCCGGCCGTATTGCGCAGCACGTCGTACACGCCCGCGGCGCCCTGCAGCTCGATCACCTCGCGCGTCACGGTGTTGACCGTGGCGGGCACGTCCATCAGGTTGGTGCCGCGGAAGGTGCCGGCCTCGACGGTGCTGGGCACGAAGCCGTTGGTGCGCGAAGCATCGACATTGACGGTGGCGAGTTCGCCGGCCACGCCGCCGGTGGTGGACGTGGTCTGGGCGTGAACCTGCGCCAACGGCACGGCGGCCAGCGCCAGGCCGAAATACAGCCTCCTCATTGGGGGGACTTCCTCGTGTCTGCTGAGTGGTCGGCGGATCGCCGATCCGCGCGTGCAACCGTGCAGCGCTAGGGATAACCCCGATTATTATCGATAGTAATTCTCATTAGCAACGGGACATGGTGGGTTGCGCGCCACAGTCCCGCCCCGCCCGCAGCGTCGGCCTCAGTAGGTCACTTCGGCCGGATTCACGTCCAGCGCCCAAGCCATCGCGGCGAGATGCGACGCATTGACCTTCTCGGCGTCGACCCCGATCGACGCCGCCAGCGCGGCCGCCTCGCCGACATCGACCTCGCACGCTTCAGCCAGCGCGACGAAGGGGCCGTAGAGACCGCCGCGCGTGCGGACGGCTTCCTGCACCGCCTCGGGCAGTTGCACCTTGGCCAGCACCTCTTCCATGGGCACGCCCAGCACGCGGTCGATCAGCGAGAACATGCCCGCCACGAACAGGTTGTTGGCCTCGTCCGCCGGCAGCGTGCCCTGCCCCATCAGTTCGACGAAACGGCCGCGCATGATCGACTTCTTGGTCATGTACGCCATGCTGTTGGCCTTCTTGCTGGTCGCCAGCAGCAGCGACAGCCAGCGGAACAGGGGCCCGAAGCCGAGCAACGCGACCGCGTGGTGCAGCGAATGCACCTCCACGTTGTGGCCCATGGTCAGCGTGTTGATGTGGTGCAGCAGCCGGGCCGTGAGCGCCTGGTCGTGCGCGAGCGCCGCCTCGATGGACCGCACGTCCTCGTTGCGCTGGATCATCTGCATGACGCGGATGATCAGCACGGACTCGGGCTGCAGCGTGACACCCGCCTGCAACGGCGCCGCGATGGCTTCCTTGCCGCGCACGAAGGCGTCCAGCCGGCGCGCGGCGCAGGCGTCGAACGCGGCCCAGCTGGCGATGCGGGTGGCGATCGGATGGATCGCGGGTGTTCCCGGCCCCCGGAGATGCCGCGCGCCGTCGACCAGCTCCTTGCGCCCCTCCAGCATGTCCAGGTGCGTGATGCGGGACAACGCGCCGAACGGGTCCGGCGCTTCGGCAGCGTCTGCTTCCTCGACGGCGTCGGACACCGGGGGTTTGTTCGACACCGTCGGCGGGGCGGGCAAAACGTCCACGTCGCACAACATGATGCCGAAACCCTGTGCACGCAGCGCGTCGACCGTGGGCCAGATCTTCTTGTCCGCCAGTTCCGCCAGGCGCAGGCAGAGCACGACGCTTTTCGGCGGCAGGGCCTGCAGTTCCTCGAAGGCCAGGCCCTCGGCGGTCGCGTCCAGGTAGACCATCAGCCTGCCCAAGCGCCAGCCGGCCTTGACGCTGTTCAGGTTCGACGCCACGGTGGACAGCAGCGCGCGGAAGTCGTCGGAAGCGCTCGTGCTGCCGGACGCCGCGTGCCATTCGAACTTGTAGCCCTTGATGTGCCGTTGCGCGTCCAGGTGGAGCGCGTAGGTCAGAAAACCGTCCACCGGCGCAGGTCCGGCCGGTTCTGCGACGGCCACTGCGATCGCCTCTTGGGCGGGGGGTGGGACGGCTTCGGGCTCGTGCCGCCGGAAGAAATTGAATGGCATTGCCGTTATTCCATGCCGACGCACACAGCGCCGTATTGTTTCAAACGCCGCCTCGATGCGAGGCGGCATTTAAATCCCATGGATTAAGTAAATCAGCCTACTTCGCGGCACCGAGGAAACCGATGAATATTTCCAGGTTGCCGCGAATGGTAGCCGAGAGCAACAGCGAAAAAATTTCTGAAAACACCACTGTAGAAAACCGGTTTTGGAGCCGATATCAGTCAAATTTCCATTTGAATTCAACTGTCTTTGGCCGGCACGCCGGGCCGCCGCACCGCGCGAACCTTGCCGCTGCCGCCCCCGCCGCAATAGAAGAGATCGGCGCCGTCGGATTCCAGCCCGCTGATGCCGGTGCCAGCTGGCATCGCGAGCCGCTCGAGCACCGCGCCACTGGCCGCATCGATGCGGCGCAGCTCGCTCTCGTCGCCCTCCCAGGTGCCGTGCCACAGCTCGCCGTCGACCCAGGTCACGCCGGTGACGAATCGGTTGGATTCGATGGTGCGCAGCAGCGCCCCGGTCGCCGGGTCGATCCGATGGATCTTGCGGTCGCGGTACTGCCCCACCCAGAGGCTGCCTTCGGCCCAGGTGAGGCCCGAATCCGCACCGTGGCCCGGCGCCGGGATGCTCGCCAGCACGTCGCCGCTGGCCGGGTCGATCTTGTCGATGCGCGATTCGGCGATCTGCCAGAGGTGGGTGCCGTCGAACGCGGTGCCGGCGTCGCAGGGGTGCTCGATCGTGCGCAGCGTCTTGCCGTCGCGGCCGTCGAAGGCCACGAGCCGGGTGCCGGTGGCGGCCCAGACCAGGTGGCCGTCGTGCGTCACGCCGTGCACGGCCGCAGCGTCGGGGAAGGGGCCGAATTCGCGCACGATCTCGGCGGTGCGCACAGCGGGTTCGGTCGATCTGTCGAGGGTCTCGGGGGTCATCAGTGGCTCCTTCGGCACGCACACATCGGTGCCGTGGATGCACTTTAGGCAGGCGGCAGCGTGGTGGGGAGTAACAAGATCGTCGCGAATCCGGCGAGCGATGGCGCCAGCCAGCGGCGCGATCGCGCCCGGCCGACGGCGCGCACGCGGGCCTCGGCTTCCAGCGTGGCCAGCGCGCGCTGCACCGTGCGCTGGCTCGCACCCAACGCCAGGGCCAAGGCCGAGGTCGACCACGCCGCGCCGTCGGACAGCAACGCCAGCAGCGCCGCCGAGTCGCCGTCGATCGGCGGCGCCAGCACCGCGACGTCGCGCCCGTCGTTCGGCCGCAGCACGAAGCCGCGCGCCGTGGCATCGATGTCGGCGAAGGGCTTGGCCAGCGCACGCAGGCGGCCGATCTCGACGCGCAGGCGCGCCCGGTGCGTTTCGTCGGGACGGCGGGTGCGAAAGGCGCGGGCGATCAAGACCTCTCGCCCCACATCGCCCGGCCACGCCTCGCCCAGCGCGCGGACCAGCACGAACAGCACCGGCCGACGCGCCAGCGACAGGGCCTCGTCGCCCCGGCGCAGCCCATGGCGGCACGCATCGACGACCAGCGCCCCGCTGCCGAGGCACGCGGCGACCTCGTCCAGGCGCAGCACCTGCTCGCCCGCCACGCCCTGAAGCCGCGCCGCCGGGCGCTCGAGCACGCCCTGCGCATCCGCCGCCTCGGCCATGAGCGCTGGCACGCCCGAGCGCGCCGCCGCGGCCTGCGCACGGGCGAGCGCTGCACGCGCCGTGTCCACGCGCAGCGCGCGCAGTTCCAGTTCGGCCGCGACGAGCTCGGCCACCGCCGCCAGCGCGGGCGTCAGCCCGTGGGGATCGACCCGCGCCAAGGCGGCGCGTGCGTCGTCGAGCCGGCCGAGGAGCAGCCACCGGCGCGCGGCGATCAGCCGTGCGTGCACGCCGTTCGCGGCGTCGCCGCGGGCTTCGAGCGTGTCCACGGCGGCGGCGAGATGGCGCGGCGACTCGGCCAGGTCGCGCAGGGCCAGCGCGACCTCCGCCTCCGCGACGACGCAGCGCGCCTGCGCCAGCGGCTCGTGCGAGCCGAAGGCATGGGCCGCATGCCGCAACAGCTCGCGCGCCCGGGCATGCTCGCCGAGCTGCGCCATCGCGATACCGCGCTGCGCCAGCGCCGGCGGGTCGTCGCGCAGCGCCACGCGCTGGAGCGCACCGAGCGCATCGCCCATGGCGAGGGCGCGCGCGGCGGTGGCGATCAGCGCATCCATCGCGTGAGGCTCAACGCGAATTCGGCACGAGCGTGACCAGCCGCGGCGTTACGCGGCCTTCGGCGATGCGAAGCTCCCCCACCGAAATCGGCAGCGTGAAGCGGCGCGGCCCGGCGCTGCCCGGATTGACGTAGAGCACACCCGCGCGCTCGGTCAGCGACGGCCTGTGCGAATGGCCGCTGACCACCACCTGGACGCCGGCCTCGGCAGGCACGATGTCCAGCTCGGCGATGTCGTGCACCGTATGCAGCCGGATGCCGCCCAGCGCGAGCGTCAGCGAGACGGGAATGGCCGCGGCCCAGGGTGCGTGGTCGTTGTTGCCGCGCACCACCGACAGCGGGGCGATGGCGGCGAGGCGTTCGAGGATGTCCGGCCCGCCGATATCGCCGGCGTGGACGAGGTGGTCGCATCCCGCCAGAAAGGCGAGCGCCTCGGGCCGCAGCAGGCCGTGGGTGTCCGAGATGAGGCCGATGCGCAGCATGGGCCGATTCTGCCGTCGGACAGTGGTGGCCTAGGGTCGGCTTTCCCCGGTGTTTCGCTGCGCGATCAATGCCAGCTGCGCCTCAGTGCGCACGTCGGCAGATCAGAACGACGCCCAATCGTCGGCGCTCGACACGACCACGTCGCGGGCAGCGCTCGGCTCGCGCTTGCGCGTCGGTGCGGAAGACGGGCGTGCCAGGGCGGCCCTTGAAGCGACCGCCGGCCGGCGTGTCGCCTCACCGCTCGCACTGCTCGCACTGCTCGCGTCGCTGTCCAACGTGAACACGCTCACCACCTGCGACAGGCTGCCGGCCTGCTCCTGCAGCGAAGCAGCAGCGGCCGCAGACTCTTCCACCAGCGCCGCGTTCTGCTGCGTGACCTGGTCCATCTGCGTGATGGCCTGGTTGATCTGCTCGATGCCCTGCGTCTGCTCGTGGCTCGCCGCGCTGATCTCGCCCATGATGTCGGTCACCCGGCGCACGCTGGCCACGATCTCTTCCATCGTCTGGCCCGCTTCGGCCACCTGGTGGCTTCCCGCCTCGACCTTGCTGACCGAGTCGTCGATCAGGCCCTTGATCTCCTTGGCCGCTGCGGCCGAGCGCTGTGCCAGGCTGCGCACTTCCGAGGCGACCACGGCGAAGCCACGGCCTTGCTCGCCGGCGCGTGCCGCTTCCACCGCCGCGTTCAGCGCCAGGATGTTGGTCTGGAAGGCGATGCCGTCGATGACCGCGATGATGTCCACGATCTTCTTGCTCGACGCGTTGATCGAGCCCATGGTGTTGACCACCTGGCTGACGACGGTACCGCCGCGAACGGCCACTTCGGAGGCCGAGGCCGCCAGCTGGTTGGCCTGGCGGGCGTTGTCGGCGTTCTGCTTGACCGTCGAGGTCAGCTCTTCCATCGACGCGGCCGTCTCTTCCAGCGAGCTGGCCTGCTCTTCGGTGCGCGAGGACAGGTCCTGGTTGCCCGAGGCAATCTGGCTCGAGGCCGTGGCGATCGTGTCGGTGCCCTGGCGAACTTCGCCGACCACCTTGGCCAGGCTGTCGTTCATGGCCTTCAGCGCGCTGAGCAACATCCCGGTTTCATCCGTCGTCTTCGGCTCGATGCGGCTGGTGAGGTCGCCCGCGGCGACGGTCTGCGCGATCTGCACGGCTTCGCGCAATGGCCTGGCGACGATGCGAGCCACCCAGAAGGCGAGGGCCAGGCCGATGGCGATGGCGCCGAAGATCACACCGATGACCCACGCGCGAGACGAGAGATAGAGCGCCGTGGCGTCGTCGCTGGCCTTGTCGCCGCCGTTGACGCTGATCTGGATCAGCTTGTCCAACTGCTCGACGATTTTCCGGTAGGCGTTGAACACATCGCCGCGGACGAAGGCGCGTGCTTCTTCATCGCGCCCGGCGGTGGACAGGGCGAGCAGCTTGTCGTGAACAGCCAGGTAAGGCGGCATCGCGGCCAGCATCTGCGTCGTGATCTCCTTCTGTTCGGCCGTCGAGGAGATCTTCTGGTAGGTCACCAGGCTCTTCTGCAATTCGGACCAGATGCCGGCCATCGATTTCTCGTAGAAGGCGCGATCTTCGCTGCTCTCGGACAACAGGTGGTTGAGTTCGGTCGACCGGTAACGCGCCAGGATGATCTTGATCTCGAGCAGGACGCGTGCGCTGGGCATCCAGTTGTCGGCCAGGTCGGAGGCCTTCTGGTTGACCTTGCCCAGTTGAACGACGGAGAACGCGCCCAGGCCGGCCATGAGGGTCAGGACGATGACGAAGGACAGAAGCAGCTTGTTGGCCAACTTCAGGTTGTAGAACGCTTTCATGGTGCTTTCGACGAAGAGGGGTGCCGACGTCCGGCGGCGCGAGAAGGAGAATGAACGTCTTCGTCTATCGGCGGCTCGCCGCCAAAATTAAGGGTAACCCCCTAGATCGATCCGATGCCCTTCGACACCTTCGGAAGCCTCTGTCACGGCCTGCACCGGATGACGGCACAGTTTGTTTCGCAGTGCCTGTCGACTTCGGCGGGGGTTCGGGCGTTGGAGTGCACACCACTTCACCACGGTCCATGACACACCCCACCCTGCGCCGCCTCGGCACGACGACTTTCTTCTTCATGGCCCTGCTGGCCGGTGCCGGCGCACAGGCGCGCACCGACATCGGGGTCAGCATCGGCGTGCCCGGCGTGGTGGTGTCGCCCGGCTATGCGCCGGCGCCCATCTACGTGCCGCCACCGCCGCCCGTGTACTACGCGCCGCCACCGCCGGTGTATCGCCCGCCCGTGTATCTGCAGGCGCCGCCCGTGGAATACGTGCCTGCGCCGGGCTATGCGCCCTACTACGCCGTGCCGCGTCCGCGCTATTACGACGACCGCCGCTACCCGCCGCCCGGCTATCGCCGCGACCGCGACCATGACGGCATTCCGGATCGCTACGACGGCTACGACAACCGGCGCGACTACTACCGACGCTGATCGGGCGGCGGCTCGCGAGGCTGCGTCCGACGGGCAGAGCCTGTCCTCGGCCGATTCGACGCCATGGCGTTCAAGGTCCAGAATGCGCTTCCCGCAGCCTGCTTCGAGGTATGGACATGGACCGGACATTCGATGCGATGACGGCGGCACTCGAGGCAGGCGGCCTGGTCGCTGCGCTGAAAGTGCTCAACGATCGAGTCGTTCAACGCTACAGCGCCGTGTACCGCCTGACGCCTGATCGGCGGCTGGAAAACGTGGCGTTCGTCGACAAGCTGGCAATGCCTTACCCCGAGCACCTGCTGGCCGTGCCGTATGGCATGAGCTTCTGCCAGTTCACTTTCGCCGACGGCGAATTTCGGACCTCGGACTCCTCGATGGACCGCCGCCTGGAAGGGCATCCGTACAAGGGGCTGGTCAATTCGTACCACGCCGTCTCCATCGTCGGCGACAACGGGGACATCACGGGATCGATCTGCCATTTCGACCTGGATGCCGCCCCGCTCGCCGATGCGGATTTCAAGCTGCTGCGGTCGGCTGCCCGTGCCCTTTCAGCCTATCTGCCGCCTTCGACATCCGTGACAACCTGAGCAGCCGCACGTCGACCCGTCCGGCGCGAAAGCCGGCCTCGCAGTAGCTCAGGTAGTACTCCCACAGCCGCTTGAAGGCGGCGTCGAAGCCCAGCGGCTCGATGGTGGGCCAGGCCGCCAGGAAGCGGCGTCTCCACTCGGCCAGCGTGGCCGCATAGCTCATGCCGAAGGACTCGGCCACCTCGAGCCTCAACCCGACGCGCGCGGCCTGTGCGCGCAACGCCTCCACCGGTGGCAGCATGCCGCCGGGGAAGATGAAGCGCTGGATGAAGTCGGGCGTGGCGCGGTACGACGCGAACTGCGCCTCGTCGATGGTGATCACCTGCACCACCGCCACGCCATCGTCGGCGAGCCGGTCGCGCAGCGTGTCGAAGTACACCGGCCAGTAGCGCTCGCCCACCGCCTCGAGCATCTCGATGGACACGATGCGGTCGTAGCGGCCATCGACGTCGCGGTAGTCCTGCAGGCGCAGGTCGATGCGCGCCTCCAGCCCCTGCGCCTTGACCTGTTCGCACGCGTGCGCCAGTTGCTCGGTCGACAGCGTGAGGCCGGTGACCTGCGCGCCGCCCTCCCCGCCCATCGCCAGCGCCAGCGCACCCCAGCCGCAACCGATCTCCAGCACGGTCGAGCCCGGCTGGAGCTCGAGCAGCTCGACGATGCGCGCCAGCTTGGTGGCCTGCGCCTCTTCGATCGTCTCGTCGCCGCGGGCGTACAGCGCGCTCGAATAGATCATCTGCGGATCGAGCCACTGCGCATAGAAGGCATTGCCCAGGTCGTAGTGGAAGGCGATGTTCTGGCGGCTGCCGCGCCGCGTGTTCGAGCGCAGCCGGTGCGCCACGCGGCCGATCCATCGCGCCGGCAGCGAGGGCTCGTAGGCGCGACCGCAGCCGGCCTCGTTGCGGATGCCGAATTCGAGCAGTGCGCTCAGGTCCGGGCTCGACCAGTCGCCGTCGCGGTAGCTTTCGGCCAGGCCGATGTCGCCGCGCAGCACCATGCGCGCGAGTGGTCGCCAGCGGTGCAGCGTGACCGCGGCATGCGGGCCGGGCTGCGCGCCGCGGCCGAGCACGCGCTCGCCGTTGGGCAGTTCGACCAGCAGCGATCCGCAACCCACGCCGCGCAGCAGGCGCACCAGCAGACGGCGCAGCGGTCGCCGCGTCCACGAGGCCATCGTGCTGCCATCAGCCAGGTGCAGGACATCGGCCTCCAGGCCGTTCGGTGCGGAGGTGGAAGTGCTCATGGTTCGGGGCTTGCCACGATGGTGACGGGCTGTGCGGGTGCCGGCGGGCAGCGGCGAAAGGGTGCGCCCTTCAGCCACAGCCGCAGGGCTTCCCAGTGAATGGCCACCACCACCTTCAGGGTGAGCAGCGGATGCGTGACGAAGGCCAGCGCCAGCGCGCCGTCCGTCAAAGACTTGCGGCGAGCGTCGATGCGCGCGACGAGCACCGGCCCGTCGGCATCGGCCACGGTGATGCCCACTGCCAGCCCGGGTCGATCGGGCGCCGGCGGCTCGATGCGGAAGGCGTAGCGCATGTCCAGGTCCATGAAGGGCGACACGTGGAATCGCTTGGCGCAGTGCTGGTCGATGTGCGCGGCCTCGCGTTGCGCCCCGTCGACCGGGATCAGGTAGCTGTGGCGCTGACCGAAGGTGTTGTTCACCTCGTAGAGGACGGCCTGCAGCCCGCCCTCGGGCCGCTCGCAGTAGTACACGCTCAGCGGGTTGAAGACATGGCCGAGGATGCGCGGCATGGTGAGCAGCCGGATCGCGCCGCCGCCCGCCAGCCCGGCCGCGTGCAGCTGGCGCTCGACATGCGCGCGCAAGCCGCCGCCATCGCCGGCGCCGTAGTCGCGCTCATGCAGGCTGAACAGGTTGAAGCGGTTCAGCGAGAACAGGCGCAGCCGCCCTGCCAGCGCAGGCAGCGCATCGATGTCGAGCAAGAGCGAGAACACGCGGTACCGCAACCGGTGCCGCACCGGCTTCAGCCGTTGGTGCATCACCCGGCCGACGTAGAGCGCGCCGTCCGCCGTCAAGCCAGCGCCCCACTCGTCGATGTTGCCGCTGTCGTGCCCAGGCGGATGCGTCCGGATTCGTTGGCCACCGACCACGGCCGGCGCACCCCGCCCAGCGTTTCGGCCACCGCCAGCCCGGCCTGCAGGCCATCCTCATGGAAGCCCGCGCCGAAGTACGCGCCGCAGAACCAGGTGCGGTGGCGGCCCTGCAGCGACCACAGGTCGTCCTGCGCACGGATCGCCGCCATGTTGAACAGCGGGTGCTCGTAGATTTCGCTGCGGATCAGGTGTTCCGGCCGCGGCTCGCGGGTCGGGTTGAGCGTGAGGAACAGCGGCGTCTCCGTTGGGAGGTCCTGGAGTCGGTTCATCCAGTAGGTGACGCACGGCGGCTGCTGGCGGCGGCGGTCGGCCGCGTAGTTCCAGCTCGACCACACGGCGCGGCGCTGCGGCATCAGCGCCGGGTCGCTGTGCAGCACGGCGCGGTTGCGGCTGTAGCCGAAGGCGCCCAGCATGCGCTGCTCGTCGTCGCTGGCGTCGGGCAGCAGGCGCAGCGCCTGGTCGGCGTGCGTGGCGATCACGACCTGGTCGAAGCGCTCGGCGCTGCCCGCGCCCTCGGTCCGCACGCACGCGCCACCGGCATCGCGCCGCACCTCGACCGCCGCGCTGTCGAGCCGCAAGCGATCGCCCAGGCCCTCGGTCAGGCGTTCCACGTAGCGCGCGCTGCCACCGGTCACGGTGCGCCAGCGCGGGCGGTTGGTCAGCTGCAGCAGGTGATGGTTCTCGCAGAAGCGCACGAAGGCTTCGGTCGGGTAGTCGCCGACGCGCGCGGCCGAGGTCGACCAGATGGCCGCCGCCATCGGGTAGAGATGGTCGTCGCGGAAGGCCTGGCCGTAGCCGCGTGCGTCGAGGTAGCTGTCGAGCGGGATCAGCCCGAAGCGCTCGGCATCCTGCGGCGCCTGGCGGTAGAAGCGCACCAGGTCGCGCAGCATCGACCAGAAGCGCCCGCTGACCAGGTTGCTGCGCTGCGCGAACAGGCCGCGCAGGTCGGTTCCTGAATACTCGAGCGCACCTTGGTCCAGACTCACGGCGAAGGACATTTCCGAGGGCTGCGTCGCCACACCCAGGTGCGCGAACAGCGCGCTCAGGTTGGGGTACGCCGCCTCGTTGTAGACGATGAAGCCGGTGTCGACCGCGATCCGACCCGAGGCGCCTGGCACCTCCACCGTGTTGCTGTGGCCGCCGGGCCGGCTGTCGGCCTCGAACAGGGTTACGCGGTGGCGCTGCGACAGCAGCCAGGCGGCCGACAGCCCCGAGATGCCGCTGCCGATGACGGCGATGTCGAGCACCGCGCGGTCCGAGCCGAGGGCGGGCGGCAGGCCATCGTCGTGAGCGGTGGCGAAGGTCATGGGCGTCTCCGGAAATTTATGCGTCGCACCTTGTACGCAGCCACGCCCGGTTTGGATTCGTTGCAGTATCACCGTGATCTAATCGCGCCGAAGGTGCGTATGCCGAGCATGAACACCGTCCGACAACCCACGGCGCCAGCCTCTTCGCGGAATCCATCGCGCTCACCCTGGCTGTCGATCGTGACACCGCACCCAGGCCGCGACACGATGCCCACAAGCGAAGAACTCAACAGGCTGGCCCAGGCCGTGGCGCGCTCCGCCGACCGCCAGGCCTTCGCGGCCCTGTTCAAGCATTTCGCGCCCCGCGTGAAGACCTACCTGGTGCGTCTGGGTACCGCCGACGGCCTGGCCGAGGAACTGACGCAGGAGGCGATGGTGAGCGTCTGGCGCAAGGCCGCCACCTTCGACGCCGAGCGCGCCAGCGTCTCGACCTGGATCTTCACCATCGCGCGCAACCTGCGGGTGGACCACTTTCGCCGCATGGGCAACCGCACCGTCGAGGCCGAGGCGCCAGACGGCGAGGAGATGCCCGATACCCAGCCCCAGCCCGACGAACTGCTGCTCACGCACCAGCGCGAGGCCGGCCTGCGCCAGGCGATGGAACGGTTGCCGGCCGAGCAGCTGCGCGTGCTGCGCCTGTCTTTCTACGAGGAGCAGCCCCATGCGCAGATCGCCCAGGAGCTGGGCATTCCGCTGGGGACGGTCAAGTCGCGCGTGCGGCTCGCCGTGCTGCACCTGCGCCGACTTCTCGACGGACTCGAATGATGACGATCCAACACCATCCCGACGACGATCTGTTGCTGGCCCTCGCGGCCGGCAGCCTGGCGCGCGGCCATTCGGTGGTCGTGGCCAGCCACCTGGAACATTGCGCACATTGCCGGCAGCGGGTCGAACTGCTCGAAGCCGTGGGTGGCGCGATGCTGGACGCGCTCCCGCCGGCCCTGCTGGCGCCCGAAGCGCTGGCCCGCACGATGGCCGCCATCGACGCGCCCGTGAAACGCACCGGTGCCCGCCCGTCGGCGCCGCACCCCGCGTTGCCGGCCGGCATGTGCTGGCCGCAGTCGCTGGTCGGGTGCAGCGCCACCCGCTGGCGCTGGCTCGGCCCCGGCATGCGCTGGAGCCGCGTGACGCTGCCCGACGACGCGGCCGCCAACGTCTTCCTGCTGCGCATCGGTGCCGGCAAGAACCTGCCCGCGCACACGCACAGCGACTGCGAGCTGACCCAGGTGCTGTACGGCGCCTTCCATGACGGCCGGGCCCGCTTCGGCCCCGGCGACTTCGACGAGGCCGACGGCAGCTTCGAGCACCAGCCGGTGGTCGAGGCCGGCGGCGAATGCATCTGCCTGGCCTCGGTCGATGGCCGCGTGCTGTTCAAGGGCGCGATCGCGCGCACGCTGGGCGCGCTGGTCGGGATGTGACAGCGCCCCGGCCGCTCAGCGGCCGGTGATCGCCATCGTGATGCGCGCTGCCGCCGCAGCCGACACCGCCGTCACGAAGGTGCCCCAGCAGAGGTCGGCGATCGTGACCGTCCACGACCAGTCCTTGAGCGTGGCCTGGTTCGTGAGGTCGTAGGTCGCATAGGCCATCAGCCCCAGCATCGCGCCATAGCCCAGCGCGGTCGTCCAGCGCCCGCTCTGCAGCGCCGGCGTCACGGCGAACACCACGACGCCCGCGATGTAGATCAGATAGAACGCCGCGGCGGGCGCCAACGCGAAACGCTCCAGCATGATCGCGCCCATCGCGGGCCGGTACAGCCGGTCGGCCATCGTGCCGAGCCAGATGGCGTCGAGCACCAGGAAGACGACGGCCGTGGACACGTAGGCGATGGCGTAGTGCCGGATGGACATGGGGGACTGCTCCTGGAATCGATGGTGCGGCACGGATCGTGCCTCGACGCCTTACGCATCAAGCCCGCGCCCGGATCACTTCAGGCGATAGCTCAGCTTGCGCCCACCGCCGACGGTCGAGTCCAGCCCGACCCACTCGCCCTGCGCGGTGTACCAGACATCCACCGGCTGCGCCGGCCCGTCGATGCGCCAGCGCACGGCCGGCACCGTCTGCCCGCGCGCCTCGACCGTACCGCTGGCGACGCGACTGACCTGCACGGCTTCATGGCGGCCGGTCTGCGCATTGAGGAGCCGCGTCTGCTGGCGGATGGCGGGGTTCCAGTAGGCGAAGCTCATGACGCAGCCCTCGATCGACCGCGTGCCCTCCGGCATCACCACCTTCAGCGCGTCGCCGGCGGCGTCCGCCGCGACGCGGCTCGCGCGGCCGTCGTCGTCGGTGCTCGCCACGAGCGAGCGCAGGCAGTTCCCGCGCCACTGCTCCTCTGCCCGGTGCGTGTAGCGGTACACGGTCAGGCCCATCAGCTTCACCGCGAAGCGCGCATCGCTCAGCACCGTGTGCGCCTCGGGCGGCCCGCCGACCGTGAAGCGGTGCTCGCCGATCGGCTTGTCGTCGAGCAGCACCTGGAAGTCGTAGGTGGCGTCGGCGGCCACGCACATCAGCGGCGCGGCGCTCAGACATGCCGCGATGCCGAAGCGCCACCGCGCCCTCACGCCGCGTCCTTCGGCGGCCCCGGCACGAAGGCGTTGGTGCGCGCGATGTAGTCGCGGTAGGCCGGGCGACGCTCGCCGATGTCCTTCTCCAGCAGACTCACGCCCGACACCTTCAGCAGCAGCACCGTCATCAGCAGCGGCGACACCACGCTCCAGGCCGCGCCCGAGCCCGCACCGGCCAGCGCGACCAGCCACAGCCCCCACCACACGCAGGCCTCGCCGAAGTAGTTGGGATGGCGGGTGTAGCGCCACAGGCCACGGTCCATCACCTGGCCGTGGTGGCGCGGGTCGGCCTTGAAGCGCGCCATCTGCGCGTCGCCGATCGCTTCGAAGACGATGCCGAAGGCGGCGAGCGCCAGCCCGGCGATGTCGAGCAGGCCCCATGGCCGGCTGCCTCCGAGAACGGCCAGGAAAGGCGCGGCCACGACCCAGGCCAGCCCTGCCTGCAGCAGGAACACCAGGTACAGGCTCTTCACCCCGAAGTGGGGCTGGTTGCGTTCGCGGATCTGCCGATAGCGGCGGTCTTCCCCGTGGCCCCAGTTGCGCCAGGTGATGAACAGGCTCAGCCGCAGCGCCCACAGGCTGCCCAGCACCAGCATCCACAGCGCTCGCCCGCTGGCGTCGGGCGTCTGCAGGAAAAACGTCCAACCGGCGCCGACGATGGCGAGCGACCAGACGCGGTCCACCACGCTCGCGTCGCGTCGCACCAGGCTCGCCACCCAGGTGACGAGCAACACGCCCACCGTGAAGGCCAGGCCGGCGAAGACCCCTCGAAGCTCAGGCATCGGCGGCCAGCGGTGCGGTCCGAGTCGATGCCGGCCGGGCGGTGACGACATGCACCCGCTTCTCGAACAGGTAGTGGCTGACCCACCAGCGCTGGCCGCCGTCGTAGCCGAACAGCTCCGACACCGACAGGAAGAACAGCCGCCACCGGATCCACCACACCGAGGCGTCGGCGCCGTAGGTCTGCCTGAAGAGCGGCATCAGCGTTGCGGCGCGATCGTCCATGTTGCGCAGCCACGCCTCGGCGGTGCGCCGGTAGTGGGTGCCATTCCAGCGCCATTGCTGCAGCACCCGCAGGTCGTCCTGGCAATGCAAGGCGAGGTCGTCGCTCGGCATCATGCCGCCCGAGAAGAAGTGGCGGCTCATCCAGTCGCTCGCATCGCGTTCGACGAAGGGGTACGGCGCCCCGCGGTGGGCGAAGACGTGCATGAAGAAGCGGCCCTCGTCGCGCAACCAGCGCGCCACGTTGGCGAAGGCCCGCGGCCAGTTGCGCAGATGCTCGAACATCTCGACCGACACCACGCGGTCGAAGCGCGCCGCCGTGTCGAACACGTTGATGTCGCAGGTGACGACCCGCACGTTGGTCAATCCCAGGCGCTGGGCCTCGGCCTCGATGTGGACGCGCTGCGAGTGCGAGTTCGACAGCGCGGTGATGCGGCTGCCCGGGTACTGCGTCGCCATCCACAGCGTGAGCGAGCCCCAGCCACAGCCGAGTTCGAGCACGTCCTGCCCGTCGACCAGGCCGGCGCGCAGGCAGGTGGCCTCGAGCGCCGCAGCCTCGGCGGCCGACAGCGTCTCGACGCCTTCCGGCCAAAAGCAGCTGCTGTATTTGCGGTGGGCACCCAGTACCTCGCCGAAAAAGGCGGCGGGCACCTCGTAGTGCTGCTCGTTGGCTTTCTCGGGCAGCGGCGCCAGTGTGGCCCCGCGCATCTCCTGCAGGAAAGCAGCCGTCAACTCGGCCGCCGCCCCCGTGTCGTCCGCACGCATCTCGCCAAGGCGCGCCTTCAACAGACGGCGAATGCCGAGGCGGATGAAACGGTCGGGCACCCGCCCCCGCTCGACGGATCGGATCGCGATTTCGGTGGCATGCGGCATGGGCGTTTCCTCGGGCACGGCCCCCAGATGCGGAAAGGCCTGCCAGCCTTACGCAGCGAGCGACGCCGTGGATCAGCCGCTGTCGCCTCTTGTCGCCTTGCCATGCCGTGGTTCGCTCCTACATCACGACTGCGCGCCCACCGAGCGCCCGGAAGCCCGGTTCGCGGCACGCTGTGCGCTGTTCGAACTCACCTCCCCGACTGGAACCCCTTTCATGAAAATCGTCCTGTGGATCATCTTCATCATCTTCCTCATCGGCCTGGCCGTCGTGCTGGGGCTCGGCAAGCTGATCTTCTGAATCCGCCCGCCTCCGCTTCGCCGCAGACACCTCGCGCGCGCAGAATGGCGCCATGCCCATCCGCTACGACATCGTCCACACCACGGTCTACCGCTACCGCACGCCCGTGACCTTCGGCGAGCACCGCGTGATGTTCCGCCCGCGCGACAGCCATGACCTGCGGGTGCTGGCGACCGACCTGCAGGTGAGCCCGGAGGCGATCGTGCGGATGATCCAGGATCCGCACTCCAATTCGGTGGCGCTGGTGCAACCGATCCGGCCGGCTACCGAACTGCGTCTGGTGTGTTCGTTCACCATCGAGCGGGCCGACGTGACGCAGGACCTGTCGCTGCTCTCGCCTTCGGCCGAACACCTGCCCTTCGCCTACTCCGTGCAGGACCGGTTCGACCTGGAGCACTACCTGCGTCCCCACCACGACGACCCGGAGGGCAAGCTCATCGCCTGGGCCCACCAGTTCTTCCGGCACGACGGGCCCACTGGCACGCGCGACCTGCTGGAGCGCATGAACCAGCACATCAACCAGAACTTCCGCTACGAGACACGCGACGAGGAAGGCACGCAGACGCCATTGCAGACGCTTGCGTTGTCCAGCGGCAGCTGTCGCGACTATGCGCTGCTGATGATGGAAGCGGCGCGGCGCCTGGGCGTGGCGACACGCTTCGTCTCGGGCTACCTGTACGACGCGGCGCTCGACGACAACACCGTCGTCGGCTCCGGCGACGCGATCACCGGCGCAGGCGCGACGCACGCCTGGCTGCAGGCCTACCTGCCGGGCGCCGGCTGGGTGGCCTACGACCCGACCAACAACCTGCTGGGCGGCAGCCAGCTGATCCGCGTCGCGGTGGCGCGCGACCCGGCCTTCGCGGCGCCGGTGTCCGGCAGCTGGTTCGGAGAGCGCGATGCCTACGAGAGCCTGGAAGCCACCGTCCAGGTCAAGCGCCGCGCCGGCTGACGCCCCGGGGTCTCGACGGGAGCGCGCCTGTTGCCGCAGGACGACCCCGTCGGCGTAGGCACCGCTCGGTCGTGCCGGCCAGCGTGGCGCGCCCTTATCCGGACAAGGCCTCCGATCGCCCGCCAACCCGCATGGCCACTGGTGAATATGCTTATCCGCATAATGCGTGAACCAAAAAATAGTTGGTTTTGACAAGCGGCGACCCTACAGTCGACGCCCTTCTTGGCGGTACCGACCGCAGGCCGCGCTCAAGCCCCCTACACGATGTATCAATACACAGATTTCGATCGCCAGTTCGTGCGCCAGCGCGCGGCGCAGTTCCGTGACCAGCTCGAACGCTGGCAAGCCGGCAAGCTCGCCGAAGACGAATTCAAGCCGCTGCGCCTGCAGAACGGCTGGTACGTGCAGCGCTACGCCCCGATGCTGCGCGTGGCGGTGCCCTACGGCGAACTGTCGAGCAAGCAGTTGCGCGTGCTCGCCCGCATCGCCCGCGAGTACGACGAACCCGAAGCCGAGGTCTACCGGCGCGCCACCGAGAAGCAGGGCCTGCTGGGCACGAAGCACATGCCGACCCATTACGGCCACTTCACCACCCGCCAGAACGTCCAGTTCAACTGGATTCCCCTGGCCAAGAGCGCCGACGTGATGGACCTGCTGGCCACGGTCGACATGCACGGCATCCAGACCAGCGGCAACTGCATCCGCAACATCACGAGCGACGAGCGCGCCGGCGTCGCGCATGACGAGATCGCCGACCCGCGCCCCTTCGCCGAGATCATGCGGCAGTGGAGCACGCTGCACCCTGAATTCGCCTTCCTGCCGCGCAAGTTCAAGATCGCGATCACCGGCGCCGCGGAAGACCGCGCCGCCACCGGCTGGCACGACGTGGGGCTGCACCTGGTCAAGAACGAGGCCGGCGAGCTGGGCTTCCGCGTGCAGGTGGGCGGCGGCATGGGCCGCACGCCGATCATCGGCACGGTGCTGCGCGAGTTCCTGCCGTGGAACCAGATCATGAATTACCTGGAAGCCGTGGTGCGGGTCTACAACCGCTACGGCCGCCGCGACAACATCTACAAGGCGCGCATCAAGATCCTGGTGAAGGCCGAGGGCCAGCGCTATATCGACGACGTCGAGGCCGAGTACAAGCAGATCATCGAGCACGACGGCGCGCCGCACACCATCACGCAGGCCGAGTTCGACCGCGTGGCCGCGTCCTTCGTGCCGCCCGCGCTCGCCACCCGCGTGCTGCAGAGCGCCGAGAAGACCGAGGCCGAACTGCGCCAGCACGCCGCCGACGACGTGATGTTCGCGCGCTGGCTGGCCCGCAACGTGGCGCCGCACCAGAACCCCGCGCTGCGCGCCGTCACGCTGTCGTTCAAGCGCCTGAAGCAGGCGCCCGGCGACGCGTCGGCCGACCAGCTCGACACCGCCGCACGCCTGGCCGACCGCTTCAGCGCCGGCGAGGCCCGCGTGACGCACGACCAGAACCTGCTGCTGCCCTGGGTGCACGCCGAAGACCTGCACGCGCTGTGGCTGGCGGCCCGCGAGGCGGGCTTCGCGAGCGCCAACGTGCGCCTGCTGACCGACATGATCGCCTGCCCCGGCGGCGACTTCTGCGACTTGGCCAACGCCCGCTCGATCCCCATCGCCGAAGCCATCACCGAGCGCTACCAGGACCTGGACGAACTCGATGACCTGGGCGAGATCGACCTGCACATCAGCGGCTGCATCAACAGCTGCGGTCACCACCACAGCGGCCACATCGGCATCCTCGGCGTCGACAAGGACGGCAAGGAGTGGTACCAGGTCACGCTGGCCGGCTCCGACGGCTCCGACCTGAGCGGCACGCCCCAGGCCGGCAAGGTGGTCGGCCCGTCCTTCACCGCGGCCGAGGTGCCGGAGGTGATCGAGGCCGTGCTCTCGACCTACCGCGACACCCGCCAGGTCATCGACGGGAAGCGCGAGACCTTCATCGACACGCTGCGCCGCGTCGGACCCGATCCGTTCAAGGCGGCCGCCAACGGCGCGCGCTTCAAGGCCGAAGAGGTGGCCGCATGAACAAGACGCTGAAGCTCGTGGCCGCCGAAGACCACGTCGACGACGGCGACCCGAAAGTGCTGCAGCTGGCGAACGACGCCGACCCGCTCGCCATCGCCGTGTGCCTGCAGGACATCGACCGCATCGACCTGCACTTCCCGAAGTTCACGGATGGCCGGGCCTACAGCCAGGCCTTCCTGCTGCGCCGTCGCATGGGCTTCCAGGGCGAGATCCGCGCCACCGGCGACGTGCTGATCGACCAGTTGGTGCAGATGCAGCGCATGGGCTTTTCCAGCGCCGTGCTGCGCGAAGGTGTCGACGCATCGGCAGCGCAACGCCAGTTCGACCGTTTCGCGGCCTTCTACCAGGGCGATGCGGTGACGGCCGACCCGATCTTCAAGCGCGAGCACGCCTGACGGCCCCTCGGTGAGCACACCCAGGCCGCGCCTCGTGCGCGGCTTTTTTTCGTGCGTTCGATGCGTGACCCGGTGACAGCCCATATCCAGGGGGACGCCCGAATCGCCCCGCAACCCGCATGAACAGGGGTGCATTTGCTTATCCGCATAAAGCGCGAACTAAAAGATCGTTGGCTTCCATAAGCCGGCTCCCTACAGTTCGGGCTCCCCACGGAAAACTTCGCCCCATGCGCATCGATCTCGCACACGTCAACACCGAACTGGGCCGCAATGCCAGCGGCTTGGTCGACTGGGCCATCGGCCTCGGCCAGCCCGCGATCATCACCACCAACTTCCGCCCCTTCGAGGCCGTGATCCTGCACATGGTCACGCGCGCCAAGCCGGACGTGCCGGTCGTGTGGATGGACAACGGCTACAACACCGAGGCCACCTACCGCTTCGCCGACGAAGTGACGAAGCAGCTCGGGCTGGACCTGCACATCTACCTGCCGCGCCGCTCGCGGGCGCACCGCGAAGCGGTCGACGGCCCCACGCCGGCGCTCGACGACCCGCGCCATGCGGCCTTCACGGAAGAGGTGAAGCTGGAGCCCTTCGCCCGCGCCTTGCGCGAGACGGCGCCGAAGGTGTGGTTCACCGCGCTGCGCGCCACCGACACGGCCGTGCGCGCGCAGATGGACCCGGTCAGCCTCAACCCCGACGGCCTGATCAAGGTCGCGCCGCTGCTGCACTGGTCGTCGAAAGACCTCTACGACTACTGCGAGGCGCACGGCCTGCCCAACAACTTCGATTACGTGGACCCGACCAAGGGCGAAGACAACCGCGAATGCGGCTTGCACCTGTCGCACTGAGGACCCTCCGATGAACGCCCGCACCGACTCCGAACTGCTGCAACCGATGCACTCTCCCGCGCAACTGTCCAACACGCACCTCGACGCACTCGAGGAAGAAGCGATCTTCATCCTGCGCGAAGTCGCCGCCGCCTTCGAGCGCCCGACGCTGCTGTTCTCGGGCGGCAAGGATTCGCTGGTGCTGCTCAAGTGCGCCGAGAAGGCCTTCGGCGCGGGGCGTATCCCGTACCCGCTGCTGATGATCGACACCGGCCACAACTTCCCCGAAGTGACCGACTTCCGCGACTTCCGCGCCAAGGAGCTGGGCGCCGAGTTGGTCGTGCGCAGCGTCGAGGATTCGATGGCGCGCGGCACGGTGCGGCTGGCGCACCCGGGCGAGTCGCGCAATGCGCACCAGTCGGTCACGCTGCTCGAAGCCATCGAGGAATTCCGCTTCGACGCGCTCATCGGCGGTGCCCGCCGCGACGAGGAAAAGGCGCGCGCCAAGGAACGCATCTTTTCGCACCGCGACGCCTTCGGCCAATGGCAACCGAAAGACCAGCGCCCCGAACTCTGGACGCTGTTCAACACGCGTCTGGCACCGGGCGAGCATTTCCGTGTGTTTCCCATCTCGAACTGGACCGAGCTCGACGTGTGGCAATACATCGAACGCGAGAACGTCGCGCTGCCTTCGATCTACTACACGCACAAGCGGGAAGTGGTCGAGCGCCGCGGCCTGCTGGTGCCGGTAACGCCGCTGACCCCGGCGCGCGACGGCGAGACGGTGCAGACGCGTGACGTGCGCTTCCGCACCGTGGGCGACATCACCACGACCTGCCCGGTCGCCAGCCTCGCGGCCGATGCCGGCGACGTGGTGCTGGAGACGCTGAGCGTCGACGTGAGCGAGCGCGGCGCGACGCGCATGGACGACATGACTTCGGAAGCTTCGATGGAGAAGCGCAAGAAAGACGGGTACTTCTGATGACCGCCACCACCCTTGAATCCACCATCGCCGCCGACACCGGCGCAGCCCTGCGCTTCATCACCTGCGGCTCGGTCGACGACGGCAAGAGCACGCTGATCGGTCGTCTGCTGGTCGACAGCAAGACCGTGCTGCAGGACCAGCTGGCCGGCGTACAGCGCGGCGGCGAAACCGACCTGGCGCTGCTGACCGACGGTCTCTCGGCCGAGCGCGAGCAGGGCATCACCATCGACGTGGCCTACCGCTATTTCGCGACCGCCAAGCGCAAGTTCATCATCGGCGACGCGCCGGGCCACGAGCAATACACGCGCAACATGGTCACGGCGGCATCGAGCGCCGACGCGGCCGTCGTGCTGGTCGACGCGACCAAGCTGGGCTGGGCGGCCGAGGTGACCGACGGCGAAGTCGTGAAGGGTGAGCTGCTCGCCCAGACGCGCCGCCACACGCTGCTGTGCCATCTGCTGCGCGTGCAGTCGATCGTGTTCGCGGTCAACAAGCTCGACGCCATCACGGATGCCGAGCTGGCCTTCGAACGCATCTCGAACGCGCTGAACGCCTTCGCTGCGAGCGCGGGCGTGCAGGTCGCCGCCATCGTGCCGATCTCTGCCCTCAAGGGCTGGAACGTCGTGTCGGCCCACGAAGGTTGGTGCGGCTACCAGGGCCCCGCCCTGCTCGACCTGCTCGAAGGCCTGCCGGTGACCGCGCAGGACGAGGCTGTGCCCTTCGCCTTCCCGGTGCAGTGGGTGGAGAAGTTCTCGTCGTCGTCGGACACCTCGCAGGGCCGACGCGTGTTCTGGGGTCGCGTCGCCAGCGGCCATGTCGAGCCCGGCCAGCAGGTCACCGTCATGCCGAGCGGCCAGAGCGCGACGGTGGCGCAGGTGCTGGGCCACACGCGCCAGTCGAAGACGGTGCATGCCGGCCACAGCGCCGGCATCGTGCTCGATCGCGAACTCGACGTATCCCGCGGCGACTGGCTGCTGGCGCCAGGCGCCTTCACGCCGGTGCGCGAGATCACCGCCACGGTCGCCTGGCTCGACGACGAGCCGCTGGTGCCCGGCCGCGTCTACTGGGCGCTGCAGGGCCACCGCTGGGTCAAGGCCAAGGTGGCGCGCATCGTCGACCGGGTCGACATCGCCACGCTCGAAGCCCGGCCGGCCGACCAGCTGGAAGCCAACGCGATCGGCGACGTAGTGCTGGCGCTGCAGCAGCCGCTGGCGGTGCTGCCCTTCACGCGCTCGCGCACGCTGGGATCGCTGGTGCTGGTCGACACGGCCACCCACAAGACCGCGGCCGCGGTGCTGGTTCGACCGGCCGCCGCCTGACGCCTCCCGCGAACCTTTAAAATGCGGGGTTTCCCCCGATTTCACTACGCCGACACCCGGCGGCACAGGCCGGCACAGACTCTCATGACCCACGTCGTTTCCGAAAACTGCATCCGCTGCAAATACACCGATTGCGTCGACGTGTGTCCCGTGGACTGCTTCCGCGAAGGTCCCAACATGCTGGTGATCGATCCGGACGAATGCATCGACTGCGCCGTCTGCATCCCCGAATGCCCGGCCAACGCCATCTTTGCCGAAGAAGACCTGCCGGCCGACCAGCTCGCCTTCATCAAGCTGAATGCAGAACTGGCCCTGGCCGACGGCTGGAAGAGCATCACCAAGCGCAAGCCGCCGCTGCCGGACGCCGACGACTGGAAAGACAAGCCCAACAAGATCTCGGAACTGGTGAAGTAAGCCCTCCGATGTCGGCGCGCCCACCGATCGAGACCGACGCGCTGATCATCGGCGCCGGGCCGGTCGGGCTGTTCCAGGCCTTCCAGCTCGGCCTGCTCGAGATCTCCTGCCACATCGTCGACGCCCTGCCCCACGCGGGCGGCCAGTGCGTCGAGCTGTACGGCGACAAACCCCTCTACGACATCCCCGGCACGCCGGCCACGACCGGCCGCGGCCTCGTCGATTCGCTGCTGCTGCAGGTCGCGCCATTCAAGCCCGTGATGCATCTGGGCCAGCGCGTCGAGACACTGGCGCGCGAGCCCGACGGGCGCTGGCGCCTGTCGACCGACCACGCCACCGAATTCCTCGCGAAGACCGTCATCATTGCGGCCGGCGTCGGCGCCTTCGTGCCACGCCGCCTGGCCATCGAGGGCGTCGAGGCGTTCGAGGGCTCGACGCTTTTCTATCACCCCGACACCCTCGACCGCTTCGCGGGCCGGACGGTCGTGGTGAACGGCGGGGATGACTCGGCGCTCGACACCGCCCTGGCACTGGTCGGCCAGGCCGCCCATGTGACGCTGCTGCACCGGCGCGATGGCTTCCAGGCCGATCCGGCCAAGGTCGCGGCACTGCGTGCGCACATCGGGGACGGCACGCTCAGCTTCGTCGTCGGCCAGCCGTCGGGATTCGACGGCAGCGAGCTGGAAGTCACGCTGCCCGACACGCGCATCGTGTCGCGCTCGATCGACGCCTTCATCGCCTGCCTCGGCATCTCGCCGCGGCTCGGCCCGATCGCCGACTGGGGGCTCGAACTCGAGCGCAAGCAGGTGCCGGTCGACACCGAGAAGTTCGAGACGCGCGCGCCCGGTGTCTTCGCGGTCGGCGACATCAACACCTACCCGGGCAAGAAGAAGCTGATCGTCTGCGGCTTCCACGAGGCCACGCTGGCCGCCTGGGGCGCCGCCGCCCTGGTGTTCCCCGGCAAGGCGATCCACCTGCAGTACACGACGACCAGCACACGCCTGCACCAACTGCTGGGCGTGGGTGGCTACGCGGGCGGTTAAGGCACCGACAGCACGATCTTCCCGACGCTGAGGCCGGACTCCATGCGCCGGTGTGCGTCGGCCGCCTGCGCCAGCGGCCACACCGTGTCGATCACCGGCTGCAGTTCACCCGAGCCGAACTGCGCCAGCCAGCGCTGCGCGAAGCGCCGCGTCATCGCCTGCTTCACGGCCGGCGTGCGCGACTTCATCACCGTGCCCATGATCTGCAGATGACCGAAGAGCAGGCGGTCGATCGGCATGCTCGCGCCCGCCGTGCCGCCCATCACGCCGACCTGCACCAGCCGCCCACCGTCGGCCAGCGCGCGCACATTGCGCTCGAAGTAAGGCGCGCCGACGAAATCGATCACGACATCGACGCCGCGCCCGCCGGTTTCGGCCGCGACGACCTCCGCGAAGTCCTGCGCGCGGTGGTCGATGCCGACGTCGGCGCCGAACGCGCGCACACGGTCGAGCTTGTCGCCGCTGGCGCTCGCGAACACCTGGGCGCCGATCGCATGGGCCAGCTGCACCGCCGCCGAGCCGACGCCACCCGCCGCCGCGTGGATCAGCACGCGCTCGCCGGCCTCGAGCCGGCCCAGGTGCACCAGGGCCTCGTGCGCGGTCACGAACACCTCGGGCACGGCGGCCGCCTGCACATCGTCGAGGCCATGCGGCACCTGCACCGCCATGCGGTGGTCGATGCGCGCGATCTCGGCGTACGCGCCGCCGCCCACGATGCCCATCACGCGGTCGCCCAGCGCAAAGCCGGACACGTTCGCGCCCATCGCGATCACCTCGCCGGCGATCTCGAGGCCCATCAGTGTCGAGTCGCCGAAGTCCGCGCGGCCATAGGCACCCCGGCGCTGGTTCAGGTCGGCACGGTTGACGCCCACCGCGCGGTTGCGCACCAGCAAATCGTCGGGGCGGAGCACGGGCTCGGGAACATCGGTCAGTTGCAGAACGTCGGCCGTGCCGAAATCGTCGAAGGTGATGGCTTTCATGCAGAGATCAGGAATCGGGATGAGGCGCGTGAGCCTACCCAAGACGCGCGACCTGCGCCGGTGTGACTAGAATCACCCTCGCTGCGCGCAACCCGCGCAGCGATCCGCTAGGGGTGCCGACGCACGCGAGTGCAACGGCTGAGAGAGTCCCTTTGAACCTGATTGAGGTAATCCTCGCGCAGGGAAGCCGGCCCGACACGCCGCAATGCCGCACCGCCGATCGGTCGCGTCGCTTGTGCTTTCGGGCCATGCCCACCTGCCAAACACTTTGCATGGAGCAAATGGATGGCACACATGATCACTGCGGCAGCCGATGCGTCGGCACCGGCGCGAAGCCGTGGTTGAGCGGGCCGTGCCCGCCACCGGTCTGGACGTCGACGCCCGCCGCGATCGCGCCGAGCACGTAGCGGCGCGCCAGGCCCACGGCGTCGGGCAACGCATGGCCCAGCGCGAGTTGCGCGGCGATGGCCGACGAGAGCGTGCAGCCGGTGCCGTGCAGGTTGCGGCTGGCGATGCGTGCCGAGGCGTAGCGATGGCGCGCCCCGCCCTGCTGCCCGAGCAGGTCGACCAGGTCGTCGCCCGGCAGATGCCCACCCTTGAGCAACACGCCACGCATGCCTTGCATCAACAGGGCGTCGACTGCACGGTCGAGCGCATCGATGTCGCCGATGCCGTGGCCGATCAGCCATGCCGCCTCGTCGAGGTTCGGGGTCACCAGCACCGCGCGCGGGAACAGCAGCGTCACCATCAGGGCCACGGTCTCCGATGCGATCAAGCGGGTGCCGCTGGTCGCGACCATCACCGGGTCGAGCACGACGTTCGGCAGGTGGTAGTGCTCGATGGCCCAGGCGACCACCTCGACGCTTTCGGGCGTCGGCAGCATGCCGAGCTTGACCGCGTCGACGCCGATGTCCTCCACCACCGCCCCGATCTGCGCCTTCAGGAACGTGGGCGGCACGGCATGGATGCCGGTAACGCCGCGCGTGTTCTGCGCGGTGAGCGCGGTGATGGCCGTCATGCCGTAGCAGCCGAGTGCCGCGAAGGTCTTGAGGTCGGCCTGGATGCCGGCACCGCCACCGCTGTCGGAGCCGGCGATGGAAAGCACGCGGGCATAGCGCTGCGTCGGTGGCGCGTCGGTGGCGGGCAGGTTCGTCATCTCGAAAATTATGGGCGATGGGTGCGATGCACCGTCGCGGCGACGCGATGAGCTCCTTGCCTTTCGACGCGGCAACCGTGCTCGGCGCCGGCCTGATGGGCCGCCTGATGGCGCTCGGCCTGGCGCGCGCCGGGTGCCAGGTCGCCGTGTTCGACGCGGGTGGCCCGGAGGCCGAGGGCGCCGCCGCGCGCGTGGCCGCCGCGATGCTCGCGCCGCTGGCCGAATCCGCCGTGGCACCCGCGTCGGTGGTGCGCATGGGCCATCACGCCCTCGCACGCTGGCCCGCGCTGCTGCAGTCGCTCGACACGCCGGTCTTCTTCCAGCGCGAGGGCACGCTGGTGCTGTGGCACCGGCAGGACGCGGCCGAAGCGGCGCGCCTGGCGCGCGTGCTCGAACACACCGGCGAACAGGTACCCGCACTGCCGGCGATGCAGCGCGTCGACGCCGATCGCATCACGGCGTTGGAACCGTCGCTGGGCACCCGCTTCGCGCAGGGCCTGTTCCTGCCGGACGAAGGCCAGCTCGACAACCGCGCGCTGCTCGATGCACTGCGCTCTGCATTGGAAGCGATGCCGAACGTGCGCATGCACTGGCATGACGCCCGCTCGCTCGACGACTTTTCGCCCGCACCGAACGAACGCGTGATCGACTGCCGGGGCCTTGGCGCCCGCAATCAATGGCCATCGCTGCGTGGCGTGCGCGGCGAGGTGATCCGGGTGCACGCGCCCGAGGTCGCCCTCACGCGGCCGGTGCGGCTGGTGCACCCGCGCTACCCGCTCTACATCGCGCCCAAGCCCGATGGCGTGTTCGTCATCGGCGCCACCGAGATCGAGTCGGCCGACCTGTCACCGGCCAGCGTGCGCTCGACGCTCGAACTGCTGAGCGCGGCCTATGCGGTGCACAGCGGTTTCGCCGAAGCACGCATCCTGGAGATCGCGACGCAGTGCCGGCCAACGCTGCCCGACAACCTGCCGGCCCTGCGCCAACCGCGCCCGCGCGTGCTGCAGATCAACGGCCTGTACCGGCACGGCTTTCTGGTGGCGCCCGCGATGCTGGACATGGCGATGGAACTGCTGGCCACCGGGCACTCGGCACTGGCCGAGCGCTTCGACCTGCCGATGGAGGCCATGGCATGCACGTGCTGATCAACGACACGCCGCACACCTTGCCCGAGCCGGCCACGGTGGCCGATGCGCTCGTCGCGATGAACGCCGTGCCGCCCTATGCGGTGGCGGTGAACCGCGAATTCGTGCCGCGCTCGGCCTATGCCGCGCACGCGCTGAAGAACGACGACCGGCTCGAAGTCATTCGCCCGGTGACTGGAGGCTAGCCCATGCACGCATCGACATCCGACGACCCGCTGGTGCTCTACGGCCAGACCTTCCCCAGCCGCCTGCTGTTGGGCACGGCGCGTTACCCGTCGCCCGACGTGCTCGAGGCCGCGGTGCGGTGCGCGCGGCCAGCCATGCTCACGGCATCGCTTCGCCGGCAGACCGCGGTGCCCGGCACCGGCGGCCATGACGACAACGGCTTCTGGCACATGCTCAGACAACTCGGCGTGCCGGTGCTGCCCAACACCGCCGGCTGCCACGGGGTACAGGAAGTCATCGCCACCGCGCAGATGGCGCGCGAGCTGTTCGACACGCCGTGGATCAAGCTCGAGCTCATCGGCGACGACTACACGCTGCAGCCCGACACGCTGAACCTGGTCGACGCCGCCGCGCAGCTCATCCGCGACGGCTTCCTCGTGCTGCCCTACTGCACCGACGACCTGGTGCTGTGCCAGCGCCTGGTCGACGTCGGCTGCCAGGCCGTCATGCCCTGGGCCGCGCCCATCGGCACCGGCCGGGGTCCCGTCAACCCGTACGCGCTGCAACTGCTGCGTGAACGACTCGACGCGCCCTTGCTGGTCGACGCCGGCCTCGGCCTGCCCTCGCACGCCTGCCAGGTGATGGAGTGGGGCTACGACGGCGTGCTGCTCAACACCGCCGTCGCGCTGGCGCAGGACCCTGTCTCGATGGCCGGCGCCTTCGCCGATGCGGTGCGGGCCGGCCGCAATGCACACCGTGCGGGTGCGATGGCCGCGCAGGCCTGCGCGCAACCCAGCACGCCGGTCCTCGGCACGCCCTTCTGGCACCACGACACCGCATGAACGACACCACCCCCACCGCCGCCGAGATCGTCGCCGCGCATGCCGCGCGCTTCGGCACGGTCACACCACCACCGGTCGGCTTTCGCTCCGCGCATCCGGTGTACCGCGCCGCCAAGCAGGCCTGCATGGCGCTCGGCTTCATCGACGCCGATGCCGAATGCCTGGCCTGCGCCTGGCATGCGCAGACCGTACGCACCGGCCGCTTCGACGCCCGGGCCTGGCCCGATTCGCCCGCGGACTTCGGCATGGGCCGCTTCCCGCCCAGCGCGCGCAGCGATGCCTTCGCGCCCTGCCCCGAACAGCTCGGCCTTTATGCCGTGCTCCCCGACGCCGCATGGGTCGGTCGCATGGCACGCGCTGGTGTGCCGACGGTGCAGTTGCGCTTCAAGTCGACCGACGCTGCTGCGATCGACCGCGAAGTCGCCGCTGCGGTGGAGGCCGTGCAAGGCACCGGCGCGCGGCTCTTCATCAATGACCACTGGCAGGCTGCCATCGCCGCCCGCGCCTACGGCGTGCACCTCGGGCAGGAAGACCTCGATGCGCTCGCATCCGACGACCTGCGGCGCATCCACACGGCCGGCCTGCGGCTGGGCGTCAGCACGCACGGCTATGCGGAGATGGTGCGTGCCGACATGGTGAGCCCGAGCTACATCGCGATGGGGGCCGTCTTCCCGACCACGCTCAAGCGGATGGCGACGGCGCCCCAAGGCATTGCCCGTCTGCACGCCTACGCGCGCCTGCTGCGCGGCTATCCGCGGGTCGCGATCGGCGGGATCGATGCCGAGCGGCTGCCGGCCGTGCTCGCGACCGGCGTCGGCTCGGTCGCGATGGTGCGTGCACTGATCGCCGCCGACAACCCCGAGGCGATGGCCGCACGACTAACCGCCGCCGTTGCCGCTGCGCACTGAATCCGATGACTTCTTTCCCTGCTCCCACCCGCCCCATGCACACCCCTCGCCCCACCTCCGTCGCCCTGGCCGTCGCGGCTGCCCTGCTCTCGATGACGGGTGCCGTCGCGCACGCCCAGGAGGCCACGCTGCCGTCCGTCACCGTCGACGCGCGCAGCACCCCGCCGCAGGCCGACATCAGCGGCTTCGGCGACCTGCCGCTGAAGGACGTGCCGATTTCCGCCACCGTGATCGACAGCCAGCAACTGCAGGCCAGCGGCGCGCGTCGACTCGCCGACCTCACGCAGTTCGATCCGTCGGTGACCGACGCGTACAACTCGGCCGGCTACTGGGACTATCTGACGGTGCGCGGCTTCGTGCTGGACAACCGCTTCAACTACCGGCGCGAGGGCCTGCCGATCAGCGCCGAGACGGCGATCCCGCTCGACAACAAGGAGCGCGTCGAGATCCTGCGTGGCACCAGCGGCATCCAGGCCGGCACCAGCGCGCCCGGCGGCCTGGTCAACTACGTGGTCAAGCGACCGACCGAGCAGAACCTGCGCAAGGTGCGCACCGAGGTGTCGGGCCGTGGCAGCGTGCTCGGTGCGGTCGACCTGGGCGGGCGCTTCGGCGAGGACCGCCAGTTCGGCTACCGACTGAACGTCGCGGCCGAGGACCTCAAGCCGCGCACCTATTCGCTCGACGGCGAGCGCCACCTGTTCTCGCTGGCAGCCGACTGGCGCATCACCCGCGACTCGGTGTTCGAGGCCGAGATCGAGTACAGCAAGAAGCGCCAGCCCAGCCAGAACGGCTTCAGCCTGCTCGGCAACACGCTGCCGGCGCCGGTCGACCCGCGCATCAACCTCAACAACCAGCCGTGGTCGCAGCCCTCGGTGTTCGAAGGGCTGACCGGCACGCTGCGCTTCACGCAGGCGATCAACAGCGACTGGCGCTGGAGCGCGCAGGTCGGCCAGCAGCGGCTCAAGAGCGACGACCGGCTCGCCTACGCCTCCGGCTGCGGCGCCGAAGGCAACTATGACCGCTACTGTTCGGACGGCACCTTCGACTTCTACGATTTCCGCAGCGAGGACGAGCGCCGCACACAGACCGCGGGCAACCTCAGCCTCAAGGGCAACGTGATGACCGGCAGCGTGCGGCACGACCTGACGGTGGGCCTGCTGGCGAGCCGCGTGCGCAACCGCTTCCAGGACCAAGCCTACAGGCCGGTCGGCATCGGCAATGTGTGGGGTACCGCGATCGTGCCGGCCGATCCGACACCAATCATCCCCAACACCGACCGCGACGAGCGCTCCACGGAGCTGTCGCTGCAGGACGCAATCCGCTGGAACGACCGCTTCACCAGCTGGCTCGGCGTGCGGCATACGCGGCTCAATCGCGACGGCGTGCGCACCGACGGCTCCGAGCCCACGGGCTACAAAGACGGCATCACCACGCCTTGGGTGGCCGTGAGCTATGCACTGCAACCGGGTCTCATGGCCTACGCGAGCTGGGGCGAAGGCGTGGAGTCGCAGGTCGTGCCGAACAACGTCGGCTACGCCAACGCGGGCCAGGGCCTGCCCGCGCTCGTGTCTCGCCAGCGCGAGGTGGGCTTGAAGGGGAGCAAGGGCGCGCTGAACTGGCAGGCAGCACTGTTCGCCATCACACGGCCGGTGACCGACATCGACACCTGCGGCAACCCGGCTGCGCCGTGTACCGCCGGCTTCGATGGCGAAGCCGAGCATCGCGGCCTGGAGCTGAACGGCGACTGGCGCGACGGCCCCTGGCGTCTGGCAGCCGGCATGACGCTGATCGATGCGAAGCGCTCTGGCAGCGCCGATGCGTCGGTCAACGGCCAGCGCCCGACCAACGTACCGCGGCAAGTGCTTCGGGCGCAAGCCGCCTACCGCATCGCCGCAGTCCCCGGCCTCGAACTGCAAGGCCAGATGTCGCACGAAGGCCGCCGCAATGTCCTGCCGGATGGATCGATCACCTTGCCTTCATGGACGCGCTTCGATGCGGCGCTGCGCTACGACACGAAGATCGGTGGCGTCGCGACGCAGTGGACCTTCGGCATCGAGAACCTCGCCGACAAGCGGTACTGGAAGGAATCGCCCTACCAGTACGGTCACGTGTACCTCTTTCCCGGCGCGCCGCGGACCTTGCGGCTTGCCGTCACGGCAGCGTTGTGAAAACTTTGCAACGCGACAACCGCCCTCTTCAAAAGAGCCAAAAAACCACGCTATAATCTGAGGCTTGTTCCTCGATAGCTCAGTTGGTAGAGCGCCGGACTGTTAATCCGTAGGTCCCTGGTTCGAGCCCAGGTCGAGGAGCCAAAATTAACCCCCGTGGTTCTTGGAAGCCCCGCTACTCAAAAGGTAGCGGGGCTTTTACTTTTGGCGGGCGATATTGGAAGGAATATTGGAGACTTCCAATATCCAGTGTTCTACGGCAGCGTGACATCGTTCGCGCAGGCCTCGTCGAAGCAGCGCACACAATCCTGCATGTCGTTGATTTGCCGCACCACGCTGGCCCTCCTGCTCCTCCCCCTCGGCGCCAGCGCCGCGCCGCGCATCTGTCTCGTCGTCGGCATCGTTGACGGTGACACCCTCACCGCGCGCTGCGGGCAGGCCGGCGCCTACGAGCAAGTAAAGGTGCGCCTGGCCGAGATCGACGCGCCCGAGAAGAAGCAGCCGTTCGGCGAACGCAGCCGGCAGAGCCTGGCCAGTTTGTGCTTCCAGCGCGAGGCGGTGCTGCGGCCCACGACAATCGACAGGTAGCTGGCCAGCAGCGACGGGATGTAGTCGGCCGGGAGGTTCTTGGCGTTCTCGTACGTGCTGGCGTGGATCAGGCCGTACAGGCTGGCCAGCTCCGGCTTGTCGCGCACCGCCTTCACGAATTGCTGGTAGACGAACTTGAAGCCCTCGGGCGTGGTCGTCACGTCGACGCCGTTCTTCAGCCCGTCGACGCTGTAGCGCATGCGGGCGATGATCTTGCGCCAGGCCATCTCGGCCTTCAGCGCCTTCATCACGTCCAGCTCGTCGATCAGCGCCTTGCCGATCTTGAAGCCGACGATGTCACCCGGCTTCTCCATGGACCTGCACAGGATCGTGCTGCGGTACACCCCGTTCGAGTAGAGGTGGACCTCCTTGTTGCTCTCGTGGATCTCGGTCGTCAGGCCCCAGTCGAAGGCGGCTTCGTCGATGGTCGGATAGAAGATGTCCCGGATCTGCGCGTAGGTCGGCGCGAAGTACCCGCTGTTGACCTTCGGCCACTCCCATGCGTGCTGGCAGAGACCAGCGCTGCCGACCCAGGTCTTTCCGTTGCCGAAGCCGGCCACGAATGCCCGGTACTTGTGCTCCAGCGCGAGGAAGCGCGCCTGAGGCCTATTCAGCCTCGGGCTGACTTGCATCTTCGACCTGCACCACGATGCGCACAGGTGTCACCGGCGCGTCCTGGTTGGCCAGCTTCGTGAGGTCCTTGTTCGCCGCCAGCAGGTTCAGACCGATCTGGCTCGACTCGTTGGCCATCTTGCTCAGCGCCGAGATGCTGGTCAGGGTCTTCAGCGACTTCTCGGGGTTCACGTCGTCGACCTTGGCCGACTGCACATGCGCGATCCCAGCTAGGCGCCGCGCCGTGGCTGCGCCGAAGTTCGCAGCCGGCGCTAGGTGTTCCGAAATGCTGCGCAGCGAATCGGCCAGCGAGACAGCGGACAGCTGATCGGCAATGGGCAGAGCACGCAGCGCTACCTCTGTGTCGACCATCTTGTTTGCCACCTCGCGGACCGTTTCGATTCGTTTCGAAACCTGAACGCTGATGGCTGTTTTCGACACGCCGAACTCGCGGGCGAGGTCTGCGGGCTTCTCACCAGCGAGTATGCGGGTCTTAATCGCTTCCCACTGTGCAATGGAGAGTTTGGAGGGACGGCCCATCTGGTCACCTGAAATGAAAAAAGCCGCCAGTTGGCGGCTTGATTGAGTCGGCTGTAACACCACTGGGACGGCATCAGTCGAGGGACTGCATTTGCTCAACTAACCCACGGACCATTCCGTCGACTTCAATTTCAGCGGCCAAGAGTTCGTTATCAAGCACCCCACCATCTTCAAGCGCGGGCCTGCCGGGAACGCAGAATTGCAGGGCTTGTGTGACCAACCCGCTGTAATTCGTCAAAAGCCTTCGCTGAGAGGTGTCGATGAATACACTGACCGAGTAGATGGCATCGCGCAGCGCCCTACTTCGTGCGTGGATCTCCTCGAAGCGCTCCGCAGTCTTGTCGTCCATGTCGACCGCCTGTGTGATGACGTCTGCGTAGAGACCCAGCGTTGCCTTGTGAAGGGTGCTGTACGCCTCGAATTTCATTTCAAGCACGCGAAGCGCGCCAGTTTTTTTTACTTCCTGCCCTGCCTTGCTTCGCTCTGTCGCTGCGATCAGCGATACCCGATAAGCCTCGAGGTCCAACTGATACTGTGCTTTTTGCGCTTCCAGATCCTTACTCAACCAGTGGCTGATCTGACCCTTCAGCAGGAACGCCAGGGCGGCAAGGAGTGCAGTAGTGCCCGCGCTGCTCGCTATGACAGTCCAAAGAAATTCGGTTACGTTTCCCATGCTCGCCTCCTCCGGTGAGCATAGCGGGGCCGGACACGCCGCCGGCATCCCTGGGAGATGGGTGTACAGCCGACGGCGGACACGGGGCGCACCGTTGACCCGACGGGTAGGCGCTGCGGGTTGAGCAAGACGGCAGACGGCAGCGAATGTGAATGCTGCACGCCGAAGAAAGCGCTCAGGGGAAAGATTCGGAAGCCCGGCGATGCGGGCGGCGGTCGGGGCTAGGTCTTGTGCGCGAAATCCTCACGCGGCGCCATGAGCGCTTTGACATCACCCGACCGGCTGTCACAGAAAGTGGTTGCGATGGCCCGATTCGAACGGGCGACCTCAGGGTTATGAGCCCCGCGCGCTACCAGGCTGCGCTACACCGCTGAATAATTGACCTGCCGGCGTCACACCGTCGCCCACGGGAGAATTGAATGAACGATCACCAGATGCCGACCGCCGTCAACCTGCGACTGTTCGCCCTGACCGCTGCAGTGGCTTCGATACTGAAGCACCTGCCTGCAGCCAAGGACGAATTGCTCTCGATTGCTGCCAGCCTTGATGACGCCCCTCCGGTCGCCGTGTCCGACGAGCTCCTACAAGGATTCGCTCAGGAGATCCGCGACGTCGTCGCAGGCAAGTGGAAGTAGGCACGAAGAAGCCACCTCGGCGGGTGGCTTGAATCTGAAGGCACCTGTCCATCGAAGGGCGAGCGCGCTGTGTTGCAAGCGTGACGGTCGATGTAGGCTGGTGCCGTTGTACGGGTGGCGACAGCTTCAGCAAACTGGTCCGGTCCCGATGGGGCGGCGATTGTATGTAGAGTTTCGAAACCGTCAAGTAACGATGTCCGAAACCTCATGGCCAAGTCGATAGCTGACTAAGGCGCGCAGTGCCGCCTCGAAAAAATCTGAACTGCAGTACCAACCGCCACCCTTGGGAAGCGGCGTACCGGGCACATGCTCGACCGCTGCCATGACGAAGTCGCCGAGGAACGGGCTCTCCTCGTGTCTTACCGTAAATTCAACATCGACCACCACCTTCGCAAAATCATCCGGTGCGGACGACGGACTGAAGACTGAGTATTCGTCCAAGGACCCCTTATCCCGCACTGCCAAGGGTGGCGCCAACTGCCCAAGCCTGACCACGACTGCAAACGCCGGATGGATGTCCAAGTCCATCGCGCGCGCCGTCCAGTAATCAAGAAGCGTTCCGCTCAAGTTTTCAACTTGCATGGCAGTACCTTGTGGTGATGCCGAAGTATCCAACACGTCAGCTGCGCGTGGCCGAGCTGATTCCGCCGCGCGCCTGGTTCAGCGCCTTCTCCATCTCGCCCAGCAGCCGGCGGCCCTCCCACCCGTGCGGGATGTCGGTGTCGCCCGAGCCCTTGCACTCGCCACAGGCCCGCGCCGAGTGGCGGTTCGTGCCGGGGATCAGTTCCCACTTTCCGCCATGACAGACCGGGCAGGTGTGGTGCAGCCACCAGGACACGATCGCCGCGCCCTTCGTGTGCGCGCTGTCCATGCGCAGCAGCCAGCCCTCTTTCGCTTCAGACTGGCTAGCCCACGCTCCTGCGCAGGGTGGAAATTTGCGCGTCCAAACTTGCGCTGTAGTCGAGCCCAGGCTCTTCGTAGTCAAAAACTGCTGTAGGCAGCCAGCTGGCCCACGCATCAACCAGCAGCGCGATCTCTCGCACCGCCTTTACCGCCTCGCCAGATGGGAAACCTTCCACCTTGAGAGAGTTAAAGAACGTCAACTCACTCTTGACGTGATCGCAAATGGCCACCGCAATCTCGCGCTTAGTTTGATCCTCAGCATCCAGACAGCTAGTCGCATTTTGCAATTCCTCCATCATTGCCTCAGCGGTTGCAATATGCGCCGCAAGTACGCGCGCTCGGGCGGCTTTTTCGAGTTCGCGTTGCTGCCGCAATCCTTGCCGATGCTGTACGTACGCCACACCGACTGCAGCCGCAATCGCAAGCACCGAGAAAAGCGCTTGCGCCCAACTCGACCACTCGGCCTTCGTCATGCACAGCGGCCACCAGTCCGTCCAGAACCAAAAGAGACAATACTCAGGGGTGGGCGGGAGCTGCACGGTGGTATTCATAGCTTGGAAAAGATGGAGTCGGCGGCATCGTAGCGTGGAGAGGGGCCGCCCGATGAGCCCCCGCTTCAACTCACTTGCCAGCTTGATCGCCCAGGCGGTATCTCACCTGCGCAGCCAGCACTGCCAGCCCCCGAGCTACAGCCCGCAAGCCACGGTGCGCTGCACAAAGTGCGGCGGCACCCTTCCGTATCTTGTATCGGTCACCGGCAAGACCTCGGGCCGCTGCTCAAGCGCGGGGTGCGTAAGGTGGAACGACCTATGACCCCGGCACGCCCACTCGCCATGCCGGTCTCACTTTTTCTTTCCAGCCTTGAAAGGCGGGAATTGTGTCCTGTCAAATTCGTCTTCTCGAAGGATCTTCTTGTCGAATCGATCATTAGGGACATCGAGGTAAAAGCAGAGAAGCTTTGCTGCATCCCGGAAAGCAATTGCACTTTGAGTAGCTACGCTTGTAGCGACGAAGACTTTTTCAGCGGTCACCGCATGACCAGCGGCGAGCTCGCCTTTGACAGTGTCGAGCAGGGTCGAGAGTTGAATCTTTGTAGTGCAGCCCCACGCGAGGTAAGTCGCTGCCTCTGGCGCCGCTTCAGCCAAAACAAGCAGTTGGTTTTCGGTGGGGATGACGAGGGAGCGAAGCGTATCGGCCGCCGCGTTGCTTTTGAGCTGTGCTACGGCACTCGAACTGCCAAGGTTTTTGGTCACCATACGCAAGAAGGCGATAAGGGGCGGCATCATCTCCAGCACTCCATACGCCACGACGTCGGCGCGCGCCTTTCTAATCGAATCGCTTTCAGCTCGGTCACTGTGCCGTTGCCACATGGCAATACCTACGGCAACAAGGATCGCCAAGATCGAGCCAACGGCTTGAACCCATGCTGGCGCGTCAGCGCGATCGAGCCATTTACCGATCACCCCCCAGCCTGGATAAATGGCCAGTACGAGGCCGCCAAAAAGCAGCACGAGTGCCGCCATTCCGATGGCCGCGCCTGGCGTGCCCAATTCTTTACGCATTACCTACTCCTCCAGGTCGAACTGCATCTGCAGGTCGCGAATGATCCGCGCGATATCGGCGCGGTGCATGGCACGGCTGGTGAGCACCGGAACCGTCCAGTTCGGGCCGCCCTCGCCCGGGTCCATCCAGACCACGCCGCCGCGGTGCACGTCGGTCTGTTGGCCGTGGGCGAAGTGCCAGACCCGGAGGAGCGCGGCCAGGTCTATAACGGCTCGCACATCGGCGATGAGGAAGGGGGGCGTCTGTTCGCCAGCCCCAATGGCGGCACCGGCGATCGACATGGCCCTTGCGGCATGGTTCGGCGTCGCGAAGGTCATGACCGAGCTGGCGCCCAACTACTGCGGCTTCGGATTGGAGAGAGTTGCAGCGTGACGTCCGACCCGTTCAATTTCGACCTCGCAACGCCGTTGAAGGTCTCGAGTGCGCTCCAACCATCCCCTTCTAAGAGGAGGCGCGCGAGTAAAAGCCTCCTCGCCGTAGGCGTCGTATCGCTCGCAAAATTCGATCAGTTCGCCCAAGACTCCCTCTGCTTGGAGCAGAACATCCACGGCTTCAGCAGTTGGCAACTCAAAAACTGGAAGGCGCCCGATGACATCTCGGTGACGCCGCGTCCTCTCAAGAAGCGCAGCCACGTTGAAGTTAGGGTGTGCAGCCCAACGAAACGCGTGGCAGCAAGACTCTATTTCCTTGAGGACACCGCGCAACACGCCGAGCCGCACCGACGCAGCGACTCGTTGTCGCTTGAGTTCATTCTGTTCGCCGCGAGTCGCTTGCCACGTCGCAATACAGACGGCAGCCAAGATCGCGACGATCGAGAAGATCGCCTGCACCCAAGCAGCGAGCCTCTCGTGGCTCTCCATCCAAACAAGCATTGGCCCCAAACCGGCAATGGCCACGATGCAGAGGGCTGTACCTGTCCAGGTGGCGATCAAAAGCAATCCGTTCATCGCTCAATCAGTTCCAAAGTAAAGCTTCATCCACCTCTGCCAAATGACGAGTGTCACGTGGAGTCGATCATCCTCGCGCTGCGCGTTAGTGGGCATATGTTAGGTTGGCTCGCCCGGGCGGGCGTTTGTCCAGCGCACGCTGGCGGTGTGCACGTCCGTAGCCTGGCCGCTCAGCTCGAGGATGCGCTCGATGTGCTCCAGCAGCAGAGCCTTCAGCTGCTCGGCGGTGCGGATCGGCTTGGCCATCGCTCCCTGCCTATGGCTTCCAGTGCACGAAAGGCTTGCTCTTCTCGAGGAACACCTTGTGGAGGGCGTCCATCTCTTCGATCGCCACCTGGACAGCCCGCTGGTCGTAAGGCTCTCCGCGCTGGATCTGCTCCATCAATCCGTCGTAGACGGCGCGCTGCGCCTTCATCGCCTGGTAGGCCGCAAAGAACTCTTCCTGTTGGATCGACATCCCGACTCCTTGTGAAAGCCACAGTATGACGATCACCGCCTTCCCCCTGTCCTGGCCGCCGGGCTGGCGCCGCACCGAAGACGACATGCGCGAGTTCGGCCGCTTCGGCGTGCGCCGGCAGACCGCCGGCCGCTCCTACGCTTCGCTGCAGGACATCAGCGTCGCCGAGGCCAGCCGCCGGCTGCTCGACGAGCTGGAGCGCATGCGCGTACAGCGCGACTCGATCATCCTGAGCACGAACCTGAAGCTGCGGCTGGACGGCCTGCCGCGGTCCGACCAGGCCGCGCCGAAGGATCCTGGCGCTGCGGTGTATTGGGAAGACCCGTACAACGGCCAGCCACGTACCATGACCATCGACCAGTACACCAAGGTCGAGCAGAACATCGCCGCTCTCGCGGCAACGATCGAGGCCATGCGGGCGATTGAGCGCCACGGCGGCGCCATCGCTCTGGAGCGTGCCTTCACGGGCTTCACAGCCCTGCGGGCACCCATCGTGGCAGGCATACGGCGCGACTGGCAGGTGGTGCTCGAGCTGCAGGACCTGCTGCTTCCCACGCGCGAGGACGTCGAGAAGGCATATCGCCGGCTCGCCCTTGAGCGGCACCGGTATCGCCTTTCTCGCCTTCGCCTGGTCGGGGTACCCGGTCCTCCTTGGCCGTCGCCTTGTGCGACTGCTCCTTCAGCCACCTGACCGCTGCGTCGTTCCTGGTCCTTCGCGGCCTCTCGCCAAGCTTGACGATCCGCCACAAGTCGGACTTGAACCGATCATGGTTCTTGCGCGAGGGCTTTGTTGGCAGTCCCAGTAGTTCGGCGTACTCGCTCCCCATTGGGAGCGATGAGGTCGACCCACCAGACACCGCCGCGTTTGCGTAGTGACATTCCGATTCCTTTCTCAGTGTCACTTGCAACGCTTGCCGGGGAACAGCATACCGTGAGCGAATGTGCTCGGCCAGGTCCTCTTCAAGGAAGACCCAGGCACGGTCGATCTTCGCGCCGGGGATCTTTCCAGCCTTGGCACGCGCGCGAAGCTCCTGAGGATGGCAACGCAGGAATGCAGCGGCTTGCTTGAGGTCGAAGGTCTTCACGGCGGCGTTCCTTGCTGACGCAGCAGCACAGCTTCGCGGGGCACTCGCAGCACGCAGACAGGCCCGCAGCAACACAGGTCGAGCGTGATCCCAGCGTCGGAGATTCGGAACCCATCCGAGCGCAGCACATCAAGGGCTGTCGAATCCATAACGCCATCGAACCGCGGATCAATGGTCAACTCGCGAGCGACGACGCCAATTCGCTTACCGCGAAGAGCATCTTGAGTCGCCCGACAACGCCGTCCCCCATGCTGCTGCGATCGAATCGGCTGCGTCATCCACGCCAGTGCGAGCACATGTCAGTTGGAAGAGCCCGTATTCGCCGCCGCGCGCTGCGATGTACGGCGCAGGTCCCCTGCTTACGTGGCCGCAACTCGCCCCACACAACTCGAAAAGTCGGTCGCCGGGATCGTGAAGAAGTGTCGGGGCGGTGTGTAGCTGGCCGTATCCATTCGAAGGCCTCGCTGCGCAAAGCCGAGCTTGCATTGGTCTCCCGCTATCAGGCTGACCAACTCGGGCACGAAGTCTGCGGACTTGTTCCCGAACTCACCACTGCCCTGGGAATGGCAGCCCACTGCCGCACACCCGGTCGCAATGTTCACATCTACCCGATTCTTGGTAGACAAGTCCTGCAAGAAGGCTTCCACGAACGCTCAGTACCCATCATCAACTTTTGAATCGGCGTCTCGCAAAGAGAATCACCCGATGACCCAAACATTGTTCTCGCCCTGAAGCGCTGCATTGAAGCTTGCCCACCGCGCGGTGATGGCGGCGCTCACCCGGATGCTCGCCAGGCCCTCAGTCATTGGCGTCATCGCGAGCTGCAGGCGGTGGACTTCGAACTTGCGGCCGATCAACGGCTGCAAGATGGCGGCGAGCCGCGCTGATTGGCAAGAGAGTTTATGAATAGTCGATCGGCTGCCTGAACAGGCTTCACTTCAGCGTTGTAGAGGTCGCCTTTCGAGGAACCGTCTTGAAACTCTGACTAGAGTCGTTAGCGTCTTCGACGCCAAGGCCAAGCCTACAGCGGTCTGAACGCATTCCCGCACTACGCAATTCGGCCGAGCGATCCCACAGATTCGGCAGTTCGGTATTTGAAAAGCCGGATACAAACGTCTTGCGACCACCTTCGTCAGGATAGGTGTGTCTCCGGACGGCACCGATATTGGTGCCATAGACATGGATGCTGATCGACACACGATCGTCGAAAAAATTGCGGACGCGATGCACGTCACCCACAGTAGGCGAAACATGTTCGATATCGCCAGGCACTAGGCGAACCGCCTGCCCCTTCGGAACCATGCGACCGTCACGCTCAGCATAGGTGTGACTTTCTTCCGCGCCGCGCAGCATGCCGATCAGTCCCCAGACGGTGTGATCGTGCACCGGCGTAGATTGTCCCGGCCCCCAGGCGAAGCAGACGACTGAAAAGCGCTCTGTCGAATCTGCATGGAGCAAACTCTGCTGGTAGTACGTGGGATGCGGCTGTGCGCATGTTTCGGGAAGCCAGTCATCGCGCGAGACCACTTTCGAAGCAATGCCCCATCCTCATCGAAGATCGTCTTCTCGCTGGGTGCGGAGTCCAGCAGATGGCCGAATTGCACGACGAACTCGCGCAACGGTGCGATAGCGGGTGCGGCCGATGTCTTGCTTGCGGTAAGGGCATTCAAGAGACCTCCGGAGGGAGGGTCAAGTGATGATCAAAACTGAGGCGCCGACGCGTGAAGATCCGAGCAGCTCAGAATCATCTCCGCGCATTCCTTCGCGACAAGCGCTGCCTTCGGGTTTCGTTGCACCAGGATCTGCGCCATGGCGCCGTCGTACAGAAGGTTGAGCTGGGCCGCCGTTTTGGCGGGGCGCGGCCAATCGGATGGAAGGAGCGACACGAACAGGGCAAGCACCGCATCCTTGTGGGCACGCGCAATCCGACGCACTTCATCGGACACCTCGTTCTCCGCGACAGCGAGCATGAAAGCGCAACCCCGGAAATCGGGCGATTCCGCCTTATCGTGCAGCAGTTCAAAGACCTTCAGAATGCGCGCATGCCCCTTGGGCCGCCCCTTGCCGATACCGCTCTGCAGCGCCTCCATCACCCGGTCGTGACGGCGCTGCAGGCACGCCGCCACGAGTGCGTCCTTGCCCGAGAAGTAGCGGTACATCGTCGCCTTTGCGACGCCAGCTTCAAAAATGATGCGATCGACACCCACCGACTTCGTGCCCTCCTTGTAGAAGAGCGCGCCTGCGGTGTCGATGATGTGATCGAGGATGGTGGTCGATGTAGACGTCATGGTCATGGAACTTCAGCTTTCGAGCCAGGCGTCCTCGAGCGAGTCGTAGCGCCCGGCCAATCGCGGGTTGCGCGTTTGGCGCTTGCGCGAGTGGACAGTCAAACGGTGATTTTCCGGCAAGGTGCAACCTGGACGGTTGCGACGGCGCGGCGATGTCCTTTGCAATGGGCTCGCTGCGCTCATAGGCCCGCCGCCAGTAGTTCGCGGGTGTAGGCATGTGCGGGTCGGTCGAGCACCTGGTGCACCTCGCCGGTCTCCATGAGTTCGCCGTGGTACATCACGGCGATGCGGTCCGCGATGTACGACACCACCGACAGGTCGTGAGTGATGAACAGCAGCGCGAGCCCGCGTTCGTTCTGCAGGTCGACCAGCAGGTTGAGGATCTGCGCCTGCACCGAGACGTCGAGCGCGGACACCGCCTCGTCGCAGATCAACAGCTGGGGTTCACCCGCCAGTGCCCGCGCGATGCCCACGCGCTGGCGCTGGCCGCCCGACAGTTCGTGCGGCCGCCGCGAGAGCACGTTGGCCGACAGGCCGACCGCGTCGAGCAGCGCCGTCGGCGCAGCGGCCGCCGACTGGCGCCGCTGCGCGTCGCGCGCGAGCAGTTCGATCGGCTCGCGCAGGATGCGCTCGATGGTGAAGCGTGGGTCGAAGGCGGCGGCACTGTCCTGGAACACCATACCGACCTGACGCCGCTGTGCGAGCGACCGGGCCGACGCCGACAGCGGCACCGGCTCGCCGCCCAGGGCCAGCGTGCCTTGGCGCACCGGGACCATGCCCATCAGCGCGCGCGCGAGCGTCGACTTACCCGAGCCCGACTCCCCCACCACCGCCAGCACCTCGCCCGGATGCACCCGCAGCGAGACGCCGCGCACGGCATGGACGCGGCCGTGCCGACCATCGAAGCTCACGTGCAGGTCGTGCGCAGCCAGCAGCGCTGGTGTCGCTCCTGCGGCCGAAGCAATGGCCGTCATGCCAGTACCTCCAGCACGGCGTCCAGCCGGCCTTCGCTTGCCGCATGGCACCAGACCACGCCGCGGGTCACGGGCAGCGCGTCGGGCGCGACCGTCTCGCAGCGCTGCGTCGCGAAGCCGCACCGACCGGCAAAGGCGCAACCGGGACCGGCGTCGCCGGGCGACGGCACGCGCCCGGGGATCTCCGCCAGCCGGGGGCGCAGTGCGCCGGCCGGCCGGGGCCGCGGGCGCGCCGCCATCAGCGCGCGCGTGTACGGGTGCACCGAACCGTCGAGCAGCACGTCGCCAGGCCGGTCCTCGACCGCGCGGCCCGCATACATCACCGTCACCCGGTCGGCCCAGCGCGCGACCAGGTTCAAGTCGTGCGTGATGATGACCAACGCCATGCCGCTCTCGCGCTGCAGGCTGCGCAGCAGCGCCAGGATCTCGGCCTGCACCGTAGCGTCGAGCGCGGTCGTGGGTTCGTCGGCGATCAGCACCTCGGGGCGGTTGGCGATGGCGATGGCGATCAGCGCGCGCTGGCGCATGCCGCCCGAGAGCTGATGCGGATAGGCCGCGAAGCTGCGCTCTGGGTGCGGCAGCTTCACCCGTGCCAGCAGTGCCACCGCTTCCTCGCGGGCCTGCTGGGTGCTCGCCGGGCGGTGGGCGTGGATGGCCTCGACGATCTGCTCGCCGATGGTGAGTACCGGGTTCAGGGCGGCCATCGGGTCCTGGAACACCATCGCAATGCGGCACCCGCGCCTCAAGCGCCAGCCCGCCTCGTCGAGCGCGGTCACGTCTTCGCCGAACAGCTCGATGCTGCCGCCCGACACCTGCACGCCGTCGGGCAGCAGGCCGGCGAGCGCCAGCGCGGTGAGCGACTTGCCGCAGCCCGATTCACCGACGATGGCCAGTGTCTCGCCGCGCGTGACTTCGATGTCCATGCCGCGCACGGCCGGCACGCGGCGGCCGCCGGAGCGCACCGAAATGACGAGGCTGCGCGCACGCAGCACGGCAACGGGCCCGCTCATGCACGCACATCCCGGCGCAGGTGCTGCGTCAGCCCGTCGCCGATGAGGCTCAGCGCCATCACCGCGAACACGATCGCCGCGCCTGGAATCAGGGTCATATAGGGCGCGTCGAGCAGCGCCTCGCGGGAGGCGCCGATCATCCCGCCCCAGCTGACGCGGTTGCTGTCGCTCATGCCGAGAAACGCCAGCCCCGCTTCGGTGAGCACCGCGAGCGCCGTGAGGATGGACGCGGCCACGATCACCGGAGCGAAGGCGTTCGGCAGAATGTGCGTGAGGATCACGCGCGTCCGACTGCCGCCCATCACCGCGCAGATCTTCACGTAGTCGCGCTCGCGCAGGGCCAGGGTCTCGGCGCGCACCAGGCGCGCCACCATGGTCCAGCTTGTGACGCCGATGGCCAGCACGATGTTCTGCAGCTTCGACCCCATGATCGAGACCAGGATGATCGCGAACAGGAAGTGCGGAATCACCTGGAACAGCTCGGTGAAGCGCATCAGCAGGTGGTCGAGCCAGCCGCCGAAGTAGCCGGCCAGCAGGCCGATGGCCGTGCCCAGCACGGTGGCGATGAGCGTGGCCGAGAGCCCGACCAGCAGCGACACGCGCGCCCCATGCATCAGGCCGGCCGCGATGTCGCGGCCCATGATGTCGGTGCCGAGCGGGAACTGCGGGTCTTCGAAGGGCCGGACGAAGGGCGCGCCCGCCAGGTCGAACGGATCGCCGGGATACAGCCAGCCGGCGGCGAGCGCGACGATCAGCTGGATGCCCAGCAGCACAGTGCCGATGCGCAGCGACAGCGGCCATTCGCTCCAGGCGCGCCAGGGACGCCGAGCCCGGACAAAGCGCACGGGCGTAGCAGCGGCCACGGCGGGCGGCGGCCGCTTGGCGAGTGCCGAAAGGGTGGTGCCGGTGCTGGTTTTCATTGGAGCCTCACACGCGGGTCGAGCACGGCGTAAAGCAGGTCGACTGCCAGGTTGACGAACACGACCAGCGTGCCGCTGCAGAGGATCAGGCCGGCCAACAGGTTGTAGTCGCGCTGTTGCATCGCTTCGAAGGCGAGGCGTCCCAGGCCGGGCCAGGCAAACACGGTCTCGACCAGGATCGCGCCGCCGAGCAGTGCACCCGTCTGCATGCCGATCACGGTCACCAGCGGCAGCAGCGCGTTGCGCAACACGTGGCGCAGCGTGATGCGCTGCGCCGACAGGCCCTTGGAACGTGCGGTGCGGACATGGTCCTGCCCGTAGACCTCCAGCATCGCGCCGCGCGTGAAGCGGGCATAGATGGCGGCATGCAGCGCGCCGAGCGTGATGGCAGGCAACACCAGGTGCCGCGCGACGCTCAGCGCGTGCGCCCAGGCGCCGTCGACGCCGTAGGGGTCGACGAAGCCGCCGACGGGCAGCCAGCGCAGCGCCACTGAGAAGATCAGCATGAGGCCGATGCCCAGCAGGAAACCCGGCGTCGCGTAGATCAGCAGCGCCACCACGCCGATGACGCGGTCGGCCGCGCGGCCGCGGCGCGCCGCCGCCAGCGCACCGCCGGCGACACCCAGCACCACCGCCACCGTGAGGCCGGCCGCGGCCAGCAACAGCGTCGGCCCCAGTCGTGCGCCGATGAGCGCCGTGACCGTGGCGTTGTTGCGGAACGAGAAGCCCAGGTTGCCGCTCAGCACGTTCTGGATGTAGAGCAGGAACTGCATGTACAGCGGCTGGTCGAGGCCAAAGCTCTGGCGCAGGCTGGCCAGATACTCGGGCGAACCGCCGCCCGCCTCGCCCGCCAGCACCTGGACCATGTCGCCCGGCGCGAGCTGCAGTAGCACGAAGGCCGTGAGCAGGATGAGGAAGAGCGTCGGCACCATCTGGGCCACGCGGCCGACCACGTAGCTGCGCCCTCGCCCGCGAGAGGGCACGCAGCCTAGCGCCGCGCCGACCACAGAGGCGTCAGCGGCGGCGGTGGCGTTCAAGGTGCGAGCCATACGTTCTTCAACGACTCATAGGAGCCGTCCGATCCCTTGCTCAGGCCGCGCAGCCGCGCTGAGGCGACGGTGTACATGCGGTTCTCGAGCAGCGTGAAGCTAGGGAGGTCCGTCTGCGCCAGGCGCTGCACCTTCTTGTAGAGCTCGATGCGGCGCTCCTCGGTCGGGGCCTCGTGCGCCGCCTCGATCAGCCCGTCCATCGCAGGGTTGCTGTAGCCCGCACCATTGGACCAGGGTACGTCCTTGAGGATCGTCTTCGACCAGAGGAGCCGGTCGGTGCCGATCTGCGGGTCGCCAAACCCTGCGATGTGCGTGACGATGAAATCGAAATCGTTCTGGCTGTAGACGCGACGCATGAACTGCGGCAGGTCCTGTCCGCGGATCGTCACGTCGATGCCCACGCGGCGCAACGACTGCTTGATGAACTCCGCATAGCGCAGGTAGTTCTCGCCGAAGGGCAGCCAGTCGAGCGTGACCGCCAGGCGCGTGCCGTCGCCCTTGCGCGGGAAGCCGGCTTCGTCGAGCAGCTTATCGGCCTGCTTCACGTCAAAGGGATAGGTCGGCAGGTCGGTCGTAAAGAAGCGCGTCTGGGTCGACAGCACCGGCGATGTGCCCGGCTTGGCGAAGCCGCGGGTCGTGACCTTCGACATCGCGGCGAGGTCAATCGCATGCGCGACCGCACGACGCACCCGCACGTCGTTGAACGGCGGCTTGCGCACGTTGAACTCCAGCACGTTGCGCGACGCCAGCCACTCGTAGCCGTGGAAATCGACCTGCAGGTTCTTGTTCTTCTGGGCGCGTTCCAGGTCGTTGACCGAGATCGGGCTGAGCACGCCATACTGGACCGAGCCGGTCTCGAAGGCGGCATAGCGCGCGGTCGCGTCGGGGATGATGCGGTACACCACTTGGTCGAGGTAGGGCTTGCCCGCGTCCCAGTAGTCGGGGTTGCGTTCGAGCACGATGCGGTCACCGCGGACCCACTCCTTGAAACGGAATGGCCCCGTACCTACCGGCTTGGCGTTCCAGGGGTTTCGCACGATGTCCGTGCCTTCATAGAGATGTTTAGGAACGATCTGCGATTCGGCGCTGTTCAGCGCGCTCAGGATCACGCCGGAGGGGTTACGAAGTTTCAACACCACGGTCAACGGATCGGGCGTCTCGATCGCTTCGACTGCGGCAAAGGTGGAGCGTGCACGCGGATGCACCTTGAGCCACACCTCCTCGAAGGAGAACTTGACGTCCGCCGAAGTGAATGGCTTACCGTCGTGCCACTTGACGTTCGGACGCAGCCTGAAGCGGATCTCCTTGCCGTCCTTGCTCACATCCCAGTTTGTCGCGAGTTCAGGCTCGAGCTTGAAGTTCTCGCCGAAGTGCAGGAGGCCGTCGAAGATCTTGGTAGAGATGGCCGCCACCGCGCCCTGCTGGTTGAAGGCGGCGGTCAGCACGGCAGGCTCGCCGGGGTTCGACACCACGACCAGTGTGCCGCCACGCACCGGCGTCTGGGCCTGGACGGGCGCCTGCAACGTGATCGCGGCAATGGACAGCAACAGGCTGCGCCAGGCAATGGCTGGAATTAAAGTTCGCATCGGGAGGTTCGGATCGAGAAAGAAGAATCGTCAGCGGCGATCAGACGCCGAGTGCGGCTTTGCCGACGTTCAGCAGCACGGTGTCGGCCTGAGGTGCATGCACGCGGCCGCACAGCGCGTCACGGTAGTGCCGCTCCAGCGGATTGGCGCGGTCCAGGCCATGATTGCCGGTGGCCGAGAGCGCCAGGTCAAGGATGCGGATGGCGTTGCTGGTCACGGTGTACTTGACCTGCTGCGCACGCAGCGTTTCGAGCCTCGGGGAGGCATCGGCACGATGCGTGGCGTCGTCGATCAGCGTGCGGTTGATCAGAAGCAGCGTCTCGATCTCGCCCACGATCGTTTGCAGCCGCGGCACGGTGGCCAGCGCGGCGCCGAGGTTGGCCGGCTTGCGGTCGTGCAGGAAGCTATGCAGCCAGTCGCGTCCGGCGCGTGCGATGCCGTCGTACAGCGCTGCGATCAAAAGGCCGTTCCAGACCTGCACCACGGCCTGCCGCGCCTTCAGCTCGGGGGCGCCCGGCGGGTGGAAGCCCAGGGCGTACTCAGCCGGCACTTTGACGTCGACCATCTCGATCTCGTGGCTGGCGGTGGCGCGCAGGCCGGCATGGTTCCAGGTCGGCTTGACCGTGAGGCCGGGCGCATCGCCGGGTACCAGCACCGTGCCGAGGCGCGGCGCATCGACGGTACCGGTGCGCGCACCCACCAGCCACCAGCGCACGATCGGGCTGCCCGTCGCATAGGCCTTGCGGCCACTCACGCACCACGTGCCGTCGGTCTGCTGCGTGGCCACGGTGCCTGGCAGGCCGCCGCGGATCACCGACCCGAGTTCGGGCTCGGCCTGCAGTGCATTGAGTACGCCGCGGCCTTCGACGGCGGCTTGGGTGATCGCGTCGTAGCCCTGTGGCTGGTTGCGCGCGAGCGCGTGGTGCATCAGGTAATTCATCGCCAGCAGCAGGCCGGTAGAGGCCTCGCCCCCGCCGACGGCGCCGACCACGCGGGCGGCATCGGCCAGGCCGCCGCCGAGCCCGCCGTGCGTGACCGGCACCGTCAGCGCGAGCAGGTTCAATCCACCGAGGCGCTCGAAGTTTGCATGCGGGAAGCTGGCTTGCTCATCATGCGCGGCGGCCGTCGCGGCGAACTCGGTGCGCAGATCGGCGAGGAGCTCGTCGCTGATGCGTGCGAGCGGCAGGGGGTCGGAATGGCCCATGGGATGTGCTTTCTTGAAAGGAGCGGCGATGTCACGCCGCCGCGATATCGGACACGGCGGCCTCGGAAAGGCGCTGTTCGGACAGCGTCGGATAGTCGATGTAGCCGCGCGGTCCGCCGCTGTAGTAAGTCGAAGGGTCGGCCTCGGTGAGCGACGCCTTCTGCCTGAAGCGCTCGGGCAGGTCGGGGTTCGAGATGTAGAGGCGACCGAACGCCACGGCATCGGCCAGGCCCTGCGAGAGCACCTGCTCGGCGGTCTCGCGGGTGTAGCCGCCGTTGAGGATCAGCGGGCCTTTGAAGAGCGGCCGCAGGATCGGCGCGAGAAACGGATCGCCCGGGACCGGGCCAGGACCTGTGGCCTTCGAACTGGGCTTTCTGGAGAGGCGGAGGTACAGCGGCACGAAGGGGTCTTCGTCGTGCGTCGTCCCCTCCAGCATGTGCAGGTAGGCGATGCCACGGCGGTCGAGTTCTTTCACCACGTACGAGAAGGTTCCCACCGGGTCCGAGTCGCCGATGCGGTCGGAGCGAAAGTGCGGCGAGATGCGCACGCCCACCCGATCCGCACCGAGTTCGGCGATGGCTGCATCGACGATTTCCAGCAGGAAGCGCGCGCGGTTTTCCACCGGGCCGCCGTAGGAATCGGTGCGCCGGTTGGTTTCGTCGCGAAGAAACTGGTCGATCAGGAAGCCGTTGGCCGCCAGGATCTCAACGCCGTCGAAGCCGGCCTCGCCAGCTCGGCGGCAGGACGCGCGAAAGTCCTCGACGATTGGTGCGATCTCGTGGAGCTCGAGCGCGCGCGGCACCGGGAACGCCTCCAGCACTCCCGCGGTCAGGATGCCGCCGACCGCCGCGATGGCCGACGGGGCGACGGGCAACTCGCCCGGCGGCAGCGTCGACAGCAGGGCCTTGCGCCCGACATGGTAGAGCTGCTGGAAGATGATGCCGCCAGCGGCGTGCACCTTGTCGACAACCCGCGTCCAGGCGTGGTTCTGCAGGTCGGTGTGGTGCGCCGAGGCGTTGGCCCGCGTGGTGCTCTGCGGCGAGATGTGGCACCCCTCGGTAACGATCAGCCCCGCCGAGGCGCGCTGAGCGTAGTAGATGTCGACCAGCTCGGTCGGTGCGCGGTTCGCGTCGGAACGCGCACGCACGAGCGGCGCCATGATCACGCGGTTGCGCAACACGTGCGATCCCAGCGCCAGGGGTTCAAGAAGCTTCATGACATTCCGCGGCATTCGCCGGTGAGATTTCGGAAGGCAAGAAGATAAGACAGACCGGTCTGTCTATTTAGAAGGATTGCGTGTTTGCTTATGCGGTTGATGGAGGTGGCGGAGATTCACCCGTCCAGGGCTCGCTGAGTACACCCGAATGCGAAGGTGTGCCCATCAATCGGTGAAGCGCTCCCTGCCTGGATCTCGGCTTTTCCGTACGAACCTCCAACGGGACGAGTGGGAGGTCGACGCCAGCGTGCGCGAGGGCATCACGACCAACGCCAGCGGATCGAGGTGTCAACGTAATCGGACATCCTCGCCACCGAGGACGGTGCGGTGCTCATGCGCCAGGCGATGGCCGAGTGCCGGGCGGTGGCCGCCGCAGAGGGTCATGCCCTGTCCGAAGCAGACGTCCAGCGACTCGAAGGGCGCCTCCTGGATGCTCGATCGACCTGGGCGGCCTCGATGATGCGTGACATCGCCTCGGATTCGCCGCGGCTGGAATCCAAGGCGATTGTGGGCGGCATGCTGGAGCGTGCGAAACGCCATGGCTCCGACAGCCCGCTCACGCGCGCCGCTTACTGCCATCTGCAGGTCTACGAAAGCCGTCGCAGGGACCGCCCCGGGGCCGTAGGCGGCCTCGCTGACGCTGGGTGAGCGCGCAAGACGCCAGGCGCCCGTCTAAATTCGGCGGCTATTCTCAGGAATGCGGCTCATCCGATGAGTGCTCGCGGCAGTGGGTGCTTTCTGAATGTCGCGCGGGTGCAAAACCGATCGCGTCCATTGTGCGACACGGAGAGGAACATCCGCTGCAATTTGGTCCCGCAATCACGCGCTTCCCGCTCCATGCGTCGGAGCAAGGCGATCAGCCTACGCATCTCGTCGTGTTCGGCAAGACTTCCGGAGGGACCTGATCGCTGCTTACTGCGCGCAGCGCTGGATAGAAGATCCCTTCTTCCAATTGGGCATGCACTTCGAGGGCGGTGCAAATGACAAGCACGAGGCCCTTTTTGACGCGGCGTGGAGCACGCTTCCTTGTACTAATGAAACATAGAGAAGACGTTCGTGTGATCCAAGCGGATCATGTTCGTCGCAGATGGAAGGAGCTCGGTCAGCACAAGCTTGGTTGCAACTGCGATGCATGGTCCGGCAAAACGCTCCACAGCTCCGCAGAGGAATCGGCAGCGCCTCTGAGGTCTGTATCCACTCTCCGCGCGGTCAATCGAAGGCGACCTGGGTCGCGATCAACACGTCGCTAACGATTCGATCCCCAGTGATCGTGACCTTGGCTCCGTCGTCAAGGCTCGCCGCTGAACCACTGACGAATCGAACCCCGGCACCGCTGGCGTCCACCCGCTGGCCCTTCACCTTGAAGTCGGCGGCCGACTTGAAGGCGCTGATCGTGCCCATGGCGGTGAACGAGGCCGTACTGGCACCACCCGGCGTCTTCTTGATCCTGATCTTGGTCGCGACCAGCACGCCGTTGGCGACCGTGCCGGCCACATCCAGTTCGACCCCGTTGCCGATGGCCGCGAGCGGGCCGCCGGAGACCTGCGCTGAGGAGGCATCCACCGGCGTGCCCAGCACACGGAAACTGCCGGGGCCGCTGAAGTCGGTGACCACGCCGCCCAGCTGGCGCCGCGTGCCGTCCCTGAGCGAGACCGGATACCAGAGCTCGACCGAGGCCGCTTCCAACGCGCTGGCGGCAGGCTGCGCATTGGCGCGCACCCGAACGTTCACGCCAGCGGTCAGGCCGGCTGGAAGATCGTTCGGCCTGAACAAGATCACAAGGCTTCCTAGCTGGAACCGGCCGTTGCCCAAGTCCAGGTTCTGCACCGTGCCGGTGACGATGGGCGCGTTCACCGGCTGGTATTCCACACGCGTCGCCCGTAGGAGCCCTGGGCCGGCCGGCAGGCCCCACACCTGAAGGGTCATGCCAGGCGCGACGTCGCCCAGCCCTGTGAGATTGCCCCAGACGGTTGTTGCATCGGTGTTGATGGTCGTGCCGAGGACCGTCAGGTTGCCGGTCGCCACGTCCACGGCAGTGACCACGCCGCGTGCGTCGGCGGCCGATTCGACCTCCGTCGCATTGCCGGCGGTGAAGTCCGCATTGGTCGCTCCGTTGACCTTGACCGTCATGCCTAGCTGAAGTGCTGGTGCGTCGCGCAGCTTCAGGACGGCGCCGGTCGTGCTGTACCGCACGCCGTTGACGATGATGCTGGCCACCCCGCCGACGCCACCGACGCCGGAGTCACCGCTGTCGCCGGCCGAGGCCGATGCGCCGGTGCCACCAGATCCCACGCCGCCCGTGTCGCCGGCTGAGGCGGACGCACCGGTCCCGCCCGAACCCACGCCGCCCGCCGAGGCGGAAGCCTCGCCGCCGCTGCCGCTCGATCCACCGACGCCCCCGCTCGCATCAGAGCCCGCGCCGCCTTCGCTGCCCGAGCCCGTCTGGCCGGCAAAGCCCCACTCGGGCGCGCTTGCATCCTTGATGCTCGAGATGCGCTGAGTACCGGCCGACGTGCCTTCACCAGAGCCACCGCCGTCGCCGCCGCCACAGGAAAGAACGAGGGCAGTCGACAGGGCGGCCAGACCACGCAGGAGAATCTTGTTCATCGCTGCGAATTGTCGGAGGGCACCTCGTCGGAAGACGTATCACCCGGTGTCCATGCGTCCTCTAAGTACGTATAAATGCCCACTCGCATACGAGCTGTTGCGTTCTCGCCACCGGCATCGACAGCGGTTCTCATTTCATGCGCGAGTTCATGGTGCAAGGTGGTCCAGCGGGCGCGTACGAGTTGGTGAATTTCTTCGCAAGCTTCGATCGGCAAGCCGTGCGCGAAGATGGAACGCTCCAGCAACGGTGGGCGTTCCCCAAGGATGTTCGACACCGATGCGTTCAGGTGGTCGCGCCCGTTGTCGGCGAAGAAGGCCAACATACCGCCGAGGTCGTTGGCTGGAATGAAGCCATCGGCCTTCAGTTTGACGCGATCCCCGTTCTCCGCCACCATCCCCAGACGAATGAGCTCGGCCAGGATCGTGCGATGGTGGACATTGCCGCGGCTGCCAATCCAGGCCATCGACTCGAAGGACGGAATCTTTCCCTCGGCCACGATGGGCAGAGTGCGCAGGGTCTCGTTGTCAGTCGCCATCTCCAGCCAGACCGTGAGGGTCTTGGCGGCCGAAGAGAGCTCGGTGGGCGCAAGGGGATCACGTGGCGTGCGCACCCGGGTGGTGACGGCCTTGCGGTTGATGCCGGTCGTGATCGACAGCTGGCTGATGTTAGGTCGAACGCCCTTGGCTTCCCAAGATTTCTGTGCCTCGTCCAGCAGCAGGTCGTTCAGCAGTTCCTGCAGGTGCGGCTGTTTCAGTCCCATGGCCATCGCCAGCTTGATCACTGGCCGCAGCACGCGTGCACAGGCGGACAGTGCAAGAGCGAGCTGGTTCACGGTGTGCGGGTGCGGTTGGTGATGGGATAAGGCGGGTGGTCAGTGCAGCAGGGCTATGTTGTCGGGAGGGCCGAACAACATGGCAGCTGCCGTCTTGATCCAGCCAGCTTTGGGCGGCACGCTGGGCTGGGGCAGGCTTTGACGCACGGCCGACGCTCCATTTGCTCCGTAGAGCTGCTGGTACTGACTCATCCGTTTGGCAATTTCCATCGTCCGGGCCGAGGCACCGGGCTCACGCCGCCGCAACGCGTCCATGCCCGCAATGTACTCGTTGGTCAATTCGGACCAGTCAGAGAAGGCATGCCCAAGGATGAAGGGCTGTTCGCGATGCATTTTTCTGAGTCTCCGAGGCTGTGTGTTGTTGTAAACAACTGTATGTGAAAGATTCACATTTGTCCAGAATGGCGGCAGCGGCAGATCTGAAATGAGAGCGTGACTTCTTCGGCACTCAGCAATCCGCGTCTCGCACCCTCCGAGCTTCGCTATGGGTGCTGCTCAAGCCCCTTGCGCTGGTCGACCGTGCGTGACATGGCCTGGGTCTCAAATCGACAATTGCCAGCAAGAGATTCGAGGCCGCAAGTTTCACTATCTGCGAGACGGGGATGAGCCTAGAAGGTCGCCAGCTCACGACCGACCCCAGCCGAAACATCGCAGCTGCCTTGTCCTAGTTCACCAGCTTCTGTGCCGGAGGCCATCGGCTGGGCTTGATCTTGGCCTTGAGGACGTTCATGGCAGGGTTCTCCGCGCTTGCACCTGAAGCGGCTTGCCGCAGCCGTGGACGGAATATCGCAGCCGTGCGATAGCGCCTATGCGCTAGGTGCCTACCCAACCTAAACGGCGCGGACAGGCGCGCCGAGCAAGGAAGAAGATAGTCCTTTTGACTACATGCATGCGGCCCCGTTCCCGGCAAAAATCGCCAGATGTGAAGTATTCACATACGACAGAGGTATTCCTATTCGATGTCCGACGGGCGTTTTCAACTTCAATGGGGCTTCCGCTTCCTCGGAAGCAAAGGCGGGAGTTCGCTCATCGCCGAAGTCAGCTATCGGGAGCAAGTGGTGTGCCGTCTGTCACTGCAGGCCCGAGACATGAGCCCCGAAGAAGCCCGGGCGGTGCTGCTGACCAAAGCCGTGGCCTGGATCGCGGACTATCAGAAACGCGACCACGCGGGCGATACGGCCTTCGGCGACATCGCGGTGTAGGTGATGAACACGCCCAGCATTGGTCAGCGCGCGCGAGGCGGAACCCTGCGGCGCTGGACCGTCGGTCTCTTCCTGGCGTGGGAGACGCCGCATGCGTGGTTCCTCATGATCGCGACCTGCCTGGTCGTGGACGGGCTGGTCGGATGGGCGACCGGCGCGTTCTCGGACAGCGCGCTGGCCTATGCGTTCGGCTTCTTCTCCATGACTGTTGGCATGGACTCGTGGGGGCCGATGTTGCGCGCACTCGCCCACCTGCACGGCCCCTCCCCTGGCGACGTCTACGGCACGTTGTTCTTCACGGAACACATCAAGTTCCAGTACCCGTTGACATCACTACCGGGCCTGGAATTGCTGGCCGCGAATCCGTGCCGCTGCGTGAGCCCGGTGCGGGTGATGTGGTTGCTCTCGAAGCTGTCGGTGATCGGGACCGGCGTCGTGGCCGTGCTGCTTTTGTATGGCGCTTCGCCGGGCCGGGCGGCCGGCGGCCTAGGGTACGCGCCAGCCGCACGCCCTCCCCGTCGCGTGCTTGTGCTGGCCGGGGTCGCATCGCTCGCCTTCTACCCGCTGACCCGCGGTGACCACCTGGGACAGATTCAGACGCTGATGACCTTCGTCGCGGCGCTGGCCCTGTTGGCACAGCAGCGCGGACGGCCCATGGCGGCGGGTCTGCTCATCGGCATCTGCTGCACCATCAAACCTCAGTGGGCCTTCGCCATCCTGTGGGCGGTGATGACGCGCCAATGGTGCTTCGCCGGCGCAGCGGCCGCCGTGGTCTCGCTCTTTTGCGCCGGAGCCATGGCGCGCTACGGCTGGCAGAACTTCTTCGGGTACCTGCCCGTGCTGAAGCAGGTCGCCCTTCACGGCGAAAGCTTCTACGCAAATCAATCCATCAACGGCTTGCTGCACCGGCTGCTGTCGAACGGAAACAACCTGGAATGGCTCGGCCACGCCTTCGCACCCTTCCATCCGGCCGTCTACCTCGCCACGGTCCTCAGTTCGGTGGCCTTGCTGGGCGCAGTCTTCTTCACGGCCGGTACGGCGGTCGCTCGCGTCGAGCCCCTGGCGCTGGTGGTGGCGACGCTGACCCTCGCATCTCCCATCGTCTGGGAACATCACTACGGCGTAATGCTGCCGATCCTCGCGCTGGTGTTTCCGACGTGGCTGGCCTCGCGCGGGCGGCGCTGGGGGGCGCTCGCGCTGCTGGGAACTGCCTATTTTTTGATCGCCACGAACCTGTCGCCGCTCGCCAACGCCACGGCCACGGGGCCGATGAACTTCCTCCAGTCCTATCAATTCTTTGGCGGAATCGTCTTGCTGACGGTGTTGCATCGCACGTGCTGGCTGCAGCAGGGAGCGACCCGGATTCCCATTGCCTCGCTTCGCCGCGCGGACGGCGGCTGAAGCGGTGACCAACCCGGTGCTCGAAGTCGACGCGATGCGCGAGGTGCTGAAGGAAAAATAGTGGCCGCAAGGTCGTGCGGCAGTTGCAGGGTTGGGCCTGAGCGAGCGCCGGGCACTGAAGCTGGTGGGCATGAGTCCCAGCACCATGCGCTATCGCCCTTGCAGCGACGGCAACGCCGGCCTGCGAGAGCGCCTGAAGAAGCTTGCGGGCCAGCATTGCCTCCACGGCTACCGAATGCTGCACAGTCGGCTGAGGATCGACGGCTGGATGATCAACGTCAAGCGCACGTACCGGGTCTACCGTGAGGAAGGCCTGATGGTGCGCAAGCGACGGCGCAAGAAGCTGAGGGTGCCCGAGCGTCAGCCGCTCGTGCGCCCGATGCAACCCAACGAGGTGCGGAGCATGGACTTCGTGTTCGATGAACTGGCCAGCGGCCGGCGCGTGAAGACGCTCACGTCCTTCTTCCACCAGTTTTTTCAGCAACGTGAACAAGGCACCGTTGTCCGCCCTCCACGGCGGAAGATCGAGTGACGCTTGGAAGGCCAGGTCCACGCCGGCCGCATCCGCCAAGGGTTGTAAGTAGCTGCCGATCTCATCCAGGAGGGCTCTTGGCTGCACACTGCCGAAGCGATAGTTCTGCGCCTCACGGGACTCGGTCAGTATCAACAACTGCTGCACCTGACGACCCACCCGCTGCACGTCCCTGAACAGCGTTGCACGACTGCGAAGATTGGGCTCCGTTTCAAACTGCGCGCCGATCAACGCCAACGGCGTTTTGAGCTCGTGAGCTGCGGTAGCAAGGAACTCCTGCTGCAATTCGAAACCGCGTTCGAGGCGGTCGAGTGCGCTGTTGAAGCGTCGCACCAGAGGCCGGATCTCTGACGGAACGCGCGCCTCGTCCAGCCGCGCATCGAGCACCTCGGGAGTTATGCGCGAAACTTGTGCCGAGGTTTCGATCAACGGTCTGAGCAGGCGCGTCAGCGTGATGCTGGTGATGACGATCGCCACCAGGAGAAGGACTCCGCCGCCGACCAGCGCGCCGGACCCGACCAATGGCAGCCAGAGATCGTTGCGCAAACGATCGTTCAGACGCTGGCTGGCGGCGAACTGCACCAGCCAGCGCTGCCCGTGGTGCTCGACGGCAACCGTTCGTCCTCGCAACGCAATGCCATCAAGACTCGTCACGAAGACGCCTTCTTCGGCTGACGAAGTCAGCGCCGGGGCGAGAACAACTGCCCCGGACGCATCCAGCACGCGGTAGGTCACCTCCGAGCCCATGCTGTGGTGCATCCATGCGAATTGCTCGGAGTAGGCTACGTCCTGCGGACGCCCGTTGGCGTCGAACTGCAGGGCGTTCACGAGGTCAGCCATCGCTACGCTGCGTTCGGAGCGCAGGCATGCTGACAGCGGCCGCCGGCATGGGTATAACTCTTGCTTGATCGGAACAAGGCCCTGCCGATGCCACGACGTCCCACGCCCTTGTCATTAGATCTGTTCAAGCGATGACGGATCCGAACGCGACCTCGCGGTTGTGCGTGCACGCGCGCGACCCGCAAGAACAAGCCTCCAGCTTCGGACTGCTGCACCAGTCCTACGAGCAGTTGTCCACGGGCGCCTTCTCGGGCACGCTTTTGGCGATCAGCGCGAACGACATTACCGTCTTCCGGGAGACACTCGACCAGAGCGTGTTCCAGACGGGTGTGTCCGATACCGAGCACATCACCATCGCCGCCGCCTGCGAGTTGTCCGAGCGGGCCTACTGGAACGGGCGGCACATCGACAAGGATTCGGTCGTGGCATTCACGCCGGGCCGGGAGTTCGAACTGCGTACCCCGACGCATTCGGTCTGCGTCGGCATTTCGCTGGAGCCGTCGCTGCTGCAGTCGCTGTCGCCGGAGCGCCCGCCCGACTACTGGCAAAAGCTCTTCACGAACCACGACTGCTGGTCGGAAACTGGGCGCCTGAAGTTCGACCTGCAGGCGCGCATCACGCAATTGCTGCAGCAGACAGGTGCAACAGGCGCCCCGGGCGATTGCGCAGCCGATCTGCTCGACCTGCGTGAACTCGCCATCGACTATCTGTGCAGCGTGGTCGAGCGCGGCCAGGCGGGCGGGCAGAAGCTGCGTATCGACAGCTATCCACGCATCGCCAGACGCGCCCGAGCCGCGATGCTCGACCGACTGGGTGAGCCTCTGTCGGTCACCGACCTGTGCAACGAGCTGGGCTGCTCCCGGCGATCACTGCAGTACGCATTCGAGAGCATCTACGACTTGGGACCGGTCGCCTACCTGCGCACGCTGCGGCTGGCGGCGGCTCGCCGGCAGCTCACGTCCGAAAAGCCCGGCATCACGGTGCAGGAGGTAGCGGCGGCCGTTGGCTTTAACCATCTGCCGCGTTTCGCCCAGGAATACGCCCGGATGTTCGGCGAGCGCCCTTCCGAATCGCTCGCGGCGCACCGGGCCCACCGCTTCAGTTAGAACAGATAGAACGCGCGCAGATTGAGTCGTGCGTCCTCGCGCAGACCATTGCGCACGCGCACATCGCGCGCCACCGTGGCCATCAGCTGCAGATTGGAAGAGATGAAGGTGCTGGCGGTGAGCTTGATGGCCGTCGTGCCGGTGCGGTCGTCGAGCGATGTGCCATCGACGCGGCTTTCCGCGCCCCACGCATGCGTCACGCCGATGGCGGCCGACCACGACGCCGTGGGCTCGTAACGCAAATAGAGTTGGCCAGAATACAAGGGGCGCTGCCTGAGCGTGGTATCGGACACAGAACCGCAGGCAGCTGCGCATTCGGTGTTCTTCCCATAGAACGTCACGTCGCCAATGGCGTCCATTCGCCACTGTTTTGCCAGCGGGCGCGTATAGGCGGCCTGCAGCGCGAATTTCCAGCGGTTCTCGCCGAGATTCAATGCCTTGTTCGAATCGTACGAGCCCGTCGGCAAATAAAGATAGGGCGTCACGCCGAATACTTCACCGGCGGCAGGATCGATCTTGTATTTGAACGCGGTCGCCAAAATCAGGTCGCCGACGCCCGATGTGCTGTCGAGTGCGCTCAAATCGCGGGAGGGCTTCAAATGCCCGAAAGGCAGGAGAACCTGCGGGTCGACCGTCCAGCGATCGTTGATGCGCATCACGTGCAGATAGCGGGCGATGCCCACTTCACTGTCCAGGCGCGGGGATGCTGCCGACTTGTCGCCATTCACGTACGAGACATTGCGCCGGGCGTATTGGCCATAGACGACGAAGGCGTTCGCGCCGTCGGGCAGGGCAGTGTAGTCGCCGCCCTCGACATCGATGGCCGAGGCCGTGAGGGGACTGAGGAAAAGGCCCGCCGCCAATGCAATAGCGGTGGCGGAGGAGCCGAAAAAGAAATGGCGGGATTTTGATTTCAATTGATTTCTCCTGGCACCCGGAATTGAGCGCGGGAGAAATTCTGTTTTTCCTGAGGGGGTGTGCGTTATCCGATTTCAGCAATTTGCGGGCCTGCCTCCCAAATAGACGAAGCACGCCAGCAATTCGCTGTCGCCGCAAACGACCGAGCGCACCGCCGGATGACGAATACGGGCGCCGCTGAGCGCCTTGCCTGCATAGCCCAGTGCATTCGCTGCGGCCAGCAGCGCTCCCAGCGAGGCGCCCACGCTCATCCATTGCTCATGCGGCGGCACCTCCGGATCGTCGGTCGCGATGTGCGCCACCACGCTCAGCAGGCAGGGCCCGTTGAACGCCTTGGTGCGCTCGTGCTCGCGCACCGCCGCGTCGAGCAGGTCGGGCGATGCCAGGCCGCGCACCGAGGCGGCATAGGCCAGGAAGGCGTCGGCGTAGCGCTCCCGCTGCGCGGCGTCCGCGACGACGATGCGGCAGGGGCGCTTGCGGCCGTGGTCGGATACGTTGACCGCGGCCTGCAGCAGCAAGGCGAGTTCCGACGTGTCCGGGCCGGGCAGCACCAGTCGGCGGGGACCGACCGACCGGCGCGTCAGCCACGGCGCGAGGGCGGTGCTCGCACGCCTGGCCGGGGCGCAGGCGGGCAGCTCGGGCGCGGCCAGGGCGTTCATGGGGCGGACTCGCACGCCACCGCCCGCCCGGTGGACAGGACGTGGAGCGCCTCGTCCAGCGACAGCAGCTTTTCCCGCGGCTTGCCCAGTGCGGCACCCCGGTCCTTCTCGTGCGCGTCGAGCCGCTGCCAGTCGGCATGGCCGAGCCTGACGATGCCGCGCGCGTCGAGCAGCGCGCCGAAGTCGCTCGCCAGCGTCGGCGCAGCGTCCATCAACGCCGGCAAGGTCGCGACCAGCGTGGCGGCCGTCTCGTAGCCGCAGGCGCGATTGGTGCCGATGATGCCGGTGGGGCCGCGCTTGGCCCAGCCCGCCACGAACAGGCCGGCCTCCTCATCGCCGTCATCGTCGAGCACCTGCCCGGCACGGTGGCGCATCACACCCGCCGCGTCGCAGCCGGGCGCTTCGGCAATCGGGCGGCAGGCGTAGCCCACGCAGGTGACCGCAATGCCGGCCCGGATGGCGAATGCGTCGCCGCTGCTCGAGCGCACCCGCACTTCCTGCAGCGTGGGCTCGCCGACAAAGGCGGTCGGCGCCACGTTGAACCAGAGGTTGACCGTGAGCCTGTCGTCCGCGGCGTCCACCGGCCGCCCCTGTTCGGCGCGAAGCCACTGCAGCACGCGTTTGGCGTCGGGGCTGGACGACTGCTCCCACATGGCCGGCGTGAAATCGGCGGCCTGCGGCAGCCGAATCCGCACGTTGGGCAGGTCGGACAGCTGGCGGAATTCCTTGAAGGTGAACTTCACTGCGCCCGGCGCGCTACGGCCCAGCAGGTGGACCTCGCGGATGCCGCGCAGGCGGAAGGCCTCGAGCATGGGCTGCGGGATGTCCGATGCGGCCAGGTCGTCGAAGGCGCGCACCATCAGCCGGCACACGTCGAGCGCGACATTGCCGTTGCCGACGATCACCGCGCTGTCGGCCGTCAGGTCCGGCTGCAGGCCGGCGTGATCGGCATGGCCGTTGTACCAGCCGACGAAGGCGGCAGAGCTGAACACCTGCGGCAGCGATTCGCCCGGCACGCCGAGCGGGCGGCCCAGCGCCGCGCCGGTGGTCAGCACGACGGCGTGGCTGCGTGCGCGCAACTCGCTCAGGCCCAGGTCGCGGCCGACGTCGACGCCTGCGTACAACCGGAAGCGCTCGTGGCCGGCGATGCCCTCGAAGACGGCCGCGACCTGCTTGAGCTTCTGGTGGTCCGGCGCGACGCCGTAGCGCACCAGGCCATGGGGTGCGGCAGTCCGCTCGAACATGTGGATCTGGGCATCGGGCAGGGATTGCAGCAGCGCCTCGGCCACGTAGAAGCCGGCGGGGCCGGCACCGACGATGGCGACGACCGGGCCGCGTTTCACGGAGGTGTCCATGACATCAGTAGCCCAGCGCGGCGCGGCGCTCGGGGGCCGTCGGGAGCGGCGCGCTGCGATCGCGCACGGTGGGCAGTTCCTTGGCGCGTCGTTCGTTCACACCGATCCAGATCTGCTGATCGTCCTCCAGATCGAAGCTGTCGACGATGGCATGCACCGGGCACATCGGCACGCAGGCGCCGCAGTCCACGCACAGGTCGGGATCGATGAAGAGCCGCTCGCCGTCGCCTCGGAAGCAGGCGACCGGGCAGACGGTCACGCATTCGGTGTAACGGCATTGTTCGCAGTTGTCGGTGACGACGTGGGTCATGGTGGGCTCGCTCTTTTTTATTCAGCCAGTCGGTCAACCGAGGGTGACCTCGACCAGGTTGTCGGAGAAGGTCGGCGCCCGACCGAGGTCGGCGAACGCGGTCGGGTTGAGCGCCGCGGGCGTGGCGCCCGCGATGCTCCGGTCGATCCAGTAGCCCAGCGGCGTGACGACCACGCCGGCCATCGCTTCGTCGGTGACGCGCGCCTGGGCCTTGAAGGTGCCGCGCCCGTTCTGCACGGTGACGATCGCATCCTGCTGGATGCCCCGCGCCGAGGCATCCGCCGGATTGATCATCACGTACTGCTCGCCCTGGTGCGCCACCTGGCGCCGCATGTTGCCGTAGTTGGAGTTCAGGAACGCATGGCTCTTAGGCGACATCATCGAGAGCGGGAAACGGGCCGCCAGGGCCGGGTCCTTGGTGGCGGATTCGTGGCGCACGTGGAAGGTCGGCAACGCGTCGACCGGGCCACCGTCCTGGAAGCCGTTGTAGCCCTGGCGGAACACCGGCAGTACGAAGTTGCCGCCGGCCGCCATCGAGGCCTTGAGTTCGACCTTGCCGGACGGTGTGGGAAAGCCGCCCTGCGCATGCGGTGCATAGGTGTCGGCCGATGGCATGTTCAGCCGTGCGTAGCCGGTGGCGCGCAGGCCTTCCATCGTGATGCCCTGCATGGCGGGGTGGTCCCACAGCATGGAGGCCTGCATGAGTGCTTCGTCGTCGCGGTAGAAGAACGGGTCCTCGAAATCCATCGCGCGCGCCAGCCGGCGGAACAGCTCCGAGTTGGTGACCGCCTCGCCGATCGGGGGCACCGCGGGCTGGTTGAGCGTCAGGTAGAAATGGCCCCACGAGAACATCAGGTCGGCCTGTTCGACCTGGGTCGTGGCGGGCAGCAGGATGTCGGCGTAGCGCGCCGTGTCGGTCATGAAATGCTCGCTCACCACCGTGAACAGGTCTTCGCGCGACAGGCCTTCGATGAGGCGCGCCTGGTCGGGCGCGACCACCAGCGGATTACTGTTGTAGACGAAGAGATCCCGGATCGGCGTTTCCAGCCCCAGGTCATGGGTCAGCGCTCGGCCCAGGTGCCATTGGTTGACGACCGGCGTGCCCTCGGGGATGAAGTCGGCGCGGTGCAGCCCATCCCAGTTGATCGGGAAGGCCCACAGCGGCAGTTGCAGGATGCCGCCGCCGGGCTTGCGCCAGGCGCCGATCAGTGCCGGCAGGCTCGTGACCGCGCGCACCAGCTGGCCTCCGCCGGCCGAGCGCTCGATGCCCACGCCGATGCGGATCGCCGCGGGCTGGGTCGATGCGTATTCGCGCGCCAGGGTGCGGATCACCTCGGCGTCCACGCCGGTCACGTCGGCCGCGAACTCGGGTGTGTATTGCTGCACATGCGCCTTCAGCTCGTCGAAGCCGGTGGTGTACTGCGCCACGTAGTCGTGGTCGATCAGGTCTTCGTTGACGATGACGTTCATCATCGCCAGCGCCAGCGCGGTGTCGGTGCCCGGCTTGATGCGGATGTGCTGGTCGGCCTGCTGGGCGCCGCGGGTGCGCACCGGGTCGATCACGATCAGCTTGGCGCCGTTGCGCTGCGCTTTCTCCACGAAGGGCCACATGTGGGCGTTGGTGCTCAGCATGTTGCAGGCCCAGAGAATGATCAGCTTCGAATGCTGGAAGCTCTCCGGGTCCATGCCGGGCGTCGGCCCCACCGTCATGATGTACGCGGTGGAGGCGCCCGAGTCGCAGAAGGTGCGCTCGGACACCGTGGCGCCCAGCTTGTTGAAGAAGGGGTCGCCGACGGTCAGCCCGTTGACCAAGCCCTGGGTGCCCAGGTAGCTGTACGGCAGGATCGCCCGCGGGCCAGCTTCGGCGATGGTCGTGCGCCAGCGCGCGGCGATCTCGTTGAGCGCCTCGTCCCAGGTGATGCGCTCGAATTGGCCCGAGCCCTTGGCGCCGGTGCGGCGCATCGGGTAGAGCAGCCGCTCCGCGTGGTAGACCCGCTCCTGGTAGTGGTTGGTCTTCGCGCACAGCCGTCCCTGGGTGAAGGGGTGGGTCGGGTTCCCCTGCACCGCCTTGACCTTGCCGTCCTTCACCTTGACCAGCATCGAGCAGGTGTCGGGGCAGTCGTGGGGGCAGGCGCCCAGGATGGTGGTTTCGCCGTCGGCGGATGTTTGCGTGTTCATGGGTCTCTCCGGGGTCACCTGTGGAGAAACCAAATTTGCACCCGTTTGCGGCGGCGCGTTATCCGAAATCGGCAAATTCACCCGCCCCGGCGCGATGCGCAGGAAGCGGCGTCGGCGATCAAAGTTGTGATGGTCTTGCGTCTCGCACGATAAAGCTTCCCTTGACGCCTTCCTTCTGCATGAAGTCGGTGATCTTTACGCGGTTGGTCCGCTGCGGCTTCAGATTCTCCAGCCGACGCTGGAAATCGATCCTGTCGCCCGTCCGGGTTTTGACAAAGGGCAATTCAAGGGCTGCGCGAGGCGGGCGCGGGTTCAAGATCGCTGCGCCTGGCCGCGGGGATCGGACTCGTCATCGCCCCTTCGCGTTGGCCCACGCGCGGAAACTCGTCGACCGGCCTGTTCGACAGGCTTCCTGAAACCTCGATCCCGCTGGACGAAGGCCTCGAGCATGTGCGGAATCAATGCTTCCACGCTGACCGGCTCGCCGTAGATTTGCGTGTGAAGCGCCGCATAGCGCTCCAGAGTGTCCTTCAAGGTGGAGGGCAGAACAACTGTCAACCGGCTTGTCGCCGCACTCGGCAGTGGCCCCAGGCTCAACCGGGTCGCCCCCTTGCTCATTGCGAACCCCCGCGCCCGAAAAAAAGCGGCTGGTAGGGACGAAGGATCAGGTCCTTGCTCACCATCACCCGCACCGGGAATCCCGGCCGGATCGTCAGCGTCGGCTGGATGCTCGCATTGCGCTTCGTGATCTCCTGCCCGACCTGGTTGATCGTGTCCTGAGTGCTGTCACGCCCGGCGATCACGATGCGGTTGCCATCGGTTGCACGCGCTCCGCCAATGGTCAACCGAGATGGGTCCGATGCGGCCCTTGCGCCCGATCTAAAGCCGATAGCACATGGGTAACCGCCGTACACATCTCCACATAGCGCCTGTGCGAAGGCGCATCACCTCAGTCAGCTGACCACGCACCGGGTGTCCCAGCAGTTGCGAGACATCAAGGATTTGGTGCCCTTCTCGACAACCCAAACACCGCCACCGCGCATACCGCGATGCCTGCCACCATCGGCAGCGGCGTGCCATCGGCGAAGGGCGCGACCAACGCGACCATCAGCGCGCCGCCTGCGAAGTTGAAGGTTCCGATCAGCGCCGAAGCGGTGCCGGCCAGCGCGGGATGACCTTCCATCGCCAGCACGAAGGTGGCAGGCACGATCACGCCGTTGCAGCCGTAGCCGACGAGCAGCAACCCTACCAGCACATCAAGCCGATCGACGCCTGCCAGCGTGAGTGCGAGCAGCGCCACCATCGCCGTCACCTGCACCCCCACCGCCAGGCGCAGCAGTCGCGGAAGCCCAAAGCGCGCGACGAGGCGACCGTTTGTCTGAGAAACCGCGACCAGCGATACGGCGTTGAGCGCGAACAGCAGGGCATAGGTTCGCGGCGACACGCCGAAGTGCGCGCTCATCACGAAGGACGAATTGGCGACGTAGACAAAGAAGCTCGACAGCGCAAGCGATGCCATGCACGCGATGACAAGGAACTGCCGGTCGCGCAGCAGCACCCCGTAGCCGGCCATCGCGCTGCGGAAACTGCTCTGCAGCCGCGCCGATGCGGGCCGCGTCTCAGGCAACAGCCACACGACTGTGGCCATACCGGCCATGGCGAGCAAGGCGATCACGCCGAACACGCTGCGCCAACCCGCCGCATCGGCCACGACGCTGCCGACCAGCGGCGCCACGATCGGCGACACGCTATAGACAGTGAGGCCGAGCGACATCAGCCGCGCCGCATCGGGGCCCGTATAGAGATCGCGCACGATGGCGCGTGGCGTCACCATACAGGCGCAGGCGCCCAGGCCTTGGACAAAGCGCAAGGCGATTAACGTCTGCACGTCGCGCGCCAGCGCGCAGCCGATGCTCGCCGCGATGAAGAGCGCCAAGCCAACGAGCATCGGCCGCCGGCGGCCGAGCATGTCGGACAGCGGGCCGGCCACCAGCTGGCCAACCCCGAGCGCCAGGAAGAAGACCATCAGGCTGGCCTGAACCGCGTTCGGCGCTGCACCCAGGCTGCGGGCAATGGCCGGCAGCGCTGGTAGGTACATGTCGATGGCGAAAGGACCAATGGCGGTGAGCAGGCCCAGCACGATCGCATGGCGGCGAAGCTGCGCGGCGTGCGTGCGGGCGGCAGGATTGGCGGCAGAGGACATGGACGCAATGGTCGTGGCCCGCGCCGTCTTGTTGAATAATCAGAAGCGCGATTTTCCTCTTCGATCGTACAAAACAGCTTGGTGATGGACCCGCTCTCCGATGTGCTCTCAATGCTGCAGGTCAGCAGCACGTTGTCGTCTCGCTTCGAGGCACACGGCCGCTGGGCCTTCCGCTTCCCGGCCTACCACTCGCACATCAAGTTGGGCAGTGTGCTCGCAGGTCGCCTGCAGCTTCAGTTGAAGGGCGTGCCTCCGGTGCAACTGGACCAGGGCGACTTCTACCTGCTGACCAATGGTCAGCCCTTCTCCTCAGCCAGCGTTCCACCCGGCCCTGAACAGGAGGCGGCCCTCGCGTACCGCGACCACCGCGGCCCCGACGGCGTGGTGCGCTACGGCGATCCGAAAGCAGGCGCCGCTGTGATGCTCGCGAGCGGCCGCTTCGCCTTCAAGGGCGAGGTGGGCGAACTGCTGCTGCGCCATCTACCACCCTTCATCCACCTGCGCACCGCCGACCCGGGCACGAAGCCGCTGGCAGGCTTGCTGGAGCTGCTGCGATGGGAGACAGGCGCAGCACGGCCGGGCGCAACGATCGCCCAAGCCAATCTTGCGGCACTCGTGCTGGTGCAAGCGCTGCGCGTGTACCTGCAGACGACGCCGCAGCCGCAGGGCTGGCTCGGTGCCATGGGCGACGTCCGTATCGGCGCGGCCTTGTCTGTGTTGCACGGCGATCTGGCGGCGCCTTGGACGGTCGAGCGCCTGGCGACCGCGGCTGGCATGTCGCGCACGGCCTTTGCGGTGCGCTTCAAGCAGCTGACAGGGAGCACGCCGCTCGACTACCTCGTGCGATGGCGCATGACGGTCGCACGTCATGCCCTCAGGCACGGCGACGACAGCGTGGCGTGCATCGCCGAGCGTGTCGGATACCAATCCGATACCGCCTTCAGCGCGGCGTTCAAGCGCGCCACTGGGCACAGCCCGGGGCGGTTTCGGTCCAACGACACAACAGATGGCGTCAGGCGCTTGAGAAGTCACTGAACAGCTGGCGGTGATGGATGTCCGCTCTTGGCGGCGGATTCAGACGTACCGGGACAGGTCGGGTTAGGGGGCGCAACGCTCTGCTATGCGTTCTCTCGGCCGATCTCGAGCAGAGCATTGGCGTCGCCGCGACATCGACGCTGTCGGATGTTTTCGAACTCTAATTCTTCATGCACGGTAGAGCTCCAAGCAGCTTTTGAACTCTATCGGCTTTGTTCATCGGGCGTTCTCTGCGTCGGCTTCGAACGCAGACACGCACCAGCCGACGGCGAGGCCACTTCTCTCAGTGACGACAGTGTCAGGCCGCTGGGCGCGATGCGCGGCAGTCTTTCAGCGGCCTGCGATCAGTCGATGGTCATCGCCCAGGCGATCAATGCCGTAGCGGCAGCTGCTCCAAGACAGACCCAAGTCTCCCAAATGAGATCCTCTCCGTAGCGATAACGGTTGATGTCCAGCCATCTATGCATCAGCTTTGATTCCTTGCCCTGCTTGCGGCGTTACTGCGACGGCCAGAGTAGAGCAAGCACGACAGATGAGGCGTAGGAATCTGTCGAATGTGCAGCCATTACGAGGCGGAGAAACCAAAGCCCGGTATTGCATCGTCGCCTGCGAGGCGACTTATGAGCCCGACTGCCACCGGCGCACGTACCGACCGCCGAGCCTTATCGAAGGACGGCAACGAGACCTCACCCGCCCGAGCCAGGCCCGTCGTCCTTGTAGTCCTGACCGGCTTCCTGGCTGGGGTTGTTTTCGCGGCGGCGCCTTGCCTTCTCGTCTTGCTCCGCGAGCCAGGCTGCTGCGGTCGGTTGTCGGGTGCCCTCCTCCAGGGAAAGCGACTGAATCGTGTCGATGAGCTGTTGGCGCCGGTTCATGAGAACGACTTCTATTTGCTCATCCGCCTTGTCACTGTCAGCGATGAAGGTCAGGCAGCGTTCAGACTTCCCCTACATAGCCGTTTAAGCGACGTACCGCCCGCCTGGAGTACTGGATGCATGTACAGTTTTTGGATTGGATGAGCGGTCACAAAAGCTGACCAGTGGCAATCACCAACCCCGATCAAGTCCTTCTTCGGCAAAGAACTCACGGGCCGCGAGGCCTGGATCCAGGTCTTCGCCGCCACCTGGGAAGCGCTGGAATTCGACAAGGAAGAGCTCTGGGTGCCAGCCTTCGAGATCTTCGGAACCGCAGTGGCGGAGAAGCACGGCGATGAAGACCCCGCAGTTCTGGCACGCCGCCTCTATCCCGAGGCAGGCGAACACTTCGGCGACCTCTACCCGGCGTCTGTGAGGCGACCGCCCAACCCGGCGTCGTTCTCTCGGCCCGACGACGTGCCCTTCTAGCGATGTGCTCGACGTGTTCTGCACCGTCTACCTGTTGCGCCGCAAAGGCGACAAACTGCCGACGCAGGTGGTCCGCCAATTCCCATACCGCGGCGAACTGCGCTACCAGCTGCGCGTCATCGGAAAGAGCCCTCCGTGGAACGTGATGAAGGCGACGCTGATCGGCCAGGACGGCGCACGATACGTGGTCCCTGTCCTCGACAAGGCGCGCATCGTGAAGGTCCAGCGCGACGGCATCTTGATCACTGGCACCGAGGTGATCCCAACGACGCTGGGCATCAAGAACATCAAGGCCGATTACTTTCGCCAGAGCTGGTACTGCATTCCGGAAGCGCGGCCCTTCGACGATCAGTCAGCTGCCGGCGACTGGCGATCGGACGACGCCGAACAATGGGCCGAGCGATACCTCAAGCAGTCCGAGGAATGAGCGCTCGTCGTGCAACGACGCTGCTGGACTACTTGGCCGGCGGCGCGACCTGCTGTGCTGGCTCCTTGCCCAATGGGCTCTCCGCCTCCCCGGCCGGCGCTCGTAGCCAACTGATGACGAGCGCTGTTGCGCCGATGGCCAATGCCCAAAGTAATAACTTCATCCAACGAAGTGGTCGCTTCTCGGTTCTCGAGTCGTCGTGTGTGCTCATGGACGCCGACCATAGTCTCGCTTGAGACGATGGATGTCGGACGCTGACGCGCACCTTTGAGGCGGAAGGCCTGCGTAAGCGTCGCAGACGCATGCAAGCTCGGGGCCCGGCGTCCTCTTGGTCGACCAAAAAAAGGCCCGCGCAAGGCGGGCCGAAAGGCTGGGCTCATCCCGACCAGAAGAAAACCGATTCTCGAAGCGTCATCCGATCGGGCGCGCTGAACTCGCAATCAAGCGCCGGGTTCGAAACGTGATGGACCATCTCAGTGCCTTCACTGGCGGCACACAGTGCTGCCAGTCCCAACGAGCGGCACCGGCCATCTTGTAGATGGACCGCGGCGCGACCTCCAACTGCAGAACCTCCCGCGCGTTCGGATGGGTCGGCGGATAGGGTCGAAAGCGCAGCGTCGCTTCGCCACCGAGCGAGATCCCTGCAATCGTCTCGAAGTCGGGTACGTCGCGATGCCATCCGAGCGGTGTGCCAGGGGTGTACTCGGCGACGAGTGCGTGCACCAGCGACTGCGGTGATACGCCGAGCCACGCACCGACGCGGTTTCTCAATGGCACCAACCGTTCATCGAGCGGTTCCCCTGAGCGAAGGATGTTCTCGTCGTAGTCGAAGGCCCCCCCGAAGCTCACGACACGCCGGCGGGCCACGTAGTCCTTGTACCTCGCCGGGTGCAGAGGAAGTGAACAGACGATGTCGAGCAAACCGGCCGCCTCATCGGCGCTCAGGAAATCTGGCTCGTACCGCAGCCCATCGATCGACACCGCAGCTTCGGCATCTGCAAACAATTCGCTCTGCATTGACCGTTACTCTTCTGGTTGGGTTGATCCAACTACTGTACAAAATAACAGTATTCTAGCGCGGTCAGGACACGCAGCCCGCGACCAAAAGTGAAGCGTGCACCCGCCGGCAGCGTGACTAGGCCCGCCCTGCGTCGAGCCCAACGACAGTTGGGCTGGTACGACTGTGCGGATCGGCGTCGCGAGGCCTCAATAAATCGTCGATGAGTTGCAGAAGCCTCTCGGGCGCGACCGGCTTCGTCAGGTGCGCATGAAAGCCCGCGGCGGTCGTCTTGGCCCGGTCCTGCTCGGTGCCCCAGCCGGTGAGCGCCACGATCCGGGTGTCCTTCAGACCCAGATCGCTGCGCAGTCGCGCGGCAACTTCGTAACCGTCCATCAAAGGTAAGCCCAAGTCGAGCAACGCAAGGTCGGGCTGCCACTCTCCTGCAACGCGCAGTGCCGCCGGCCCGTCGGGGACGCCCAGGACGGTGTGCCCATTCGACTGCAACAGCTCCATCAGGGTGCGCAGGCCGTCAAGGTTGTCCTCGACGATCAGCACCCGACCGCAGTTTCCCGCTGCGGCCGCCTGCGTCACCGTTTGGCGTGCGGCCAAGGAGACGGCCAAAGGCAGCTCGATGCGAAAGGTGCTGCCTTGGTTCAGCCCGCCGCTGCGCACGGTCACCCTGCCGTCGTGCATCTCGACCAGACTCTTGACGAGCGACAGACCGATCCCGAGTCCGCCGTGCGCCTTTTGTCCGGTGTGGGGCAGCTGCGTGAACAGATCGAACAGCCGGACCTGATCTTCCGGCGGAATACCCAGGCCGTTGTCCTCCAGCTCGATCACTACCAACGAACCCTCGACCCAGGACGACAGCCGAATGTCTCCCTCGTCAGGCGTGTACTTTGCCGCGTTGTTCAGCAGGTTCGTCACAACTTGAACCAGGCGAGCCGGGTCGGCATTCACTGGCGCAGTCATGCCAGGCAATTGCAGGGTGAGCCGATGACGGCTCCCTTCCAATGCCGGCGTCGCCGCCTCGACAGCCTGGACCAGCAACGGCGCGATGTCGATCAGCTCGCGCTTCAATTCCACAAGGCCTCGGTTGATGCGGGAGACATCGAGCAGGTCGTCGACCAGGCGAACCATGTGAGCCGCCTGCCGTTCGATGACGTCGATTCGGCGTGCCAGCCGCGAGGGATCTTGCTCTCTCTTCATGAGGGCGATGGCGTACAACATCGGCGCGATGGGATTGCGTAGCTCGTGCGCCAGTGTCACTAGGAACTCGTCCTTGCGGCGGTCCTGCTCACGCAGCATGGCCGCGTCGCGCACACGTTCGATGTGCGTCCAGCAACGCTCCACCACCTCTGTGATCACCCGGAGGTCTTCCTCGGACCATTGCCTGGGGACAGACTGGTGGATAGCCATCATTGCCACCAGTCGCCCGCCTTTGACCAAGCCGGCGCACACGATGGCCTTGATGCCGATGGCGTTGAACATGCTGCCCCCATCGTCATCGCCGAGCTCACGGTCGACGTCGTGTACCACCAGGTGGCGTCCGTTGCGCAAGTTCACTCTGGCTTGCGAGCCGAACAGGTCAAGGGAATAGACGCCGGCGCTCGACGGGACGCCCGGCCGAGCCCAATCGCTGCGAATGGTGAAACGGTCGTTGTCAGGCTCGACGTCCGCATAGGCGCAGCGCGTGGCGCCAAGATGTTCCCCCAGCAACTGCGCTGTCGTCTGCATCACATCGAGAGCATCCACCAGCGGGCGCGTCGCGTGCTCGATACGGTTGAGCAAGTCCAGCCGCCTTTGCGTGGCGTTTTGCACAGCCTCGGCCTGTTTGCGCAAGGTGATATCGATCGCGGTACCGATCGCGCGGATGCATTGCCCGGCGTCGTCAAAGATGCCGCGCCCCTTGGCTGCCACCCAACGTACGATGCCGTCTTCTTTGCCTATGGTCCGGTATTCAACGTCGTAGACCGTGCGGATGGCTGGGTCCTGAGCGGCGGCGAATGCGCGCAGTACCTCGGGTGCATCGACCGGGTGCAGACAAGCCACGAAGTCGTCCAACGTCGCGTCGGCTTCAGGGGAGATGCCGAACATCGCCTTGACTCTTGCGGGCCAGTACAAGGTGTTGGTCGCAACATCGACGTCCCACAGCCCCACCTCGGCGGCGTCAATCGCCAGCCGCAGCTGCTCTTCCCTTTCCCGCAAGGACATGGGGGCTGCCGCGCTGCTGGGCTTTGTTGAACTCATGTATTTCCGCGCACAAAGTTATGGGAGAACTTCATCGACATCGACGTTAGCACGCTGTCGGAGGAGAACATCGAACTCACCGTACAGGCTTGAAGCCCAAGATCTTCATCGGCCCAGCCAGCGCCTGCTTCGAGGTCCAGTAGGCCCGCCAGGGATCGATTGACTGGAACGACAGATGCTCGCGGGCGGTCGCGACCGTCCATTGCGCGCCGCTGCGCAGCTTCGGAAGCTGATCCCAGTCGACGGGCATGGAAACACCCGGGCCGGGCCGAGCACGCGCGGAGAACGCAGCAGCGGTGGTTGCGCCATGTCCGTTGCGCAGGTAGTCGACGAACAACTTTCCGACGCGGTTCGAGGGCCCGCTCTTGGCGACAAAGCGGGATGGAATCGTCCTTGCCAGGTGCTGCACCACCGCCTGCGAGAACGCCTTGACCGTGTCATAGCCCAACCGCGGTGCAAGCGGCACGACGACATGCAGCCCTTTCCCACCGGATGTCTTCAGCCACGACTCGAGACCAAGCTCGCCGAGCAAAGTGCGGACAAGAAGCGCTGCCTCCTGGACATGCTCCCAGGTGGTCCCTTCCCCCGGGTCTAGGTCGAAGACCATTCGGTCGGGCTTGTCGATGTTTCGGGCCGTTGAATTCCATGTGTGGAACTCGATGACATTCATCTGCGCCGCGCTCGCCAATGCCTGGGAGGCTCCGACTTCCAGCAGGGCGCTGTGGCCTGGCCACAGCTTCTCGTCCAATTCCTTGACGCCCGGCATGCTCAGCTTGTCGTCATGCTTCTGGAAGAACAGCTCGCCCTTGACGCCTGCAGGCCCGCGAACGAGCGAGCACGGGCGCCCCTTGAGGTAAGGAAGTATCCAGCCGGCCACCGACTCGTAGTAACGCACCAGGTCGAGCTTCGTGAGGCCGGTACTGGCGTCGATGACACGGTCCGCGTTGCTGACCTTGATGCCACCGGTCGACCCACGCCCGCTTGCCTTCGCCGTCTGCGCGGTGGCCTTGGCCGTTTCACGGGTGATGGCCGCCGCGGGTTTGTCGGTGCGCAGCGAGACGTAGGACGCATGCCGAATCTGGTTGTCGGGCGTCCATTCCGCAAAAGCGACCTCGGCGACAAGCTCGGGCCTCACCCAACGTTCGCTCCCGACCTTGCGCTTCGACCAACGTCCGGGCTTTGCGGCACCTGCACGAAATGGGGGGTCCACGACCTCCAGTTTGGCAAGTCGATTCTTCAGGTCGGCCGCTTCCTGGGCATCCCAACCGGTGCCGACGCTGCCTACCGACACGAGCTGACCGTCGGCAGCGTGCACACCGAGCAGGAGGCTTCCCACCTGCGCCGCCCCATCCGTTCGGTCGGTGTAGCCGCACACGACGAACTCCTGCCGCTGCTTGCACTTGAGCTTGAGCCAGGCTTCCGTACGACGTGACGTGTAGGGTGAGTCCACGCGCTTGGCGATGACGCCCTCCAAGTTCATGAGGCACGCCGACTGCAGAATGGATGCCGGATCGGCCTCGAAGTCGGCGCTGAAGCGGACGTGTTCCGTCCCACGTTCATCCAGAAGCGCCTTGAGCAGCTGTCGCCGTGACACCAGCTCGACATCCCGAAGGTCATAGCCTTCGAAATACGGCGCATCGAAGAGAAACAGCACGATGTCCTCGCTTCCGCGCCCGCGATCGAAGCCCTTTTGCAGTGCGTTGAAGCTTGGAAGGCCGTCGTCGTCCAGCACGACAATCTCTCCATCCAGCCAGGCGGACCTCACCCCCAATTGCTCCAGTTCCTTCAACAGCTGCGGCATCCTGTCTGACCAGTCGTGCCCGCCGCGCGTGATGATCTTGGCCTTGCCCTTGTCGATGCGCGTCATGACGCGGTAGCCGTCAAACTTGATCTCGTAGAGCCAGGTGCCTGCCGACGGCACCCCAGTGGCCAGGGTGGCAAGTTGCGGATTCAAGGTGGCAGGCATCGGCGCCTTCACGGCGCCTGGCACGCCTGCGCGCCCTGTCTTGGCGGCCCGCCCCTCCGGCAGCCTCTCAGCTTCTTTGCGCCCGTGCACTGGCGCGGCTGGCAACTTCTTGAGCGGCTTGGCGATAACGCTGTCCGGCAGCGCCGTGACGACGTCGAATTCAGCTTTCGGCCGAGCGAACTCGTCACGCTTCTTGAAGAGAATCCAGGGCGCCTGTTTTTCGCCCCCCTTGGCGATCTTGACCAGCTCCCAAAGGCCCGACAGCTTCTGCCCGTGCATCCGGAACACCAACTTCCCTTTGGCCAGCCCCTCACGAGGGTCGCCTACCGGCTCCCACGTGCCGTTGTCCCAGACGATGACGGTGCCGGCACCGTACTGCTTCGGCGGAATGGTTCATTCAAAAGAACCGTAGGAAAGGGGATGGTCCTCCACGTGGATGGCCATCCGCTTGTCCAGGGGGTCGAAGCTTGGCCCCTTCGGTACCGCCCACGAAACGAGCACGCCATCGAGTTCCAGGCGAAAGTCGTAGTGAAGCCGCGATGCGGCGTGTTTCTGGATGACGAAGGACAGCGAAGACCCATTCTCACCACGCTCGCCGCGCGGCTCGGACGTGACAGCGAAGTCCCGCTTCGCCCAATAACGCGCCAAAGGATCTCCTGCAGGAGAACGGGTAGCCATCCCGAAAGCTTAGAACGCTCCACCCAAGCTATCGAGGCCGAATGGCTCGTCGCGGTGTGGGACTGCCCCTCCACAGCAGCTGCCTGCGCGCCTGCATGGCGTGGAGGGCATTCGCCGCAACATTCCGCAAGACGGCACGCTTGGTGACGTTCTTTCAGAGGAGAAAACCATGGCAGACGACAAATCCCAATCCGGTGGGCAAGACCGAACTCGCATCAATATCCATGAAGACTATGAGTTACGCGACTGGTCGAAGAAGCTGGGCGTGACGGCCGAGCAATTGAAGGCCGCTGTGCAAGCCGTGGGTCCCACCGTGGCTGCGGTGCAAAAGCACTTGGAAACCAAATGAGTTCCGAAATTTCAACGCCACGGGTCGGCGCGTTGAGGCGCAAGCACCCCACGCTCGCATCCCTTGCTTCGGCATTCGCCTTCGTCTCGGCAATGGGGCTTGCCCCGCAATCTGTCGCCCAGCCGACGGGCAACCCGAAGGGTACCGCGGCGCCGCCGGAAACGAGTGCGCCGAAGCCGAGTGCATCGACCAGCGAACGTGCCCCAGGAAGCGACGGCAGCGGAAAGCTCTTCGGCACAGATGCGCAATCGCGCGCGCGCATGCAAGGCGCCAAACCAGCCGGCGGCGGTACCGAGGGCGGGCTTCAACGCAGAGAGGCCGATGATTCATCGCAGGGAGGCGCGGCGCGGTCCGGCAAAGGCTCCGCGACCGCACGTCCACTGCCACCGTCAAAGTAGGCGGCCCTTTGGTCAAGCCTGTGGGGTGAAGCGATGTTCATCGTCACCCTGACCTATCTGCGACCGCTCGCCGAGATCGATGCCCTGATGCCGCAGCATGTGGCCTGGCTCAGGCGGCACTATGAAGCGGGTCTGTTCATCGCCTCCGGGCGGCAAAATCCGAGGAATGGAGGCGTCATCCTCACGCGAACGGCGAGCCGCGCCAATCTGAAAGCAGTGCTCGAAGCAGACCCTTTTGTCCAGAGTGGCTGCGCGAGCTATGAGGTCATCGAGTTCAACCCGAGCATGACCGCTCCCGGTGCAGAGTCGTTGCGGGAGATTTGATCGGTCAAAGCGATTGGATGCTGGGCGTATGAACCTCTAGCGGACCATGTCCCACAGTTGGGCAATCAGCAAGGCGCCGCCAGCGGAAACCAGCGCAAGCCCAAGAATACGCCGCACCTTCAGTCGGTTAGGGATCAAGCCAAAGGTTGCAGCGGTCAAGGCCGCACGTGAGGCCATGGGCACCAAGAAGCTGCAGGCCTTTGCCGACCGTGGCTACTTCAACAGCACCGAGCTCAAGGCCTGCGAGGACGCTGACATCACGGCCTTCGTGCCCAAGCCCATGACCTCGGGCGCCAAGGCTGCAGGTCGCTTCGACAAGAGCGACTTCATCTACATCCCGAAGGACGATGAATACCAATGCCCTGCGGCGAGCGGTCCATCTACAGGTTCAGCACCGTAGAGAAGAACGGGCTCAACACCCATGTCTACTGGACCAGTGCCTGCCTCACATGCGCGATCAAAGACCGATGCACGACAGACGACTACCGACGCATCCGCCGATGGGAACATGAAGAGGTGCTCGAGCGTGTGCAGCAGCACCTGGACAAGAGGCCCGAGGCCATGACCTTACGACGGCGCACCGTGGAGCATGTCTTCGGGACGTTGAAACACTGGATGGGCTCGACGCACTTCCTGACGGAGACGCTGGCGCATGTAGACACCGAGATGAGCCTGCATGTGCTGGCTTACAACCTCAAGCGAGTGATCGCCATCCTGAGCATGAGGAAAACAATGAAGGCGTTGCGGCTGGTGGGGGCGTGAGGCCCTTACGGCGCTTCAACGGCGCGCAGGGGCCGCTGGGCATCAAATCCGTTCGTGCCTGGTGGAGTACGGGAATACGCGCGCTTCATGAAAAGGAGTCCATTGCGGCTGTCAGCGCGCTTGGCCCGTCCGCGCTTGTCAGGATGGCCGGTGCGCAGCGCGCGAACGTGCCTTCGAGCCGCCCGGCCTCGCCGATGCAGCGAAGGCCTTCGGACCTGCCACGATGGCGCTGAGCAGCATCGCGATGGAGAAGTCGATCATCTGTTGAAGGTCCACCTGGCGGTCGGCCCGCGGCGCTCGATCGCCCAGGATCAAGGTGGCCAGGCCGTGCTCCATGGCCCAGGCGCTGTGGGCGACCAGCTCCAGCTGTTCGCTGGGCCAGCCGTGCTCGCGCGCGAGCTGTACCACCGCCTCCGAGAAAAGATTGAAGGATCTGGATCCTTCTGAGACGAGTTCGGCATGGCGCTGCGTCTCCAGGATCCGGGGCCCGACCATCAGATTGAATAGGCCCTTGTTCGCCTGGGCGTAGCGCACATAGCTCAGCAACATCTCGCGGGTCTTCTCCAGCGTGCTGAGTTCCATGGCCGCGATCGCCATGCGTTGCGCTGCGAGCTCACGAAAGCCATCACTCGCGATGCCCGCCAGAAGTCCCTCCTTGCCCTCGAAGTGACGCGAAGGCGCAGCCTCGGAAACCCCGACGCGTCGGGCACATTCGCGCAGGCTGAGCTCCCCTGCGCCGCGCTCCTCGAGCAGGCGCCGGCCTTCTCGCAACAGGGCATTGCGCAGGTCACCGTGGTGATAGGACGCCGCGGACGCCACCGGCTGTGGCGCCTTTCTCTTCGTGGACAGCGGGGATGGCATCGGTCGATTGTGCGCGAAGCCGGAAAGGGTTTACCCCGAAAACGATTGAAGTTAATGCCGTTAACATTTGGCAGCCAACTACCCCAGGAGACATCCATGAGTTCTCTGTCCAGACGTTTGCTATTGCGCGGCGCCTGCGCCGCCTGCGCTTACGGTGGCCTCGGTCACGCAGGGCTCGCGCAGACCGGGCCGTTTCCCGCCAAACCGATGGTGGTGAAGATGGCCTTTCCCGCCGGCGGCCCCGCCGACGTGTCGATCCGCGCAGCAGCGGTGGTCCTGCAGCAAAGTCTCGGGCAGCCGCTGGTGGTGGACAGCATGCCTGGGGCCAACGGGTCGCTCAGTGCGTCCTTCGTCTCCAGGACCAAGCCCGATGGCTACACGCTGCTTGGGACCACCGGGATCGATTTTCTGGTGGCACCGATGACCATCGCCAGCGCGAAGTACGACCCGGTGGCATTCAGACTTCTGGGGGTGGCGGGCATCTCCGACTTCGTGCTCGTCTCCAGCGCCGCGCACCAGTTCAAGAGCGTGGACGAACTGGTCGAGTATGCGAAGAAGCCCGGCAACAAGGAGCTCTCGATCGCCCACTGGGGCACCGGCTCGGCGCCCCACCTGGTGGCGGCAGACTTCCAGGCGCGAACCGGCGTGCGGTTCCTGGAGGTCCCGTACAAGGGGGCTGCGCCGACCATCGCCGACATTGCCGGGGGGCAGGTAGACCTCACCTTCGTCCCTCTGGGCGGGCCGACGCTCGGGATGATCCAGAACGGAAAGATGCGCCCGATCGCGCTGGCCAGCCCGCAGCGCAATCCTGCCCTGCCGGACGTGCCGACCGTTGGCGAGAGCCGTGCGCTCAAGAACTTCGACTACAGCCTCTGGGCTGCCCTGCTCGCGCCGCCCGAGACGCCCGAACCCGTGGTCGCACGCCTGACCGCCGCGATGAACGATTGGGTGCTGAGCCCGGAGAACCAGGCGCGGATCAAGACCAACGCATCTCGCCGCCTCGACCCGATGACACCGGCACAAGCAAGCGCCTTCCTGCGCAACGAGCACGAGAAGTACGTGCGGGTTGCCCGCTCGCTGAAGCTCGACCCCCAGTAACGCCCATCTCCCGAACCATTGAAGAGGAAACAAATGACCATCGTGCACTATGAGAAGGACGGCGCCGTTGGCGTCGTCACGCTCGCCAAACCTCCCCACAACCTGATCGACGAGGCGTTGCTGCAGGGCCTGCTGGGCGCCTACGAGCAGGCCGTCGCACAAGGTTGCCGCTCGATCCTGCTGCGCAGCGGCATGCGGCACTTCTGCGCCGGCGCGGATGTCGAGGGCTTTCGCGCCGGTGGCCGTCGGCGCGACCAAGCCGGTCTTGAGCAACTCCTGGACGCGCTGGAGAACGTGGCCGTCCCGACGGTGGCCGCAGTGCACGGCGCGGCGCTCGGCGGTGGCCTGGAGCTGGCCGTCACCTGCGACATGATCGTGGCCGCGGACACGGCCTCCTTCGGCATGGCCGAAGCCTCGCTGGGCCTCTTGCCGTTGCTCGGCGGTGTGCAACGCGTCACCCAGCGGGTCGGCCCAGCACGCGCGAAGGAGCTGGCGATGTTCGGCCGGCGTCAGGATCCGGTGGCGCTCGAACGCTGGGGGCTGATCAACCTGGTGGTGGCGGAGTCGGAATTGCCGACGGCATCCATGTCCTGGGCACGGCAGCTCGCGGCCGGGCCGACCGTTGCACTGCGCGGCATCAAGACCCTGGCCAACCTGTCGGCGCGACACGGCATTGCAGGCGCGGATGCGAAGCAAACCGACATCAACAACATCATGTGGGCCAGCGAGGACCAGCGCCGAGGCATTGCCGCCTTCATGGCCACCGGTCCGGGCTCGGCTGTCTTTGAGGGGAACTGAAATGGATGCTCCTCTTGCAGGTCTGCGCGTGATCGATTTCACCCGGGTGCTTGCCGGCCCGCATTGCACCAAGGCGCTGCGCGACCTGGGCGCCGACGTCACGAAGATCGAACCGCCGGCCGGCGACGCCGGCCGTGCGGGTGTGCCTCACATCAACCAGATGTCGGTCTACTACGCGCAGCAGAATGCCGGGAAGCGAAACCTCAGCCTCGACCTGAACTGGCCCGAGGCGCGCGAGATCGTGCGCGACCTGTGCCGCGATGCCGACGTGATCGTGGAGAACTTCCGGCCGGGAACGCTGGCGCGGTTCGGGCTGGGGTATGAGGACGTGCATCGCTTCAATCCCCGGGCGGTGTACGTCTCCATGAGCGGCTATGGCCAGACAGGACCGTGGCGCAACCGGCCTGCCTTTGCGCCGACCGTGCAGGCCGAGACGGGACTGACCGACATTCTCCAGAAGCACTACGGGGAGTCGCTCACAGAGCTGCGCAACGACGCGTGCAGCCACGCGGACGTCTACACCGGCTTGCAGGGCGTGATCGCCGTGCTGGCAGCGCTTCAGGCACGCGAGCGCACGGGGCGCGGTCAGCATGTGGACGTGTCGATGGCCGCCACCATGCTCTCGGTGAACGAGCGCGCGGGCGCCCAACTCTCGGGCATCGACACCATGGGCGAGCCGCCGGCGCTGAGCGCGCCGGAGTCGCACATCTATGCCCTGCCCGACGGGCGCTGCGTGACGATCGCTGCGAGCCCGATCTACTCGCCGATGTTCGTGCGCTACGCCGCCATGATGCGTCGCACCGACCTGCTGACCGACCCGCGCTTTGCGAGTGCGCCGCTGCGCCGCCAGAACCTTCAGGTGCTGCTGGCCGAGGTGCGTGCCTGGATCATGACGTTCACTGATCTGGAGCAATTGCAGGCGCAGGTGAGCGAGGCCGGACTCGCGATCGGCGTCATCCGAACGACCAACGACCTCGCACAGTCGGAGTGGGCCCAGGACTGGGGCGCGGTGGTGGAAGTGGACGACCGCGGCGGCGGCACGATGCGCATGCCTGGAGCGCCTTGGCGGTTCAGCGAATCGAAGCTTCCCGCCCCAGGAATTCCGGCCTTTCAGGGAGAGCACAACGTGGAGTTGCTGACGGAGCGCCATGTCGACCCGGCAGTCATCGAGGATCTGCGTCAGCGCCGTGTGCTGCTGAGCCGTCGTGCGGCGCGCGGTGCGTATGACTGAGCTGGATCACACGCACGACGGGTCGGCCCGAAGCTGGGTGCGCTCGGCCGGACCGATGAGCGATTTCCCGCTGCAGAACCTGCCCTTGTCGGTTTTCAAGCCGGCCGGCGCCGAGGGTGCGTTTCGCGGCGGCATCGCCATCGGCGACCGGATCCTGGACCTCGCGGCGCTATCGGACGGCTCGCTGCTGAAGGGGCTTGCGGCCCAGGCGGCGCGGGCCGCTTCGCAACCCAGCCTGAATGCACTGCTCGGGATGGGCCGGCCGGCTTGGCGCGCTCTGCGTCATGGGGTCTTCGCGCTACTCCGCGACGATGCGCCAGCGGGTGCACGCCTTGCCTGCGAGACGTGCTTGGTACCGCGGGCCGGGGCACAGCACGCTCTGCCGGTGGTCATTGGCGACTACACGGATTTCTACACCTCGGTGGACCACGCGCTGAACATTGGACGGCTCTACCGCCCTGACGATCCGCTGTCTGCCAATTTCCGCTGGATGCCCATTGCCTATCACGGTCGCGTCTCCAGCATCGGCCTTTCTGGCGAGCGGATCCGCCGACCGCGAGGGCAGTGGCTGGCGCCGGGGGCAACGACACCTGTGTACGGCCCGTCGCAGCGCCTGGACTACGAGTTGGAGCTGGGCATCTACATCGGCACGGGCAACACGCTTGGCGAGCCGATCGGCGTTGCCGATGCCGATGGCCATGCGTTTGGCCTCTGCCTTCTGAACGATTGGTCCGCCCGAGATATCCAGCGCTGGGAATCCACGCCGCTCGGACCGTTCCAGGCCAAGAACTTCGCGACCACGCTGTCTCCATGGATCGTCACCATGGAGGCGCTGGCGCCCTATCGGCTGCCATGGTGCCGTGCTGCCAACGAGCCCCAGCCGCTCGCCCACCTCGACGCAGAACCCGTCCGGCAGCGCGGAGCCTTCGATGTGCAGTTGGAGGTGCTGCTCGAGACCGCTGCCGATCGCGCACGAGGCGGTGCTCCGCAGCGGCTGTCCGCCACCAGTTTCAGGCACCAGTACTGGAGCATTGCGCAGATGATCGCCCACCACACGGCCGGCGGGTGCAATCTGCGGGCCGGCGATCTGCTGGGCAGCGGGACCGTCTCGGGCCCGGGCGCCGCAGAGGCCGGCGCGCTGATCGAGCTCGCCCGTGGCGGGGTGGCGCCGCTCGCACTGGAAAACGGTGAGACGCGCAGTTTCCTGGCCGATGGCGACGCCGTGATTCTCAAGGGCTGGTGCCACAAGCCCGGCTATGCGCGCATCGGCTTTGGCGAATGTCGCGGTGAGATCCTGGCGAGCGACGCGCCGGCTCGTAGCTCCCCTGCGTCGTGAACGTCGCGCCGGTTTGCCCGGCTAGCGAGCATTGGGGGCTGCGGCGTCGGATTGGCGGAACGCCTCGGCGAACTCCTCTGAAAAAATCTCCGCCAGGGCGGCCCGCAAGTCGGCTGCGCGCTGTGCGCCGTAAACCACTTCGAAACGGTTCTGTGCCATGCGCCAGAGGCGGTTGGATTCCGCAAGCTTGGCACGCCCGGCCTCGGTCAATGCCACGCGCCGGCTGCGTCCATCGACCGCGTCGCGGCGCTGCACGAGATAGCCATCGCGCTCGAGCGGCCGGAGGTTGTGAGCCAACGCAGAGCGATCCAGGACCATGGCATGGGCGAGCTGCGTCATGGTGGGCGTCCCGGCCCGCTCGACGTGAACCAGCACGGAGCGCTGCGACACGCTGATCCCGCTCGGCGCGAGGACTGCGTCGTAGAGCTGAGTGATACGTCGGGTGGCCTTGCGCAAGGCAGAGCCATTGCAAACAAGCGGATCTTTGGCGCTGAGCAATGGTGATGGCATGACGTGCTTGCATTCTGCCGCAGCACTGCCCGACCTAAGCGCGGGGTGCCTGCAGATATTGGCATGTGCAAGTATATTCAAGTTCATTTCACGTACCGGCCAGTGAACGAGGTCCGTTCCTGGTCCTCACCATCATGCCGGCCTCCCGATCCGCAGCGCAGTTCTCAAGCGTCAACCCGAGGCTGCGCGGCATGCTCGAGGCGCCGGTGTTTGCAACCCTGCTTCGCATGAGCTGGCCGAACATGCTCATGATGCTCGCCCAGTCTTCCACCGGCCTGGTGGAGATGTGGTTCCTCGCCAAGCTCGGCACCAACGTCCTCGCAGGTGTTGCGGTGGTGGTGCCGATCCTCATGCTGATGCAAAACATGTCGCAGGGTGCGATGGGCGGCGGCATCTCGTCGGCCGTCGCCCGGGCGCTTGGCGCTGGCGACGGACCGCTGGCCGATTCGCTGGCGCGCCATGCTGTGGCGCTCAGCGCGGCCATCGGCGGTGTCTTCACCGTGGTCCTGCTGCTGGCGAGCACTGCGCTGTTCGAGTTTCTGGGCGCGAGGGCCCAGGCGCTGACGGCGGCGAGCGATTACGGACACGTACTGTTCGCGGGACTGACGCTCATGTGGACCATGAACGCGCTGGCCAGCGTGATCCGGGGGACGGGCAACATGCTGATGCCAGGGGCCGTCATCTGCGGCGGAGCGCTTCTGCTGGTGCCGCTTTGCGCGTTGCTGATCTTCGGATTCGGACCCGTTCCTGCACTGGGGGTGGTCGGTGGTGCCTACGCGCTGCTGGGGTACTACGCCGCCGGCACGGCGATTCTGGGCTGGTACTGCTGCAGTGGCCGAAACCCAGCCCGTCTCTCGCTCGGCGTGCTTCGGTGGGCACCGATGCGACGCATCCTGGAGGTCGGTGGCCTTGCCTGCCTGAACCCGGTGCTGACCAACGGGCTCATCGCACTCACGACAGCCATCGTTGGTACCTACGCGGGGACCCAGGCGCTTGCCGGCTACGCGACCGCCGCGCGCCTCGAGTACCTGCTGATGCCCATCGCCTTCGGACTCGGCGCGCCGATGGTCGCGCTGGTGAGCGCCAATATTGGTGCCGGCCAGCATGTCCGCGCGCGTCGCATCGCCCTCACCGGCGGGGCGATCGCCTTCGCGCTCGGGGAGAGCATCGGGCTGATGGCGGCACTGTGGCCCGAGGCCTGGCTCAGGCTTTTTGGCACCGAGGAAGCGCTGCTGCAGACGGGCGCGCATTACCTTCGCATCGTCGGTCCCTTCTATGGCTTCTTCGCGCTGGGCTTCTCGCTCTACTTCGCCTCCCAGGGCGCTGGCCGACTCAAGTGGCCCTTGCTTGCAGGGTTCGTGCGGCTGGGCCTCTTCGCGGGGCTGGGCGGGGCGTGGCTCCATGTGGGCGGCTCCCTGACGGCCTTCTTCGCCATCGGCGCTGCGGCCATGGCGTTCTACGGGCTGTGCATCCTCTGGTCGATCGGCGCACGCGGCTGGTCGAGCGGTCCTTCTTCCCTCCCCAACGGCGTTCAAGGGACATCCACGCCCCCTCATCCAGGAGCAAATGCATGAAGATTCTTGTCGTCGGCGCGGGCGCCATCGGTGGCTATTACGGGGCCAGGCTGATCCAGGCCGGTGCGGATGTGAACTTCCTGGTACGCCCGAGGCGTGCGCAGCAGCTGGCCGCGCACGGGCTGCAGGTCAGGAGCGAGCTGGGGGATTTCAGCGCCCCGGTGGTCGCGGTGACCACGAGCGCCCTGGCGCCGGTGTACGACCTGATCGTCCTAAGCTGCAAGGCCTACGACCTGCAGGCCGCGTTGACGGATGTGCACGCAGCCATTGGGCCTTCGACTGCCCTGCTCCCGTTCATGAACGGGCTCTCCGTGTATGACGAACTGGATGCGCGCTTCGGACGGGAGCGAGTGCTTGGCGGTGTTGCCTACATCGCACTCACGCTCGACGCCGATGGCATCGTTCATCACGCGGGCCCCATGGACGCGGTCGTGACGGGTGCACGGTCGGAATTGACAGTCGGCACCGCCCACCGCCTCCATGCACTCATCGCGCAGTCGCCCGGTTCGCGCATCCTGTCACCGGAGATCACCGGTGCGTTGTGGAACAAATGGGTGATGCTAGCCTCGGGCGCGATGATGAACTGCCTCATGCGGGGGAGCGTTGGCGACATCCTCGCCACCGAGGACGGTGCTGTGCTCATGCGCCAGGCGATGGCCGAATGCCGGGCGGTGGCCGCCGCAGAGGGTCATGCCCTGTCCGAAGCAGACGTCCAGCGACTCGAAGGACGCCTCCTGGATGCTCGATCGACCTGGGCGGCCTCGATGATGCGTGACATCGCCTCGGGTTCGCCGCGGCTGGAATCCAAGGCGATTGTGGGCGACATGCTGGAGCGTGCGAAACGCCGCGGCATCGACAGCCCGCTCACGCGTTCCGCGTACTGTCATCTGCAGGTCTATGAGCATCGCCAAGCCGCCCTGAGCGCTAACGCAGGCTGAGCGCGTGGCCAGCAGCCTTGACCGGTGTTCATCGTCGTGAGCAAGTGCACCAGGAGCCTGTACCAGGGAGATTCGCAGTGGGGCCGATGCAACCTCCGAAGAGCTTGGCTTTGCGGATGTCAACGTCAACAGCTTTAACGCGCTGTTCGCGCTGAAGGCCTTGTCGACAGCTGCGCTTTCTTCCGATGCCACATGGCGGTCGCCGACTCAACCGCTGGGCTCCTGAACCGTGGCCAGGCCGCCCAGCAAAGTCAGCAGGCCGCGCTCGAAGTCGCTGCGAAATTCATAACGCAGGCTTTCAAGCCCAGGCTGGACCAGCACCTGCGCTGAAACCTCGGAAGGATGACTGAGTGGCCACAATCCAATGAGCAGCGGCAGAGCATGCCGTATCAATTGCTCGAAAGCACGCACGGACATGGCAGGATGGCTCGAATGAAAGTCGAGGGCGGCTTGCTGCTGGACGGCGAGGAGGTTGCGCTTGAACCCGACCATGCGTTCCAGCGATACGTTCCGCTCAAGAATGGACGGCAAGATGCTCGTCAGCCGGCACAGCAGAGGCCGAGCAGCGATGGTCTCTGAGAACGCCCAAGCAATGTGTTCTGCCGTCACCTTCAACTTCCGCCGAGCCAGCGCCGCGCGCAACTCAAGCTGCCACCCGACGAACTCCTCGACGAGCACGTCCATCAGCACAGCTTCAACGCTCTCGAAATAGCGGTACACGTTTGACTTCGTCATCCCCGCCGTGCGGGCCAGTTCATTGAGGCCGAGATCAAGAAGCTTTGGGGTGTCGCTCAGCATCAGCCTAGCCGTGACCAGCAGGTGGCGACGGCGCTCTTCCTTCTGCTCTGCCGAGCGGGCTCGAACGTACGTGGTTGGGAGATTCATGGACTGATCCAGGTGACAACTCGTTTAGGAGACCGTCGGTCTGCTATATTAAAGACCGCTGGACTCTTAGTCTCGACTGAAGACAGAAATTCCGACCTCCGGCAGCAGATTCATCGGCTTAAAAAAGGAAGAAATTTCATGACAACCAACGGCGATTCTTGGGTGCTCGTCACCGGCGCATCCAGCGGGTTTGGCGAAGAGTTCGCACGGCAGTATGCAGCTAAGGGGCATCCACTTGTGCTGGTGGCGCGCCGGCTCGACCTCCTTCAAACGCTGGCCAAGAAGCTCCAGCAAGCCTACGGCGTTCAGGTTGTGGTGGAGCAGGTCGACCTCTCGGACATGGAGGCCATCCCCGCGCTGCACGAGCGCCTACGTGGTCAGGGAGTCACCGTGGAGATCCTGATCAACAATGCGGGTCATGGCCTGCAGGGTGCGTTCCTCGACACGCCTCTGGCGGCTACGCTGGACATGGTGCAATTGGACATTGCCAGCCTTACGGCCATGACCCGCGTCTTCGGTCAGGACATGCGTGCTCGCGGACACGGAAAAATCCTGCTGGTCGCGAGTCTGCTGGCTCACTACGGGGTGGAAGACATGGCGGTGTATGGAGCGGCCAAGGCCTATGTCCTGCGCCTCGGCGATGCCCTGCACCGTGAGTTCAAGCGCGACGGCGTGACGGTCACGTCGCTGTGCCCGGGCATGTCCGACACGGGCTTCGCTCAAGCCGCGAAACAGAAGGTCACCTTCGCCCTCAAATTCTTGATGATGAAGCCCGAACCGGTGGTGCGCGCCGGCATTCGTGCGCTAAACGCGGGGCGTATCAGCATCGTTCCGGGCATCAACAACAAGGCGGCCGTGGCAATGGTGTGGGCAACCCCGCGTTGGCTGCACCAGCCCCTCTTTGCTCGGATCATGAATGGCTGATCGTCGAGGTGTTCCGAAAGAGGCGTGGGAGTGGTGCGCTAGTTTTACCGAGCACAAAGACTAGATCTTCTGTTGAAGACAGCTGGCGTGAGCGCGGCACGGACGCTAGACCCAGTTGATAAGGCTGCGGGAGGCGGCTGTCCCAGAGTGGAGCCATCGTGGTGGGCCTTGCATAAGGTGGTAGAGCGCCAGAGCGAGTTCAACCCGATGCTGTGAATCTCGCAGAGCGGAATTGGACATCGTTGGCGCAAACCGCGCGTCGATATGCTCGGTAGCAGCTGGCGGCCATAGAGCATGCAGCCACCGGAAGGCTGAAACGGCCGGCCGGGCAACGTGACCCGAGCTTTGCCATCAGGAGACAACCGTATGGCTACGAACGCAATAAGTGCTGGTGCAAGCGCCAATGCGCCTGACGACAGTTTCCCCCTCTTCTCCACTTTCCAGATTGGAGGGGTGGCACTGAAGAATCGCCTTGTGCTCTCGCCAATGTGCACCTATTCCGCCCGCGGTGGCATGGTCGACGACTTCCATCTTGCGCACCTCGCGAAGTTTGCCATGGGTGGCTTTGGGCTCGTCATGACTGAGGCTACGGCCGTTACGCGCGACGGTCGGATCACACACGGGGACCTCGGCATCTGGCAAGACGAGCAAGTGCATGGAATGCGCCGCATAACAGATCTGATACATACGCTTGGTGCTAAGGCAGGTATTCAGCTCGCGCACGCCGGGCGCAAGGCAAGCATGCAACGTCCATGGGACGGCAATGGGCCGCTCGATCATCGCGACGTCGCTCGAGGTGAGCGGGCCTGGGAAATCGTCGGACCTGGTACCGAGCCGATGGAGCTAGGCTGGCTTAGCCCGCGCGCGTTATCGCAACCGGAGCTGACTACATTGGTGGAGCGATGGAAGCATGCAGCGGCGCGTGCCGAAGCGGCCGGCTTTGACGTCATTGAGATTCATGCAGCGCACGGGTACCTGCTGCATCAGTTTCTGTCGCCGCTTGCCAATTCGCGCACTGACCATTACGGCGGTACGCTCGAAAACCGCATGCGGTTGGCACTCGAGGTTGTGGCAGCGGTGCGTGAAGTCTGGCCCGCGCGCAAGCCGCTCTTCTTTAGGGTATCAGCGACCGACGCCGCCGACGGCGGTTGGTCCCTGGAAGACTCAGCCGTCTTGGCGACGGCACTCCAAGCGCTCGGTGTCGATGTCGTCGATTGCTCGTCTGGAGGCGTGGCGGCACCGCAGGCTTCGACCGGTCTGCCGCGAAGCCTTGGCTTCCAGGTACCTCTGGCGCGCAGCATCAAGGACGAAGTGGGCATCGCCACCATGGCTGTCGGCCTCATCGTTGACGCGCACCAAGCGAATGACATCGTCGCATCGGGAGCTGCCGACCTGGTGGCGATTGGTCGCGCTGCGCTGCATGACCCGCACTGGCCTCTGCACGCACAAGAAAATCTGCAGCCTGCCGTCGGGTATGCGGGCTGGCCCCAGCCATACGGTTGGTGGCTAGAACGTCGTAAGAAGGTCCTGCAAGCCGCGCTGAGCGCCGCCGATCGCCGAGGCGCAACGCCTCTTGTTTAACAAAAATCAATAGGAGACAGCCCCATGAACGCATCCACTCGTCGGCACTTTTTGATCTCGGGCGCCTCCACACTTGCCGCCTCCAGCATTGGCCTCCCAGCACTGGCACAGTCTGGCTATCCGAACAAGCCCATCCTTGTGAAGATCGCATTTCCAGCTGGGGGACCGTCGGATGCTTCGGTACGCGCTGCCAACGTCATTCTCCAACGCAACCTTGGACAGACGGTGGTCGCAGACAACATGCCAGGAGCCGGGGGCTCCATCGCAGCCATGTTCGTCGCGCGCGCGCCTGCGGACGGCTACACACTGTTGGGAACCACCGGGACCGATCTACTGGCGTCTCCATTCACGATCTCGTCGGCGAAGTACAGCGTATCGGACTTTCGATTGATGGGCGTCACCGGCATCTCGGACTTCGTGCTGGCATGTAGTCCCACGCTCGACTTCAAGAGTGTCGATGAACTCATCAAATACGCGAAGACCCCCGGCAATCGGCAGTTGAGCATCGCGCATTGGGGCACCGGCTCCGCTGCGCACATCGTGGCGGCCGACTTCCAGACGCGCACGGGCGTCAAGTTCTTGGAGGTCCCCTATAAGGGGGTCGCACCGTCAATGATCGACATGGCTGGCTCGCAGGTAGACATCGGCTTCATGCCCGTCGGCGGCGGCCCAACCCTTGGCATGCTGCAGAACGGCAAGCTGAGAGCTATCGGGCTGGCCGGTCCAGCAAGGAACCCTGCACTTCCCGATCTCCCGGTCATCAATGAGAGCAATACCCTGACCAACTTTGAGCATACGTTGTGGGTTGGCATCCTCGCGCCGTCGAAGACGCCCGGCGCTGTTGTCGATCGCCTGACAGCGGCGATGAACGAATGGATCGTGAGCCCCGAGAACAAAGCCCGGATGGCCGCCAATGCGTCGGGGCGACTCGACCCGATGACCCCTGCACAAGCGGAGGCATTTTTGAAGCGCGAGAGCGAGAAATTTTCGCGCATCGCGCGTGCCATCAAGCTAGAGCCTCAGTAAACGACGGACGGCGGCGTTGCTCGAATCGTCAAGGAATACGAAATGCATCCATCACGCGTAGCGCTATTTGTACACGGCTATACCGACGACTCGGCGGTTTGGCAAGACCTCTTCAGCGCCCTTAGTGAAAAAGAGGTCTCGGACTGGCAGTTCAATGCCATCGATCTGCAAGCTGTGCAGGAAGAGACCGAAGATTCGGAGCGGCTGCTCGAGGCCTTTGCAGACCAAGTCGTCGAGTACGCGCTAGACGTTGCTGGGGATCGCGATTTGGTACTCGTGGGTCATTCCATGGGCGGCGCGGTGGTGGAACTCGCTGCCGGGCGACTCGGCAAACGCGTCAAGGGAGTCATTCTGGTGACGCCGGCGCCCTTGAAGGGTTCACCGCTTCCACCGGATGTCATGCAGCGCTTCGAATCGCGTCTTGGAACGACCGACGCGGAGGTCATAAAGGCGGGACGGCTTGCGATGTCGCAATCCCTCACGGCGCGCGGCTTAACGGTTCTGGTGAACTCAAGCCTGATGACGGGCCGACGCAAGGGACTGCAGCAGCTGAAGGCATGGACCGGAGGCCATCGCGCAGGCATGGCCGCTTCGCCAATCAGCGCCCCGGTGCTCGTCATCGCAACGGACGATCGATTTTTCACACGGTCGGCCCTGGCTGAAGCAACGCGCCGCTTTGCTCGATCGAGTTTGGCGCATATCCCCGCTGCAGGTCATTGGGCGCATGTTGAAAAGCCCGTTGAACTGGCGTACTTCGTTGACGAGTTCCTCCGCAGCGTGTCTAAGCCCGGCTTTGGATTCAGTCCCATTCGTTTCGAATAGACCTCACGGCACTGAGCAGTTGCGGGAGCACCACGTCGAGGTAGTAATTGACAGAGCGAAGCCCCGCCACCCCAGCTGCGCTTATGGCGAAGTTGGGCATTCCTCCGCCCAGAACGAGCGGCACGGCGATGCCTGAAATTTCCGGGCGCCACTCACCAAAAGAGCACGCGCAACCACGCTCTTGCACAGACTGCATTTCGCGCACGATGGCTACTTCGACCTCATCCCAGTTTGACTGGTAGAGGACTTTTTTCATCCGCATGAACAGCGCCTCGCGCTCGGGAGGCGGCATCACGGCAATGCACGCCCTGCCGATCGCCGTCGTCGCCAGCGGGACCTTCGAACCGATATCCAGTCGCAATCTGACGATGGACGTGCTGTTGCAAGTCTCTACGTACAGCATCGACAGGTCGTCGCGCACGCCAAGCGCGATCTGCAACCCGACGCTTTCGGCCAGTTGCTGGAGCACGGCTCTGCTGCGATCGCGAATCTTCAGGCGTGTCAACGACACGCCGCCGATGGCCAGGGCCGACGCGCCGAGACGATAGCGGCCGCTCTTCTTTTCCTGATAGAGGTAGCCGGCCTGCACAAGCGTGAAGGTCAACCGCGCCACGGTCGACCGGGGGAGTGCGCAGCGATCGGCAATCTGGAGGTTGCCAAGGAACTCCTCCCCAGATTCGAAACAGCTGAGCACTTCCAGCCCGCGCACCAGCGAGGTGATGTTGCGTCTGTCCTTTATTGCGTCCATCGTCTCGTCCAGCGCCCTCGGTGACATACGGGCGCCTGCGGTCAGCGTCCCGCCTCTAACAAATGCGTCACGAACCAGGACTTGGCCAGCGCGACGCTCTCCGCATAGCCATCGAAATAGATCCCGTAGTGGTCGATACCGGGAATCACGCGATACACGTAGGGCACGCGCCCTTCTCGCTCCAGGTGATCGCGCACGGCGCCGGCATTGTGGCGGATGTCGAACATGTCCTCTGCACCGGCATCCACCATCAGGGTCGGGGCTTTCAGCTTGGCAAGCTCGTTGAGCGGCCGGTAGGCGCGCATGCGTGAAAAGTGAGGCACGCCTGGTGCTTTCGGGAAACTGTCCATCGATGCGTCGGGCACGGAAGGCAGCACGCCACGCGCCATGTCGATCGCCCGCTGTCGGGCATGCGCGGCGAGCGCCGGCCGCACACCCGCAACCGAGGCGACCTGAATCGCCAGCGCCTTGATGCGGTCGTCGTTGCACGCGTTGTACAGCGCAATGCCACCGCCAAAGCTCGTACCCCAGGCACCCAACCGGTCGGTGTCCACGTTGTGTTCGCCTTCAAGATAATCGACCGCCACCCGGAAGGTCTGCACCCATTCCAGCGGATCGATCACCTCCTTGCCAAAGCGAAGGTCTTTAGCGCTTGCCGGGCCTACATCGTGAGCACCCCCTGCCCGTGACACGTACGCCACGGCATCGGAACCGAACCAACCTGCGTGCGTGAAGGTGAGCGCGACCATGCCTGCATCCGCGAACTCGGCCGCGTATCGCTCGGCCGTCCGCTTGCTGCCCCCAAGCCCGTGGCTCATCACGACGGCAGGCACCTTCCGGTCGGTTCCCACCACGCGACGCGGCTTGTACAGATCCGCATCGATGCGCAGCCCGTTGCTCCATATCTGCACCGCTTCGCGCGACACATGGGCCGGCAGGTCGAGCGCCGGATATTCTGGATGTGTGTGAGTCATAGTACGCCCAGGTTGAGTTCCGACCATGCACCGTCCAGCGTTTCCGCAGTCGTGTGCGTCGACTGAATGGACGCCACGCGCCACGTGCTTTCCAGCTTCGAGACTTCGAAGTGCACGGCAATGCGTTCGATCTCCGAACCATCCTCGCGACGGCGCGACCAGATCACTTCGATGCCCGCGCCGCGACGGTTGTAGACCTTCACACGCCGATCCAGCACCTTGGTCGAACGGTAGCCACTGCCCTTCAGGCGCTTGTGCATCTGGTCCAGAAAAAGCACCACGTCGTCGGCCTGCAGCTTGTGCTCCTGCACGGCGTCGGAACAGACATGCAGCGGATGGCCCCAGTAGTTCGAGATGAAGCTCGACGTGTCTTGGCTCAGGCCGGCGCCGGCATTCACCCAGGTCATCAGGTAGTCGTCAAAGAACCACTTCACCACCTCGGCTTCGACGGCCGAGAGATCGAATCGCACCGTTGTGCTCATGTCACTTCCCCTCGAAAGCGAGCGTGGGGCGCTCGACGCCGCGCTGCAAGGCATCCAGTCCGGAGGCGATTCCCCTTTTCGCGTCGGCGGAGCCGAAGATCGTCTCGGTCAGTTCGGGAATGCAGTCGTCGGCTGCGGCGATGCCATGGTTGGACCATGCCTGGAGCAGGCGCTTGTGTGCGGCATGGGCCAGGGTCGGTCCGGTGGCAAAGCGCTTGGCCCATTCCCGAGCACGCGGCATCACATCATGGGATGGCACCACCTCCGTCAGCACGCCTGCATCGAGCAGTTCTTGCGCCCCTACCCGCTCCGACGTCAGTGCCCATTTCATGGCGCGCGCGCGGCCGGCACGTTCGGCGACGCGCTGCACGCCACCGAGCAGCGTGAAGACGCCGAGGCTTTGCTCGGTGTGACAGAAATGAGCGTCGTCCGCAGCGACGATTACGTCGCACCGGAGGGCGTATTCGAAGCCACCGCCGAAGCAGTCGCCTTGGACCGCGGCGATCGTGGGTACCGTCAATTCTTCCAGCAGGTTGGCGCGCTTGATGGAGCCGATGATCCGCTGCCGCATTTCGGCAGGCGGCACACCAGGCCAGATCGAGATGTCGCCCCCGTGGCTGAAGATGCTGCCTTTGGCCGACAGGATGACGACGCGTACCGAGTCGTCTTCACGGATGGCAGCGATGGCCTGTTCGAACGCGAGAAGCATGTCGCGCGCGAGGCGGTTGTGCGGCGGGTTGTCGAATTCGAGCACGGCCACGCCGGCTTCGATCGACAGATGTGTGGTGCAAGGCGAGGTCACTTTTTTGTCTCCAGAGGATGGGGTCCAGGGCCACCGCCATCCTAGGAAAAACCTGCCCGCACGTGCTTCCATTCGGTTCCGCAGCGCGGAATCGAGACGCCCCGCTGCGATGCTCCGCTGCTAGGTCGCGCTCACGGCGCGCTGCGCCGGCGAAGGAAGAGACAACACGACCAGTGCCACGACCTGCGCCCCGACGATCACGACGCCCAGGGTCGCGATCGTGGAGCCGCTATCGAGTTTCGTGACCAGCGTCGCGCCCAATGCAGCACCCACCATCTGCATGAATCCCAACATCGCCGACGCAGCGCCGGCCTGTGCAGGGAACGGACCGAGAGCGAGAGCGGTGCCCAACGGATTCACCATTCCCATGCCGAGCAGAAAGATGCAAAGTGCCGCCACGAAGGTTGTCAGGTTCGCGTGGGCACTCATCCCGATCGCCCATATCAGCGCGCCACCGATCAGCGCGAGAAGGACGCCGATGCGCGCCACACGCTGGGCGCCCCAGCGTCGCGCGAGGCGTGGCACGGCGATGCCTGCAGCAAACACCACCGGCACGGTGGCCGCGAAGAACGCGCCGAGCGCCAGCGTCGTCAGCCCGAAAGGCCCCATCAGGATGGCCGGCGCTGCGGTGAAGAAGCCATAGAGCGCACCGATGACACAGGCCACGGCGCTCGCGGGCCGCACGAAGCGTGCGTCCCTCAGAAGCGCGAGGTAGCTCGACAGCACCGGCCCGATTGCCAGTGGCATTCGCCGGGCGGCCGGGTGCGTCTCGTGGAGCCGCAGCGCATACCAGATCGCGAGTGCAACCCCCAGGCCACCCACGGCCATGAAACTCAGTCGCCAACCGATCCACTGCTCTGCCAGCCCGCCGAGAAGCGGAGAGAAACCCGGCGCCGCCGCCATCGCCACGATGACCATGGACAACACGCGCGCCAGCGATTCGCCTTCGAAGAGGTCGCGTGCGATGGCACGCGCGAGAACGGATGCGGCGCAGACACCCGCCGCCTGAACCGCACGGCCAAGCATCAGCATCGACAGATCCGTGGCTAACGCACAGACGACGCAGCCGGCGGCGAAGATCAGCAGCCCCCCAATGACCAGACGTCGCCGGCCGAAGCGATCGGAAAGCGGTCCCACCAGAAGCTGGCTCACCGCAAAAACCATGAAGAAGATGCTCAGCGTCAGCCCGAGTTGCGACGTGGCGACACCCAACGACACGGCGATGGCTGGGAAAGCAGGCAGGATGATGTTCGTGGACAGCGCGCCGATGGCCGCCAGTGCGGCGAGCAATGCGATCAGCCCGTGCGTGGGCATGACGGGGATGGCAGTTGGCTTCGTGTGGGTCATGGTGTCTGGCGCTTTGATCGTGGTGCGCGGGTCTCGAACGCTGCGCCAAGGCCGAGCCGGCGCTTCAATCCGAGCCTGCACGTTTCGAGTATTCGTGTGGCCTGAGCAACATCCGTCTGGATTCGAGCAAGCGTGAGGGCACCGACCAACTCGGCAAGTACCGACGTCGCGAGCGCTGTCGGCGGTGGCGCGTCCAGTTGGTCCAGGGCCTCTTGGAGCAAAGCCGTCAAAGCATTGATCCCGGCCGTAAACGCCTGGCGGCCCATCGCCGACATGCGCGGCGCTTCGGTAGCGAGCGCGGCCAAAGGACAGCCGTTGTCCACAGCTTCTAGATGCGAGGCCGATAGGTAAGCGTCGATGTAGCTGGCGAGCCCGTCGGCGACCGGCTTGCCGTGTGCCGCTCGCTCCCACAACGCGAGGCTGTCGTCGAACATGAAAGCAATCGACGCTTCGATCAACGCGTCCTTCGACGGGAAATGCGCGTAGAAGCCGCCGTGCGTGAGGCCGGCCTCCTGCATGACCGAACCGACGCTGATGTCTTGCGGCCCCTGTCGCCGTAGCGCTGCTGCCGCGTGCCGGAGGATTCGAAGGCGGGTCCGTTGCTTGTGTTCTGCGTCGTAGCGCATCGGGCTCCTTGGTTCAAGCGTCGGTCACGTGTCAACGTGTCGCCCCTGAGCGATCCCATTGAATGATGTCCATCATATCAAATGGGCGGCATTGCCTCGTCAGCGCGACGCGCACCGGCAGCGTCAAAGGTGATGCGTACCGATGCCCGCAGCGTTCAACTGGTGCTTGCGCGAATCCTCAGCACTTCCTCCTCCACATCACGCAAACGGTCTTTGCCGAAGAACATTTCGCTGACCACGAAAAATGTCGGCGACCCGAACGCCCCGGCCAAATGGGCGGCTTCGGTATTTGCGAGCAGACGACGCTTGACCTCGGGCGTTTGGCTCAGCCCCATCAGAGCGTCCGCGTCCAGGCCCGCTGCGCGCAGCTCTTGAGCGAACGTGGCAGGCTCGTCCATCTTCAGTTCGCGTTCCCACATGCCGGCAAACACAGCTTCCACATAGGGTTCGAAACATCCCAGTTGCTGCGCGCCTATCGCCCCTCGCATCAGTTGCAGCGTATTGACGGGGAAAAAGGGATTGCGACGGAAACGACTCAAACCATGTCGCTCGACAAAGCGATCGAGTTCTCGGGTCTCGTACGAAAGCTTGTTCGGAATGTCCGCATTCGCCACGGCGGGCGATCGATTGTTGCTGAGCTTGAAAAGCCCACCCAGCAGGATCGGCTCGTACTCGAACTTCGCACCGCTGCGCGACTCGATCTGCGGGATGAGCCGATGGCTGATGTAGGCGTTTGGACTGCCGAAGTCGAACAGGAAGCGAACCGGAATCCGATCTTCCAAAACGTCGGCGATGTTCCCCGTAGACATCACCAGGTCTCCAGCCAGGGACGAATGTCTGGTTCGTGCGTCCACGCGTCACGTGGCTGCATGTGCAACTGCCAGTAGAGGTCGGCAATGTGCTCCGGCTGCACGATGCCATCGTGCTCGCGACTCGCATAGCGGTCCGGAAACTGGGTTCGGATGAACTCGGTGTCGATGGCGCCATCGACCACCGGATGAGCCACATGGATGCCTTTGGGCCATAGCTCGCGTGCCATGCTCTGCGCAAGTGCGCGCAACGCATGTTTAGCGCCGGCGAAGGCGGCGTAACCCTCCCGACCACGCAAGCTCGCAGTGGCCCCCGTGAAGATAATGGTGCCGCGGCCGCGCGGCACCATCACCTTGGCTGCTTCACGGCCCATCAGGAAGCCGCCGAAGCAGGCCATCTCCCAGACCTTGAAATAGACGCGCGCCGTGGTCTCGGCGATGCCGAAGCGCACGTTAGCACCTATGTTGAAAATGGCCGCTTCGATGGGCGCGATGTCGGTCTCGATCTTGTGGATCAAGGCGACCATCTCGTCTTCCTTGCGTGCGTCACTGCCGAAGCCGTGCGCTTCGCCGCCTTCGGCGCGGATCGACTCGAGCAGGGGCTGAAGCTTGTCAAGGCTTCGACGGGTGACACAAGCCACATAGCCTTCGCGCGCAAAGCGCTTGGCGATCGCACCGCCCGTTGCGTCGCCAGCACCGATGACCAGAACGGCCCTTCTTTCTGCCATCTCAACTCCTGGGGTTTTGTATTACTCAAGCGGCACACATCGACCTTGAGAAGCGCTTGCCACCAGCGAACGCGTCGCGCGCAAACGCGGGCTGAAATCCGGTCGAACCGGGCTGAATCCTCAATGGGCCGCTATCTCGATAGCACGCAATCAGGGCGCCATTCTTGATTGAGTGACCACGCACGCGCCGAAGGACTTCAGCCACATGCCTCGATCGAACGTCGACGACCGGCGCGGGCGTACGCTGCCATCCAGTCATTGTTGATCGGCGACCAGCGCAATCCTTTCACACAAGCCGATCTATCGAATCGATGACTGCTCACAGCCATGGCTGGCTCGCAAAGGCCAAACGCGCCTGTATCAAAGCGTCTTGCTCAGCCGCCGGCAATAGCGGCGCGGGCCCGAGGTAATCACCGCATCCACTGTCCTCGAAAAGCTGCAGGCAAAAGCGAATCACTCCTAAAAAGCTAAGGTAGAGCATGGGCACTTGGATCTCCCGGCACGATGCAAAGCCAAATGTTAACGAAGATAACTTATTCACGGCATAGGGTTTAGCCGAATGAGAGGACGTGCCCGTTCTCGGCGATTGCCCCCAAGCCGACGGCGCGCTGAACTATGTGTGAGCGGATGATGTTGGCGCTGCAAGATGAACCCGCGTCAGGGTGAGAACAGTAACCTTGCTGCAACTCGACATGCATCTTGGCGATCGTCTCCCTGAATCGCCCTGGGTTTTCTAGACACCTCTGAGCCTCAAACCTGAGGCCCAATAGGAGGTGCCATGAGCAAGCAGAGATACCCCGAAGAATTCAAGATCGAAGCGGTCAAGCAGATCACCGAACGAGGCCACAAGGTGGCCGATGTGTCGGCCCGGCTTGGCGTCAGCCAGCACAGCCTGTATCAATGGATCAAAGCCAGGCAGATGTCGCCTAACCAGCACCAAGCGCAGGGCTCGCAAGCCGACGAGATGCGCCGCCTGAAGGCTGAACTCAAGCGTGTGACCGAGGAGCGCGATATCTTAAAAAAGGCCGCAGCGTACTTTGCCAAGCAGTCCGGGTGAAGTACGCATTTATCGAGCGGCATGCACAGGAGCACAGCGTGCGCCGCATGTGCTTGTGTATGAAGGTGCACCCCAGTGGCTACTACACCTGGAAGGCCGATCCGATGAGCCCCCGTGCCCAGGACGATCAACGGCTGCTGGGCCTGCTCAAACACGCGTGGTTGGAGAGCGGTGGCGTGTACGGCTACCGCAAGCTCACCCTGGACATGCGCGATCTGGGCGAGTCCTGCGGCAAGCACCGCGTGGCCCGATTGCTCAAACTCGAAGGACTGCGCTCGCAGACCGGCTATCGCCGTCGCCCTGGCATGCGTGGTGGCAAGCCTGCGGTCGTCGCGCCCAACCACCTGCAGCGCCAGTTCACCGTGGCTGAGCCCAATCAATCCTGGGTGACCGATATCACCTACATCCGCACTCATGAGGGCTGGCCGTACCTGGCCGTGGTGGTCGATCTGTTCTCGCGTCAGGTGGTCGGCTGGTCCATGGGTAACCGCATCGATACCGGCCTGGTGCTCGATGCGCTGGTGATGGCCTTGTGGCGTCGTCGACCCAAGCAGCCAGTCACGGTGCATTCGGATCAGGGCCGTCAGTTCACTGGGCATGACTGGCAGGACTTCCTACGCGACCACAATCTGATCTCCAGCATGAGCCGTCGCGGCAACTGCCATGACAACGCGGTGGCCGAGAGCTTCTTCCAGTTGCTCAAGCGCGAACGCATCCGCCGCCAGATCTATCCAACGCGCGATGCCGCCAAGGCCGATGTCTTCCACTACATCGAGATGTTCTACAACCCAAAGCGGCGCCACGGCACTGCCGGAGATACTTCGCCGGTAGAGTTCGAACGCCGCCATTCCCAACGGCTCAAAAGTGTCTAGGAAATCCGGGGCGATTCAGTAGAGCTCTTGCCTCGCAACGCCCAGCCCTCAGGAGCAAAGCAACATGAACGAGACCACATTCGACCCGTCGCGCTTCTTGCAAGCTCAGGAAATGGTCTACGCCGACGTGCTGGAGGAACTGAGGGCGGGAAGAAAACGCAGCCACTGGATGTGGTTCATCTTTCCACAGCTTGCCGTACTGGGTCAGAGTTCGACCGCCCGCTTCTACGGGCTTGCCGGCAAATCGGACGCACAGGCATACGTCAATCACGCGGTGCTTGGCGGACGACTTCGGGAGTGCAGCGGGCTCGTCATGACCATTCAAGGACGCACGGTGAACCAAATTCTGGGCTCTCCAGACGACCTGAAACTGTGCTCATGCATGACCTTGTTCGAGGCGGCTTTGCCTGAGGAGCCAATCTTTGGCTCAGTCCTAGACCGGCTTTACGATGGAACGCGCGACAGATTGACGCTCGACTTCTTGCGTAGATCGGACTGAGCGGGCGTTGCAGCCGCGTTCCCGGCGGCATGCGCAAGCTGGCCGGCGAGGGTGTCCTTCAACGGGACCACAGCGAACTGTTCTGAAGGAATGAAACACGGACATCGCATCGAGTGGCACGGCGGCCGCCAGGGCAGGAGTGCGCCGGTGTTCAGCCGGCAAAAATCATCCTAGCGTCGCCTCGCAAGCCACTAGCGGCGTGCCGCGCGTGGGTGGGCTCCGCTCGCATCAGGCGGCGTGTCGCGAACCGGCATCGGAATTCCTCTGGCGGCCATCTGGGCGCGGATGCCGGCAGGGATGGGCCGGCATCCGCAGTGTTTGGCGTGAGCCAAATGCAGATGGCGAGTATCAGGCCCTATTCGCAATACCTCGAAGGCTTCGCGCGCGGCCTCGAGCGTGTCGGCTGGTTGGTGGTGGCGGCCCGTGCTCGGGCGCCGCTGGCAGGTTTGGACCGGGGCGAGCGCGCCCTGTACCAATACGCCTGCAACGCCTGCCACACCATCCCCGGGATCTCGGGCTCCACGCCCGCGGTCGGGCCGCCACTGGCGGGCATCGCCCGACGGTCGAAGATCGCAGGAAAGCTCGTCAACAACCCCGAAAACATGATCCGTTGGTTGCGCGACCCGAAGGCCGTCGACCCACTCACATCCATGCCGGCCATGGGCATCAACGAGCGGGATGCCAGGGACATGGCTGCCTACCTCTCCACGCTGAACTGAGTGATCGAGCGGGATTTGCTGGGGCGGCGGCCAGCGCGGGAATCACCTGAACAAGATGCCCGCGAGCAGCAGAATGGATGAGCATGCCTGCCGACCTCTGCCGCGCCGGGCCCGGGGTCGCGTAGCGCGTGCCGCTTCGGTTCTTGCGGTGGCCATCGCGGCAGAAAACGGGCGCAACAAGGGCCCCCGCAGCGGCTGACGCAAGGAGCTCGAGCACTGCGCTCGACGTTCGTCTAAGAATGCACGAGTCTCACTTCGTACCGCCGGGGTGCCGCGCGGCATGATCGATCACATCGGTAACCTCCTTCGGCTGCGTCATGAAGACCGCATGACTTGCCTGGACGTCCTGGACGGTCGCACCGATGCGTGCGGCCATCTTGCGCAGCATCCATCCATAAGGTGGCGACACCGCCATGTTGATGGGGACATGCAAGTCCCCCAGAAATGCGGGAGGCCGTGCCATGGGCAGGGTCGCAGCGGCATCGCCAACCTCGGGCAAGCGCGTTCAGCACTGACCTACACCGCCTGCGGCGCGCTGCGCCCATAAAAGACGGTCGGCCGAAGGACGTCCGCGGCCAATTTAGACCAGGAGCGCAACATGCCAAGAGGTGACAAGTCGTCCTACACGGACAAGCAAAGACGCCAGACGGAACACATCGAGGAAGGCTACGAGAAGCGCGGCGTTTCCAAGCCCGAAGCCGAGCGACGCGCCTACGCGACCGTCAACGCCGAGAGTGGTGGTGGCAAGAAGAGCGGCTCCGGTCGCGGCCGCCCGCTGAACCACGCACCATCGCGCAAGGGCGGACATGCGGGTGGCGCGGCATCGGGCCGCCGCACGGCTGCCGAGCGATCCGAATCCGCCAAGAAGGCCGCGGCCACACGCCGGCGCAACGCAGAGAAAGCGAGCTGATCCACCGCCCACATGGGTGCCAGCGCAGGGTCTGACGAAGCGGGCTGAGCGGCATCGGCCGGGAGCCGGCTCAGCCACGCGCAACCGGCGCCAATCCCGACGGCCGGCCGCGCGCCCAAAGAATTCCTCGCTGATCTGCAGGATCCAACGCGAACGTCATCCCCTACGTCCTAACCCAGACACGCCATGCATCTCGAAGGTTCTTGCCACTGCGGCAGCGTCAAGCTCTGTGCCGAGTCGAACGAATTCCTTCCGTTCATGCGCTGCTATTGCTCGATCTGGCGCAAGACCACCGACGCGGCGGGTTATGCGATCAACATCGGCCCGGACAACCGGACGATGAAGATCACCGGCAGACAACATCTGCGTGTCTATCGCGCCCCGCTCGACAACGAGACCCGACCTGATCCATCCACTGACTGCACCTCTTGGGCCACTCCTGCCGCACGTGGAGACCGGGCCTGGCAGCGAGGCGAACTGCGCCGACGTACAGCAGTCCGCTGGCGCAGCTGTCAATCACGCGCGACCGGCCCGCAAGCCTGCGGGTGAACCGCTGTAGGAGTGAAACCCTTATGACTCGCAAGAGCGCCCCTGAGCCGGTCGGCGTGACTGAATTGACGCACCGCAACATCGAATCAATTCTTTGTCTAGAGGATAAGGAAAAGCGCTCCAAGCCGTGGCTCTATAAAGCGGTCGCCAAGGCAGCGGCGTTCTGCGGTACCGTGGCCTTTCTTTGGGCCAACGTGGCCGTATTTGCAGCATGGATCGCGGTGAACGAAGTGTTCATTCGTGTCGATCCCTACCCGTTTACCTTTCTGCTCTTCCTGGTTTCTTTGGAAGCCATTTTCCTTTCGGTGTTGATTCTCATCAGCCAGAACATGGCTTCCGAGGTCAGCGAGCGCAGGCACCATTTGGACTTGCAAATCAATCTTCTGAACGAGCGTGAGATGACGGCGCTGCTCAAGCTGTCGCTGCGCATGGCGGAGAAACTGAAGATGGACGATGAGGACCTCACGGAAATCCGTGCCTTGACGGATGACACGGATCCCGGCGCCGTGCTGCACCAGATCGTCGACGCAGAGCTTGCCCACAAGTGAGACCCTGTGTGCGCTAGTGTCACCTTGCGAGCGTTTGCTGCCGATTGGAACTCCACACGTTCGGCTGCGCCGCTACCCGACAGTGCTAAAAGCCGGTGTTGCCGAGCTTGAGGCGCTGGGAGCGCCAAGTTTGGCCCCAGGAAGAAGACACTAGCGCGGTTGGCTGATGGTTGGCTTTCACAGACCGCCTGCTCGCTGTGCGATCAGGATCCCACAGATGGACCAGTTGGCCGGCCGACTGTGGGATCGCACCGTTTCCAGAGTCGCAGCGCATCGTCAAAGGTCACCCGATGCAGGTGCAGCGCGGCGACAAGCTCGTCCTCGTAGTCCGCATCAGCCCACTGCTCGAACACGACATCTCCGCGGCGGTAGACGTAGACAACGAACATTGGCCCCTCGTCGCTTCCGAAGCGAAGGAAGGCGCCACGATGCTCCTCGTAGTCGGCTTCGGTCAGGTGAGGATGGCTTTCGATGAAGACCTGCCTCAGCGCGTCTTCCAAGTCGCTGTCAGATGGGTCGCGAATGTCGCCGCCAAATCGGCGGCTGAGGATAAGAAACGATTCACTCAAGCAATGTCTCCTGATGGCGGTGGATTCGCAGGCCCTACAGTTCAACCGTCGAGAGTTGATACCTCGCAAACGAAGTGGCTCCTATCTTTACCACGCTATGCAGCTCGAATCCGAAGCTCTCATAGAGACTTCGTAGCCCTCGGCGGTCCGCGACGCAGTCCAGGCGAAGGTGAGCACGCCCAAGCTCTTGGGCTCGTGTCCGCGCATAGGACAGGAGCTCGGTCGAGACCCCCTTCTTCGCCCACGCTCGGCGAACGGCGAGCTTGTGAACAAATGCTGAGGTGCCAGCCAGGACCTCGGGCCAAAAATGGGCGTCCTCCAACTCGAACTTCATGACGCCAGCCACGTGTTCGCCTTGCCGGGCAACGTGGAAGAGCTCCCTGCTTACGTCCCGCAGGACGCGTTCGTGACCGATTTCGGCTGCTGACCAAAGAGCTCGACCGTCGCCGGCGAGCCATTCAGCCGCCTCTTGTAGAACAGCGGCAATCATCGGCACATCGGAGGAGCTCGCTTCCTGGATGTTCATAGACGAGAGTTCATTGAGCGACCGCAGCGAAGGTCCGGTGTTGGGCGATGGGGGGCTTACGGGCCCCGTGCTGCGACGCGGCGGTAACCCACCTGTGCAAGGGGCGACAAAGTTGGCGCCACCGAGTAGTGCTCATGAATACGCCACGGCGAGGAAAAGTCGGCGATGACCTCCGTCGCTGCTATCGCGAGCAAGTCTCTGTCCTCTGCAGTTGCCGCCGGGTCTATTTCATAGAGAAGGCTGACAATCTTTCGCGTGCAATCTGCGTCAATTGAAGCCTGGCGCAAACTGCTCACCACTACGCTCGAAAGTGCACGCTTCAACGAGGCCAACAAAAAGCTTTGGACTTCGATTTCAGTCATTTTATGGATGGAAGAATGTCCGCTTCTGGCCGAATTTTGCGGCACAGGCGAACGTCCGGTTCTGGCCGAATTCTGCCGCGCAGGCGAACATCCGGTTCTGCCGCTAAAAGCGGCCGGTCGCACGATGCCCCAGGGCACGTTCGATGCCCTGAACACGCGCTACGGCCGCGGGTCGATCCAGCTGGCCAGCGCCGGCGTTGGTGGGTCCGATCGGACTTGGACGATGAAGCAGGAGCTGAAGACGCCCAACTACACGACGTGCTGGAAGGATCTGCCGCGAGCGCGCGCTTAAGCAAATTCAGTTGCGGTTTGCGGATGTTCTCAGCTCACGTTCGACGACCGCTACTCGAGCGCCAAGCGCTTCGAAGCGATGCACCCAAGAATCCTTCGCTGCTAAGCTGACGTTGTCGACCAAAAGCGGCAAGGGCAATTGATGCTTGAGCTTCAGCAGGCTTGCGCCGGCGAGGTGCCTGTAGTCAGGATGCGCCTTGAGCGCGGTCAGCACCTGCAGGGGCTGAGGGCCTAGGTCCGTCAGGTGCGCCGTGTAGAAAAAAACCTTGGACGAAACCTCTTCTGCCAGATCTGGCGCATTGATTTCGATGCGCTCCATCAGCATTCGAAGATTCGGGAACAGCGGCTGCGGCGACCAGCGGCCGCTTCCGTGCCAGTCCCAGAGCACCGGCACTTCGGCCTGGCTGATGTCACCAATCAACGGATCGCCGTTGGCATTTTGCAGGACCACCCAGTGCGGCTGCCATTCACCGCTTTCCACGGCATCGCTCCACACTAGATGCGTCGGCGTACTCGCCTCCTGATCCAGGATGAAACGGTAGCCCTCCATGGACGCCAGGAGGCCGGGCACATCGACCGCACCCGAGCCGGTAAGCTCGCTATGGCAACCCTCGCGCCAATTTGCCTCGCTCAGCACGAGTGAATGGGTTCCCATGCTGCGACACCAGGTGAACCATTCCTGCATCGGTGGAGGCAAGGGCGGCAGAGCGAACTGCGCCGCCAACGAGGCCTGGATGTCGGCGGCATGAGGCCAGTCGTCGGGTGTCAGTGTCATGGATGTTCGAAGATTTCTCCAGCTTGCTTCCGCTGTCTGCGCTGCCCAGTGTCCGATCGTGGCCGAATCTTGCCGTCACCGGGTCTAGGCTGAAACCAGCGGCGGCTTCTTGAACATTACCGTCATCTCGCTCGTGGGGCGGCGATAGCCACAAGCCTCAAAGAATCGCTTGGCTTCTCCCAGGGCCTTTACGTAGACGGGAATGCCGGGAAACGCTTCCTCGACTGCGCCGATGAGTGCGCGTCCTATGCCCAAGCGCTGGGCGTTTGGACGAACGACCAGTTCACCCAACATCGTGGTGAACGCTCCATCGCTGAACGCAGAGACGTAGCCGAGCAAGAAGCCCTCGTGAGAGCGCGCATGCACGACCAGCGGGTAGGCGGAGTTCGACCGTCGAAACAAATCCTCGTCGTATCCCTCTCCCCACCCAGCCGACTCCATCAATGCAGCGAACTCTTGCCAAGTGACCGTTCGGCGCGACGAGATTTGGTAGCTCATGGAAGAAGCCTACTCGACGCGACCCGGCTCGCTTGATGTCTGCTTTTGGCCGCATGCAGGCGGCCCGTGGCGCGCGGACTGCATGGTTCTACGGCCGGGCCTGCGCTATACGGCCGCGAGAATGCACACAGCTCCATTTCGCGAACACGATAGGACAGCGAACCCGTCAAGATGCGACGAGAACCCTCACACTTGGCTTGTGTCTGCGCCAGATTTGCTGTGCCACAGCTGTGCCTCAAACAGGCGTTTTTCGGGGTTGGCAAGCGCTGCAAGTCGTTGATTTAATTGACTTTTAGCAGCCCGAATGCGCCTGCGGGTCCCCTTAGAACCGGCCCTTTCCGGCCCGCCCCGCTTCTCGGAGAACGGATCGCGCCCGCTGCGCGGCCAGCTGGAGCCAGGAGGACTTGGGCACGGGATCGGACGCCCGGTACTGCGGATAGTGCAATCGCAGCAGTTCCTCGTTGCCTTTCTCTGTGATGGCGACGACTTTGACCGCGCCCGCCGGCGGCTCCTCAGGTACGGCGATGACCAGGCCCGCTTGGCGCAGGATCCTGACGGCGTCGACATCTTTCGGGGTGGCGAAGGATGCCGGAAGTGGTGCGGCGGCGATCTGCCGCAAGAGCTCGATGGACATGACGTTCTCCTCTCTGATGTTCAAAAACCGGCGCGCAAAAGCGTAGCGATTTGTCGGTTTTTTTCAAGTCGGCGTGCGTCCTACGAGCGATCAGGTCGTGGTGCGTCGAGCGGCACTTCTCAAGTCCTGCGCAGTCCTCCGGCGGCGACGCACCATTGCTCACGCCCATGAAGCTGTGCTCAAGCCTCGGACCGGATCCTCGGTGATGGGGAAGGTGAAGCAGGCACATCGTTCATGGGAAGCGCGCAGCCTATGGGGATCCGAGCGACGTCCGGGCGGCCATACTCCAACCTCGAGGGCCGGTGTGACCGATGCGGTCAAGTTGCTCGGACGCCCTGCGGTCACCGGAGCGAGCAGAACCACGTCGTACGTCGATGCGGGGGTCGTGCTTCCGCGTATCCGTGGGCAGTGCTTCTTCGTGTTTCTTGAGGTCAGGCCAGCATGATGTCGCGCACATCGCGAAGCGATGCCGCGAAGGCTTCCCCCGCCTCGGCCAGGACATCACGCGCCGTGAGATCACCGAAAGACAGTCCCGTGATCTTTTCGATCGCAGCCAGTGGCCGCTGCTGGTTCTCGAAGTCACCGAAAACGAACGTCGGCTTGAGCTCGGCCACGGCTTTGGCCTGCGACGCCACGTAGCCTGTCGCCGTGAGCTCGCCCGTCTCGTCGTGCAGAAAGGCCACGACCTTCCAGAAGCGCACCGGTATCTTGATCCCTTTCACCACCGGATCATCAACCGCAAAGATCGGCCCCGTGAACACGCTCACCCGCATCTTGTCGCTGTTCGTGTTGGCCAGAATGTAGTCTTCAATATCGCCCCACAGACCCGCATTGAAATGCTGCACCTGGGGCGCTGCGTTCGTCGCGTGAAAGGTGTCCGCATCGGCCAGCGCGGCCACGGCCTTGGAACCCCAGTCGGGGTCCTTGCGGCGCGTCATGTGCCCACGGCTGAAATAGCCGTCACGCTCATTGCCATAGACCTCCTTGAGGATCTGGAATTTCTCGGGAATGCGCGGGTCGAATTTCCAGATATCACCCCGGTTGATCGCCTGGGCCTTGGCGCCATCGACGTTGCAGGCGCTGAAGATGGGCATGCGCCGCGATTTCGAGACCGCCGTGGAAAAGTGGGTGTAGTCCAGCACGTGCGTCTTGGCCCCCTTCCACGCGAAGGACACCGCATCGCGCTTGGCTGCGGCCCCCAGGCGCGGTAGCTCGACGGGGATGGTCGCATCGATGAAATCCGGCGCGTAGCCGGTCCGGTCCTCGTAGCTCTCGATCGGATCCGGGGTCAGGCGCACCCGCTGCGCATCCAGCTCCTGGGTCGGTGTGAACCGCAAACGCGGGGTGAGCTTCGTTTCTTTGACCATTTCGGATGCTCTCCGCCCAAGAAAAAGCCCGGTTGCCCGGGCCTGTTGTCGCCAGCCTAAACCGGCGCTTTGACGTGTTTGTGCGGCGGGGCAACCCCGACGCTGCGCACCGGAGAGAACGTCCAGTTCTGGCACTGCTGAACCACGGCCGCCACCTCGGCTTCGGGTCCCTCCACCAGGATAGAACCCGGCATGTGGTCAACCACCTTGGCCGTCTTCAGGGCGGACATGACCGAACGCTCCTCCTGACGCGAAGGATCGCTGGTGCCTTGGTAGAGAAGGACAAAACGGCTCATGACCGAAACACTTTACTTTAAAAGGCCAGCACCCTCAAATAGCGCACCGAAACCCATCGGCTGCGTGGTATTGAGCGCCAGTTTGACGATGGCGTCCGAGCGTTTTTGGTCGCGATCCATGCCCAGGATCTTGGGGTTGCGTCCCAGAAGCCGTGCCAGCGCCCCGGTCGTCACCGGACAGGCCATCGAAGTCCCATCCATGACGGCGTAGCCGCCAGGATAGGTGGACACGACGCCAACACCGGGTCCCACCAAGTCGACCTCGCTGCCTATGTTGCTGAACGATGCCATGAAGTTCTTCTTGTCCGACCCGAATGGCTTGAGCACCTCAAGGTCCTGCGCCGCGCCTGCCGGCCAGGTGCCTTTGCGGCCAAAGGCCGAGACGCCCATCACTGGGCTGTAACGCGCCGGGTAGTTCACTGCGCCGCGGTAGTCGTTGCCAGCGGCGGCAATGCACAACACCCCCATGGCGCGCGCCCGGTGAATTTCCCGGAGCACGTCCGGTACATCGGCTTCACCGCCCAGCGACAGGTTGATGAGATCGCAGCCGTCGTCCACGGCCTGCCGGATGCCCTTGGCGATGTTGAACGACAGCGCTTTTTCCTGTCCTTCGCCGAACACACGGTAGACGTGCAGCTCGACCCCGGGCGCGACACCACGCACCCCCTTGCCAGGCTGGCCGCGCCCAGCAATGATCCCGGCCACATGGGTGCCGTGGCCGAGCAGATCGGAAAAGTTCTTGGCACCCTCGCCCTTGACGACATTGAGCCCCTTGAAGCGCAGATCCGCGTGTTTGCTGGCGCCGGTATCGACCACGGCCACCTTGACGCCCTGCCCGTCCGTATCCGCCCCTTCGAAGCCAAAGTGCCCCCGTACCTCCTGCGCGGCCAGGTCGATGGGCTTGCAAGCCAAGGTGACGGCGCCGTCGGACATCGCCACACCCTTGGCATAGCCGGGCCAGTACCCCGAGGGCACAAAAGCCTCCACGGACTCCAGCATTGCAGCGCTGGCGGGGAACAGGAGCTTGGCCACGCCCTTGCCGTTGGTCTTGTTGCTGGCACCGATGCGGGCCGCGCGGTCGATCAGGCCAACGACATCCACGCCGGGCAACCCAGCGCCCGTTGTGGCATCTGTGACCGTCACCTCGATCACGACCTTCAGGCCGGCGGACACACCCAGAACCGGGGCAAGCCTGAAGCGCTGGAGCCACAAAGGCTCGAGTTCGCCAACCGGCACGACGCGCAACCCCGGGTGGGCACGCAGCAGATTCACCCGTTCGGACTCGCCCATCGACACCAGGACCGTGTCGCTCGGCGCGACTTCATCGACCAGCGTGACATCCAGGTCCGCCTTGCCAGGAGACAACGCGACAGGGGATTGCGTACCGGCGTGCAATTGTCGGCTGGCCGATCGAAGGAAAGCCTGCCCACCCCCTGGGTTGTCGGCGTTCCAGATATTCAGATTGGGAAGGATCACGAACAGTGATTTCCCGTGTCTTGCTTCTGCCATGGCCATTCCTTTTCAGGTTCGACGTTCCGGGTGCTCGTGGCACGGAGCCTTCGTTGCCGCACCCGTTTGATTCTTCATTGGATGACGTCCGTTGCCAAGTCGGCGCCGCATTGCGAAATGCTTCGAGCATGCGCGGAATCAACGCCTCCACGCTGACCGGCGCACCGTCGATCTGCGTGTGGAACGCTGCGTAGCGCTCCAGGCGGTCCTTCATCGTTGGTATGCGGATGAAGACGCAGGATCGAAGCCGAGCAGCCGAGCAGCCGAGTCGGCGCAGTCGTCATCGTGCCGTGACCCGAGCACGATCGGCTGCGGGAGGACGGCTTGGAAACTTGTCCCTCAGTTGCATGCACGAGGCAAAATCTCGCATTCCTCTCTAAAACTCACCGTATGACTAGCCAAATCCAGCTCGATGACAACAGGCTGTTGGAACTGCAAAGGTTTGAACTGCTGGTTTCGGCAATCCACGATTACGCAATCTACATGCTCGATGCACAAGGCTATGTGGTGAGTTGGAATACGGGAGCAGCCCGCTTCAAGGGGTATGCAGCCCATGAAATCATCGGTGAGCACTTTTCCCGCTTCTATTCACCCGAAGATCAAGCGTTGGGCATTCCGGGTCGGGCCCTGAAGACAGCGGAAGCCGAGGGGACGTTTCAAGCCGAAGGGTGGCGGGTTCGCAAGGATGGTTCGCGTTTCTGGGCGAATGTTGTGATCGATCCCATCTATACGGCCGACCGACGCCTGCTCGGTTTTGCCAAGATTACAAGGGACATCGGCGAGCAGCGCGCTGCCGAAGAGGTGCTCCGCAAGCGGGAACAGGAGTTCCGTCTTCTGGTTCAAGGGGTGACGGACTATGCGCTCTACATGCTCGACCCTTCTGGCGTGATCACCAGCTGGAACGCGGGCGCGCAGCGGATCAAGGGATACGCCGAAGCCGAAGTGCTCGGGACGCATTTCTCGCGTTTCTATACCCCGGAAGATCAGGCGTCCGGCCTGCCGAAACGCGCGCTCGCCACAGCGCTGGCCGAAGGCCGCTTCGAGCACGAGGGCTGGCGGGTTCGCAAGGACGGTTCCCGTTTTGTCGCGCACGTCGTGATCGACCCCATCCACGATGCCGATGGAAAATTCGTCGGCTACGCCAAGATCACTCGCGACGTCACTGAACGGCGAGCAGCCGCGGAGGCTTTGAAACGCTCGGAACAGGCCTTGCTGCAATCGCAGAAGATGGAAACCATCGGCAAACTCACCGGCGGCGTCGCCCATGACTTCAACAATCTGCTGCAGGTCATCGCAGGCAATTTGCAGCTGCTTTCCCGCGACGTCGCGGGCAACGAACGCGCCGAGCGACGTGTTCAGAACGCGATTGCCGGTGTGCGGCGTGGTGCCAAGCTGGCCGGACACCTGCTGGCATTCGGCAGGCGGCAGACGCTGGAGCCCAAGGTCATCCATCTGGGCCACTTCATCACCACGATGGACGATGTGCTGCAACGTGCCCTGGGAGAAGCAGTGCAGGTGCAGACCGACGTTGCAGAGGGCCTGTGGAACACCTGCATCGATCTCGCCCAGCTCGAGAACGCATTGCTGAACCTAGCCATCAACGCGCGCGACGCCATGGCTGGCGAAGGCAAACTCACCGTTGAAATCGGCAACGCCCTGCTGGATGACTCGTATGCGCGCGCGCATGCGGAAGTCGATGCCGGCGAATACGTCATGCTCGCCGTCTCCGATACCGGCAGCGGCATGTCGCCCGAAGTCATCGCGCACGCCTTTGATCCGTTCTACACCACCAAGCCCGAGGGGAAAGGAACGGGTCTGGGCCTCTCGATGGTCTACGGCTTCGTGAAGCAGTCCGGCGGCCACGTGAAGATCTACAGCGAGCCCGGCGACGGGACGACCGTGAAGCTCTACTTGCCGCGATCGACGGAGTCCGTACATCTGCTGGCTCCGGCTGATACGCGGCCCGCCGTCGGCGGAACGGAGACGATCCTGGTGGCGGAGGACGACGAGCAGGTGCGTGCCACGGTTGTGGAAACGCTGCAGGAGTTGGGGTATCAAGTGCTTGTCGCGAGCGGTGCCGAGGAGGCGCTTGCCGTGGTGAACAGCGGCATCAAGATCGATCTCCTGTTCACAGATGTCGTGATGCCCGGCCCTCTGCGGAGCCCGGATCTCGCGCGCATGGCAAGAGAGCGCCTGCCCGCGCTGGCGGTGCTGTTTACCTCGGGGTACACGCGAAACGCGATCGTGCACGGCGGCCGTCTCGACCCTGGCGTGGAACTCCTCAGCAAACCCTATTCGCGGGAGGACCTGGCGCGCAGAATTCGGCACTCCTTGGCGCGCAAGGTCTAGCGTCGTGGGGACCTGCGGCGCGCCAAGAGGTACGCCGTTCCCAACACTGCCACAACGGCCAGCGCTTTCTTCGCTGCGCCGACGGGGTTGTGTTGGAGTTCGGCCCGACCGCCCATTTCGGAATAGATGCGGGGGACGTGGCCGCTGGCCAGGTCCTCGACGAGCCCCTCTCCGACATCGATGCGGTCCGCCAGCAGGAGCAGCAGCCAGTGCCGCAGATCGTTCTCGCTGTAGCCGAAGGCAAAGCGCCGCATTCCCCCGCTGAGCCCGCGCGGCGGCTGCCCGCTGCCAAACACCGGCGTCATGGCGGGCCGTTCGGTTGAACGCAGCACCTCGACGTGCCGTGGCTGCATCTCGGGCTCCTTCCAATGCACAGGAGGATCGAGCCTGGGCGGCGTCCGCTCCTTGGGGTAGGCCGGCCGGTTCGCGTGGTCCAGATCGGAGCCCCATCCCTTGATGTGGGCGAACTTCGTGGGTGTGTCCATGTGGAGCTCCTGATCAGACAGTGACACCGGGCGGAATCAGCACCGGCTTGATGCAACCATCGAGCTTGCTCGAGAACAGGTGGTAGGCGTCAGAGACCTCCTCGAGTGGCATGCGATGGGTGATGACCTTGTGCGGTTCGATGTGCCCGGCCCGGATGTGCTCCATCAGCCGGGGCAGGTGCCGCTTGACGCTGGCCTGGTTCATTCGCAGCGTCAGGCCCTTGTTGACCGCGTTGCCGATCGGCACCGCGTTGAAGGTCGGTCCGTAGACGCCGACGATGGAGACCGTACCGCCCTTTCGCACCGAGTTGATCGCCCAGTGCAGCACCGTCGCGGAGCCTGCCTGCATCTTCAGTTTCACACCGGTCAGCCGCTGCAACGCGCTGCCTGCTGCTTCGCATCCCACGCAATCGATGCAGACGTCGGCACCCAGCCAGTCGGTCATCTTCTTGATGTGGATCGCCATGTCGTCCACCGACTTGAAGTCGATCGTCTCGCACTGCGCAAAATTGCGCACGAAGTCCAGCCGGTATTCCAGATGATCCACCACGATCACCCGGCCGGCACCGAGGAGCCATGCAGACTTGGCGGCAAAGATGCCGACCGGTCCGGCGCCGAAGACGACGACGGTGTCACCTTCTCGAATGCCGCCCATCTCCGCCGCTTGGTAGCCCGTCGGAAATGCGTCGGTGAGCATCAGCGCATCTTCGAGCAGCAGGTCGTCCGGAATCTTGGTCGGCCCCACATCGGCGAAGGGCACACGCACGAACTGGGCTTGACCGCCGTCGAAGCCGCCCGCCGTGTGGGAGTAGCCATAGATGCCACCGACGGCCGTGGCCTGCGGATTGGTGTTGTGACAGTTGCCGTACAGCTCGCGCTGGCAGAAATAGCAGCTACCGCAAAAAACGTTGAAGGGGACCAGCACGCGGTCGCCGCGCTGGAGGTTCTGCACGGAATCGCCGATGTCCACCACCGTACCGACGAACTCGTGGCCGAAGGTCGTACCGACGCGCGTGTCCGGTACCAAGCCGTGGTACAGATGCAGATCCGAGCCGCAGATGCAGGAACGCAGCACCTGAACAATGGCGTCATTCGGGTGTTCGATCACGGGATCAGGCTTTTGAGAGGCGCGCACCCGGTACGGGCCTCGATAGTTAAGGGCGAGCATGGATGAGCCTCGGGTGGTTGGTGCAGGAGCGATCAGTCGAGATCGCACACCTCCTCCGCCTTGTCCGCCGGAGTGTGAAATGGGCGTAGGAAGAGAACCACGCAGGCCTCTGCGATGCGATTCATCTCGCAAGAGCGAGGGGGCGAGGGGCGCGACGCGGCTGCCAGCCACTAGAGACCAGATCCACGTCGACCCGACGCATGCTTGCCTGTGGCTCTGCGGTAACGACGGTCCGATCACCCATCGGGTCGTCGCCCCGTAGTTCACAGCTGTCGTTGAGCGAGCAGCGCGCGAGTGCGCTTCAGGGTAGATGCCAGAGCACCCCTGTAGCCTGCGTCGCTGTCCAACAAGGCCTGCTCCGCTCGCTCTTCTGCGCCGCCGGGGGGCTTGCCACGAAGCCCGAGGTAACCGTAGAAGCGGAGTTGAAGCTGGCCGGATGCGTCTTCGAACAGCTCGTTGATGATGGCGCCTTCCCGCGGCCCGGTGGCTTGGAAGAAAGTGACCTTGCGCTCCGGTTCGAAACAGATGATCTCGCGAAGATCCTGGCCAGCGATGGTGGCTTCGCGGACGATGTGCGTCGCGCCCTCTTCAACGACATCGCACTTCGTGCAAAGGTCGGGCGGCAAGAACTCTCTCGCGTCGCGCGCCTTGAGAACCAGGCCGGCCCATGCCTGGGCGCGCGTGAGTGGCACCTCGCCTTCCGGATTGACCGGAACCGTGGCAGTCGAGTAAATCATCGGGAACTCCTTCGTGTGCGTCGGTTGAAAATGCGGGCTCAGGCCGATGCCGAGACTTCAGATGCGAATTCGCGGTACGAGCGCAGCGGGCGGCCCAGCAGCGTCGTCAGGCGCTCCACGTCACCTGCGTCCGGGGTCATGCCCTCGGTGAGGAAGCGTTCGCTCATGAGGCGCATGTCGTACGCCATCCAGCTCGGCATGACGTTCAGCAGGTTCTTCTCGAAGCCCGCACTGTCGTCGCCGCCGTAGTTGATCGGGCGACCCAACACGTTCGACCAGATGCCGGCGACGTCGGATCCCGTGAGCGTCTCGGGGCCAACCAGATTGATCCGGCTCAGGGGGAGTGATTCAGGTGCCTGTTCTCTGCGAAGCAACTCCAAGGCCGCGATTTCCGCGATGTCACGCGTGTCGATCATGGCCAGGCCCTTGCTGCCGATCGGCATCGGATAGACGCCGTAGCCGGTCACGACATCCTTCACGGTGAGGTCGTTCTGCATGAAGTACGCGGGCCGCAGGATGGTGGCGCCGAAGCCCATCTGCTCGAGCATCCGCTCCACGCCGAACTTGCCCGCGAAGTGGGGAACGTTCAGGTACTTGTCGCTGTGGATCACCGACAGATAGACGATCCGATCGATCCCTGCGTCACGCGCCAGGTTGAGCGCGACCAACGCCTGCGTGAACTCGTCGGGAACAACGCCATTGAGCAGGAACAGCGTGGACGCCCCGGTCAAGGCGCGCCGGAGCGACGCCACGTCCAGCAGGTCGCCTTGGATGACCTCGATCCCCGACGGGAAATGGGTTTTCGAGGGATCGCGGACCAGTGCACGAACAGGGGCTCCCCGATCGACGAGTTGTTGGACGACTTGACGGCCGATGGCGCCGCTGGCGCCGGTAACGAGGATGGTCATGGAAAACTCCGATTTGGTTGGAAAGAACCCGAATCTTCTTCGTTCCATCATCAACCCACTAGCCGCTATATTTAGACACTTCGTCTCACTTGTGGAACACATGGACCTGCTTGCCTTGGCTGACTTCAACCTCGTTGCACGGCACGGCGGGTTCGGGCGGGCCGCCCGCGAATCGGGACGACCCAAAGCAACGCTGTCCCGTCGCGTCGCCGACCTGGAGCGTGGGCTCGACCTGCGCTTGTTCGAGCGTGGAGCGCGTGCCCTGAAGCTCACCGAGGAAGGGCGCGCCCTTCACGAGAGGACCACCGTCCTGCTCACCGAACTCGAGGAGACGGCGGCAGCGATCGCTTCCGGCGGAGATGCGCCGCGGGGCAGCTTGCGGGTGAGCGCCCCATTGCTCTTTTCGCAGGCGGCCATGGGAAAGCTCGCGGCCCAGTTCGCCCTGCGGTACCCCGAGATCCGGCTCGAGGTCACCACCGAGGACCGGGCGGTCGACATGGTCGAAGAGGGCTACGACCTGGTCATCCGAGTCAATCCGGATCCGGACGCCCGATTGGTCGGACGGATCTTCATGAGGGATCGACTTGTCGTGGTCGCAAGCCCCCACCTTAGGCGCCCGGCAGGCCGGGCGACGGTTCCCGCCGTGGCACGTGGAAAAGGACCAGGCGACGCAACGGCCTCATGGGAATACACCGGCCCATCCGGCAAGAAGCGCATCGAGGTGGAACATGCGTTGCGCCTGTCCTCGTTGTTCATGGTGCGCGACGCGGTGCGTGCGGGTGTCGGTGCTGCGCGCCTGCCTCTGTCTCTCGTGGCTGGGGATGTGGCCGCGGGAACGCTGGCGCACTGGGGTGATGTCGAGGGGCCAGAAATTGCACTCTGGGCGCTCTACCCGTCTCGCAGGCTTCTGAGCAGCCGCGTTTCCACCTTCCTCGATTTCCTGAAGGAGGCCTTTCCGACCGGGTCGCCCGAGGAGTTGGCGTCGTTCATGGATTGAAGCTTGCCCAGTCGACCGCACACGAGGCGCCAGCCAGCCTCCACCGCCCATGGCGGCCCGCTGCCCGGTGCGGGTGCGGGCGAACAGGACGTGAGGTTCTGACGGCGCGATGTCTCGCCGCAAGGAGAAATCCGCCGTGTGGGCGGGAGTGCGGTCCCGCAGCCTCTCCGAATCGCGACCTCAGCGCACCATGCAGGGCCGCTTGTTGTCGAACTGCCAGCCCGGGATCAGGTACTGCATGGCCTGCGCGTCGTCGCGCGCGCCCAGGCCGTGTTGGAGGTACAGCTGGTGCGCCTTCTCGACCTCGTCCATGTCCAGTTCCACGCCCAGGCCGCCCTTCTGGGGAACCTGCACGTAGCCGCCTTCGATCTGCAGCGGTTCCTTCGTCAGGCGCTGGCCGTCCTGCCAGATCCAGTGGGTGTCGATGGCGGTGACCTTGCCCGGTGCGGCCGCGGCCACGTGGGTGAACATCGCGAGCGACACGTCGAAGTGGTTGTTCGAATGCGAGCCCCAGGTCAGGCCCCAGGCCTGGCACAGCTGCGCCACGCGCACCGAGCCGGCCATGGTCCAGAAGTGCGGGTCGGCCAGCGGGATGTCGACCGACTGCAGCGACAGGCTGTGCACCATCTCGCGCCAGTCGGTGGCGACCATGTTGGTGGCGGTCGGCAGGCCGGTGGCGCGGCGGAATTCGGCCATCACCTCGCGGCCGGAGAACACGCCTTCGGCACCGCACGGGTCTTCGGCATAGGCCATCACGCCGTGCAGGTCGCGCGTGAGGCGGATCGCGTCCTTGAGCAGCCAGCCGCCGTTGGGGTCGAGCGTGACGCGCGCCTCGGGGAAGCGCTCGTGCAGCGCACGGATCGCCTCGACCTCCTCCTCGCCGCGCAGCACGCCGCCCTTGAGCTTGAAGTCGGTGAAGCCGTAGCGCGCATGGCTGGCCTCGGCCAGGCGCACGATGGCCTCGGGCGTCATGGCTTCTTCGTGACGCAGGCGGAACCAGTCGTTGTCCGCCTCGGGCTCGCTGCGGTACGGCAGGTCGGTCTTGGTGCGGTCGCCGACGTAGAACAGGTAGCCGAGCATCTGCACCGCATCGCGCTGCTGGCCTTCGCCGAGCAGTGCGGCGACCGGCACGTTCAGGTGCTGGCCCAGCAGGTCGAGCAGCGCGGCCTCGGCGGCCGTGACCGCGTGGATGGCGATGCGCAGGTCGAAGGTCTGCGTGCCGCGGCCACCGCTGTCGCGGTCGGCGAACTGGGCGCGCATGGCGTTGAGCACCGCGTTGTGCCGGCCGATGGGCTGACCGACGATCAGGCCACGCGCGTCTTCCAGCGTCTGGCGGATCTTCTCGCCGCCGGGCACCTCGCCCACGCCGGTGTGGCCGGCGCTGTCCTTGAGGATCAGCAGGTTGCGCGTGAAGAACGGCCCGTGCGCGCCGCTCAGGTTCATCAGCATGCCGTCGTGGCCCGCCACCGGGACCACGCGCAGTTCGGTGACGACGGGAGTGGGTGACAGCGAAAAAGAGGAAGAAGAGGAAGGAGAGGATGTCGTCATGGCTTCGAAGAAGAGGAAGGGGCCGCTGCACGGCCCTGGGCTGTCAATCTGCAGTGATCTTCCGGGTGTCGATCAGGGTCTTCCAGCGTGCCCATTCCCGTGCCTGGAAGGCGGTGAACTCGGCCGGCGTGCTGGCCACGATCTCCAGGCCCTGCTCCACCATTCGCTTCTTCACCTCGGGGTCGTTGATGGCCGCGATCGCCGCTGCACTCAGCTTCTCCTTCACGGCCGGCGGCAGGCCCTTGGGCGCTGCCAGGCCCTGCCACGAATACACCTCCGCCCCCTTCACGCCCGCCTCGGCCAGCGTGGGGACGTCGGGCAGCACGGGGGAACGCTTGTCGCCCGTCACGGCAATGGCATGCAGCTTGCCGGCCTTGATGTGCGGCAGCACCGCATTCACGTTCTGGAACGAGAAGTCGACCTGGCCGCCCAGCAGGTCGTTGATGGCCGGCGCGCCGCCCTTGTACGGGATGTGCAGCCCTTCGGTGCCGCTCTGTTGCCAGAACACCTCGGCCGACAGATGGTCCGACGAGCCGTTGCCCGAGCTGGCGAAACTCACCTTGCCCGGGTTCGCCTTCAGCGTCGCGATGACCTCGGCCACCGTGCGCTCCTTCTGCTTCGGGCTGGCCACCAGCACGTTGGGCGCCTGCACCGGCACGCTGATGTAGTCGAAGTCCTTGGTGGCGTCGTACGGCACGTTCTTCTGCAGATGCGGCGTGACGACGAACGCGCCCAGCGACGACACGAGCAGCGTGTAGCCGTCGGGTGCCGCCCGCTTCACGAAGCCTGCACCGATCGTGCCGGTCGCGCCCGGCTTGTTGTCGACCACGAAGGGCTGGCCGAGCTTGGTCTGCATGTGTAGCGCGATGGCGCGGGCGACCATGTCGGTGGAGCCACCCGCGGGGAACGGCACGACGATGGTCACCGACCTCTCGGGCCATGCGGTCGTCTGGGCCATGGCGCTCAGCGAGAGCGCACACGACAGGGCCATCAGCATTTTTTTCATGGTGTCTCCTGGTTGGGATGAAGAGGGTTACTGGGGACCGAGCTTGTCGATCAATGCCTTGAGGATGTCCATCTCGTCGGGCTTGAGGTCCGTCAGCGGCGGGCGCACCGGGCCCGCGTCGTGGCCGACGATCTTGGCGCCGGCCTTCACGATGCTCACCGCGTAACCCTGCATGCGGTTGCGCAGCTCGAGGTAGGGCATGAAGAAGTCCTTGAGCAGGCGGTGCTGCGTGGCCATGTCGTCGTCGCGCACGGCTTCGTAGAACTGCATCGCGGTCTTCGGGATGAAGTTGAAGACGGCCGACGAGTACACCGGCGTGCCCATCGCCTTGTAGGCGGCGGCATAGACCTCCGCCGTGGGCAGGCCGCCCAGGTAGGCGAAGCGCTCGCCCATACGCTGGTAGATCGCGACCATGGTCTCGATGTCGCCGATGCCGTCCTTGAAGCCCACGAGGTTCGGGTTGCGTTCGGCCAGCTTGGCCAGCGTCTCGGGCTTGAAGCGGGTCGAGCCGCGGTTGTAGATGATCACGCCGAAGTCCACGCTCTTGCACACGGCCTCGACGTGCGCCGCCAGGCCTTCCTGGCCGGCTTCGGTCAGGTAGTGCGGCAGCAGCAGGATGCCGTGCGCGCCGGCCTTCTCGGCCGCCTGGGCGCACTCGATGGCGAAGCGGGTCGGGCCGCCGGCGCCCGCGATGATCGGCACCACGCCGCGGCAGGTGTCGACCGCGGTCTTGATGATGCCGGGGTATTCCGCGCCGGTCAGCGAGAAGAATTCGCCGGTGCCGCCCGCAGCGAACAGGGCGCTCGCGCCGTAGGGCGCCAGCCATTCGAGGCGCTTCTCGTAGCTCGCCTTGTTGAAGTCGCCGTTCGCGTCGAAGTCGGTCAGCGGGAACGACAGCAGGCCGGAGCCCATGATGGATTTGAGTTCTTGCGGGTTCATGAGATGTCAGCGACTAGTTGAACGAAGGCCTGCGCGATCTGATGTCGTGGACGCGGGACGGGTGCAAAGCCTCGATTGTTATCGTTAACACTCAAATGCGATTTCGGGTTTACCCCAGAACCCCGGGAATGGACTCGCACTTCACGCAGCTCCCACGTTCTCCCTGGGAATTCCATATCTTGCCGGGTTTGCCCTCAGAAATCGTGATCCTGGTTGCGCTAACAATCCCAATTTGTTAACGATAACCAAAAGGAGACGTCCATGAAGACATTGACGATGCTGGCCGTCGCATCGGCCGTGCTTGCCGGCTGTGGAGGTGGTGGCTCGAGCGATGCCGCCCCACCTCCCCCGCCGGCGACCGAAGCGCCTGCGACGGTAACCGCCGAGTGCGCGGCGCTACCCAATGCGGCTGCCGCGCCCTCGGCGGCGGCCGTTCCGCTGGTGCTTCAGACCATCAAGGTCAATGGCGAGGACCGCCAGTACTACGAGTACGCGCCGAGCGACGTGGCCGCCCTTCGCGAGAGGGATGCTCGCGGTGTGGAAGTCGTCATCTCGTTGCACCGCGCGGGCCAGTCGGCCGAGGACAATGCACGACTGACCGGCTGGCCAACGCTTGCGCAGGAGAAAGGCTTCGTCGCCATCTTTCCGGTGGCCAAGTCCGGTGGCTGGAATACCGGCAGGGACGCGGCGCGGTCCGACGATCATGCGTTCGTCGTGGCCGCCGCAGCGGCGGTTCGCACCCGCTACGGCCTTCCATCGACGATGTCCACGTTCCTGACGGGCGCCGGCGCTGGCGGGTCCATGGCGCAGGAACTTGCCATGCGAGAACTCGGCGTCATGGCCACCGGCGTCGCCGCGTTCGGTGCAGCCGCCGAACCTGCCACCCTGAATCTCCCGGCGGAAAGCCTTCCCAAGACGGCCATGGCCGTCTGGCAATTCCAGTGCGGGCCGGACGCCTTCACGAAGCAGACGGACTTCTGGCGGCAGGCGAATGGCACGAATGCGCAGGCCCAAGCGGCCGCGGGAACCCTGCCGACGGTGACCGATTTCGTGAAAGAGAACCCCGTCCAGCAGGTGAAAGTCTCACGACTCGATCGCCCCGCCGAGTCGACCGAGCTATCGAGGCTGGTGTGGGATGAAATGTTCGGGAAGGTCGTGCGCTTTCCGGACAACAAGTCCTACAACGGGACCTTGCATGCGGAGAAGAGCATCGCGGACATGGGACTCGCGGAGACCAACAAAGCGTTGCGTCCGGGCGAGCCACGGCGATGGTTGACCTATGTTCCGCCGCAGTACCAGCAACTGGTCGCAGAAGGCAAGAAGCTGCCCCTTCTCTTCTCCTTCCATGGCCGCAACGGCTCTGCCCGTTTCCAGGCACAGATATCCGAATGGCACGACGTCGCGCGCGACGAGGGCTTCATCGTCGTGTACCCCCACGGCCTGCAGGCGACCTGGACGACCTCCATCGACGCGAACAACACCGACGTCCAGTTCTTCCTCGACCTGCTGGATGAGATGAAGCGGACGTACCAGATCGACGAAGGCCGCGTCTTCCTGAACGGCTCGTCGCAGGGCACCGCGCTGACGAACCGCATCGCGGTTCAATATCCCCAACTCTTCGCCGCGATCGCACCCTGCTACTCCGGGCACCTGTCGGCGGCGAGCTACGCCAACCCGATCGTGCGCTCCGACATCGCATTGCCTGTGTGGCAATGCCGGGGCGAACAGGAACTCCCCAGCGAATTCCCGGGTGGCACGGCCGGCGAGACGGCCGCCAGAACGTTCTGGCGCGAGACAGTGAACCAGAACTTCTCGTCGCCGAGCATCGCGATCGACGGTCGGCGCACGACCGAGATCTGGAACAGCGGACGCGCGGAGTACCGCTGGCAGATCACGTCGGACATCGGCCACGCCTGGCATCCCGGCCAAGCCAGAAAGATGTGGGACGAGATGCTCAAGCGCTACCGACGGAACCCGGATGGGTCGCTGCAACGACTCTGAGGCGATCAGCGTCTCTTATCGCTCGCGCTGGCCATGGTCGCCTCGACAGGCAGCGCGCACCTTTTCCCCTGGAGATCACCCATGAAATCAGTTCTTGGTCGCTTGAATGTTCCTGCGGCGCTTGTTGTTTCCGCGCTTGCCATGGGCTGTGGCGGAGGCCACTCCGACGGCGGCTCCAACACGGGGGGTGGCGGCACCGTGACCCCGCCCGTGCCCTCGGAGCCGCTCGTCCGCTCGGCTGGCCTCGTCTACGGCCCCCCCACCACCACGCCGGGCAATGCGGGCAACGACACCGTGAGCGTCGCAGTGCTGACGCAGAGCGGCGTCAGAACCCTGTCGACCACGGTGGCCGCCACCAAGACGGCCGCCGTCGTGGCCAATCTGGTGCCCGGCAATCTCGTGGACTGGATACCCGGCAGCGATGCGAACGGCGTGGCCGTGCCGCCAGACGCTGCGCAGACCTTCAACGTCATCCTGTCCAAGAAGAATTCGACAGCCGCACAGTTCAACCTCAAGAAATACGGTGCCGCGGTCAGCCGGCACGACAACGCACCGGGTCCCATGGTCGCGGCGGGCTGGGTCTACGGCAAGACAGGCACCACCATCACGGTGGGCGACGGCAACACCGTGATGGCGGACCAGGCCGGACGGCCATACGCACAACCGATCAAGCGCTACGAGGAAACCTATGCCGTCGCGTCGGACGTGAAGGTGTTCAACGTCAACACCGCCGATTACGCGAAGAGCACGGTCGCCGACTTCGCCTCGATCCCGGTCACGGCCAACTACGACTACGCCACGACATCGCGCCAGAGCGCCTATCTGCTGTTCGACGGCAACTACCTCCAGGCCGACACGGCCAAGGTCGTCGCGATCTGGTACTTCACGCCGCAATCGACGACCGACGGCAAGCCGGTCTGGGACGTGCCGACGCTCAGCACGATGCTCGACGACAAGGGCAACGACCCCGTGTCCGGCCAGCCTTTCAACAAGATCAACGCGACCACCCCGACGACGGCGCCCTACTCCCGCAGCACCGAGCCGTTCGAGATGGTGAAGAACACGATGTATTACGTGGGCGACAACGAGGTGGCGTCGTACCTGCTGAAGGCCGACATGGGCACGCCCAACGATCCGTCCGACGACAAGGTGATCAAGGTCGACGCAGGCTGGCCCAACAGCGGCTACCAGTACTGGAAGAACATGGAGCTCGTCGGCGTCGATCCGCGTGCGGTCACCGACATCTGGCTGACGCACGGGCACAGCGATCACTACGGCACCGTCGTCGAACAGCTCAAGATGATGGACCACGCCGGCAAGCCGATCGCGCTGTGGGCGTCGAAGGAAGATGCCGTGGGTGTCACCGCCGACCTGCAAGGCAATGTATGGAACATTGCAGGTGCCCTCCCCGCCAGCGAAACCGTGATCCGCGAGCGCGTGTCCCATTCGTACGAGTACGACAAGTGGTACGACTACGGGAACGTTCAGATCATGGTCATCTGGTCGCCGGGGCACACGCCGGGAAGCACCAACATGCTGTTCAAGGTGAAGAACCCGGACGACGGAAAGTTCTACACCTTCGGCTATCACGGGGGCTATGGCTTCAACGGTCTCAACAGCCCGACCGCCGCCAACGGCTGGCTGCGGCTCTCGTTCCAGCATGGCTTCAGCTACCTGCAGAACACGCTGGACGTGGACTTCGTCGCACCGCAGCACACCAACCAGTTCCCGATCGTCGAGGTCTATCAGGCGCTCAAGGCCTACAACCGCGACCCGGCGAATGCAGGCGCCCAACTGACCATGATGGATGCGATGCGGTCGAAGGTGTTCGATTCGCCGGCGATCGGTGGCGTCAATCTCACGGGCGAGTTCTCCAACCAGCTCGAGAAGCGACGCTCGGTCGCCTCGTATGCCGCGAGCGATGCCGCGAACGCCACGTACAAGAGCATCGAAACCTCCGGGCCTTTCAAGCCAGGTCGCGAAGCCGGCCTGACGGCGGTATCGGCCAGGCTCCTCGACGACGGGAAGATCATCCAGGGCTTTGTCGGACCGCAGAACAAGAACCCGAGATTTCCGCTGCTGGCCAACGGCATCACGACCTCGACCGACCAGTACGTGAACGACCCGGGCGGCTACTACGTCCAGGTGGCGATCGACGTTCAGGACACGGCCTACAAGGGCTACATCCCCGAAGGATTCACCCAGTTCAGCCCGGGGCTGAATGCATCCATCGTCTACAAGGGTGGCCCCGTCGAATCGGTCCACGCGGAGAAGGGGACCTTTCACCCGCCGGAGTACCTGCGCACCCAGCGCCTGAATTCCCTGGCCGACGCTCAGGCCGTGCTGGCCACCATCGGCAAGGGTCAAACGAAGACGATCTCACTGACCCGTGCCAGCGAGATCGTGGTCCCCACGAACGTCACTCAGACCTTCCAATAGCTCCAGGAGCAGAAAGCCCGTGATGCCGTGTGCTCCTGCACAAGCGTCGCGGGCGCTCGATCAGCCATGACCATGAAACCGCCCTCGTCCAGACTGGCGTGTTCGTTCGCGGCCGCGCTGCTGCTCTGCGCAACGGCAGCTGCATCCGGGCAGACCGCGACGTCTCCTCCGGCGACGGCCGCCCTGGCCTCTTCGGCCGAGCTGCGCGTGGAGACGCTGTCGTCGCGCGCAAGCGCGGGGGATGCGCAAGCGCAGTACGAGCTGGGGCGAAAGTACGCCGATGGCAACGGTGTCCCGATGGACCGGCCGCGGGCGCTCACGCTCTACACCGCATCCGCCGGACAGGGATTTGCAAAGGCGGAGTACGAAGTAGCCAACCATTACGGTGGCCGCACCGGTCAGGCGCTGGACCTGCGCGAATCGTTCAAGTATCTCGAGCGCGCCGCAACGCACGGGCATCTGCCGGCGCAGGTCGATATCGGTTTCCTCTACCTCAATGGCAACAGCCTCACACCCAAGGACCCCGCGAAGTCGTATCCCTGGTTCAGGCGTGCCGCGAACAACGGCTCGGTGATTGCCCAATGCATGCTGGGCGACTTCCACAGGCTCGGCCTGGGCGGCGTCGCGAAGGATGCCCGCGAAGCGTACAAGTGGTACCGAAGAACCGCCACCCGATCCGATCGGTGTGCAGCGAAGTCTCAGTACGAGCTGTATGCCAGCCACATGTCGGGACAAGGCGCTCGCAAGGACATGGCCACGGCCATGGTCTGGTTGAAACGATCAGCGGACGCCGACAACCCCCAGGCGCAGCGCACGCTGGGGCGGGCCTACGAAAGCGGCACAGGCGTCCCTCGGGACCCTGTGCTTGCCCGGATGTGGCTCAGAAAGTCCCGGGAAGGGGTGGCGCCGCACGACGACCATGAACATGAGGACGAGCCACCGTCCGGACAGGCCCATCGCGGGCATGCGCACTGACCCCGAGGCGGACGTTTCCCGCCGCGCCTCAGGCGCTGGCGCGTCGGACGATCGTGAAGCCGACGTCCACGACCATCTCGGCCGGACGCCGCCCAGCGGCCCGCTCGACGATGCAGTCCGCGGCGATCTGACCGATGCGGCGCCCATCGATGCGCACGGTGGTCAACGCAGGATCGAGGTCCGCCGCGAAGTTCAGATCACCGAAGCCGACGACGGCCAGGTCGGCAGGAACGTCGATGCCGGCAACGCGCGCCTCGGTGAGGACGCCCAGTGCCAGCATGTCGGAACTGCAGAAGACGCCATCGATCGCAAGATTCGATTGAAGGATCGAGCGCAATGCGCGCCGGCCATCACTGAGCTTGGTAGGCGCAGGCACCAGGTGCGTGATCGGGGCCGCAGCGCCCTGCGCCTGGACCGCCGCCTTGAACGCCTCGGCGCGACGGACCGAGCGGGGGTCGTCGCCACCGATCAGTGCGAGACGCTGTCGACCTTTCTGCAGAAGAAAATCAGCCACGCTGCGTCCGACCGCCTCGTGGGAAAAGCCGACCAGCATGTCGATCGGGTCGAGCGCCACGTCCCAGGTCTCGACGATGGGAATGCCTGCCGCCAGAAGCCGCTGGCGGCCCAACGCGCTGGGCAGGACGCCCGTGAGCACGATCCCGTCGGGCCGACGCCCGATGATGTCGCGCACCAACTCGTCTTCGGTGGAACTGTTGTACCCGCTCTGCCCGACCATGAGCTGATAGCCCTGCTGCTGCAAGCGCGAGTTGAGCGCTTCGACCGTCTCCAGGAAGACGGGGCCAGAGAGGGTCGGCACCACCGCCGACACCAGGCGTGTCTTGCTCGAGCGCAGCCCGCCGGCGCCCCGGTTGGGCACGTAGCCGGTCGACGCGACCGCAGCCTGCACCTTGGCCAGTGTCTTCGCATGGACCGAGTGCGGCGCGTTGAACACCCGGGACACCGTCATTGCGGACACCCCGGCCAGCTTGGCGACATCCATCACGGTGACGCTCGGATGGCGAGGCTGGAGGAGACGATCTGTCATGGTGGTTGGGAGCGCACTATAACGGCCGGCCCGGCACTTGCCAGGCGTGCGCAGGTGCGCCCCGGTGCGGCTCTGGAACCGAGTAAGCTTTTCGAACCCCTACTCGCCTCTCTCGCATGCCGGCCCCTTCGAAGAAACCGCCCAGCGCCGCGCCACCTGCGTCCGCGTCGTTGCCCACGCGGCGTGGGCGCGCATCGGGCGGCACCACCCTCTTGGAGGTTGCACGATTGGCGGGGGTTTCGGCCATGAGCGTGTCCCGGGCACTGAACGCCCCGAACCAGGTGTCGCCCAGCATCCTCGCAAAGGTCCGCGCAGCGGTCGACGCGACGGGCTATGTGGCCAACAGGATCGCCGGAAGCCTTGCGTCCCGACGGAGTCGCCTGGTCGCCGCGGTCGTTCCCTCGATCGCGGGACCGGTGTTCCAGGGCATGGTCCAGTCGCTCATCGCCGAACTGGCGGCACACGATCACCAGTTGATGCTCGGTCAGAGCGGCTATGGCACACAGGAAGAAGATGCGCTGCTCGAGGCCATCATCGGGCGCCGCCCGGACGGCATCGTGCTCGGCGGCGTGGTGCCCTCCCCCGCGGGTCGACGGCGCCTGGCAGCGTCCGGCATCCCCGTGGTGGAGACATGGGACATGGTGGCCGACCCGATCGACATGCTGGTCGGCTTTTCGCACGAAGCCATTGCCGCGACCGTGGCGTCTTTTCTGATCGAGCGCGGCCATCGCCATTTGGGCTTCGTCGGCGGCAACCATGAGCGCGCCGCCCGCCGCGCGCGCGCCTTCGCCGATGCCGCGCTGAACCGCCCCGAGGGCGTCCCCGCGAGCACCGTCGTGGTCGAGACCGTGGTCGCGCCAGCGACGGTACGCAGCGGGCGAGATGCCCTGCGCGAGATGCTGCAGCGCGAACCCCGGACCGACGCGGTCTTCTGCAGTTCCGATGTGCTCGCGCTGGGCGTCGTGACCGAGGCAGGGGCCCGCGGTCTGCGCGTGCCGCAGGACATCGCCGTGATCGGCTTCGGGGATCTCGACTTCGCCGCGGACGTGTCGCCATCGCTCACGACCGTCCGCATCGACAGCACACGCATCGGCCAGCTCGCGGCGCAGTTCATCGTGCGCCGCAGCCAAGGCCTCGACGTCGACCACGCCCGGGTCGATGTCGGTTTTTCCATCGTCCCACGCGAAAGCGCCTAGATAGAAACCCGCGTACGGTGGCGGCGATGTCGTCGTACGATCGATCTTGGTAGCGCTACCAAATTAAATTCCCGAGACGATCCGATGTCCTCCACCATCCGCTCCGTCGAATGCCTCCAGCTTCGACTGCCCTTCGACCACGGCGCGCCTGCACCGCTGTTTGCCGGGCGCCCCCGCACCACGCTGGACAGCGGGCTCGTCCGCGTGGAACTCGACAACGGCCTGGTCGGCTGGGGCGAGTCGTACGGCGCCGAACTCGATGCGCTGTCAGCCGTCTTCCGCGGCCGCATCGCCCCGCTCGCCATCGGTCGCGACGCGATGGACGCCACGCTCATGGCATCGCTGGAACGCACGTTGCACAACATGGGCCGCTCGGGCCCCATCCTGCATGCCCTGAGCGGCGTCGACATCGCCTTGTGGGACCTGAAGGCCAAGATGGCTGGACTCCCATTGCATGCCTTGCTTGGCGGAGCGCGGCGCACCCGTATTCCGGCCTACGCGTCGCTGCTCCAGTACTACGGCGACAAGGCGCTGGTGCAGAAGAACGTGGATCGCGCCCTCGCGGCAGGCTTCGACCAGGTGAAGCTCCACGAGAAGACACTGGATGCAGTCGCTGCCGCGCGCGGGGCGATGGGGCCCGACGTGCCGCTGATGGTCGACACGAACTGCGCATGGACGGCCGACCAGGCGACCGAGGCCGTGGACGCCATGGCCGCATTCGACTTGCGGTGGATCGAGGAACCGATCTGGCCTCCCGAAGACATCGACGCGCTGCAGGCCCTGCGCGCGCAGACCGGCGTGGCGACGGCGGTGGGGGAAAACGCCAGCAGTGTGCATGAGCTGAGCTTCATCGCCCGGGCGGGCGGCGCCGATTTCCTGCAGCCCAGCGCGATCAAGTCGGGCGGCGTCACCACGCTGCTGCGGCTGTCGCGCGAGTGCGCCGGCACCGACGTGCATTGCGCACCGCAGTCCGCGTTCTTCGGACCCGGACTGCTGGCGACGCTGCACATGCTGGCGGCGCAGGAGGACGAGGTCCATGTCGAGCGCCTGTTCTGCGATCTCGGATTCACCCCCTACGGCGAAACCATCCCCTGCATCGACGGCGCCTTTGAATTGACGGATGCGCCGGGCCTGGGCGCCGATCCGGACCCCGCGCTGCTCGACAGCGGCTTCGTCCGCCACATCGGCTAACAAATTTCAGGAGACCACCATGCCGAAAACCAACAGGCGCACGCTGATCCTCGGCGGCGCCGCATTCCCGCTGATGGCTTCGCTCGGCGCAGTGCCGCGCGCGATCGCGGACACCAAGCCGGCCGTCCGACTCATCGTGCCCTACCCGCCCGGTGCAGCGACCGACACGCTCGGCCGACTGATGGCCCAGGCGCTGGAGCCCGCGACCAAGGCACCGGTGATCGTCGACAACCGCGGCGGCGCCGGGACGCAGATCGGTACGCGCGCCATCGCCACCGCGCCGCCGGACGGCCAGACGCTCGGCTTCGTCGACACGGCCTTCGTGATCAACCCCGGGCTGCTGGGCGCTGCCCTGCCTTACGACACGGAGAAGGACTTCGCGCCGATCTCCCTCATGGCGTCCGCGCCGTTGGTCCTCATCGTGCACAGCGCGGTGCCCGCGGCCACCGTCGCCGAATTCGTGGCGCTGTCGAAGAAGAAACCCGGTGGGTTCAACTACGGCTCGGCCGGTGTGGGCAGTGCGCCGCACCTGGCCGGCGAACAACTGCGCAAAGCTGCCTCGATCGACATCAACCATGTGCCGTACCGCGGCGGCGGTACGGTGTTGAACGACCTGCTCGCGGGACACATCCAGTTCGGATTCACCACGGTTCCGACCATGGTCGATCACATCCGGGCGGGAACGGTGCGCGCGCTCGCGGTCACAGGAGCGCGGCGCGCCCCCCAGCTGCCCGACGTCCCGACCATGCAGGAGGCAGGCATGCCGAGCGTCGACGCGACACCGATCTTCGGCCTCATCGGCCCGGCCAAGCTGCCGCCCAGCACGGTGGCCCTGCTGTCGTCCGCAGCCGCAGGCGCCGTCCGTGCCGGGCCGCTGCACCAGAAGCTGATGGAGCTGGGATTCGTCCCGGTGGGCAGTACCGCCGAGGAGTTCAGGGCGCGCATCCGGCAGGAGATCGACAAATGGGCGGCTGTCGTCAAGGCCGGCAACATCAAGCCCAATGCCTGAAGACAAGCCCACGGATGTGCATCGACAGACCCGGTTTCCTGGGACGCGGAACGCCCTGCGCACCGCGGTGCAGCGGGCGGCCCACGACCTGATCAAGGCGCGCCGCGGCCGGGTTCCCGCCCCCTATCTGCCGCTCCTCGGCAGTCCTCGCGTGGCGGATCTGTTCGAGCAGTTGTCTACCGAACTCTGGACCGGCACGCTGCCTCGATCCGTGTTGGAAGCCATCTTCCTCATGACGGCCCATCGGCAAAAGTGCCGCCATCAATGGCAGACGCATGCCGACAAGGCATTGGCTGCGGGCGTCACCGCGTCGATGATCGACACCATCGCTTCGGGCGGCATTCCGACGGATGGCGGTGCGCTGGAAATCGCTGGACGCTTCTATGCGTCGCTCGCGGATGCCCAACATGTTTCCGACGACGCCCTGCTTGACGCCATGCATCAATTCGGCGAGCAGGGCACCGCAGAGCTCGTCGCCTTCTGCGGCATGGCGAACATGGTCGCCATGCTGCTGAACGTGCAGTCCACCTTGGAGCCCTGTCCCATCCAAGCATGTTGATCGAACGGGAGAAAGACAAGAAGTCACGCACCGGAAAGGCCTGCGGTACATCAACGGCGAAGGACAAAAAGTGCCGGCGCGGTTGCACGGCAAGGGATTGGCCCGGCCCGTGTGGCCGCCTGCATCCGTGGCCGGCGGGCCTCACGCTGGTGATGACCACTCCGGCAGCGGCGCACGATCAGCGCCACCTCGGCCAGCGCACGTGCCGGATCGCCACGCATGAGCGGTCGTTGGCGTGTTCACCCTACGCCATCGCAACTACGGGCTGCCGGATTCGCGCCGGTCGATGCTGCTACCGCGCCGGCCAGAGCCAGTGTATGGACGTTCATGCCGTCGGTGATCGGTTTGGCATCGCCTGTAGAGTTAAGGGCAGCCATTCGCTGCACAGCAGACCGAGTGATCGACGCGCCGTCTCAAGAAGTCGAGCACCGTTTGGTTGAACTCCGGCGCCTTCTCGAAGTAGGCGGAGTGCGCGGCCTCCTCGACGACGACGACCTCGCTCCCTGGCAGGCGCTGGCCGAGTTCGCGCATGACCGTCGACGGAACAATGGGGTCTTCAGCGCCAACGAGAAACATCGTCGGGCAAGCCAGCTGGTCGAGCGCTGCGACGGCGAGCAGGTTCTCGGGCCGGTTCAGGCGCAGCACGGCCTCGCGCCAGACTTCGGGCGCAATGCTGTGCGCGCTCGGGTTGAAGTGGTTGATCTGCGCGTAAAGCGCTGCAAGCGCGGGCTGCGCCTTCAAGAACCAGGCGCCCAGCGAGCGCTGCTCGATGCTCACCGCGGAAACTGTCTTGAAGCGCCGCTCGATGCTGTCGACCAGCGTCGGGTGGTCGATGGCCAGCGACGTGTCGCACGCGACGAACGCGGCGACGCGCTCCGGATGGCGCAGCGCGAGCCGCAGCCCGATCATCCCGCCGAGCGATTGGCCGACGACTGTTGCGCGCTCGATGCCTTCGCGCGCCAGCACCGCCAAGGCATCGCCGACGAAGAGCTCCAGCGAGAACTCCTCCGGCGGCGCCACCGAACGACCGAAGCAGCGGATGTCCATCGTGAGACAGGTGTACTGCGGCGTGAAGGCCGGCAATTGCTGCCACCAGGTGGCGGCGTTCGAGCCGGCTCCGTGCAGGAACAGGATCGCCGGGCCGGCGCCGTGGCGCTCGTAGTAGATGTCGCGCTTGTTCGATGTGACAAAAGGCATTGGGTATGGGCTCGGGTCTCAGTTGGCCTTGAGTTGCAGGCTGCGCGTCAGTGCACCCCAGCGCTCGGTATCGCTCTTGACGACGCGCGTGAATTCGTCGGACGTCATCGTCATTGGCGTGATGCCTTCGGCGTCGAGCTTCTTTTGCACCTCCGGCCTCGTCATCGCTTCACGCACGGCTTCGTTGACCTTGCGCACGACCTCGGGCCGCGTCTTCTTCGGTGCCGACAGGCCCACCCACGAGATCACGGTCAGCTGCTTGTAGCCCAGCTCCTCGAAGGTCGGAACTTGAGGCAGCTCGGGGCTGCGCTTCGGGCTGGACACCGCCAGCACCTTGAGCTTGCCGCTCTGGATGTATGGCATCGAACCGCTCAACGGAATCACGGTGACAGCGACCTGGCCTCCCAGCACATCCATCAGTGCGGCCGCGCCGCCCTTGTAGGGGATGTGCACGAACGAGGTGTGGGTCGCCTTCTGCAGCAGTTCCATCACGAGATGGCCGGTGCTGCCGGCGCCCGAGCTCGCGTAGTTGATCGCGCCCGGCTCTCGTTTGGCGCGGGCGATCAGATCGGCGAAGGACTCGATGCCGGACTGGCTGTTGACCACCAGCCACTGCGCGCCGCCGCCGATCATGGCGACGTGGGCGAAGTCGTTGACGATGTTGAAGGGCACGTTGTCGTACAGGCCTTGGGCGATCGTGTTCACCATGCCCGTCATCGTGAGCGTGTAGCCGTCGGGCGCGGCCGTGGCGCCCGCCTGGGCGCCGATGATGTTGCCGGCGCCGGGCTTGTTGTCGATCACCACCGGTTGCTTGAGCAACGACGCCAGCTCCTGTGCGAGCGGTCGCATGGTGCGGTCGTAGGCGCCGCCGGGCGGGGTCGGCACGATCACCCGGATCGGCTTCGACGGCCAGACCTCGTCCTGCGCATGGGCCGGAAAGGCGCCGAGCAGGCAACAGACAACCGCGAGCAGCAGCCATGGTTTTTTCATTTTTTGTCTCCTGTCGCGTGGCTTGCTGCCCGCTATTTGTGAAGTCGTCATCATCCGTGGGCAAGCCATCGGCGACCAATTAAAAACGTCGCCCTCCCATTAGACTTGCCGATACCTTGAGCCATGACGCATCCGTCCTCTTGAACCGCCTGCTCGCGCGCGGCAAGTTTCGGCATGTGCAGATCCTCTTGAAAGTGGCAGAGCTGGGCAGCCTCCAGCGAGCGGCGGACTCGATCGGCATGACGCAGTCGTCGGTGACCCAGGGCCTCGCGTACCTGGAGCGGCTGCTGGAAGTTCAGCTCTTCGAGCGGCATGCGCGCGGCGTGCGGCCCACGCCGGCGTGCGAAGACCTCTTGCCCGTTGCGCGTCGCATGTTGATCGGCGTCGCCGACGGCGCCGAGGTCGTCGCCGCGCGACGGCAGCGCATCGGTGGCGCCATCCGCCTCGTCGCCTCGGTCGGCGCGATGAACGGGCTCCTGCTCGACGTGCTGCCTCGCTTCGCACAACGGCATCCGGATGTCACCGTCCAGCTCTCGGAAGCCGAAGGGGACGATCAGCTGCTGGCCATCGCGCGTGGCGAGGCGGATCTCGTGGCATGCCGACGGCCTCCCGCGATCCCGGAAGGCTGGCACTTCATGCCGGTGCGCGAAGATCGTTTCGCGGTCTTGGCGCGGGCCGATCATCCGCTGGCGCGCAAGCGTTCCCTGGGCTGGCCGCAACTCGCCAACGAGACCTGGCTGCTCGCCCCCACGGGTTCGGCCGCCCGTGAGCGATTCGACGAACTGACCGCGAACCTGCCTCGCCCGATCCGCACCTATCCGGTCGTCACTCGCTCGACCGCCATGTTGTGGTGGCTCTCGCAGCGAGAGAACCTACTGTCGTTCCTGCCGCTTAACTTCGTGCGGCCCCTCCTCGATGCCGGTTCGCTGCGCGAGTTGAAGCTACGGCCGCTTTACATGCTCGAGCCGCTCGGCTTGATGTGCCCGATCGCAGGACCGTTCGGGGCGTGGCGGCAACTGGTCGACTTTATGAACCCTGAAGCACCGCATTGACAGGGTTTGCGCTTGAAAAACGAATGCCCCGCACTACATACGAAGCATCTTTCCGGGGTTCATGATGCCGAGCGGGTCGAGTGCGCGCTTCACGTCGCGCATCAATGCAATGGCCTCGCCGTGTTCCACTTCGATCTGGTCGATCCGATGCAGACCTACCCCATGTTCGCCGGTGCAAGTGCCACCCATCCGGATGGCACGCAGCGCGACGCGCTCGGCCAATGACTCGGCCTTTGCACGCGCGGTCGGGTCCTTGTCGTCATAGATGATTCCAAGATGGAAGTTGCCATCGCCAACATGGCCGACGATCGGGGCATACAAGCCGCTTTCGCGAATGTCGGCTTCGGTTTCGGCGATGCAATCGACCAGCGCAGAGATCGGCACGCAGGCATCCGTTCCCATAGAACACCATCCGGGGTGCATCGCCAGGTTGGCGTGATAGCACGAGTGCCGTGCCTTCCAGAGGCGCGAACGTTCTTCGGGACGATAGGCGTAGCGAAAACCGCTCCCACCGTGGTCGTTGGCGAGCGCCTGCACCATTTCCACCTGCTCTGCCACCGCAGATTCGCTGCCGTGGAACTCGACGAACAGGGTCGGCCGCGCCTCGAACTCGTCCAGCTTGGAATAGCGAATGCAGGCGTCCATCTGCACGTCGTTCAACAGTTCGATGCGCGCGACTGGCACGCCCAGCTGGAGTGTCGAGATCACGGTGTCCATGGCGGCACGCAAGCTGTCGAACTGGCACACCGCGGCGACGACCTGCTCCGGCAGGCCGTACAGGCGCAGCTGCACCTCGGTGATGATGCCAAGTAGCCCCTCGCTGCCGACATACAGTCGCGTGAGGTCGAATCCCGAAGCGGATTTGCGAGCGCGTGTGCCCGTTCGCACGATGCGGCCATCCGGCGTTATGACCGTGAGACCCATGACCGTTTCGCGCATCGTGCCGTAGCGCACGGCCGCCGTGCCGGAAGCTCGCGTCGAGGCCATTCCACCCAGGGAGGCATTGGCACCGGGGTCGACGGCGAAGAAGAGACCGCTGGCACGCAAGTGTTCGTTGAGTTGTTCGCGCGTCACACCGGCCTGCACGCGACAGTCCATCGCATCGGTCGACACTTCCAGCACCTGATCCATGCGCGAGAGATCAATGCAGACGCCACCATGGATCGCGGCAACGTGGCCTTCCATCGACGTTCCGCTGCCGAACGCAATGATCGGAACAGCGGCGCCATGACAAAGGCGCACCGCCGCTGCGACCTCTTCATTGGTCAATGGGAACAGCACCACGTCCGGCTGCCCGGGATCGGGAAGCCCCTCACCGTGGCTATGGTGCGCCCGCACAGCGACCGACGTGACAGCACGGTCGCCGAGCAAATCGCGAAGGGCCGGCAGGAGTGCATCGACCGCCACGGCGGTTTGCTCGAGGGTCTGATGAAATGCCATCGTGCTCTCTTTCGGGGCGTCAGGCGCCGAGGTAGGCGTCGCGGACGTGATCGTCGTGCAGCAACTGCGCCGCCGTGCCTTCGAGAGCAATCCGTCCGCCCTCGAGCACGTAGCCGTAGTCGGCCACGCTGAGTGCGGCGAATGCGTTCTGCTCGACGATGACCACGGTACGCCCGGCGCGGGCGATGCGCCGGATGTCGATGAACATCGCCGTCGTCAGCTTGGGAGACAGACCCATCGACGGCTCATCGAGCAGCAGGATGCGCGGGCCGGCCATGAGGCCCCGTGCGATCGCGAGCATCTGCTGCTCGCCGCCCGACAGCACGCCGCCCATCTCGGTGGCCTTGCGCTTGAGCACGGGGAACAGCTCGTACACCTCGTCGAGTGTCGCGCTGACCGCGCCCTTGTCATGGCGCCGGACATAGGCGCCGACTTCGAGGTTCTCCTTGACGCTGAGCGTCGAAAAAATGCGGCGACGTTGCGGCACGCAGGCAATACCCCCCGCGACGATCTGCTCAACCGAATGGTCGACGATGCTCTCGCCGCGGTAAGTGACGCGGCCAGCCCCTGGTTTGAGGCGACCCACGATGAGATTCAGCGTGGTGGACTTGCCGGCGCCATTGGCACCGATCACCGCCACGATCTGACCCGAATAGGCGCGGATCGACAGGTCGAACAGGATTTGCACCTTCCCGTAGAACACGTCGACGTGCGAGAGCTCGAGTTCAGGGCACTCGGTGACCACCGAGCTGGGAAGGTCCGCTTGCATGGTGATGATCTCCGCGTCCACCGTCAGAACCTGACGGCCGAGCGCACGATCGGCTGACCGCCCTTGATCTCGACGATATTGACCTGCTTGTTGCAGTCCCCGGCCTTGTCGCACTTGTAGTCGGCAAGGAGTCCGTTGTAGCTAACCGTCGAGAAGGCAGCACGAATCTTTCCGACGTCGGTCGACTTGGCCTCGTTGATCGCACGCGCTGCAAGGATGGTCGCGTCGTAATAGGTGGCCGACCAGACATCGGGCGCCATCTTGAATTTCGCTTCGTACTTCTTCACGAAGGCCTGGACCGCTGGATTCGGATCGGTCGGCACGAAGTAGGACGCGCTCATCGAACCCTCGGCGGCGGTGCCGGCGAGCTTGAGGAAGGCTTCTTCGGACAGCACGGCGCCAGCGAATTTGAAAGGCAGCCCGAACTGTTTGGCCTGCCGCAGGATCAGCGCCGCGTCGGTGTCATGGGCCCACAGGATCACGAGCTCGGCGCCCGACTTCTGCAACTTGGCCAACTGTGCGGAATAGTCCTTGTCGCTCGGGTTGTGGCTTTCCACGGCCACCGGCTTGAGGCCGAGGGCTGCCATCTGCGCGACGACACGCGCCTGGCCTGATTTTCCAAAATCATCGTTGGCATAGAAAACAGCGGTCTTCTCGCCTGCCTTCAGCTCCTTCTGTGCGTAGGCGATGAGAGCCTTGGCCTGGACGTCGTCGTCCGAGCGCGTCCGGATCACATAGTTGCAGCCGCTCTGTGTGATGGCGACCGACGTGCCGCCGGTGACAGAGACCACCTTGCCGTTGCAGTAGGTCTTTTGCGTGGCCATCTGCGTCACCGAGTAGTGAGGCCCGATCATCACCGGCACCTTGCTCACCTGCATGATCTTGTTGACCGCGTTGATCGCGCCGTTCGGGTTGTCGCCCTGATCGTCTTCGAACACCACCTCCAGCGGTTTGCCAAGGACGCCGCCGGTGGCGTTGATTTCGCTGATCGCCAGTTCAACACCCTGCTTGAAATTGCGGCCCACCAGTGCCTTTGGGCCGGTCTGCGGCAATGAGACACCGATCAGGGCGTCAGCCATCGCCGGCATGGACATCGCCAGAGCGGCAGCGGCCACCCAGCGATAGCGTGAGAAGGCCATACGTTCGTTCTTCATGGTTTTGTCTCCAGTGGTTGCAAGATCGGGTTCAGACGGTGACTGGGGGATGCCGCAGGGGCTGCGGTGCTTCCTCGGGCACCCGTTCGCCCAGGTAGGCCTCGATGACGGCAGGCATGTCCATGACCTGCGCCGGCGTGCCGTCGGCGATCTTGTCGCCGAGGTTCAGCACCACGATGCGGTCGCACATGCTCATCACGAGCTTGATACGGTGTTCAACGACCAGGATCGACATGCCCTGCGAGCGCAAGTGCTGCAGGATCTGAGAGAGTTCCAGGATCAGCCCGCCCCGCAGACCCGCGGCCGGCTCGTCGAGCAACAACAGGCGGGGCTTGTTGACGACCGCGCGTGCCATCTCGACCAGCCGGCTCTGACCGAAGGACAGGTCGCCTGCCCGCCGATGCGCCAGGTGGCCGACGCCCATGCCGGTGAGCGCCTCGTGCGCCGCCGAGCGACTGTGCGCTTCGCGCGACCCCAACTGGCCGAGGGGTGCGCGGTAAGCGACCATGACGTTTTCCAGCACCGTCATCGATTCCCAGAGTCGGACGTTTTGAAAGATGCGCGCGACGCCATGGCCGTGGATGGTCCAGGGGGGCCGGTTGTCGATCCGGTCGCCGCCCAGTTCGATCGTGCCTTCGACGGCGACGGTGCCGGAACAAGCGTTGATCAGGGTCGACTTGCCCGAGCCGTTGGGTCCGATGAGCCCGAGGATCTCGCCACGGCGGACTTCGAAGCTCACGTCATTCAGGGCCTTGACGCCGCCGAAGGCGCGCGACACGCTGCGCACACGCAGGAGTGTTTCGCCCAAAGGCCCTGCATGGGGGTGACCCGTCAGCGCCGTGCTGGCCGCCATGGCGGCTGCCGTCAGGTTCAGCGGCGTGGCCGGCGCGTTGTCCACCGGCTTGCGCTCGCCGGTCAGGAAGGAACCGAGTAGCCAGTCGCCCACGACACCGAGGCCACGCGGTGCCACCAGCAGGATGACCACCACACCGATACCGAACGCTGCCAGGTAATAAGTCTGAAGGCCGCGGAGCGCTTCGGGCAACACCGTGATCACCAGCGCGCCCAGGAAGGTTCCTGCGATCGAGCCGAGACCGCCAAGTACCACCATCAGCATCATCTTGATACTCTCGAAGACGGTGAAGTTGCTCGGCGCCGTGAAGCCGACCAGCAGCACGTACAAGCCACCGGCCAATGCCGCCCACGTGCTGCACACGACGAACGCGATGGTCTTGACGCGTCGCGAGTCAACGCCCATGGCCTCGGCCGCAATCTCGTCATCCCGCACCGCGCGCATGCTGCGACCGATGCGCGTGCGATAGAAGAAGACCATCAAGGCGTAGGCGGCCAGACACACCCCGAGCAGCGGAAAGTACAGCTGCCTGTCGAGATGGTCGCCCAGTGCCGGGATGTTCAGGGTGGGGATATCGCGCATGCCCATCGGACCGCCGGTGAGCCACTCTTCGTTGAGCGCGACCATCCGGAAGATCTCGTTGAGCGCCAGAGTCACGATGGCCAGATAGTGGCCCTTGATCCGCGTGCTCACAGCGCCGAGCAAAACGCCAACCCCGGCGGTCAGCACCATCGCAGCTGGCAGCGCAACGAACCACGGCATGGACAGCCACATCATGAACAGGGCCGTCGCATAGGCCCCGAAGCCCACCAGCGCTGCCTGGCCGAGCACGATCTGGCCGGTGATTCCGGTCGCCACCTGCAGACCCAACGCGGCAATCGCGAAGATCCACGTCAGATTGAGCACGTGCAGGTAGTAGATGTTGAGGTCGAGCAGGAAGGGCAGCGCAAGCGCCATCAGCACCAGCAGCCACGCCAGAGGGCGCATCCAGGTCCTTGTCATGACGATGTCCTCAGGCCCGGTCAGCGTTGCGTTCGGGCAGCAATCCCTGCGGACGCACCAGCAGGAACACCAGCAGCACTGCAAAAGCGATCGCATCCTTGTAGGTCGAGGAGATCGTGAAGGCACCCACGTTCTCTATGACGCCCAGGAGCACGCCGCCCAGGATGGCGCCCGGCACGCTTCCGAAGCCACCGATGATCATGGCGACAAACCCCTTGAGGCCGACCAGCGTGCCCATCTCGGTCGTCACGTAGAAGAGCGGTGCCAGCAGGATGCCGGCAAGGGCTGCGAGCACGGATGAGAACGCGAAGGTGCCCGCAAGCACACGGTTGACCGGAATGCCCATCAGCAGTGCCGTCTCGCGATCCAGCGCCGTCGCGCGCATCACTTTTCCGATCATGCTGTACCGCAGCACCAGGTACTGCAGCGCCATGACCACGACGACCACCACCATGATCACGAGTTGCTGCACCGGGATGCGCAGCCCGGCCGCTTCCACCACGCCATCCCCGAAAGGACTGGCGTAGAGCAGCGGCTCGGGGCCGTAGATGATGCGGGCGAGCTCCTTCAGGAAGATGCCGAAGCCCACCGTGGCAATGATGGCCACCAGTGCCTTTTGCCGCTGCAGGCGCGCAAACACCAGCCGCGAGAAAAGCGCACCGAGCACCGCCATGACGGCCGCCGTCGCCAGTGCGGCCAGCCAGAACGGCAGTTGCAGGCTCACCGTGAAGGTCGCGATGAACACGAAAGCCGAGAAAGTCAAAAATTCGCCTGCGGCGAAATTGACGATCGCCATCGTGTTCCACACATAGGCGTAGCCGAGTGCGATCAGCGCGTAGATGCAGCCCATGGCCAGGCCGCTGACAACCACTTGTCCAAGCATTTTTTGTCTCCAGATTTGTTTGGCTTCGCTGGCCAGTCAGACGGCGTCGACCATGCGCTGCAAGGCGACCATGCCGGGGTCGTCCAGGCCGATGGTCTTGTCGGCAAACATGCGGGCGCGCCCCATGCGGTTGGGCTTGTCGCGAAAGGCGTCGAGCGCATCGCGTGCGGCCTGTCGTGCGGCGGGCCGCAGCGCAGCATCCTGCGGCGCCGTGGCGAGTGCCTGCGCGATGGCCTGCAGTCCATCGAGCACCGTCTTGTCGCCCAGCGCCGCACCGCCACGCGCCGACAGCACATGCACGATGTCGGTCAGCAGTTCGGCAAGATCGGTGCGCCCGAGCGATGTCGTACCGGCGCAGCGCTTCGCACCGGTCATCAGTGCGACGGTGAGCAGCGTCCCGAAACTGGAGCCGGATGCCTTGGCGGTCGCTTGCGCGCAACGCTTGAACACGCCCTCCAGCGTGTCGGGCATGTCGGGCAGCGCCTGCTCCACCAGCGTGGCGCATTTGTCGAGCGTGACGCCGAGATCGGCATCGCCAAGGCGGCCATCCAGCGCATTGAGTTCGGCCATGGCGTCGTGCATCGCGGCACACCAGCGCGGCAGCGCGGCGGTCAGGGCGGCAACGTCCAGCATCAGCGCACGCTCCAGAAGGGGCATTCGGCCGGTGCGGCCAGCAGCGTTTCCAGCTCGGCGTCGAGCTTCATCACGCTCAGCGAAGCACCAGCCATCTCCATCGAGGTCGCATAGCGACCCACCATCGGGCGCACCACCGTCACGCCGCGCTCTGCCATCACCTGCGCCACACGGCGGTACAGGATGTAGAGCTCTTCCGCCGGCGTGGCGCCCACGCTGTTGACGAGGACGGCCGCCCTGTCGCCGGCCGCGAGCGCAAGCTCCGGCAGCACATGCGCCAGCATCTCGTCGGCAAGTGCGTCGGCGTGCTTGAGCGGACCGCGCCAGATACCGGGTTCGCCATGGATGCCCATCCCGAACTCGACATCGCCCTCATCGATGGCGAAAGACGCCTGACCCGATTCCGGGACCACGCAGGGTGACAGGGCCACACCGATCGAGCGGCACGCCGCGTTGGCCTTGCGGGCCACCGCAGCGACCTGGTCCAGCGTGCCACCGGCGGCTGCCCTGGCACCGGCCACCTTGTAGACGAGCACGAGCCCCGCCACGCCGCGGCGCTTGTCGCCCTGCGCGGCCGGGGCACTGGCCACGTCATCGCACACACGCACCGAGGCCGTCGCCATGCCTTCGAACTCGAGCATTTCCGCCGCCATGTCGAAGTTCATGCGGTCGCCGCCGTAGTTCCCGTACAGCTGCAGCACGCCTGCGCCACTGTCGGCTGCGCGCATCGCCTCGATGCAGTCGTCCATCCGTGGCCCGGCGAACACGTTGCCCACGGCACAGCTGTCGAGCAGCCCTTCTCCGACGTAGCCCAGGAAGACCGGCAGGTGACCCGAGCCGCCACCCGTGACGATGCCCACCTTGCCGGGCACCGCGCCGCGGCTGCGAACGATGACCCGGCCGCCGTCGCCGCGACGTTGCAGTTCGGGATGCGCGAGGCAGAGTCCCTCGAGCATTTCATCGACGTAGGCGTTCGGGTCGTTGAGGATCTTTTTCACGTGGAATGCAGCCTTTGCAAAGAGAAGACGCGCAGCCGGATACCGGCGGGCGCGTGCGGCGGCCGGAGGTGCCCGGATGGGCGCGTGGATCGGGGTTTCAGTCGACCTTCAGGCGACCGTCTTTCGTGGCCTGGGCGGCCAATGTGTATTCGGCTTCCAGGATCTGTGCGAATTCCTGCGGGGTACTGGACAGCGCCACGCTGCCCAGTTCCCGGGCGCTGTTGACCGTCTGCGGGTCTTTGATGGCCTGAGCCAACGCCGACACGAGCTTGTCTTGCACGTCCTTGGGGAGGCCGCTCGGCGCGAGCACGCCCACATAGGTCGTGCCGTCGATGTTGCCGAAACCCAGTTCCGCAACGGTCTGCACGCCCGGCAGCAGCGGGTCCTGCGTGGGGCCGAGTACCGCCAATGCCTGAAGATTTCCGCCCTTGAGATGCGGCAGCGCACTCGGCACCTGGTCGAAATGCACGTCGATCTGGCCACCGATCAGGTCGACCAGGGCGGGCCCGGAACCTTTATAGCTGACGATGGTGAACTTGGTCTTCAACAGACTTTCCAGCTGCAGCAATGCCAGGTGGTTCGGCGTGCCCGGCCCCGAATGCGCGGCCGTCAGTTTCCCCTCGCCAGAGCGCGCATACGCTGCGAGTTCCTTGAAGTTGCGGAACCGTGTTTCGTTCTTGCGCGACAGCAGCACCATCGAACTCTTGTTGACCAGGCCAAGCGGTGCGAAGTTGGTCCGGCTGTAGTTCGTCTTGACCATCTCCGGAACGGTGACGATCACGCCGGCACCGCACAGCAGGAGCGTGTAGCCATCGGGCGCGGCGCGGGCCACCTGCGACGCACCGATGGAGCCGCCCGCCCCTGCCCGGTTGTCGACCACAACCGACTGACCCAGCACCTTGCCGAGCGCAACGGCCACGGTTCGGGCCACGATGTCGGTGTTGCCGCCCGGTGCGAAAGGCACGACCAGCGTCACCGGCTTGCTCGGGAAACCCTGTGCCCAGGCCGAAGTGCTCAATGCGCTGCCCGCCGCGGCGAGCGCGCCGAACGTGAGGATCTGTCTGCGTTGGATGGTCATTTTTGTCTCCAGTAGCGTTATCGCTTTAGTTGTCGAAGCGCAGCACGTTGTCCATCGCTGCCTTGATGCGGTTCAGTTGCTCCGGCTTGGTGGCTGGCATCGGTGCACGCGGCAGGCCTGCGTTGCAACCCTGCAAGGTGATGGAGGTCTTGATGTTGGCCGGCAGGCTGTCGCCCACCAGCGCGTTCCAGAACGTGAGCATCGCCGTGTGGATCTCGAGCCCCTTCTTGTGGTCGCCAGCCTGCACCGCGTCCCACAAGGTGACGCACACACCCGGAAGAGCAGCCGGCGTCGCCGCGATCGTGCCGTGGGCGCCCAGTGCGAACGACGAGTACAGCAAAGCGTCCACCGCCGAGAAGACCTTGCATCCCTCGGGCACCCCCAGCAGGAGGTCGGCCATGAGCTTGAGGTCGCCCTGGCTCTGCTTGATGCCCTGGACGCCCGGCAACTCCTTCATGAGGCGGATCATCTGCGCGGGGTTCAGGTAGTTCCAAGGCACCACGTTGTAGATCACGACAGGGACGTCCACCGCTTCGGTGAGCGCCTTGAAGTGGTTGTGGGTCGCCTCCTCGTCCGGCTTGAAGAGATAGTGGACCGGTGTCACCTGCAGGGCTGCGATCGACAGATGCGAGATGGCTTTGGCACGGTTGATGGCATCGCGCGTGCTGTTCGAGATGATGCCGGCCACGATCGGCACCTCGCCGGCCACTTCCGACGCCGTGATTTCCATGACGCGCTTGAACTCGTCGACCGTGAAGGTGTGGCCCTCGCCTGTGCTGCCGCCCGGACAGACGCCATGGACCTTCTTGTCCAGGTTGAACCGGATCACCTTTCGGAAGGCGACTTCGTCGATGCTGCCATCGGCGGTGAACGGCGTGACGAGAGGCGGAATGACGCCGGTGAGATCAAGACCCATGAAGTTGCTCCAGTGGAAGGTGTGTTGGCAAAGCGCGAAGGTCGCGGTGGACCGAACTATAAACTCACTGACATGTTAGTTGTATGTCAGTATTAACCCTAGTCGTGCACCAAGCGAGCGCCAACCCTTGTTCCGCCCTTACCATCCGTGTCATGAACCACCCTGCCACTGCCTCCGCGGCACCCCGGAAAGCCGCCGCGTCAGCCAGCACCGATGGCGCACACCTGAACCAGCGAAGCCGTGCGTACCAAGGTTTCCGGCAGCAAATCATCGACGCGCGGATCCGTCCGGGGCAGTTCGTCTCTCAACGCGAACTCGTGGAACTGCTGCAGATGCCGCTGGGCGCGGTGCGCGAATTGATCCCGCGGCTCGAAGCAGCCGGGCTGATCAAGACGGTGCCGCAGCGTGGTCTCCAGATTGCCTCGGTGGACATGAAGCTCATCCGCAATGCTTGGCAGGTCCGGGCGATGGTCGAACGCGAAGCCGTCGTCAATTTCGCGCGGGTGGCCAGCCAGGACACCATCCAGCGGTTGATCGACCAGCACGAGGCCATCTTGACGCGGGCGATGAAGCCCCTTCCGGACGACGACCTCGAACGCGACGCCCAGGCCGTGGATTGGGGTCTGCACGACCTGATGGTGGACGCCATCGGCAACGAGATCCTGACGGAGATCTATCGCGTCAACAGCTTGCATGTCCGCCTGATCCGCTACGACGCGGACTCCATGCGGCCGGTTCAGGTGGTGCCCGCGATGCGCGAGCACCTGGAATTCCTTCGTGCGCTTGCCGACGGTGATGGCGAAGGTGCACTGGCGCGGATGATGGCGCACATCGAACAGTCAAAGCACCGGGTGCTGGGCGGGATGCTGCGCGCTGGACAGGTTCCGGCTGGGTGAATCAACGGGCGATGACTGGGGCCAGACGTCCTCCGCGAGTGGCCTGCTGTCAAGGGCATGACAATGTCCAGCTGCGAGAATGAAGTCGCACGACATACCAGAGGATTCAGACATGGCCCAAACCTACTTACAACTCCAGCGACAGATCGAGGCACTCCAACGGCAAGCCGAGAAGCTCAAGACCCAAGAGATCAGCGGCGTGGTGCAACGCATCAAAGTCGCCATCGAGCACTACGGACTGACGGCCGAGCAATTGGGTTTCGGTCGAGCAAAGGCGATCTCACGGAAGACCGCGAACGCGGGTGCCACGCAGTCGTCCAAAGAATCCAGCGCTGCAAAGTACTCAGACGGTAAAGGCAACGTCTGGTCAGGTCGGGGGCCTCGTCCTCATTGGCTTCGCGATGCACTGGCTGCCGGGAGTTCACTCGAGAGCTTCGCGTCGGACGCCCAACCCACGACAAGTCGCAAGCGCAAATCCAAGGCGCCTGCAAAGCGTGTGGCGCAGCAATACCGGGACGACAGCGGAAACACATGGAGCGGCTTTGGCCCTCGCCCACGCTGGCTGAAAGATGCATTGGCTGCTGGCGCCTCGCTAGAGCAGTTCGCCTCCGACGGGACCGCGCGAGAACAAGCAGCGGCCTAGTCGGACCGGCTGCAGCGCCATCGGCTCCTTGATCATCTTGAGCTCGAGGTCACTGGTGTTCGACGGGTTGCCATCGAGATCCATCAATCTTGCAACCCCGAGTATCGACATCGAATCGTCAAAGGCCGAGGCACGTCAAAAGTTCGTCAAAGAGCTGACCGGCTGCCGCGGGGTAGCCGCAAACAGCGCTCGGAGGGCCGCATATTGGTGATCCGCTGCTCGAAATGCACGAAGACGAAGCGCGACAACCCCAAGCAGGCCACCAAACCAACGACCTTTGACAGTACGTTCACGGCAGTGCTCTCTCGAGTGCGGCCGAACAGTTCATACACCGTGAACAGCACGGGGATGTGGCTCAGATAGATGGAGTAGGACCATAGGCTCAGGTTTTTGATGGGCGTGCGCACGAAAACCAGTCGACCCGTCGGCATAGCGAGGCGCTGCAACCACGGAAGCATCAGCGCAAACGAGGCAGGGGCGAGCAGGAAAGTTGCGCGATACACGCCAACACCGTCCATGTCGAGCGCATACAACGCAAACAGCGCGAGCGTGAGCGTGAGCGACAGGCCGACCAGCATGCAGGCGAGACGCGCACGATCACCCAGGGGCCTGCGCCCCATCAAAAAGGCCGCGCCGACCCCGTAGAAGATGGCGTCCAGGCGCGGAAGCGTCATCATCCGCACATTCTCGGCTGGCGAGTGCATCAGCATGAACTCGCGCAGCGCCGAGGGTGCCACGATGAACACCACCGTCGTGGCAACGAAGGCCGCACGTTTGTGCAGTCCGGTGGCCGTGAAGGCGAGGATCACCAGGGGAAAAGTCAGGTAGAACCATTCTTCGACCGCCAGCGACCAAGACACGCCATAGAACGCGTTGTCGCCGGACATCATGTTCTGCATGAAGAGCAGATGCGCGGCCAGGTGGCGAGCCGTCGGCAGCCCCCCGAAGTACGCGTGGAAGAAAAGTGCGACGACCAAAAAAAGCAGGTAGTTCGGCACCGTGCGGTACCAGCGCCGCATCCAGAAGACCCGGACGTCCTCGAAGGACCAACGCGGCGTGGCCAGAAGCGAGCGATACAGAACGCCCCCGATCAGGTAACCGCTGAGCGCGAAGAACAACTCGACGCCGAAGATGCCGACGAATTCGAAGTCGTGTGCGAAATGGGAGAGGAGGACCAGGGCGATCGCGGCGACGCGTGCCATGTCCAGACCGAAACTGCGGGTCATGTGTGTCCAAGGTGACTAGGCGCCACGTCGCCATAGGACCGGGCACAACGTAATCAGATTGTAGTAAGCGATGTCAACGCGCAAGCGGCGAGTTGTCACAATGGGGTTGAAGCAGTAAGTCGATGCATGTATCGACACACTGCAAGCAGTTGCAAAGTGTCTCGCCGTGATTCGCCGCTGAACACTCGGCTAGAGTTGTCGTAGCGAGAGCCAGCGGCCGCGCGCGCCAGGGACGCATGAAATGGTCATTGACGGCCTAGATGCCGAGCAGGCCGTGAACCTGATGCCGCCCCGTCGAGACCGCGACGTGCCTCCGCAATCACCCCCCAATCAAGACCCATGGCATGAGCATGCACTTCAATCTCTTCCCCAACACAAAGCTCAAAATTCTTGAGTTCTTCGGCAGGTTGCCCAAAGAGCCATTGGAAACAGAACCTCGAACGGACGAGACTGCCGCGCGCTTTAAGGCAGCAATGGAACGGTTTTGGCTAGACGTCGACCAGGAAATTGTGACGCTGACAGACGACAACATTCATGAGGCGCTCGGCTTCTTTGGCATCAGCATTGATGAGACCGGTCAGGAGCTTCGTGCGCCAGGACCCGCTCTCTGACGGTCGATGGCGGTGGCCTGCGCACGCAGCAGGTCGCCCGTGGCCGCCACCAGCGCGTCGAGCTTGTCCGATCAGAGCCGCAAAGCGACTGGACGCCCCGCACTCACCCTGCGTCGACCCGCTCAGATCCACCGCGCCGAATAAGTTGGACTGGTGTCGCGCACCCGCTCCTTGTGGCATTCCTGGCACACGTAGATCTCCAGTGCGCCTGCCGCGCGCTTGTTCAACGCCTCGGCCCATGGCTTGGCGCTCAACAGTCGAAGGGCTGCATGCGGCGGCGTTTCGCGGGCCGAGTGCTGCACGAGTTCCACGCACAGCGGGCAGGAACTCGGCGTCTGGGAAGCTTCGGTGGACATGAGGGGCTCGATCACGGGTCTGCCCCGCCGACATGGCGGGACAAGCGCGAATGCTAACGGCTCGGCAATGAGTACCTAGGTTCGCATCGATGGCGGATTGCGTGAAATATGTCCGCTTTCAAGAACACAAAGGTATTCATTTATGGCCTCTTCGAGGTTCAATAGAGACCTCTGCCCGAATCCAATGATCGCCATGTCCGATGCCTCGAACCCCTTCACTTTCGAGTACGCCCTCGGCGCACTCGAGGTAACGGCCTGCGACCTGGTGGTCACGACGCCGCAGTCGCGCGACCCGATGGCCGACGAAACGGTGCGGAAGGTCTTGACGCTGCTGAAAGAGCAGCACGGCACCGACGCGGCATTCGTCGCCGAACTGCATGACGAATCACCGATGCAGCCAGCGACCGCCATGGCGCCGCGCAGCGGATTCCATGACGACGCGACGGGCGACGTCTATGTGCTGGCAGTCTGCCGTCAGGTGTTCGGCCCCTTCGCGCGATGCTTCATCCGCGTCCCGGTGGTGCTGGCCGACGGCCGAAACTACGGAACGCTCTATGCCGCCTGCAAGGGCCCGAGCGAAGACGAGCGCCGACGCGATGCAGCCCTGGTCGAAATGACGGCGCAGCTCACCGCACGTCTGGTGGATGCGCGTCGTGTGCCGGCGCGCTCCAAGTCCGTGAACGAAGCACAACCGCAATACGCCTGAAGCGGCGCAGTGCCCTGAACGGGCAGAGGCATCTGCCGTGGGGCGATCAGGCGCCCTCGCTCAGAGTCCGCCCATGAAGGTCGAGGGCTCGCCAGCACCTTCGGCCGCGGCAAAACGGGCCGACTCCTCATCACCCGGTCCGTTGGAGAACACAAGGGTTGCAAGTGCCAGGGCGAAGCACACCAGGATGGACACAAAGCCAAAGCTGTAGACCAACGCGGCCATCGCCAACGGGCCCAGAAGGAGTGCGATGAGTTTGTACATGTCCGCATCATTGCGGACAACTTGAGAAACGCTCTGTGATCAATGTCACAGATGACTGCTCGTCCTACGTCCGCCTACATGGATATTTATCCATGCGACTTCGCACGTAAGTCCAAAGAATTACAGCCTCGACGGGCGACGCGCCGTTGCCTCTGGAGGACCGTCAGTCCGGCTCGTCCAAGGCGGCGATGGTCGTCTCGACACGCTCGGCCATCTTCTGTTCGAGATGTCCCCATCCACGGTAGGTCGGCACGATCGTGAGCCACCCGATGCCGATCACGCAGAACAACGCCACGAACAGTTCGAAATCCATCGCTGCCTTACCTGCCTCAAGTTACTCACCTCGAAGAGAGGCAAATTCTAAGCATCGAAGCCCTGATTTCGTCCGAGTTGTCAGCGCTCCTCCAGGCGCCTGACGACGCCCAGACCCGAGAACCACGCGTCGATGGGGGTGGTGTGGGCCCGCTCGCCCATTTCACGGGGTCGGAAACAGAGCAGCTCGCCGGGCATCGTGACTGCCTCGAGCAAGACATAGTGAAACTCGCCTTCTTCCAGCTCGTTCACACTCAATGCCAATCGTCCAGAACCCGTCATGCTGCCTCCGGTGAATCTTCGATGGGGGTTTGTAGCCGCTCACGTCATGAAGGCCGAGGGACTTTTCCGCGCTTCTGCGTCGCCAGACCGTGCGCCGCTCGGTTTAAGACACACTTCGTGACACATTCCCGCAACAGGTGGTATTGCAAGGCGGCCGTTGGGAGAGACATCCCGCTCACGCCGGTCTGGCCTGCAACGGCCTGCCTTCCCCTGCTGCGGCATGGCCGCGCGCGCCCATGGTCATTTCGGTGATCCACGAGACGAGCAAGGTGCCATACGACTGCCGCCACTCCTCCTTGGACAGCGCATGGTCGGCGTCCGAGATGACGCGGTAGGTGACCGAACGCACGCGCTTGAAGGCCGCCAGGTAGTTTTCGATCACCGGATGCGGCACGGTCTTGTCGTGCTCGGACTCCACGATGAGCGCATCTCCACGGAAGGCCGCACAGGCCCCGAGCGCGCGATTGTCGGCGGCGCCCAGCGGGATGCGCCGGTAGGTCGCCAGGTCGTCCCGGTCCAGCTTGCCTTTGGGCACGTCCCAGTCGCCGTCCCGGTAGAGCGCAGGCGCGCGCAAGGCCAGCCAGCGCACCGGTCGCAGCGAACTCACGATGGCCCCCAGGTAGCCGCCGTAGCTGCTGCCCACGATGGCGATCGACTCCGGGTCGACGGTCGGGTGGCTGACCAGCACGTCGTAGGCCGCCAGCACATCGCGCAGGTTGTCTTCTCGCGTGACTTCCTGTCGCTGTGCGACATGGCGCGCATGACCACGCAGGTCGAAGGTCAGGCACACACAGCCCAATGCAGCGATCTGATGTGCGCGGCGGATGTACTGCTCCTGGTTGCCGTCCCAACCATGCACCAGCAGAACGCCGGGCACCGTCATGGAGGACGCGACGAGGGTGCCGGCAATGTGCTGGTCGTCGACGGGAATGTCGACGGTGTTGTGTCGGGTGTTCAGCATGCCGGGTCGATCAGGGTGTACTTGGTGAGCCTGCCGACGTCCGGCACCTCGCCCTCGTAATAGACCAGGGCGCCCGGTGGCAGGGCCCCCGGGTCACCGTGAACCTCGACGCAGCGCGCATGGACGCGGTCACGCTCCGGACGGCGATGGAAAAGCTCGAGCGCAGCGAGTTCGGCGCCGGTCGCGCCGCCCACGCGCCACGATTGCTCCAGCACGCCCGAGCGCCACTGTCCGAGCGGGCCACGGCCGCGCGCGACGTCGTAGTTCAGCCGGGAGGTGAAGAAGCCGGGGAAGCACTCGGCCACCGCGTCGTGATAGAGCCGGGCCTGATCGATCGCCAGGCGCACGTCGAAGGGTGGCCGGGTCGCCAGCAGGGCGTCGAAGCCGCCGCGCACCAGCCACAGGTCGGATCCGCCGTAGACCTCGTTCCCGCGTCGGTCGCGCGTCAGGTATTGGGTGCCATGGTAGGTCGCGGTGAGTCCGCCAACGACGACCTGCCCGACGCTGAAGGTGACGGGGTCCGTGAGATTCTCTTCCAGCACCACGCCATGCGCGCTCAGTTCGGCCTCGTCCATCTCGGCCAGACACTGCAGCAATGCCTCTGCGTCCGTCACGACCCGTTGCCCGCGCCCACCTGTCGCCCGCACGGGCTTGATGCGCACGGCCCCCAGGCGGAGCAGCGCACAGCCCGCGGCGCGTGCATCGTCCCGTGAGAAGGCGGTGAAGCCCGTGAGCACCGCGCCGGCCACGTGCGCGGCGAACTCGTTCGACCAGCCAACGGGGCACGCCGCATCCGGCTGCACCAAGGGATGGGTGATGGCCTTGGTCAAGACGAAGGGATGCGGCACCACCCCCCCGAAGAGGTCGTGCGGCCCCGTGATGCCCAGTGACTGCGCCTCACGCGTGTCGGACAGCGTGTCGCTCGGCACGAAGTACAGCGGGCGCTCATACGACTCTCCGGGAACATATTCACCCCGGAAATCCAGCCCCTTGAGCGCCGCGATGCGCTCGGCGAAGGCAAGACGCGTTGCGCACTCGTGCACGCTGGCGTAGGCATGGTCGTCCCGAGAGAGGGTGACGACGCAGCCGTCGTGTTGCGCCGCAGAGGCGCCGACGGAAACGACGGGGTCGCCGACAGCGGCGACGTGAAGGGCATCACGGGTCATGGTCGAGGCTCCGGCGGAGGGCGAGACGGTCGTTCCGCGCTCGCACCAGGGTTCGAGAAAACAGCGCTGTGCAACGCAGGGGCCTGCGCCGACAGCACCATCGTCGACGGGCCGGCCAGCCCTGTCTGTCGGAATTCGCCTGCACATGGACCGATACAGCCCCTGTGCGCCGGGTGGACCAGGTGCGCCAGCCACCCCGGCTTCGTCCCCCCGAAGGCTTGACGCGCGTCAAGCCTTCATGACCCCCGGACTTCCATACTGAACGCCTTCCCTCACCACGGAGCGTCTCTATGTACCAACGAATCCTGGTCCCTGTCGACGGCAGTCCGACGTCCGATCGCGGTCTGCAAGAAGCCATCCGCCTTGCGCGCCTCACCGACGGCAAGCTGCGATTGATCCATGTGGTGGACGACCTGTCCTTCGCGCTCGCGATGGACGCCTACGCCGGCTACTCGGGCGACTGGATGAACACCCTGCGCGACGGCGGCCGCAAGGTGCTCGAGGACGCGAAAGCTCAAGTCACCGCTGCCGGCCTGGAGGCCGAGACGGTGCTCTACGACAGCGTCGAAGGACGCGTGCACGAACTCACCGTGTCCGAGGCCAAGACCTGGCCGGCCGACGTGATCGTCATCGGCACGCACGGCCGCCGCGGCGTCGGCCGGCTGGTGCTGGGCAGCAGCGCGGAGTACGTGCTGCGTCTGTCGCCGGTGCCCGTGCTGCTCGTGCGCGCCGCAGACGCCCCGGCCGAACCCGTGCGCGAGACCGCCGACGAGAAGCCGCTGCGCGTCCACCTGCCCAGCGGCGCGCTGTCCATCGAATAGCGCCTGCGCATGCGACCGCCCGCCCTTTGACACGCCCGGACCCGAACCATGAAACCCCTCAGCCCCTCCGACCTCGTCAGTCTCGCCGAGCAGCTCGAAGCGATGCGCCGGAAGGCGCTCGACGAGCTCCGCGAGGTCGACGTGCCTGCGTCGCTCGCCCCCGAAGTGCACGACCGGGCCGACGAAGCCGAGACCGAGCGTGTCGACGACATGCGCCTGGCCGAAGCGGCCATCGACCGGGCCACCGTGCGCGACATCGCGCTCGCGGAGCACCGCATGAGCACGGGCGACTACGGCGTGTGCATCGATTGCGGAGAGGGCATCCCGCGCGCCCGGCTGTTCGCGCAGCCCACGGCCGTGCGCTGCGCGGCCTGCCAGACCGCGTTCGAGACGCACTCGCCCCACTGAGTCCCGGTTGGCAGAAGGTCACGCGCAGGCGCTAACATGCCGCCGTGACCTCCCCCCTCCACCTGGCCGTCCTCGACGACGAAGAAGACATCACCCGGCTGCTGGCCACGTATCTGCAGGGCCACGGCTTCCGCGTCAGCCAGCTGCACCGCGGCCGCGACCTGCTCGCCCTGATGGCCAACGACCCCCCGGTGCTGGTGCTGCTGGACCTGGGACTGCCGGGGGAGGACGGCTTCGTCATCGCCCGGCAACTGCGTGAGCACTGGCAATGCGGCCTGGTGATCGTCACCGGACGCGGCGACGCGGTCGACAAGGTGGTGGGCCTGGAGGTGGGCGCAGACGACTACGTCACCAAACCCTTCGACCTGCGCGAGTTGCTGGCGCGCATCAAGGCGGTGCTGCGCCGGATCGTGCCGGCACTCGCGCCCGCGAGCGCGGCGACACCGGCGACGCCCCCCTCGACCAAGCGCTTCGAGGGTTGGGAGCTCGACGTCGCGGCACGACGGCTGACCGCGCCGCAGGGCCATGAGGTCGTGCTGACCAGCGGCGAATTCGACTTGCTGCACGCCTTGAGCGACGCGCCGGGCCGGGTCCTTTCGCGCGACTACCTGCTGGAACGCACCCGCGGGCGCGATGGCGGCCCGTTCGACCGAACCATCGATGTGCAGATCGGACGCTTGCGCCGCAAGATCGAGAGCGACGCCGACAGCCCGCAGATGATCAAGTCGGTCCGCGGCGCGGGCTACCTGTTCGCGCCGCGGGTCGACACGGCCTGACCGCCCGCGATCGCCATGGACCATGTTCCCTTCAACTTCGATGCCGAGGACGGCAAGGTCTTCCGCTCGATCTTCACCGCCTACCCCGACGCGCTGCTGCTGGTCAACGCCAAGGGCACGATCGTCCTGGCGAACCCCTTCGCCGTCGATCTCCTGGGCTACAGCGGCGACGCGCTGATCGGCCTGCCGGTCGAAGCGCTCGTGCCCGACGCGGTGCGCCCGCGCCACGCGGCCTACCGCCATGCCTATGGCGAGCAGCCGCGCTCCCGCCCCATGGGGACGCAGATGGACCTGGTCGCCCGGCGGCGCGACGGCTCCGAAGTGCGTGTCGAGATCGCGCTGAGCCCGCTGCACGACCACGGCCTGCCCTACGTGGTGGCGGCCATTCGCGACGTGGGCAGCTACCCGCGCGTGCGGCAGGCCTTGCAGCGTGCCCGCTATGCGGAACACCTGGCGCACTTCGGTCGTCTCGCCGTCGATGCGCGCGACACCCAGGCGCTGCTCGCGCAGGTGCCGGCCATGGCCGCGGAAGCGCTCGAGGCCGATGCGGCCATGGTGCTGCTGCTCGAACCCGACGGGCTGACTTTCCGCATCGCTGCCGGCACGGGGCTCACGGCGGACAAGTGCGCCGGCCAGGCCGTGCCGGTGGAGGTGGTCGAACTCGCCACGCGCGTGGTCGCCACCGGCGGCACGGCACGGGCGGGCCCTTGCAGCGGCGCCGACACCGGCCACCTGCTGGCCGTACCGCTGTCGGACCGCGGCCGGACCATCGGTGCGCTGGCCGTGCGCTGCGCCTCGCTGCAGCACCTGGGCGACGACGAGTTGCGCTTTCTCGACTCGCTCGCCAGCCTGCTGGCGACGCTGCTGCAGCGCGAGAAAAGCGAAGAGGCCCTCAACCACGCCCAACGACTGGAAACCGTGGGCCAGCTCACGGGCGGCATCGCGCACGACTTCAACAACCTGCTGACGGTGATCTCCGGCAACCTGCAGGTGCTGGAAGAGCTGCCCGGCTACGCCGAGGAGCCGATGGTGCAGCAGCTCCTCGGTGCGGCCACGCGCGCTGCGCGCCGCGGCGCCGAACTCACCGGCAAGCTGCTCGCCTTCTCGCGCCGCCAGGTGCTGCAGCCGACGGTGATCGACGCCGCCGCCCTGCTGCACTCGCTGGGCGACATGCTCCGCCGCACGCTGGACCAGCGCATCGCGATCGCGCTGGACGCCGATGAGGCGCTGTGCCTGGCCGACCCGGTGCAGCTCGAATCGGCCCTGCTCAACATCGCCATCAACGCGCGCGACGCCATGCCCCAGGGCGGCACGCTGGCCTTCACCTGCCGCAGCGTGCCGGCGCTGCCGCCCGAACTGCGCGCCGAAGCCACCGGCCCCTCGGCAAGCGGCTACGTCGCGATCACCGTCGCCGACACCGGCACCGGGATGTCCGAGGCAGTGCAGGAACATGCCTTCGAGCCCTTCTTCACCACCAAGGAGGTCGGCCGCGGCACCGGGCTCGGCCTGTCGACGGTCTACGGCTTCGCCAAGCAGTCGCGCGGTGCCATCGGTCTGCGCAGCACGCTGGGCGTCGGCACGGCCATCACGCTCTACCTGCCGCAGTTGGGCGACGGAGACGACATCGACAACCCCGAGACCGATGCGGGCGGCCGCTTGCCCACCGGGCTGCGGGTGCTTCTGGTCGAGGACGATGCCGAAGTCCGGCAGGTGGCCCAGCAGTTCCTGCTGACGATGAGCTGCGCGGTCACGTCCTGCGCCACCGCAGAAGCCGCGCTCGAGGTGCTCGACACCGACACCGCCTTCGACCTGCTGCTCAGCGACATCTCCCTCGGCCTCGGCCTGCGCGGTACCGAACTCGCCCAGCGCGTCGAGCAGCGGCTGCCGCAGCTGCCGGTACTGCTGATGTCGGGCTTTTCGCAGGAACTGGCCGGCGCATCGTCGGGGCGCGAGCTGCTGCAGAAACCGTACACCCGCGAGGCGCTGGAACGCGCGATGGTGCGCGTGCTGCACACGGCCCGCTGACGGACTGGTTCGCGCGGCGCCTCGACCGAAAGCACGGCCGCAGCCTGGCCAACCGGCCGGCTGACCCGGAGGGCCCGACGTGCGAGCATCCGCTCATCCACCGCTCGGAGATGCCGATGCCCGCCACCGCCCCGCCGACATTCGCCAGCCTCTTCGACTGGCGGCTGCCCTTCAGCCTGCCCGGCAGCTTCGCGCCCAACCCGGGCTGGACCTTCGGCAATGTGGTGATCAACACCACGAATTCGCGGGCGCCGCAGGTCGAACAGGCCATCGTCGGCAAGCTCAGCTACGGCCGGCAACTGGGCAAGGTGATCGAGGCGGTCGAGGTGCTGTGCGCGTCGTTGAAGACCGACCGCGGCGATCCGCGGATCACCGCCTTCGAGGCTTTGGCAGACGAGGTGCGCGAGATCAAGCAGTCGATGGCCGCCGACCGGCTGTCGCAGTTGAAGCGCGAACTCGAGCAGCTGCGGGCGCAGGACCCGACCGCCTGGAAAAAGCTGGTCGCATCCAGCGGTTGACCACGGCGGGGCCACTGGGCTGTATATTCATCCAGTGAACTCCAGCCCACCCGCCGCCACCGACACCACGCCACTGCAGAACGTGTCGGTGCGCGCGCTGTGCGCCTTCGGTGCGAAGGCGGGCGACCTGGACTTTCGCTTCGTCCCGGCGCCGAGTGCGCAGGAAGGCGTGGCCGGGCATCTGCTGGTGCAGGCGCGACGCGGCGCCGATTACGAGTGCGAGGTCTCGCTGTCCCTCGCGTTCGAAGGCCTGCGCGTGCGCGGACGGGCGGACGGCTTCGACGCCGAGCGGCTGCGCGTGGAAGAGATCAAGACCTTCCGCGGCGAATTCGCCGCCCTCCGCGCCAACCACCGCGCGCTGCACTGGGCCCAGGCGAAGACCTACGGCTGGATGCTCTGCTGCGTGCGCGCACTGCCGGCCGTCGACGTGGCGCTGGTCTACCTCGACATCGCCAGCGGCGAAGAGACCGTGCTTGAGGAGCACTGCAGCGCCGAGGCACTGCGCACCCATTTCGAGGCGCTCTGCCACCGCTACATGGCGTGGGCACGACAGGAAACCGTGCATCGCACGGTGCTGGCGCAGGAACTCGGCGCGCTCGCCTTCCCGCATGCCGGCTTTCGCGCCGGCCAGCGCGAACTGGCCGAAGGCGTGTACCGCGCCGCCTCGACGCGGCGCTGCCTGATCGCGCAGGCCCCCACGGGCATCGGCAAGACGGTCGCCACCACTTTTCCCTTGCTGCGCGGCTGGGCCAACCAAGGCACCGACAAGCTGTTCTTCCTCACCGCCAAGACCTCGGGCCGCGCGATTGCACTGGAAGGCATCGGCCTGAGCGCGCAGTCGGCGAAGTCGCTGCGCGTGCTCGAGCTGACCGCGCGCGAGAAGGCGTGCGAATACCCCGGCCGCGCCTGCCACGGCGACGCCTGCCCGCTCGCGCGCGGCTTCTACGACCGCCTGCCCGCCGCGCGTGCCGATGCGGTCGGACAACGGCGACTGGATACCGCGACGCTGCACCGCGTGGCGCTCGCGCACACCGTGTGCCCCTACTTCCTCGCACAGGAGATGGTGCGCTGGAGCGATGTGATCGTGGCCGACTACAACTACTGGTTCGACGGCAGCGCCTTTCTCTATGCGCTGGCGAAGCAGGAGGAATGGCAGGTGGCGGTGCTGGTCGACGAGGCGCACAACCTGCTCGAACGCGCGCGCGGCATGTATTCGGCACCGCTCGACCTGGCCGCTCTCGACCAGGCCCGCGCCACGGCGCCCGCGGGCGTGCGCCCGACGATCGACCGGCTGCGGCGCGAGTGGCTCGCGCTGCAGCGCGACCAGTCCGACACGTACGTGGCGCACGACGATGTGCCCGAGCGCCTGCAGGCGGCGCTGCAGGAAGCCGTTGCCGCGCTGGCCGAGCATTTCGCGCAAGCGCCCGAGACTGCGCAAGGCCCCCTACAACGCTTTTTCTTCGACGCCCTGCAGTTCGCCCGGCTGGCCGATGCACTGGCCGACCACTCCGTCTTCGAGAGCCTGCGGCCGACGACCGACACGGCGGGCCGCCTCGCGATCCGCAACCTCGTGCCGGCGCCCTTCCTGCGGGCACGCTTCGCGGCGTCGATGACCACGGTGTGCTTCTCCGGCACGCTCGCGCCCTTCGCCTTCTACCGCGACATGCTGGGGCTGCCGCAGAACACGGCCGAGGTCGAGGTGGCGTCGCCCTTCCAGGCGCACCAGCTGGACGTGCGTGTCGTCACCGATGTGTCGACGCGCTACCGCGATCGCCCGCGCTCGCTGCCGCAGCTGACCGCGCTGATCGGCCACACCTACGCACGCCGGCCCGGCAACTACCTGGCCTTCTTCAGCAGCTTCGAATTCCTCGAACAGGCACACGCGCGCTTCGTGCACGAGCACCCCAGTGTGCCGACCTGGACCCAGTCGACCGCCATGCGCGAGGCCGAGCGCGAGGCCTTCGTAGCGCGCTTCCGAGTGGAGGGCCGCGGCGTGGGTTTCGCGGTGCTCGGCGGCGCGTTCGGCGAAGGCATCGACCTGCCCGGCGACCGGCTGATCGGCGCCTTCATCGCCAGCCTCGGCCTGCCGCAGCACGACGCGATGAACGAGGTGATGCGCGAGCGGCTCGACGCGCGCTTCGGCGATGCGCGGGGCTACGACTACACCTACCTCTACCCGGGCCTGCGCAAGGTGGTGCAGGCCGCCGGCCGCGTGATCCGCACCGAGCAGGATGCCGGCGTGCTCTACCTGTTCGACGAGCGTTTCGCCTGGCCCGAGGTGCATGCGCTGCTGCCGGCGTGGTGGGCGGTCGGCCGGTGCCGCACGGACGCCGCGCACGCGCCGGACGACCCCGCGCCCCACCCCTCATCCCAATGACGAATACGATAACGGCCATGAGCCCCGCACCGACCGCCGACCTGCCCTTCGACAACCCCTACACCCACGGCTTCGCGCGCCTGGCCGTGGCGGTGCCGCGCAACCACGTCGCCGACCCGGTATTCAACGGCCGCGAGACCGTGCGCATGCTGCGCGAAGCCGCGGCCGAGGGGGCCGTGCTGGTGGCCTTCCCGGAACTGGGCATTTCCGCCTACACCTGTGACGACCTGTTCCATCAGACGGCGCTGCTCGAAGGCTGCGAGGCGGCGCTGGCCGAGGTCATCGAGGCCTCGCGCGGCCTGCCCACCGTCGCCGTGGTGGGCCTGCCGGTGCGCGCCGACCATCGGCTCTTCAACTGCGCGGCGGTCGTCGCCGACGGCACCCTGCTCGGCGTGCTGCCCAAGACCTACCTGCCGAACTACGGCGAGTTCTACGAAGGCCGGCAGTTCGCCGCCGCCGACAGCGCCGTCTCCCGTGAGATCACCCTGTGCGGCCAGCGCGTGCCCTTCGGCACCGATCTGATCTTCCAGGCGCGCAACCTGCCGCTGCTGACGCTGCACGTCGAGATCTGCGAGGACGTGTGGGTGCCGATTCCGCCCTCGAGCTACGCGGCGCTGGCGGGCGCAACGGTGCTGGTCAACCTGTCGGCCTCGAACATCACCGTGGGCAAGGCGGACTACCGCCACAAGCTGGTGAGCCTGCAATCGGCCCGCTGCCTGGCGGCCTACCTGTATTCGTCGGCCGGCATCGGCGAATCGACCACCGACCTGGCCTGGGACGGGCAGGCGCTGATCTACGAGAACGGCGAACTGCTGGCCGAGAGCGAACGCTTCAGCAACCGCTCGCACCTGATCACCGCTGATGCCGACCTCGAGCGCCTCGCGCACGAGCGCATGCGGCAGAACTCCTTCGGCGTCTCGGCACAGCGCCACGCCGCCGTGCTGCGGGACTGGCGCACGGTCGAGTTCGACCTGCCGGGCCTGCCGCAACAACCCGGCGCGCTGCGTCGCAATGTGGAACGCTTTCCCTACGTGCCCGCCGACGCCGCCACGCGCGACGAGCGCTGCCAGGAGGTCTTCAACATCCAGGTGCAATCGCTGGTGCAGCGGCTGGAGGCGAGCAACATCCAGAAGGTCGTCATCGGTGTGTCGGGCGGGCTCGACTCCACGCACGCGCTGCTGGTGTGCGCGCAGGCCATGGACCGCCTGGGCCGCCCGCGCAGCGACATCCTCGGCTACACGATGCCCGGCTTCGCGACCAGCGACCGCACGCTCAAGCAAGCGCATGCGCTGATGGCCGCCATCGGCTGCCAGGCGAAGGAAATCGACATCCGCCCGAGCTGCCGGCAGATGCTGGCCGACCTGGGCCACCCCTTCGCCGACGGCGTGCCGCAGTACGACATCACCTTCGAGAACGTGCAGGCCGGCGAGCGCACCAGCCACCTGTTCCGCCTGGCCAATCACCACGGCGCGATCGTGGTCGGCACCGGCGACCTGAGCGAACTGGCGCTGGGCTGGTGCACCTACGGCGTGGGCGACCACATGTCGCACTACAACGTGAACGCCAGCGTGCCCAAGACGCTGATCAAGCACCTGGTGCGCTGGGTGGCCGACGCCGCCATCCTGAGCGACGACGGCAGCGACGTGCTGCGCGCCATCGTGGCCACCGAGGTCAGCCCGGAACTGGTGCCGTCGGACGATGCATCGGCCGAGCAGCCGGGCCAGCGCACCGAAGACACCATCGGCCCGTACGAGCTGCAGGACTTCCATCTCTACTACATCGTCCGCCACGGTTTCCGGCCGTCGAAGGTGGCCTTCCTCGCCTACACCGCCTGGCGCGATCGCCAGCGGGGCAACTGGCCCGACGCGCTGCAGGGTGAACGCAACGAATACACCCTGCCGGCCATCACCGGCCACCTGCGCACCTTCCTCTGGCGCTTCTTCAAGACCAGCCAGTTCAAGCGCTCCTGCGTGCCCAACGGCCCGAAGGTCGGCTCGGGCGGTTCGCTCTCGCCGCGCGGCGACTGGCGGGCGCCGAGCGACTCCGAAGCGGAGGTCTGGCTGGCCGAGCTGGCACGGGTACCGACGCAGCCTGAACAGCTGTTGCGCGGCCGTTGAGGGCGACGTAGGACTAATTCGCGGCTTTTCACCGGAATACGCCACCGTTCCCAACAGCGGTGCCGAAGGATGGTAAAAAGTTGACAAACGTTAACTCTCTCCTTTCTGCTGCATGAGCGCCTCGTTCCTCTTACCGCTCGACCAGCAGGTCGTCGTCATCACCGGTGCCTCCAGCGGCATCGGCCTTTGCACCGCCCGTCTGGCGGCCGCCCGTGGTGCCCGCGTGGTGCTCGTGGCACGCAGCGGTGATGTTCTCTACCAGGCCTCCCGCGACATCGACGCCGCGGGCGGCCGGTCGATCGCCGTGCCAGCCGACGTCGCCTCGCGCGAGCAACTCGAAGCCGCCGCGCAGGCGGCCATTCAGGCCTTCGGCCGCATCGACACCTGGATCAACAATGCCGGCGTGTCCATCTACGGACGGCTCGACGCCGTGACCGAAGAAGACAGCCGGCGCCTCTTCGCCACCAACTTCTGGGGCGTGGTGAACGGGTCGCTGGTGGCCCTGCCCTACCTTGAGAGGCAGGGCGGCCGCCTGATCAACGTGGGCAGTGCGGCGGCGGAAGCGCCGCTGCCGCTGCAGGGCATGTACGCCTGCTCGAAGCTGGCGGTCCAGAGCTTCACGGACACGCTGCGGGTCGAGGTCGAGGAGATCGACAGGAGCCCGGTGCGCGTCACGTTGATCCAGCCGTCGGCGGTGAATACACCCCATGCGGAGCACGCCGCCAACTATCTGGGTAGGGCACCGGTGCGGCCGACCCCGATGCTCGACCCGATCGATGTGGCCGACGCCATCCTCCATGCCGCGACGCAGGGCGGCCGCGACGTGAAACTCGGGGCGGGATCCCGGCTGGGCATGGCGGTCACCCAGTGGATGCCGTCCCTGGGCGACAAGCTGGCCGCGCGGCAAGCCGGCCCGCAGCCCGGCGAGCGTCCGGCGCATGCGTCCGAAGGCGCGCTCTACCATCCGGGCAAGTCGGGCCGCACCCACGGCCACGCCACCGCCTGAAGCACGGCGCGGTGGCCGCGCCTTTCAATGCAGTGCCAGCGCAGCCGACGGCGTCCTGGCCTGCTGCATGAAGGTGGTCAGCGCCTCGACCTTCGGGATCTGGATGTCGCGACGGCCCTTTTCCTTGAAGCGGATCACGTCGCCACGCGCCATGCGCGACAGCGCCCGACTGACCGTCTCAAGGGTCATGCCCAGGTAGTTGCCGATCTCGGCGCGTGTCATGCGCAGCGTGATCTCGTCGGCGCGCAGGCCGCGCTGCGACACGGCATCGGCCCAGTACCGCAGGAAGCCTGCGACGCGGGCATCGGCCGGCAGCGTGCACAGCGACGCCATCGAGTCATGGTCGCGCGCCAGTTCGCGGCTCATCGCCTGGTGCAGCGCGCCAAGCAGCGCGGGCGTCCGGATGCTGGCCTCGATCAGCGTGTCGTACGGGATCGCCCAGACCTCGCCGGTGTCCATGGCCACGGCGTCGCAGCCGTAGCGGCCGGTGGCGATGCCGTCCAGCCCGAGCCAGTCGCCACGGAAGTGCAGGCCGACGACCTGCTCGCGACCCTCGTCCGACAGGTTGACCATCTTGAAGAAGCCGGCGTTGACGACGTAGAGGCACTGGAAAGGCTGGCCGACCTGGCAGACCACGTCCCCGGCGTGCACCAGGCGCTTCTGCAGCGGCAGCGCGTCCTGGAGCAGCTGCAGCATCGTGGCGATGCGCTGGGCGGGTTGGTCGGCGGCGGTGCGGCGGGGGGTGTCTGCGTGCATGGTGGGCTCCGGTGCGGGTCGATGGAAGGAGCGTACGAAGGCAATGCAACACGACCGACAACGGGACTACCCCGTTGGTAACAGTGATTGACGTTTTATGTCTGAAACGTGTCCGAAGGCGCCGGCACGGCACCGGTGCGCCGCGCGATGACGCCGCCTTGACGAACGTCAACCCGTTGGCCGCAGGCATCCGTACGCTCGCAGCCGTGACCTCGCCTCTACCGTCTCCCGCCCTGCGCGCCCTCGCGTCCAACACGTTGCTGGACGCAGCGGCGGCCAAAGAGCTGCTCGATCTCGCCCGCCGGCTCAAGGCGGCATCGATCGCCGGCCACCCGGCCCTGCCGCTGCTTCAGGGCAAGAACCTGGCCGTGCTTCAGCCGGCGAGCGGTGCCACCGTGTCGGCACTGCACGACGCCGCGGCCGATCTCGGGGTGCGCGTGGCGCGGGTCAGTCTCGGCGAGCCACCGCCGGAGGTGGCCGAGTGCGCGCGCATCGCCCGCATGCTGGGGCGCATGTACGACGCCATCGACGTCGGAACCACCGCGCCGGCCGCCGCAGCCGAACTGGCCACCCATGCGGGTGTGCCGGTCTACCGCGGTCTGGCCGACGGCAGTCACCCTGCGTTGGTGCTGGCCCGGCGCCTCGCACCGACCGATGCCGTCGTGCCTGACGACGCTGCCGAGGGCGACAACCGCCGATTCATGCTGCAGGCCCTGCTGCTCGCCACCATCGGCTAGCGAGACGCCGTGCACCGCCTCTCGGCGGCTGCAGGCGCTCGCCGTTCGTCTCCCTCAATCTACTTGCACGGTGAACGTCACTGCGCCGGATGCCCCGGGCGACAGCACCCCCGTGAAGTGCCAGCTCAGCGCGCCCGTGCCGCCGCCGGCCTGCGCCGCGGCACACGCCACCCTCGGCCCTGGCGCGGGGTTCGCGGGCGTCGTCTTCTGGCAAGCGGTCAGTGTGGCCGGCGTGCTGCCGGCTTGTGCACCGACGAAGCCGGTGTAGCTGGGCGTCGTGTCGTTCACGCTCAGGTTACCTATGGCCGACGCGCCGTTGTTCGTGTAGGTGATGCGGTATTCCAGCGTCTCGCCCGACTTCGCCTGGTTGTTAATCCCGAAGGTGCCGCCCTGCGTGACGTTGCGCACTTCCTTCTTCAACTCGAGCACGCTGTCGGAGACGGTCGTGATGTCGTGCACCGTGTAGCTCGCGCCGAGCGCCGGGCCGGCGTTGCTGAAGTCGAAGCTGGCCTGCACGGGGGCGTTGTTGCTGTGGCCGTTCATCGCCGTGGCCGGCACAAACTCCTGCATGACGAGGCAGACGCTCTGCCCGGCCACGACCGTCACGGGCACCGACGGCGGATACAGCAGCGCGGCGCCTGGCTGCAGCGCACCGGTACACCCAGCGTCCGCGAAGATCTTGCCGCTCCAGCCCGCCAGCACCGGCGTGGCGACTTCGCCGGGAATGCCGAAGCGCACCACCCCACCGGTCTGCGCCTTGAAGGTGTGCGGGTAGCTCACCGTGCTGCCCGGCAGGCCGGTCTTGGCACCATCGGCGGCGAAGGTGTTCGGCGCCACATCGCCGAAGTCGAGGCTTGCAGGGCCGGTGCCTTCCCAGGCGAAGGCGATGCGGTCGGGCGTGCCGGTGCGGATATAGGTGTACGCGGTGCCCGCCACCGTCGTGGCCGTGCCCGACGGCAGTGCCGTGCCGCCCACCGACGCCCCGGTCGAGGTCCAGGCCGAAGGCGTCGCCGGATTCGTCTCTTCCACGCAGAGCGGGGCCGCCGCCGCGGTGGCGAAGGGCACGGCGAGGGTGTAGCGGCCGGCGCCATCGGTCACCGCGCTGGCGAGCACCGTGGCGGCGCAGTTCGTCAGCCGCACGGCGACCCCCGCGATGCCCGCTTCGCCGCCGTTGAGGAGGCCGTCGTTCGCGGTTCCCGCGCCCACGCCGTTGTCGTTGAAGACCCGCCCGCCCACGCTGAGGCCGAAGCTGTTGGTGAAGGTGCAGGTGATGGCCGCACCGGCCACCATGTTCGCGGCGGGAATGGTCAGCTGGTTCGCCACCAGCGTGCCGAACGTCGCGGTGGGCGTGGCGCTGGCGGTGTCCACGCAGCTGGCGCTCACGGGGTTGGCCGGCCAGCCGGTCGGCACCGTCTCCTTGATCGAGGCTTCCAGGCCAGCGGTGCCCACGAGCGTGGTGCTGCCGCTGGCCGTGCCCGCACCCGCCACGGTGATGGTGTCCGTCGGCGCCGACAGGCCGCTCAGCGCAAAGCCGAACACGTTGCTGCCGGTGCCGCCGACGGTGGTCTTGACGATCTGCACCTTGGGGTACGGCGGCGTGTAGGTGTTGGTGAAGGTGCAGACGATGTTGCTGCCGGCGGCGGTGGCGGCGGCATCCAGCACGACCTTGCGGTTCGGCAGGTCCGGCGTGGCGGAACCGCCGGCGCCCAGGCCGGTGCAGGCCACCGCCGTCAGCGCGTAGTTCGCCGGCAGCGGGTCTTCGATGACGGTTGTCACCGTGGCAGGGGCGGCCAGGGTCTGGATGCCCGCCGCGACCGCGGTGCCGGCCGTTGCCGTCACGACGCTCTGGGCGCGGAGCCCGTTGTTGCCGGTGAAGCCGAAGCTGCCCACGTTGCCGATCGAGATCTTCTGGATCGTGACGGTCGCCGAGGCCGAATTCGTGAAGAAGCATTGCAGCGACTTGCCGTACTGCACGCTGGTCGCCGGGATCGTGTACGTCCGCGCATCGCCCCCCGTCCCGAGGCTGCCGATCGGCGCCCCGGCGTCGGTGCAACTCGCGCTCGCCAGATTCCACCCGGGCACGGCCGCCTCGGTGATGGTCACCGCCGTGCCGACCGCCGTCCCGCTGAACGCCTGCAGCCCCGCCGTGGCCGTGTTGCCATCGACCTGCACCGGGGTACCGGCGGCCGTGGTGGTGACACTGCCGCTGGCTTGCGCCGTGTTCGTCAAGGAGAAGCCGAAAGGCCCACCCGCACTGCCCGTGGTGGTCTTCGACAGGGTGACCGTCGGCGGCGCACACACGGTGGTGGCCGTGGTCTGTGCAAGGAAGCCCTCGGCGCCAGGGCCGCTCTTGATGTGGACGACGACCGTGTTGGTGCCGGTGTGCCAGTTGCTGGCCAGCGTGGCGCTGGCCGCGGCACCGGCCACGAAGCCGGCGTAGAAGTACGGATTGCCGGGGTTCTGCGGCACGCCCGGGACCGTCTGCAAGACGCCGTTGACGAACACCTCGGCCACCGAGTTGTCGGCGTAGAAGTCCAGCTTCAGCGAAAAGCTCGACGGCGTGACCGAGGGTGCCAGGTTGAAGGTGAAGCGGTGGTACACGTCCACGTTGTTGGGGCCCTGCCCGGCCGTCGTGTAGTTCGAGTTCCAGTTGGCGTTGCCGAAGGGCGAATTGATCCAGCTGGCCGGTGCCTGGTTGCCGACGTAGGCACGCTGCCAGCTGGCCACACTGCCGGGGCCACCCGTCGCCGTGCCTTCGCCGGATTCCCACACGGTGTCGCGCCCGGTGGTCAAGGCGCCGCCCGGGCCGCCGTAGCCGGTGTTGAAGACGGCGGCATCCGTCGTGCAACTGATCGTCGGCGGAATCGGTGGCGGTAGGACAGTCGAGCCCGTGTTGGTGAAGGTGCAGACCAGTTCGCTGCCCGGCGGCGTCGCCGCCGCATTCAGGCTGAGCACGCGGCCGCTGAGCGTGGCCGTGCCGCCGGCGCCCATGCCGGTGCAGGAGGCAGCGGTCAGGGTGAAGCCGGCCGGTGGCACCGCCTCGGTGAGCGTCATGGCGGTGTTCGGCGCCGCCAGCGTCCGAGTGTCGGCGGCCGCCGGCGAGCCGGCCACCAGGGTCGTGATGCTCTGGGCCCCGACACCGTTTGTGCCCGTGAAGTCGAAGGTCCCGGTGGCATTGAGCGAGATCTTGCGGATCGTCAGCGTCGGCATGGCGCCGAACCGGTAGGGCTGCGGACTCGGCAGGTAGGTGTTGCCCCCGGCGGTGAAGGTACCGGCCAGGGCCACGCCGCCGACCGTGACCGGCGTCGTGCCGTAGATCGCGGCCACCGTGCTGGTGGCCGTCACCTGGCAGAGGCCGGTGGCCGCCGTGGTGCAGGTCCCGCCAGCGCCGACGGCACCGCCGTTGAACGCCACGTCCGGCGTCGCACCGAAGCTCACCACCGTGCCGGCACCGACGGGATTGCCGCCGGCATCGCGGACGAGCACCTGCAGCACGTCCTGCGCGACGCCGTTGGCCAGCGCGTTGTCGGTGACGACGCGCAAGCCCGACATCGCGGCGCTCGGCGAGCCGAGCACGAAGCTGTAGGTCACCGGGCTGGCATGGTAGGTGTTGCCTCCCGCCGTGAAGGCGCCGGTGACCGTGCCCGCCGCGATGTTCATGGCGCTGCTCTTCGGGCCGACCAGGGTGCTGGTGGCCGTGACCTGGCAGGTGCCGGCGGCGTCGGTGGTGCAGCTGCCGGCAGCGCCGACGGCACCGCCGTTGAAGGCCACGTTCGCGGTCGCGGCGAAGCTCACCACCGCGCCGGCCACCGGGTTCTGCGCCGCATCGCGCACCAGGGCCTCCAGCACGTCCTGCGCACTGCCGTCGGCCAGCTGGTTGTCGGTGACGGTGCGCACGCCCGACTGCGCGACGGCACCGGCGCCGGTGGCGATCGTGGTGCTCGCCTCCGCGCAGCTCACCGTCGCGTCGGGCGCGCAGGCGGCGCCCGGTGCCGTCGTGGCCGTGCCGGCACCGACCACACGCGTGTTGGCGTAGTTGGTCAGCACGGTGCCAGCGGCCGCCAGCGCCGGTGCGGTGGGCGCCGTCGCATTCAGCGTGAAGCCGCGCACGCCGGTCAGCGCGGGGATGCCTCCGGTGATGGTCATCGTGCAAGTGAGTGCGGCGCCCGCTGCACTGGGCAAGGTGCCACAAGCAACCGCGGTCACGCCGGTGCCAAGGGTGACGGAGGTGGCGACCACGCCTGGCGGCAACTGTTCGCGCACCACCACCGTGGTACCCGTCGCGATCGCGCCCGTGTTCGCCAAGCTCAGGCCATACGCGATGGCGCCGCCCGGCGCCACCATGGCCGGCGCCGTCTTGCTGAGCGCGACGATCGGCGCCGCAGTGTTGGTGAAGGTGCAGGTGATGACCGCGCCGCCCTTCATCACGCTCGCCGGCAGCGTGGCGGTGTTGCCCGACAGGCTCGCCAGGTTGGTCGTCGCGTTGCCGCTGGTGGCGGCGGCAGAGTCCAGGCAGGACACGGCCGCCGGGTCGGCGGGCCACCCCGCGGGCACCGTCGATTCGGTGAGCGTCGCCTCGACACCGACCGTCCCCGTGTGCACCACCGTCGATGCGACGGCGGTGTTGACGGTCACGACCGACACCGTGTCCGCCGGGTTGGTCACACCGGTGAGCGTGTAGCCAAAGGCCTGCGTGCCGGTCACGTTGGTCTTGACCTTGCGCACCGTGACGCGCGGCTGCGCCAGCACGAGGGTGACCACCGTGCTGGCGCAGTTGCCGCCGCCGACGCACGTCGGGTCGCCGCCGCCGTTCGCCGTCGCCGTGTTGCTCACGCTCGGCAGCGCGGTGACCAGCGGCGTGACCGGAATCACGAAGGACGCGGTGCCCGTCGTGGCCGGCAGGCCGGTCGGCACGGTGCAGCTGACGACCTGGCCGGCCGCGCTGCAACCCGTGGGCATCGTGCCCAGCGTGAGCGTGGCGGGCACGGTGTCGGTGATCACCGTGTCGGCCAGCGTCGCGAACACGCCTGTGTTGCTCAGCGTCAGCGTGTAGCTGGCCGGCAGGCCCACGGCGAAGCTGGGCGTGCTGGCCGTCTTGACCAGCTTGAGCGCCGAGACGGCGGTGTTGGTGAAGGTGCAGGTGTAGTCCGCCCCGCCCTTCATGTTGGCCGCGGGAATCGTGATCGCGGTGCTGGTGCCGGTGACGGGCGTCGTGTTGCCGGTGATGGCACTACCCGTATCCACGCAGCGCGTCGTGGTCGTGTAGCCCACGGCCGACGCCGCCACCTCCGTGACGGTCGCCGCCGTGCCGACCGTGCCGACATGGACCCCCGTCGACGCCACGGCGGTGCCCGATGCCGTGGTCGTCACGCTGTCGGTGCCGGCCGTGACGCCGGTGAGCGAGAAGTTGAAGGTGCCGCTGCCACCCACCGACATCTTCTCGACCCTGACCGTCGGCCGCATGGTGTTGGTGTAGGTGCAGCTCAGGGTGCGCGCGGCGGCTGTCACGGCCGTGGCCGTGGTGGTGCCCGTGGCCGGCGTGGTGACGGTGCGGCTGGCGCCGCTGCCGCTCACCGTCACGGCGGCGCCGTTGCCGTCGGTACACGCCAGCGTCGGGATGTAGTTGGTCAGCAGCGTCCCGGCGCCGGCGGTCTCGGCCAGGGTGACGGTGGCGCCGGTGGCCACCCGCACGGCGCCGGTCGTGCCGCCGTGGCCGACGTCGTTCGCCGGATTGGTCCCCCCCGACGGCGCACCACCGCTGATCTGCAGGTTGAACTTGCCGCCATCGGCCGGCACACCGACGATGGCCTTGGCTAACGTGACGTTGACGTCGTTGTCGAGGATGGACACGGTGGCGGCGGCCACGGCGGCGCCGCCGCAGGTGCTGGTCGAGGACAGCACGTAGGGGCTGGAGGGGGTCGATGCGCCCAGGGTGATGATCACCGTCTCGGTGTCCTCCACCATCGTGTCGTCGAGCAAGGCGAGCGTCGGGCTGGCGTTGACCACGGTCCCCGCACCGTAGTTGCCCGCCGGAATCGTGAAATTCGAGGTGGCGAGCGCCGCGTAGTCCGAGCCGCTGGTGGCCGTGCCGCTGACGGCGAAGGGCACCTGCACGCCGCTCGCAGGCACGATGCCCGCCACGCGCAGCTTCAACGTGACCGTGCCGGCCGACTCCGCCACCACGTAGGTGCTGGCCGAGGCGCTGTCGAATTCGACCATCGGCTTGAGCGTGAACTGGATGTTGTCCAGGAAATTGCCCGCACCCAGCACCCCGTTGGCGCTCGACACCGCGGCAAACCCGATGTCGTGCAGTCCGGAGCTCCCGCCCCAGGTGAAGGAGCCGCTGTAGCGGCCCCAGTTCGCCACCGTGCTCGCCGTGCAGCTGTTGCCGGTCACGCCGCCGCTGGCCGCCGGGCAGTCGCCAGCGACGGTGCTGATCGCGCCCGTGGCGTTGGTGCGTGCCCGTTGCACGGTGTTCGCGCTGCTGTCCACACTGAAGAGCGCGACGTCCAGGCCGCTTCGACCGCGATGGGAAAACTGCCAGTTCACGCGATCGCCGTTGACCATGCAAAGGCTCTGGCTCACGCGACCCGGGTTGAAGGCGTTCAACTCGATGTGGTTGTTGCCTGCATCCGCGGTCACGCCGTTGAAGCTGTTGGCCCAGAACTCGATCGCGCCGCCCGAGCCGGCGGCCACGCCACAGGCGCCCCCTCCGCCAGCCCTCGTTTCGGTGGTCAGCCATCCGCCGGCAAGCGATTGGCTGAGGTACTCGTAGCAGGCCCCCGTGAGAGCCGGCGTCTCGAAGGACGGATTCAGGATGCTGCGCTGCACGGCGTGCGCGGGCAGCGCCCACAGCAGCACGGAGAGCGCGAGGACCAGCGCACGGTGCATCATCGCGTCACCCCGTCGGTCGTCGTGGCGGGCAGGGTGTCGGGTGCGGGCATGGTCGTCTGCGATGGTGGGGAAATGTTCGTGCGCGTGGCGTCCGCGGCGCCGGCCGGCGCCAAGCCCAGCCCGGTCTCGTCGAACTTGAAGCGCAGGCGGATGTAGGCGCCCTTGCTGGTGTATTCGTTGGCTGTCAGGTCGCGGTCACGCAGGCCCACGACGTTGTAGCCCGCCGACACCCACAGGTCCCTGGTGAGCTGGTAGCCCAGTTCGATGCCGGCCGTGCGTTGCAGTGCGCCGCCCTTGCCGTACAGCAGGCCGGCCTGCAGGCCGATGTCCCAGTCGCGGTTCAGGTCCTGCGTGTAGCGGCCCTGCAGCAGGTGCGCCCAGTAGCGGCTGGCGAGCTCGCCATCGTCGGCACGCGAGACCTTGGCCGCGTAGCGCGCGGTGACGACGCGGCCGCGTTCGGGGTTGAAGTTGAGATGGGCCGAGACGATGTCGGCGCTGGTGGTGCCGGGCAGCGACGCGTTGCCGTAGTCGGCGCCGAAGACGCTGCCGCCGGACAGCGCACCCGCCGTGTTCCCCGCACCCACGATGCGTTCCGACCGGTGCTCGTAGCGGGCCAGCGCATTCCAACTGTCGGTGTCGACCGGCCGGTAGGCCACGCCGACCTGGTGGCGCTGCAGGTGCCGCTCGTTGCCGCCATTGCTGCCCTGCCCTTCGCTGTCGCTCACGACGCTGCGTGCCAGCAGGCTCCATGACGGGTCGATCTTGTAGCCGACGCCGGCGCTCACGAGTCGCGTGTCGGCGTCGTCGCCCTTGCGGCCTTCGACGATGCCGCTGGCCTTGACCCGGTCGTCGAGGTACTCCAGGCCGCCCGTGACGGCCGTGGACTGGCCGAGGCCGCCCGCGTAGCCGTTGCCGCTGTTCGCATGGTTGTCGTAGCCGCCCATCTGGCGCGTGTGCTCGAGGCCACCCGTCAGGCGCAGGCGATCGGTGAGCTTGACCGTGTTGCGCACGCCGGTGGCGGCCTGCGCGGCGCGGCCGTCCAGCGTGTCGGCCAGGCGGTACTCGTTGTACACACGCCCGCCTTCCATGTAGCTGCTCTCGATGCCCAGCACGCCGACGTTGTTCGACTGTGCGGCGTCCAGCACCTGCAGTCCGGAGACCAGCTCGTAGCGGCCGTAGACGCGTGTCTTGTCGGTCACCGCGACGTTGCCGCCGATGGCCAGCGCGTGGCGGTCGGACGCATGCACGTCCTGCTCGCCTTCGACGAAGACCTGCGCCTGCGGCAGCCCGGGCACCTGCGTCGACAGACGCGCACGCACCGTCGTCAGGCTTTCGCGCTCGGCGTTGGCCGTGGCGGCCGCCCCCAGCGCGGTGACGTTGTTGGCGTTCACGTTGCTGCCGAGCTGGCCGTTGTAGGTCGAAATCTGGCCATAGTCGAAGCCCGCGCTGGTGCCCATGGCGGTGTTGCTCTGGCCATGGCGCATACCGACCTCCGCCACCATCGCGTCGCCGAGTTTCTGCTGCAGGCTCACGGTGGCGCTTTTGCGGTCGCCGTCGAGCAAGGCGTCCTGGCTGTAGAGCAGCTCGCCGCGCACCGCGGTGCGCGGGTCGACCTTGTATTCGGCCCGGGTGGCGGCCTCGGTGCGGCCGGCCGAGAAGCTCGCGCCGGGGTTGTCGAAACCGTCGCTGGTCTTGCTCGCGAGCGCCACCACGGCGAGCTGCTCGGTCTGGTGGCGCAGCTCGGCCCGCGCCCCGTGGCCGCTGCCCTTTTCGTCGGACTCGGTGCGCACGACTTCGGCAGCCACCGTGGTGTTGTCGCCGACGCGCGCCACGGCCGTCAACGCACCCAGCTTGCGGCGGTTCTCGGGGTTCTCGTCGGTGCTGGCGACCACGCCGAGCTGCAGCCGCTCGCCGACCTTGGCCTGCACATCGGTGCCGGCCACGGTGAACTTCGGTCCGCCGCTGTCGACCTCGTAGGTGATGCGGATCGACTGCGGGTTGAGGTTGGCATCGACCGAGGCGATCGCATGGGTGAACAGCACGCGCCGCGTGAACGGCTCGATCGTGTAGTCGACGTAGCGCTCGACCGCCGTGCGCTGCAGCACGAGGTTCGGCTGGCCGCGGTCGCGCACCACGATCTCGACCTGCTCGCTGTTCTCGACGAACGCGCCGCCACCGGCGCTCAGGTAGTACGGGCCCGAGGTGCCCACCGCGCGGAACTCCTCAACCTGCTGCGTCTGCGTGGTGCGCGAGGCATACGTGGTAGTGCGCACGTTGGCGTCTTCATAGACATGCTTCAAGCCGGTGAGCGACCGGTTGCTCTGGCTCAGGTTGCGCACCTCGGTGCTGCTGGCGGTGGTGAAGTCGCCGTACAGCAGGTAGGAGCGGTTCTTGTCGATGCGCACGTACAGCTTCTGCGTGCTCTGCGCGTCGAAGCCCTTGACCGACGAGTCGCCGTAGACGGGGTAGAACTCGTCGGACCGGATGTCGCGGAACAGCCGGTCGTCGCGCGTCTTGTCGGAGTCGTAGGCGGCGGTCAGCAGGTACTCGCCCTTGACGGTGCCTTTCAGGAAGAAGGCGGCACGGCCGGCAGCGCGGTGGTTGTCGTGGTTGTCCGTGAGGCCCGTCAGCTCGCTCTCGAAGGCCGCACCGGCGGGCATCGCACCGAGCGGCACACCGCCGCGCTGGGTGAAGTCGAGCACGCCTTCGACGATGCCGACGGCCAGCATCGGGCGCATCTCGGGCAGCAGCGCGAGGCGCACTTCCTTCACGAAGGTGCCTGCGCTCACGCGCAGGCGCACATCACCTGGCTCGCCCGGCGGCACCAGACGGAAGTCGGCCACGCCGCCATCCATGAAGACCTGCGTGCCGGGCTCGGCGGGGTTCAGGTCCTCGTCGAGCCAGCGGCCGCGGTCGGCCTCCAGCGTGAGCTGCGTGCGCGCGGTGACGGGCACGCCGGCCGCATCGGTGAGGCGCACCTTGACGGCCACCGGCGTGCGCAGGTCGGCACGCGCCACCTCGGGCAGCGCGATGTCGATGGCGCCGAGCTTGTCGGGCGCGACCACCGTGATCTGCTGCGCGCCGCCGCGCACGTTGCCGAAGTCGTCGACCGCTTCGAGCGTCAGGCGATTGCGACCGGGCTGCAGCGCCACGCCGATGTATTCCCACGCACCGAGGGCCTTCGACGGCAGCTGCGTCTTCTTGCCGACGCGGCGTTCGTCCAGCGCCTGGCCGTCGACCGACAGCCGCAAGGCCACGCCCGCCGCGCCCTTGACCCGCACGTTGATCGAGGGGCCGGGCACCGTGTCGCCGTCCTTCAAGTCGATGAAGCTGAGCGTGTTGTCGCCCAGCTGCGGCAGCAAGGCCTCGAGCTCGATCGGGCTGGGCGCAGCCTGCGGCAGCAACGGCGCGCTGCGCCGCGCGAGCGTGGACTGCGCGGTGGCCGGCAGGCCGTTGAGCGCGGCGAACAGGCTGCCCGCCGGCGCAGCGGCCGTCGCCGACGATGTGGCGGTGCTGCCCAGTGTGCCGCTCAGGCTGCCGGCCGCGGCACCGACGAAGCTGCTGGCATTGGCCGCCGCGGCGGGCATGGCGATCAGCGGTCCCGAGGTGGTGGTCGTGCTGCCCACGCCGCCGCCGGCGAGCGCCTGGCCGCTGGCCGGCTGGGCCACCGAACGATTGACGGCGACGATAGTGTTCTCGGGGTCGAGCCGCAGCCGCACCTGGGCTTCGGCCTCGGTGTCGGGCAGCGCCGCGATGGCCGCGCGCCGTGCCGCCACGTCGGCGGCCACGGCGGGGTCGTCGCAGTTCGTGACGATGAAGTTGGCCTTGTGGAACTCGCCCTTCTTGAGGTCGACGAAACGGCTTTCGGGGCTGCCCGAATGGCGGTTGTCGAGCACCTCCATCCGCGCGCCGGCCGGCAGCGTGGTGGGGTCGACGCGTATCACGTGCGTGATCGGCTTCAGGCCGTAGAGGCTCCACTTGCCTTCGATGTCGGTGATGGCGTGGGTGCCGTCTTCCATGTAGAGGCGCACACCGGGAATGCCGATCTCGTCGACGCCGTCCTGCCGGCCGTCGCGCTTGCAGTCCATGTAGACCTTGCCGAACAGGAAGGCTTCGTCGGAGAACACGCCGCCGCTCACGCGCACCGTCCAGTTCGCCAGGTTCGACTGCAGCGGCCCCGCGATCGCGCGCGCCCGGTTCACCGCATCGCCGTTGGTCGGCGCGCCGACGCCAATGCGCACGCGGTAGCGCACCATGGCCGTCTGGTCGATGCCGAGCGTCAGCGTCGGGTAGCTGAAGACCAGCTGGGGCCCGGCGCCACCCGTCGGGTTGCCGGTGGCCGCGCCGTTGAGCCGCGCGCTGTTCGCCACGTAGGCGAAGCCGGGCGGCAAGCGATCGTCGAAAGTGACGCCGGTGATCGGCACGCCGGTCTTGTTGGTCACCGTCAGCGCGTAGTCGATGAAGTCGCCGAACTCGGCCTGCCGCTTGCTGCCGTCCTTGCGCAGCACCAGGCCGAGGATGTTGCCCGGGTCGAGCGGGATGTGGTTGTGCGTCACGTCGCAGGCGGCGCCCGCGGCGTCGAAGCCCGCGTTGACGCGGGCGTAGTGCGTCGTCGGGTCGGCGCCCTGCGGCGGCGCGGCGTTGGGCGCGACGGGGCTGCAGGCGGCGAAGGTGCCGGGCGTGACCGGGATGAGCTGCGACGGCGCCACGTAGCCGCTGCCCGCCGGCGGCACCACGCCGAGCGTGTAGGTGCACAGGCCCGTGACCGGCGGCGACTGCAGGAAGAACTGGTAGCTGCCGTCTGCGCCCGTGGTCATCGAGATGCTGCCGTTGGCGTTCACCGTGTAGGTCCCCGACGCGGCGCCGAAGATGTCGGCGGCCGTCAGCGGCGCGACCGGCCCCGCGCTGCAGGCCGCGCGCGTGAAGGTGACCACCGCGCCGGCCACCGGCGCGCGCGTGACCGCGTTGTAGACCGTGCCCTGCGGGTCGGCCAGCAGCGACTGCACGCTGTGGGCGCTGGCGGCCACCAGCATCGCCGGCGTGAGGTTGATGGCGTTCTGCTCGAAGGCCGCGGCCCAGGCCTTGTTGGTGACGGCCAGGCGCTTGCCGATGGCGGCCGGCTTCTCGGTGATGCGCACGCTGAAGCGGATCTCCTCGCTCTGGCCCGGCAGCAGCGCGCGACTGCCGTCGGTGAGGCTGAGTGCGACCTCGGTCGGCAGGTCGAAGGCGTCGGCGCTCGCCAGTGCGCCGCGGTTGCAGGCGGCCCGGCCGGTGAAGCTGCCGGCCGGGTTGAGCAGACCGCTGCGCACCGTCGGTGCGGCCGAGAGTTCCCACGACGCGACCTGGCCATCGGCCTTGTCCATGTCGAAGGTGCAGTTGAGGTTGTCGATCACGCGCACGTTCGGCGCCACACCCGCGCCGGTGTTGGTCACCAGCAGCCGGTAGTCGATCTCGTAGACGCCCGGCCCGGCCCGCCGCGGCAGCGAGGCGCTCTTGACCAGCGTCAGGGCCGGCAGCTGCAGCGACACCGGTGTGGGAGCAGCGTTGTTGTTCGGGTTGCCGTCGCCATCGGGGTCGGGGTTCGCGCCGTCGACCGAATCGTCGAAGGCGACCGGCACACCGTCCGGCGTGAGCGCGCCCTGCGAACGCACGCTGTTGTAGAGCGTGCCGGTACGGCCCGTGAGGTTGACCCGCACATCGAACTGCACCGTGAGCTGCGCGCCCACCGGCAGCACCGCGCCGGGCGCCAGCAGGTTCTGCGTCGATGCCGTGCCGGTGAACGCACCGTTGACCACGGCCACGGTGCCGCTCACGCCATTGCCCTGGTCGCTTGCGATGCGCAGCGAACCGGCGACCACCGTGTACTGGTGAGCGCCCGGCACCGCGGCGGGGGTGTAGCTGCCGAACTGTGTCGCGCCCGCGCCTTCCAGCAGGTCGGCCGCCTGCACGCCGTAGAGCCACACCGCGCCGTAGTTGCGCACGTTCACACTGAAGCGCACGGTGGCCGTGCCGTCGAGCTGGCCGTCGGCGCCGCGGTTGACCTGCGGCGCCGATGCCGACTTGGCCACGCCCATGCGGCTCTGGCTGGTGGGGATGAGCACGGTGTTCGACTGCGACACCGCCGGCCCCGTGCCGTCGCCGTAGTAGCTCTGCGCGGCGTTGCGGATGTCGCCGCTCTGGTCGGCCTTGACCTGCACCGCGAACTGCATCGCGACCGAGGCATTGCGCGCCACCGCCGTCGGCAGGCCGATGGCGACTTCGACGGCCGCCGCATCGTCGCTGGTGCGGTAGCTGAAGGGCGCGTCGCCCGGCAGCCGGAACAGGCGCACCGCGCCGGCCGCCGTGCTCTGCAGCGTGCCGACCAGGTACTGCGTGCCGGTGGGCACCACGTCGCGCACCAGCACCAGGGCGGTCGGCACGCCGTTGACCAGTACCGGCGTGCCCGCGGGCGCGGCCGTGTTGCCGGGCACCGCATCGCGTGCGCCGATGTTGGTGCCGGTCACGGCGAAGTCGATGCGCGTCTGGCCCGGCACCACGTGGCCGGGGTAACTCGCCGATTTGACGAGGGCGATGACGGCGACGTCGCCGACGGTGACGACGTCGCGATTGCTCGCCTGGAGGTTTTGCAGCGCCGTGGTCGCACCGAGCACGACGCAGGCGCTGCCGGTGGCCGTCGCCGGGATGGTGCCCTGCACCAGCAGCGACGCCGTCTCGCCCGGCTCCAGCGCCAGCGCGCCGACGGTGCCCAGCGGCAGCACCGGGTCGGCCGCATCGACCACGCCGTTGTTGTTGAGGTCGCGCACCAGCCGCAGCGCCGACAGGTCGAGCGTGTCGGCTGCGCAGCCGCTGCCGTTGTTGGCGAAGGCCAAGCTGTAGCGCGACGGCACGTTGCCGGTGTTGGTCAGCAGGTGGTTCAGCGTGACCACGGTCGCCGGCGGACGGTTCACGGACTGGTCCTGCGTGAGCACCAGCGCCTCGACCGGCAGCACATTGGCGACGACGCCGTTGGAGCTCGCGGTCTCGGTCTGCGCGAAGCCGGAGGGCACATAGGTGGCCTTCGCCACGTTGCGGATCACGGTACCGCCCGGGGCCGGCGCGGCCACGGCCGAGGCCATGCCGAACAGCGCCGACAGGCCGAGCACCAGTGCGGCACCGAGGCGATGCTGCCACGGCAGCGGGTACAGGCGCGAGCACGGGCTCGTTGAGTCTGAGTGAGATTGCACGCCGAGAGACCTTCCGTCGACCCTCCCCCCGGAGTGCCGTGAACACAGGGACTTTTTTCCGCTGGCGTCGGGCCGGTGACACGACCCGACGCCAATGGAAAAAAGCGAAGCGCGCGCCGTGGGGCGGCGCTTCGCACAAGCCGGCAGACCCCGAGGTCTGCCGGCGACTCAAACAGCCGTCAGTTGTTGATGCGCACCGCGAAGGTCAGCGTGGCGCTGCCGCTCGGTGACACGGTGTTGCCGGTGCTGCCGCAGCTCACGGCGGTGGCGCTCTGGGCGTAGGCCAGGGCGGTGCCGGTCACACCGGTGGCGACGCACTGGTTGGCCGGCTGCGTGGCACCGGTCAGGCTGGTGTACGCAGGCACTGCATCGTTGATGGCGATGTTGGTGACCGGCGAGGTGCCTTCGTTGGTGGCCTTGACCTGGTAGACGATGCATTGGCCGGGCTTCAGCGACAGCGGCGTGGCTGCGAAGACGCCGCCGTCGGCCGTACCGTCGCAGGTGAGGTCGGCCGCTTGCGTCTTGAGGACGCGGATCTGGCCGGTGATCACGGTGCTCAGGTCGGTCGCCGTCGGCGTGCCGCAGTTGGCGGCCGGGTCGGTGAAGGTGGCCGTCACGGTCGTCAGGTCGGTGGCACCGGCGCTGGCGCCGCCCGGCGCGAACACGCGCACCAGCAGCTTCTGCGCGCCGCCGACCGCGAGCGGACCGGCCAGCGGGCCGGTCACCAGCGTGTCGCCCGCATCGATCTGGCCGTCGCCGTTGACATCGAGGTAGATCGAGGTGGTCCAGCCCAGCGTGGCGTCGGCCGCCGGCACCGTGGCCGTCAGCGTGTACGCGCCGCAGCTCTGGTTGCCGGTGTTGGTCAGCGTGTGGGCGTAGACCACGGTGCCGCCAGGGGCGACCTGGCCGACGTTGTTGGGCGTCAGCGTGGCGCTCAGCGTGGCAGCGGCGACCACGGTCACGGCGTCGAGCTTGGTGTCGGTCACAAGCACGCCGGTCGAGGCGACCGCGGTCGACTGCACCTGGAAGTAGATCTTCTGGGCCGTCACCGGCGTCTGCGTCGCAGGCGGCGTGACGCAGGCATCGACCTGCTGCTGCGCGCCGGCGGCCACGCTCACGCTGGTGAGCGCGGCACCGGTGCAGGTGCTGCCGGCGGCCACGAACTTGACGGTCCAACCGCTCGGCAACGTGCCGGGGAAGCTGGTCGACTGGCTGGCCGCCAGGCTGTAGCCGTTGGCGGCCGTGTCGTTGTTCTTGACGAACAGCGTGAAGATCGTGCCGGTACCGGCCGCCGTCGTGTTGGTGGTGGTCGGCAGCGGGCTCGGGCCCGGGCCCAAGTCACCGCCGGCGACGGCGCCCGAACCGGTGCCGGCGGCGCTGTTGGTCAGGTCGACCAGCGAGCCGATGACGACCGTGACGACGTCACGGGTGGCATCGAGCTTGGACGTGTCGCCGGACGAACGGCCGGTGACCACTGCGGCGAACGGCCCGCTGCCCACCACCGCGCTCGCCGGCACGTTGGCCTGCACCACGATGGCGACGCTGCCGCCCGCGGCGATCGGGCCGGTGTCGGGCACGCCGTCACCGGTCGTGTCGAGCAGCGGCGTGACGCCGTCGGCCGCGAAGAACAGGAAGCTCGTCCCGGCCGGGAAGCTGCCGTTGGCGATGGTCAGGTTGACGGTGTCGGGCGCATTGCCGGTGTTGAACACGGTCTGCCCGAACTTCACGCTGCCGCCAGCAACCACCGACGGCTGCGTGGTCAAGTCGGCTGGCGTGCCGTTGGGCGTGCCGGGCACGGTGTCGACCGCAGTGGCGGCCGTCGACGGGGTCGTACCCACCGCGAGGCCGTAGCTGGCCGTGACCGTGTAGGCCGCCGGGTTGGTGCTCGACCCCACGGTGCCGATCGCCGTCGAGGTGGCGGCCGGCGAATCCGTCGGGTTGTACTTGGCAGTGTTGGTCGTGGTCGACGTGCCGATCGCCGCGGTGTTGTTGACCAACACCACGAAGCTGATCGTCTGCGTGACGTTCTGGCCCAGCGAGGCGACGACCGCGTTCAGCGTGTTGCCGCTGGCCGCGAAGTCGATGCCGGTCGGGTCGCCGTCGACACCGTCGCCCAGGGCCGTGCCCGGTGCGCTGCTCCACACCGCAGAGCCCGCGACGTAGGTCATGCCGCTCGGCAGGGTGTCCGACAGCGCGAACTTGCCCGCGCCGCCGCCGGTGTTGTTGAAAGTCAGCGTGTAGACCGTGTATTGGCAGGTCGCGCTGGACGCGAGGCCGGCCGACCAGGTCGTCGCACATGCACCCGAGGACGAGCGCGGGCCGCCGGTCGTGGCTGTGGGCCACGCCGCGCCGCCGGGCCCGGCGACTGCGGGGATGCCGATGCTCTTGGTGGCGTTGAAGGCGGCGAACGTGGTCAGGTTGACCTGGTCCTTGTCCGCGGCGACGAGATTTGCCGGGGCGTACAGGGCCGGTGTGCCGGCGGTGGCTGTCACGGTCGCGAGCGCATACGGGGCGGTCGGCGTGGTGGCCGTGCCGGGGATCGAATACGCGACGACGAACTGGAAGGTTCCGTTGCTGCCCGGCACGGTCTGCGCCGGCACATTGCAGGTGGCCGAGGGCACGACCGAGCACAGCGGCGTGGTGCCGTCCGGCAGGCCGTCGCCGTTGGCATCGGCGTAGACCTCGATCTTCGAGAAGCGCGTGGTGGCGTCTTCGGCGACCGCGAGCGTGAAGGTGTCCGAGCCGTTGCCGGTGTTGGTCAGCACGTGCGGCGCGTAGACGATGGAGCCGGCGGCGCCGATCTTCGTGTTGACGACCGTGGTCGTGACCGTGCCGAATGCATCGAGCGTGAAGGAGCCGACCTGCTGGACCGTGGTCTGCACCAGGTTCGAGGTGGCCAGCTGCGTATTGCCGCCGGCATCCGAGTAGGAGGCCGAGGCCTGGTTCCCGATGACGGTATTGGCGGGCGGTGCGGCCGCGAAGACGGACGAGCTTCCGAACAGGAAGCCCAGCGTCAATGCGGCGGCGCCGGCCCACGAAGCACGCGGCCTGAAGCCGGTGCGTGGGGTTGGCAGGGTGGGACTCACTTGGTTTTCTCCTCGGTTGTCAAAAGAAAGGGAACAGGAAGAACCCGGCCGATGCGCTTCCCGAAGGGAAGGCATCCACCGGATCGCGCGTTGTCGGTCGAAGGAAAGAGAGAGCGGGACAACCAAGCGAGGCCACGGTCAGTGCAGCGCGCTGGCGGACGGCGTGGCCGGCGGCGTCGCACTCGCGGTCTTAGGCACCGGCGGCACCACGACTTCGACCTTGGCGCGCGCGCTGACCGACGCCACGCCGCCCGCGGGCAGCTGGCCCAGCGTCCAGCGCAGCGCGCGGTAGTCGCTGTACGGCACGGGTTCGGCCTTGCCGTCCCGGGTCTTGCGCATCAGCGGCTCGGCGGCGAACGCACCGTCTTTCACCGCCGCCTTCACCAGGGTCGCACCCGGCTTGGCACTGCGCGGCAGGTACTCGAGCCCTTCCGGAATCGGCAGGTCGGCGACCAGGCCCGACACCGGCTTGCCGGTCTTGTTGGTGTAGGTCACCGTGTACTCGAGCACGTCGCCGGGCTTGACCGATGCCGCATCGAGCAGTTGCTCCTTGCCGTCGGTAGCCTGGACCACCTTGGATTGCTGGAGCTCCACGGTCACGGCGGCGGTCTCCATGGCCTTGGCCAGGGGCGACCCGGTTTGCGCGACGGTGGAGAAGGCACACGCGGCCCCCAGCAGGACGCCGACGCCCAGGCGCGCGACACGGTGCCAAGGCGCAGCGTCGCGCCGGAGGAAGAAAGCTTGAGTCGATGTTGTAGTTGGCATTGGATGCTCCAGTTCAAAAGACAAGCGGCGGCCCGACACGGCCCGTCGCACCCACGACGGCTCGGGCCGCCGATCCATTGCAGACGCGCACGCCCCCCGCGGGCTGCAGCACGGCAGCAATCTTTAAAAGAAAGGAATCCCTCGAAATACTTCTGTTGTTATTCAGCCGTCAATTCCGGGCCACTGACGGGCCGTTGGAATTGACTCGACCCGTCCCCTGTGCCGGTGTCGAAGAAATTCTTATTTTTGAATGTGAATAAATATACCTACCCGGGCGCGCAAAATACCGGAACTAGTTCACACTTCGCAGCCGGTACCGGCGGTTCCATTTCCGACAACCAAGGCGGCGAATGCGCCTTGCCATCGCATCGGCCACCAAGAATCAATTGGTTGACAATTAGGAGATTTGGCGGATGCCAGCCGGGCGTTCGGCTTGCGTTGCATCCAGAAGATATTCGACGAACGCCCTGATCTTTCTGGAATTGCGGCGACCCGGGAGGAAGACCAGGTTGATCTCTTCCTCCGCCAGAGGAACGAACGGCAGCACGGCCACCAGTTCACCCTTTTCCAGCGCCTCCGCCGCCAAAGCGGCGGGCACCAGGGCAATGCCGCGACCGGTGCGCGCCAGCGCCAGCAGCAGGTCCGGGTCGTTGCAATGCAGGACCGTCGCCGCAGCGATGCTGCGCGGCTGGCCCACCGTGGGCACGGTCATCTCGCCGACCCGGCGGTGCGCGCCGCCGATCAGGAAGGCGTGGCCCGCCAGGTCGGACAGGGTGACGATGGCGGCGCTTCGTCCCAGATAGGCCGGTGAGGCGCACAGCAGCATCGGCACGGTGGCCAGTCGACGCGCCACCAGTTCCTCGCAGCCCTCGCGCCCGAGTCGCAGCAGCACGTCCGCCTCGTCACGGAAGAGGTCGACATGGCCATTGCCCAGCTCGAGCGACAGCTGCAACTGCGGGTGGGCGGCCATGAAATCCGGCAGATGCGCGGCGAGGAGTTGGCGGCCTGCATAGGTCGGCGCGGCGATGCGCAGGCGGCCGGTCAGGGCGCGCTCGTCGGCGTAGAGGCTCGACATCGCCCGGTCGACGGCACGGAGCATGTCGACCGCCGTCTCGAAGAACTGGCGCCCTTCTTCCGTCAATGCGAACCGGGCCGCGCCCCGGTGCAGCAGCACGTGGCCGACGCTGGCCTCCAGACGCTGCAATTGGCGAGATGCGGAGGCCTTCGGGACATCCAGCACATCGGCGGCGAGCGTCAATCCGCCCAATTCGACGGCCTTGATGAACAAGCGCACGTCGGCAAGTGAAAAGTCTTTCATGGATCTTCTTATTCACTGTCATGGAGCCCTTGCAACGCGCCCCCTCCCAGGGCCGCGCCACCCCCATTTGATCCGCGTCGTTTTCGACGTCGGCGTTTGGGCTCACGATGCTTGCATTCTCAACACATTTGTCTCTGGTTACACGCGACGCAAATGACATTGTCTGATTTGACAGGAATAGATCGTTATTTTGTGTACTGGTTAACGCTGCGGCCCGCCCATGAAAAAACCCGCCCTCCAGAAAGAAGGGCGGGTTCCGCCGGAATCGGCGCTGACAGCGAACTGATCAGCCGATGCGCACCGGCACGAAGATCCGATCGCCGCCGCGCTGAATCAGCAGCGCCACGGATTTGCCGGCCTTGGCGGCCACTTCCCGCACCTGCTCCACGCTCTGGGCGGGCGTGCCGTTGATGGCCAGCAGCACGTCGCCCGGCTGGACCCCGGCCATGGCTGAGGGGCCGCCGGCGTCTTCGATCAGCAGCCCGCTCTCGACTTCCGCCTCGCGCTTCTCCTGCGGCTGCAGCGGGCGCAACGCCAGGCCCAGCTTGCCCTTGCCCGTCGCCTCGTCGTTCTTGGCGACGACGCTGCCCTTCTCGGACGCATCGCCGAGCTTCGCGGTGATCTGCTCGCGCGCGCCCTGGCGCCACACGTCCAGCGTGACCTGGCTGCCCGGCTTGCGCTGGCCGATGACGGCCGGCAGGTCGCCGGACGACACGATGGGCTGCCCGTCGACCGCGCGGATCACGTCGCCCGAGCGCAGGCCGGCCTTGTCGCCCGGGCTGCCCTTCTCGACGTTCGACACCAGCGCGCCTTCGGGCTTGTCGAGCTTGAAGGAATCAGCGAAGGCCTGGTTCACTTCCTGCACCGCGACGCCCAGGCGCGCGTGGCTCGCCTTGCCGGTGGCGACGATCTGGTCCTTGATCTGCACCGCCACGTCGATCGGGATCGCGAAGGACACACCCTGGTAGCCACCACTGCGGCTGTAGATCTGCGAGTTGATGCCCACCACCTCGCCACGCGTGTTGAGCAGCGGGCCGCCGGAGTTGCCCGGGTTGATCGCCACGTCGGTCTGGATGAAGGGCACATAGCTGTCGTCGGGCAGCGAGCGGCCCTTGGCGCTCACCACGCCGGCGGTCACGGTGTTCTCGAAACCGAAGGGCGAGCCGATGGCCAGCACCCATTCGCCGACCTTCAGGTCCTTGGTGCTGCCGAGCGCGACGGTCGGCAGGTCCTTCGCATCGATCTTGAGCACAGCGATGTCGGTTTTCTCGTCGGCGCCCAGCACCTTGGCGCGGAACTCGCGGCGGTCGGTCAGCTTGACGGTGACCTCCTTCGCGTCCTTCACCACGTGGGCGTTGGTAAGGATGGTGCCGTCGGCGCTCACGATGAAGCCCGAGCCCTGGCCGCGCGTGGGCACTTCGCGTTCCTGCTGCCGACCGCGCGGGCCGATCTGCCCGCCGAAGCGGCGGAAGAACTCGGCCATCGGGTCGTCCGGGTCCATGCCGGCGGTACCGTCGAACGAGGTCTTGGTGGTGCCGGTGACGCTGATGTTCACCACCGCCGGGCCGTCGCGCTGGGTGATGGTGGAGAAGTCGGGCATCGTCACCAGCGGCGCGGCGGGCGCGGTCGCGGCCGGGGGCGTCGCCACGGCACGCGCGCTGGTGTAGGCGCCGGTGCCCACCGCGCCGATCACGCCGGCGGACGCCAGCGCCAGCACGAGGCCTTTGGTCGAAGTCAGTCGGGTGTTCATGGAGATTCCTTTCGAGGGTGTGGGATGAAACACGATGGAAAGGAATGTGCGCGCCCAGACTTAGGCAACGCTTAAGCATGCGGCGCCGTGCCGCATGCCGCGGCGGTTCAGCGGCCGCGGGGAAAGCGCACGACGACGCGCAGGCCGCCGAGCCGTTCCGACGCGCCCAGCACGACAGTGGCGCCGTGCAGGTCCGCGATCGACTTGACGATCGCCAGGCCCAGGCCGCTGCCGGGCGCCTGCGCCATCTGCGCCTGGCCGGCGCGGTAGAAGCGGTCGAGCACGCGTTCGCGTTCTTCGACCGGCAGGCCGGGGCCGCTGTCGTCCACCTGCAGCTCGACCCCACTGTCGTCAGCGGCAATGCGCAGGTCGACGCGACCGCCCTCGGGCGTGTACTTCACGGCGTTGTCCAGCAGGTTGCGCAGCAGCATGCGCAGCGCCTCGGGGTGGCCCTGCACGACGGCCGCATCGGCCTGGTCGAGCCCGATGTCGATGCGCCGCGCCTGCGCCGCCGCCACCACGTCGGAGATGGCCAGCCGCGCGAGCGCGGGCAGGTCGACAGCCTCCGCCGCCGCGCCCGCCGCCACGCTGGCCTCGTGTCGCGCGAGCGCGAGCATCTGCTCGACCAGCTTGGTCGCGCGGTCGATGCCGGCCGCGAGCCGGCCTGTGGCCAGCGTGCGCGTGGCCTCGTCGTTCGCGCGCTGCAGTCCCTGCACCTGCAGCTTGAGCGCCGCGAGCGGCGATCGCAATTCGTGCGCGGCATCGGCCACGAAATGCTTCTGCGCGTCGAAGGCGTGGCGCACGCGCTCGAACAACAGGTTGAGTTCCTGCACCAGCGGGCGCACCTCGTCGGGCAGGCCCTCCTCGCCGACCGGCGACAGGTCGTCGGCCTGGCGCGCGGCCACCTGGCGCCGCACCCGTGCCACCGGTGCGAGCGAACGGCTGACGACCCACCACACGACCAGCATCAGGATCGGCGCCATCAAGGCCACCGGCATGACCGTGCGCACCGCCAGCGCGCGCGCCATCTGCCGGCGCACCGCCATGTCCTGCGCCACCTGGATCACCAGGCTGCGCGTCTGCATCGAGAACACGCGGTAGGTGGTGCCGCGCGCACGCACGTCGGCGAAGCCCAGCACCGCGATCTGCGGCAGCGCGGCCTGCTCGGCCGACTCGAAGATGCGCACGCCGTCGGCCGTCCACACCTGCACCACGAACTCGAAGTTCTGCTCCGCTCCGCCGATGCCACCGACCGCAGAACTCGGCGGCAGGCCAGAACGCAGCGACAGCGCCATCTGCTGCATGTGGTAGTCGAAGATCTCGTCGGCTTCCTTGAGCACGGTGCGGTAGGCGACGAAGGCCTGCGCGCCCGCGGCGAGCACGATGGCGGCCAGCAGGAACAGCAGCAGGCGCGCGCGCAGCGAGCCAAAAAGCGACGACGGCGAGGTCGGCACGAAGCTCATGCCTTGGGAACCATGTAGCCCACGCCCCGCACGTTGCGGATGAAGTCGGCCCCCAGTTTCTTGCGCAGGCCGTGGATGTACACCTCGACCGCGTTGCTGCTGATCTCGTCCTTCCAGCTGTAGAGCTTCTCTTCGATCTGCGCACGCGACAGCACCAGGCCGGGTCGGGCGATGAGCGGCTCGAGCACCGCCCATTCGCGCGCCGAGAGGATCACCGGCTGGCCATTGACCGACGCTTCGCGCGTGCCGGGGTTGATGCTCACGCCCAGGTGCTCGTAGACCGGCTCGGCGCGGCCCGCAGCGCGGCGCAGCAGGGCGCGGATGCGCGCGAGCAGTTCGTCGAGGTCGTAGGGCTTGAGCACATAGTCGTCGGCCCCGGCGTCGAGCCCCTCGATGCGCTGCTGCACCGAATCGCGCGCGGTGGCGATCAGCACCGGCATGCGCTGCTTGCGCGCCCGCAGGCCGCGCAGCACCTCGAGGCCGTCGCGCTTGGGCACGCCCAGGTCAAGCAGCACCAGGTCGTACTGCTGGGCGCGCAAGGCACTCTCGGCGGCCTCGCCATCCTTCACCCAGTCGACGGCGTATTGCTCGGCCCGCAGCAGGTCGAGCACGGCTTCGCCGATCATCACGTCGTCTTCGAGCAGCAGCAGTCGCATGAGGGTCTTCCGGTCAGAGCAGGGCGCGCACTTCGCGCGCCGCCTCGTACAGCAGCGGCAGCAGGTCGCGGCGCAGGGCGTCGTCGCTGCGGTGCGCGCCGGACAGCACGACATTGAGCGCCGCGACCGTGCGCCCGCGCATGTCGCGCAGCGGCACGGCGAGCGCCTGCACGCCGAGCTCGTGTTCTTCGTTCGCAATGCAGTGGTCGTCCTTGCGCACCTGCGCCAGGCATCGCCGCAGCACGGTGGTCTGCGTCACGGTGTGCGGGGTGAGCCGCGCCAGCGTGCGACCCTTGAGCCAGTGTGCGAGTTCCGCACTGCTCAGCGCGGAGAGCAGCATGCGACCGGTCGACGTGGCATGCGCCGGCAGGCGCGCACCCAGGTGCAGGCCGTAGGCCAGCACGCGCGTGGGCGCGCCGAAGGCCACGCTGCGCGCGACGATCACCGCTTCTTCGCCGTCGAGCACGACGGCCGAGAAGGACTCCTGCGTCTGTGCCGCCAGGCGGTTGAGCGTGGGTTGCAGTGCCCGCGGCAGGCGCGACGAGGCGAGGTAGCTGCCCGAGAAGCGCAGCACCTTGGGCGACATCCAGAACGAACTGCCATCGGTGTCGAGATAGCCCAGATGCGCGAGCGTGAGCAGGTGGCGCCGCGCCGCCGCGCGGGTGAGGCCGGCGCGCTCGGCGGCCTGCGTGGCGTTCAGGCGCTGCCGCTCGGTGTCGAAGCTCTCGAGCACCGCCATGCCCTTGGCGATGCCTTCGATGAAGTCGGGTTTGGCGATGGTCATGGGTGGCAACCGGTTGCTGCGCGATCATCGCACAGCCGTTCGGCGCATCGCACACTGGCGCTTTGCGCGACGATGACCCACCTGCCGCGCGCCCTACGCTGTCACGGCGAGTTCGCGAGTTTCAGGAGACAACCCCATGCGCACCCAAGTTGCCATCATCGGTGCCGGCCCGGCGGGCCTGCTGCTGGGCCAGTTGCTGCACGAGGCCGGCATCGACAATGTGATCGTCGAGCGACAGAGCGCCGACTATGTATTAGGGCGCATCCGCGCCGGCGTGCTCGAGCAGGTCACGATGGACCTGCTGGCCCAGGCCCGCGTCGATGCGCGCGCGCAGGCCGAAGGCCTGCCCCACGACGGCATCGAGCTGCTGTTCCAGGGGGCGCGCCACCGCATCGACCTGCACGGCCTGACCGACGGCCGTCGCGTGACGGTGTACGGCCAGACCGAGGTGACACGCGACCTGATGGCGGCCCGCGAAGCTGCGGGCCTGCACACCTTCTACAACGCAGACCGCGTCGCACTGCACGACTTCGACAGCGCGCAACCACGCGTCGACTTCGTGCAGGACGGCGTCGCGCGGACCATCGACTGCGACTTCATCGCCGGCTGCGACGGCTTCCACGGCGTGAGCCGCGCCAGCGTGCCGCCGGCAGCGCTGCAGCTTTACGAGAAGGTCTACCCCTTCGGCTGGCTGGGCGTGTTGGCCGATGTGCCGCCGGTGTCGCACGAACTGATCTATGCCAACACGGCGCGCGGCTTCGCGCTGTGCAGCATGCGCAGCACGACGCGCAGCCGCTACTACGTGCAGGTGCCGGTCGATGAACGCGTCGAGCGCTGGAGCGACGAGGCCTTCTGGAACGAGCTGCGCGTGCGCCTCGACTCCGAAGCGCGCGAACGCCTGGTGACGGGACCGTCGCTGGAAAAAAGCATTGCTCCCCTGCGCAGCTTCGTGGCCGAGCCGCTGCGCTTCGGCAGCCTCTTCCTGGCCGGCGACGCGGCGCACATCGTGCCGCCGACCGGCGCCAAGGGTCTGAACCTGGCGGCCGCCGACGTGGGGTACCTGTCGCGCGCGCTGGAGATCTTCTACCGCGAACGCTCGCCGTCGGCGCTCGACCGCTACTCCGACCTGTGCCTGCGCCGCGTGTGGAAGGCCGAGCGCTTCTCGTGGTGGTTCACCTCGCTGATGCACCGCTTTCCGGACACCGGCGAGTTCGGCCAGAAGATCCAGGAGGCCGAACTCGACTACCTGGTGCATTCGCCGGCCGCCTCGACGGCGCTGGCCGAGAACTACGTCGGCCTGCCGCTGGAAGACTTCTAGGCCTGCAGCGCCTGCCAGACGCGCGCCGAACTCAACGGCATCTGCAGCTTCGGCGCCTGCGCGGCCAGGCCGGCACGCGCGAAGGCGTCGGCCACCGCGTTGACGACGGCGGGCGTCGCGCCGATGGTGCCGAGCTCACCGACGCCCTTGACGCCCAGCGGGTTGTTCTTGCAGGGCGTGGACTCGTCCATCTCGGTGCGGAACATCACCTCCGACACCTCGGCGCGCGGCACCGCATAGTCCATCAGGCTGCCGGTCACCGGCTGGCCGGTTTCGCTGTCGTACACCACGCGCTCGTACAGCGCCTGGCCGATGCCCTGCACCGCGCCGCCGTCCAGCTGGCCGCGCACGATCATCGGGTTGACCACGCGGCCGACATCATTGACCGAGCTGTACGCCACGACGGTCACCTCGCCGGTCGGGGCGTCGATCTCGACCTCACAGATGTGGCAGCCGTTCGGCCAGGTCGGGCCGCTCACGGTGCTGGTCGAGTCGACGAAGATCTGGCCGTCGGGCTGCTTGCCGGCCAGCTCGAACAGGCCGAGCTTCAGGTCGGTGCCGGCCACCGTGAAGCTGCCGTTGGCGTAGCGCACGTCTTCGGCGGCGGCTTCGAACTCCTTGGCCGCCAGCTGGCGCGCATGGTCGACGGTGCGCTCGGCCCCGATGCTCATGGCCGAACCGCCGGTGAAGAGCGAGCGCGAGCCGGCGCTGCCGAAGCCGTCGCCGCGGTCGGTGTCGCCCAGAATCACACGCACCTTCTCGATCGGCACGCCGAAGACGTCGACGGCCAGCTGCGCCAGTGAGGTGGCGATGCCCTGCCCCATCGCGTTCACGGCGGAGAAGACCTCGATGAAGCCGTCGGGCTTGACGGCCACGGTGACGCGTTCCTCGAAGACGTTGCCGCCGGTCCATTCGAGGAAGGTCGCGATGCCGAGGCCGCGCAGCTTGCCTTCTGCCTTCGACTGCGCTGCCCGCGTCTCGAAGCCCGACCAGTCGGCCAGCGCCAGCCCCTGGTCCATCACCTTCTCGAACTGGCCGGTGTCGTACACCTGCTTCATCGGGTTGGTGTAGGGCATCTGTTCGGGCCGGATGAAGTTGCGGCGACGCAGTTCGACGCGGTCGATGCCGATCTGGCGGGCCGCCTCGTCCATCAGGCGTTCCATCATGAAGATGGCTTCGGGCCGGCCGGCCCCGCGGTAGGCACCGGTCGGCGCGCAGTTGGTGAGCACCGCCTGGAAATGGAAATCGACCGTCTGGATGTCGTAGACGCTGGTCTGCACCCAGGGGCCGATCAGCAGCTGGATCGCGACGCCGGTACCGGTCGCGTAGGCGCCGACGTTGGCCAGCGAATGGATGCGCAGCGCCAGGATCTTGCCGTCGGCATCGAGCGCGAGTTCGGCATGCGACGCGACGTCGCGACCGTGCGCGGAGGAGAGGAATTCCTCGCTGCGGTCGGCCACCCACTTGACGGGCCGCTGGAGCACATGCGCGCAGTACGCGACGGCGATGTCTTCCGGGTAGGCGCCGGTCTTCATGCCGAAGCCGCCGCCGACATCGCCGACCACCACGCGCACCTGTTCCTTCGGCAGGCCGATGGCATCGCACACCGAGTTGCGCACACCCGAAGGCATCTGCGTGCTCATGCGGATGCTGAGCCGGCCCGTGCCCTCCTCGATGTCGGCCAGCACCACGCGCGGCTCGATGGTGAGCGCCACCACGCGCTGGTTGACGATGTCGAGCGCGACCACGTGCCTGGCCTGCGCGAAGGCCGCGGTCGTGGCCTCGACGCTGCCGTGGCGCGCTTCGGCGGCGATGTTGCCGGGCGCCTCGTCGAGGATCTGCGGGGCGCCCGGGGCAGCCGCTGCCGCGAGGTCGACCACCATCGGCAGTTCTTCATAGTCCACGAACACGGCCTCGGCCGCGTTGCGCGCCTGCTCGACCGTTTCGGCCACCACCGCGACCACCGGCTCGCCCACGAAGCGCACGCGTTCGTGCGCCAGCGCGCGCCGCGGCGGCGATACGCCGGGCCCGCCGTCCGGCCGCTTGAAGCCCGCGGTGCCGGGCATCGGCTTGACGCCCGCCTCATCCAGGTCCGCACCGCTCAGGATGCCGACGACGCCCGGCATCTCGAGCGCAGCCGACGCATCGACCGAGACGATGCGCGCATGCGGGTACGGCGAGCGGACGAAGACCAGGTGCGTGAGCCCCGCCGGCTGCACGTCGTCCGTGTAGCGGCCGGCGCCGGACAAGAGGGCTTGGTCTTCCAGCCGGCGGACGGCCTGCCCGCTGCCGAAACGAAGGGGATCGGGGGATGTTGTGTCGTGGTCCACGCGAGAGTCCTGCTAGACGCGCGCACCGGCCGGGTCGGCCATGGCACAGCGCGGGAGGTTGTCGAGCGGCCACTATACGGGTTGACCGCCGACGCTGCAGCGGCCGACGCGACACGCCATCGCTACCAGGTGGAATCCGGCGGACGGGCTCGCTGCCGCAGGTCGAATTCGGCGACGCTCTCATCCGCAGCAGGAGGCAGAGGATCGCGCTCGTCCAAACGCACCCATGGTGGCGGGGCGGCCTCGGCGGTGCCGTGGCCGGGACCGTGCATGGCGTCGACCTCGAAGCGCAGCAGCCCGAGCTCGAGCACGTCGCCATCGAACAGCGCCGGCCGCTTGCCCACGCCAATGCGCTGGCCGTTCAGCGCACAGACCCATGAACGGCTCTGATTGCTGAGCATCCATTGACCGTCGATCCGCGCAATGAAGCATCGGTCGGCGTCTTCGCTATCGACGGGACTCAGCGGCGGCCCCCCCAGATTCAACGCCGCCGCCAGGCCGGCGCCTTCCGGCGGAATGGCGAAGGCGCCGGAGCGTGGCAACCCGCGGCTGCGGACCAGCCGCAGCACCAGCGGCTGTCCGCCGGATGCATCGTCCTTGCCGCTCTGCCGTGACGTCACGACAACCCGCCCCACAGCGTATCGAGGCGATCCGACGCATTCACATAGCGGCCACGGGAGTCCTGCTGCCAGAAGGCGCATTCACCCGGCATATGGCGAAGCCGTTGCGGCCAGTCGGTCCAGGGCAGGTGGCGCACCCCCCGGAACCGACGCCCGGGGTCGTCCTGCCGCACCGGACCGGCCATCCGGTCCAGCAAGGCCTGCACCCGGACGCGTGTCGGCGCGGGCACACCATGACGGCCGGAGGTTGCGATTTCAAGCCAGGTCGGCGCGTGCAGGCGCCAGAGCGCGTTGACCATCCGCTCCAGGGTACGAATGTCCGCAGCATCGCGCAGGCTCCCATGGCGGGTGACGGTACGGGCCAGCCAGAAGAACCAGTCGTTCGGCTCGCGTGCCTGGCGCCGGAAGTGACACGCGACCCAGCGCGGATGGGCCTCGTGGTAGATCACGAGCGGGTAGGGTCGGCCGAACCGATCGGACGAGGCCGCCACGACACCGACGACGAAACGATGCGGCGCAAAGGGCAAGGCCCCGGGGGCGAGGACGAAGGCTGTGGGCAAGGCCCGCGCGTCCTCGGCGCCATCGCCATCGACGACACCCTCGCCCTGCGCCTCGAGCCATGCACGCCAGGCCTCGCGGTGCGACGTACTCAAGCCGCTGCCGACGAAATCGGCATGCGCGGGCAGCTTGCCCCAGATGGCGGGCGGCGTGATCGACGACGCGGCGAGCAGTCGCTGCAGCATGGCCGACTCTTCACGCGCGGCGCCTGCAGGGCGTCGCGGCACACGGGCTGACAAGGTATCCCGCTACGGTTCCATTTCGCATGGTCACTTTTCCCCTGAGTCGTTCTTGTGCCGCTATTCTTGCGCGGCCTACCGGCGCCGCGGGTGCCGCCGAGCCGCTGGACAGCGATGAGCCTTCCGCAACCGGCCATTTCGTGAAGAAGTCCTCCTGAAGGCATCACCCTCAAACGTCAGAATGCTTGTCACATCGTCGACAGACTGTTAACGCAACACCCTTGTCTTACCTTTTGTTTTTTCGGCCTCTCCGGCGCTCCGTCGGACAGCGCTCGCCAGAGTTTTCGCCATGAATCTGCCCTGGCTTGCACCCGGTGACCCGTTGCCGACCCCGGTCGAGGCCTGGGGCGCCCACGACCCCGTACCGGGCCTGCTGGCCGCCGGTGGCGCGCTCGATGTGCCCACCCTGCTCGACGCTTATCGCCACGCGATCTTTCCCTGGTTCAGCGACGACCAGCCGATCCTGTGGTGGAGCCCCGACCCGCGGATGACGCTGGCGCCGGCATCGTTCCGGCTGCACCGGTCGCTGCGCAAGGTGCTGCAGACCTTCCGCAACGACGCGCGCTGCGAAATCCGCGTCGACCACAGCTTCGACACCGTAATCCGCGCCTGCTCGGCCGCACCGCGCGAAGGGCAGTCGGGCACCTGGATCGTGCCGGCCATGGTCGAGGCCTACGGCGCGCTGCACCGGGCCGGCCATGCGCACAGTGTCGAGACGTGGGTCGACGGCGAGCTGGTCGGCGGGCTCTATTGCGTGGCGATCGGGCGCGCCGTGTTCGGCGAGTCGATGTTCGCGCGCCGTACCGATGCCTCGAAGATCGCGCTGGCAGCGCTGGTGTGCCTGTGCCGCCGCCATGGCGTGCAGCTGATCGACTGCCAGCAGAACACCGCCCACCTCGCGAGCCTGGGCGCCAGCGAGATGCCGCGCGAGCGCTTCGTCGAGCACGTTGCACGGGCGCGCGAAGCGCCTGGCCTTTCATGGCATTTCGAGCCCGTATACTGGACTGAACTCCTGCCTGCGCGACCTTCTTCGACGACGTGACGCACCTCAAGGAACTCCCGCTCCACACGTTGCAGTTCTATGCAACGGCGCCCTATCCCTGCAGCTACCTGCCGGACCGGCAGGCGCGCTCGCAGGTCGCGACGCCGAGCCACCTGATCCACAACGACGCCTACTCCGACCTGGTACGCAACGGCTTCCGGCGCAGCGGGATGTTCACGTACCGTCCCTACTGCGACGGTTGCAGCGCCTGCGTGCCGTTGCGCGTGCGGGTCCACGACTTCCAGCCCACCCGCAGCCAGCGCCGCGCCATGAAGCAGCACGCCGACCTGCAGGTGCGGGTGCTCAAGCTGTGCTTCATGCCCGAGCACTACCAGCTGTACCTGCGCTACCAGAATGGCCGCCATGCCGGCGGCGGCATGGACCACGACAGCATCGACCAGTACACCCAGTTCCTGCTGCAGAGCCGGGTGAACTCGCGCCTGGTCGAATTCCGCGAAACGCTGCCCGACGGCGGCGCCGGCGCCCTCAAGATGGTGTCGATCCTCGACGTGCTCGACGACGGCATCTCGGCGGTCTACACCTTCTACGAGCCGGAGGAAGGCACCGCCTACGGCAACCACGGCGTGCTGTGGCAGATCGCGCAGGCGCGCCAGCTCGGCCTGCCCTACGTCTACCTCGGCTACTGGATCGAGGCCAGCCCCAAGATGAACTACAAGGCGCGCTACGCGCCGCACGAACTGCTGATCGACGGGCGCTGGCAGACTCCCGATTTCACAAGGTAAAATCGCAGCCCGGACATCACCGCGTTGCGCCCATGAGAAAACCACAATCAGACGTCCCTGCCACGCCGGTCATTCAGGTCATCGAGCGCATGTTCTCGCTGATCGACGTGCTGGCTTCGCGCGAGGAAGCGATCTCCCTCAAGGAGATCAGCGAGAAGACCGGCCTGCACCCCTCCACCACGCACCGGATCCTGAATGATCTGGCGGTCGGCCGCTTCGTCGACCGGCCGGAAGCGGGCAGCTACCGGTTGGGCATGCGTCTGCTGGAACTGGGCAACCTCGTGAAGGGGCGCCTGAACGTGCGCGACGCCGCATTGGCACCGATGCGCGAACTGCACAAGCTGACACAGCAACCGGTGAACCTCAGCATGCGCCAGGGCGACGAGATCGTGTACATCGAGCGCGCCTACAGCGAACGCTCGGGCATGCAGGTGGTGCGTGCCATCGGCGGGCGGGCCCCCCTGCACCTGACGTCGACCGGCAAGCTCTTTCTCGCCGCCGACGATCCGCAACGCGTGCGCAGCTATGCCACCCGCACCGGCCTCGCCGGCCACACGCGCAACAGCATCACGCAGTTGCCGATGCTGGAACGGGAGCTCGCGAAGGCGCGCCAGTACGGCATCGCGCGCGACAACGAGGAACTGGAATTGGGGGTACGGTGCATGGCTGCCGGCATCTACGACGACCAGAGCAAGCTGGTGGCCGGCCTGTCGATCTCTGCACCGGCCGATCGGCTGGACGAAGGCTGGCTGCCCAAGCTACAGGCGACCGCCAGCGAGATTTCCAGCGCGTTGGGATACAACCAGAGCGCTCCAACCGCCGGCTGAAGCGCGACCGACCGACCGCCGAGGTCAGTCGCCGGCGGCGTGCTGCGAAGCGGCCTGCAGCGTCGGCGACATCAGGTGCGAAGCCTCCACCCAGCGGCGCACGCGCTCGGCGTCGGCGATCCGGCTGAACTTGCCGGCGGAATCCAGGAACACCATGATCACCTTGCGGCCCGCGATACGGGCCTGCATCACGAGGCACTGGCCGGCTTCGGAGATGTAGCCGGTCTTCTGCAGGCCGATCTGCCAGTCCGGGCTCTTCACGAGCCGGTTGGTGGTGTTGTACTGCAGCACCCGGTTGCCGACCTCGACCTGGTAGGCCGGCGAAGTCGACAGCTCACGCACGGTCGCGTTGCCCGAAGCGGCATTCACCAGCAGCGCCAGGTCCTGCGCGCTGGACTGGTTCTGGCTCGACAGGCCGGTGGGCTCGACATAGCGCGTGTCCTTCATGCCGAGCAGCTTGGCCTTGGCGTTCATCATGCTGACGAAGGTGGCCAGCCCGCCCGGAAAGGTGCGGCCCAGCGCGTGGGCAGCGCGGTTCTCGCTCGACATCAGGGCCAGGTGCAGCAGTTCGCCGCGCGACAGCGTGGCGCCGATGCGCAGGCGCGAGCTGCTGCCCTTCTCGGTATCGACGTCGTCCTGCGTGATGGTCAGCAGTTCGTCCATCGGCAGTTGCGCTTCGCTGATCAGCAGGCCCGTCATCAGCTTGGTGAGCGAAGCGATGGGCAGCACGGCATGGTCGTTCTTGCTGAACAGCACTTCGCGCGTGTCCTGGTCGATGACCAGTGCCGCACTCGATTTCAGGTCGAGCGCATCGTCGGTGCTGTGCAGGCCGGCCATTTGCCCGTAGGACAGGCGAGCGGGTTGCTCCACGCGGACCACCGAGCGGCGCTGGACCGCAACGACGGTCTTGCCACCGCTCTTGCGGATGGTGGCGACGACATTCCTGCCACCGCGCACGCTTTTCTCTGTCTTGTCTGCCCTGGAGGCGCGCTGCGCGACCGGCGCGGTCTTGCGCTTGGCGTCCGCGGCGGGCTGGCTCTTCTTGGCGGCCACGGGCCGCTTGGCACTGGCGGCATGGGCGGTCGGGGCGATGAAGGCCACGGCGCACAGCGTGGCGGCGATCAGACGGAGAGCTTGGCGGACCCGCTGGGGCGAAACTCGGTAAGGACGGGCCTCAGGCATTCAGAACTCTCCAGCGGCGTAAAAGGTGTCCGCAGTGTATCGAAATCAAAAAAAGCACGCAATAACAGTTACTTGCGGGCCTTTCTTCATTCGAAGCAAAAAGGATCGCCCGAAACTAGCCTTGTGCGGCCACTCTCTCAGCTTGGCTCTGTAACTTGTTGAGCGCACTCAAATAAGCCTTGGCAGACGCCACCACGATGTCGGGGTCGGCCCCGACGCCGTTCACGACGCGGCCGGCGTTCTGCAAGCGTACCGTGACTTCGCCCTGACTTTCGGTCGATCCGCTGATGGCATTGACCGAATAGAGCACCATTTCGGCGCCACTTCGCACGTGAGACTCGATCGCCTTCAGCGACGCGTCCACCGGGCCGTTGCCGTCCGATTCGCCCGTGACCTCCTGGCCCTGCACGGTGAACACGACACGCGCCTGAGGCCGCTCGCCGGTTTCGCTGTGCTGCGACAAGGATACAAATCCAAACAAGTCACCAACGCTTGCGCCCTCCTCGTCGCTGACAAGCGCCAGGATGTCCTCGTCGAAAATCTCGCTCTTTCTGTCGGCGAGCTCCTTGAAGCGGGCGAAGGCGGTGTTGATGTCCGCTTCGCTCTGCATGCTCACCCCCAGCTCCAGCAGCCGCTGCTTGAAGGCATTGCGGCCGCTCAGCTTGCCCAGCACGATCTTGTTGTTGGCCCAGCCCACGTCCTCGGCCCGCATGATCTCGTAGGTGTCGCGCGCCTTGAGCACGCCGTCCTGGTGGATGCCGGAGGCATGGGCGAAGGCGTTGGCCCCCACCACCGCCTTGTTCGGCTGCACCACGAAGCCGGTGGTCTGGCTCACCATCCGGCTCGCGGCCAGGATGTGCTGCGTGTCGATGCCCAGGTCGAGCCCGAAGTAATCCTTGCGGGTCTTCACGGCCATCACGACCTCTTCGAGCGAGCAGTTGCCCGCGCGCTCGCCCAGGCCGTTGATGGTGCACTCGACCTGGCGCGCGCCGCCGATCTTCACACCGGCCAGTGAATTCGCCACCGCCATGCCCAGGTCGTTGTGGCAATGCACCGACCAGATCGCCTTGTCGCTGTTCGGGATGCGCTCGCGCAGCGTCCGGATGAAGTTGCCGTAGAGCTCGGGGATCGCATAGCCGACGGTGTCGGGCACGTTAATGGTCGTCGCGCCTTCGCTGATGACCGCCTCGAGCACGCGGCAGAGGAAATCCATGTCGCTGCGGTAGCCGTCTTCCGGGCTGAACTCGACGTCGGCCACCTGGTTGCGCGCAAAGCGCACCGCCAGCTTCGCCTGCTCGAACACCTCGTCGGGCGACATCCGCAGCTTCTTCTCCATGTGCAGCGGCGAGGTCGCGATGAAGGTGTGGATGCGCCCGCGGGCCGCCCCCTTGAGCGCCTCGGCGGCGCGCGAGATGTCCCGGTCGTTGGCGCGCGAGAGGCCGCAGATGGTCGAGTCCTTGATGGTATTCGCGATCAGCTTCACCGCCTCGAAATCGCCGTTCGAGCTCGCCGGGAACCCGGCCTCTATCACATCGACCCGCAGCCGCTCCAGCTGTTTGGCGATGCGCAGCTTCTCGTCCTTGGTCATGGACGCGCCAGGCGATTGCTCGCCGTCGCGCAGGGTGGTGTCGAAAATGATCAGCTTGTCGGTCATCGGGGGTCCTTGTCTTCTTTCTGTGGCCGGGGCGGCTCAGGCCGCGACCGTGTCGGATTGTGCGCTGGGTGCGTTGCGCGCCCGGGCACGTGCCAGCCCCGAGACGATCGCCTTGAGCGAGGCCGACACGATGTTGGGGTCGATGCCCACGCCGAACAGCGTGTGCCGGTCGTCGACCCGCAATTCAAGATAGGCCACGGCCTGTGCATCGGCGCCGGCACCGATGGCGTGCTGGTGGTAGTCGATCACACGGATCGCATGGCCGGTGCTTTCCGCCAGCGCCTGGATGAAGGCGTCGATGGGGCCGTTTCCACGCCCTTCGATGCGGCGAATCTCGCCGCCCCAGGGCAGGTCGCCGCGCAACACCACCGACGCAGCGGCGCCTTCGCCCTCTTCCTCGATCACGCGGTGCTGCAGGGCCTGCACGGTCTTGAGGCCATACTCGCGTTCGAACAGGGCGTAGAGATCGGCCGCGGTCAGTTCCTTGCCGGCAACGTCCATCACGCGCTGCACCGCCTGCATGAATTCCATCTGCAGCCGGCGCGGCATCTCGATGCCGTATTCGCTCTCGAGCAGGTAGGCCATGCCGCCCTTGCCCGACTGGCTGTTCACGCGGATCACCGCTTCGTAGCTGCGGCCCACATCCTTCGGGTCGATCGGCAGATAGGGCATGTCCCAGAGGTCATCGTCCTTGCGCGCAGCGAAGGCCTTCTTGATGGCATCCTGGTGCGAGCCCGAGAACGAGGTGTAGACGAGGTCGCCCACGTACGGGTGCCGCGGATGCACCGGGATCTGGTTGCACTGTTCGACGACGACGCGGATCTCGTCGATGTTGGAGAAGTCGAGTTCGGGCGACACGCCTTGCGTGTAGAGATTGAGCGCGATGTTCACCAGGTCGAGGTTGCCGGTGCGCTCGCCGTTGCCGAAGAGGCAGCCCTCGAGCCGGTCGGCGCCGGCCATCAGGGCGAACTCGCCGGCCGCCGTGCCGGTGCCGCGGTCGTTGTGCGGGTGGACCGACAGCACGATCGCATCGCGCCGCGCCAGGTGGCGATGCATCCACTCGATCATGTCGGCGAAGATGTTCGGCGTGGAATGCTCGACGGTCGACGGCAGGTTGACGATGCACTTGTGCTCGGGTGTCGGCTGCCAGACCTCGGTGACCGCATCAACCACGCGCTTGGAGAAGGCGAGGTCGGTGCCGGAGAACATCTCGGGCGAATACTGGAAGGTCCACTGCGTCTCGGGCTGCTTCGCCGCGCATTCGTTGAACATGCGCGCATGCGTGGTGGCGAGTTCGACGATCTGGTCTTCGTCCATGCCGAGCACCACGCGGCGCATGATGGGTGCGACCGCGTTGTAGAGATGGACGATGGCGCGCGGCGCGCCCTGAAGCGACTCGAAGGTGCGCGTGATGAGGTGGTCGCGCGCCTGCGTCAGCACCTGGATCGTCACATCGTCCGGGATGCGGTCTTCCTCGATGAGCTTTCGCACGAAGTCGAACTCGACCTGCGATGCGGACGGGAAACCGACCTCGATCTCCTTGAAGCCAATGGCCACCAGCGTCTCGAACATGCGCATCTTGCGAGCGATGTCCATCGGCTCGACCAGCGCCTGGTTGCCGTCACGCAGGTCCGTCGACAGCCAGATCGGTGCCTTCGTCAGCACGGCGTCGGGCCAGGTGCGATCCTTCAGGCCGATCGGTGCGAATGCGCGGTACTTGGCTTGCGGTTGCTTCAACATGACGATTCTTTCGGTGGTAGGTGGACCACCAGCAACCCCAAACAAAACGGCCCGTTGCTGGTGCGAACGGGCCGTGGTGAGGGATGCGCGTGCGCTACCGTCTCCGCCCGAAGGGGATGAGTAGTAGGGCCAGCGAAATCTTGTTCATGAGAATTGCGAATGTAGCACAGGCCGCGCTCAGTTGTGCAAGCCGCGCTCGTCCGGCTCGTCGGTGGAAATACTGATCACGCTCACCGGCTGCCCCTTGGCCTTGCGCCAGGCATACACCACGTAGCCGCTCAGCCCGTAGGCCACGAACACGCCGAACAGCACCGTCGGCGGATGGATGTTGATGACCGCGATGCCCAGTGCGATGAGCACGATCGCCGCGAACGGCACGCTCTTCTTCATCTGGATGTCCTTGAAGCTGTAGAACGGCGCGTTGGTCACCATCGACAGCCCCGAGTACAGGGTGAAGGCGAAGGTGATCCAGGTGATCTGGGTCCACGAGAGGTACAGCACCTCGCCGCCGCGCTTGCCCCATTCGGTCATGAGCCAGATGAAACCGGCCACCAGCGCCGCCGCCGCGGGCGACGGCAGGCCCTGGAACCAGCGCTTGTCGACCACGCCCGTGTTGACGTTGAAGCGCGCGAGGCGCAGCGCTGCGCAGGCGCAGTAGACGAAGGCGGCGATCCAGCCCCACCGCCCCAGGCCCTTGAGCGACCATTCGTACGCAATGAGCGCTGGCGCGGCCCCGAAGGACACCATGTCCGACAGCGAATCCATCTGCTCGCCGAACGCGCTCTGCGTGTTGGTCATGCGTGCCACGCGCCCGTCCAGGCTGTCGAGCACCATGGCCGCGAAGACGCCCAGCGCGGCGAGGTCGAAGCGCGCATTCATCGCCATCACGATCGAATAGAAGCCGCCGAACAGCGCGGCCAGCGTGAAAAGGTTGGGCAGGACGTAGATGCCCTTGCGGCGCTTGCGTGGCTGGATCTCGTCGGGAAGGGTGTCGTCGTGCATTTGTCGGCAGTTTAGTTCAGGCCCCAGCTGCGCCCGGAAAGAAAAAGGCCACCGCGAACGGTGGCCTTCGAGACGGCAGATGCCGATCAGTTCTTGGTCTGGTCGACCAGCTTGTTCTTCATGATCCAGGGCATCATCTTGCGCAGCTGCGCACCGACCACCTCGATCTGGTGCTCGGCGTTGATGCGACGACGGCTGATCAGCGCCGGCTGGCCTGCAGCGGCTTCCAGCACGAAGCTCTTGGCGTATTCGCCGGTCTGGATGTCCTTGAGCACCTGCTTCATGACCTTCTTGGTCTCTTCGGTCACGATGCGCGGGCCGGTGACGTACTCGCCGTACTCGGCGTTGTTCGAGATCGAGTAGTTCATGTTGGCGATGCCGCCTTCATAGATCAGGTCGACGATCAGCTTCAGTTCGTGCAGGCATTCGAAGTACGCCATCTCGGGCGCGTAGCCGGCTTCCACCAGCGTTTCGAAGCCGGCCTTGATCAGCTCGACCGTGCCGCCGCACAGCACCGCCTGTTCGCCGAACAGGTCGGTCTCGGTTTCTTCGCGGAAGTTCGTTTCGATGATGCCGGCCTTGCCGCCGCCGTTGGCGGTGGCGTAGCTCAGGGCCAGGTCGCGGGCCTTGCCGGTCTTGTCCTGGTGCACGGCCACGAGGTGGGGGACGCCGCCGCCTTGCGTGTAGGTGCTGCGCACGGTGTGGCCCGGGGCCTTGGGAGCGACCATCCACACGTCGAGGTCGGCGCGCGGCTGCACGAAGCCGTAGTGCACGTTGAAGCCGTGCGCGAAGACGAGCGAAGCGCCTTCCTTGATGTTCGGTGCCACGTCGTTCTTGTAGACGGCGGCGATCTGCTCGTCGGGCAGCAGGATCATGACCACGTCGGCCGACTTCACGGCGTCTGCGACTTCCGCGACCTTCAGGCCGGCCTTCTCGACCTTGGGCCAGGACGCACCGCCCTTGCGCAGGCCGACCACGACCTTCACGCCGCTGTCGTTCAGATTCTGGGCGTGCGCATGGCCTTGCGAGCCGTAGCCGATGATCGCGACGGTCTTGCCCTTGATCAGGCTCAGGTCCGCGTCCTTGTCGTAATAAACCTTCATGATTGCTCCTTCGTTGACTCGTTGGTGGGTGTGAACTGAAAAACTAGACGCGCAGGATGCGCTCGCCGCGACCGATGCCGCTGGCACCCGTGCGGACGGTTTCGAGAATGGCGCTGCGATCGATGGCTTCGAGGAAAGCGTCGTTCTTGCCGTGGTCGCCGGTGAGCTCGATGGTGTAGCTCTTGTCGGTCACGTCGATGATGCGGCCGCGGAAGATCTCCGCCATGCGCATCATCTCCTCGCGTTCCTTGCCGACCGCGCGCACCTTCACCATCATGAGCTCGCGCTCGGTGTAGGAACCCTCGGTCAGGTCGACGACCTTGACCACTTCGATCAGGCGGTTCAGGTGCTTGGTGATCTGCTCGATCACGTCGTCGGAGCCGGCCGTCACGATGGTCATGCGAGAGAGGCTCGGGTCCTCGGTCGGCGCCACGGTCAGCGATTCGATGTTGTAGCCACGGGCCGAGAACAGGCCCACCACGCGCGACAGCGCGCCGGGCTCGTTTTCCAGCAGGACAGCGATGATGTGTTTCATGTGTGCGAACTCCTCTTTTCGCCGCCCTCCCCCGCGCACGGTAATGCGCGGGCTCGGCGGGCAATAGATTCGTCGATTAAAAGTTGAAACCCGGTCCTTCGGACACGGGGACTTGTGGCTTCGCTCTCGCTCGCGCTAGAGGTCTTCGGAACCCAGCAGCATCTCGGTGATGCCCGCCCCCGCCTTGACCATCGGGAACACGTTCTCGGTCGGGTCGGTGCGAAAGTCCATGAACACCGTCCGGTCCTTGAGCTTGCGCGCCTCGCGCAGCGCGGGCTCCACGTCCTGCGGCCGCTCGATCAGCATGCCGACGTGGCCGTAGGCCTCGGCCAGCTTCACGAAGTTGGGCAGCGCGTCCATGTAGCTGTGGCTGTAGCGGCCGGAGTACTCGATCTCCTGCCACTGGCGCACCATGCCCAGGTAGCGGTTGTTCAGTGCGCAGATCTTAATCGGCGTGTTGTACTGCAGGCAGGTCGACAGTTCCTGGATGCACATCTGCACCGAGCCCTCGCCGGTGATGGTGAACACCTCCGACTCCGGCTTGGCCAGCTTGATGCCCATCGCATACGGAATGCCCACGCCCATGGTGCCCAGGCCGCCCGAGTTGATCCAGCGGCGCGGCTCGTCGAAGCGGTAGTACTGCGCGGCCCACATCTGGTGCTGGCCGACGTCCGACGTGATGTAGGCATCGGCGTCCTTGGTCATATTCCAGAGCGTCTCGACCACGTACTGCGGCTTGATCACGTCCGTGTTGCCGCGGTCGTAGGCCAGGCAGTCCTTGCTGCGCCAGGTTTCGATGGTCTTCCACCAGTCGGCCAGCGCACCGGCATCGGGCTTCTGCGAGGCCTCGCGGACCATCGAGATCAGCTCGGTCAGCACGTCCTTGACGTCGCCGACGATCGGGATATCGACCTTCACCCGCTTGGAAATGCTCGACGGGTCGATGTCGATATGGATGATCTTGCGTTCGTTCTGGGCGAAGTGCTTCGGATTGCCGATCACGCGGTCGTCGAAACGCGCGCCCACGGCCAGCAGCACGTCGCAGTTCTGCATCGCGTTGTTGGCCTCGATGGTGCCGTGCATGCCCAGCATGCCGAGGAACTTTCGGTCGCTCGCCGGGTAGGCGCCCAGGCCCATCAGCGTGTTGGTGACCGGGTAGCCGAGCATGTCGACCAGCGCGCGCAGTTCGTTCGTCGCGTTGCCCAGCAGCACGCCGCCGCCGGTGTAGATGTACGGCCGCTTGGCATTGAGCAGCAATTGCAACGCCTTGCGGATCTGCCCGCCGTGGCCCTTGCGCACCGGGTTGTACGAGCGCATCTCGACCTTGTCGGGATAGCCGGTGTACGTGATCTTCTTGAACGAAACGTCCTTCGGCACGTCGACCACCACCGGACCGGGCCGACCGGTGCGCGCGATGTGGAAGGCCTTCTTCATGGTCATCGCCAGATCCTTGGGATCCTTGACGAGGAAGTTGTGCTTGACGATCGGTCGCGTGATGCCGACCGTGTCGCATTCCTGGAACGCATCCAGTCCGATGGCCGCCGTCGGGACCTGGCCCGAGATGATCACCATCGGGATCGAGTCCATGTAGGCCGTCGCGATGCCGGTGACCGCATTGGTCAGCCCGGGACCGGAAGTGACCAGTGCCACGCCGACTTCGCCAGTGGCCCGCGCGAAGCCATCCGCTGCGTGCACGGCCGCCTGTTCGTGGCGTACCAGCACATGCTGGATGGTGTTCTGCTTGTAGAGCGCGTCGTAGATGTAGAGCACCGCGCCACCGGGGTACCCCCAGACGTACTCGACGCCTTCGGCCTGGAGTGCCTTGATCAGCACCTCCGCGCCCATGAGTTCTTGCGATTGTCCGCCGGCAGCTGCAGCCGCGGAAGCGATCTCCGCCTTGGAGATTTCCATGATGAACCTTTCGAGTTTTCGGGAACGAAAAACCTTGGGTGCCCCTTGCCAGCCCTTGTGAGACCGCGTCGGGACTTGAGGCCAAAGCCATGAACGGACTGATGTTCCGCCGGACCTTGACCCGTTTGCCTGTGTGAATTGCAGGGCGGATTATGGCATCCCCGGCCCGCCGGTCGTGGTGGGCACACCACGGAAAGGGCCGATGCGATAATCGGGGCCGACAAGAAAGAACCCTCCCCACGGGGGGAAGCCCCCCTTCTGGCGCCCGATGCGCCCCTGTCCTTGGCCACCGAAAAAGAACTGTCAGATTTCCTGAAAAGTGTGGAACGACGTGCCTTCAAGCGCTCGGTCTACCACGTGCGGGACGAGGAAGCGGCGCTCGACATCGTGCAGGACAGCATGATGAAGCTGGCCGAGCACTACGGCGACAAGCCGGCCAACGAGTTGCCGATGCTGTTCCAGCGCATCCTCTCGAACTGCACGCTCGACTGGTTCCGGCGGCAGAAGACGCGCCGCGCCCTGTTTTCCAACATGAGCGACTTCGAGTCCGCCGACGACGGTGATTTCGACCTCCTCGAGAACTTTGTCTCGCCCACCGACTCACTGGAAACGGAGAGCGCGGAGGACACCACGCGACGTGCCCAGGTCTTCCACGAAATCGAAGAACAGATCGCGGCTTTGCCGGGCCGTCAACGCGAGGCTTTCCTGATGCGTTACTGGGAGGAAATGGACGTCGCCGAGACCGCGGCCGCCATGGGCTGCTCGGAAGGCAGCGTCAAGACCCATTGCTCGCGCGCGGTCCATGCGCTGAGCAAAGCGCTCAAGGCCAAGGGAATTTCACTATGAACCGCTCGATTTCTACCGTCAACGACGCCGCGGAGGCGCGATTCGGCCACCGTGTGGCCGCACGCCTGTCCGCCGGGACCGATGCGATGCCGCATGACATCAGCGAGCGCCTGCGCGTGGCGCGCGCCCAGGCCGTGGCCCGCCGCAAACAGACCGACCGTCCAGCGGCCGTGGTGGTCGGTGCGGGTGGCGCTGCCGTGCTCGGGAGCGTCTGGTGGAACCGATTCGGTGCCGTTCTTCCGCTGGTGGCCCTGGTGGTCGGGCTCGTCAGCATCAGCGTCTGGCAGGAGGATCAACGCTTCAAGGAGCTGGCAGAGGTCGACTCCGCCCTTCTCACCGACGACCTGCCACCTGCCGCCTACACCGACCCGGGGTTCGCGCAATTCCTCAAGGCCGAAGGCAGCCCGAGCCGCTGATGCGCCCTTTTCTCCAAATCACGCCGATATCCCGCCCCGCTCCGCCTGCATGACGTCCGACCGTGCCTCCGCTGCCCATTGCGCCTCGCTGCTGCGACCGTCTCGCACGCGCAGCGCAGCGTGGCTGACGGGCACGGTGCTGTGGGTGGCCGCGGCCGGTTGGATGGGGCAGGTGCAGGCTCAGGCACCATCGAGCGCACCGGCGCCAGCGGCCTCCTCGGTCAAACCCCTGGCCAAGCCCCTCTGGCGCGACCTGAGTGCCAAGCAGCAGCAGGCGCTGCAACCGCTGGCCGCCGAGTGGGATGCGCTGAGCGAGGGCCACAAACGCAAATGGCTCACCCTGTCGCGCAACCACGCCAAGCTGTCGCCCACCGAAAGGGCGACGCTGCACAGCCGCATGACGGAATGGACGGCCCTGAGCCGGCAGCAGCGCGATCAGGCGCGCTTCAACTTCGCCGAAGTCAAGCAGGTGCCGGCGGACGAGCGCAAGGCAAAGTGGGAGGCGTACCAAGCCCTCTCGCCCGAGGAGAAGCGTCGCCTGGCCGAAAGCGCCGCGCCGCGCCCGCCCGGCGCGGCCGGCACGATCCGGCCGGTACCCGCCCAGAAGCTGGTGCCGCTTCCGACCGAGGCCACCAAGGGACAGCACAGTGCGCGCATCCAGCTGGCGCCGCCAGCCGAAGCCGTGGCGCCAGCGCCTATGATCGCGACACCTTCGGCCTCCGTCGAAGCGCCGGCCCCGACGCCCGTCATGTCGCCGCCGGCACCCGTGGTCCCGCCCCTGCCCTGATTCCCCTGTTGCGTCGATGAATCCGAGTTCCCCTGCCGCCGCGCGCTCCGGCGGGCCGGCCAGCGCGCCGGCGATGCAGACGCCCGGGCTGTGGCGCCGCATGGCCTGCTGGCTCTACGAAGGCATGCTGCTGTTCGCGGTGGTCTTCGTGGCGGGTTGGCTGTTCAGCACGCTCGGCCAGATGCGCGACGCCATGGATTCGCGCCGGCACCTGCTCCAGGCCTTTCTCTTCGTGGTGTTCGGCGTGTATTTCGTCTGGTTCTGGGCCAAGGGCCAGACACTGGCGATGAAGACCTGGAACATCCGCATCGTCGACCGCGCCGGCGCCCCCATCACGCAGGGCCGGGCCCTGGCGCGCTACCTGCTGAGCTGGGTCTGGTTCCTGCCGCCGCTCGCAGCCATCGCGCCGTTCAAGTTGTCAGGGCCCGAGTCCGCCTTGCTCATCGGCGGCTGGGTGGTGGTGTGGGCGCTGCTGGCGCGTTTCCATCCCCGCCAGCAGTTCTGGCACGACGCCTGGGCTGGCACGCAGCTCATCACGTCGCGCCCGATGAGCCGCCGATGAGCACCCCGGCCCCCGTCAACCCGCAGAAGGCACGGCGCGGCATGGCCCGCGTCTGGCACGCCGCGCTCATCTCGCTGGACGGCTTCCGCGCCGGCTGGAAGGAAGCCGCCTTCCGCCAGGAGGTGGCCTGCGCCGTCGTCATGCTGCCGGCAGCCTTCTGGGTCGGGCGCAGCTGGGTCGAGACCGCGCTGCTGGCGGCCCTGGTGGTGCTGGTGCTGATCGTCGAGCTGCTCAACAGCGGCATCGAAGCGGCCATCGACCGCATCGGCCCCGAATGGCACAGCTTTTCCAAGACGGCCAAGGACCTGGGCAGTGCCGCGGTGTTGCTGTCGATCCTGCTGTGCAGCGCCGTCTGGCTGGCCGCGCTCTGGCAACGCTTCGCGGCCGCCACCCCCTGAACGGCATGCGTCACGCAGCCACGGCATGATTGACCCCATGACTCCTGCTTTCTCGATTTGCGTCTATTGCGGCTCCCGACCCGGTGAGCGCCCCGAATTTACCCACGTGGCCGAAGCCGTCGGCCGATGGATCGGCGAACGCCGCGGCCAACTGGTCTACGGCGGCGGCCGCACCGGCCTGATGGGCACCGTGGCCGAGGCCACGCGCCAGGCCGGCGGCCGCGTGGTCGGCATCATCCCCAAGGCCCTGGTCGACAAGGAGCTCGCCAACACGCTGTGCGACGAGTTGCACATCGTCGACACGATGCACGAACGCAAGGCCATGATGGGCGAACGGGCCGACGCCTTCCTCGCGATGGCGGGCGGCATCGGCACCTTCGAGGAACTGTTCGAGATCTGGACCTGGCGCCAGCTGGGCTACCACGACAAGCCGGTCGGCATCCTCAACAGCGCCGGCTACTACGACGGCCTGCTCGCCTTCCTGGCGAACTGCGTGCGCGAGGGGCTCATGGGCGACTGGCAGATGGGGCTGATCCGCAGCGGCACCGAGACCGCCCCGCTGCTCGAAGCGCTGATCGACGAAGCCGGCCGCCACAGCGGCAGGGACCGCCTCGCCGAAGTGCTCTGAGCCGGGCGCTCAGACGGCCGATTCGCCCTCTTCGCCGGTGCGGATGCGCACCACGCGCTCGACTTCGGTGACGAAGATCTTGCCGTCGCCGATCTTGCCGGTGCGTGCGGCGTTGACGATCGCCTCGACACAGCGCTCGACCTCGCCCTCGTTGACCACCACCTCGATCTTCATCTTCGGCAGAAAGTCCACCACGTACTCCGCGCCGCGGTAGAGCTCGGTGTGGCCCTTCTGCCGGCCGAAGCCCTTGACCTCGGTCACCGTGAGGCCGGACACGCCGACTTCCGCCAGCGCCTCGCGCACGTCGTCGAGCTTGAAAGGTTTGACGATGACAGTGATGAGTTTCATGGGCTTGTCTTCCTGCGGTTTCGTTGAATCGATTGTTCGATAGCGTAACGCCAATAGCGGCGCGCGCCACGTCTCTCGACGCGAATACCCCGGCGCGCCCCCGGGGCGGCGCACCGCCTTTGTGCGATGCCCTCCAGCGGAGCACGCACGCGTGCAGACTGGTACGCTCACCCGCGATGCGCGCTAGTTTCTCCGGTACCTCCTCCGTTCTCGGCTCCTGCTTCCACTGGGTCAACAGCCAGGCCTACGTCCTGCTCGTCTTCACCATGCTGACCTGGGGTGCGAACGCCGTGGCGGCGCGCCTGGCGGTCGGCGAGATCCCGCCGATGCTGCTGACCTGCCTGCGCTGGAGCGTCTGCTGCGCCGCGCTGGCCTTGACGTCGCGTGCGCAGATCGCGACGCACTGGCGCAGCCTGCTGCCGCGCTGGCGCTCCATCCTTCTGATGGGCGCGCTCGGCTTCACGGGCTTCAACGCGCTGTTCTACGCCGCCGCACACCACACCACGGCGATCAACATCGCGATCATCCAGGGCACCATTCCGGTGCTCGTGCTGATTGGCAGCCTGTTCCTCTACCGCACCCGCATCACGGGTCTTCAGATCGTCGGCGCGGTGCTGACCATGGGCGGCATCGCGGTCGTCGCCTCGCAGGGCGAACTCGCCCGGCTGGCGGCGCTGGAGTTCAACGTCGGCGACGTCTGGATCGTCATCGCCTGCGTGCTGTACGCCGGCTTCGCGCTCGGCCTGCGGCAGCGCCCTGCTGTGCCGGCCATCGTGTTCTTCGCGGCGCTGGCCGCCGTCGCCGCCGTCGTCTCGCTCCCCTTCGTCGCCGTGGAGATCGCGATGGGGCAGTCCTACCTGCCGAGCGCCAAGGGCTGGCTGCTGGTGCTCTTCATCGGGCTGCTGCCCTCCTTCATCTCGCAACTGACCTTCATGCAGGGCGTGGCGCTGATCGGGCCGGCGCGGGCGGGGATGTTCATGAACCTGGTGCCGATCTTCGGCCCGCTGCTCGCCGTGCTGGTGCTGGGCGAGCCGCTGTCGGCGTACCACGCCGTCGCGCTGGCACTCGTGCTGGGCGGCATCTACATCGCCGAATACCTCGGCGCGCGAAAGCATTGAGGCGTCGACCCATGGCCCAGCCCGTTCTCCGACTCCACGCGGCCCCCGGCGAGATCGACGCCGAGGCCTGGAACGCCCTGCTCGCGATGCAGGCCGCGCCCAGCCCCTTCATGCGCCACGAATACCTCGACGCGCTGCACCGCAGCGGCAGCGCGACGCCCGAGCACGGCTGGACGCCGCAGTTCGCCACGCTGTGGCGCGGCAAGACGCTGCTCGCGGCCTGCCCGCTGTACATCAAGGACCACTCCTACGGCGAGTACGTGTTCGACTGGGCCTGGGCCAACGCGTACGAGCAGCACGGGCTCGCCTACTACCCGAAGGCCCTCGTCGCCGTGCCCTTCACGCCGGTGCCCGGCACGCGCCTGCTGGCGCGCGACGCCGACAGCCGCGCGCTGCTGGTGCAGGGGCTCGTGCAGTTCTGCAAGGAGGCCGAACTCTCGTCGCTGCACCTGCTCTTCGGTGCCGACGAGGACATCGCCGCCTGCGCCGACCACGGCCTCATGCTGCGCAACACCGTGCAGTTCCACTGGTCGAACCAACCCGGTGACAGCACCGCGGGCTATGCCGATTTCGACGCCTTCCTCGCCAGCCTGTCGCACGACAAGCGCAAGAAGATCCGGCAGGAGCGCCGCAAGGTCGCCGATGCGGGTGTGCGCTTCCGCTGGTCCCGCGGCAGCGACATCTCGCCCGCCGATTGGGATTTCTTCTACCGCTGCTACGCCCGCACCTACCGCGAGCATGGCAACGCGCCCTACCTCAGCCGCGACTTCTTCCAGCGCATGGCCGACACGCTGCCCGAGGCCTGGCTGCTCTTCATTGCCGAGCGCGACGGCAAGCCGATCGCCTCGAGCCTGATCGCACTGTCGGTCGACGGCGCCGCCGCAGATGCGCCCCGGGTCGCCTACGGCCGCTACTGGGGTGCCCTGGAGCGGGTCGATTGCCTCCATTTCGACGCCTGCTACTACCAGCCGCTGGCCTGGTGCATCGACCACGGCGTGCAGCGCTTCGAAGGCGGCGCGCAAGGCGAGCACAAGATGGCGCGGGCCCTGATGCCGGTGAAGACCACCAGCGCGCACTGGCTGGCGCACCCGGCCTTCGCCGATGCCGTCGAGCGCTTCCTCGAGCGCGAGGGCGAAGGCATCGAGAACTACATGCAGCACCTGGACGAGCGCAGCCCCTTCAAGTCGCCGGGCTGACACGCGACCTTGCGCTGGCGCATCGCGCCAGCATCGCGACCAAGCGACACTTGCCCGATGCGCGCCGCCACCGACACCGACGAGTCCCTCCCCCAGAAGCACACACTCGCCGAAGACGCGCTCGCCGTGGCGAGCGGCACGCTGCTCATCTCGGTCGGCATCGCCTTCTTCACGACGGCCGGCCTGCTGACCGGCGGCACGGCCGGCCTCGCCTTCCTGCTGCACTACGCGACGGGCATCGGCTTCGGCCCGCTCTTCTTCGTGCTCAACCTGCCCTTCTACTGGCTTGCCTGGCGGAAGTTGGGGGTGGCGTTCACCGTCAAGACCTTCATCGCGGTCGCCTTGCTGTCGGCCCTGACGACGCTGCAGCCGCAGCTGCTGGCCTTCGCCTCGCTGCAGCCGGTGTATGCGGCGCTGGTGGGGGGACTGATCACCGGCACCGGCTTCCTGATCCTGTTCCGCCACAAGTGCAGCCTGGGTGGCATCGGCGTGCTGGCGCTGTGGCTGCAGGACCGCTTCGGCTGGCGCGCCGGCAAGGTGCAGATGGGCGTCGATTGCGCCATCGTGTTGCTGGCGCTGTTCTCGATCGAGCCGATGCGCGTGCTGTACTCGATCCTCGGTGCAGTGGCGCTCAACCTCGTGCTGGCCATCAACCACCGCCCCGGCCGCTACCTCGGCATGTAGGCTGAGACCCACCCCCGATGCGCCTTCGGCGCCTCCCCCTCGAGGGGGCGCACCCGGCGGCCTGGCAGCGCCAGTTCCGCGGGGGCCCCGGCATCCGGGCCGGGCCGCCGCGGGGCTCGCCAGCTTACTTCTTGCCGTAGTTGGCGAGACCGTCGGTGATTTCCTTCTTGGCGGAGTCGATGCCTTCCCAGCCGAGGATCTTGACCCACTTGCCCTCTTCCAGGTCCTTGTAGTGCTCGAAGAAGTGGCTGATGGCCTTCAGGCGCATCGGGTTCACGTCGTCGATCGACTTCCAGTGGCTGTAGATCGGCAACACCTTGGTGGTAGGCACGGCCAGCACCTTGCCGTCGACGCCGGCTTCGTCTTCCATCATCAGGATGCCGAGCGGCCGGCAGGGCACGACCACGCCGGGCAGCAGCGGGTACGGCGCGATCACCAGCACGTCGACCGGGTCGCCGTCGCCGCTGAGGGTCTGCGGCACGTAGCCGTAGTTGGCCGGGTAGTACATCGCCGTCGTCATGAAGCGGTCGACGAAGAGCGCGCCCGACTCCTTGTCCACTTCGTACTTGATCGGGTCCGAGTTCATCGGGATCTCGATGACCACATTGAAGGCGTCGGGAACGTTCTTGCCGGGAGAGACTTTGTCGAAAGACATGGTGTTGTCGCTGTAGTTTGAAAGTTGGGGCGGGATGCGGAGAAACCCGCAGTTTACTTTCCGGACCTGCAATGGATGGCACAGGTTGTGACATTTGCCTGTAAATTGCGCCCGTTGGCCAATCGGCCTGCGTCCGTCCGCGGTGCAGGCTTCGAGGAAGCAACGCGACGGAAGCCTCGACCCGTACGCGTTGCGCACCGGGCCGGGCTTTCGTCTCCACAAGTCACAACGAACGAATGGAGATGCAAGCATGATCGGCAACACCCCTCTGGTCCTCGCCATCGTCTGCGGCCTTGTCGCCGTCGGCTACGGTGTCTGGGCCCGCAGCTGGATCCTCGCGAAAGACCCGGGCAACGCCCGCATGCAGGAGATCGCGGCGGCGATCCAGCAAGGCGCAGCGGCCTACCTCGCCAAGCAGTACGTCACCATCGCCGCCGTCGGCCTGGTGCTGGCGATCCTGATCGGTATCTTCCTGGACGCCACCACCGCGGTCGGCTTCGTCCTCGGGGCTGTGCTCTCGGGCGCCTGCGGCTTCATCGGCATGAACGTGTCGGTGCGGGCCAACGTACGCACCGCGCAGGCCGCCACGCAGGGCATCGGCCCGGCCCTCGATGTGGCCTTCCGCGGCGGGGCCATCACCGGCATGCTGGTGGTGGGGCTCGGGCTGCTGGGCGTGACGGGCTTCTACTGGTTCCTGGTCGGCAACGGCAACCTGACGCCGGACAAGAGCCTGTCGTCGCTGCTCAACCCACTGATCGGCTTCGCCTTCGGCTCGTCGCTGATCTCGATCTTCGCGCGGCTGGGTGGCGGCATCTTCACCAAGGGCGCCGACGTGGGCGCCGACCTGGTGGGCAAGGTCGAGGCCGGCATTCCGGAAGACGACCCGCGCAACCCGGCGGTGATCGCCGACAACGTGGGCGACAACGTCGGTGACTGCGCCGGCATGGCGGCCGACCTCTTCGAAACCTACGCCGTGACGCTGATCGCGACCATGGTGCTCGGTGCGCTGATGGTGGCGGCGGCGCCGGTCAACGCGGTGCTGTACCCGCTGGCGCTGGGCGGCGTGTCGATCATCGCGTCGATCATCGGCTGCTTCTTCGTGAAGGCCTCGCCGGGCATGACCAACGTGATGCCGGCGCTCTACAAGGGGCTGGCGGTGGCGGGCATCCTGTCGCTGATCGCCTTCTACTTCGTCACGCAGTGGCTCATCCCCGACAACGCCATCGCGCCCACTGGCAGCGCGATGAAGCTGTTCGGCGCCTGCGCCGTGGGCCTGGTGCTGACGGCCGCGCTGGTGTGGATCACCGAGTACTACACTGGCACGCAGTACAAGCCGGTGCGGCACATCGCACAGGCCTCGACCACCGGCCACGGGACCAACATCATCGCGGGGCTGGGCGTGTCGATGCGCTCCACGGCCTGGCCGGTGATCTTCGTCTGCATCGCGATCCTGGCCTCGTATTCACTCGCCGGGCTCTATGGCATCGCCGTGGCCGCCACCGCGATGCTGAGCATGGCCGGCATCGTGGTCGCGCTTGACGCCTACGGCCCCATCACCGACAACGCCGGCGGCATCGCCGAGATGGCCGAGTTGCCCGCCAGCGTGCGCGCCGTGACCGACCCGCTCGACGCGGTCGGCAACACCACCAAGGCCGTGACCAAGGGCTACGCCATCGGCTCGGCCGGCCTCGCGTCGCTGGTGCTCTTCGCCGACTACACGCACAAGCTGGAAAGCTACGGCCAGGCGATCAGCTTCAACCTGAGCGACCCGATGGTGATCGTCGGCCTCTTCATCGGCGGGCTGATCCCTTACCTCTTCGGCGCCATGGCGATGGAAGCCGTGGGCCGCGCGGCCGGCGCAGTGGTCGAGGAAGTGCGTCGCCAGTTCCGCGACATCCCCGGCATCATGGAAGGCACCGCCAAGCCCGAGTACGGCAAGGCCGTCGGCATGCTGACTGGTGCGGCCATCAAGGAAATGATGATCCCGTCGCTGCTGCCCGTGGTGGTGCCGATCCTGGTGGGCCTGCTGCTCGGGCCGAAGGCGCTGGGGGGGCTGCTGATGGGCACCATCGTCACCGGTCTGTTCGTCGCCATCTCGATGTGCACCGGCGGCGGGGCGTGGGACAACGCCAAGAAGTACATCGAGGACGGCCACCACGGCGGCAAGGGCAGCGAAGCGCACAAGGCAGCCGTCACCGGCGACACCGTGGGTGACCCCTACAAGGACACGGCCGGCCCGGCGGTCAACCCGCTGATCAAGATCATCAACATCGTGGCGCTGCTGATCGTGCCGCTGGTGGTCAAGTTCCACGGCGGCTGAAGCAACACCGCGGGCGCAGCGCTAGAGCAGATCCTCGGGCACCAGCGGCCCGAGCAGGTTGATCTTCAGGCGCTGCAGCCAGCTCGATTCCGGCTCGTCGTACAGCACGACCTCCTTGTCCTCGTCCATCGACAGCCACTCGAGCCGGCCGGTCTTGGGCTCGAGGCGCACGCGGTAGGCACTCTCGAGCTTGCTGATGTTGATGATGCGCAGCATCTCGCGCGCCAGTTGCGGGCTGAACACGGCCAGGCCGAGCTCGGTGTTCTGCGTGGCCGAGCGCGGGTCGAGGTTGACCGAGCCGATGAAGATCAGGCGCTTGTCGACCACCGCCGTCTTGGCGTGCAGGCGCCCCAGCGAACTGCCGAACACGCCGAGCCGCTTGTTGCGCGTGGTGCGCGCCGGGCTCAGCTCGTACAGGTCGACGCCGTCTTCCAGCAGTCGCTTGCGATAGCGCGCATAGCCGCTGTGCACCAGCGGCTCGTCGTTGGCGGCCAGCGAGTTGGTCAGCAACGTCACGTCGACGCCCCAGTCCCGTAGCTGCCTGAAGCCGGCCATGCCGCGCTCGCCCGGCACCAGGTATGGCGAGGTCAGCACCACCTCGTTTTCCGCCGTGAGCAGGCGCTGCCAGAAGCGCGCGGTCACGCTGCTCTCGAAGGCCTCGTCGCTGGTCATGGAACGCAGCTTGGCCGGCGGGTCGGCCACCGCATTGGCCACGCCCCAGAGAAAGCCGATGCGGCCCTCGTCGAGCTCTTCCCCGATCGGCCCGTAGCCCAGCACGTCGGTCGGCGGCAGGATGACCTTGGGCGGCGGCGCGCCCATGCCGACGCGCGCGTCGAAGTCGCTTTCCATCACGGTGCGGCCGGCGTAAGGCGTCACGATGTCGCCGATGGGATAGACCTCTTCGCTGTTCCAGTAGGCGTCGAAGATGTTGGCCAGCTGCTCGATCACCTTGCCCACGACCAGCGCGTCCATGTCGATGAAGTTCTGCGCGCTGTTGAGCGTGAAGTACTCGTCGGCGATGTTGCGCCCCCCCATCACGCTCATCACGCCATCGGCGATGAAGAGCTTGTTGTGCATGCGGTGGTTGAGCCGGTAGATGTCGAAGACCGACGCCGCGAAGCGCCCCGGCAGGCTGGCGCGCGCGCAGCAGAACGGGTTGAAGAGCCGCACTTCGATATTGGGCGTGGCCGTCATGGCGAGCAGCATCTGGTCGGTGCTGGCGGTGTAGAGGTCGTCCACCAGCAGGCGCACGCGCACGCCGCGCTGGGCCGCCTCCTTCAGTGTGCGCAGCAGCAGGCCGCCCGCGCCGTCGTTGGCGATCACGTAGTACTGCACGTCGAGCGTGTGCTTGGCGCGCCGCGCCAGCTCGATGCGCGCGTCCAGCGAATACACGCCCAGCGGCATGAGGCGAAAGCCCGAATGTTCGTCCGGCGGTGTGGAGGCCGCCACCACCTTCGCCAGCGGCGTCGTCGGATCGGGCGCCAGCGACAGGGTCGGCGGCATGTGTTTGACGGCCGGCAGGCTGCCGCAGGCCGTCAGCAAGGCCACGAGCCCGAGCAGGGAAAGCCAGACGGCCGCGCGCGCCACGGCTCGCCGGAATAAGATGCGCGTCATTGTTGTTTGGGGATCGAGAACATGTTGCTGGCTGCTTCGACACGGTTTTCCATACCGCTGATGATGCTCTGTTTGGGGGTGTCCTTGCCAGCTGCGGCGGCGCTCGACATCGGCCAGCCGGCCCCGAAGTTCAGTGCCCCTGCGGCGCTCGACGGCAAGGCCTTCACCTATTCGCTGGGCGACGCCTTGCAGAAGGGCCCGGTGGTGCTGTACTTCTTCCCCGCCGCCTTCTCGACCGGCTGCTCCATCGAGGCGCATGCCTTCGCCGAGGCCATCGAGGACTTCAAGGCGGTCGGTGCCACGGTGATCGGCGTGTCGACGGACGACCCCGAGACCCTCGCCAAGTTCTCCAGCCAGTCCTGCCAGGGCAAGTTCCCGGTGGCGTCCGACGAGACACGGGCCATCAGCAAGTCCTTCGACGCGCTGATGCAGACCCGCCCGGAGTATGCCAACCGGATCTCCTACGTGATCTCTCCCACAGGAGCGATTGCCTTCTACTACCAAAGCCTGAACCCGGCCAAGCACGTCGAGAAGGTGCTGGCCGCGGTGAAGGAATTGCCACCGGCCAGAAAGTAAGGCGGGAGGGCGTTGCAGGCCCCGCGGGGCTGCCCGGTCACTCCACCTTCACGCCGGACGCGGCGACGATGCCCTGCCACTTGGCATGGTCGGCCTTCACCAGCGCGGCGAAGGCGGCCGGCGTCATGGGCCGTGGCTCGGCGCCCTGGGCATTGATCGCCTCCTTCACTTCCGGCAGCGCCAGCTGCTTGTTGATGGCGGCATTCATGGTCGCGACCACGTCCTTCGGCGCGTTGGCCGGCATGAAGACGCCATACCAGGAGCTCACGTCGAAGTCCTTCAGCGTGGTCGATTCGGCGATGGTCGGCACATCGGGCAGGCTGCTGCTGCGCTTGGCCGAGGTCACGGCCAGGGCGCGCAGCTTGCCGGCCTTGATCTGCGAGATGGCCGACGGGATGGACGACACCATCATTGCCACCTGGCCGCTCATCGTGTCGATGACCGCCGGGTTCGAGCCCTTGTACGGCACGTGCGTGATCTTGATGCCGGCCGCCATCTTGAACATCTCGCCGGCCAGGTGGATGGTCGTGCCGTTGCCCGGGCTGCCATAGGTGATGGTGTCCGGCGCGGCCTTGGCGGCAGCGATCACGTCGGCCATGTTCCTGAAGGGCGAATTGGCGGCGGTGACGATCACCAACGGCGACTCGGCCACCAGCGCCACGGCCGTGAGGTCCTTCGACGGGTCGTAGCTCAGGCCCTTGTAGAGCCAGGGCGCGACGGCCAGGTTGTCCTTCTGGCCCATCACCATCTCGTAGCCGGTGGCGGGCATGCGCACCGCCTCGGTGATGCCGATGGTGCCGCCGGCGCCGGGCTTGTTGTCGACCACCACGGTCCACTTGTTCGCCTCGGTCAGGCGGGTGCCGACGATGCGCGAGAGGATGTCCGTGCCGCCGCCCGGCGGGAACGGCACGATCAGGCGGATCGGCTTGTTGGGGTAGACGGCCGGCTGGGCCAAGGCCTGGTTCGGCCCGAGGGCGAGGATGGAAAGGGCCGAGCAGGCCACCAGCGAGAGCAGGGTTTTGCGGTTCATGTCCAGGGATGTCTCCGTCGCCGACGCGGAGATCGCGCCGGTCTTCAGGGCGCGCAGTCTACTGGAGCGGGATCCGCGACCGTCAATTGAGCCGGAAGCTGCCCGTGGTGACATGCCCGCCCGGCTCGGCGCGCAGCGCCGGCAGGCTTTGCAGCGTGTCGAAATCGGAGGGCACGTCGGGCACGCGCATCTCTTCCAGTTCGTGCAGCGAGGCGACCCAGCGGCCGGCCGGCGAATCGACCGGCTCGTCGTTGGTGAACACGCCGTCGCGGATGTAGAAGGTCTCGCCGGCAGGGCGCTCGGCGTGCAGCTCGCTCAGGCGGGCGATCGGGAAGGCGTAGGTCACCAGCTTTTCCTTGGTGCGCCGGTCACGCCCGCCGCAGCTGAAGAAGCCTTCGTTCGCGATCACGATGCAGGAGCCCTCGATCTGCTCCTCGAGCTGCGCGCCCGTGCGCCAGACGGCATTGGGCAGGCGCACGCGCACCTTGTCGATCACGAGGTCGCGTTGCTTGTTCAGCGTGGTGAGCTGGGGCACCAGGGACCGGAGCTGCCGCAGCCGCTCCACGAAGTGGTCGTCGATGGTGAAACCGACATGGTGCGTCGCCCCGCCGGAGCGTTTGACGACTTGCATGACGACGTTGCGCACTGTGCTCATGGTGATCCTCCTTGCTGCCGGGCCTGGAAGTCAGAGAAATGCACGGTTCGCAAACACAAAAGGCCCTTCGGTCAGGAATTGAATGACAAATGCAATTTTTGCACCCGTTTCGTTTTCGATTCTTGACCGAATTTCAACTCAGCACGCCGGGAAATTCAAGTACACGTTTGAATTACACACCGCACCATCGGGCGAATTCGGACGGCCCGGCGCTCTGGACCTAGCCGTCGACCTGCTCCTCCAGCGCCTTGCAGGAGGGCGCGCAGACGCTTTGGGACTTGCCAAGCACCTGTCGGGTGCGCATTTGCGACCGAAGACGGTGCTTGCCGCACATGAAGCAGGACATGGTGGCCCCGCTGAAGGAAGCGGATGCGCGGAACGGCGAACCCGAGGGCTTGGACTTGTAGCGCAGGCCGTCGGCCACGACCGCGGTCTTGGTATCAGGCTTGGACATCGGTGGCATCCGGGGTGCGGGGTGCGGGGCCGCCCATGGCGCGGGCAATGGCTTCCTTGGCGCGCAGCTCGGCGGCCATGGCGGCATCCAGGCCGGAACGGCACAGGCCGGCATGCTGGTATTGCAGGTTCTCGTAGACCTCGGCCGCGGCCGGGTAGCTGTCCAGCAGGCGGGCCAGTGCGGCACCGGGCGCCACATCGCCGAACTCGTTCACCAGATGCACCACCACCGAGCGGTACTGGTCGGCACCGACCGGCACGGGGCTGTGCTCCAGCCGTTCGAGAAGCTGGGCCAGCCGTTCGGTGACGTCGAGGCTGGTCTTGGAGACGGGGTGACGTGTTGCATTCATGCATCGCATGTGGGGCGCCCGCCCCCGATTGCAAGAGCCGCCACGGCACGCGGTACGCCTGGCGCTGCAGCCGGTCGCCGACCCTCTTACCATTGGCGGCCGCGCGCACGCCGCGCCCGGCATCTTCAGAGACATCCCCCAGCGGCCCTGCGCCGTCCATCGCCATGCAATTGAACTACATCGCCAATGCCGACGTCGCTTCCGCGTCGGGCCGCACCCTGCCCGTCATCGATCCGTCGGACGGCCAGCCTTTCGACGAGATCCAGCGCAGCAACGCGGCCGACATAGACAGCGCGGTGCGCGCCGCGCGCGACTGTTTCGACGGCGTCTGGCACAAGGTGAGCGCCGCCGAGCGCGGCCGCCTGCTCCATGCCCTCTCGCGGAAGATCGCCGAGCATGTCGACGAACTGGCCCTGCTCGAGCAGCGCGACTGCGGCAAACCGGTCAAGCAGGCCCGCGCCGACGCCTTCGCCCTGGTGCGCTACTTCGAGTTCTACGCCGGCGCCTGCGACAAGCTGCATGGCGAAACCATCCCCTACCAGGACGGCTACAGCGTCTTCACCTGGCGCGAACCGCACGGCGTCACCGGCCACGTCATCCCCTGGAACTACCCGATGCAGATCTTCGGGCGCAGCGTCGGCGGCGCCCTGGCCGCCGGCAACGCCTGCGTGGTGAAACCGGCCGAAGACGCCTGCCTATCGCTCATTCGCGTGGCGCAGCTGGCGGCCGAGGCCGGCTTCCCAGCCGGCGCCATCAACATCGTGACCGGCTACGGCCACGAGGTGGGCGACGCGCTGGCACGCCACGAAGGCATCGACCACATCAGCTTCACCGGCAGCCCGAAGATCGGCACGCTGATCCAGCAGGTGGCGGCCGAACGGCACTGCCCGGTCACGCTGGAGCTGGGCGGCAAGAGCCCGCAGATCCTCTTTGCCGACGCCGACATCGATGCCGCCATCCCGGTGCTGATCAACGCCATCGTGCAGAACGCCGGCCAGACCTGCTCGGCCGGCTCGCGCGTGCTGATCGAGCGCGCCATCTACGAGCCGGTGCTCGAACGCCTCGGCCGCGCCTTCGAGGCCCTGCGGGTCGGCCCCGCCGCGATGGACCTCGACGTCGGCCCGCTGATCCGCCAGACGCAGCAGCAGCGCGTGTGGGATTTCCTGTCCGACGCCCAGGTCGCCGGCATTCCGATGGTGGCCCAGGGCACGGTGGTCGACGAGGCGCCCGACACGGGCTTCTACCAGGCCCCCACGCTGCTGCGCGACGTGCCGGTCGACCACCGGCTGGCGCAGGAAGAGGTGTTCGGCCCGGTGCTGGCCGCCATGGCCTTCAGCGGAGAGGACGAAGCCGTGGCAATGGCCAATGCCACCCAATTCGGGCTGGTCGCCGGCGTCTGGACCGAGAACGGCGCCCGCCAGTTCCGCATGGCCAAGCGAGTGCGCGCCGGCCAGGTCTTCATCAACAACTACGGCGCGGGCGGCGGCGTCGAACTGCCCTTCGGCGGCGTGAAGTCCTCGGGCTACGGCCGCGAGAAGGGCTTCGAGGCGCTGTACGGCTTCACGACGCTGAAGACCGTGGCCGTCAAGCACGGCTGATGGGCCGCGGCGCGCGCCGGTCAGGCCAGCGCCGTGTCCAACAGCATCATCAGCACGAAGCCGATCATCAGACCACCGGTCGCGAAGGCCTCGTGCCCCTTGCGGTGCGACTCCGGGATGATCTCGTGGCTGATGACGAACAGCATCGCGCCGGCCGCGAAGCCCAGGCCCCAGGGCAGCAGCGCCGCCGAATAGCCCACGATGGCCGCGCCGAGCACGGCGCCGATCGGCTCGACCAGCCCCGAGGCCATGCCGATGCCCACGGCGAAGAGCCGCCGATAGCCGGCGCCCAGCAGCGCCACGGCCACCACCAGGCCTTCCGGCACGTCCTGGATCGCGATGCCAGTGGCGAGCGCGTTGGCGCGCAGGCCTTCGTTGCCGGCATAGCCGACGCCGATGGCCAGGCCCTCGGGCAGGTTGTGCAACGCGATCGCGATGACGAAGAGCCAGGTGCGGCGCAGCTTCTGCGCCGAATGCCCTTCGCGCCCCTTGATGAAATGCTCGTGCGGCAACAGGCGGTCCATCAGCAGCAGCGCCAGCGCACCCAACAGGATCGCGCTGCCGACCACGCCACCGGCGGCCCACGGGCCGCCACCGAAAACCGGGTGGGTGCGCGCCGCCTCCAGGCCCGGGATGACCAGCGAAAAGGCACAGGCCGCGAGCATCACGCCAGCGCCGAAACCGAAGAGCGTGTCCTGCACGCGGTCCGAGAGCTTCTGCGAGAACAGCACCGGCACCGTGCCCAGCGCCGTCGCCAGCGCCGCGATAGAGCCGCCGACGAAGGCGGCGAGCACCACCGGATTGCCGCTCACGAAACGCCAGAACTGGCTGACGACCACGAGAACGCCGGCGCACACGATCACCCACCCCACCCACTCGCGCAGGGTCCGACCGTTCCGCACCGGCATCGCTCGTGTTTCGTCCATCGTGTCGCCCTCCTCAGGCACGCGCTGCCGCGTAGCGCCGGGCCACTTCGACCCAGTCCACCACGTTGTAGAACGCCGCGATGTATTCGGGGCGACGGTTCTGGTACTTCAGGTAGTAGGCGTGCTCCCACACGTCCAGGCCCAGGATGGGCGTGTTGCCCGAGCCGATGCCGGTCATGAGCGGGCTGTCCTGGTTGCCGCTGCTCTCGACGGCGAGCCGGCCGTCCTTCGCCACGCCGAGCCAGGCCCAGCCGCTGCCGAAGCGCGTCAGTGCCGCCTTGGTGAAGGCATCCTTGAAGGCGTCGAACCCGCCCAGGTCGGCATCGATCGCCTTGGCCAGATCGCCTGCGGGCATCCCGCCGCCGGTGGGCGACATCACGGTCCAGAACAGGCTGTGGTTGGCATGGCCGCCGCCGTTGTTGCGCACCGGCGCGCGCAGCTGCTCGGGCAGCGTGCCGACATTCACGATCAGCTGCTCCACCGGCAGCTCGGCGTAGTCGGTGCCTTCGAGCGCGGCATTGAGGTTGTTGACGTAGGCCTGGTGGTGCTTGGTGAAATGGATCTCCATCGTCTGCGCGTCGATGTGCGGCTCGAGCGCGTCGTAGGCATAGGGCAGCTTCGGGAGGGTATGGGGCATGGAAGAAAAGTCCTTCGACGTTGAAAAATCGGGGTGTTGCTCAGTGCAGCGTGACGCCGGGCGGCGGGAAGGGCATGCAGCCGGCGCGCAGCGCGGCCAGGATGGCCGGGTGGCCGCCGTGCTCGCCCAGGTGCGCCACCAGGGCGGCGTGGGTTTCGCGGCTGTGGCGGCAGGCGGCCTGCTGCAACGCGGGCTCGGCCTGCGGGTCGCGCAGCAGCGCCATCAACCGGCAGTGCGCCACGCACAGGTGCGCGACCGCGTCCTCGGTGCGCTCGGCATCGCGGTGCAGATCGGACAGGTTGAGATGGGTGACGACGAAGGCCGCGATGCGGTCGTCGGCGCACTCGGCGCAGCCGGCATCGAGCAGCGGTTGCGCCAGGCCGAGCGCCTGCAGGTAGAGGCCCTCGGCCAGCAGCAGCTGACCGCCGCGGGCCGCGTCCACGCCGCGGCGCATCACGCGTTCCCAGGCGCGCAGACCGCCGATGGTCGGCTGGTCGATGGTTGCCGAGGCGCTGAAAGACGGATTCATGCAAGCTCCTGTTCGGCCCTTTGCGTCGAATGGAGCTTTGCGTACTCGGGCGTTAGATGATAGTCATTCTTATTTGACTCGTCCAATCCAGGAATTCCCGGTGTTGCACGCGGTCGGGCATCGGCCAGGCTTGACCCCGTCGCCCGAAGTGCGGCGGGCAATCAGGTAAATTGCCGCACCCCCGACATGACCGAGACCTTCGTCCCCCTCGCCGACATCGGACGCGCACGCCGCGTCTCGCCCACGCCGCTGCAGCCCGTGCCGGCGACCGGCCTGCTGCGCGACCGCCTGGGCCGTCCGCTGACCGATCTGCGCATCAGCGTCACCGACCGGTGCAACTTCCGCTGCAGCTACTGCATGCCCAAGGAAGTGTTCGACAAGGACTACAAGTACCTGCCGCACGGCGCGCTGCTGAGCTTCGAGGAGATCACCCGCCTCGCCCGCCTGTTCGCGGCGCACGGCGTGCGCAAGATCCGGCTGACCGGCGGCGAGCCGCTGCTGCGCAAGAACATCGAGTCGCTCGTCGAACAACTCGCCGCGCTGCGCACGCCTGACGGACTGCCGCTCGACCTGACGCTCACCACCAACGGCTCGCTGCTGGTGCGCAAGGCCGAGGCGCTCAAGGCCGCCGGGCTGCAGCGCGTGACCGTGAGCCTCGACGGCCTGGACGACACCGTGTTCCGCCGCATGAACGACGTCGATTTCCCGGTGGCCGACGTGCTGGCCGGCATCGAGGCCGCGCGGGCCGCCGGGCTCGGGCCGATCAAGGTCAACATGGTCGTCAAGCGCGGCACCAACGACGCCGAGATCCTGCCGATGGCACGGCACTTCAAGGGCACCGGCGTCGTGCTGCGCTTCATCGAGTACATGGACGTCGGCGCCACCAACGGCTGGCGCATGGACGAAGTGATGCCCTCGGCCGAGGTAGTGGCGCGCATCGCGACCGAATTCCCGCTCCGCCCACTGGAAGCCTCGGCCCCCGGCGAGACGGCCCAGCGCTGGGCCTACGCAGACGGCAGCGGCGAGATCGGCGTGATCAGCAGCGTGACGCAGGCCTTCTGCAGCGACTGCAGCCGCGCGCGGCTGTCGACCGAAGGCAAGCTGTACCTGTGCCTCTTCGCGAACGGCGGCCATGACCTGCGGCCGCTGCTGCGCGGCAATGGCGAAGGCGAGGCCGGCGCCAGCGACGACGACATCCTGTCGGCGATCGGCCACATCTGGCAGGGCCGGGCCGACCGCTACTCCGAACTGCGCGCCCTGCGCGGCCCCGACACCACCGACGCCGCCGCACCGCGCCGCGTCGAAATGAGCTACATCGGCGGATGACGATTTCCACGCAAGACATCACGGGCCTGGTGCTCGCCGGCGGGCGCGGCTCGCGCATGGGCGGGATCGACAAGGGCCTGCAGAATTTCAACGGCTCGCCGCTCGCACTGCACGCGGTGCTGCGCCTGGGCATGCAGGTCGGCGAGGTGATGGTCAATGCCAACCGCAACCTCGCCGCCTACGAGTCCTTCGGCACGCCCGTGTGGCCCGACGCCGACAGCAGCTACGCCGGCCCGCTCGCCGGCTTCCTCACCGGCCTGGAGCGCTGCGAAACGCCCTATCTCCTGACCGTGCCGTGCGACACGCCGCTGTTTCCGCTCGACCTGGCCGAACGGCTGAGCCAGGCCATGGCCGAACACGACGCGGAGATCGCCATGGTGAGCGCCCCCGAGGCCGACGAAGCAGGCGACACCCCGCTGCGGCCGCAGCCGGTCTTCTGCCTGATGCGCACCGCGCTGCTCGAAAGCCTCACCCGCTTCGTCGGCCAGGGCGGCCGCAAGATCGACGCCTGGACCGGGCAGCACCGCACGGTGCAGGTGCCATTCGACGGGCCTGGCGATGCCGCCGACGCCTTCGCCAATGCCAACACCCTGGCCGAGCTGCAGGCGCTCGAGGCCCGGCCCACCCCATGAGCCGCATCGCAGAGATCGCCGCCGCATTGGCCGGCTACGACGCCAAGGCACTGAGCGTCGAAGGCGTGCAGCAATTCGTCGAGCAGTTGGTCGCCCCAGGCGTGCCCGCGCTGCTGCGACAGCGCGAGGACGTGCCGCTGCGCGATGCGCTCGGCCGCGTGCTGGCCGACGACGTGGTGTCGCCGTTCAGCGTGCCGCCGCACGACAACTCCGCAATGGACGGTTTCGCCTTCGACGGCGCGGCCCTCGACGGCGCGACCGGCGAGCTGCCACTGCGCATCGTCGGCACCGCGCTGGCCGGCGCCGCATGGCGCGGCGAGGTCGGGCCGGGCGAGGCGCTGCGCATCATGACCGGCGCCGTCATGCCGGCCGGCCTCGACACGGTCGTGCCGCAGGAGTTCTGCACGGTCGATGGTGACACGCTGCACTTCCCCGCCAGCGCACTGCGCCGCGGCGACAACCGCCGCTTCGCCGGCGAAGACCTGATGGCCGGCAGCGCCGCGCTGCGCGCAGGCGACCGGCTCGGCCCGGCCTCCCTCGGCCTGGCCGCGAGCCTGGGCCTGGCCACGCTGCCGGTGCTGCGCCGCCTGCGCGTGGCCTACTTCTCCACGGGCGACGAGATCCTGAGCCTGGGTGACGCGCCGCGCGAAGGCGCGGTGTACGACAGCAACCGCTACACCGTCTTCGGCCTGCTCACGCGCCTGGGCTGCGAGGTCGTCGACCTGGGCCTGGTGCGCGACGACCCGGCCACGCTCGAGGCCACGCTGCGCCGTGCCGCCAGCGAGGCCGACGCGATCATCACCAGCGGCGGCGTCAGCGTCGGCCAGGCCGACCACACCCGTGCCGTGATGCAGCGACTGGGCGACATGGCCTTCTGGCGCATCGCGATGCGGCCCGGCCGGCCGATGGCCGTGGGGCTGATTCCGCGCGACGATGCAACGGGCGGCCATGCCGTGCTCTTCGGCCTGCCGGGCAATCCGGTCGCGGTGATGGTCACCTTCCTGGCCTTCGTGCGCCCTGCCCTGCTGCAACTGATGGGCTGCCACGCCGAGGCGCGCCGGCCGCCGCCCCTGCTGCGCGCCACCAGCGCCACCGCCATCCGCAAGAAGCCCGGCCGCACCGAGTACCAGCGCGGCCTGGTGCGTGCAGTGCCGGGCGCGCTGCCCGAAGTGCGCATCGCCGGCAACCAGGGCTCGGGCGTGCTGAGTTCGATGGTCGAGGCCAATGGCCTGGTGGTGCTGCACCACGCGCAAGGCAGCGTCGAGCCTGGCGAATCCGTCGACGTGATGATGTTCGACGGCACGATCTAGCCACCGATGGGTTCCACATGCTGGCCGCACGGATCGAGTGGATGCAGCAGATGCCGATCTTCGGCGCCATCGAGGCGGCCACGCTCGAGTTCCTGCTGGCCCCTGCACCGCTGATCGAGGTGCCGGCCGGCGCCTACTTCTTTCGCGAAGGCGACCCGGCGACGTGCATGTATGTGCTGGAAGCCGGCCGCGTGAGCGTCTCGAAGCACTGGCAGGGCGACGCCCTGCTGCTTCGCGAACTCGCCGCGGGCGACTGCTTCGGCGAGATGGCGCTGATCGACCTGTTTCCGCGCAGCGCCTCGGTGCGCGCCGACACGGACTGCCGCGCCATCGAACTCACACCCGACAACCTGTATCGGCTGTTCGAACACGACGCCGCGCAGTTCGCGCTGATCCAGATGAACATCAGCCGCGAACTGAGCCGGCGGCTGCGCGCCACGGATGCGTTGTTGTTCCGCGCCCGCATGGGCGAGACCTGGCCCGCGCCGGCGCCCTTGCCGCCTGCCGGCTAGAGCCGCCCCTGCGCCTTCAGCACACCCTTGTTGGCCAGCAGGTCGGCCCGCTCGTTGCCCGGGTCGCCCGAGTGGCCCTTGACCCAGCGCCACTCGATGGTGTGCCCCCCCTCCTGCACCAGCTTGTCGAGCCGCTTCCACAGCTCGACGTTCTTCACCGGCTGCTTGCTCGCGGTCATCCAGCCCTTGGCCTTCCAGCCCTTGATCCATTCGGTGATGCCCTGGCGCACGTACTGGCTGTCCAGGTAGAGCACCACCTTGCACGGCCGGGTGAGTGCGGCCAGGCCTTCGATCACCGCCTGCAGCTCCATGCGGTTGTTGGTGGTGTTGAGCTCGCCGCCGAAAAGCTCCTTCTCGGTCGTGCCCGACTTGAGCCAGGCGCCCCAGCCGCCCGGCCCGGGGTTGCCCTTGCAGGCCCCATCGGTGTAGATCTGTACTTCAGTCAAAAACCATGTCCTTCGGATGATGTGGATGAGGTGGGTGGTCCGCGGTGCACGCGCCCGGCGATCGGCACCGGCGCGCTGGCACGCTGCGAGGCCCGGCGCCAGTCGGCGCTCAAGAGGCGCATGCCGCGCACGCGCTTGACCGCGACCAGGAAATAGACGGCGCCGAAGATCGGCCACCAGCGTTCGCCGGCCCGGTCGAACCAGCGGCAGCGCTCGAGCCAGGCGTCGCTGCGCACGGCAGGACGGTAGGCGCCGAAGCGGCCCGACTCGACCTCGAAGCTCAGGAGCCGCAGCCAGTCGCGCAAGCGCCAGTAGCCGATGAAGTCGCCGGCCTCGGGCAGGAACAGCTCGCCGAAACCCAGGCGCTGGTAGAGCCTCGCGCGGCGCTGCCGCATGCCCCAGAGGCTGGCCGGGTTCAGGCCGCAGATGACGACGCGGCCTTCGGGCACCAGCACGCGTTCGACCTCGCGCAGGGTCGCATGCGGGTCGGGGCTCAGTTCGAGCGTGTGCGGCAGCACCACCAGGTCGAGGCTGTTGGCGCTGAACGGCAGGGCCGCGAAGTCGGTGAGGAAGGCGGCGCGCGGCGCAGGCACCACCGGGTCGGTCGTGGCGAGCCAGCGGTGCGGCATGCGGTTGGCCCGCAGGCCATCGACACAGCCCAGGCCCAGCTGGAGGGCGTGGTAGCCGAAGATGTCGGCCACCGCCTCGTCGAACTGGGCCTGTTCCCAGGCGAGCAGGTACCGGCCGGGGGGGGTCTCGAACCAATCCTGCAAACCTATAATTTGACCGCTCATGACCCTCGTTCCGCTGCCCGCCTTCGCTGACAACTACATCTGGATGCTGCAGGACGGAAGCCACGCCATCGTGGTGGATCCCGGGGAAGCCAAGCCGGTGTTCGACGCGCTGGCGCGCGCCCATCTGCAGCTGGCCGCGATTCTAGTCACGCACCATCACGCCGATCACACGGGCGGGGTCGCCGCGCTGCGCGAAGCCACCGGTGCGCGGGTCTTCGGGCCGGCCGGCGAGACGGTTCCCCAGCCCTGCACGCCGCTGCGCCAGGGCGACCATGCCGACGCGCTGGGCCTGCGCTTCGAGGTGATCGACATCCCGGGCCACACGGCCGGGCACATCGCCTTCTTCCTGCCGGCCGGCGCCCCCGGCATCGACACGCCGCTGGTGTTCTGCGGCGACACCCTCTTCTCGGGCGGCTGCGGCCGGATCTTCGAGGGCACGCCGGCGCAGATGCTCGCATCGCTCGACGCGCTGGCGGCGCTGCCGGACGACACGCGCGTATGCTGCGGCCACGAGTACACACTTTCGAACCTGCGTTTTGCGCAGGCCGTGGAACCCGACAACGCCGATCTGACTCAGTACCTCGCGCACTGCCAGGCCGTGCGAGCACGCGGCGCGCCCACCTTGCCTTCGCAACTGGACATCGAGCGCCGGATCAATCCCTTTCTTCGCAGCCGCGAAGCCACCGTCCACCGCGCTGTGCGAGCGCAGTCCCAGTTGTCCGCCGCCGCGGACGAGGTCGAGGTGTTCGCGGCATTGCGCCAATGGAAAAACGACTTCAGATGAAATTTCTCTCCGCGGCCCTCGTGGCCGGCGCCCTCTTTCTCACCGGCTGCGCAAGCACCACGCCCACCTCGCCCGACGCGGCAAGCCCCGGTGGCACCGCCGCCGCGCCGCGGGGCGACGCCGCCCCGGTGTACCCGGCCGGCGCCCTCACCCCCATCACGTCCGGCAGCTTCGGCTCGCGCAGCGTGGTCACGCTGGCCCCGCCCGTCGACATGTGGGACCGCATCCGCCGCGGCTTCAAGATGCCCGACCTCGACACCGACCTGGTGCGCGACCAGGAGCAGTGGTACGCCACGCGACCCGACTACGTGCAGCGCATGACGGAGCGTTCCAACCGCTACATCTTCCACATCGTCGAGGAACTCGAGCGGCGCAACATGCCAACCGAGCTGGCGCTGCTGCCGTATATCGAAAGCGCCTTCAACCCGCAGGCCGTGTCCAGCGCACGCGCTGCCGGCATGTGGCAGTTCATGCCCGCGACGGGCACCGACTACGACCTGAAGCAGAACATCTTCCGCGACGACCGGCGCGACGTGCTGGCCTCCACGCGCGCGGCGCTCGACTACCTCCAGCGCCTCTACAACATGTTCGGCGACTGGCACCTGGCGTTGGCCGCCTACAACTGGGGCGAAGGCAACGTGGGCAAGGCGATCGCGAAGAACCAGCGCGCCGGCCTGCCCGCCGGTTACACCGACATCAGCATGCCGGCCGAGACCCGCAGCTACGTGCCGAAGCTGCAGGCGGTGAAGAACATCGTGGCCGATCCGCAGCGCTACAACGTCGACCTGCCGATCATCTCGAACCACCCCTACTTCCAGACAGTGACGCTCACGCGCGACCTGGATGTGGCCCTGGCCGCCAAGCTGGCCGACGTGCGCATCGAGGACTTCCGCGCGCTCAACCCCGCCGCCCACAAGCCGGTACTGCTGGCCGCGGGCACCCCGCAGATCCTGCTGCCCTGGGACAACGCCGCCGTGTTCCAGCGCAACTTCGACGCCTACACCCAGGGCCAGTACGCCAGCTGGACCGCCTGGGTGGTGCCCAACACGATGACGGTCGCCGATGCGGCGCAGCGCTCGGGCATGAGCGAAGCCGACCTGCGCGCCATCAACCAGGTGCCGCCCCGCATGCTGATCAAGGCCGGTTCCACGCTGATCGTGCCCCGTGGCGTGCGCGTGCAGCAGGACGTGACCGCGCTGGTGGCCGACACCGGGCAGCTGAGCTTCCAGCCGGAGATCGTGACCCGCCGCACGGTGGTCAAGGCTGGCCGCCGAGACAGCGTCGCCTCCATTGCAAACCGCTACAAGCTGAGTGCTGCCAATGTGGCGGACTGGAACGACGTCAAGACCAACCACGTGTTCGCACGCGGCTTCAGCGTCATCGTCTACCTGCCGGTCCGCGCCGCCATGAGCGCCCGCGTCGGCACCGGTACCCCGCGGGGTGTGGGTGCCAAGGCGCCGGCGCGCAAGGGCCTGGTGAGCAAGACGCCGGCAGCGGCCAAGCAGCCCATCGTGCGCGAGAAGCGGGGCGGCACGCCGTCCAAGAGCAAGCGCTGACGCGCGACGCCCTCAGAGCTTCTCCGTCTCGCCGCTGCGCGGCTGCCACGTCATGAGGCGCCGCTCCACCACGCCGACGATCGCGTCGAGCACCAATGCGAAGGCGGTGAGCACCACGATGCCCGCGAACACGGTGTTCACGTCGAAGGTGCCCTCCGCCTGCAGGATCAGGTAGCCCACGCCGCGGGCGGAGCCCAGGTACTCGCCCACCACCGCGCCGACGAAAGCCAGGCCCACGGCGGTGTGCAGGCTGGAGAACACCCAGCTCGTCGCGCTCGGCAGGTACACGGTGCGCATCAGCTGGCGCTGGTTGGCACCCAGCATCCTCGCATTGGCCAGCACCACCGGGCTCACCTCGCGCACGCCCTGGTAGACGTTGAAGAAGACGATGAAGAACACCAGCGTGACCGCCAGCGCCACCTTGCTCCAGATGCCCAGCCCGAACCACAGCGCGAAGATCGGTGCGAGGATCACCCGCGGCATCGAGTTGGCCGCCTTGATGTAGGGATCGAGAATCAGGCTGGCCGTGGGCGCGAGCGCCAGCCACAGGCCGCAGGCCAGGCCCAGCACCGTGCCGATGCCGAAGGCCAGCACCGTCTCGAGCAGCGTCGTGCCCAGGTGCCGGTAGATGTCGGCGTTGCCCGCGAGCCCCTCCGGGAACAACGCGTTCGGCGGCACGGCAATGGGCAGGAACCAGTTCCAGATGCGCCCCGCCACCTGGATCGGCTCACCGAGGAAGAAAGCGAACTGGTTGTTGCGCGAGGCGAGGTGCCACGTCACCAGCAACAGCACGAGCAGGCCGAACTGCCAGAAGCGCGCATTGCGCGCGTTGGGTCGCACAGTCGCCATGCTCAGGCCGCCTTCTTCAACTGCTGCGCGTAGCCCTTGAGGACCTCGTCACGCAGCACGTTCCAGATCTGCGTGTGCAGTTCGACGAAGCGCGGATGCGTGCGCACCTCGGCCACGTCGCGCGGCCGAGGCAGGTCGATGACGAATTCACCGATCGGCCGTGTCGCGGGACCGGCCGACAGCACGACCACGCGGTCGCTCATGGCGATCGCCTCGTCGAGATCGTGCGTGATGAACAACACCGCCTTCTTCTTCGATGCCCAGAGCGCGAGCACTTCGTTCTCCATCAGCTGCCGGGTCTGCACGTCGAGTGCGCTGAAGGGCTCGTCCATGAGGATGATGTCCGGGTCGAGCACCAGCGTCTGTGCCAGCGCCGCGCGCTTGCGCATGCCGCCCGACAGCTGGTGCGGATAGCGGTCGCCGAAGCCGGCCAAGCCCACGCGCGCGAGCCAGGCTTCGGCCTGCGCGACCGCGTCGCCATCGGGCACGCCGCGGTACTGCAGCCCCACCCTCACGTTGTCGCGCGCACTGCGCCACGGCATCAGCGCATCGCTCTGGAACATGTAGCCCGCACGCGTGTTGATGCCCGCGAGCGGCTGGCCAAAGACCTTCACCGCACCGGACGACGGCGCGAGCAGGCCCGCGGCCACGTTCAACAGGGTCGACTTGCCGCAGCCGGTCGGGCCGACCACCGAGACGAACTCGCCGGCACGGATGCGCAGCGTGGTGTCGGCCACCGCGGTGTAGCGCTGGCCCGGGTTCTCCTTGGCGTGGAAGGTGCAGTTGATGTCGAGCAGTTCGAGCGCGTGGTCGGAAAGCGCGTCGGTGTCGGCCATGGCTCGACTCAGAGGCTGAGCGTCTCTCAAGCCTTGAACCGTTCTTTCGCGCGTCGGGCGAAGTCGTTGGTGTAGGTCTTGGCGAGGTCGATCTTGTCGGCCTTGACCGAGGTATCGAAGCTCGCGATGGCGGCCAGCGCCGTCTTCGGGCCGTCGGCCGGCACCAGGCCATCGACCGCGATCGACTCGCGCACCTTGTCGAAGGACGCAAGGTACAGCGCGCGGTCACCCAGCAGGTAGGTTTCGGGCACGGTCTTGATGATGTCGCTCGGCCCCGCCGTCTGCAGCCACTTGAGGCCATGCACGATGGCATTCGCGAGCGCCTGGCAGGTGTTGGGGTTCTTCTGAATGAAGTCCGCCGGGGCATAGAGGCAAGCCGCGGGCATCGGCCCGCCGAAGACGTCCTGCGTGCCCTTGAGCGTGCGCGTGTCGCTGATGATCTTCACGTCGCCCTTCTGCTCGAGCATGGTCATCACCGGGTCGGTGTTGCTGATGGCGTCGATCTGGCCCGAACGCAGCGCCGTGAGCGCGCCCGCGGCCACGCCGACACCGATGTAGCTCACGTCGCTCGCCTTCAGGCCGCCCCGCGACAGCACCAGGTTCGCCACCATGTTGGTCGACGAGCCCGGAGCCGACACACCGATCTTCTTGCCCCGGAGGTCGGCCACGCTCACATAGCCGGGCATGTTCTTGGTCGACACGCCCACCGCGATCTGCGGCGCGCGCCCCTGCAGCACGAAGGCCTGGAACACCTGGTTCTTGGCCTGCAGGTTGATGGTGTGTTCGTAGGCGCCGGAGCACACGTCGGCCGACCCGCCGACCACCGCTTGCAAGGCACGTGCGCCACCCGCGAAGTCGGCGATCTCGACATCCAGCCCTTCGGCCTTGAAATAGCCCAGCTGCTCGGTGATGGTGAGCGGGAGGTAGTAGAAAGCCGCCTTGCCGCCGACGGCGATGGTGAGCTTCGTGCGCTCGAGCCTGGCCTGCGCAAAGACGCGGGGGATCGCGATCGATGCGGCGGCCAGTGCTGCGGCGGACGTGAAGGTGCGGCGATGAAGCATGCGGTGGACCTGATTCTTCGGTGCTTGACGATCGAATCGAGCTTAGGCGCGCGCTCTGTTCACCTGCATCGGGAACATCCCGTGGGGGTTTCCACGTAAGCGGAAAGAGGACTACCGTCCCGCGAAAACGATGGCGATGTTGACCACGAAAGCCAGCGCCCAGACCGCGCTGCGCGCGGCGTTCGCGCCACGCAGGTAGAGCGCGATGAACACCAGCCGCAGCACCACGTAAGCCATGGCCAGCCCGTCGATGCGCCCCTGTTGCGCCCCGAGCTGATGCGCGATGACCACGGCGCCGATGAAGAATGGAAGGCCTTCGAAGCTGTTGGCCTGCGCGGCGTTGGCACGCGCGCGCCAGCCGCTCTGCCTTGTCGCCCAGTCGCGCGGCGTCACGTTGTCGCGCGGACCGAAGGCGCCGACCTTCGCGATGTACGCGCAGACGTAGGGCAGCGCGGCGGCGACGAGCACGCACCAGTAGGCGACCGTGAGATGGAAGTTCATGCGTGCGATCTCGTCGATTCGACGTGCAAGGCTAGCGTCGGTCGACCAGCGCATGCGCGATGGTGCCGAGGTCGACGTATTCGAGCTCGCTGCCGGCCGGCACGCCACGCGCGAGGCGCGTGACCGTGAGCCCGCGCTGGCGCAGCGCTTCGCCGATGACGTGCGCCGTCGCCTCGCCCTCGGCCGTGAAGTTGGTCGCGAGGATCACCTCGCTCACGGTGCCGTCGAGCGCGCGGTCAAACAGTTTCTGCAGGCCGATGTCCTTCGGCCCGATGCCGTCGAGCGGACTCAGCCGCCCCATCAGCACGAAGTAATAGCCGCGGAAGGCATTGGTGCGCTCGAGCGCGGCCTGGTCCGCCGGCGTCTCGACCACGCACAGCTTGCTTCCGTCGCGCCGCGGGTCCATGCAGACCTGGCAGATCGTCGCTTCCGTGAAGGTGTTGCAGCGTTCGCAGTGCCGCACGTTCGCGGCCGCTTCCTGCAGCGCGCGCGACAGCAGCTGGGTGCCCTGGCGATCGTGCTGCAGCAGGTGGAAAGCCATGCGAGACGCCGACTTGACGCCCACGCCCGGCAGGCGCCGCAGCGCATCGATCAGCGCGTCGAGCGAGCTGGTGTCAGCCACGTCGCTGGCTCGTGCGGACGCAGCGCAGGCGCGTCATCAGAACGGCAGCTTCATGCCGGGGGGCATGCCCGGCATGCCGGCGGTGAGCTTGCCCATCTTGGCCTCGCTGGTCTCCTCGGCCTTGCGCACCGCGGCGTTGAAGGCGGCGGCCACCAGGTCTTCGAGCATGTCCTTGTCGTCGGCCAGCAGGCTCGGGTCGATGGTGATGCGCTTGACGTCGTGCTTGCAGGTCATGACGACCTTCACGAGGCCGGCACCCGACTCGCCCTCGACCTCGATGTGGGCCAGCTCTTCCTGCGCCTTCTTGAGGTTGTCCTGCATGGCCTGCGCCTGCTTCATGAGGCCAGCCAGTTGTCCTTTGTTGAACATCGCGTTGATCCTGAAAGTTCGTTGATATGAAAGGGGTGATGTTAGGCGGGTCGCAGGGTGCCGGGGACGATCTTCGCGTCCCACTGCTGCATCAGCGACTGCACCTCGGGGTCATTGCGGATCGTGTCCTCCGCCGTCCGCTGGCGCGCTTCGGCGGCCAGCTTGTTGCGGCGTGCGGGGCTGTCCGTCACGCCGCCGATCTCGATCGCGATTCTCACCGCATGGCCCAACCCTGCGAGCGCCGCCTGCAGCTTCTCCCGGGTCGAGACCTGGTTGAGCGACTCGCGCTCGACGCGCAGCAGCCACTGGTCGACGTCGCGTGCCACGAGCTGCGACTGCAGCGCCAGCTCGCGCGTGAGGGCGCCGATGGCTTCGGCCACGACCATCTGCGTCACCGTGGCGTACCAGAAATCGCCCTCCTCGCTCCGCTCGATCGCCGCGACAGGCGACTCGCTCTCTCGCATCTGCTCACGCGCACCCGGCGCCGGCTGCACACGAACCGGCATCGCGAGCACGCGCGCCGGTGGTTCTTGCACCGGCGCAGGGCCGGCGGCGAAAGGCGGGGCTTCGCGCACCGGCAGGCGCTGGCCGGCGGGCACGGCGGCAACCGGTGCTGCTTCACGCTGCACGGCAGGCGCCGTCGCGGTTGGCGGCAGCGGTGAAGCCGCGCGCACAGCGGCGACCACCGGTGCCGCTGGCGCCTCCACCGGTGTGGCCGACGGTGGCGCGGCGACCGTGCGCGGCACCGCCTGGCCATCATTCAGAGTTTTTTTTTCCGCGGTGGCCGCGTCGGCAGGTTTGAAGGCCAGCAGCCGCAACAGCACCATCGTCAGCGCGGCGTACTCGTCGGGCGCCAGCCCGAGCTCGCCGCGGCCATGCAGGCAGAGGCTGTAGAGCAACTGTGTTTCGTCCGGCGGCATCAGGCCCGCGAGTCGGGCCGTCTCGGCCGCGTCGGGGTCCGTGTCGCTCGCGGCCGCCGCGCGCGAAGGCACCGCCTGCAGCACCGCCATGGCCTGCAGCACCGTCGTCATTTCTTCGAGCGTCGATGCCGCCGACAACCCGTCGCGGCGCAGCACCTCGGAGGTTTCGACGACGGTCTTGCCATCGCCCTGCGCCAGAGCGTCGATCAGCCGGAACACATGGCTGCGATCGGCACTGCCGAGCATCTGGCGCACGCCGCCTTCGAGCAGTTCGCCGTTGCCGAAGGCGATGGCCTGGTCGGTCAGCGACAGCGCATCGCGCATCGAACCGCGTGCGGCGCGCGCCAGCAGACGCAGGGCCTGCGGCTCGGCCGGCACCTGCTCGGCTGCGAGCACCTGCGTGAGATGTTCGAGCACCGTCTCCGGCGCCATGGGCCGCAGGTTGAACTGGAGGCAGCGCGACAGCACCGTGACCGGGACCTTCTGCGGATCGGTGGTCGCCAGCACGAACTTGAGGTACTCGGGCGGCTCCTCCAGCGTCTTGAGCATCGCGTTGAACGCGGTGTTGGTGAGCATGTGCACTTCGTCGATCATGAAGACCTTGAAGCGCCCCTGCACCGGCTTGTAAACCGCCTGCTCGAGCAGCGACTGGACCTCGTCCACGCCGCGGTTCGACGCGGCATCGAGCTCGGTGTAGTCGACGAAGCGACCGGCGTCGATGTCGAGGCAGGCCTGGCAGACGCCACACGGCGTGGCGGTGATGCCGCCCTGGCCGTCAGGCCCCTGGCAGTTGAGCGACTTGGCCAGCACACGCGAGACGGTGGTCTTGCCCACACCGCGCGTCCCGGTGAACAGGTAGGCATGGTGCAGCCGCTGCGTGGTCAGGGCATTCGAGAGCGCCTGCACCACATGCTCCTGGCCGACCATTTCTTCGAAATTGCGGGGCCGGTATTTGCGGGCGAGCACGAGATAGGACATCGCCCCATTCTAAAAGCCGTCGCGGCGCATTCCCGTGCGCGGCGTGGGCACTCCTTCGCACGCTAGAATGAAGGCTGACGGGCCTCCCCGCATGGTGAAGCGGCCAACCGGGTCAGGTGGGGAACCAAGCAGCCCTAACTGCGTAGCCAGTGCCGGGGGTAAGGCTCGTCAACCTCCTTCTTGACGTCTCGTTCCATCCGATCCGGCCGCTGCCCAGGCACTGCCGACGAACAGCCGAACGTGACGCGCTCCAGCAGACGCATCGTCTGGGTCGACCGCGCCGATGGCGCCGTCAAGCCGCGTCGTGGTCGGCGTTCAGCTTGACGTGAAGTGCGTCGGCCAAGGCCAAGGTGTCGTGCTCCATGCTGGCAATGCGGTACTTGCCCAGGCGCCTGCCTTCATAGCTCAGCACCGCGACAGTGAAATGGTGGCTGAGTGCGGTCGCGGCATCGTGCAGGCATTCGGCGACGGACCGCAGTCCTTCGCGAACATGACGCTCGTCAGCCGAGCCTGTGCTGACGCTGTAATTGAAATACCTGTCTCGGATCTTTCTGATATCGACTTGCGGATGCATGCGGCAACGAACCCTCTCGTGCGGGGATTGTGTGCGGGTCGCCGAACAAATGCATGTCAACCACAAGTACTACGGCGTTGGTACCGTCGCGTCCAAATGGTGCAGCACGCCCCGTGCCGCGTTCAGGCCGCTCGCCATCGACGCCGTCAGGAGGTAGCCGCCGGTCGGCGCCTCCCAGTCGAGCATCTCGCCCGCGCAATGCACGTGCGGCAAGGCGCCCAGCATGGCATCGGTGTCCAGCGCATCGAAGCGCACGCCGCCCGCCGTGCTGATCGCCTCGTCGATGGGCCGCGCTGCGACCAGCCGTAGCGGCAGCGCCTTGATCGCGCGCGACAAGGCCTCGTTCGCTTGCATTCCGTCACGACCGAGCGCTTCGTGCAACACACCCGCCTTGATGCCTTCGAGACCGAGCCGACTTTTCAGATGGCTGCTGAGCGAGCGCGACCCGCGCGGATGCATCACCGCGGCGTGGACCTGCTCGAAGGAACGATCGGGCAGCAGATCGACCGACAGCGTGGCGTGGCCCGCTTGGGCGATCTCGTCGCGCAGCAGCGCAGACGCCGCATAGACGAGGCTGCCCTCGATACCCGTGGCGGTTGCCACGAACTCACCCTTGCGTTCGAAGCTGCGGCCCGACGCATCGACCACGCGGATCGCCACCGACTTGAACGGGTGGCCGGCGAAACGTGAGGCGAAGTGCTCGCTCCAGACCACGTCGAAGCCGCAGTTCGCCGGCTGCAGCGGCGCGACGTCGACACCACGCGCCTGCAGCCACGGCGCCCATGCGCCATCGGAGCCCAGGCGCGGCCAGCTCGCGCCGCCCAACGCCAGCACCACGGCATCGGCGTGCACCGTGACGCTCCCCGCGGGCGTGGCGAAGTCGAGCGCCGTCGGCATGCCCTCGGAGGACGACCAGCCCTGCCAGCGATGCCGCATGTGGAAGCGCACGCCCGCGCCCCGCAGGCGTTGCAGCCAGGCGCGCAGCAGCGGCGCGGCTTTCATGTCGACCGGAAACACGCGGCCCGAGGTACCGACGAAGGTCTCGACACCCAGGCCCTGCGCCCAGGCCCGCAGCGCATCCGGCCCGAACTCACGCAGCATCGGCTCGATCTGCGCACGCCGATCGCCGAAGCGTTGCACGAAGACCTCGAAGGGCTCCGAATGCGTGAGGTTGAGGCCGCCGCGGCCGGCCAGCAGGAACTTGCGCCCGACCGAGGGCATGGCGTCGTAGAGGTCGACCTGCACGCCGGCGGCGCTCAAGGTCTCGGCCGCCATCAGGCCGGCGGGCCCGCCGCCGATCACGGCAACGGTCTTTGGAGTATTCATTCAGGGGATCCAAGTTCGAAGAGAGAAGGGCCTTTGGCTATCGCGCCCATAGCGTCCGCACCGGGGACGCTGCCACTTGGTTTCTGCCACAATGCCCAGCACTTTAGCTGCACCGCAACCCCGCGTCACAAGGACAACACCATGGCCAGCGATCTGATCAAACACATCTCCGACTCCTCCTTCGAAGCCGACGTGCTGCAGTCCGGCAAGCCTGTCCTGGTCGACTACTGGGCCGAATGGTGCGGCCCTTGCAAGATGATCGCGCCGATCCTCGACGAAGTCTCCAGCACCTATGAAGGCAAGCTGCAGATCGCCAAGATGAACGTGGACGAGAACCGCGACATCCCCGCCAAGTTCGGCATCCGCGGCATCCCCACCCTGATGCTGTTCAAGGACGGCCAGCTGGCTGCCACCAAGGTGGGCGCGATGAGCAAGGCGCAACTGACCGCCTTCATCGACCAGCAACTCGCCTGAGTCGGTCCCCCAGGGCGGTCGCCGCGCAATGCGCCGGCCGCCTCGTTTTTTCCTGTCATAATCTCTCTCAGTTCACCGGCCCGCCCGGTTTGAGTTCCCCGGTTTGTGAGGCAGTTCTCGCCTCTCCTTAAACCTCCCCCCGTTTCATCCCGTTCGACAACACCCCGAACACCCCGCAAGGGGTCGCTCCATGCACTTAAACGAACTCAAGGCACTCCACGTGTCTGAAGTCCTCAAGCAGGCCGAAGCCCTTGAGATCGAAAACACCGGCCGCATGCGCAAGCAGGAGCTGATGTTCGCGATCATCAAGAAGCGCGCGAAGGCCGGCGAACAGGTCTTCGCCGACGGCGTGCTCGAAATCCTGCCCGACGGCTTCGGTTTCCTGCGCAGCCCCGACACCAGCTTCACCGCCAGCACCGACGACATCTACATCTCGCCGAGCCAGGTGCGCCGCTTCAACCTGCACACCGGCGACATGGTCGAAGGCGAAGTGCGCACGCCCAAGGACGGCGAGCGTTACTTCGCGCTGACCAAGCTCGACAAGGTCAACGACGGCCCGCCCGAGCAGAACAAGCACAAGGTGATGTTCGAGAACCTGACGCCGCTGTTCCCCAAGGAACAGATGAAACTGGAACGCGAAGGCGTCAAGAGCGAAGAGAACATCACCGGCCGCATCATCGACATCATCGCCCCCATCGGCAAAGGCCAGCGTGCCCTGCTGGTGGCGCCGCCCAAGAGCGGCAAGACGGTGATGATGCAGCACATCGCCCACGCGATCAGCGCCAACTACCCCGACGTCCACATGATGGTGCTGCTCGTCGACGAGCGCCCGGAAGAAGTGACCGAAATGCAGCGCACCGTGCGCGGCGAGGTCATCGCTTCGACCTTCGACGAGCCCGCCGCGCGCCACGTGCACGTCGCCGAAATGGTGATCGAGCGCGCCAAGCGCCTGGTCGAGCTCAAGAAAGACGTGGTGATCCTGCTCGACTCGATCACCCGCCTGGCCCGCGCCTACAACAACGTCGTGCCCTCGTCGGGCAAGGTGCTGACCGGCGGTGTCGATTCCAACGCGCTGCAGCGCCCCAAGCGCTTCCTCGGTGCCGCACGCAACGTCGAAGAAGGCGGCTCGCTGACCATCATCGGCACCGCGCTGATCGACACCGGCAGCCGCATGGACGAAGTGATCTTCGAAGAGTTCAAGGGCACCGGCAACTCCGAAATCCACCTGGACCGCCGCCTGTACGAGAAGCGCGTGTTCCCGTCGATCCAGCTCAGCCGTAGCGGCACCCGCCGCGAAGAACTGCTGCTGGCCCCCGAGATCCTGCAGAAGACCCGCATCCTGCGCCAGCTCATGTACAACATGGACGAGATCGAGTCGATGGAGCTGATGCTCAAGAACATGAAGGCGACGAAGACCAATGTCGAGTTCTTCGACATGATGCGCCGGGGCGGCTGAAGCTAACCCACCCCCGAACTGGCTCACTTCGTGTAGCCAGCTCCCCCTCGAGGGGGCAACACCAGCGGCCCGGCAGAGCCGGTTCCGCGGTGTTCCACCAACGAAAGCCCGTCTCCCGACGGGCTTTTTTTATGGGGCGAGTGCGCGGCCGTCGCGGGCGCTGCGGGCGCCGAGGTCGAGCAACTCCATCAATGCCACGGCCTCTTCCGGCGGCACGGGGTTGGGGCCGACGCCGAGGATGGCGTCGCGCACCGCGGCGTAGTAGTCGACGTAGTTGCCTCGGCGGTTCGGCACGGTGCCCTCGCGCACCCAGTTCTCGATCGCCACCACTTTCAGTTCGCCAAGCACGGGGTCGACGCCCCAGTCGTCGCCGCCCGGGCGGCCGCCGGCGCGCAGTGCGTCCTCCTGCGGATCGACGCCATGCTTCACATAGCTCCCGCGTGTGCCGTGCAGGATGTAGCGCGGCGCGGCATGGGCGGCCAGCGTGGTGGCATGCAGGACGACGCGCAGGGGTGCATGCGGCCCGGCCTCGTAGCGCAGCAGGGCATGAAAGTGGTCTTCGACCTGGGCGCCGTCGCGCAGCACGGCGGTGTCGAGCTGGAGCGTGTCGGGCGTGCCGAAGAGTTGCACGGCCTGGTCGAGCAGATGTGCGCCGAGGTCGACCCAGAGGCCCGCACCCGGGACCGCCTGCTCCCGCCAGCGCTCGCGCACCTCGGGACGAAAACGGTCGAAGTGCGATTCGAAGTACACGGGCCGCCCCAGCTGTCCGCTGGCCAGCACGTCGCGCAGGGTCCGGTAGTCGGCGTCGAAGCGGCGGTTCTGGTAGACCGACAGCACGCGATTGCACTGCTGCGCCAGGGCCGCGAGCTCGCGCGCCTGCGCCGCATCGAGCGTGAAGGGCTTGTCGACCACCACATGCTTGCCGGCTTCGAGCGCTGCCTTGGCGATCGGATGGTGCTGGGCGTTGGGCGTCGCGACCACTACCAGATCGATGTCGGGCCGGGCGAGCAGCGCCGCTGCGTCGGGCTCGACCAACACCCCGGGCCAGTCGGCCTGCACCTTCTGTGGCTGGGAACTGGCGACGGCCGCCAGAACCAGACCCGGCGCGGCCGACAGCACCGGGGCATGAAAAGTCTGGCCGGCGAAGCCGTAGCCGACGAGGCCGACGCGGATCGGCGTGCCCGGTCGCAGAGAAGCGCTGGAAGCCATGGACAACAGTTCCTCAGGAAGGCCTTGACGGGCCAAATGCCCAGTATGCGATAATCACGGGCTTCGCGAAAAGTGCAGCCGGGCGCCGTGCCCTGCCGTTCCTCGATCAGGATGATCCAAGGAACCGTCTATGAGCCAGGTGCTCCGGATGTGTGGCTCTCGCATCGACCCCAAAGGAAACACCATGGCAAAAGAAGGCATTCACCCGAACTACCGCGAAGTTCTGTTCGTCGACATGTCGAACGGCTTCAAGTTCGTGACCCGTTCGTGCGCGAACACCAAGGAAATGGGCAAGACCGACGACGGTCGCGAACTGCCTCTGTTCAAGCTCGACACCACGAGCGAATCGCACCCCTTCTACACCGGCACGCAAAAGTCGGTGGACAACATGGGTGGCCGCGTCGAGAAGTTCCGCAACCGCTTCGGCAAGACCACCGGCACCGCTTCCAAGTAAGCTCGCCGCTTCCCGCAGACCCGGATCAAGGGCAGCCCGGTTTACCGCGCTGCCCTTTTTCTTTCTTCCTTCGAGCGCAGTCCTCTTCCGTTGAACGCCCAGCCGACGCCCGCCATCGTTGCCCAGAGCGCCGTCCGCCGCCTGCCGCGGCTGGCGCTCCTGCTGCTGTGTGCCGCCTACCTGATGCCCGGCCTGCTGGGACGAGGGCCGTGGAAGAGCGCGGACATCACGTCCTACGGCTACATGGCGGCGCTGGCCCGAAGCACCGAGGGTCTTGCCCATTGGCTCGATCCCCTGCTGCTCGGCCTGCGGCCGGACCCGCCGGCGCTGCTGCCGTACTGGATCGGGGCCGCGGCGATCAAGATCGCTCCGTCGTGGGTGCATCCCGATCTGGCGGTGCGCATCGCCTTTGCGCTGCTCCTCTGGGGTGCCTTCACCGCCACCTGGTACGCGGTGTACCACCTGGCGCGCACACCCAACGCCCAGCCCGTGGCCTTCGCCTTCGGCGGTGAGGCCCAGCCGACCGACTACGCGCGCGCGATCGCCGACGGCGCCCTGCTGGCGCTGATCGCCTGCCTGGGCCTGGCGCAACTCGGCCACGAAACCACGCCGGCGCTGGCCCAGCTCTTCTTCATCGCCCATCTGTTCTACGGCGTGGCGGCACTGCCCTATCACCGCGTCGGCGCCACCCTCGCCCTGTGCGTGGGCGCACTCGGCCTGTCCCTCAGCGGCGCCCCCTCGGTCGGTCTGGGCCTGGCCGCAGGTGCCGCCCTGCTCGTGGCCCTGGACCATCGGCGCGAGGTCGCCAATGCATCGAGCGACGAGCCGCGCTACCGGGCCATGGCCTCGTTCGAGATCGCCGGCGTCGCGCTGATTGCCATCGGCGTGGCGGTGGCCCTCGGGCTGTGGCGCTGGCAGATCGCCTTGCCAGGGCAGCAGGAGGGTCGCCCCCTGAGCGCGGACCTGCGCAGCCAGGCCAAGCTGCTGCTGTGGTTCACCTGGCCGGCCTGGCCGCTGGCGCTGTGGACGCTCTGGCGCTGGCGCCGGCAACTCACCGCGCGCCATGTGATGCTGCCGCTGTGGTTCGCGCTGGTGCCGCTGGCCGCCACCTGGACCACCGACTTCTCAGACCGTTCGCTGCTGCTGGCGCTGCCGGCCTTCGCCACGCTGGCAGCCTTCGCGCTTCCGACCTTCCGCCGCAGTGCTGCAGCGCTGGTCGACTGGTTCACCCTGCTCTTCTTCAGCGGCGCGGCCTTCATCATCTGGGGCTACTGGATCGCGATGCAGACCGGTGTGCCGCCGAAGATGGCGGCGAGCATCACGCGCCTGGTGCCCGGCTTCGCGCCGACGTTCTCCTGGCTCAACTTCGGCTTCGCGATCGTGGCGACGCTGGCGTGGGGCTGGCTGGTGCGGTGGCGCACCGGACGCCACCGGGCGGCGCTCTGGAAGACGCTGGTGCTGCCCGGCGGCGGCGCGGCGCTGTGCTGGCTGCTCGGCACCACGCTGTGGCTGCCGGCGCTTGACCATGCCTTGAGCTATGCCCCGCAGGTGCGCGCCATCGGCGAGCGCATCGGCACGACGCCTTGCGTGTCGGCCCTCGCCCTGACGCGCCCGCACATCGCGGCGCTCCAGTTCCACGGCCACTTCAACCTGAAGCCGCTTGCCGCTGCCGCAGCGGCAGGTGCGGACGATGCGGTCGACACGGCCTGCCCGTGGTTGCTGGTGAGCCCCGACGCGCTCGGCCGCCCCGGCGTGGCCATCGACTTCAGTCGCTGGCAACTGGTGGGCAGCTTCCGCCGACCGACCAGCGGGAGCGACGACATCTTTCTCTACCAGCGCATCGCCCGGTGACCAGCGAACGCCGGATGATCGCGCGGCACGCCGGCACCGTGCTGGCCGGCCAGTTCGCGGTGATGGCCTTCGGGATCACCGACACCATCGTCGCCGGCCGCTATGCGCAGGATGCCCTGGCGGCGCTGTCGGTCGGCTCGGCCATCTTCATCAGCGTCTTCGTCACGCTGATCGGCGGTCTCCAGGCGCTGCTGCCGGTCTGGGCCGAACTCCACGGCGCGCGGCGCCAGGCCGAGGTCGGCCGATCGGTACGCCAGGCCCTCTACCTGTGCGGCGGCGCCATCGCGATCGGCATGGCCGTGCTGCTGATGCCCGGCGCCCTGCTGCGCTGGACCGCCGTCCCCGACACCATGCGCGGCGACGTGGAGGCCTACCTCACCGTGCTGGCCTTCGCGCTGCCACCGGCGCTGCTGTTCCGGCTGTTCAGCACGCTCAACCAGGGCCTGGGCAAGCCGAAGCTCGTGACCTGGGTGCAGATGGGTGCGCTGGCGCTGAAGGTGCCGCTGTCGATCTGGTTCGCGTTCGGCGGCGCCGGGCTGCCGGCCCTCGGCCTGGTCGGCTGCGGCTGGGCCACGCTGGTGGTCAACTGGGGCATGCTCGCGCTGGCGGTCTGGCTGCTGCGCACGCAGGCCTTCTACCGCGCATACGGGCTCTGGGCGCGCATCGAGGCGCCCGACTGGCCGCAGCTGCGCCGCTTCGCGCGCCTGGGCGTGCCGGGCGGGCTGTCGGTGCTGGTCGAGGTCACTTCCTTCACGCTGATGGCCTTGTTCATCGCGCGCCTGGGTGCCACGGCTTCGGCGGCGCATCAGATCGCCTCGAACCTCACCGCCGTGGCCTACATGGTGCCCCTGTCGCTGTCGATCGCCACCAGTGCGCGCGCGAGCTACTGGCTGGGCGCGGGCGATGCGACCCAGGCGCGACGCGCCTGCGCGCGCGGCTTCGAACTGACGCTCGGTGGTGCGCTGGTCATCGCGACGCTGATGGTGCTGGCACGCGGCTGGCTCGCCGACGTCTACACCGACGACCTGGCCGTTACCGCCCTCGCAACCACCCTCCTGCTCGCGACGGCCTGCTATCACCTGGCCGACGCCACGCAGACACTGTGCGTCTTCGTGCTGCGCAGCTATCGCGTGACGGTCGCGCCCTTGGTGCTTTATTGCGCGCTGCTGTGGGGCGTGGGCCTGGGCGGCAGCTACCTGCTGGCCTACCGTGGCCTGGGCCCGTGGCCGGCGATGCAATCGCCGCTCGCCTTCTGGCTGATGAGCGCCGCGGCGCTGTGGCTGACCGCGCTGCTCTTCGCGGCGCTGCTGTGGCGCACCCTCAGGCGAGCGCGCCTGCCGCAGCCCGCGCGGCCCGCACGCGCGTGACCGGGAAGATCAGCGCGAAGCGCGAGCCCTGCCCCACGGTGCTCTCGATGCGCAGCTCACCGCCATGGCGCTGCACCACGTGCTTGACGATGGCCAGCCCGAGGCCGGTGCCGCCGGTTTCGCGCGAACGGCTGCGGTCGACCCGATAGAAGCGCTCGGTCAGGCGAGGGATGTGCTCCGCCGCGATGCCCGGGCCGCTGTCGCGCACCGCGTACTCGCCACGCCCGTCGGGCAGCAGGCGCCAGGTCACGCCGACCTCGCCGCCACCGGGGGTGTAGCGGATCGCATTGCTCAGCAGGTTCGACATCGCGCTCTGCAGCTCGGTCGGCACGCCGGCGATCTCGGAATCGGCCTCGACCTTGAACGACAGCCGATGCCCGGCCTGCGGCGCCAGCCGGCTCGACAGGCCGCGGCCCTCGTCCTCGCACTGGGCCATCAGCGCCCGCATCCGCGTCCACTGGCTGAGCGGCGGTGCGGCACTGCCCTCGAGCCGCGACAGCGTCAGCAGGTCGTTCACCAGCGTCTCCATGCGGTGCGACTGCTGCGCCATCAGGCCCAGGTAGCGGGCGCGCTCCTCGGGCTCGAGCGGCAGGTTCTGCAACGTCTCGACGAAGCCGGCGAGCACCGTCAGCGGCGTGCGGATCTCGTGCGAGACGTTGGCCACGAAGTCACGGCGCATCGCCTCGGCCTGCTCGACCGCAGTGATGTCGCGCGACAGCAGCATGCGGCGGTTGCCGGCGTAGGGATGCACCTGCACTGACAGCCGCATCGGCTGGCCGCTGCGGCCGCGCGCGTGCGTCGCGTCGATGACGACGTCACGGCTGTAGTTCCAAGAAGCGAGATACGCCACGAAGGCCGGGTCGCGCACCAGGTTCGCCAGGTGCTGCAGCATGTCGCGCTCGGCATCGATGCCGAACTGCGCCGCCGCCGTCTGGTTGCACCACTCGATGCGGCCCTGCTCGTCGACCAGCACCACGCCGTTGGGCGAGGCCTGGAACGCTGCCAGAAATTCCTGCAGCCGTTCCTGCGCCTGGCGCGTCTCCTGCTCGCGCTCGCGCAGCAGCTTGCGGATGCGTTCGGCCAGTTCGCCCCAGATGCCGGGACCACGCGATGGCAGGCCGGCGCCGCCCTGGCGCAGGACGTTCAGCAGGCGGTTGGCGCGCCAGGCGTCGAGCACCAGCCAAGCGAGCGCGCCGATCCACGCACCCCAGCCCACGAAAGGCCAGCCGAAGAACCACTCGGCGAGGCCCGCCGCGACCGCCGAAGCCGCGAGGAAAGTGGCGATGCGAAAAGGCATGGCAGGCGATTATCCGCCGCGAGCGCGGCGCGCTGCGCGGTTCAAACCGTGGCTTGCGCCGTCAGGCGATAGCCGGCACCGCGCACGGTCTCGACCATCGGCGCCGCCGCGCCGAGCGATTCGCGCAGGCGCTTGACGTGCACGTCGACCGTGCGTTCCTCGATGTAGACATGGTCGCCCCACACCTTGTCGAGCAGCTGCGCGCGGCTGTGCACGCGTTCGGCATGCTGCATCAGGTAGCCGAGCAGCTTGAATTCCGTCGGGCCGACCTTCAGCGGGGCGCCCTGCCAGGTCACGCGGTGCGTGGCCGTGTCGAGCACCAGCTCGCCGATCTCCACGCGCTCGGCCACCGCCTCCGGGGCGCGGCGGCGCAGCACGGCACGGATGCGCGCGAGCATCTCCTGGGTGGAGAAGGGCTTGGTGATGTAGTCGTCGGCACCGGCGTCGAGGCCGGCCACCTTGTCGGGCTCGTCACCGCGCGCCGTCAGCATGAGGATCGGGACCGACTTGGTGCGCGGGTCCTTGCGCCATTGGCGCGCCAGCTGCAGCCCGCTCTGGCCGGGCAGCATCCAGTCGAGCAGGATCAGGTCGGGCAGGAAGGCGTCGATTTCGCGTTGCGCCGAGACGCCGTCTTCCGACCAGATCGGCTCGAAGCCGTTGTGGCGCAGGTTGACGGCGATCAGCTCGGCGATCGACGACTCGTCTTCGACGATCAGGACGCGTGGTTTTTTCATTCGCTTTGGTGGGGCCTACTGCAGCGCAGACTCGATTTCCTGCATCGAAGTGTGCCGCACGTCCGCGCCCTTGACGATGTAGATGATGAATTCGGCGATGTTCTTGGCGTGATCGCCGATGCGTTCGATCGCCTTGGCCAGGAACAACAGGTCCAGGCTGGCCGAGATGGTGCGCGGGTCTTCCATCATGTAGGTGACCAGCTTGCGCACGAAGCCGTCGAACTCCTGGTCGATCAGGTCGTCTTCCTTCAGGATCGACAGCGCCGCGGCGGTGTCCAGCCGCGCGAAGGCATCCAGCGCCTTGCGCAGCAGGCCCGAGGCCAGGTCGGCGGCAATGCGCAGGTCGGTCGACGGCAGCGCGCGCGACGAACCGCTCTCGATGATCGACTTGACCATGCGCGCGATCTTGTTGGCCTCGTCGCCCACGCGCTCGAGGTTGGCCGTGGTCTTGCTGATGGCGATCAGGAGGCGCAGGTCGCGGGCCGTCGGTTGGCGGCGCGCGATGATCGACGACAGCTCGCGATCGATGTCGATCTCCATCGCGTTGACGCGCGTCTCGGTCTCGATCACGCGGTCGGCGGCTTCGGTGTCGAACTGCGCCAGGGCGTACACCGCCTGCTGGATCTGCGACTCGACCATGCCGCCGAGCTCCATCACGCGCGACGAGACGCCGTTGAGTTCGCTGTCGAACTGGCTGGACAAATGCTTTTCGGTCATCGCTGTCTCCTTAGCCGAAACGGCCAGTGATGTAGTCCTCGGTCTCTTTGCGCTGCGGCTTGAAGAACATCTGTTCCGTCGCGCCGAACTCGATCAGGTCGCCCAGGTACATGTAGGCGGTGTAGTCGCTGCAGCGGGCCGCCTGCTGCATGTTGTGGGTCACGATGACCACGGTGTACTCGCTTTTCAGCTCGGCGATCAACTCCTCGATCTTCGCCGTCGAAATCGGGTCCAGCGCGGAGCACGGCTCGTCGAGCAGCAGCACCTCGGGCTTGATCGCGATGCCGCGTGCGATGCACAGGCGCTGCTGCTGGCCGCCGGACAGGCCCGAGCCGCTCTGCTGCAGCTTGTCGCGCACTTCGGTCCAGAGCGCGGCCTTCTTCAGGGCCCACTCGACACGGTCGTCCATGTCGCTCGCGCTGAGGTTTTCGAACAGCTTCACGCCGAAGGCGATGTTGTCGTAGATCGACATCGGGAACGGCGTCGGCTTCTGGAAGACCATGCCGATCTTGGCGCGGATCAGCGCCACGTCCTGCTTGGACGTCAGCAGGTTCTCGCCGTCGATGGCGATCGTGCCTTCGGCGCGCTGCTCGGGGTACAGCTCGAACATGCGGTTGAAGGTGCGCAGCAAGGTCGACTTGCCGCAGCCCGAGGGGCCGATGAAGGCCGTGACCTTGTTCTCGGGGATCTCGAGGTTGATGCCCTTGAGGGCGTGGAACTTGCCGTAGTAGAAGTTCAGGTCCTTGACCGAGATCTTCGAGGGCGAAATCTGGGGAGCGAGCGTGGTGGGCATGGTGTCGCCTTCTTTAGAGTTTGGTGCGCGTCAGGACCCGCGCCAGGATGTTGAGTGCGAGCACGGCCACGGTGATCAGGAACACGCCGGCCCAGGCCAGGTGTTGCCAGTTCTCGTAGGGGCTCATCGCGAACTTGAAGATCGTGACCGGCAGGCTGGCCATGGGCTGGCTCAGGTCGGCGGTCCAGAACTGGTTGTTCAGCGCGGTGAAGAGCAGCGGTGCGGTCTCGCCGGCAATGCGGGCCACGGCCAGCAGCACACCGGTGACCACACCCGCGCGGGCGGCGCGCAGCGTGATGCTCAGGATGACCTTCCACTTCGGCGTGCCCAGGGCGTAGGCCGCCTCGCGCAGGCCGGGCGGCACCAGCTGCAGCATGTTCTCGGTGGTGCGGATCACGACCGGGATCACGATGAGTGCCAGCGACAGTGCGCCGGCCAGGCCGGAGAAGGTCTTGAAGTAGGCCACGACCACGGCGTAGACGAACAGGCCGATCACGATCGATGGTGCCGACAGCAGGATGTCATTGACGAAGCGGGTCACGCTCGACAGCCAGCCCTTCGGGTTGTATTCGGCCAGGTAGATGCCGGCCATGATGCCGATCGGCGTGCCGACGAAGGTGGCCATCAGCACCATCACGAAGGAGCCGAAGATCGCGTTGGCGATGCCACCCGCCTCGTTCGGCGGCGGCGTCATTTCGGTGAAGGTGGCAATCGCGAGCCCGCCGATGCCCAGGCGCAGCGTCTCCCAGAGGATCCACATGAGCCAGAACACGCCGAAGGCCATGGCGGCCACCGACAGCGTCAGCGCGACCTGGTTGACGCGCTTGCGCCCGGCGAACTTGGCGGCGCGGGTTTCGTTGAGCGTCTTGATGCCCAGGAGCTTTTCGGCGGTGCTCATGATGCCTTCCCTTCACTCTTCTTCATGCGCTGCAGCAGGATCTTCGACAGCGTCAGCACGACGAAGGTGATGAAGAACAGCACCAGGCCGAGGTACATCAACGCGGCCTGGTGCAGGCCGGCGCCGGCCTCGGCGAATTCGTTGGCCAGGGCCGAGGTGATGCTGTTGGCGGCCTCGAAGACCGACAGCGAGTTGAGCTGGTTCATGTTGCCGATCACGAAAGTGACGGCCATCGTCTCGCCCAGTGCGCGGCCCAGGCCGAGCATGATGCCGCCGACGACGCCGGCCTTGGTGTACGGCAGCACCACCTTGGAGACGACCTCCCAGGTGGTGGAACCGAGGCCATAGGCCGACTCCTTCAGCAGCGGCGGCGTGACTTCGAACACGTCGCGCATCACCGAGGCGATGAAGGGAATGATCATGATGGCCAGGATGATCCCGGCCGACAGGATGCCGATGCCCACCGGCGGGCCCGACACCAGCGCGCCCAGGTAGGGCACTCCGGCCAGCAGGCTCTGCAGCGGCTGCTGCACATAGGTCGACAGGATCGGCCCGAACACGAGCAGGCCCCACATGCCGTACACGATGGACGGCACCGCCGCCAGCAGTTCGATGGCCGTGCCCAGCGGGCGCTTGAGCCACGCCGGCGACATCTCGGTGAGGAACAGCGCGATGCCGAAGCTCACCGGCACGGCGATCACCAGCGCGATGAGCGACGTGGCCAGCGTGCCGTAGATCATCACCAGGCCGCCGTACTCTTCCTGCACCGGGTCCCACACGCTGCTGGTGAGGAAGCTCAGGCCGTACTTGGTGATGGCAGGCCAGGCGCCGACGATCAGCGACAGCAGGATGCCGATGAGCATCGCCAGGGTCAGCAGCGCGGCGCCCTTGGCGGCCCAGCCAAAGAGCCGGTCGGTCAGGGCGCCGGTGCGCGGCCGCTTGGCCGGTGGCGGGGTCGCGGAAACGCGAGCGCGCTCGGCCGCGAGGTCGAGCGTCTGGGCATTGGCGGGGAAGGTGGATGACACGGTGTGCTCCGGTGGAGACATGGGAGACGCGCCGTGGAGCGGATTGCTGCTCATACGGCGCGCCTGTCCTTCTTACTTGTACGCGATGGCCTTGCCCGAGCCGTCCTTGATCTCGCCCCAGCTCTTGGCGATGGTGGCCTTGACGGCGTCAGGCATCGGCACGTAGTCCAGGTCGTCGGCGGTCTTGTCGCCGGTCTTGTAGGCCCAGTCGAAGAACTTCAGGACCGTGGCCGCGTTGGCCGGCTTGTCCTGCGACTTCTGCATCAGGATGAAGGTGGCGCCGGTGATGGGCCACGATTGTGCGCCCGGCTGGTTCGTCAGCACCTGATAGAACGACTTGCTCCAGTCGGCACCCGCTGCGGCGGCCTTGAAGGCCGTGTCTTCGGGCGATACGAAGCTGCCTGCTTCGTTCTTCAGCTGGGCGTAGGTCATCTTGTTCTGCTTGACGTACGCATACTCGACGTAGCCGATCGAGTTGGGCAGGCGGTTCACGAAAGCGGCGACGCCTTCGTTGCCCTTGCCGCCGGCACCCACGGGCCAGTTCACGGCCGTGCCTTCGCCGACCTTGCTCTTCCACTCGGCGTTGACCTTGCTCAGGTAGTTGGTGAAGAGGAAGCTGGTGCCCGAACCGTCGGCGCGGCGGACCGGCGCGATGGCGGCGTCGGGCAGGGCCAGCGAACCGTTCAGGGCCTTGATGGCCGGGTCGTTCCACTTGGTGATCTTGCCCAGGTAGATGTCGCCGAGGACTTCGCCGCTGAGCTTGAGTTCGCCCGGCTTGAGGCCGGTGATGTTCACCACGGGGATCACGCCACCGATCACGGTGGGGAACTGCATCAGGCCCTTGGCTTGCAGTTCTTCGTCCTTGAGCGGCGCGTCGGAGGCGCCGAAGTCGACGGTCTTGGCTTCGATCTGCTTGAGGCCGGCGCCCGAACCGACCGATTGGTAGTTCACTTGCGTGCCGGTGGCCTTGGCGAAGTCGCTGGCCCACTTGGCGTACAGCGGTGCGGGGAAGCTGGCGCCGGCGCCGGTCACGTTCTGGGCGAAGGCGGGAACATGGGCGAAAGCGGCGGCCACGAGGCCGGCGGCTGCAAATTTGAAGGTCGTTTTCATGAGGCTTCCTTTGTGAAGTCAGGCTATCCCGAATCGGGTTGAAGCGGACTGTAGGAAGCTTGTGTGACATCGATGTGACACCGCTCTGCCCAATGAAAACGGGCCTTGCGGCGGTCGAGACTTCGTGACGCCGTCACAGAACCGTCACGTTTCGCTACGTGCGCTGCGGCTACCATGCGCGACTGCCTTCCTCTCTCCTGCGACCGCCCTCCTCCTTCATGCAAAACGGCACCCTTCTCGCTGCGGTCGACCTCGGCTCCAACAGCTTTCGCCTCGAAATCGGTCGCGTCGACCATGGCCAGATCCACCGGACCGAGTACCTGAAGGAAGTGGTGCGTCAGGGCAACGGCCTGGACAGCAGCCGCAACCTGACCCCCGAAGCCATGCAGCGCGGCTGGGACGCCCTGGCCCGCTTCGGCGAGCGGCTGGCCGGCTTCAAGCGCTCGCAGGTGCGCGCCGTGGCCACCCAGACGCTGCGCGAGGCGCGCAACCGCGACGAATTCCTGCTGCGCGCCCGCACGGTGCTCGGCTTCGGCATCGACGTGATCCCCGGCCGCGAAGAGGCCCGGCTGATCTACCAGGGCGTGGCCCACATGCTGCCGCACAGCGACGTCTCCGACCGCGAACGCCGCCTGGTCGTCGACATCGGTGGCCGCTCCACCGAGATGATCATCGGCCGCGCGCTCGAGGCGCAGGTGATGGAGTCGTACCGTGTCGGCAGCGTCGCCTGGTCGATGAAGCACTTTCCGCAGGGCCAGTTCACCGCCACGGCCTTCCGCTCCGCCGAGGTGGCGGCCAAGGCCGTGCTGGACGACGCGTTGTCGACCTATGCGGCGGACCAGTGGGATGTCGCCTACGGGGCGTCCGGCACCATCGGCGCCGTCGGCGACGTGCTGGCCGCCGCGGGGTCCGCCCCCGGCATCGTCACGCGCGATGGCCTCGACTGGCTGCTCGACCGGCTGCTCAAGGCCGGCAGTGTCGACAAGCTGCGCATGGACGGCATGCGCGAAGACCGCAAGGCCGTGATCGGCGGCGGCCTCGCCGTGCTGCGTGCGGTGTTCGACCTGCTCGACATCCGCGAAATGAAGATCGCTCAGGGCGCGCTGCGCCATGGGGCGCTCTATGAACTATTGGAGCGCGACGACAGCGTGGCCGACCTGCGCAGCGGCACGGTCACGCGGCTGGCGACCCGTTTCGCCACCGACACCGCACAGGCCCGGCGCGTCGGCGAGACCGCCTCGGCGCTGTACGTGCAGCTCGACCCGGCCGCGCGCGGCGGCAGCACCACCAGCCGGGCCGGCCGGGCCCTGCGCAAGCTGGGATGGGCCGCGCAGCTGCACGAAATCGGCACGCTGGTCTCGCACAGCGACTACCACAAGCATGGCGCCTACATCCTCGACAACGCCGATGCACCCGGCTTCGCGACCAATGAACTGCACCAGTTGAGTCAGTTGGTGCTGGGCCACCGCGGCAAGCTGCGCAAGCTCGAAGCGTCGCTCGACGACGAGACCTTCGTGGCGCAACTGGTGGCCCTGCGTCTGGCGGTGATCCTCTGCCATGCGCGGCGCGACCCCGACACGCAGGGGCTGCGCCTCGCCAAGCCCGACGCGCGCACCTTCTCGGTCACCTGCCGCGCCGACTGGCCCGACGCCTATCCCCAATCGGCCCACCTGCTGCGCGAAGAGGCACTGGCCTGGCAGAAGACCGGCTGGCGCATGCTGCTGAGCGGCGGCTGAGCGCCGGAACCCGTCCGCCCCCCGGGCGGCTCTACAGCAGCTCGGGCGCCTGCACCGTGACCACGACGGTCTGAACGTCGCCGTCGCGCTCGCGCGTGCGAATCCACCAGACCGAGCCCTTGCGCACCGGGCAGCTGTCCTGCTGCATCCCGAGCAGCAGCGCGATGGACTGGCCCAGGGCCGGCTGGTGGCCCACCAGCAGCATCACCGATTTGCCGTTGGGCCAACCGGCCGCAGCCAGCACGCCCTCGGCGGTGGCGTCGGGCGCCAGTTCGTCACGCAGCTTGTACTTGCGGCCGAGCGCGAGCACGGTCTGCTCGCAGCGGCGCGCCGGACTGCAGATGATGCGCGTGCCCTCGGGCAATTGCCGGTCGAGCCAGCCCGCCATGCGCTTGGCCTGCTTTTCGCCGCGCGCCGTGAGCGAACGCTGCATGTCGTCGCAGCCCTCGGTCCAGTCCTCGGCCTCGGCGTGGCGCCAGAAGATCAAGTCCATTGCTGAAAATCTCCTTCAGTTCGACCGCCCGCCCAGCCCGCGTGACGCGTACCGGCCCATCAATGCCGTCTGCGCGCCATGCGCCTCGATGCGGCGCGATGCGCCCGCTTCGCCCGGGTAGGTGTCGCTGTTGACGCGCCGGTACACCCCGTCGGCTCCCAGGTCCCAGGCGTCCTGCCCATCATGCAGGTAGGCCACCAGACACTCGTCGATCAGACGCTGGCGCAGCCCCGGGTCGGTCACCGGCCAAGCCAGTTCGACGCGCCGCATCATGTTGCGATTCATCCAGTCGGCACTCGACAGGTAGAGCGATTCGTCGGGCCCGTTGCGGAAATAGAAGACCCGCGAGTGCTCGAGGAAGCGACCGATGACCGAGCGCACGCGGATGTTGTCGGTCAGCCCCGGCACCTGCGCCGGCAGGGTGCAGGCGCCGCGTACGATCAGGTCGATCTTCACGCCCTTCTGCCCGGCCCGCACCAGCGCCTGCACCAGCGCCTCGTCGGTCAGCGCGTTCATCTTGGCGACGATGCGCGTCGGCGCGCCCTGCGCGGCCGCGGTGCTGAGCGCGTCGATCTGCGCGACCAGGCTGCGGTGCAGGTCGAAGGGCGCGAGCCACACGCGGTGAAGCTTGGGCAGCCGGCTCTGGCTCGCCAGATGCACGAAGACGGCTTCCATGTCGGCCGTGAGCAGCGGGTCGGCCGTGAGGTGGCTGATGTCGGTGTAGAGCGCCGCGGTGCGCGGGTTGTAGTTGCCGGTCGACAGGTGGCCGTAGCGCACCAGGCGCTTGCCCTCGCGGCGCGTCACCAGCAGCATCTTGGCGTGTGTCTTCAGGCCCACCACGCCGTACACCACCTGCGCGCCGATCGACTCCAGCATCTCGGCCCAGTTGATGTTGGCCTCTTCGTCGAAGCGCGCCTTGAGCTCGACCACCACGGTCACTTCCTTGCCGCGGCGCACCGCCTCGCGCAGCAGGTCCATCAGCGCCGAATCGGTGCCGGTGCGGTAGATGGTCTGCTTGATCGCCAGCACCTGCGGGTCGAGCACCGCCTCGCGCAGGAAGGCGAGCACGCCGTCGAAGCTCTCGAAGGGCTGGTGGATCAGCACGTCGCCGCGCTGCAGCCGGTCGAAGAAGGACTGGCCCGGCGACAGCGTCACCGGGTACGACGCCGTGTACGGCGCGAAGCGCAGCGCGTTGAACTGCGGCTCGGCGAGCAGATCGATGACCTGCGTGAGCCGCGCCAGGTTGACCGGCCCGTGCACCCGGTAGAGCGCCAGCGGCGGCAGGTTGAACTGCGCCAGCAGGAAGCTCGCGAGCGATTCGGCACAGCTGGCCGACACCTCCAGCCGCACCGCCTGGCCGTAGTGGCGGTGCTCCAGGCCCTGGCGCAACGCGGTGCGCAGGTTCTTGACGTCTTCCTCGTCCACCGCCAGGTCGGAATGGCGCGTGACGCGGAACTGCGAGAAGTCACCCACCTCGCGCCCGGGGAACATGCTCGACAGATGCGCCCGCACCACGCTCGACAGCGCCACGAACAGGGTCTGGCCGCCCGACACCTTGGCCGGCATGCGGATGATGCGCGGCAGCACGCGCGGCACCTTCAGGATGGCGATCGGGTTCTCGCGGCCGAAGGCGTCCTTGCCGGCCAGCCGCACGATGAAGTTGAGCGACTTGTTCGCCACCTGCGGGAACGGGTGCGACGGGTCGAGCCCGACCGGAATGAGCAGCGGCCGCACCTCGCGCTCGAAATAGTCGTGCACCCACTTGCGCTGCGCCGGGTTGCGCTCGCCGTGCGACACGATCTGCACGCCGTGCTGGGCGAAGGCCGGCATCAGCTCGTTGTTGTAGAGCGCGTACTGCGTGTCGACCAGCGCATGCGCGGCCTCGGCCAGGCGCTCGAAGGACGCGACGGTTTCGTTGCCCTTGGCTTCGCCGAGGCTGGCGGCGATCAGGTGCGGCGCGGCGCGCACCTCGAAGAACTCATCGAGGTTCGAGGAGACGATGCACAGGTAGCGCAGCCGCTCGATCAGCGGCACCTCGGGGCGCTGCGCCCAGTCGAGCACGCGCTGGTTGAAGGCCAGGATGCTGTGATCGCGGTCGAGCAGCGTCAGGACGGGCGCGGAAGGCGCCGCCTCGGGGGCGGTCGGCGTGTCGGCCGGGGGCGGGGCCGTGAAGGGCTGCATGGTCAATGATTCTGTCGCAAGGAAACCGACGGTCTCTGTCAGTGGGTATATGACAGTGTCGAGGCCCCTCATGACATTTTCGTGACGATGTCACATTCGCCCATGACGTGCGTCAGTTCCCCAGGAAATGCTTCCGGTAGCGCGGCGGCAGGTCGTCGATGCGCATGAGCATCGGCAGGTCGGCGGTGTTGAAGTCCGGGTCCCAGGCGGGCGCGCCCAGCACCTTGGCGCCCAGGCGCAGGTAGCCCTTGATCAGCGCGGGCGGCTCGACCACCAGGTCGCCGTTCAGCCGCTCGACCGGCAGCGCCAGTCGCGGCTGCACCTGGTACTGGATCGGTGCCATGTGCGTGGTCGACAGCTGCCGCCAGATGCTGGCCGCCGCGTCGCCACCGTTCACGCCGTTGTGCTGCATCGGGATGCTGGCGCAGCCGATCATCGTGTCGAGCCGGTTGCGGTGCATGAAGCCGGCCAGCGCGCCCCACAGCGCGAGGATCACGCCGCCCTGGCGGTGGTCGCGATGCACGCAGCTGCGGCCGAGTTCGACCATGCGCTCGCGCAGGTCGCGCAGGCGCGTCAAGTCGAATTCGGTGTCGCTGTAGGTACTGCCGATGCGGCGGGCCTGGGCCGGCGTCAGCACGCGGTAGGTGCCGATCACCTGATTCGTTTCTTCCTCGCGCACCAGCAGGTGCTCGCAGAAGTCGTCGAACAGGTCGATGTCGTGGCCTTCGAGCGTGGTGGTCAGGCGCGCGCCCATTTCACCGGCGAACACCTCGTGGCGCAGGCGCTGCGCGGCGCGCACGTCGTCCTGGTGGCGGGCCCAGCTCACCGTGATGCCCTGCCCTGCCGCGCGCGGCGCCTCCACAGCCGCCGGGGCTGCGGGCACCGGGGCCGGCAGCCGGGTCGACGGGGGTGCCCGCCAGAAAGCCGGGCGAGCGCCCAGTTGGGACAGCGGGAACATCGGATTGGGCAGTTCTTGCATGGGGACCCTTCTTCGTTCGGGGGAGTCTCCAGGCCCCAAGTGAAAGTGCCGTGTCTCTCCGATGGCAGTTACGTGACGGTGGCCGGAGGTTGTCTAATGCCGTTCATTCCGACAGGAGTTGCCATGGCCGACCAAGTGAGAGTGGAAGTCGAGACCCGACGCCATCAGATGTTCCCCGTGTTGTCGCACGCCGATATCGACCGGATGCGCCGCTTCGGCACGGTCCAGCGCTACGCGCAGGGCGACTGCATGTTCAGGGCCGGCGAGCCGGGCCTGGGCATGTTCGTGCTGCTCGACGGCTATGTGGAGATCACCCAGCGCGACGGGCTGGGCCACATCGTGCCGATCGGACGGCAGGGCCCGGGGCAATTCATGGCGGAGATCGCACAGCTCTCGGGACGGCCGTCGTTGGTCGACGGCCACGCCGACACGGACGTCGAGGCGCTGCTGATCCCGCCCGAGCAGCTGCGCGCGCTGATCATCGCCGAGGCCGACCTGGGCGAACGCCTGGTGCGGGCGCTGATCCTGCGGCGCGTGGCGCTGATCGAATCCGGTGCCAGCGGCCCGGTGCTGATCGGCCCGCCGGACACGGCCGACGTGCGGCGCCTGCAGAACTTCCTCACCCGCAACGGCCACCCGTACCAGGTGGTCGATTCGACCCAGGAAGCCGACGCCGCCGCTCTGCTCGAGCAGTACGGCGAGGCGACGCTGCTGGTGGCCTGCCCCAACGGCTCCGTGCTGATGAACCCGAGCGAGGACGCCCTGGCCCGCTGCCTCGGCATGATCGACAGCGTGGCGCACGACGACCTGTTCGACGTGGTGGTCGTCGGTGCCGGGCCGGCCGGCCTGGCCACCGCCGTGTACGCCGCGTCCGAGGGGCTGCGCGTCATCGTGCTCGACTGCCGCTCCTACGGTGGCCAGGCCGGCGCCAGCGCGCGCATCGAGAACTACCTGGGCTTTCCCACCGGCATCTCGGGCGGCGCGCTGGCCGGCCGGGCCTACGTGCAGGCGCAGAAGTTCGGCGTCGAGATGCTGATCCCGACGGAGGTCGCCTCGCTCGACTGCAGCGGTTCGGCCAAGGGCGAGATGTCGATCCAGCTGGCCGATGGCCGGCGCCTCCGTGGCCGCACCATCGTGATCGCCAGCGGCGCCCGCTACCGCCGGCCTGACGTGCCGCGCCTGCGTGAGTTCGAGGGCCGCGGCATCTGGTACTGGGCGTCGGCCCTGGAGGCGCGCACCTGCGCCAAGCAGGAAGTGGCGCTGGTCGGCGGCGGCAACTCGGCCGGCCAGGCGGCGGTGTTCCTGTCGCAGCAGGCCGCCAAGGTCAACGTGCTGGTGCGCGGGCCGTCGCTGGCGGCCAGCATGTCGCGCTACCTCATCGACCGCATCGAGGCCACGCCGAACATCGAGCTGCACCCCTACACCGAACTGGTGACCCTGCGTGGCGACCCGCTCACCACCGGCCTGGAAGGCGCCACCTGGCGCCACCGCCGCACCAAGGAGGAATACGACTGCCCGGCGCGCAACATCTTCCTGTTCGTCGGCGCCGAACCCGAGACCGGCTGGCTGGCCGGCTGCGAGGTGGCGACCGACCGCAACGGTTTCGTGCTGACCGGCGCGGCCGCCAGCGGCGGCTTCCCGGCGCGACCGGCGGCCCCGCTCGAATCGAGCGTGCCCGGCGTCTTCGCGGTGGGCGACGTGCGCTCGGGCTCGGTCAAGCGCGTGGGTGGCGCGATCGGCGAAGGCGCGGCGGTGGTCGCGCAGATACACCAGCACCTCGCCGCCACCAACGCGGCCAGCCTGAGCCGCGCCTGAACCGCGCCTGGAGGGGGCCGACCGGCGCGGCCCCTGCGAGAAATGAGGGCCGCGTATATGCTGGCGGCCCCCTCTTCCATCGCTTCCCACCGCCGGTAACAACGACATGCCCCAAGCACCGATCGACGTCTATTCCTGGCCCACGCCCAACGGCCACAAGGTCCACATCATGTTGGAGGAATGCGGCCTCCCCTACGTGGCCCACCCGGTCAACATCGGCAAGGGCGACCAGTTCGCCCCCGACTTCCTGGCGATCAGCCCCAACAACAAGATCCCGGCCATCGTCGACCCAGAGGGGCCGGACGGCCAGCCGATTTCGCTCTTCGAATCCGGCGCGATCCTCGTCTACCTGGCCGGCAAGACCGGCCGCTTCATGCCCGAGGGCGACCGCGCCCGCTACGACGTGCTGCAGTGGCTGATGTTCCAGATGGGCGGCGTCGGGCCGATGCTCGGCCAGGCGCATCACTTCCGCCTCTACGCGCCCGAGAAGCTCCCCTACGCCATCGAGCGCTACACCAACGAGGCCAGGCGCCTCTACGGCGTGATCGACAAGCGCCTGTCGCAGAGCGCCTTCATCGCCGGGCCGGACTATTCCATCGCCGACATCGCCATCTTCCCGTGGCTGCGCAGCTGGGAGAACCAGGGCATCGTGCTGACCGAGTACCCGCACCTCAAGCAATGGTTCGACGGCATCGCCGCGCGGCCGGCGGTGCAACGTGGCGTGAAGGTGCTGGCCGACCTGCGCAAACCCCTCACCGGCGACAAGGAGCGGGACATTCTTTTCGGGAAATCGCAGTACGCGAGGCGCTGAGCAACCGCGCTTCGGAAGGCACACCCGAAACTCAGGCTAGAATCGAGGGCTTGTCGGGGCGTAGCGCAGCCTGGTAGCGCATCTGCTTTGGGAGCAGAGGGTCGTGAGTTCGAATCCCACCGCCCCGACCATTGGAAAAGTGAAAGCCGGTGAAGACTGCAAGGTCCTCACCGGCTTTTCGCTTTCATGCCCCACCAGGGCATGCGTGGCAAAATCCGCGCCACAGCGACGGCGCGCGCAACGCCCTTCGATCTGCACCTGCTGCCCGTAGCTCAGTTGGATAGAGCACCTGCCTTCTAAGCAGGTTGTCGGGGGTTCGATCCCCTCCGGGCAGGCCATCGGGCGATTTCACGCACGCGCAAAGACGCTCCCGTTCAGGTGAGCTTCCACCCCGGCGCGCGCACCAGCGCCCGCAGCATCGGCGCGGCAGTACTCGGGTCCGCGGCATAGAAATCGAGCTTGGCGTCCGGAGAAAAGCTGCGGAAGATCCCGCGCGTGTTGTCGTCCCACTCCAGAAGCGCCATCGACCACTCGGGAAAAGCGCGCTTTGAAATGGCGCGTCGTTCGAGCAGGGTGACGCTCCCATGGCGCCTGTCGGCGCGAATGCTTTTGAACAAGGCGTCCACCTTGCTTTCTTCGCCTTCCAGATACTGCATGTAGATGCCATCCAGATAGCACAGCACCCCGGTCACTTCAAGTTCTGGATTGACGCGGCGGGACCATTCGAGAATGGCGGGCAGATCGTGTGCGGAGCAATCGGTGCTTCGGCTGGCGTAGACAAGGCGTATGAGCATCGGACATGCTACCCGTGCAGCGCCGCGCTCGCCGTACTGCGCCATGCAGCACCTTGCGCAGCATCAACCCACGGCGACTCAGCGCGGGCGACCCGGCATTCGTCCCAACGCACGTCCACGCGCCAACGCCTCAACTCCCCTCCCGCTTCCGCGAAGTGAACTTCTTCGCCCCCGCCGAATAAGCCCCCGACGCAAAGTTGGTCGCATGCCCTTCACGTGCCGCGGCGCACGCCTTCTCGAACAGCTCGTCGCCCATCTCCTTCCACCACCCCTTCGTGATGGCGACCGAGGTCTCCGACCAGCCGGCCATCAGTGCGCAGCATTCGGCCACGCGCGTGTCCAGCGCATCGTCTTCGACCACTTCGTGCACCAGCCCCAGGGCGAGCGACTGCTCGGCCGACGCGATCTCGGCCAGCAGCACCAGGCGCTTGGTGGCGGCCTCGCCGATGATCGGCCAGAGCAGCGCACTGCCGACGATGGCGGCGGAGCCGACCTTGAACTCGGTCATGCCGAAGCGTGCCTGGGTCGATGCGATGCGCAGGTCCGACAGCAGTGCGATCTGCAGCCCGGCCCCGGCCGCCACGCCGTTGATGCGGGCGATGACCGGCTTCTTGAGCGCGCGGAAGATGCGGTACAGGTCGAGGTAGCTCTCGATGCGCGCCGCCGATCCGGCCGCGTCCATGGCGGCGCTTTCGTACTGGTCCTGTCCGGCGCAGAAGGCCTTGCCGCGGCCGGTGATGACGATGACGCGCACCGCCTCGTTGGCATCCGCCTCGAGCAAGGCCGCGCGGAACAGCTTGCGCTGCTCGGCGTTGAAGGCGTTCATGGCCTCCGGCCGGTCCATCGTGATGAGCGCGCTGGTCCCGTTGACGCGGAGGGTGACGCAGGGTGGCGTGGCGGTCGGTTCGGTCATGGTGTGGCTCTCGTTCATGGGAAGGATCAGCGGTTGGCCGCCTTGATGGGCTGCACGATGCGCTCCCATTTCGTCGATTCGTTCAACAGCAGTTCGCGCGACTGCGCCGGGGTGCTGTGCACGATCTGTACGCCGAGTTGCGCGAAGCGGCGCCGGGTCGCTTCGTCGTCGAGCGCGTCGTTGAGCGCCTTGTTCAGTGCCACGACGACGGCGTCGGGCGTGTCCTTCGGCGCGAGGATGGCGTAGACGGACGACGCGACGAACTGCGGCAGCCCCTGCTCCGCGAAGGTCGGCACGTCGGGCATGACGGCCAGCCGCTGGGCGCTGGCGACACCCACCGCCTGGGCGCGGCCACTGGCGAGATTGGTCAACGCGGTGGGCGACGTGGTCACCATGATCTGGATCTGGTCCGAGAACAGGTCTGCCATCGCCGGTGCGGAACCGCGGTACGGCACATGCAGCAGATCGAGGCCGGCCTGCTGCTTGAACCACTCGGTGACGATGTGCTCCGTCGATCCGTTGCCCGACGAACCGTAGGCGAGCTTGCCCGGGTTCTTGCGGGCCGCCGCACCCAAGTCCTCATACGACGTGATGCCGCTCTGCTTGGACACCAGCATCACCAGCGGCAGTTCGCCGATGGTGGCGACCGGCTTGAAGTCCTTGGCGATCTCGAAGCCCGAGACTTCCGGCCCGACCATCTTCTCGGACATCACATAGGACGTTGTCGGCGCCATGAGCAAGGTGTAGCCGTCCGGCGCCGCGCGTTTCACGTATTGCGCAGCGATGGCGCCGGCGGCGCCCGTCCGGTTGTCGACGACCACCGAGGTCTTCAACTGCACCGAAGCGCTCTGTGCGATGGCCCGACCGACCACGTCCACGCCGCCACCGGCGGAGAAGCCGACGATCAGGTTGATGGGCTTGTCGGGAAACGCCGCGTGGGCGCCCGCGCACAGCAAGAGAACCGCCGCGCCGGCCGCAGCCGCTCGACACCACGAAACCAGGTTGGCTCGAATCATGTTCTTCCGATCGAATGAGAAGACGGGACAGCAACTGGATGATCGGTCAGCCAGGCGTCTTCAGCGCTTGGCCACCCGGAAATCCGTGTGGGCGCCGTCCCAGACACCCACCACCTCGCGAGAGAGTTCCTTCTTCTGAATCCGCTGCGTGGGGGTCTTCGGAAACGCATCGACGAACTCGACGTAGCGCGGAATCTGAAAGTAAGGCAAGCGCAGGCTCGACCAGCGGATCAGGTCCAGCGGCTCGACGCGCACGCCATCGCGCACCCGCACGAACAGCTTCAGTTCGTCTTCGCCGAGCTCGCTCGGCACGCCGACCAGTGCGACCTCGGCGATGGCTTCGTGTTCGGCGAAGACGCTTTCCACGTCCCACGCGGAGATGTTGATGCCCCGGCGGCGCAGCATGTCCTTCTTCCGTCCGGCGTAGAAGAGGTTGCCGTCGGCGTCGGCATGCGCCAGGTCGCCGGTCAGGAAGAGATCGCCGCGCCGGGCGGCGGCGTCTGCCCCGGCATTGTTGAAGTAGCCCAGGAAGCCCAGTCGCGCGTCGCGCGCGCGCACCGCGATCTCGCCCTTGTCGCCGGCGTGCACCGGCGTGCCCTCATCGTCGATCAGCGTCACCTCGTAGTACGACAGTGGCTTGCCGATGGAGCCCGGCGTGCCGTCGACGTTTGCCGTCACGAAGGTGATCAGTTCCGAGAGGCCGTAGCCCTCGCGCATCGTGACCCCGAAGCGCTCAGCGAACGCTTGCCAGATGTGCGAGGGGCAGCCGCCGCCCCAGGCGATACGCACGCCGTGTTCTCTGTCGTCGGCGCGCGCGGGTTGCTTCAGCAGCATGGGCAGCACGCTGCCGAGGTAGTGGATATGCGTGGCCCGGTGCTGCCGAGCCTCGTCCCAGAAACGCGATGCGCTGAAGCGTTCCAGCATCGCCAACTGGAAGCGGCCGATCAGCGCCGCGATGGCGACGGCCACGCCGGAGCCATGGTGCAAGGCTTCCCAGAACAGGAACACGTCACCCGGCTGGGCTTCGGTGAGGCGAAGCACGGCCATCGGCCCGGCTCGCAGATGGCGATCGCTCTTGAGCACCCCTTTCGGCGCACCGGTGGTGCCGGAGCTCGGGGTCAGCGCGACGATGTCGTCCGCGGCGACGTCCAACGGCGCCGTGTCCTCGACGCATGCCGCATAGGCATCGAACTCACCGTCGACCCCGTTGCGCCGGATGAGGGTGGGCAAGGGCGACGCCAGGCCTGCGAGCGCGGCTTCGTAGGCGCAGTCGACCACCAGTGCCTGGGGCGCGAGCTCGGTCAGCAGGTGCTCGAGCGGTGCGCCGATCAGATGCACGTTGATCGGCACCCGCACCATGCCCAGCTGCGCCAACGCAAAGATCACGTAGAGGTGCTCGGGGTGGCTCGGCAGCATGACGGCGACGCGGTCGCCCCGCGCCAGCCCATGGGCCTTGAGCAGGGTGGCGACCTGGTCGACCCGGCGCTTGAGCAGGCGGAAGGTGATGCGCTCGTCCCGGAACGTGCAGTAGGTGTCGTCCGGGTGCAGGCGCGCACGGCGCTCCAGCAGCGCGCCGATGGTCTCGTCTCCGACGTCGTTCATCGAGACCTGAGGCGAAAGATCGTCGTGCAGGGGCATTCCAAATCCAGTGAGAAGTGACACATAAATTGCAATGCAATTTCATGAATTGAATAACAATTTGCGAAGCTTCTGGCTTTGTCATGCGGTTGTCAAGATGGGCTGCGTACGTGGTTGTGCGTACGCGACCGGTGCGCACGCCGACGTGCACACCGGGTTCAAGCGTGCCGAGGGGCTTAGATCGACGCTTCGCGCGCCGTCTGTTCGAGCAGGGGAAGAATCGCCTTGCGCGCCTTGGCCAGGTCGAAGCGGGTGCGCACGGTCGAGACATTGATGGCCGCGACGATGCGCCCGGCGTCGGTCACCGGCACGGACACGGAGATGCCGTCTTCCGCGAAGTTCTTTTCCGTGAGCGAGTAGCCGTCCTTGCCCGCCTTGCGGAAGATGGCGACGACTTCCGCTTCGCTGCGCGAGCCGAAGCGTGCGCGGACCTCGGGGGCCAGGGCTTGGTACATCGCGACCAGTTGCGAGGCCGGCGCCTGCGAGAGCAGCACCTGGCCCGATGACGATGTCAACGCGGGAAACCGGCTGCCGACCGGCAGGTTGACGGCGGTGACGTGGGCGCCAGCGAAGTTCTGCAGCACCACCACGTCGTCACCGTCCAGCTCGACCCAGGACACCGTTTCCAGCGTCTCTGCGGCGAGTGCCTGAAGCAAGGGATAGGCGAGGTCCATCTGCGAGCGGTGGCGGTGGATGCCGCGCACCAGGCCGAGCAGTTTCAGCGCCGGAAAGTAGCGCTTGGACTCCGCATCCTTGGTGAGATAGCCCAGCTGGTGCAGCGTGTAGACATAGCGCTGCGCCGCGCTGCGGCCCATCTCCGTGCTGTCGGCGATGTCGCCGATCGACAGGGGCGCCGCCTGCTCGTTGAACAGCTCCAGCACGCGCATGCCCTTTTCCAGCGAGGCGATGAACAGCCGCGCATCGGGCTCGCTCTGACTACCGGTCTGTTTCGAGGACGCCATGTGTAGCGGCAAATGAGGAATTCCTGGGCGGCATCCGCGGGGCGCCAAGAGGGTTGGCGCGCGGAGTTTATCGCGCCGGGCCCCGTGCGGATGCGCCGACGCCCGGCCACCGCCAGCGGATCACCAGCTTGCGCAATTCGCTGTACCAGAGGACCACGCTGGCCATCGCGGCGCACAGCAGCCACTGGTCGAGCGCGAGCGGCGCGGTGCCGAACGCGAGGTTGAGAAACCCCAGATGGACGACCGCCACCTGCAGCGCCACCGACAGCGCGATGGCGGCCCAGAGCCAGCGGTTGACGAACAGGTGCGAGAAGGCACTCCGGCGGTCCGAACGCGCGTTGAAGCAGTTGAACAACTGCGCCAGCACCAGCGCCGTGAAACCGGCCGTGCGGGCCGTGGCCAGGTCCTGGCGGCCTTCGATCATGCCGCCGGGCAGCAGGATGTCGATGGTCAGCAGGGTCGTCAGCGCCATCACCAGGCCGCCCTGGATCACGCCCGACCACATGCGCGCGTCGATCACGCGCTCGCTGCGGCCGCGCGGGCTGCGGGCCATCACGTCGTCCGTCGGCGGGTCGACGCCCATGGCCAGCGCCGGTCCGGAGTCGGTGACGAGGTTGATCCAGAGGATCTGCGTCGCGAGCAGCGGCAGTACCACGGCCCCGTCCGCGCCGGCCAGCCCCAGCACGCCGGCGCCGACCACGCCCAGGAACACGGTGAGTACCTCCCCCATGTTGGACGACAGCAGGTAGCGCAGGGCCTTGCGGATGCTGTCGAAGATGCCGCGCCCTTCGCGCACGGCCGCCACGATGGTGGCGAAGTTGTCGTCCACCAGGATCATCCGTGCCGCCTCGCGCGTCACCTCGGTGCCGGTCACGCCCATGGCGACACCGATGTCCGCCGCCTTCAACGCCGGTGCATCGTTGACGCCGTCGCCGGTCATGGCGACGACGTTGCCGTCGGCCTGCAGCGCAGCGACGATGCGCAGCTTGTGCGCAGGCGCCACCCGCGCGAAGACCGCGGTGCGGCGCACGGCCTCTGCCAACGCAGCGGCGTCCAGCCTGTCCAGCGCCAGCCCGGTGAGGGCCGTCGCGCCAGGCGCCACGATGCCCAGGTCCGCGGCGATGCGGGCCGCCGTGCGCGGATGGTCGCCGGTGATCATGATCACCCGGATGCCGGCGTGTTGCGCCTCCCGGATCGCCACGGCCGCTTCCGCGCGCGGCGGATCGATGATGCCGACCGTACCGACGAAGATGAGCTCGTGTTCCAGCGCATCGATCCCCTCGACCGTGTCCATCGCCAACGCCTGTTCCAGCGCCGTGAGGGGCCGGTAGGCGACGGCCAGCGTGCGCAGGGCCGCATCGGACAGCGCGTCGACATCGGCCACGATCCGCGCGCGCATCGCCGCGTCGAGCGCGATCACGTCCCGGCCCACGCGCACCCGGCTGCAACGGGCCAACAGCACGTCGGGCGCGCCCTTGGTGACGAGCACGGCCTGGTCGCCGTGGTCGTGATCGCGCTCGAGCGTCGACATCATCTTGCGCTCCGAGGTGAACGGGATGGCGGCGATGCGTTCGAAGCGCTGCACCCGGCGCGCGTTCAGTCCCATCTTGCGTTCGGCCACGAGAAACGCCGCTTCGGTGGGGTCGCCATGGATCCGCCAGGCGCCCCCCGCGTCCTGGCGCAGTTGCGCATCGCCGGCCAGGCTGCCGCCGGCGAGCACCACGGTCTGCTCGTCGCGCAGCGACCCGGCGGGTAGCTCGGCCCCCTCGTGCTCCACCCGCCCCGTCGGCGCATAGCCCGCGCCGGTGATGCGGGTGCTGCCCGAGGCGGTCACGACGCGTTCGATCGTCATTTCCGCGCGCGTCAACGTGCCGGTCTTGTCGGTGCAGATCACCGATGCAGCGCCCAGCGTCTCGACCGACGACAGGTTCTTGACGATGGCGTTGTGCTTGGCCATGCGCTGCACGCCCATCGCCAGCACCACCGACAGGATCGCCGGCAAGCCTTCGGGCACCGCCGCCACCGCCAGCGACACACCCAGCAGCAGCACGGCGACCACGTCGGCCGCCGTGCGGATGTCGGAGATCAGCAGGACCGTCGCCACCACCACGGCGGCGATCACCACCACCGCGATGCCCAGCATGCGCCCGATGCGTGCCACCTCGATGCCGAGGGGTGTCGGCGCTTCCACGGTGGCGTCCAGCATCCCGGCGATGGCGCCCACCTCGGTGCGCATGCCGGTGGCGGTGACAACGGCGCGGCCGGTGCCCTGGGCGATCGCCGTGCCCTTGAACACCATGTCGAACCGGTCGCCCAGTGCTGCGGGCGCCGGCAGCGTCGTGGCGTCCTTCAGCACGGCGTCGCTCTCGCCCGTCAGCGACGCCTCGAGCACGCGCAACGACGACGCTTCCAGCAGCCGGGCATCGGCCCCGACGGCATCGCCTTCGCCCAGCACCAGCAGGTCGCCCGGTACCAGCTCGGCGCTCGGAACGCGCAGCGCGTGACCGTCGCGCACGACGGCCGAGGTGACCGCCGTCATGCGGGCCAGCGCGGCTACCGCGTTCGCCGCCTTGGCCTGCTGGACGAAACCGAGCACGCCGTTGAGCAGCACCACCGCCGCGATCACCAGCGCATCCAGCGGCCAGCCGGCGTAGCCTTCGATCGCCCAGGCACCGAGCGCGATGCCGATGGCGGCCAGCAGCAGGTAGACCAGCGGATCCTGAAACTGCGCCAGGAGGCGCCGCCATGTCGCCACGGCGGCCGCGCCGCGCAGTTCGTTGCGGCCGTGCACGGCCAACCGCCGCGCGGCCTCCTGCGACGTCAGCCCGCGTTCGGCATCGGCCGCGAGCGCCTGCAGCACCTGGCCCGCCGCCTGCACGGACGGATCGCCGAGTTCAGGGGCTTTCAGCGCACCGGTCATTCGCGGGCCAACACCGCCGCGACGGGGCGCCGCAAGGACCGTGGCATCTCGCGGCCCCGGCCGAAGCGCACCACCAGATCCGGGCGCCGCGCGCCCACGCCCAGATCGCGCGCCAACTGCGGCCGCATGCTGGCGACCTCCACCGGCTGGTTGAGGAAGGCATTGCGGATGCCCAGCGCCGTCGCCTGCAACGCGAATCGCTGGTAGCAGCGGCCCACCTCCACCCAGTGCGCCTTGTCGTTCGCGGCGGAGACGAACACGGCGATGCCCGCCGAACTGCGAACCTGCTTCGCATATTTGTCGTTCTCGTTCTTCGCGGTGAAGAAGACGGAGAAGAGCCGTTCGCCGAGCCATCGCGGCACGGACGGATTGCCGGATGCCCCCGTGAACAAGCCGTCCCCCGTGCGTACCGCCTCGGCGTCGCCGAACCGTATCCAGTGCTTGAGTTCGTCGACGAAGGCCGGGTCGCCCATCTGGACGGTGTTGGCCGCGACGACACGGGCCAGCATCCTCTCCATCGCGGCCTGGTCGTCGAGGATCAGCAACTGGACGCCGTTGCCGGTGCCGGCCCGCTCGAGCAGCTTCAGGTCTTCGGCCGACACCGGCTGGCCGTCGAATTCGGCGCGCGTGCATTGCCGCTCGAAGATCGCGTCGAACAGCGTGGACGCCGCCGCCCGGGTCGGCTCGAGTCGCACCCTCACCGCGCTGTTGGCCGAGGCATCGACGACGGCCTCGGCCTTCAGCCCGTGCGCCAGCGCCGCCTGCGCCAGGTTCTCCGTGGCGCACCCGAGCGACACGAACAGATGGTGGTCGTCCGGATCGACCGCCGGACATCGGCGCGACAGATCCGGCATCACGCTGATGGCCTGTTCCTGCAGGGCGAAGGTCCAGCACTGGGTGTTGTGACTCGACGGCGCCAGCGTGGCACAGCGCACCAGTTCCTCCAGCAGCGGCACGCGGCCCGTGGCCGCGGGCGCATCCGGCCGCCAGGTGCGTTGAACCGCCTCGGTGTAGCTCGGGTCTCCGGTGCCCAGGGAGCATCCGTTCAGCAGCAGCGGCGGGGTCATCGCGCTGGCGCAGCGCGTCGCAAAATGCCTTCGAGTGATGTGCGTCATATCCCGTCCTTGCGCCACTGAATCGCCAGCGTCGCCTCGAGTCCATGATGCGCCCCGGTCCGATATCCGACCATGCGCTGGCGCAAGGCCGCTCGCAGCTGCCGGGCCCACATTGCCTGTATGGTGCATTGCATGAATCCCTCGTCACCCCTGGCCGTGGCACGCGAGCGCGTTGCGGCGCTCCAGGCCTCGCTCACCGCCACCGACGGCGTGCCGGCGACGCTGATCGAAACGCACATCTCGTGGCTGCTGCTGGGCCGGACGACGGTCTACAAACTGAAGAAGCCCTTGCGGCTGTCCTTTCTGGACGGCACGACGCTGGCCGCGCGGCGCCGGTTCTGCGAGGAGGAGTTGCGGCTGAACCGGCGGCTGGCGCCCTCGCTCTACCTCGACGTGGTGGAGGTCTGCGACAACGGGCAGGGCCCCACCTTCGGCGGCCCCGGCACGGTGCTCGATGTCGCGGTCCACATGCGCCGGTTTCCGGAGGGCGCCTTGTGGCGCGACATGCTGAGGGCCGACACCCTGGCGCCGCACCACGTCGACGCGATGGCGAAGACGCTGGCGGCCTTCCACCGCGACGCCGCGGTGGCACCCGCGGGCAGCGCGTTCGGGTCCGCCGCCGCCCATGCGCAGGTCGTGCAGGGCCTTGAAGAAACGGTCGAGACGCCGGCGCTGCGCGCCTGGATGGCCGGGCAGTTGCAGGCGCTGGCGCCCTGGTGGGCCGCGCGTCAACGTGAAGGCCATGTCCGCGAATGCCACGGCGACCTGCACCTGGGCAATGTGCTCCAACTCGAAGGCCAGGCCACCGCCTTCGACGGGATCGAGTTCGACCCGGCGTTGCGCTGGATCGACGTGGTCGACGACATCGCCTTTCTCGCCATGGACCTGCTGGCGAACGACCGCCGCCAGCTCGCCTTCCGCTTCATCAACGCCTACTTGTCCGCCAGCGGCGACTACGACGCCCTCCCCGGCCTGCGCTTTGCCATGGTGTGCCGCGCGCTGGTGCGCGCGCAGGTGACCACGCTCGCCGAACGGCAGGGCGTGCAGGCGGTCGGCGCTGGCGATGCGTCCGCTTACCTGGCACTCGCAGAAGCGCTGTCGACCGCCGGCGATGCGCGTCTGGCCATCACCCACGGGCTGCCGGGCTCGGGCAAGAGCTTCGTCTCGCAAGGTGTGCTCGAAGCGGCGGGCGCCATCTGCGTGCGCTCCGACGTCGAGCGCAAGCGCCTGTTCGGGCTCGAGGCGCACGCGTCGTCCCGCGACCGTGTGCCCGGCGGCATCTACGATGCGGCCACGACACACCGCACCTACGCGCGTCTGCAGCAGGTCGCCGAGACGGCCCTGCGCGCCGGCTGGCCGGTGATCGTCGATGCGGCCTTCCTGCGCCATTCGGAAAGGGCCGCGTTCGCCGCACTGGCGGCCGCGATGGGTGTGCCGTTTGCCGTGCTCGATTGCCGCGCCGCGCTGCCGCTGCTGCGGCAAAGGGTCCAGGCGCGACAGGCCGTTGGCACGGACCCGTCGGAGGCCGATCTGGCGGTGCTGGAGAAGCTGGCCGGCGCGGATGAAGCGCTCAGCGCCTCCGAGCGCGCGGCCGCGATCGTCGCCGATGCCGATGCCCCGGCCCCCGTGTCGCCGCAGGCGATCGCCGCGCAGTGGCTCGCGGCGAGCTGACCACGCTCAGTCTTTCAGGCGCTCAGGCCGGCGTGCCCGTGCCGCCCATCTGGTCGTACTTGACGAAGTGCTTGCGCGCCAGCGCCAGCAGCGCCTTCTCGCTCGGGTGATCCACGACCTCGTAGCCGGTGATTCGCGCGGCCGTCAGCGGACGGTGCTTCTCGACGTAATGGCGGAAGTCGGCCAGGCCGGTGTGCCCGCCGGTCATGAGCACCTCGGCGATGCCTTCGAGCGCATCGCAGACCTCGGCGAAGAATTCATGTTCCGAGCGCACGGCGCTGCCATGCTGGCGCGTGTAGTGCGCATGCGCGTGGATCTTTTGCTCCACCGTGTGTTCGGCGTCGAACTGCACGACCTGGGCGGACTGGTGGTCGACAAAAGCGACTGCGTGAAAGAGGGACATTTCTGACTTTCTAGGGGTTGGGAAGGATCGAATTCGTAAGGGCGCTCGAGTCTGTTGGGCTCCTCGAGCGTGGGGTCATGGCTCGACTGCGAGATGCACCACCGGCGGTTGCGCCCGCAGGAAGCCCAGCGCGTACTGCAACGCCCCCACGCTGCCCGCGTGCAGCGTGAAGAGCGGCTGACCGGCCACGATGCGTTCGCCCACACGCACGTGCATGACGGCACCGGCCGACGGGTCGCGCGGTGCGCCGGCGAGCTTGGCGGCGCGCGCGGCCAGGCGCGTATCGATGGCCGTCGCCCGCCCCGCCACCGGGGCGCACAGCACCTGGGTATGGGCCGCTCGCGGCGGCACCCGCATGCCGCCCTGCGCCTCGCAGATGGCGATGAACTTGGCCAGCGCCCGACCGTCGTCCAGCACGCTGCGCGCCAGCACCAGGCCGGCGCCGGGCGCGGCCTTGCCGGCCATCTCGAGCAGCAGGCCGGCCAGCACCAGGGCACGGTCGCGCAGGTCCGTCGGCGCATCGGGCCGGCGCTCGAGCACGGCCATCACGTCGAATGCCTCGAGCGCCGGACCGATGCCGCGGCCGACCGGCTGGAAGCCGTCGCTCAGCACGGCGCACACCTGCAGCCCGAACTCGGCCCCGACGGCCACCAGGCTGCGCGACAGGGCCTCGGCCGCCGACGCCGTGCGCACCTTCGTCTGCGGGCCCACCGGCAGGTCGATCAGCACGCGCTGCGCACCGGCCCCCACCTTCTTCGACAGGATCGACGCCACCAGCAGGCCTTCGCTGTCGAGGTTGAGTGGCCGCTCGACGTGGATCAGCATGTCGTCGGCCGGACTGATGTGCGCAGCCGAGCCACCGACGATGCAGCCGCCCTCGCGCTCGACGACGCGGCGCATCGCCGCCACGTCCAGGCCGATGGGTGCGAGCGTTTCCATGGCGTCGGCCGTGCCGGCCGCGGACGTGATGGCGCGCGACGAGGTCTTGGGCATCACCGCGCCGCAGGCCGCGACGATGGGCACCACCAATAAGGTGGTGCGGTTGCCGGGCAGCCCGCCGATGCAGTGCTTGTCCATGACGGGCGCGACGCCCCAGTCGATGCGTTCGCCCACGTCGACCATGGCGCGGGTCAGCGCCACCGTCTCGGCCAGGTCCAGCCCGCCGCCGGCGCAGACGGTCACGAAGGACGCCAGGTGGATGTCCGACACACGCCCCTGGCTCACGTCCGCCATCAGCGCATGCAGCGCCGTGTCGTCGAAGCGGGTGCCGTGGACCTTGCCCCGCAGGTACGCCAGCGACGCGAGCTGTGGTGGATGCCGCACCTGGACGTCCTCGCCCTCGGCCGCACCGAGCAGCGCCCAGGCCGCCTCGGACAGGGCGATCTCGTCGCGCCGCAGCCAGTCGCTGCGGACGTGGTGCAGGATCGCCAGCACATGACGGCCGCGCACGATCAGCTCGATCTGGGCCTGGGCCTCGAAGCCCTCGGCCAGGCAGACGGCACTGTCGGCGCGCAGGTAGGCCACCGGCTGCTGATAGGTGTCGATGCCCGCGCGGCGGGCAGGCAGGCGGTCGAAGGCCATGGCCATGCTCCGGTGCCGGTTCAGAGCACGACGCTGTCGCGGTAGTCGGGCACCCCCACTGCCCAGCCATGGCGCTCCGCGATGGCCAGCCGCAGGGCATCGGCCGCCACCGGTTCTCCGTGGGTGACGAACACCCGCCGCAGCGCCTGCAGCTGGCCGATCCAGGCCAGCAGCTGGGTGCGGTCGGCATGGGCCGACAGGGTGTCGAGGTTGGCGACTTCGGCGCGCACCGGCACGTACTCGCCATGGATCTTCACCGCATCGGCGCCGCCGACCAGCGCCGCGCCGCGGGTGCCCGCGGCCTGGAAGCCGGCGAAGAGGATGGTGTTGCGGGCGTCCGGCGCGTAGGCCTTGAGGTGATGCAGCACCCGGCCGCCGGTGGCCATGCCGCTGGCCGACACGATGATCGATGGGTACTTCAACGCATTCAGCTGCTTCGACTCGGCCACCGTGTTGACGATGGTCGCCTCGTGGCTCATCGCGGTGCACTGCTCGGCGCTCAGGCGGTGCTCGTCGAGATGCCGACGGTAGATGCGCGTCGCGTCGGCAGCCATCGGGCTGTTGAGGAACACCGGCATGTCGGGAATGCGCCGCGCCTGCTTGAGCAGGTGCAGGCCGTGCAGGATCGTCTGCGCCCGTCCCACGGCAAAGGCCGGGATCACGAGCATGCCGCCGCGTGCGGCCGTGCGATTGACCACCTCGGCCAGTGCGCCCAGCGTGTCGACCTCGGGGTGCTGCCGGTTGCCGTAGGTCGACTCGATCACGACATGGTCGGCCGGTTCGGGCGCCTGGGGTGCGCGCATGACGAGGTCGTCGCTGCGGCCGAGGTCGCCCGAGAACAGGATGCTGCCGCCCGGCCACGCGACGTGCACGCTCGCGGCGCCCAGAATGTGGCCCGCGCGGCGCAGGCGCACGGTCCACCCGGGCCAGGGCGACCAGCCCTCATCGAAGGCCACGACCTCGAAGCGCTTAAGTGCAGCGCGCGCGTCGTCCTCCGTATAGAGCGGCAGCGCCGGGCTGTGCTTGCTGTGGCCGTGCCGGTTGGCGAAATCGGCTTCTTCCTCCTGCAGGCGTCCGGAATCGGGCAGCAGCAGCCCGCACAGGTCGCGCGTGGCGGCCGTGGCATACACCGGCCCCTGGAAGCCCATCGTCATGAAGCGCGGCAGGAAGCCGCTGTGGTCCATGTGCGCATGGGTGAGCAGCACCGCGTCGACCGACGCCGGGTCGAAGGGCAGGCGCTCCCAGTTCCGCAGACGCAGTTGCTTGAGGCCCTGGAACAGGCCGCAGTCGACCAGCAGCCGACGTCCCTCGTGCGTCAGCAGGTACTTGGAGCCGGTGACGGTCCCGGTACCGCCGAAAAAATCGATCGGCATCGCGTGTCCTTCGCAAGAAGGCCAGCTTCCCACGGCGGGCGATCGACGGCTTGACCGGCGTCAACGCACGCTGCGGTGCATGGCGTCACTTGCGGGAAATGCATTGCGCTGGGTCAACCCGCCCCGCCGCGCCGCTGGCGATGATGGGCTTTGCGCCAGGAGGCCGCATGACCCCCCATCACCCCACCCGTCGGACGATCGATCGCCGCCACGCCTGATGGGCTGCCGTCGCCTGCTTTTCCTCCGGGCGGCGCTGCTGCTCGGCGCGCTGTGCGCGGCCGCCGCCGGCACCCTGGCAGACCCGGCCGCGTTGAGCCAGAGCTACCGCAACGAGGTGGATCGCCGCCTGGAACTGCCGGCCGACGAGGCACACCGTTACGACGAACTCGCACGCGCCGCCCTGGCCGCAGCCGGGATCTCGCTGGCCTCGGCCGAGTACGTCGTGGTGATCGATCGCAACCCGCACGTGCAGGCCCTTCTGCTCTACTGGCTGCCTCCGGGGGCGCCGGGATGGCTGGTGGGTGCCTCACCGGTCTCGACCAGGCGCGGTGGCGCCTTCGATCACTTCGAGACGCCGCTCGGCGTGTTCGAGCACGGCACGGCGTGACGGAGGGCGCTGCCTCGTGGGTGCTCGCCCCCAACCGCACGCCCCTGGCGGACGCAGGGCGCTGGGTCATCGTCGTCGACACCGAGCGCACGGAGCGCCCGCTCTGGTCGCCGGCGCCGCCGGGCGAGGCGTTGCGGTGAGGCCGTGCAACGCGCAAGGCCCTATAGAAGGCCGATGCGGCCCTTCACAGCGCAGCGCGCACCGCCCGCGAAGCCGCCCGCCGTACCGTCGAGGCGGCCAAGCAGCGGCAGCGATCGGGCGCGCCGGCGGGCGGCTGACGCCGATGGTTCAGGCGGCACCCGGCGCGCGCAGCACCCGCTGAATCTTTCCGCTGCGCCCGCGCTGTGCCGGCTCACCCGAGCGGCAACGGATGTGCACCCCCACTGCGCCCTGCGCCGCGAGGAACGCAGCCAGCACCGGGCGCGCGGTCCGCAGCGCCGCAACGGCGGCGGGCCCTTGCAGGCCGGTGCGCAGCGTGAGTTCGCACGGCCCTTCCTGCACCAGCTGGAAGTCGACCAGGTCCGCGTCCTCCTCGAGCACGGTGGTGAGCGCGAGCGGCGTCAGGGGCACGCGCCGCGCGCCGGCGCGGCCCAGCCGCAGCGTGTCGTCGCAGCGGCCGTGGATCTCGATCACGGGCAGGCAGGAGCCGCACGCGCAGGGCTCGGCCGCGTACGCGACCCGGTCGCCCAGGTCGTAGCGCAGCAGCGGCTGGACGCGGTTGGCCAGGTTGGTCAGCAAGGTGGTCGCGCCCCGATGCCCCGGGGCCACCGCCGCGCCGTCGGCATCGACCGATTCGAGGATGCACCAGTCGCTGTTCAGGTGCAGGCGGCCATGGCGGCATTCCGACGCCAGCGAGAGAAATTCCGACGCGCCGTAGCTGTTGACCACCGCGCAATCGAAGGCTTCCCGGATGCGCTGGCGCTGCGCACCGGACAGGTCCTCGCCGCCGGTCCAGATCTCGCGCGGCCGCGTGCGCAGCCGGCCCCGTCGATGCTCCTCGGCGAGCAGCAGCGCGACGCTCGGGTAGGTGGCGATCACCGTCGGCGCCATGGCGTCGAGTTCGGCCACCAGCGCCGCGATGGGCTGCAGGAAGGAGATGCCGTGCAGCCGGGACGACAGGTACGGGTTGAGCCGGCGCAGGCGTTCGATCGAGACGGTGCTGGCGAAATGCCCATCGATGGCGCCGACGAATGCGATGCGTTCGGCCAGGCCCATCGGGTCGACCAGGGCACGCATCGGATCGAGGACCGGGCGCCGCAGGGCCTCCAGCGCATCGTTGACGGCCATGGCGAACGGGTCCTGCACGAAGATGCCCGGCGCCCCGCTGCTGCCCGAACTCTCCCAGACGATGTATCGCCCACGAAAGGCTTCGCCGATGCGCGTGCGGTCCGCCATGAAGGTGCGCACGGCATCCAGCGTCAGACCCGGGTCCGTCACCCATTGGTCGAAGCGCTGCATCAGGTCGGCCTTGCGCATGACCGGCAGGTCGGCCAACGGCACCGTCGACGCCGGGCGCCCGCCGAGCACCTCCCGATAGAGCGGCGAGTGGCGCGCCGCGTGCGCGAGCAGGTCGGCCAGGCGCTGCTGGACGCGCTGCGCGATCGCGGTGGCACCGCCGAAGGGCGCCACGGCGACATCGGCGGCCACGCTGCCGATCAGCCAGGCATCCGGAAAGGCGGACGAGAAAGAGGGGGACATGAACGCCCTTGCGGTGCAGCGCCCTGAGGGCAGGCGCGTGACAAGGCCGATCTTGCGGGCGCGCGGCGCCTTCCCGTTGACGCAGATCAACTCCGCGGCCGTCGCGGCGCACGCCCTCCGATCGGTGCCGTTCGCCGCCCCCTGCCGACCTGCGGCACCGCGGATCCGCATTTCGTCGCATCGCACTGTCGCGGCTTTCGTCACGCGGGCACAGTCGCGTCCGTCCCATCGCTTCCCTTGTCACTCTTGCTTTCAGGAGCCTCTCATGCTGATCCAGATCCTCGCCGGCACGCCCCGCTGGGTGTTCGCCCTCTTCGCCCTGCTGCTGTGGCTGGGCGGCCGACAGCTGGTGGCGCACGACGTCGCCCTCCGGCGCGCCACGATCCTGCCGTTCGCGATGACCGCCCTGTCCATCTATGGCCTGCTGTCGGTCTTCAGCCACCAGCCGGTCGCCGTGCTGGGCTGGGCCGTTGCCGCGCTCATGACCGGCATCGCCGTGCTGCAGCGCGCGCTGCCGGACAGCACGCGCTACGACCCGGCCGCGCGCCGCATCCATCTCGCCGGCACGGCGGTGCCGCTGGCACTGATGATGGGCATCTTCTTCACCAAGTACGTCGTGGCCGTCCAGATCGCGATGCATCCGTCCCTGCCGGACGACCGGGTCTTCGCCCTGTGCGTGGGCGCGCTGTACGGCGCATTCAGCGGTATGTTTGCAGCGCGGGGCCTGCGGCTGTGGAAGCTCGCGTTGCGGCGCGACGCGGCCCTCGTCACCCCCACCCAGCGCGCCTGAAACCATCGGAGTCCTCCATGCAACAGCACACCGACCTTCAGCTCGACCAACTGGCCCGCCGCCGCGCCAGGGCGAAGCTGGGCTTTTTCTTCCACGCGAGCGTCTATGTCGCGGTGAACTTCGGGCTGATCGCGCTCTCGCTGTACCACGGCCGGGCCTGGGCCATCTTTCCGCTGCTCGGCTGGGGCATCGGCCTGTTCTTTCACGGGCTCTCCGTCTGGGTGTTCGCGCCAGGCAACGACCTGATGGAAAGCATGGTGCAGCGCGAACGCGCCAGGCTCTCCGCCCGTACCAAGGGGGAGCCGTGATAGCCGCGCGCACGCGCCGGCTGCTGGCCACGGCGACGCTCGGCCTCGCGAGCGCGGTGGCATCGGCCGCCACCGGCATCACGACGCTCGCCGCACCGCCCGAGAGCGGTCCGATCACGGTGTTCTATCCCACGGCCGCACCCGACGCGCAGTTGCAGCGCGGCCCCTTCGTCATCGAGGCGGCGCTCGACGCGGTGCCGCAGCGCGGCAATGGCCGGCTCGTCGTGATGTCGCACGGTTCCGGCGGCTCGCCCTGGCCGCAGGCCGACCTGGCCGTCGCGCTGGTGCAAGCCGGCTTCACCGTCGCGATGCCCGAGCATGCCGGCGACAACTACCACGACATGAGCGCCGTCGGGCCGCGCTCCTGGCAGCATCGTCCTCGCGAGGTGTCGCAGGCCATCGACGCCATGGCCGCCGATGCGCGCTTCGCGCCCCTGCTCGACGTCCAGCGCGTGGGCCACTACGGCATGTCCGCCGGCGGCCTGACCGCGCTGACGCTGGCCGGCGCGCAATGGTCGCCGTCCCGGCTCGCCGCGCACTGCGACGCCCACATCGCCGACGACTTTCCGACCTGCGTCGGCCTGGCGACCGAACTCACCGGCGGCGCTTTCGACGGGCTGAAGCTGGCCGTCGCTCGGCGCGTGGTCGACTGGAAGTTCGGCAACGAGACCACGCCGCGGGGCTGGAACGAACCGCGCATCGCCGCCGTGGTCGCGGCGGTGCCGATGGCGGCGACGGTCGACATGGCCTCGCTGGCGCAGCCGCGCGTGCCACTCGGCCTGGTGCGCGCCGGCAAGGACGCATGGCTCGCGCCGCGATGGCACATCGACGCGGTGCGCGCCGTCTGCAAAAGCTGCACGCTGCTGGCCGACATGGCGGGCGGCGGGCACGGCTCGATCCTTTCGCCGCAGCTGCCCGACCTCCCGCCCAGGGCCGCGCGCCTGCTGAATGACCCGCCGGGTTTCGACCGCGCGGCGGTGCCCTTGGCCTACGCGGCCATCACACGCTTCTTCATCCAGAATCTGGCGCCATGAACATCCGCTGGACCGATGTCGCGCGCCACTACCTGCAGGTGGTGGCGTTCTGCTTCGCGGTGGCGGTGGTGACCAACCTGATCTGGCCGGCCAAGAGCTACCTGATGCAGGTCGGCTACGCGCTGTCGGTCGGCACCATCACCTGGGCCGTGATCGAGTTCGGCCGCTTCGTGTTCGACCAGAAAAACTGCCACAGCGACGGCGCGGGCGGGCATGGCTGGCCGAAGGGGTGGCGCGGCCTGCTGCTGACCGGCGTGGGCATCGGCTGCGGATTCATGTTCGGCGACCCGATCGGCGATTTCCTGTTCGGCTTCAGGACCGTGAACACGCCGCGCGACAACCGGTTGAGCCTGGCCGTCACGATCATCGCCGGCGCGATCGGCAGCTTCTACTTCCACGCGCGCGGCCGGGCCGCCACCATGGCCGCGAAGATCAGCGCGGCCGAGCGCGATGCGAGCGAAGCCAAGCTCAAGTTGCTCGAGACGCAGCTCGAGCCGCACATGCTGTTCAACACGCTGGCCAACCTGCGCGCGCTGATCACGCTCGACCCGCCGCGTGCCGTGGCGATGCTTGACCGGCTCGACAGCTACCTGCGCGTGACGCTCGCCGGCTCCCGCGCGCTGTCGCATCCGCTCTCGGCAGAGTTCGCCCGCCTGTCGGATTACCTCGCGCTGATGCAGGTGCGCATGGGTCCCCGCCTGCGCTACACGCTCGACCTGCCGGAGGATCTGCGGGACCTGCCGGTGCCGCCGCTGTTGCTGCAGCCACTGGTGGAGAACAGCATCCGGCATGGCCTGGAACCGGCCGTCGAGGGGGGCGAGATCACCGTGCGTGCACGCGCGACGAGCGGGCACCTGACGCTGGAGGTGTGCGACACCGGCGCCGGGCTCGACCCCGATGCCTCGCCGTCGCCCGACGGCGGCTTCGGCCTGACGCAGGTCAGGGAACGGCTGGCTGCCGCCTACGGCGACCGGGCCGCCCTGCGGTTGTCCCCCTTGCGCGACGGCGGCACCTGCGCGAGCATTTCGTTCCCGGTGCCCACATGAAGCCCACTGCTCTCATCGCCGAGGACGAGCCGCTGTTGGCGCAGGCGCTACAGGCGGAACTCGCCCTCGCCTGGCCCGACCTGCAGGTGATCGCCAACGTCGGCGATGGCCGCAGTGCCGTGCGGGAGAGCCTGCGCCTGCTGCCGCAGGTACTGTTCTTCGACGTGCGCATGCCGGGCCTGGACGGCCTGGCGGCCGCGGCCGAACTGGCCGATGTCTGGCCGACCGACGAAGCGCCGCTGCCGCAACTGGTGTTCGTCACGGCCTACGATGAATACGCGGCCCGCGCCTTCGACGCCCAGGCCATCGACTACGTGCTCAAGCCGGTGCAGCCCGATCGCCTGAAGCGCACGGTGGTGCGGCTGCAGAAGGCGCTGGCGCTGCGCCGCTCGGCCTCGCTGCCGAGCGAAGACATCCTGGCCAGCACGCTGGCGCAGTGGCGCAAGCTGCTGAGCGTTGCCGGTGGCTCGCTCGGCGCCACCGAAACCAGTGTGCCGCTGAAGTTCATCGCGGCAAGCCAGGCGGGTACTTCCGGCGCCACGGTGCACATGGTGTCGATCGACGACGTGCAGTATTTCGAGGCGGCCGACAAGTACGTGCGCGTGCTCACCGCCGCCGACGAATATCTCATCCGCACACCCTTGAAGGCGTTGCTGCCGCAACTCGATACCGGCGTGTTCTGGCAGGTGCATCGCGCGGTGGTCGTGCGCAGCGATGCGATCGAATCGGTGCACCGCGACGACGCCGGCAAGCTGTCGCTGAGGCTGCGCGGACGCCGCGAGGCGATCCCCGTCAGTCGGCTCTACGCCCACCTGTTCCGCGCCATGTGAGCGCCGGGGCACGGCGTGCCCTTCAGTTTCTGCACCCGGCGCCGATAAGCCTGATGAGCCCTTCGGCAGCGGCCGCGCTCGAGCGCCGGCCATGGCATCGCGGACGGTTTTTCAATGCAGCCATGCGGGTATCGATGTGATGGAAACTAATTCAATGTTCGGCAGTGGCGGCGCGCCGGCCTTCAGCCCCTTCACGATGGCGTTCCAGCCGATCGTGGACGTGGTGCGTCACGAGGTCTTCGCCCACGAGGCGCTGGTGCGGTCGCCGGGCACCTCCTGCGTGGCCGCGCTCTTTGGCGACCTGCAGCCCGCGCAGCGCTATGCCTTCGACCAGGCCTGCCGGGGCAAGGCGATCGCGCTGGCCGGCTCGCTCGGCATGGAATCGCGCCTGAGCCTGAACATGCTGCCCAATGCGCTGGCGCGGCCGGAGGACTACGCGTCGCAGACGGTGCTGGCCGCCGAACGCAGCAACTTTCCGATCGATCGCCTGATGTTCGAAGTGACCGAAGGCGAGCAGATCGCCAACGTGCCGCACCTCACCGACGTGCTGCGCGCCTACAAGCCGCGGGGCCTCACGTCGGCCATCGACGACTTCGGGGCGGGCTTCGCCGGCATCGAGCTGCTCGCGATGTTCCAGCCGGACGTGGTGAAGATCGACATGCACCTGGTGCGCGACATCCACACCGACCGCGTGCGCCGCACCATCGTGCGCGGGCTGGTGGGCATCTGCCGCGAGCTCGGCATCCGCGTCGTGGCCGAGGGCGTGGAGACGCGCGAGGAGCTGCAGGTGCTGCGTGGCTTCGGGGTCGAGCTGTTCCAGGGCTACCTGTTCGCGCGCCCGCAGGTCGAGGCGCTGCCGGTCATCGACTGGCGCGCCCTCTGAGACCTCAGTCCTCCTTCAGCTCGTCCTTCAAACGCGCACGCAGCCGGCTGATCGCCTGGCTGTGCAGCTGGCACACGCGCGACTGGCTCACTTCGAGGATGGCGCCGATCTCGCGCAGGTTCAGCTCTTCCTCGTAGTAGAGGTTCAGCAGCAGCTGATCGCGCTCGGGCAGCGTGGAAATCGCATCGATCAGCTGGTGGCGAAAGCCGCTTTCCAGCAGTTGCGCCAGCGGGTCGTTGCTGGCGCCGCGATCGTGGCTCGCCGCCTGCGCATGCATATCGATGAAGGGGTTCTCGGCCTCGCCCTTGGCGAAGTCCTCGACGTAGAGCAGCTGGCAGCCCTGCACGTCCTGCAGCAGCGACTGGTAGTCGTGCAGCTCCATCTTCATTTCCTTGGCGATCTCGCCTTCGGTCGGCGGGCGCCCGAGGACGTGCTCCAGCTTGTGGATCGCCTTCTCGACGGCGCGCGCCGACTGGCGCAGCCCGCGCGAGCCCCAGTCGCTCGCACGCAGCTCGTCGAGCATGGCGCCGCGGATGCGCTGGCTCACGAAGGTCTCGAACTGGGCGCCCTTGCCCTCCTCGAAGCGGCTCGACGCATCGAGCAGGCCGATCATGCCAGCCTGGATCAGGTCGTCGAGTTCGACGCTGGCCGGCAGCTTGGCCAGCATCTGCAGCGCGATGCGCCTCACCAACGGCTGGTGCTGTGCCAGCAGGTGGGACTTTTCAATGGTTCCCTGTGCGGTGTACACGCGTTCCCTTTCGATGGGGGTTCAAAAACTGCTGCCCTGGAAGGCAGCGGCGGGATGGGAAGCGGCATGCGCCGCATCGATGGCGCCGTCGACGATGCGATGGCCCTGTTCGGCCGCACGCGATCGCAGCACCTTGGAGCGCCACGGCGAGCGCCACAGCTCGTCGGCGATGCGGCGGAAGTCGACGGCGGCGGGACTGGTCCCGTAGGCCTCGACCACGGTCTGGTACAGGCGACGGGCGTCGGCCTGGTGCGGGTCGGCGCGCACCAGCCCGCCGTCCTGCAACGACACCGCCAGGTGCCGGCTGCCGGTGTTGACGAGGTTGGTCAGCATCTGCTGGGCCGAGTCGGCATCGCGCACGCCGTTGAAGATCAGCCGCGCCTGCTTCAGCGCATGCGCATAGTGCAGTCGCTTGATGCCGGCGTAGGCAGCGGTCACGGCGCTCGGCGTGGGCTGGAGCACCAGCACCAGCTCGTCGGCCATCTGCGCCAGGGGCAGCAAGCGGCCCTCGTCGTCGATCGCCGCGTCGATCAGGATCGCGCCGCCCTGGTAGAACTCGCGCGGGTCGGACGTGGCCACGGCCGGGTCGGGCGGGGCCGGCAGCACGTGCACGCCGGAGCCACTGGCCACCGCCGCGCCGGCACAGCGCAGGCGGTGCTGGGCCACGTCGGTCCAGGTGCCCAGCGCATCGATCGCCCACTGCGCGCAGACCGAGCCCGCGCGCGCCGCATGCTGGTCGAGCAGCAGCACGTTCTTGCCCTGGAGCACCAGTGCAGCGGCGATGTTCATCGCGGTCGTCGTGGCCCCGGCGCCCCGCGCCATGCTGGCCACCGCGATCACCCGCGTTGGCGCCGGCGCCAGAAGGCGCCTCAATCCGTCGGCCTGGTCTGCGACCTGCTTGCTCATGCCCGTGTCCTCATCCGAGTCATCCCAACTGTTCCAGCGGCTTCGACGTCTGCGTCGGCGCCGTGGATTCCGTTCCCAGCGCTTCGAGCAGCAGGAACAACTTGCCCATGCCCGCGTACAGGGCGTTGCCCGTGAGCGGACGGCTGGCGCGCGCCGGGCGGCCGCTCAACTGGTTCAGCAGCATGCGTGTGCGATCGGCCCATTCACCGTCGGCACGCAGCAGGCGCCACACGGTGGTCGTCATCTGACCGGCGATCAGCACGCGCTTCATCATGTGCGGGTCGCCCAGTTCGCCCAGGCCGCCGACGAGCTGAACGCCCTGGCGGATCAGGCGGAAGCAGGGTTCGTTCTCGTTGGCCCAGGCCTGCCACTGCGCCAGTTGCGTGCCGGTCACGTCGCCGCCCAGGTTCGACAGCGCATAGCTCTGCTGCAGCAGCTTGCCGCTGCGGGCGTCGACGATGCGGGTGACGACGCAGCGCAGCGTCGGCATGTCGGCGCGGGTCAGGCCCGATGCCGCGGCGGCGGCATTGAAGCGCAGCAGCACGTCGCACTCGGCCTCGGACTGCAGCACCGGACGACCGCCGAACTGCACCGTGCGGGGTTCGGCGAAACGATGCTCGAGCCGCGCGAGCGTGCGGCCGGCACCGGTCGCGGTGTCGGTCACGGCCGTGGAGGCCACGGCGCGCGCCAGCCAGCGCTGGCCCTGCGCCTGCCACTGCAGCATCGTCTCGGCCGTCGGCAGCTTGGTGAGCACGTGCACCAGCGACTTGCCGAAGTCCTGCTGGCGCAACCACTGCACCTGGCGCAGGCCGGGCCGGCGCACGGCGTCGGCACTGGCGGTCGACAGCCAGCCGTTCGGCGCGGCCAGCGGCTGGCCGGTGCGGTCGGACAGCAGCAGGCTGGTGTGGCATTCGTAGGCGTCGTCGCCTTCGGAGCGCAGGCCCACCTGGCTGCTCAGCGCCAGCACATGGCCGCGGCAACCGGCGGCGACTTCGCTGCGGGCGTGCACCAGCAGGTCGTCCATCACGGTGCGCTGGGCCGCGCCCTCGTCGCCGGCCTGGCGCCACAGGCCGCGGGCCCGCTCGAACCCGATCTGCGCGCCGGCCAGCGCGCCGGCGGCGGTCGCGAGTTCCTGCGCGTCGTGCGCCATGGCGCGAATGAGGTTGTGGTACTGCGAGCGCAGGCGGTCGGCTTCGGCCTGGGCCTGCACGGTCTGGGCCGACGGGGCACCCGGCTCCTCGCTGCTCTCGACTTCCGGCGGCACGAACAGCGGGCTGTGGCGACGCGGCTGGAACACGCTGTCGATCAGTTGGGCGCGGTCGGCCGGCATCAGGTTCTCGGGCACCTTCTGGCCGCAGGAGATGTAGTGCACCGGCAGGCGGTGGCGGATCACGGTGTCGATCAGCGCGCCGGGGTGCGTGGCTTCGTCGACCTTGGTGAAGATGCAGCCGGCCAGCTCGTTGCCGCCGTTGCCGTTGCGGTAGGCGTGCACCACTTCGTTGAGCGTGTCGCCGTGGCTGGTGGCGTTGAGCAGCAGCAGGCGCTTCACGGGGCGGTGGCTGGTGCACAGCATCGCGATCTGGTCGGACACGGCGCGGTCGCGCTGGCTCATGCCCACGGTGTCGATCAGCACCAGATGCTTGTCGCGCAGGTCCTGCAGCACCAGGTGGAGGTCGGCGCTGTCCTTCACGGCGTACACCGGCACGTCGAGGATCTGGCCGTAGATGCGCAGCTGCTCGTAGGCACCGATCCGGTAACTGTCGGTGGTGACCAGCGCCACCTTGTCGGCGCCGAAGCGCATGACGCAGCGCGAGGCCAGCTTGGCGGTCGTGGTGGTCTTGCCCACGCCCGTCGGCCCCATCAGCGCATAGACACCGCCCTGGCGGAACAGCGCGTCTTCGTCTTCATGCACCGGCACGGCGCGGATCAGTTCGCTGCGCGCGTAGGCCATGCCTTCGGCATAGCTCTGGCCGGCCGGCATCTTCTCGAGCATGGCCCGCGACAGCCGCGCGGAGAAACCGGCACCGAGCAGCGTGCGCAGCACGCGGCCGCGCACCGGGTCGCGGCGCTGCTTGTCGTTCCAGACCACGCTGGCGAGCTGCTCTTCGAGCATGCCGCGCATGGAATGCAGTTCGTTGAGCACGGAGTCGTCGGCAGCGACCGGGGCCGGCGCCACCGAGGGGGCGGCCACCAGGGGCGCGGCCGGCGTCATCGGTGCGGCTGCCATCGGTACGACGGGTACGGGCGCCGCGCGCAGCGGTGGCGGCGCGGCGGGGAGCGTGGCCTCCGGCGTGGACGGGAAGCCGATGTGTGGCCGCGTCGGCGCAGCGATCGCCGGTGCTGCAGCCGCGGGGCTCGCCACCTGCGCGACGGCCGCGTTCACGTCGCCCTCGGCCATGGCCACGATCTCCACGCCATCAGCGGAAGCGCGGTTGGTCAGCACGATGGCCTCGGCGCCGAGGGCCTCGCGAACGAGTCGCAGGGCCTCGCGGCTGGTGGCGGCGACAAATTTGCGGGCAGTGGTACGCACGTCGTGGGTCATGGTCAAACTCTTCCTCCAAGGGTGGCGGTGATCTTGATGTTGCGGCTGTCAGGGATCTCCGAATGGGAGAGCACCTTGAGTTGGGGCAGGCTGCGTCGCAGGAAACGGGCGAGCAGCACGCGCAGGCTGTGTTGCACCACGAGCACCGGGGCGAGGCCCATCTGCTCCTGGCGCGCGATGGCGGCCTGCGCCTGGCGCAGCAGGTTGTCCGCCAGGCCGGGTTCGATGCCGCTGTTGCTGCTCATGGCCTGCTGCAGCACGCCGTCGAGCGAGCCGTCCAGGCCGATGACCTGCACTTCCGAGTCGCCCGGGAAGAGCTGCTGCACGATCGCGCGGCCCAGGGCCAGGCGCACGAGCGAGGTGAGTTCGGTCGCGTCCTTGACGGTCGGCGCGTGCTCGGCCATCACGTCCAGGATGGTGCGCATGTCGCGGATCGAGACTTCCTCTTCCAGCAGGTTCTGCAGCACCTTGTGCAGCGTGCTGAGCGACAGCACCTTGGGCACCAGGTCCTCGGTGAGCTTGGGTTCGGTCTTGCTGATCTGGTCGAGCAGCTGCTGCACTTCCTGGCGGCCGAGCAGGTCGGCCGCGTGCGTCTGGATCAGGTGGTTCAGGTGCGTGGCCATCACGGTGCACGCATCGACCACCGTGTAGCCCAGGATCTGCGCCTGCTGGCGCAGGCTGCCGTCGATCCACACCGCCGGGAGGCCAAAGGCCGGGTCCTGCGTCGGCGTGCCGGCCAGCGTGCCCGAGACCTGGCCCGGGTTGATCGCCATCCACTGGTTCGGGAAGGCTTCGCCGCGGCCGATCTCCACGCCCTTAAGGCTCACGACGTAGCTGTTGGGCTTGATCTCAAGGTTGTCGCGGATGTGCACCACCGGCACCAGGAAGCCGATGTCCTGTGCGATCTTCTTGCGGATGCTCTTGATGCGGCCGAGCAGTTCGCCCTTTTGCGACTGGTCGACCAGCGGGATCAGGCGGTAGCCCACTTCCATGCCCAGCGGGTCGACCAGCGCGACGTCGTCCCAGGTGGCTTCGGCCGTGTCGGGGTTCTGGGTCTGCACGGCGGCCTGTTCGGCAGCCACCTGCTCGGCACTCGGAATGGCCGCGATGCGCTGAAGGCCCTTGCGTCCCATCCAGACCAGCGCGCCTGCGATCAGCAGGAAGGCCAGGTTCGGCATGCCCGGGATCATGCCCAGCAGGCCGACGATGCCGGCCGTGAGGAACATCACGTTCGGGTTCGAGAACAGCTGCCCCGTGAGCTGGCTGCCCACGTCTTCGTCGGTCGCGACGCGCGAGACGATCACGCCGGCCGCGGTCGAGATGACCAGCGCCGGGATCTGCGCCACCAGGCCGTCGCCGATGGCCAGCAGCGTGTAGGTGGTCGAGGCCGTCTGGAAGTCCAGGCCGTGCTGCAGCATGCCGACGACCAGCCCGCCGATGATGTTGATGATCATGATCAGCAGGCCGGCGATGGCGTCGCCACGCACGAACTTGCTGGCACCGTCCATGGAGCCGTAGAAGTCGGCTTCCTGCGCCACCTCGGCACGACGCTTGCGCGCCACGTCTTCGCCGATCAGGCCGGCGTTCAGGTCGGCGTCGATCGCCATCTGCTTGCCGGGCATCGCGTCCAGCGCGAAACGCGCGCCGACTTCCGCAATGCGGCCTGCGCCCTTGGTGATCACCATGAAGTTGATGAGCACCAGGATGATGAACACCATCACGCCCACGGCGAAGTTGCCGCCCACCAGGAAATGGCCGAAAGCCTCGATCACCTTGCCGGCCGCATCGGGGCCGGTGTGACCGTGCATCAGCACGACGCGGGTGGACGCGACGTTCAGCGACAGGCGCAGCAGGGTCGAGAACAGCAGCACGGCTGGGAAGGCCGCGAAGTCGAGCGGCTTCATGGTGTACATGCTCACCAGCAGCACCATGATCGACACCGCGATGTTGAAGGTGAACAGCAGGTCCAGCAGGAACGGCGGCAGCGGCAGCACCATCATGCTCAGGATGAGCACGATCAGGATGGGGCCGGTCAGCCCCTTGAACTGTTTTGCATCGAGCATGCCCTTGGGCATGCGCAGCAGTCCGGCGAGTGAATTCATGCGGCGCTCACGTTGTATTGAAGCTCGGAGGGAACAGGCAGGTCGGTCGGCGTGCGCGGCGCATCACCGCCCTCGTCCTTCCAGCGCTTGAGCTGGTAGACCCAGGCCAGCACTTCGGCAACCGCCGTGTACAGGCCCGCGGGAATCTCGTCGCCCAGGCGGGTGTGCTTGAAGAGCGCCCGGGTCAGTGGCGGCGCCTCGAGCACGGCCACGTTGTGTTCCTTGGCCAGCTCGCGGATGCGCTGGGCCACCAGGTCACTGCCCTTGGCCACGACACGCGGCGCACGCATGTCGCCATCGCGGTACTTCAGCGCCACCGCGAAGTGCGTCGGGTTGGTCACCACGATGTCGGCCTTGGGCACCTCGGCCATCATCCGGCGCTTGGCGACCTGCTGCTGCATGCGGCGGATGTTCGCCTTCACATGCGGGTCGCCTTCGCTTTCCTTGTGCTCCTGGCGCAGGTCCTCGCGCGACATGCGCAGCTTCTTGGCGTGACTCCAGAGCTGGTAGGGCACGTCGATCATCGCCACGATGACCAGCGTGGCGGCGATCACGGCGCAGTCGACCACGATCATGCGGATGGCGTGTGGCAGCGCGCGATGCGCCGGCTCGCCCATCAGCGCCACCATGTCGCCGACGTGGCCTGAGATGACCCACCAGGCCACCAGGCCGACCAGCAGCGACTTCGCCAACGCCTTGGTCAGCTCAGCCAGCGACTGGGTCGAGAACATGCGGCCGATGCCGGCCAGGGGGTTGAGCTTGCCGAAATTGGGCGCGATGGCCTTCGTCGAGAAGAGCCAGCCGCCCAGGATGATCGGGCCGACCAGCGCGGCCAGCATCATCATCCCGAAGAACGGCGCGATGGCCAGGAGCCCCTCCAGCACCATCGACCCGGCCTGGGTCAGCATGTGGGAGGCATCGAAGGCCGACTTGCGGTCAAATTGCAGGCCGTGCTGCAGTGCACCGCCGAAGGTGGTGCCGAGCGAGCTCGACGTGAGCCAGAGCCCGGAGATGCCCGCCCCCAGGATCACCAGGGTCACGAGCTCGCGGGAGCGGGCGACATCGCCGTCCTCACGCGCCTTCTCCAGGCGCCGCGGGGAGGCTTCTTCCGTCTTCTCGAGATCGCTTTCCTCAGACATTCTTGCTCCGGACCGGCATGCGCGAATCGCGCCTTGCACATGACTGAATTATTGAATTCAGTCGTCCGAAACAATCGGTCGATCAAGCCCCCGAACCCCCCGCTTCTCGCACAATGAGCCGCCCGGGCAACGGGACGGCCGCCGCTTTCCCGCCTAGAAACCCAGGCTCGCCAGCAGGTCGTCGACCTGCGACTGGTCGCTGACCGCATCCGGGTTGCCGGCCACGACCTGCGGACCGTTCTGCAGGCTCGTTGTCTCCGCCGGACGCCGATCGGCGGGCACGTTGTCGATCAGGACCTGGAGCAGCTGCGTCTCCATCTCGTTGACGACTTCCATCATCTTCTTGATCACCTGCCCGGTCAGATCCTGGAAGTCCTGGGCCATCAGGATCTCCATGAGCTGCGAGTTGATCGCGCTGGCCTTCTCGGGCACGGCGCCCAGGTAGCTGCGCGTGTCCTCGACCAGACCACGGGCCTGGTCGAGCTCGATCGGGTTGGCGAACCAGGCGTCCCAGCGCGACGTCAACCCCTTGGCCGAGCGGGCCAGGTCTTCCTGCAGGGGCTGCGCCGCATCGACCGCGTTGAGCGCCCGGTGGGCGGCGCGCTCGGTCATGTCGACGACATACTTGAGCCGGTCCCGGGCATCGGGAATGGCCTGCGCGGCCTTTTCCACCTGCTTGTCGAGCCCGAGCTCGCGCATGCCTTCGCGCAGTTGACGCGTGAGATGGCCGATGCGACCGAGAAGTTCTTCGGCTGTGTTTTGGTGTTCTGCTGTTGCCAGCGCTTCGGTTGACATGATCAGGCGGCCTCTTTGGCGAGCTTCTCGAAGATCTTGGTGAGCTTGTCCTCCAGCGTCGCCGCCGTGAAGGGCTTCACCACGTAGCCGTTCGCGCCGGCCTGGGCCGCCGCGACGATGTTCTCCTTCTTGGCCTCGGCGGTCACCATCAGCACCGGCAGCTTGCACAGCGCGGGATCGGCGCGGATGGTCTGCAGCATCGTCAGGCCGTCCATGTTGGGCATGTTCCAGTCCGACACGACGAAGCCGAAGCCACCGCCCTTGAGCTTCTCGAGGCCGGCGGCGCCGTCTTCGGCTTCGTCGACGTTGAGGAACTCCAGCTCTTTCAGCAGGTTGCGCACGATGCGCCGCATGGTCGGGAAGTCATCCACGACCAGGATCTTGATGCTCTTGTCAATCACGATATTTCACTCCACAAAGTCGTTCATCAAACACGGTTGGTCCGCTCGCCGAAGGTGCGCAGATGGGTCAGCACACGCCGGCACATTTCTCCCAGGGGGGCCACTTCGTCGGCGGCGCCGATCGCGATCGCCTCGCGCGGCATGCCGAACACCACGCAACTCGCCTCGTCCTGCGCCAGGGTGTGGGCACCGGCCTTGCGCATGCGCAGCAGGCCCTCGGCACCGTCCTTGCCCATGCCCGTCAAGAGCATTCCGATGGCGTTCTTGCCGGCATACTTGGCGGCCGAGTCGAACAGCACATCGATCGACGGGCGGTGCCGGTTCACCGGCGGTTCCTGGTCCAGGTGCGCCACATAGTTGGCGCCGCTGCGGCCGAGCGACAGGTGGAAGCCGCCGGGCGCGATGTAGGCGTAGCCGGGCAGCACGCGCTCGCCGTGCTCCGCCTCCTTCACATGGATGCGGCACAGCGAATCGAGCCGCTGCGCGAAGGACTTGGTGAAACCGCCGGGCATGTGCTGCGCGATGAGCACCGCCGGCGAATCGGGCGGTAGCGGTTGCAGCACTTCGCGGATGGCTTCGGTGCCGCCGGTGGAGGCACCGATGATGATCAGCTTCTCGGTACTCAGCAGCGGGCTGCGCAGCAGCGACTCTTGCGGCACATCGGCCGCCTTGGCCGAGGGCTGGCGCGCGGCGATGATGCGCGCGCTGGCGGCTGTCCGGATCTTGCCCGCGATCAGTTCGGTGTAGTTGAGCAAGCCGTCACGCACCCCCAGGCGGGGCTTCGTGACGAAGTCGATGGCGCCTAGTTCGAGCGCGCGCAGCGCGATCTCCGAGCCGCGTTCGGTCAGCGACGACACCATCACGACCGGCATCGGCCGCAGGCGCATCAGCTTCTCGAGGAACTCCAGGCCGTCCATGCGCGGCATCTCGACGTCGAGCGTGAGCACGTCCGGGTGGGTGACCTTGATGAGGTCGCGTGCCACCAGCGGGTCGGCCGCGGTGCCGACCACCGTCATGTCGGGCTGGCTGTTGATGATTTCGGTCATCACGCTGCGGATCAGTGCCGAGTCGTCGACACACAGGACCTTGATCTTGTTCGTGCTCACAGTCTTCCTTTGTTCCTGGCCCCGGACAGCGTGGCCGTGGCTGCGGTTTTCTCGGTGCCCAGCACGCGCGGCGCCACGATCTGCCGCAGCAGTTCGCCCTCCTCGCGCTGGACCAGTTGCACGTCCGTCTGTGCGCGCAGCTTGCGCACGCTGGCCTTGCCCGTGGAGGGCACGAAACAGACACGGCGCGCGTGCGGGCCGCGCAGGTCCTGCGCCGCAACCACGATGCGTTGCTCGGCCAGATAGCGCAGCACGAAGTCGGCATTGCGGTCGCCGATGTTCAGCGTCGTCATGTTCGCCAGCACTGCGCCGCCGCCGAAGACCTTGGCCTGCAGCCGCTCGCGGCGCGCGCCGGCGCGCAGCATCTCGGCGATCAGGACGTCCATCGCATAGGTGCCGTAGCGCATCGACTCGCGCGCATCGCGAGCGGTGCGGTCGCTGTCCTCGGGCAGCATGAAGTGGTTCATGCCGGCGATGCCGGTGTCGACGTCGTGCAGGCAGGCCGCCACGCACGAGCCGAGCACCGTGCTCAGCACGGTGTTGGTGGTCGTGACGTAGTACTCCGCCGGCAACAACTTCACCGCCATCTGGTTCAGATCGCGGTCGAAGTAGTGGTGGCTGGCGAGCGCACTCGACGCCGAAGGGTTCATGCTGGCACCGCGCTCTTCGTGCGCACCACCGAATACACGGTATGGCCCAGCGACTTGAAGCTCTGGTTCACCAACGACGCGTTCTCCGAATGCCCGGCGAACAGCAGCCCGCCCTGTTTGAGCAGCGGCAGGAAGCGCTCGAGGATCTTGTTCTGCGTCGGCTTGTCGAAATAGATCATCACGTTGCGGCAGAAGATCGCGTCGACCGGCTCCTTGACCGCCCACGAGGCGTCCAGCAGGTTCAGGCGCGAGAACTTCACCAGTTGCGCCACCTCGGGCTTGATGCGCACGCGACCGGCATTGCCGCCAGTGCCCTTGTTGAAGAAGCGGCGCAGCCGCTCGGGCGACAGGCGTTCGACCTGCTCGAGCGTGAACACGCCGGCCGCCGCCTTCTGCAGCACGGCCGTGTCGATGTCGGTGGCGATGATGCGGGCCGAGGCGGCCTTCTGCTCACCCAGCGCCTCGATCAGCGTGATCGCGAGCGAATACGGCTCCTCGCCGGTGGAGGCGGCCGCGCACCAGATCGTCACCGGCTCGCGCGTCTTCTTCACATGCTCCGCGAGCACCGGAAAATGGTGGGCTTCGCGAAAGAAGGACGTGAGGTTGGTCGTGAGCGAATTGATGAAGGCCTGCCACTCGCCCTCGTCGTTGCCGGCCTCCAGCATGGCCAGGTAGGTCGCGAATTCGGGAATGCCGAGCTCACGCAGACGTCGCGACAGACGGCTGTAGACCATTTGGCGTTTCTGGTCGCCCAGGGCGATGCCCGCACGGCGATGAATCAGCGTGCGGACCTTGGCGAAATCGCTGTCGGTGAAGGTGAATTCGGTGCTCAAGGGTGCCTCGGGTTGTGGGAATCAATGTACTGGGCGTTCACTGGATTCGAGCGTCCGATCAGAGGGGCCAAAGCCGCGCTTTTCAGGCAACGCGGCCTAGGCCACGTCCGCTCCGGCCCCCACGTCCTGGGCCCAGGCCAGCGCCATGAGATGGGCGCCGTTCACCTGGTCCTGGCTCAGGAAAAGTTCTTCCGACAGCTCGGCGGCGAGCGCACCGTCCGACTCGCAGCTCTCGGCCAGCGCCAGGAAGGCGCCGTACACACCGCTGCGCCGCAGGATCGCGTCCTGCACCGGCGTGGGCAGATGCACGTGACCGAGGATCTCCTCCATCGGCACGCCGAGCAGTTGATCGATCAAGGACAGCATGCCCACCACGAAAAGGTTGTCGGCTTCGGCCGGCGGCAGCAGGCCCTGGCCGAGCAGCTCGACGAAGCGGCCGCGGATGATCGCCTTCTTCGTCATGTAGGGCGTGCCCGCCGTGCTGTGGCTGCTGGCCAGCAGCATCGTCAGCCAGCGGAACATGGGCGTGTAGCCGAGCATCGACACCGCGTGCCGCAGCGAATGGATCTCCACGCCGCCGCCGATGGCCGGCGAATTGATGTGGCGCAGCAGCCGGTAGGTCAGGCGTGCGTCGAGCTTGAGCGTCGCCTCGATCTCGCGCGTGTCCTCGTTGCGATGGATCATGCGCATGAGCTTCACGATCAGCTGCGCATCGGGCTGCAATGCATCGACGAGCTGGCCCACCGGCAGCAGCGGGAAGCCGCCGTCGACGAAGGCCTTCATGTGGAAGTTCGCGGCGGCGTCGAGGTCGCCGAGGTCGTGGATGCGCGTCGCCACCCACTGCACCCGCAGCGGGTCCGGGCCTTCGCTCATCCGCGCCAGCACCAGCGGGTTGACCGTTCCCACGTCCATGTGCGTGACGATGCGCCGCAGCTCCGGGTCTTCCGGAACCTCCGACGCGCCGCACAGCATGAAGCCGAAGCCCTGCTCGCGCAGGTACAGCAGCATCGGGCGCGCATCCGCATCCGACATGTCCTGCAGCGACATGCACAGCACCATGTGCTCCGCCGGCAGTTCCTGGAGTTCGCTCGCGAAGAGCGACTCGATGGTCGCGTCGACGAACAGCTCCATCTCGTCGAGGGCCCAGGCGCGGCCGTCGCCGTTGAGGTGCTGCGAGATCGCACGCAGCAGCGACTTGAAGCCGGCCACGCCGCCCTGCTCCGCCGTCACCCCGGTGACGCGCCAGCCCAGGCGATAACCCACCGTCCGCTTGCGGCTGTCGAGCAGCATCGCATGGACGATGTGCCCGGGCGCCTCGCCCGGATCGCTCACCCGCGGCGTCGCCACGGGCGCCTTCACCTCGACGCGAGGCTGCTGGTCGGCAGCCTTGTGCTCGGAATCGGAACGCCTGAAGAAATCGAATCGCATGGCGGTTCCCTGTGTTCCCTGTTTGCTCGCTGGCGGTCGGCTGTGGCGCGCGGCCTCAGGCCGCCGCCACCGACGTGCGCGATGCGGTCGCCAGCGCCGACAGGCTCACCGCCTGTGCGCGCTGGATGCGAGGCATGGCGGCCACGTCGATGATGAAGGCCACGCTGCCGTCGCCCAGAATCGTCGCCGCCGAGATGCCCGGCACCTTGCGGTAGTTGGTCTCGAGGTTCTTCACCACGACCTGGTGCTGACCCAGCAGCTCGTCGACCATCAGCGCGAAGCGCGTGTCGTCGGCCTGCACGATCACCAGGATGCCCTGGGTCGGCTTGGTCTGCGCGCCGGCCACGTCGAAGACGCGGTGCAGCTCGATCAGCGGCAGGTACTCGCCGCGCACCTTGATCACATGGCCGTCGGCCGTGATCGAGTGCAGGTGTTCCTCGAGCGGCTGCAGCGATTCGATGACATAGCTCAGCGGCAGGATGTAAGCCTCGCTGCCCACCTTCACGGACATGCCGTTCAGGATGGCCAGCGTGAGCGGCAGCACGATGCGGGTGGTGGTGCCCCGGCCGCCGCGCGACTGGATCTCCACATGGCCGCCCATCTCCTGGATGTTGCGCTTGACCACGTCCATGCCCACGCCGCGGCCGGAGATGTCGGTGATCTGCTCGGCGGTCGAGAAACCCGGCGCGAAGATCAGCTGCCACACCTCGTCGTCGGTCATCGCCTCGCTCACCGGCATGCCCTGCTGCAGGGCCTTGGCCAGGATCTTCTCGCGGTTGAGGCCGGCACCGTCGTCGCTCACCTCGATCACGATGTTGCCGCCGTGGTGCTGCGCGGACAGCAGCAGCTGGCCGGTCGCATCCTTGCCGTTGCGCGTGCGCACGTCGGGCGTCTCGATGCCGTGGTCCAGGCTGTTGCGCACGAGGTGGGTCAGCGGGTCGACGATGCGCTCGATCAGGCCCTTGTCCAGCTCGGTTTCCTTGCCGAAGGTGTCCAGGCGAATCTGCTTGCCCAGCTTGGCGCTCACGTCGCGGATCACGCGCGGGAAGCGGCTGAAGACGTAGTCCATCGGCATCATGCGGATGGACATCACCGACTCCTGCAGGTCGCGTGCGTTGCGCTCCAGGTGGCCCAGGCCGCTCAGGAAGCGCTCGTAGGCCACCGGGTCGAGCATGGTCGCGGCCTGCGTGAGCATCGACTGCGTGATCACCAGTTCGCCCACCAGGTTGATGAGCTGGTCGACCTTCTCCACGTCGACTCGGATCGAACTCGACTCCTTGCCCGCCGCGGCCGCGGCGGCGGGTGCCGGTGCGGCCGAGGGTGCCGCGGCGGGTGCCGCAGCCACGGGTGCCGACGCGGGCGCCGGGGCGGCAACCGCCGCCGGAGCCGCCACCGGCGCGGGCGCTGCCTCTTCGCCGCCGGTGCGCTCGATCTTGATCTGCGCCTCGTCGATCACGAAGCAGCAGACAGCGCTGATCGCATCGGCGTCGCAGGTGGTGTCGAGCATCACCACGAGCTCGGTACCGCTGCGCGTCTGCGACAGCACCGTGCCGAGATTGGCCAGCTCGCCGGCCAGCAGTTCGGATTCACCATCGGACAAACCGGTGAAGCGAACGCGCAGCACGCCCTCGCCGCCGATCGGCGCCTCGGCGACGGCCGGCGCGGGTGCCGGTGCAGGCGCCACGACGGGCGCAGGTGCTGGCGCTGGTGCCGCAGCGGACGCACCGCCTTCGGCGCTCTCGCGAGCGAGTTGCTGAAGCACGCCACAGATGTGCGCGACGCGGTCGGCCTCGGGTTCCCGATTGGCCTGGTAGGCGGTGAGTTGGTCTTGCAAGGCGTCCTTCGTTTCCAGAAAGGCATCGATCATGGGACCGCTCAGGCGCAACTGCCCGTGTCGCGCCCGGTCCAGGAGGGTTTCGAGAAGGTGGGTCGTTTCCGTCAGCGCCGAGAAGCCGAACGTCGCCGCACCTCCCTTGATCGAGTGGGCGGCGCGGAAGATCGCGTTGAGTTGTTCGTTGTCAGGCTGTTCGAGATCCAGCTCGAGCAGCAACTGCTCCATCTGCGCGAGGAGTTCGATGGCTTCGACGAAGAATGCTTGCGTGAATTGACTGAGGTCCATTTTTTATCCCCTGCCGCCGGCACCGTGCCAGCGACGCTGAGGCTCGCTGTGATCTATTTCGTTGGAGAGGCCGGTTGCAATGCGACGGTCTTGACGTTCGCCGGAAGGGAGGACGCCAGCGCTGCCGTCGGCGGGGCCTTCTTCAGGTCCAACGAATTGGCGCTGCCGGCGTTCTCGCGCTCGATCTGCGCCTGCGTTCGGTGATTGAGCAGGATGACGCTGATGCGGCGATTGATCGGGTTGCGCGGATCGGCCTTGTCCAGGTGCATCGTGTCGGCCACGCCGATCACGCGCATCACCTTGCCATCGGCCAGGCCACCGGTCATGAGTTCGCGGCGGGAGGCATTGGCGCGGTCCGCCGAGAGTTCCCAGTTGCCGTAGGCCCGGTCGCCGTTGGTGTAGTTGAAGGCGTCGGTGTGGCCTGTCAGCGTGATCTTGTTCGGCAGGTCGTTCAGCATCGGGCCGACCTCGCGCAGGATGGCGCGCATGTGCGGCACCACCTTGGCGCTGGCCAGGTCGAACATCGGGCTGCGTTCGTTGTCGACGATCTGCAGACGCAGACCCTCGTTCGTGATGTCGATCAGGATCTGCGAGCGAAACTGCTTGAAGACAGGGCTGCTCTCGAGCATCTTGTCCAGGCGCTCCTTCATGCTGGCCAGCCGCTGCGCGTCGATCTCGTCCTCGCTCGGCGTCTCGGCGTTGTTGACCTCGCCCTGCACGCGCATCGGGTCGGCCCCACCGCCGGGAATCATGCTGTCGCTCATGCTGCTGCGCTCGCCACCGGCCAGCGCGACCTTCAACGGCATCTTGAAATGCTCGGCGATGCCTTCGCGCTGCTTGGGGGTCGCGATCGACAGCAGCCACATCACCAGGAAGAACGCCATCATGGCCGTCATGAAGTCGGCGTAGGCGATCTTCCAGCCACCGCCATGGTGGCCCCCGGCCACGTTGATGACCTTCTTGACGACGATGCGGCTTTCCTTGGCGGCGCTCATGGTGAAACTCCGTGCCCGTCCCGGTCAGCGCGTCTTGACGTCGCGAACATGCGAGTCGAGTTCGGTGAAGGACGGACGCTCGGTCGAGAACAGCACCTTGCGGCCGAATTCGACGGCCAGCTGTGGCGTGTAGCCATGCATGCTCGCCAGCAGCGTGACCTTGGCGCACTGGTAGGTCTTCATGTTCTCCTCGACCTGCTGGTCGATCAGCGTCGCCAGCGGCGTGACGAAGCCGTAGGCCAGCAACACGCCCAGGAAGGTACCCACCATGGCGTGCGCGATGAGGGCGCCCATTTCCGCGGGCGGCAGGTCGGCCGAAGCCAGCGCATGCACCACGCCCAGCACGGCCGCCACGATGCCCAGGGCAGGCAATGCGTCACCCACGCGCGACAGGCTGTGCGAAGGCACTTCGGCCTCATGGCGGATCGTCTCGATCTCGTGGTCCATGAGCGCCTCGATCTCGAACGGGTCGGTATTGCCGCTGATGGCCAGGCGCAGGTAGTCGCAGATGAACTCCATCAACTCCGCGTTCGACAGGATGTTGGGATAGCGCCCGAAGATCTCGCTGCCCTTCGGATCTTCCACATCCGATTCCAGTTTCATCATGCCTTCCTTGCGTGCCTTGGCGAGCAATTCATACAGGAGGGCCAGCAGGTCCATGTAGAGCTGACGGTTGTGCTTGGACGAGCGCAGAAGCCGGGGCAATTCACGCGCCGTGGCCTTGATCGTCTTGCCGTTGTTGCCGGCAATGAAGGCGCCCAGGGCAGAGCCGCAGATCATCAACACTTCGATGGGCTGGAACAGCACACCGAAGTGGCCGCCCATGAGCGCATACCCACCGAACACGGCGCCGAGCACAACGAGATAACCGAGAAGAACGAGCACACGCGCCCCCTTTCGCCCTGAGGCATCTAGATCAATTAATGGGAACGGCGGCGCGGACCATGGTCAATGCACGCCGCCGCTGTTCAAAGGCAAACCGAAACCGGAGCGGTCCAGCGCATGCGCATGGGACACCGGCACCATCGCCTCCGCCGCGACATGCTTGGGAGGACGCGCCTTCCCGGCGCGCGACGGCGGACGGCAGAGCACGCACACGTACCCGGTCTTGGTGTCATGCGCATGCGCCACGAATTGCCCGCCGCAACGGCTGCAGGAATTCAATTGCAGCATGTCGCTGTCGAAAAAACGGACCATCGTGTAGGCGCGGGTGAAATCGAGCACCACTTCCCCGCCTTGATATTCGCTTTGCTCTTGATAAAGCCTGTAGCTCTTTATCAATGCCTGGAGTTTCGATTCTTTTGCCTGATCCAGCATGAACCTGTAAATGTTATAAAACATCGACGAATGAATATTCGCCAGCCAGGTCATATACCAATCGGTCGAAAAAGGCAAAAGTCCTTTTGGCGGAGAAACGCCTTTCAATTCTTTATAGAGCTTGATCAGCCGTTCACGGCTCAATCCAACTTCGGCCTCGAGAAATTGAAGACGGGCGCCCAAAGCGATCAATTCAATGGCGAGCTTGACTTCCTTGACTTCGCCCAGAACGGTTTTTGCGCTCATGCGACCCCCGTCGAAGCCATGGCGGTCTGCTGCCGGGCGGCCATCAGGATGGACATGTGCGCCTGCTGCAAAGCGCTGTCCTTCCCCTGCCCCACCACGGCGAACATGGGGTTGTCGTCGAGGCGAAAGCTGCACAGAAGCAGGTTCGAGGCGGCCAGCTTCACGATCTGGGCCAGCGACATGTTGGCCAGCAGTTCGGCCAGTTCCTCGCCGATTCCCAGGCGGAACATGGCTGCGCCCCTGTCCTGCTTGACCAATTTTTGGGCCAACAACATGTAAGCCAGATTAATATCTCCGATTTCACGGAAAATCTCACTGTTCACCGAAACGACTTCTCTTTCGATATGCACGCTGACTCCATTTAGATAGCTTGGTAGCATCTTAAAACACATTGTTAACAAGTGTTACCGAGACTCGGAGCCACGGCGTGCGAAACGAGACTTTTCGCACGCGACGTGGGACATTTCCTACACGACTTGAGCATCGTTCGCATTGCGCGCGACCACCGCGCAATGCGGCGATAGGCAATTCATGTGCGAAAAATGGAATAGCTAGAAGAAAGTTTTCATTGCACGAGAATTTCCGGCTCAGCGCCAAAACCAAACGCAAAGTATTCATTCCGGCGCCTGCACGGATGGCACCCGTCGAAAAAATTAGCGACAAAGTATTCATCGCGCAGCCCCGGTGGCTTCTTCCAGGCCGTGCAGCCAGGCCATGACCTCGGCCACCGCCACATACAGCTGCGGCGGGATCTGTTGGTCCAGGTCGACCTGCATGAGCAGCTTGACCAGGTCGCCGGAGGCGTGAACGTACAGACCGTTCTCGCGCGCCTCGCGCATGATCGATTCGGCAACCACGCCGTAGCCCTTGGCGACGACGATCGGCGCGCGTGTCTTGTCGTCGTACGACAGGGCGACGGCGCTCTGGCGAGCGTCGAGCGACGGTGCAGCGGTCATGCCACGGCTCCCTGCGCGACCTGGAACTGCTCGAGCCGCAGATCGGCCGCGTCGAAACGCGCAGCGAGCGTGCGGCCGTCGCCGGCCAGCAGCGCGCGGCTGCGCTCGCTGGACGACACCACGGTGGCCCGGACGTCACCGCCGGCCACGCTCAGGCGCACGTCGACGGTGCCGAGGTGGGGCAGCTGCAGCGACACATTCGTGGACCAGCGGCGCGGTGCGTCGTCGGGCGACTCCTCGCCGTTGGCGTGACGCTCGCCCTCTTCCTCGATGCGCCAGTCCATCGCCACGCCGGGCCAGGCTTCGCCGGTCCAACGGAACGCGGCGGTCGCCAGCAGGTCGAGCTGCTGATGGACCGTGGTCACCAGTTGCGGGTGCACCACCTCGCCACCGCTCGGCGGGGTCGCGGCAGCGCGTGCGACAACGGTCTGATCGCTGTCGCCGGCCTTTTTCTCGACGGATCGCATCGCGGCGCGCTCCGCGGCGGCGGCCGCCGTCTGGGCGCTGTCGCCCCAGCGGTAGGCGGCCTGCATCTTGAGGGCGTCGGGTGTGGCCTCGGCGCTCGCCGGCTCGGACGGTGCCGAGGCGGCGGCGGCCGACGGACCTGTCGGCGTGGCCGGTGCCTCGATGCGCGCCGCAGCCAGGCCGGACGGCGCGGCCTGCGCGACGGCAGCCACCGTGGCGGCCGCCACCGCGGGCGACGCGACCGCCGGCTGCGCCGGATCGGCCTTGCCCGGTGCGGCGGGCGTGCTGGCATCTCCCGCCCCGGCCACCACCGCCATGACCGCCTGCAAGGTCGTGGCGCCGCGCCCGCCCGCAGCCACGCCGGGTGCCGGCCACGCGGCCTGCGGTTCCTGCGCCATCTGCGCCAGCGTGCGGTGTCCTTGCGCAAACTGCGCCAGGTGCGATTCGTAGAAGAGCCCGCTGTTCGACACGGCGTGGGCCAGCGAGCCGGCCAGCACCGGGCCGGCCGGCTGCTGCCGTGGCGCCCAGACGGGGCCCTGACCGCGCACCGGGCCGACGTCGACCTCCAGGTCGGCCAGCACGGCGCTGATGATCCGTGCCGCGAAGGACAGCCGGGCCACCGCCGACGCCGGCAGCCCGGCGCCAGCCGTGGTGCCCAGGCCCGCGCCACGCGTCGAGGCAGAGTCGACACCACCGAGCTGGCGGTCGAGCGCCGCGTTCGACAGCAGACGCACATCGTTGACGACCCCTTGCACCGCCGACGCCGCACCCGGCGCCTTGATGGGCGCGTTCGGGTCCACGGCACCGGCATCCAGCGGCGGCGAAACCTTCGCCGTCAGCAGGGTGTCCAGAAGTCGTACGAGGCCGGTCATGGTCGGGTCGCGCTCAGTGGGCCTGGCCGTAGGCCTTATCGAGGCTCTTGCGCTGCTGCAGCACGCTCATGTTTTCCATCAGGCGTTCGAGCTGCGGCTTCACGAGGCCGTTCACGATGGCCTGGTCGGCCTGGATGCAGACGATCAGACGTTGGGCTTCGGCGGCATCCGCCGGACCGAGCGCCACGGTCGGCTCGATGGCGCGCAGCCGGTCGACGATGGCCGCGCATTGCGCCTCCACGGCCGGCAGCGCGCCCCAGTTCTTGGCCTGCGCCAGCACGACCATCTGGGCCATGGTCGAGGCGAGCTGACCGTAGCAATGCACGATGTCGCGCGGGTAGGCCATGAGGGGTTCCGGGGAGGTCATATCGGTTCAGAAGCCGCCGCGGCCCGGTTCGATCTCGCGCCAGGCCGAAGCCAGGCTGTCGAGCAATGCGTCCACCTCGTCGAGGACCGACGCGTCGTTGTGCAGGTTCGCGTAGAGCAGGCGGCGGATGACGTAGTCGTACAACGCCGACAGGTTGCTCACCAGCGTCGTGCCTTCGGTGCCGGCCGCCTTGGCGTCCAGGCTGGCCTTGAGGCCGTTTTCCACGATGCCCATGGCCTTCGAGATGGCGTTGCCCTTGGCTTCGATCTCGCCCGCCCCCATGTGATGGCGCGCCATGCCGATCGCCGTCTTGGCGCCGTCGAAGAGCATCGCGATGAGCTGGTGCGGCGACGCGCTCATGGCCAGCGTCTCGACGCCGACGCGCGCGTAGGCGCCAGCGCCGCTGCGGAAGTTGTGGGGGGTGTACATCACTTGCTTTCGATCGGGGCTGGTCGTTTACTTGCCGCTGCTCGCGTTCATCGCCTCGAACTGCTGCGTGAGGTAGGCCTTGGTGTTGTTCATGCTGTTGATCAGCACGTCGAGCTGGGTGAACTGCTTGCGATAGCGGTCCACCGTCGCATCCACGCGCGCCTGCACCTGGTCGTACTGCTCGTCGAGCTGCTTGATGGTCGAGGTCACGCCGTCCTGCGCGACCTTCAGCGAGCCGCCGGTCTTGTTCAGGTCGGTCACCAGAGCATCGATCTGTTTGCCATAGCCCGCGGTACTGTCGCTCGCACTGGCGAAAAGCTTCGACACGCCGGCGAGGTTGGTGTCCAGTGCCTTGTCGAGCTTGGCCGAATCCACCGCCAGCGTTCCGTCCTTCTGGAAGGTCACGCCGATCTCGTTGAGCACCTTCATGTCGTCGGCGCCACCGCTCTGCGGCGCGGTCAGCGTCTGGCGAATGCGGGTCTGCAAGTTGCGCAGGGTCGAGTCGCCGACCAGCGGTGCCGCCGTCTTGGTGTCGGCGTCGTAGGTCGTGAGCGACTTGGCAGTGCTCTGCAGCGCGTTGTAGGCTTTGACGAAATCGTTGATCGCCGTCTTCACCGAAGCCGTGTTCGACTTCATCGACAGGCCGGTCGTGCCGGTCTGCACCAGCGTCAGCGTCGCGCCCTGGATGGCTTCCTTGACGGTGTTGGTCGGGCTCGTGATGGCGATGCCGTTGACCGTGAGCTTCGCGCTCTCCGCGGCCGCGGTCTGCTGCAGGTTCTGCGTACCGGCCGGGTCGTTGCCCAGCAGGTTCTTGAGGGCCGCGTCGGCCGCCCCGTCGACGCTGATCCGCATGCTCGACGCCTCGCCGGTCTGCGTCGAGGTCAGCACCAGACGATTGGGCGTGCCGCTGCCGTCATTGATGATGGTCGCGGTCACGCCGGCATCCGCCGCGTTGATCGCATCGCGGATACCGCCCAGCGTGTTGTTGGTCGGGTCGATCGTGATCGTCTTCGCAGCGCGGGTGCCGTCCACCGTGAAGCCTGCGCCGGTGTACTTGCCGGTCGCCGGATCGAGCGTGCCGCCGGTGACCGTGCCGAAGTCGATCGTGAATTTTCCGTTGCCGATCGCGGTGGTCGTGTTGGCCTGCCCGGTCGTGAGCAAGGACTGCGACTGCGCCAGTTGCGACACCTTGATGGTGTAGTTGCCGGACGCGCTAGTGTCCGTGGCCGAGGCCGAGAGGATGCCGCTGACGGTCGGTGTGCCGGTGACGCTCTGGAAGAGCGCGGGGTCCGACAGCTTGAGGGCCGCGGTCTGCAGCGCGCTCAATGCACTCTGCACCGAGCCGTACGCCGACAGCTTGCTGGTGTAGCTCTTGGCCTTGGCCTCCAGGGCCACCAGGGGCTGGCTTTCGGCCTTCTCGAGATTGGTGAGCAAGCCGGCCAGGTCGAGGTTGGCGCCGACGCCGATGCTGCTGATGGTTGCCATGTGCGGGTTTCCTGAATGCGTTGGAACAATGTGGGGGAGGCTCAGGCCGCGCTGTCGACCAGCAGGCCGGACATCTCGCCCATGACCTTGGCGATGCGCACCACTTCCTCGTTCGGGACCTGGCGAATCACCTCGCCGGTGTTGCGGTCGATCACCTTCACGATGACCTTGTCGGTGTCCTTGTCGATCTCGAACTGGATCCCGATCGAACGGATCTCCAGAGCCGCGTTGACCTGCTTGACTGCCGCCTCGACCTGCACGGGCGTGGCTTCCGGCTCGGCATCATCGGCCACCCGCGATGCGCTGCTTGCGGCCGGCGCAGCACGGCCGACGGCCAATTGCATCCACGGGCTTTCCGGAGCGGCGCTGGCAGGCACGGGGTTCGACATGGCATTCACCTTGGTTGCGGGTTTCGCTTTCCTCTGCGGTCTTGCACCGCAAGGCCGCAGAGGAAAGCGCAGGGGGCCGGGTCGGGACCCGGCGCCTGCGGTAGCCAGGCCCGCCCCTTGCGGGATGGAACCTGGCTTGGCTCTCGCGTTTCGTCGGTTCGACTTAACGCAGGAGGGACAGCACGCCTTGCGTGGTCTGGTTGGCCTGCGACAGCACCGAGGTACCGGCTTGTTGCAGGATCTGAGCGCGCGTCATGTTCGACACTTCCACCGCGTAGTCAGCGTCTTCGATGCGCGAACGCGACGAGGACAGGTTGGTCACCGTGGTGCCCAGGTTGGCGATGGTCGAGTCGAAACGGTTCTGCACCGCACCCAGCGAGGAGCGCAGCTTGTCGACCTTCGACAGGGCGGCATCCAGGGCGGCGAGCGGATCGACCGTTGCCTTGGAGTCGCTGACAGCCTTGGTCGTCACTTGGCCAGGCTTCGTGGCATCGGCGTAAACCAGGCTGCCATTGGACGTCGTGACGTTGCCGTTGTCGTTCAGGTTGATCACTTCGGCGGCGACGGTGGTGAGACCGGCCACGCCCATGAAGGCACCCGTCACCGCGCCACCAGCAGCAGCCACCGCGTAGGCAGCGGTACCGCCAGCGCCGTCGATGTCGATGCTGCCGGCACCGGCGTTGATCTTGGCTTGCACGGCACCAGCCGTCGCTTGTTCGCCGGTGACGTCGAACGTCGCGGCAACGCCTGCACCCGGGGTGTTCACGGTGTAGGTTGCGCCCGTCGCACCGATCTTGATGAAGTCACCAGCGGCCGACATGCCGTTCGTGTTGTCGACGAGGTTCGCCAACGTTGCAGCCACCGTGGCGCCCGAACCGGTCTTGGTCAGGTTGTTGCTGGCGTCGAGGTACAGCGTGCTGTTGTCGGCTGCATCGGTGATGACACCGTTGCTGTCGATCTTGACATCCATCGAGTTGGTGCCGAGCTTGACGGTGGCCGTCACGCTGGTGCCAGCCGGCGGGGTCAGCGACGCGAGCGTGTTCGTGGCGGTGCGCGCCGTTTCCGTCGCGGTGTAGCTCTTGGTTGAAGCGCTGTAGGTGTAGGTTGCAGCGCCCGTGATGGACACGGTGCCACCGTTCTGCATCTTGGCCAGGACGTCGTCGGCCTTGGCACCGTTCGCAGCAGCAGTCAGCGTGCGGCTGTAAGGCGTCACGCCAGCAGCCGTCACACCTGCGGTGAAGCCGGCAATCAGGAGGTCGGTCGCGGTCGCGGCCTTGTTGGCGGCGCCCTTGCCGTTCACGTTGAAACCGTCGAGGCCGAGCGTCTTGGCGCTGATTTCTTGCAGGTCGATGTCGATGGTTTCGCCATCGTTCGCGCCGACTTGCACGGTCAGCTTGCCAGCGTCAGCCGACAGAACCTTCACGCCGTTGAACTGGGTCTGTTCCGACACGCGGTTGATTTCGTCCAGGCGTTGGGTGATTTCCGACTGGATCGAGTCCAGGTCGCTGGCCGAGTTCGTGCCGTTGGCGGCTTGCACCGACAGTTCACGGACGCGTTGCAGGTTGTTGTTGACTTCCGTCAGCGCGCCTTCGGTCGTTTGAGCGATCGAGATGCCGTCGTTGGCGTTGCGGGTGGCTTGCGTCAGGCCCTTGATGTTGGCCGTGAAGCGGTTGGCGATGGCCTGACCAGCAGCGTCGTCCTTGGCGCTGTTGATGCGCATGCCCGAAGACAGGCGCTCGATAGCGGTGTTGAGGGCCGATTGCGACTTGTTCAGGTTGTTTTGCGTGAGCAGCGAGAGGCTGTTCGTATTGATGACTTGCGCCATTGAAGACTCCTGGTTGACTAAAGGTTGTGGACTCCGACCCGGGGGGCCGTAACGCTGGACTCAAGCCATCGTTGGATTAGTTATCGGCAGGGCTTTGCAAACATTTAGGGGCGTGCCCCAAAAAGTTGCAGCGCGTCGATCCACACCGCGCCACCCGCGTCAGGCCTGCATGCTCATCATTTCCTGGTAGGCCGAAACCAGCTTGTTTCGCACCTGCACCCCGGTCTGGAACGCCACGTTGGCTTTCTGCAGATCGACCATCACGTCGTTGAGCGCCACGCCCGGCTTGCCCAGTTCGAAGTCCTCGGCCTGGCCGTAGGCCTTGGTCTGGGCGCCGCTGATGTTGTCGATGGAACGCTTGAGCTCGGCGGCGAAGCCGCCGTGCTCCACCGCAGGGCCGGCGATTCCCGCGGGAGAGGTGATGCCGGACTGCACGGCAGTGGCCCGCATCTGCTGCAGGACGGATTCGATGGCTGAAATCGACATGGCGTCGTGTTCCTCGGGTTAAGTGAACTTTGGGTTGACTACAGAAGCACCCAGGTGCCTCCTCGCCTATTCAGCGTACCTGCGAAGCCCCGATTCACATGGGGCCAACTGACGGCGAAAACCCCGGCTGTTCGGCCAATCGAATTCGGCGCCGATCCAGACAATGAACGCCGTACCCCAAGCCTGCCGGCCTCCTTTGTCGGCGCCCGGCATGGCCACTGAACATCGACGACTCATCCTCTTGAACATGAACATGGACCATCTGGATCCAGCGGGCGCCACAGGGGCTTTCGCATGAGTTCGGCTGCGACCCTCGGCGCCGCGCCGACGTCCCCCGCCGCCGGCGCCACGTCGTGGACCGACAAGCTGCGCGCCCAGCCCAAGCTCCCGCTGATCATCGGCGGTGCCGCGCTGGTGGCCGTCGCCATGGCCTTCGCCCTGTGGAGCCGCGGGCCTGATTACAAGGTGCTCTACACCAACGTGTCGGACCGCGACGGCGGCGCGATCATCGCGTCGCTGGCCCAGATGAACGTGCCCTACAAGTTCGCCGAGGGCGGCGGTGCGATCCTGGTGCCGGCCGACCGCGTGCCCGAGGTCCGGCTCAAGCTGGCCTCGCAGGGCCTGCCCAAGGCGGGCGGCGTCGGCTTCGAACTGATGGACAATCAGAAGTTCGGCACCAGCCAGTTCGCCGAGCAGGTGAACTTCCAGCGTGCGCTCGAAGGCGAGCTGGCGCGCTCCATCGAGTCCATCGGCACCATCGAGTCCGCCCGGGTGCACCTGGCCATGCCGAAGCCTTCCCTGTTCGTGCGCGAACAGAAGAAGCCTTCGGCATCGGTCGTTCTGACCCTGCACCGCGGCCGCAGCATCGACGAGGGCGCCGTGAGCGCCATCGTGCACATGGTGTCCAGCAGCGTGCCGGAACTCGACCCCAAGAGCGTGACGGTGGTGGACCAGCGCGGCAACCTGCTGTCGGCGGCCAACGCCGGCGCACGCGGCCTGGATGTCAGCCAATTGAAGTACACGCAGGAGATCGAGCAGGGCTACATCCGCCGCATCGAAGCGATCCTGCAGCCGATCCTGGGTACCGGCAACGTGCGCGCCCAGGTGGCGGCCGACATCGACTTCTCGGTGGTGGAACACACCGACGAGAAGTACCGGCCCAACACCGACCCGGCGAACGCGGCCATGCGCAGCCAGCAGTCGAGCGAATCGAACCAGCTCGGCGGCACCCCGCCCGGCGGCGTGCCCGGCGCGCTGTCGAACCAGCCGCCCACCGCACCGAACGCGCCGATCACGACCCCGCCGAACACGCCACCAGGCACCCCGCAGACGCCGGCGCAGGTCGCCGCCGCGCAGGCTGCCCAGCGTGCCGGCACCGCCACCACCACGACCGCTGCCACCGGCCCGTCGAGCAGCCGCAAGGACACGACCACCAACTACGAGCTGGACCGCTCGATCCGCCACGTGCAGCAGGGCGCCGGCGGCGTGCGCCGCCTGTCGGTGGCCGTGGTGGTGAACAACCGCGTGGGCGACGACAAGGGTGCCAGCCGCGCCCTGACGCCGGCAGAACTCGACCAGATCCGCAACCTGGCGAAGGAAGCCATGGGCTTCAGCCAGGACCGCGGCGACTCGCTCAACGTGGTCAACAGCGCCTTCGCCGACGAACGCGAGAAGGAAGCCCCTGCACAGGCCTTCTGGCGTGACCCCGCGAACATCCCGCTGGCCAAGACGCTGGGCATGTACCTGCTGATCGCCCTGCTCGCCCTGTTTGCCTGGTTCGCGGTGGCCCGTCCGCTGCTGCGCAAGCACCTGGCGCCGCCGGCACCGGCCCCGGTTGCGGACATCGACGAGAACGACGTCTTCGCCAAGGTGGTGGCCGATGAAGGCCCGAGCCCGGACGAAGCCATGCGCCAGCGCGAGGCCGAACGCCACAAGGCCGACCTCGACTTCGCCCTCGAGGCCGCCACCCAGGACCCCAAGCTGGTGGCCATCATGATCCAACACTGGATGACGACCGATGAGCAATGAAGTTGGAACCCGTAAGAGCGCCATCCTGTTGATGGCCGTGGGCGAGGACCGCGCTGCCGCGGCCCTGAACCTGCTGCCCACCGCGATGGTGCAGGAGCTCGGCCTCGCGATGTCGAAGTTGAGCCAGGTCTCGCGTTCCGAGCTGGCCTCGGTGCTGCGCGAATTCCGCGAGGAAACCGAACAGCTGTCGGCCCTGCACCTCGGTTCGAGCGACTACATCCGCGCCGTGCTCAAGAAGGCGCTGGGCGAGGACCGCGCGAGCGACCTGCTCGAAGACATCCTCCGGGCGGAAGAGCCCGACAGCGGCATCGGCCGGCTCAACCAGCTCGAAGCGAGCGAAGTGGCCGAACTCATCCGCGACGAGCATCCGCAGATCCTGGCCACGCTGCTGGTCCACCTCGACCGTGCCAAGGCCGCCGAGGTGCTGGAGAAGCTGCCCACGCGCCTGCGCCACGACGTGGTGGTGCGCGTGGCCACCTTCGGCGGCGTGCAGCCGGCCGCGCTCAAGGAACTCACCGACGTGCTCACCGAGATGCTGTCGGGCGAAGGCTTGAAGCGCAGCCGCCTGGGTGGCGTGCGCACTGCGGCGGAGATGGTCAACCTGATGAACAGCGCGAACGAGGAGGAAACCATCGCCCACGTCCGCGAACTGGACGACACGCTGGCCCAGCGCATCGTCGACGAGATGTTCGTCTTCGAGAACCTGCTGGGTCTGGAAGACCGCAGCATCCAGCGCCTGCTCAAGGAAGTGGAGTCCGACTCGCTCATCATCGCGCTCAAGGGTGCACCGATCGAGCTGCGCGACAAGTTCCTCAAGAACATGTCCAACCGCGCCGCCGAGACGCTGCGCGAAGACATCGAGCTGCGTGGCCCGGTCCGTGTGTCGCAGGTCGAGGCCGAGCAGAAGACCATCCTGCAGGCGGCCCGCCGCCTGGCCGAAGCCGGCGAGATCGTGATCTCTTCGCCGGGTGCCGATGAATTCGTCTAAGCCCACCACCGCGACCGCGGCGCGGCTGGCGTCGCTGTACGCGTCGACGCGCGCGGGCGGCAGCGCCCCGACGCAGGCCGAAGCGGCGCCGTCCAAGCCGGTACTGTCGGCCTGGGAACGCTGGGAGATGGGCAACATCGCCGGCGATCCGAGCCGCGCCACCGCCGCCGGGCGGATGGCCGCCGCCCGGGCGACCTTGCCGCCAGCGCCGCCCCCGCCGACCGTGCCTGTAGGCGTCGCCCAGGCTGAGCTGCGGCGCCTCCGCCAGGAAGCCACCGCCGCAGGCCACGCGACCGGCCACGCCGAGGGCTGGGCCGCCGGCCACGCCGAGGGCCACATCGCCGGGCTCGCCACGGGCCTGGCCGCGGCCACCGCACACGCCGAGCAGCTGCGCGCGCTGAGCACCTCGCTGCCCGAAGCCTTGCGCGGCGCCGAGCGCGAGATCACCGACGTGCTGCTGACGCTGGCCCTGGACATCGCCCGCCAGGTGGTGCACCGCACCCTCCGCGCCGAGCCCGAGTGGTTGCTGCCTCTGGTGCAGGACCTGGTCCATGCCGAACCCACGCTGCAAGGCGAACCCCGACTGTTGCTGAACCCGGCCGATGTCGCGCTGGTGAAGGACAGCCTGGGCAACGAGCTGCAGCAGGCCGGCTGGCAGGTACGCCCCGACGACAGCATCCAGCGCGGCGGCTGCCGCGTGCAGTCCCCCGCCGGCGAAATCGACGCGACGCTCGAGACCCGCTGGAAGAGCGTGACCGCGGCGCTCCATCGCGACGCCGACGCGCAGGAATGAACACGATGAGCGGCACGGTCGCCTCCAACCCCCACGTCCAGCACTGGGTCGACGCGCTGACCCAGGCGCGCAGCGACATCGCCCGGTGCACCACCACCGTCGCCTCGGGCCGGCTCACGCGCGCCGTGGGCCTGGTGCTCGAAGCCACCGGCCTGCAGCTGCCCGTGGGCAGCGACTGCCTGATCGAACTGCCGCCCGGCTACCCCGTTCGCCACGCCGAGGCCGAAGTCGTCGGCTTCGCGGGCGACCGCATCTTCCTGATGCCGCAGAGCGAAGTCGCGGGCCTGCTGCCCGGCGCACGGGTGTTCCCGCGCATGTCCGCTGGCGGCACTGGCGGCGACAACCACACCAAGCGGCTGCCGGTCGGCGAAGGCATGCTCGGCCGCGTGGTCGATGCCGCGGGCCGTCCGCTCGACGGCCTCGGCCCGCTGGACGTCGCCAAGCGCGTGCCGCTGTCGAGCCCGCCGGTGAACCCGCTGTCGCGCGCGCCGATCGATTCGGTGCTCGATGTCGGCGTGCGCGCCATCAACGGCATGCTGACCGTCGGCCGCGGCCAGCGCATGGGCCTGTTCGCCGGCTCGGGCGTCGGCAAGAGCGTGCTGCTGGGCATGATGGCCCGCTACACCAGCGCCGACGTGATCGTGGTCGGCCTGATCGGCGAACGCGGCCGCGAAGTCAAGGACTTCATCGAGAACACGCTCGGCGAGGAAGGCCTGGCCCGTGCGGTCGTGGTGGCCGCGCCGGCCGACAACTCGCCGCTGCTGCGCCTGCAGGGCGCGGCCTATGCCACCTGCCTGGCGGAGTACTTCCGCGACCAGGGCAAGAGCGTGCTGCTGATCATGGATTCGCTCACCCGCTACGCGATGGCGCAGCGCGAGATCGCGCTGGCCGTGGGCGAACCGCCCGCCACCAAGGGCTACCCGCCCTCGGTCTTCGCCAAGCTGCCCGCACTGGTCGAACGCGCCGGCAACGGCGCGCGCGACGCCGACGGCAACGGCGGCTCCATCACGGCCTTCTACACGGTGCTGTCCGAGGGCGACGACCAGCAGGACCCGATCGCCGACTCGGCGCGCGCCATCCTGGACGGCCACGTCGTGCTGTCGCGCTCGCTGGCCGAAGCCGGCCACTACCCGGCGATCGACATCGAGGCCTCGATCAGCCGCGCCATGACGGCGCTGATCGAGCCGGCGCAGTTCGAGACCGTGCGCCGCTTCAAGCAGATGCTGTCGCGCTACCAGCGCAACCGCGACCTGATCAGCGTCGGCGCCTACGCCCCGGGCCACGACGCGCAGCTCGACCAGGCCATCGCGATGTACCCAAAGATCGAGGCCTTCCTGCAGCAGCCGATGGACGAGCGCACCGACTACGACGCCTCCATCTCCCGGATGCGAAGCCTCTTCGAACCGGCCCGCGCGGCCTGACCCCTTTTCAAGGATCTCAAGGAGTCCCATGTCCACCAAGCTTCCCCTCGACATGCTCACCGAACTGGCGCGCACGCAGACCGACAAGGCCGCGATCCGCCTGGGCGCCCTGCAGACCGCGCGCATCACCAGCACGCAGAAGCTCGAGCTGCTGATGCAGTACCGGCAGGACTACGTGAACCAGTTGAACGACCTGATGGTCCACGGCATGCCCGCCGCCAAGCTGCGCAACTACCAGAACTTCCTGGTCACGCTCGACGGCGCCATCGACCAGCAGCGCGCCATCGTCGCGCAGGCCACCACCCGCCTGGACCACGGCCGCGTCGACTGGCAGCACCAGAAGCGCCGCCAGAGCTCCTTCGACACCCTGGCCGAGCGCGTGCGCCAACAGGAAATGCTCGTCCAGGCCAAGCGCGAACAGCGCGAAAGCGACGAACGCGCCACGCGCAAGTTCTTCGACCGCGCCGCGAACCCGACCCTCTGACCCCAGGAGCCCCCATGCCCGCACTCGTCTCCCCCGCAGCACTCGTCTCGCCCGGCCTCTCGTCCACCTCGTCGCCGGCACGCGGCCGCCAAGCGGACGAGCCGCAGGGCCGCAGCTTCCATGCGGCACTCGACCGCTCGCGTGCGTCGCAGGCCAACACCGACGCTAGCGACCCCACCGACAGCGCGACCGCGCGCCCCGGGACGCCACGCCGCGGCGCGTCCGTGCCCAAGGACGACACCCTGCCCCAGATCCCGAACCTCGACTTCTTCGTACCCGCCGTGTCGGCCCAGGTCACGACGGCGGCCGCACGCACCGGCGCCGAAGCCGTCACTGCGGCCGCCCTGCGCGGTGCCGCCACGGCCACCGAACGCACCGACGTGCAGGCGGCCCTGGCAGGCACCGACACGGTGGCCGACGCCGCCAAGGCCGTGACCGAACCCGACCTGCCGACGGCCGAAGCCGCGGCCAAGGCCGCGCTCGCCGACGGCGCGCCCGCCGACGCGAGCGCCACCGATGCCCTGCGCGCCGCGGCCGGCAAGACGTCGACAGCCGTCTCGGCCCAGGCCGACGCTGCCGCTGCCACCGCGAAGGCAGACGCCGCGGCGGTGCCGGCCACGCCGGTCGCCCCGTCGCTGCTCAACGCCGCGCTGGCCAGCACCGTGCCGGCCACGCCAGCGCCCGCCGCTCGCACGGGCCGCACCGACGCCGCCAGCCGCGACACGGCCGCCACCGCGGTCACCACCACCACGGCCGCCGCCGCAACCGCCGAGGCCGACCCGTTGGATCTGCTGGCCGCCCGCATCGAAGCCGCCACCGGCAACGACGCCGGCCTGGCCGACGACAGCGCGCCCAACACACCGCTCGCATGGATGGCGGCCCAGCCCGGCAGCGCCGGCATCGGCAACGGCGCCGCCACGACCGAGAGCCGCGTGCCCGTGCTCTCGCTGGCGCCACCGGTCGACAGCGATGCCTGGGCGCCCGCCCTCGGCCAGCAGATGCTGCGCATGAGCGCCAGCGGCATGCACACCGCCCAGCTCAACCTCAACCCCGAGAACCTCGGCCCGCTGCAGATCACGCTCAAGCTCGGCGACGACCAGGCCCAGGCGATGTTCGTCTCGGGCCATGAAAGCGTTCGCAAGGCGGTCGAGGCCGCGCTGCCGCAACTGCGCACCACGCTGGCCGAACACGGCATCAGCCTGGGCCAGACCGCCGTGGGCGCCGATACGCGCCAGCCGGGCAGCCAGAGCAGCTTCGCCAGCGATAACCCGTCGGGTCGCTCGGGCGGCAACGGCGGCAGTGCCTACCCCGGTGCCGCACGCAGCGGCACGGTGGCCTCGAGCGCGGTGCCTGCCGCCGCCGTGCGCAACACCCGCCCCGAGGGCGTCGTCGACACCTTCGCCTGACCGGAAAGCAACCGCAATGCCGGGATCTGACGCGCTTTTGCCCGCTTGATCCCCCGTTGCGCCCGCGACGAGTTCGCCAAGAATAAGACCCATACCGCAACCAGCTCCACCCATGGCCACCAGCACCGCACCCGTCTCTGCCGCACCGTCTTCGCGTTCGCCGAAACTGTTGATCATCGTCCTGAGCGCGGTCACCCTCTGCGCACTCGCCGGTGGCGGCTACTTCTATCTCGCCGCCGGCAAAAAGGCCGAAGCGGAACCGGCCGCCAAGGTCGCCGAGAAGCCGATCTTCGTCGCGCTCGAACCCTTCACCGTCAACCTGCAGTCCGAAGGCCGCGCCCGCTTCCTGCACGTGGGCATCGCCCTCAAGGTGAAGGACGAGAAGGCCAAGGCACAGGTGGTCGAATTCATGCCCGAGCTGCGCAGCCGTGTGCTGATGCTGCTGTCGAACCGCCAGCCCGAATCGCTGGTGACGACCGAAGACAAGTCCAAGCTCGCCGAGGAAATCCGCACGGCGATCAACGCGCCGCTGTCGGCCGACCTCCCGCCGCAGGGCGTCTCGAGCATCTCCTTCAACACCTTCGTGGTGCAGTGACCACTTTCAGGCAACCGACCCATGGCCTATGAACAAGTCCTCTCGCAGGACGAGGTCGATGACCTGCTGCGGGGCGTCACCGGCGGCACGGTCGACCAGACCGCCACGACCAGCGCGCCTGCGCAAACCGGCCTGCCCGCCTACGACCTGGGTGCGCCCGACCGTGTCGTGCGCAGCCGCATGCACACGCTGGAGGTCATCAACGAGCGCTTCGCACGCGGCCTGCGCGGCGCCCTGCTGAACTTCATGCGGCGCAGCCCGGACATCTCGGTCGGGCCGATCCAGATCCAGCAGTACGGCGAGTTCGTGCGCCACCTGCCGGTGCCGGCGAACATCAACATGCTGCACATGAAGCCGCTGCGCGGCACCGCACTGTTCGTGTTCGACCCGAAGCTGGTGTTTCTGGTGGTCGACAACCTGTTCGGCAGCGACGGCCGCTACCACGTCCGCGTGGAAGGCCGCGATTTCACGCGCACCGAGCAACGCATCATCAAGCGCCTGCTCGACCTGTCGCTGCAATGCTATGGCGACGCCTGGAAGCCGGTCTTCCCGCTGGACTTCGACTACGTGCGCGCCGAGATGCACGGCAAGCTGGCCAACATCGTGGCGGCCAACGAGGTGGTGGTGAACACCACGCTGCAGATCGAGTTCGGCCCGGTGGGCGGCTTCCTGCACGTGTGCATCCCCTACTCGATGATCGAGCCGATCCGCAACCAGCTGTCCAACCCGATCCAGGACGAGGTCGAGGTCGACAAGCGCTGGGTGACGCAGATGTCGCGCCAGATGCAGTCGGCCGACGTCGAGCTCGTCGCCAACTTCGTGCAGATGACCTCCACCATCGGCAAGGTGCTCGCGCTGGAAGTCGGCGACGTGCTGCCGATCGAGCTCCCCACCACCGTCACCGCCAATGTCGACGGCATCCCGGTGATGGACTGCACCTTCGGCACCTCGAACGACCGTTACGCGCTGCGCGTGCAGCACATGATCACCCACCAAGACACCGACCCGAAGAGCGACCATGACTGACAACACCCCTGCTTCCGACGACATGGACGACTGGGCGGCTGCGATGGCCGAACAGACCGCCGCCACACCGGCGCCTGCCCCGGCCCCCACGCCGGCACCGGCACCTGCTGCAACGCCCGCCACCGCGCAGGTCTTCCAGCCGATGGACGCGCCGACGGCGGCCAGCGGCGTCGCCGGGCTCGACCTGGCCCGCGTGCTCGACGTGCCGGTGCAACTGACCGCCGAGATCGGCCGTACCCGCATCACCATCAAGAGCCTGCTGCAGCTGTCGCAGGGCTCGGTGGTCGAGCTCGACGGCCTGGCCGGCCAGCCGCTGGACGTGCTGATCAACGGCTACCTTATCGCCCAGGGCGAAGTGGTGGTGGTGAACGACAAGTACGGCATTCGCCTGACGGACATCATCACGCCGTCGGAACGCATGCAGAAGCTCGCACGTTCATGAACCTGCTGCGCTGGCGCTCGCACACCGCCCTCGTGTGCGGCTGGCTGGCCGCCGCGGGCGCGCACGCGTCGCTGCCGACCGTGCCCGCACCGGTGGCCGAAGCCGCCCCCGTGGCGGTCGGTGCCGGTGGGGTGCTGCAGGCGGCCTTCGGCATGGCGATGGTGCTGGGCCTGATCTTCCTGTGCGCCTGGGCCGCCCGCCGCTTCGGGCTGCAACGCTTCGGTACCGGCAACGTCGTGAAGGTGGTGTCGAGTTCGTCCCTGGGCCAGCGCGAACGCGTGGTGGTGGTCGAGATCGACGGCACCTGGCTGGTCCTGGGCGTCACCGCCAGCCAGATCCAGACACTGCACACCCTGCCGGCCAAGCCCGGCGCGCACGCCGCCGCCGGCACGGCCACGCCGGCCGCCCTGCAGCGCCCGCTCGACCTCTTCGCGCAGAAGTTCCGCGAATCGCTGGGCGTCAAGAGCCGACCGACCGCATGACCCCACGCACCGTTCTTCGCAGCCTGCGCATCGCGCTGGCGCTGCTGGCGGCCACGCTGCCGCTGGCCGCCTGGACCCAGGGCCTGCCGGGCGTGACCAGCACCCCCGGCCCGGGCGGCAGCCAGACCTGGTCGCTCAGCGTCCAGACGCTGATGATGCTGACCTCGCTGACCTTCCTGCCGGCGCTGATGCTGAGCATGACCAGCTTCACCCGCATCCTGATCGTGCTGGGCCTGCTGCGCACCGCCATCGGCACGCAGTCGTCGCCACCCAACCAGGTGCTGGTCGGTCTGTCGCTGTTCCTCACCTTCTTCGTCATGTCGCCGGTCTTCGACAAGGTCTACGCCGACGCCTACAAGCCCTTCTCCGAGAACAAGATCACCGTCGAGACCGCCCTTACCCGCGGCATCGAGCCCTTCAAGACCTTCATGCTGCGCCAGACGCGCGAGAACGACCTGGCCCTGTTCGCCAAGCTGGCCAAGGTACCGGAAATGCAGGGCCCCGAAGACGTGCCGCTGCGGATCCTGCTGCCGGCCTTCGTCATCAGCGAACTCAAGACGGCCTTCCAGATCGGCTTCACCATCTTCATCCCCTTCCTGATCATCGACATGGTGGTGGCCAGCGTGCTGATGTCGATGGGCATGATGATGGTGCCGCCCGCCAGCATCGCCCTGCCCTTCAAGCTGATGCTCTTCGTGCTGGCCGACGGCTGGCAGCTGCTCATCGGCGCCCTGGCGCAGAGCTTCTTCACCTAGCCCCTCCCGCCCAGTCTTTCGCGACGGAACCCGAGCCATGACCCCCGAAACCATCATGACCATGGGCAACCAGGCCATCAACGTGGCGCTGCTGCTGGGCGCCCCGATGCTGCTGGTCGCGCTCATCATCGGCCTGGTGATCAGCATCTTCCAGGCGGCCACGCAGATCAACGAGGCCACGCTGTCCTTCATCCCGAAGCTGCTGGCGGTGTTCGCCACGCTCGTGATCGCCGGCCCGTGGATGCTCGGCAACATGGTCGACTACATCCGCCAGCTGTTCGGCAGCATCCCCACGCTCGTCGGCTGAGCCCTTGATGCCGGCCGTCTTCTCGGTCACCTCGGCGGAGCTGACCGTCTGGCTGACCACCTTCTTCTACCCCTTCGTGCGCATGCTCGCGCTGATGAGCACCGCGCCGGTCTTCAGCGAAAAGTCGGTGCCGCGCCAGGTGAAGGTCGGCATCGCCGCCATCCTGGCGGTGGTGCTCACCCCGGCGATCGGGCCGGTGCCCGCCGTGCCGATCGTCTCGCCCGGGGGGATCTGGATCATCGTCCAGCAGGTGCTCATCGGCGGTGCGATGGGCTTCGTCATGCGCCTGGTGTTCGCGGCCGTGCAGGCGGCCGGCGAATACATCAGCCTGCAGATGGGCCTGTCGTTCGCATCCTTCTTCGACCCGATGGCCGGCGGCACCACGATGGTGGTCGGGCGCCTGCTCAACCTGCTGGCCATGCTGCTCTTCCTGGCCCTGGACGTGCACCTACTGCTGGTGAGCGTGCTGGCCGAGAGCTTCCAGACCCTGCCCATCGGCGACGCGCCCTGGTCCGCCGGCGGATGGATGTTCCTGGTGCAAGGCGGCTCCCAGGTGTTCGCCAGCGGCCTGATGCTGTCGCTGCCCCTCGTGACGGCCCTGCTCATCCTGAACCTGGCCATGGGCATCCTCAACCGCGCATCGCCGCAGTTCAGCATCTTCGCCGTGGGCTTTCCGCTCACGCTGCTGGCGGGCATCGCGATGCTGCTGCTGCTGATCCCGAACCTCGGCGCCTTCCTCGAGCCGCGCTTCGCGGAGAGCGCGGCAGGGGTGCTGCGCTTCACGCAGGCCCTGCGCGGGCCATAAGCCCGCGCCACCCGCCCCCGGCGCCGACCATCGTTCACATTCATCGCCCCGGCGTCGCCAGCGATGGCGCCTCTTCCTACACGAGGGCCCTCCGGACGACATAAGACTTCGGTCTTTGTTTCCGACCACGGTCGGCAAGTCCCCAGACCCGCCGTGACGGTCGAGCAGCAACTCTTTTTTCGAAAGCCAGTCCGATGACGCAGCCCGTCTTGACCGCCTTCGACGTGGCCCCCGCCGACGTTTCAGCCTTCCTGGGTCGCGCCTCTGCGGCCGACCTCGACGCCCTCGAATTCGGCGTCATCGGGTTCGATGCCGGGGGTGTCGTTCGGCGTTACAACGCACATGAGTCGCGGATGGCCGGGCTCTCGCTCGATCGCGTGGTGGGCCATGCCTTCTTCACCGTGGTCGCGCCCTGCATGAACAATTTCATGGTGGCCCAGCGCTTCGAGGACACGGCGCAGGCCGGCGGCACGCTCGACGAGACGATCGACTACGTCCTGACCCTGCGCATGCGACCGGTCAAGGTCAAGCTGCGCCTGCTGGCCGACCCGGCGATCCCCCTGCGCCATCTCTTCGTGCAGAGGCAGCAGTGATTCCCGGCGACAGCGCGCCGTCGACCCTGGAACAGGACTACGAGGCGCTGCTGCAGTTTCTCTACATGGCGCCGGTCGGTCTGGCGCAGCTCTCGCGCGACGGTGGCACCGTGCTGATCAACCCGCTGTGTGCACAGCTGCTGATGCCGCTGGCCAAAGAGGGGGACCTCTCGAACCTCTTCACCGTCCTGGCGTCGGTGGTCCCGGACCTGGCCTATCGGGCACGCGCTTACGCCCCCCTGCACGGCAGGGTCTGCGACGCCGTCCACATCCAGACCCGTGCGGGCGTGCCGGGCCGCGAAGACGCACAGATCCTGTCGCTCACCCTGGTCAAGCTCGACGCCGATCGATTCATGGCGGTGCTGGACGACGTGACCCTGTCGGTCAAGCGCGACCGCGAACTGCGCCACAGCCAGATGTGCACAGACAGCGTCGCCTACGACGCGCTGATCCAGTTCCTGTACCAGGCGCCCATCGGGTTGCTGCAGACCGAGCTCGACGGGGAGATCACCATGATCAATCCGATGGCCGCGTCGCTGCTCATGCCGCTGACCCGGGCCGGCGCCCTGACCAATCTGTTCGATGTGCTCGAGCCTTTCGCGCCCGGGCTCTGTGCCCAGGCCACTGCGCACACCAGCCCGGGCAACACCGTGGGCGACAGGACGCTGCCCATCCCGATCGGCGATCGCGCCCGGCCAGGCACGCTGTCGACCCTGGGCCTGCGGCTGGTGCGGCTCGACGCGCAGACATGGATGGCCACGATCAGCGACATCACGCAGGCGGTGCACGACGAAGAGCAGCACCTGCAACAGCGCTTGCGCGACCTGTCGCGCAGCGACGAGCTGACCGCGCTGCCCAACCGCGCCGTCGCCGCCGAACACATCGAGGCGGCACGGACCCACGCCGCGACCTCGCCCGATGGCCTCTTCTCCATCGCCTTCATCGACCTCGATCGCTTCCACCGCATCAACACCACGCGCGGTCAGGCGGCGGGCGACCTGCTGCTGCGGCTGGCGGCAGACCGACTGGCCCGGCTGGTCGCACCGGGCGGCGCGATCGAGGCGCTCGGGGCCCGCGGGCTGCTCGCCGCCCGCCTGGGCGCGGATGAATTCCTCGTCGTGGCGCGCCAGATGGCGCACCGCGACGTGGCGGCGCAGCTGGCGAAGAAGCTGGTGGACGCGCTGGGCGAGCCCTACGCGATCGACCACCAGCCCGAGCACGTGAGCGCGAGCGTGGGCGTGGTGCTCGGGCAGCGCGACGCGGGCAGCGCCGACTCTCTGATGCTGGACGCCAGCCTCGCCATGGACGAAGCGAAACGCGCCGGCGGCGCCGGCTACAGCGTGTTCGACCCCGCGATGAAGCTGCGCGCCGCCCGGCGCGCCACCATCGAGACCGACCTGCGCGGCGCGGTCGGCCGCGGGGATCTCGCGGTGGCCTACCAGCCGATCGTGTCGCTGGCGAGCCGGCAGTGCATCGGGATGGAAGCCCTGGTGCGTTGGAACCATCCGTCGCTGGGCAGCGTGCCACCGTTGGAGTTCGTCGGGATCGCGGAAGAGACAGGCCTGATCACGGAGCTCGGCCGATTCGTCCTGAACGAAGCCTGCCGGGCCTGCGTCGCATGGAAGCGCCAGTTCGGCGCCCATGCGCCGCGCAGCGTGTCGGTGAACGTCTCGCGCGCGCAGCTGCTCGGGTCCGACCACGCCGACCATGTCCGGCAGGCGCTGGCTTCGAGCGGCCTGGATGCCGTGGCGCTGCAGGTGGAAGTGACGGAAAGCCTGGCGGCGCAGGACGATCGGGTTCAGCGGAGTCTGCACGACCTCAAGGCGCTGGGCGTCACCGTCGCGCTCGATGACTTCGGCACCGGCTATTCGTCGCTGGCGACCTTGCATCTGCTGCCCATCGACGTGCTCAAGATCGACCGGTCGTTCGTCATGCAGGTCGGAAGCAGCGACCACCACCGCGTCCTGATCGAGGCCGTGATTCTCGTGGCGCGCAGCCTGAACATGCGGACCGTCGCCGAGGGGATCGAGACGGAAGAGCAGGCCACCGCCCTGACGGGGCTGAACTGCGACAAGGGGCAGGGCTACCTGTTCGCGCGGCCCCTGTCGCGCGAGGCCATGACGGCCTGGCTAGACGCGCGCATGCGGCCTGGTGGCTGGCCCTGATCGGGCGGGCCGCCTGCGCCCTTGCCCGGTCGATGGGTCGGCCGGTCAGATGTAGTTGAACAGCGCGATGTTCGACAGGCGGGCGAAGGTCAGCTGCGTGGCCTTGAGCGAGGTTTCGCGCTGGTAGAAGTCCGAGATGGCGCTGGTCAGGTCCAGATCCTCGATGCTCGAGAGGTAGCTCTTCTCCATCAGGTCGCGCGAGGCGCCACCATCGTCGAGCGCATCGATCTCGTTCATGCGCGAGCCGACCGAGGAGCGGATCGTCAGGACGTTGTCGTGTGCGTTCGTCACCTTGACGTTGGCGGTGCTCAGCGCATTGAGCAACTTGGCGCGCGCCGGTTCGCCGCCGCCTTCCAGCGGCGTACGCAGGGCGGTCACCAACTGGCCGATGCTGGCGAACACATCGGTGCCGGCGTTCTTGGCCGTCGTGACGGCGAAGGTGTCGCCGTCGGCGGGCGTGCCGGAGATGCTCAGCTGCACGCCGCCGAAGGCGATCGGCGTGCCGGCCACGAAGGCGCCGGTGGCCGCGACGACCGGCGGCGTGTCGTTGGTGGTGACGGTGTAGGCGCCGGCCGCGAAGCTGACGACGAAATCCTTGCCGTAGTTGGCCGCGGTGGCATCCACGACGCTCACCGCACCGAAGATGCCGGTGCCGGTGTTCGCCGCCCCACCCGAGGTCACGTAGCCGGCGCCGCCCTGGACCGACTGGAACACCGAGCGGCCGTCGTCCGAGCTCGACATCTGGCGTGCCACGTCGACCTGGATCATGCGCTGGCCCTGGTCACCCACGAACTGGATGGCGCCACCGGCGCTGGTCGCGAACGGCGCGCTGCCGCTCTTGTAGCCCGCAAACAGGAACTGGCCGTTGCCGTCGTCGGTGTTGCCCACCGCGACGAGCTGGTCGAGCTTGCTCTGCAGCGTGGTCGCCAGCGTCGCACGGTCGGCGTCCGACAGCGTGCCGTTGCCGGCCTGCACGGTGAGCGTCTTGATGTCCTGCAGGATCGTCGTGGCGCTGTCCAGCGCCGTTTCCTCGTGCGACAGGGTGAGCATGGCACGTTCGCGGCTGGTGGCGAACTGCTTGGACTCCGACAGGGTCTGCGTCACGCCGAGGACGCGGGTGGCCGCCACCGGATCGTCGCCGGCGGTCAGGAACTTGGTGCCGGCCGACAGCATCTGCTGGGTCCGGAAGAGTTGCTGCTGCTGCGAGTTCAAGGCAGACAGGTTGCGCTCGTAAAAGGTGCTGGTGCTGATACGCATCATGACTCCTGGATTCGAAAGAAGCGGGGGCTCAGTTGCTGATGCCCAGGATCGCGTCGAACATCGTCGAGGCGGTCTGGATCACTTTGGCGTTCGCCTGGTACATCTGCTGGAACATCAGCAGGTTGGCGGTTTCCTCGTCCTGGTTGACGCCGGACACCGACTGCTGGCTCATCTTGATCTGGGCGGCGACGCTGACCTGCGTCTTCTCGGCGACCCCGACTTCCATGGCGCGGTTGCCCACCGTGCTCACCAACTGGGCATAGGCACCGTTGAAGGTGCTGGTGCGGCCACCGATGATGGTCGCGCGCTGCAGGCCCGCCAGCAGCAGCGCATTGCTGCCGTCCGACACGCCGCCGACGTTCTTGCCGATGGTGAAGGTGTCGCCATTGGCCGGGGCGCCGGTCAGCTTCACCGAAATGCCATCGAAGCTGATGCTCGCACCGGCGGTGTAGGGCACGGGCGTACCGGCCGCGTACACGGTCGACGTGCCGTCGGCCAAGGTGACGGTCACGGCCGACGTGGCCGGGAAGCCCGACAGCGTGCCGGTGGCGGCGTCGTAGCTCATGGTGACGTTCGACGCGAGCGGCGCGGCGAGGTAGCCGGCGTTGATCGTGGCCTTGCCCAGCAGGCCCGAACCCTGGTTGGTGGCGGTGTTGCCGGTGACCACGGGAGAAGCCGCGGCCACCTTGGCCGGATCGAGCACCTGCACGGTCATGTCGCGCGCGCCGGTACGGGTGGGCTGCACCGTGAAGGTGTCGCCGAGCGTCGGCGCGCCGCTGTCCAGTGCGACGGTGACGCCGTCGAAGGTGGCTGGGAAGGTCGTGAAGCTGCCGACCGGTGCCTTGTCCGAGACACGCGTCACCACATAGGTGGGCGTGCCGGCCACGTCCTTGTACTCGACGGAGTAGTCGCTGGTGGTGAGCGCGGAGGTGTCGGTCACGCTGGCCGAGATGACGGCGTTCCCGGTGTTCCGGGCATTGCTGAGCACGCCGGGCGACCCCACCGCGAAGAAGTCTTGACCCAACGCCCCCGTGAGATCGACGCCCAGCTTGTGCTGGTCGTTGAAGGCGTCGGCCAGGGCGATCGACAGGCGGCCGATGGCGTTCTGCGTGGGGATCAGCGTTTCGGTGCGGAAGGACATCAGGCCACCGAGCGAGCCGCCCGTGATGGCATTGGGGCTGAGTTCCATCACGTTGCCGGCCAGGCCGACCAGCGCCACGGCCGTGCGGGTCGGGTCGGCCGCCGAGGGCACGGCCATCATCGTCGCCGCACGGTCGCCCACCACCAGCGACTGGCCGGTGGCGATGAAGACGTTGTACTTGCCGCTGTCCTGCTCGAGCACCTTGATGTCGGCGATCTGGCTGAGCTGGCTGACGAGCTGGTCGCGCTGGTCGAGCAGGTCGTTCGCCGGCTGGCCGCCGGACGTCGCGGTGAGCTGGCTGATCTGCTGGTTCAGGCTGGCGATCTGCGTGGCGTAGGTGTTGATCTGTTCGACGCTGCCCTTGATCTGGTCGTTGACCGAGCCGTTCAGGTCGGTGAGGTACTGGTCGGTCGAGCGGAACTTGGTGGCGAGCGCCTGCGCCGAACTGATGAGCTGCTGGCGTGCGGCCGGGTCGGCCGGCGTGTTGGCCACGCCCTGCGTCGCCGTGAAGAAACTCTGCATGAGCGGGCTGATGCCGGAGGTCTTGTCGGCCAGCAGCGAGTCGATGCGGTCGATCTGGGTGCCGTAGCTGGTCAGGCCCGCTGCCACCGACTGCGCGGTGTTGAGCTGCGCCGTCAGGTAGCTGTCATAGCTGCGGCTGGTCGTGGTCACCAGCGCGCCCATGCCGACGAAGCCGGAGCCCGTGGCGATCGCGCCGTTGGTCGAGATCTGCGCCACCTGGCGGCTGTAGCCTGCCGTGTAGACGTTGGCGGTGTTGTGGGCGGTGGTGACCAACGAGCTGCGCGCTACGTTGAGGCCACTGAGGCCCGTCAGGAACATGTTGCCGGCCATATGCTTGGATACCTGTTTGGTAGAGATGTGAAGGGCACCGTGCGATGCCGTTGACTGTTTATCGGCAGGGCCGCCCGAATCTGAAGAGGGTTCGATGGGCCAAACAGCGAGGCTTTCACCCCTCTTCTCCCCGTTTGGGCGGTGTTCTCAGCGTTCTTCGCCCACGCGGAACACCCCGACGGCCTGCACCAGGTGGCCGGCCTGCTCCTGCAGCGACGAGGCGGCCGCGGCGGCCTCCTCCACCAGCGCCGCGTTCTGCTGCGTCACCTGGTCCATCTGCGCGATGGCCTGGTTGACCTGCTCGATGCCCGAGGTCTGCTCCTGGCTGGCCGACGAGATCTCGCCCATGATGTCGGTCACCCGCTTCACGCTGGCGACGATCTCGTCCATGGTGCGACCGGCTTCGGCCACCTGCTGGCTGCCGGTCCCCACCTTGCCCACCGAATCGTCGATGAGCACCTTGATTTCCTTGGCCGCGGCGGCCGAGCGTTGCGCCAGGCTGCGCACTTCGGAGGCCACCACCGCAAAGCCGCGGCCCTGCTCGCCGGCGCGAGCCGCTTCCACCGCCGCGTTCAGCGCCAGGATGTTGGTCTGGAAGGCGATGCCGTCGATGACGGAAATGATGTCGACGATCTTCTTGCTCGATGCATTGATCGCGCTCATCGTGTCGACCACCAGGCCGACGACGCTGCCACCGCGCACGGCGACTTCCGAGGCCGACGAGGCGAGCTGGTTGGCCTGGCGGGCGTTGTCCGCGTTCTGCTTGACCGTCGATGTCAGTTCTTCCATCGAGGCCGCCGTCTGCTCCAGCGAGCTGGCCTGCTCTTCGGTGCGCGAGGACAGGTCCTGGTTGCCCGAGGCGATCTGGCTCGAGGCCGTGGCGATCGTGTCCGTGCCCTGGCGCACCTGGCTCACCACCCGCACCAGCGCATCGCGCATGGTTTCGACGGCGCGTGTGATGGCGCCGATCTCGTCGCGCCGCGGCGAGGTGAGGGGCTGCGACAGGTCACCGTCGCCGATGCGTTGAACATGCTGGCTCAGAACCGTCAACGGCCGCACGGTGCGGCGGATGTACACCACGAGCGCCACGCCGAGCAGCGCCGCGGCCACAGCGATGAAGGCGCCGAGGCCGGCCATCTGCCGGTACAGCGGGTCCAGGACCTCGGCGGCCGGCACTTCGGCCACGACGCGCCAACCGGTCATCTGGCTCTGGGCCACCGAGGCATAGCGGCGCCCGTCGACACCCTGCGCCAGCACGGCCGGGGCGTCGTCGATCCAGAGCACACCGGGCTCGGTGACGCGGCGCGCCCACGCGGCCGCGCCGGCACCGAGCACGCCCGCGAGCGGTTTGCCCGCGGCCGTGGGATGAAACACCAGCCGGCCTTCGCCGGCCGGATCGAGAATGTAGAGACCGCCCTGGTCGAAGATGCGCGTCTGTTTGACGGCCTCCGCGAAGGCGGCCTGCTGCTGGGAGATATCGAGGCCGATGTACAGCACCGCGACCACCTGGCCCGACGCGTCGCGCACCGGGTCGTAGACCGTGATGTAGGGCCGGCCGAACAGCGTGACCCGGCCCATGAAGCGCTTGCCGCTGCGCAGCAGCGGGTAGGCGGCGCTCTTGCGGTCGAGCAGCGTGCCGACCGCGCGCTCGCCGTTCTCCTTCTTCACCGAGGTGGTGACGCGGCGAAAGTCCTCGCCGACCGCCACGAACACCGTCGCATTGGCGCCGGCGAAGCTGCTGGCGAACTGATCCACCTCGTGGGTCGATGCCGCATCGATCGGCACGCCCCCCATGCTCAACACACCCTTCGCCGCGTCGTCCAGCACGAACGCCGCGGTGAACTGGCGGCGGAACACGCCGAACGCGTTCTCCGCGTTGAGCTGCATCGTCTGGTCGAAGATGTCGAGCGACTTGGCGATCGCCTCCGCCTTGGCGTGGGCGTATTGCGCGGCGCTCTCCCGGTGCTGGGTCGACGCCAGCATGTAGAACACACCCAGGATCAATGCCGTCACCGCGACGATCGCGAGCGTGGCGCGGACACTGAGGGTGCGAACCAGCGAGACGAACGCAGGGGGCGTGGCGGAAGAGTGCATGGATGTGCCTATGGGGACATGGTTTTCAGAACTCGGCCCAGTCGCCGTCGTCGCCGGCCGGCAGGGCCTTCGGTGCCGGCTTCTTGGCTTGCAGCGCGACCGTCCGTCCGGCGGCCGAGGCGCGCGGGGTGGGAGCGACGCTGCGGACGGCCGGCTTCGCCACCACCGGCGTGAAGCGCGGCTCGACCGCGCTGGCGCCTTCTGCGATGCGGAAGATGCTCACGGCCTCGACCAGACTCCCGGCCTGCTCCTGCAGCGAGGCGGCAGCGGCCGCAGCCTCTTCCACCAGGGCCGCGTTCTGCTGCGTGACCTGGTCCATCTGCGTGATCGCCTGGTTGATCTGCTCGATGCCCTGCGTCTGCTCGTGGCTCGCCGCACTGATCTCGCCC